>JAWLCY010000005.1:190714-353551 GCA_041686895.1 Saliniramus sp. | reverse complement strand
ACAAGCTCCGCCGAACGCCCGTTGCTCCCACGGCGGGAAACCGCCAAACTCACGCCGCGGCTCTGCTTCCGGCTGGATGAAGAAAAGGGGTCAGAGCACCGGGGATAAGGAATAACAGTCCGACCTTTGGATCGACAAGCAAATTTTCAAATGTATCGAGACGATGATTGCCGAGTCGATCAGGGATGATCAGCGTCTTTTCATCATATACATAAACAAATCCCGGAGCATCTCCTCTCGGCGAAATGTCGTGGCTTCCGTCTGCGCCAGCCGACGAGATCATCGCATACGGCGAGCAGGCAATAAATGCCGCAGCGACTTCGTTTATTCGATTGTGATCCTTCTTGCTGGCGTTGCCATTGCGGCGCGGGAGGATCGCCCTTAGCTTATCCTCCGTGTCGATCGCCTCGCGGATAATGAGAGCCATCTGCCGCCTCCGAAGGAAAACTGGAGCATGACCCTTTTTATCACAAATCAAATTCTCCGTCGCGCGGAGTCATCATTTGTCAGACTTTCACCCGTCCATGCTTCAGAAAACTGATCGCGTTATCCAGCCGTTCATTGCCAACTCACTCCCAGCCGGCGCCCGGATCTTCGTTCCGGAACTTTCGCGATAGATACTACCCTTGCCCAGCAGGAGCCGGATCGCCAAAAAAATTCCCCTGCGAAAGAAGTAGATATCCATTTTAGGCTGTCTGTGGATTTAGCGCAGATGCCGAAATGCCACGACGGAAATGCCACGTCTTTGTATACCTTCTTTGCACACCTAAGGGGAAACGAATCCTTTAGGCGACAACGAATCGCTGGATGACGCGGAGTTTCTGGAGATTCTGGCGCTCCCTAGGGGACTCGAACCCCTGTTTTCGCCGTGAGAGGGCGACGTCCTAGGCCACTAGACGAAGGGAGCTTTCCAGTGGAAGGCTGTTCGTATATCGATCCGCGGGGGAGCCGACAAGCCCCTCGCGATTTTTATTTTGGAGCCCCGGTCGGGGCGGATGGGATGCGCTGTGGAATCGATCGAAGGCGGCGGAACCCGCGAGCTGGTGCATGAGGACGGGGCTGAGCGGCTGGACCGGGTGCTGGCCCGCGCCCTGCCCGATCTCTCCCGCGCCCGGATCCAGGACCTGATCCGGGAAGGCCGCGCACGGGTCTCGGGCAAGCCCGCCCTCTCCCCCTCCCTCAAGGTGCAGCCGGGAGCCGCGATCGCCCTCGACATTCCCCCCGCCGCGCCTCCCGAACCGGCGGGCGAGGCGATCCCGCTCGTCATCATCCATGAGGACGACGATCTTGTCGTCATCGACAAGCCCGCCGGGCTCGTGGTGCATCCCGCCGGCGGGCACGAGACGGGAACCCTCGTCAACGCCCTGATCGCCCATTGCGGCGACAGCCTCTCCGGCATCGGCGGGGTCAGGCGGCCGGGCATCGTTCACCGGCTCGACAAGGACACGAGCGGGCTTCTCGTCGTCGCGAAGAACGATCACGCGCATCGTCATCTCGCCGCGCAATTCGCGGATCACGGCCGCACGGGGCCGCTGGAGCGCGCCTATCTCGCCCTGTGCTGGGGCGCCCCCGACCGGCCGCGCGGGACGATCGACGCGGCGATCGAGCGTTCCTCGCACAACCGCGAGAAGATGAGTGTCGTCGCGCCGGGACGGGGACGCGAGGCCATCACCCATTTCGAGGTGCTCGAGACCTTCCCTGCGCAGGGGCAGCCGGTCGCGAGCCTCGTGCGCTGCGAACTCGAGACGGGCCGCACCCACCAGATACGCGTCCATATGGCGCATCGCGGCCATCCGCTGCTCGCTGACGCGCTCTACGGCTCGGGATTCAGGACCAAGGCGGCCCTCCTGCCCGAGGCGGCGCGCGATGCGCTCGACGCCCTCGGGCGGCAGGCGCTGCACGCGACGCTGCTCGGCTTCGAGCATCCTTCAGGCGGCGAGACCCTGCATTTCGAGACCCCCCCGCCCCCGGATTTCCTGCGTTTGCTGGACGCGTTGCGCGCAATGCCGTAAATAATGGAGATTCGTCGGCGACGACCCGGCCTGCTGGGGGAGGGCGCGCCCTACTCTCCTCCGCACGGACGAACGGATGCGACGTTCACGCGTTTATGTGAACGAACCTGTCGAATCCGTAACTGTTCGGCCACGCCGCCAGACGATATTCTATCGCCGCGGCGGTCGTTCCATCGGGAGGTCGCCGCGGGCTCGCCCGCATGGGGAGCGCAAGGAGGGTTTGAACATGTCGTCAGGAACGCTTCCGATCCTCGCCAACGAGGGCGGCCTGTCCAGGTATCTGGACGAGATTCGCAAGTTTCCGATGCTGGAGCCGGCGGAGGAGTACATGCTCGCCAAGAGCTGGCGCGAGCATGGCGACCGCGACGCCGCGCACCGGCTCGTGACCTCGCACCTGCGCCTCGTGGCGAAGATCGCCATGGGCTATCGCGGCTACGGCCTGCCGATCGCGGAGGTCGTGTCGGAAGGCAATGTGGGCCTGATGCAGGCGGTGAAGCGGTTCGAGCCCGACAAGGGATTCCGCCTCGCGACCTACGCGATGTGGTGGATCAAGGCGGCGATCCAGGAGTACATCCTGCGTTCGTGGTCGCTGGTGAAGATGGGCACGACGGCCAACCAGAAGAAGCTGTTCTTCAACCTGCGCAAGGCGAAGAGCAAGATCTCGGCACTCGACGAGGGCGACCTGCGGCCGGAGCAGGTCAAGGAGATCGCCACGCGCCTCGGCGTCACCGAGCAGGACGTCATCGACATGAACCGCCGTCTCGGCGGAGACGCTTCGCTCAACGCGCCCCTGCGCGAGGAGGGCGAGGGCGAATGGCAGGACTGGCTCGTTGACGACAGCGCGAGCCAGGAATCGATCCTCGCCGCCCAGGAGGAGGGGCAGAACCGCTCAGCGGCCCTGCGTGAGGCGCTCACCATCCTCAACCCGCGCGAGCGGCGTATCTTCGAGGCCCGCCGGCTGTCGGAAGATCCGATTACCCTCGAGGATCTCTCGACTGAATTCGGCGTCTCCCGCGAGCGCGTGCGCCAGATCGAGGTGCGCGCCTTCGAGAAGGTTCAGGAAGCCGTGAAGAAGAACCTCGCCGCGATCGAGGAGCCGGAATACGGCATGCGCTGAGGGCGCGGCACCTCCGCCGCGCTCAGGCTCCCCGGCGCAACGCGTCAGCGGGCGGTCGCGACCCCGTCCCAGGCCTGGAAGGCGCGGGTGATCGCCTGCTCCCCGGATGCGCCCTTCTCGAAGCTCACGATGGCGCGCTGGCCCGCGGCAAAGCGGAACGGGATCTCGATCCAGTTGCGCGTCGTGAGCAGCATCGTGTTGCGCTGGATGTCCGCCGGGATGTTCGAGAGCCCGATCAGGAAGAAATTGTCCTTCACCGGCACCGGAAGCCCGGCCACGGGCGCGCCACGAATCGTTTCCTCGTCCTTGAGATGCAGCAACCCGACATCGCGCACGTTGCGGCTCGCATCTTGCGTCGGCGAAAAGGCGAGCTCGATCGTGTGCGACGCCGGGAGCGTCGGGTCGAGGTTGCGCCGCATCGTCATCGTCAGCGTCATGGCCGCGTCGGGAATTTGCACCGTCGCGCGCAGGGAAGGATCTGTCGCGCCGGCTGCCGGCGGATCGAGATTCCAGATCGCGGTGCCCGCCGCGGCGCGCGGCTCCCCGGCCGGGTTGACCGGATCCTCCTCATAGAGGATCGCGCGCTGGGCCACGGCCACCTGGCCGGACGCCCCGACATCGGATGCGGGCGGCGCCGGCGCGGCAGCGGATTGCGGATTCGCGCTGGCGGTCGGCTCCGGATCCCCGCCGATGCGCTCCGCGATCTTGCCGTCTTCGCCGACCGGCGGCGCCTCGACCACGGGAGCCGGGGCGGGCTCGTCCGCCGGGCTGTTCGACAGCCAGTAGGCGACAAAGGCGATCGCGCCGATGACCAGAACGAGGCTCGCGGCCACGATCGCGGCGCGCAGCCCGCCGCCGGAAGCGGCGCGCGGCGATACGCTGTCGACCCTTGGGCGCTTGCGCTCGGTCGTCCGCTCCGGCGCGGACGGGGGCGGAGGCATCTCTCCCGCCGCCTTGGCGCCCGGCAGGGTGAAGCCCTGGGGCTGGCGCGCCTCGTCCTCGTCCACTTCCTCCCGCGCCGTCATCGCCGGTCCCGGATCTTCGGGCTCGGGCGGCAGGTGCTGTGGCAGGTATTGCGGTTCCGGATAGTCCGACTCGGCCGCCGCAGGCTCCTCCGGCGGCCGTCGCCAGCTGTCCTGCTGCGAATCGGGACGCCACTCCTCCGCCGGCTCGCCTGCGGCATCGTAACCGGCGTCGTCCGGTTCGGCCTCCGCGACGGTGTATTCCGCCTCGATCGCTGCGATGGCCGAATCGAGGGCCTCGCGCTCCTGCTCGATCTCCTCCTCGGCAAGCGGCGGATCGAGCGACCGCAACTGTTCCAGCAGGGCCGTGCGCGCGCGGTCGAAAACCGCGCCGCGCATCTCGGGCGACTGGTCGGAGAGGCCCTGCACGGCCCGGGAGATGAGAGGATAGTAATCAGCCATCTGCGATGCGTAATGTCCTGAGAGTGCCCGCTCCGGTCAAGCCTCGAACGGATTTTCCACGAGAATCGTGTCCTCGCGCTCGGGGCTGGTGGAAAGCAGCGCCACCGGCGCTCCGATCAGTTCTTCGATGTAGCGCACGTATTTCACGGCCTGGGCCGGAAGATCGGCCCAGGAGCGCGCCCCGGCGGTGGAGCCGGACCACCCTTCGAATTCCTCGTAGATCGGCTCGACCCGCGCCTGGGCGTTCTGTCCCGCCGGAAAATGGTCGATGACCTCGCCGTCGAGCCGGTAGCCGGTGCAGACCTTGATCGTGTCGAAGCCGTCGAGCACGTCGAGCTTGGTGAGGGCGATCCCGTCGATCCCGCTGGTGCGCACCGTCTGGCGGACGAGCACCGCGTCGAACCAGCCGCAGCGCCGCTTGCGCCCGGTGACGGTGCCGAATTCGCGCCCGCGCTCGCCGATCCGCTCGCCGACGGCATCGTGAAGTTCCGTCGGGAAAGGCCCCTCGCCGACGCGGGTCGTGTAGGCCTTCGCGATTCCAAGGACGTAGCCAACGGCCCCCGGGCCGAGGCCGGACCCCGTGGCGGCCTGGCCGGCGACGGTATTGGAGGAAGTGACGAAGGGATAGGTGCCGTGATCCACATCGAGCAGGGCGCCCTGCGCGCCCTCGAACAGGATGCGGCTGCCGGCGCGGCGCTTCTCGTCGAGAAGCCGCCAGACGGCGTCCATGTAGGGCAGCACCTTCGGCGCCACGGCCGCGAGTTCCTCGTAAATTTCCGCGGCCGAATATTCCGGCAGGCCGAAGCCGCGGCGCAGGGCGTTGTGATGGCCGAGCAGGCGGTCGATCTTGGCGGGCAGCGCGTCGAGGTCCTCGAGATCGTTGAGGCGGATCGCGCGGCGTCCCGCCTTGTCTTCATAAGCCGGGCCGATGCCGCGCTTCGTCGTGCCGATCTTCGTGCCGCCCGAGGCGCCGCTCTCGCGCAGGGCGTCGAGTTCGCGGTGGAGCGAGAGGATCAGCGTCGCATTGTCGGCGATGCGCAGGTTGTCGCGGCTGATCGCGACGCCCTGCTCCGCCAGCCGCTCGATCTCCGAGACGAGGGCGTAGGGGTCGAGCACGACGCCGTTGCCGATCACGGCGAGCTTGTCCTTGCGGACCACGCCCGAGGGCAGGAGCGAGAGCTTGTAGACGCTCTCCCCGATGACGAGGGTGTGGCCAGCATTGTGCCCCCCCTGGAAGCGCACGACCACGTCGGCCTGGCTCGACAGCCAGTCCACGATCTTGCCCTTGCCCTCGTCGCCCCACTGGGCGCCTACGACGACCACGTTCGCCATGTCTTCCGTCCCTGAAACGCAAAGCCCCGGCGCAAGGCCGGGGCGTTCAAAACCTTGCAACGCCTTCTGCGGGATAGCGCGGCGAAGGTCAAGAGGCGAGCCCGCCATGGCCCTCATCGGCCTGAATCAGGGCGATTTGAAGATCAGCTGAAGCCCGTATAGCGGCCGGGCCGATGGTTCATGGCGAGGATCATGTTGAGGATGTAGGCCCCCAGGATGGAGAGGGCCAGCTTCTCCGGCGGGAGGACGAAGAGCGCGGCGGCGAGGATCGCTCCATCGACGGCGAGCTGGAAATATCCGGCGCGGATTCCGTACCTCTCCTGGAGGTAGATGGCGATCAGGTTGATCCCCCCGAGGCCCGTCCGGTGACGGAAGAGCACGAGCAGCCCGAGCCCCATCACGGCGCCGCCGAACACGGCGGCATAGACCGGCTGCAGCGAGTCGATGACGATCCATTCCGGCGTCAGGCGGGAGAAGAGCGAGACGAAGGCGATGGCGAGAAAGGTGCGCAGGGTCGGCCGCCAGCCGAGCCGCCAGACGGCGATCCCGAAGAAGGGCACGTTGATAGCGAAGAAGATGATCGGGAATTCGAGGGAGGTGATGAAGGACAGGAGCAACGCCAGCCCCGCCATCCCGCTCGTGAGGATTTCGGCCTGAGTGTAGAACTGAATGCCCAGCGCGACGAGGAGCGGCCCGAGCACGAGGGCGATCGCGTCCTCATGGAGCCGGTGACGATCCGCCGCGGGCTCATCGGCGGCGCCGGCGGCGGCCGCGCGCCTCGCCGCCTCCTGCAGCCGGTCCGCCTCGACCGCGGCGATCGCCTCCTCGAGGGCGGCCTGCTCCGTGATGACGCTGCTCGGTGCGGGTCGCGGGTCAAGCCTGTCGAGCTGGTCGGCGAGGGCCGCGCGGGCCCTTCCGTAGGCGCGGGCGCGCCCGGAGGCGGAGGCGTCCTCCAGCCCGTCGACGAGACGCTCGATCACAGGCCGGTAATCGGTCATGTTTTCCGCCGGCGTCACACCGGTTCGACGACGAGGGTCGCGCCGTCTATGCGCACCACCCGGACATGCGCGCCCTGTTCGATGTCAGGGCCGGTGATCCGCCAGGAGGAATCGGCGACGCGGAGCCGGCCTTCACCCTCCATCAGAGGCGCGTCGAGGCGAAAGACGCGGCCGACGAGGTCGCGATCGGAGCGGTTCAGGGCAACCTCGTCGTCGGCCTGACGGATGCGGAGATTGAGCCAGCGCCCGAACACGACGGCGACGAGCGCCAGCAGTGCGTAGACGAGCATCCCCGCCTGCCAGCCGAGCCCGAACAGCCAGACGGTGATCCCCGTCGCGATGGCCGCGATGCCGAGCCAGATCATGAAGGCCCCGGGAGCAAAAAGCTCGATGCCGATGAGCAGCAGCCCGAGGATGCCCCAGGTCCAGGGGCCGAGATTGGTGAAGATGTAGGCGACCATGGCGCTTTTCCTCCGCGCATGAAGCGGTCACGCAATGCGATCATTCGGCCGCCGGCGGCAGGCTCGCGGCCCGGCGGGGCGGGGCGTCGGGGCCGAAGACGCTCTTCGTGATCTCGGCGATGCCGCCCAGCGTCCCGGCAAGCGAGCTCAGCTCCATCGGCACGATGATCACCTTCTGGTTCGGCGAGTTCGAGAACTGCTCGAGGGCCGCGATATACTTCTCGGCGACGAGGAAGTTCGCGGCGGCTAGGTCGCCACGGGCGATCGCGGCGCTGACCATGGTGGTGGCCTCCGCTTCCGCGGCGGCGGAGCGTTCCCGGGCCTCGGCGTCGCGGAAGGCGCTCTCCTTGCGGCCTTCCGCCTCGAGGATCGCGGCCTGCTTGCGGCCCTCCGCGCGCAGGATCTCCGAGTTGCGCGCGCCTTCCGCCTCGAGGATCGCCGCGCGCTTCTCGCGCTCGGCCTTCATCTGGCGCGCCATCGCGTTGGCGAGATCGGCCGGGGGGAGGATGTCCTTGATCTCGACGCGGGTGACCTTGGTGCCCCACTGCGTCGCCGCCGAATCGAGGATCGCGAGGAGCCGGTCGTTGATGGTGTCGCGGTTCGAGAGCAGTTCGTCGAGATCCATCGAGCCGACGACGGTGCGGATATTGGTCATCGTCAGCATCAGCATAGCCTGCTTGACGTCATTGACCTCATACGACGCCCGCGCGGCGTCGAGCACCTGGAAGAAGGCGACCGCGTCGATCGTGACGCCGGCATTGTCCTTCGTGAAGGCCTCCTGGCTTGGGATGTCGAGCACCTGCTCCATCACGAGCACCTTCTGGCCGACACTCTCCACATACGGAATGATCAGGCCGAGACCGGGGCCGAGGGTGCGCGAATAGCGGCCAAAACGCTCGACGGTGTACCTGTATCCCTGCGGCACGGTGCGGACGCCGAGCGCGATCGTCACGATCACGAGCAGGACGAGGACGACGACGAACAGGTCGAAACCAAGCGAGAATGGCATCTTCGCGAACCTTCTTCTGCCCGGCCGTTCGGCGCGGGGTGATGATGTCAGCTTCTCGATTAAGCGCGAAAATGCCAATCGCCAAGCTTAACTTTTCACCTGCGGACGCGCTCAGTGGGCGATGTTGCCCGAAAGCGCGATCGACGGATGGCCGCCCGAGGCCTCCGCGAGCAGGTCCCCTGTCGCGCGCTCCCGCCAGCGAAAGCCCACGATCGCCCCGTCGCGCGCGCCGGCGATGATGTTGCTGGCGATCTGCGCCCGCCCCGCTCCCTCGGCGACGCTCACCGCGATGCCGACAGCGCAGTTCCGCAGGACGTTGCCGCTCGCGCTGACGTCCCGCAGATAGGGCCCCCAGCCGATGCCGATCGCGGAGCTCTCGGCGTCCTCCACGACATTGCCGGTGATCGCGGTATCCGCCTCCGCGAAAATCCCCCGCCCGTAGGTGATCTCGCCGGAAAGCGGATCGGGACGGCGGAACGCGCCCCGGACGATATTGCCCGAGATGACGCTCAGGCGGCCCTTCTCGTTGAAATTGGTCGAGACGATGCCGGTCGCGGCCTTCTCCACCAGGTTGTTGGCGATGACGCAGCCTTCGAAGCCGAACTCCGTGAACAGGCCGACCTCGCCGAGTTCGGCGCAATTATTGGCGACGATCTGGACGCCGTCCCCGGCATTGTTGCGCACGGCCGAGAAGGAGCAGTTTCGGATCACGTTGTCGGCGACCAGCACATGTCCCGCCCTGAAGACGTTGACGCCGTTGCCGTACTCGCCCGAGCCGCCGCGATCGGAGCGGATGCGCAAGATGCGGTTGGCGAGAACCTGCGTGCCGTCATACCCCTTCTGCGAACGCCAGACCTGGATGCCGTTATTGGCGCAGTCGGATATCTCATTGCCGATGATGGCGAGCCCCGTCGAATCGATGGCGAAGATCGCAACGTCGGCATTGTCGATCCGGCAGCCCTCGATCCGCCCGCCGCAGGCCTCGAGGCGCAGGGCGATCTTGAAGGCCCCGGTCACCGCGAGATCGCGCAGCCGGGCCTGCGCCACCCCCTCCAGCGCAACGAGCGGCGCGTCGCGCCCGATCTCGCCCCGCAGCGACAGGCCTGTCAGTGAAACGCCCGCGAGCCCCTCCCCCCGCAGGATCGGTCCGTCTCCCGCCTGCCTCAGCACCGTTCGCGGCGTTCCGGCCAGGATTGCGCCGTCCGGCAGACGCGCCCCGGCAATGCGATACACGCCCGGCTCGAGGGAAAGCGCGCGCCCCGCCTCCGCGGCGGCCCGCATCGCCTGCTCAAGGGCCAGCGTCTGGTCTGCCGGGTCGTCGGGCCGCAGCCCCAATGCGCTTGCGGCGAGGGAAGGCGCCGCCGCATGGGCCTGCGGGATGTTAAGCAGCGCCGCCGCACCGACCGCGCCCGCAAGGAGGCGGCGCCGTGACGGGGCATCGTATGAATCATCGTGGCTCATGCGCATCACAATAGCGCATGGTCTTTACCGATTCGTGGAGAGGCGGCGGATCGCGGTGACCGGGCCGAAGCTTTTCTGCGCGATGCGGTCGCGCGCCTCGCGCAGGGGCTCGATTGCAACCGCCATGTGATACCCGTTGGCGTGGATCATCGTGAGCGGATCGCGCATGATCGCCACGTGCCCCTTCCAGAAGACGACGTCTCCCCGGCGCAATCCGGCGAGGGCCTCGTCGAAGGCGACGGGATCGCCCAGTTCGCGCTCCTGCATGTCCGAATCACGCGGGGCCGAAACGCCGGCGGCCCTCAGCGACATCTGCACGAGCGCGGAGCAATCGAGCCCGATGCTCGTCTTGCCGCCCCAGAGATAGGGCGTGTGCAGGAAGCGCTCGGCGACGGCGACGAAATCCGGCTCGCGGGATGCGCGGGGCGCGAGATGGCCGTCGTGGACGAAGCCGCCGCCCGCAAGCCGCGCGTAGCCGTTCTCGCGCGCCAGAACCGCAACCTCCGCATTGAGGCTCAGGCAGGCCTGCGCCGGAAGCTTGAGGCTCGGACCGGGATAGACGAAGCTGCGCAGGGCCGCGACCCGGTGCGTCGGCTCGGGATCCGAGGAACCCAGCGCTTCGCTCGCCACCCAGCCGACATAGCCGTCCGCGCCGCTCTGCCCCCAGGCCCAGCCTTCGTCGTTCTCGTCAAAGACGGTGAAGGGCTCGCCCATCAGCAACTCGGTGTCCATCGGCATGTCCGGACGCGGCTCCCCCCGCAGCGCCGCCGCCGGCGCGGCGACCCGGCGGGCCTTGCCCGCGACGAAGCGCGCGGCCTCGACGATCCCGCGCAGGCGTTCGTCGGCGAGATCGGGGCGCGCGGCGGTGGTTCGGCGGTCGAGGGATGTCATGCGAGCTCCCGCGCCGAGCCTATGATCCGGTCGGCCAGCCGTTCGACGGCGATCGCCCCCGCGACGGTCCTTTGCACGATGACGTTGCGCCTGTCCCTGTCGTCGCGCCGCCGCCCGACGAAACCGAGCTTCCCCAGCGTATCCAGAGCCCTGGTGATAACGGGTTTGCTGACGGAGAGCTTGCGGGCGAGGCCGCGTACCGTATGCGGCGGGGCGTCGAGATAGATGGTGAGGAGAAGGGCGATCTGGCGGGACGAGAGATCGGCCTCGCTGTCGCACACGAGCCCAAGATTGACATCCCGCCACAGGGTCAGTGCTTGCAGATGACGCAACGCGATCGACATGGAAGTGACCCGTTCGTTTCGGCTCCGTAATCTTAACGTATTCGAAACAAACTGCAACCTTCGATTATACCTCCGGATAACGCTCGCGAAGCAGGGCATGGACGAGCCGCGCCGCCTGGACCTCCCCGCCGAGGGGACGGCCGGGCTTCGCGGCGGGATTCCAGCCATAGATGTCAAAATGGACATGGGATTTCGCCTTCTCGACGAAGCGCCTCAGGAACAGGGCGGCGGTGATGGAGCCGGCGAAGGGTCCGCCGGAAATGTGATTGATGTCGGCGATCTTCGATCGCAGCATCTCCGCATAGGGCGCCCAGAGCGGCAGCCGCCAGACGGGATCGTTGACCGCCGCGCCGAGCCTCGCCAGATCGGCGGCGAGCGCGTCGTCATCCGTCATGAAGGGGGGCAGGTCCGGCCCCAGGGCGACGCGCGCCGCTCCCGTCAGCGTCGCGAAGTCCACGATCAGCTCCGGCTCCTCCTCGTCCGCGAGGGCCAGGGCGTCGGCGAGGATCAGCCGTCCCTCCGCATCGGTGTTGCCGATCTCGACGCTCAGGCCCTTGCGGCTCGCCAGCACGTCGCCGGGGCGGAAGGATGCGCCCGAGATCGCATTCTCGACGGCGGGAATGAGGAGCCGCAGGCGAAGGTTCAGCCCGGAGGCCATGATCATCTCGGCGGCGGCGATGGCGGCGGCCGCGCCGCCCATGTCCTTCTTCATCAGGGACATCGCGGCATCGGGCTTGATGTTGAGCCCGCCCGTGTCGAAGGCGACCCCCTTGCCCACCAGCGCCACCTTCGGCGCGTCGTCGCGCCCCCAGACGAGGTCGATCAGCCGCGGGGCCCGTGGCGAGGCGCGCCCGACGGCGTGGATCATGGGGAAGTTCTGTGCGAGGAGGTCCTCGCCCTCGATGATGCGCACGCTCGCCCCGTGGCGATGGGCGAGATCCACGGCTGCGGCGGCGATGCCCTCGGGCCCGAGATCGTTCGCCGGCATATTGATGAGGTCGCGTCCGAGGGTCACCGCCTGGGCGATTCGCCCCACCGCAAGCGCATCCACCCCCTCGGGCTCCCGCAGGCGCACGGCGCGCTCCTTGCGCTTGCGGTAGCGGTCGAAGGAATAGGCGCCGAGCAGCCACGCGAGCACCATCGTCTCGTCCGCTCCTGCGATCGCGTAGAGCCCCGGCGGCAGCAGAGTCGGCAGCTTGCCGACGAGGAAGGGGTCGCGATGCTTCGCCTCGGGTTCCTCGACGCCGAAGAGGACGCAGGCAATCCCCCCCGTCTCGTCGGGGAGGACGCAATGCGCGCCGGGCTTGGGGTCGAAGGCCTGGGCTTCGGCGAAGGCGCGGGCGAAGGCCGGCAATTCCGCCTTGACCGCCGCGAACGACGTCTGGTCAACGAGGTGGACGGGCACGGCCTCGCGGGACCGGTCGATCTCGATGAGGGGATGCGACATGAGTTCTCCTGCCTTGCGCCACGATATTCCCCCGCTCCGCGAAAAGCGCAAGCGCGGGCGCAAGGCAAACCGGCTTGGCATCAACGCCTCGCTTGCTTGGCGGGACGGCGATTAACGCGACGTTAGGGTTAACCGCCTATTGACGAGGGGATTGCACAAGCGAGTCGCCGGGGCCGCGCATCCCCCGGCCCAAGGAGTTGCAGCAATGGCCATGCCCCTCGCGCTCATCCGCCCGCCGCGACGGCTCCCGGAACGGTCATTCTCCGGCCGGGTGGCGATGCTCTGCGCCGTCGCCCTGCTGGCGGCCTCCACCGCAGGCTGCCTCAACCGGTCGCCGGCGACGACCGGCTCCATCGACGCGTCCGTGACGCCCCAGGTGATGAGCGAGGACGCGGCGCGCCAGCATGCGGACGGGCTCGCCGAACGGCACGCGCGCAATCCCGAGGACCCCGCCGCCGCGATTGCCTATGCGGCTGCCCTGCGCCGTCTCGACCAGCGCGCCCAGGCGGTTGCCGTGCTGCAGCAGGCCGCGCTTCGCAACGGCGATCATCTCGAGCTGATGGGCGCCTACGGGCGCGCGCTGGCCGATGTCGGTCGATTCGCGGAGGCGGAGACGGTGCTTGCACGCGCGCATCTCCCAGAACGCCCGGACTGGCGCATCCTCTCAGCGCAAGGCACCGTCGCCGACCAACTCGGCGATGGCGCGCGGGCGCGCCAATATTACGAGGCGGCCCTGCGCCTGCAGCCGGATGAGCCAAGCGTGATGTCGAATCTCGGTCTGTCCCTTGCCCTTTCCGGCGAATTGCCGCAGTCGGAGGAGATCCTCACGCAGGCCGCCGCGAAGCCGGGCGCCGATCAGCGCGTGCGCCAGAACCTCGCCCTCGTGCTCGGCCTGCAGGGCAAGTTCCGCGAAGCCGAGACCGTCCTCGCCCGGGATCTGCCTCCGGCGGAAGTCCGGGCCTCGATGGACTCGATCCGCGCCATGGTGAGCCAGCAGGACACCTGGTCCGCGATCCGGCAGGCGGACGCGGGGGCGAGCGAGGGGCGCAGGCGGTAACAGGCACGCCCGCGGCGGAGAGCCCGCCGCGGACGGCTCGCGCCTCAGCGCGCGGGCATCGCGGTCTCGACGAGCTTCGCCCAGAGCGAAACGCCGTAGGGAATGGCGTTGTCGTCGAAATCGTAGGCCGGGTGGTGCACGCCCGCCGTGTCGCCGTTGCCGAGGAAGATATAGGCGCCGGGGCGGCTCAGGAGCATGAACGAGAAGTCCTCGCCGCCCATCAGCGGGACGATCGAGGTGTCCACCTTGCCTTCGCCCGCGACCTCCTCGGCGACCTTGACGATGAAGTCGGTCTGTTCCGGATGGTTGTCGGTGACGGGATAGCCGCGTTCGTAATCGACCTTCGCCGTGGCGCCATAGGCCGCGCAGATGCCGTGGACGGTCTCCGCGATGCGCTTTTCGCAGAGATCACGAACCTCTTCGGTCAGCGTGCGGCACGTGCCGAGCAGCGTCGCGGTCTGCGGGATCACGTTGAAGGCCTCACCGGCCTTGATCGAGCAGACGGAGATAACCGCGGATTCGAGCGGATCGACGTTGCGCGAGACGATTCCCTGCAATGCGGTGATCACGTTCGTCGCGACGAGGATCGTGTCCACGCATTCATGCGGGCGCGCCGCGTGCCCGCCCTTGCCCTCGATCGTGATCGTGAAGCGGTCCGCCGCGGCCATCAGCGGGCCGGGCTTGATCGCGAAGGAGCCTACGGGGATGCCCGGCATGTTGTGGAGGCCGTAGACCTCCTGGATGCCGAAGCGCTCCATCATCCCGTCCTTGACCATCTCGTCGCCGCCGCCGCCGCCTTCCTCCGCCGGCTGGAAGATCATCACGGCAGTGCCGTCGAAATTGCGGGTCTCGGCGAGATACTTGGCGGCGCCTAGCAGGATCGCCGTGTGGCCGTCATGGCCGCAGGCATGCATCTTTCCCGGAACCTTCGACTTGTGGGGCACGTTGGTCGCCTCCTCGATCGGCAGCGCGTCCATGTCCGCCCGGATGCCGATCACCTTTCCCGATGCATTGCTGCGCCCCCGGATGACCGCGACGACGCCGGTGCGCCCGATCCCGGTCACGACCTCGTCGCAGCCGAATTCCTTCAGCTTCTCCGCGACGATGCCGGCCGTGCGATGAACGTCGAAAAGCAGCTCGGGGTTCTCGTGAAAGTCACGGCGCCAGACGGCGATCTCGTCGGCCAAGTCGGCGACGCGGTTGATGACGGGCATGGGGTCCTTCCTCTCGCTCAAGCGGAATCTCGTAGCCCGGCGATCATGGTCGCGCCGCGTCCGCCGTCAACATCCCGTGCGCGCATGTGATGTGGGGCAAACACACAGATCGACTGCCGCGCCTCACGCACGGCTCGGCAAATTACGGCTCACTCGGCCGGGAAACGCCGCTCTCCGAAGGGAAAGATCGCCAACTCACGCAAATTCACTACAAATCCTGTCGAATCCTGCAAAGCGGGAGTTGCGTGTTGTCGAGGCTGTCCATAAGCTCCGGTCCGATCTACAGGTGGCGAAGATCACCGGGTGAACGACAAAGCTGCAAAGTTCAGTTGGAGGACAACGACAATGATCCGTAAAGGTATGCTGATCGCCTCGGTCGCGGCGATGGCGCTGGTCAGCTTCGGCGCATCGGCGCAGGAGCGCGTATTCCGCTACGCGACGACGGGGGACATCCTCGGGCTCGACCCGCACATGCACAACCACGGCACGACGAACGCCATGAAGGGCATGATCTACGGCGCTCTCGTCCACCGCAAGTACGACCTCAGCCTCGATCCGGACCTGGCCGTGTCCTGGGAGAACATCGACGAGGTCACCTGGGAGTTCAAGCTCCGCGAGGGCGTCACCTTCCACGACGGCAGGCCCTTTACCGCCGACGACGTGCTCTACAGCTTCCGCCGCATCACGCAGGACGGCTCGGAGATGCGGAACTTCCTTGCAAATGTCGAGGATATCGAGAAGATCGACGACCATACGATCCGCATCATCACGAAGGGTCCGGATCCTGTCCTCCTGCAGAACCTGTCGCTGTTCTTCATCGTCGACGAGGAGTTCACGGAAGAGAACAACGCCTTCCAGGTCACCGTCGCCGCCGGCTCGACAAACTTCGCCAACCTGAACGCCAACGGCACGGGCCCCTACAAGCTGGTCGAATGGTCGCAGGACAACCAGCTCGTCATGGTCCCCAACGAGGATTGGTGGGGCCACGAGGATCGCACCGACAACATCGATCGCGCCATCTTCATGCCGATCGGCAACGACGCCACCCGCGTGGCGGCGATCCTGTCGGGCGAGATCGACATGATGTACCCGGTCCCCCTGCAGGATGTCCCGCGTCTCGAGGGCGAGGCGGATATCCAGGTGATGCAGGGCCCCGAATTGCGCACAATCTTCCTCGGCTTCGACCAGCATCGCGACGAGCTGATGGACATGCCGGGTTCAGGCAAGAACCCGTTCAAGGACCAGCGCGTGCGCCAGGCCTTCGCCCATGCGATCGACCTCAAGGCAATCCAGCGCGTGGTCATGCGCGGCGCCTCGACGCCGACCGGCCTCATGGTCGCGCCCGGCATCGTCGGCTTCGACCCGGACCTGAACGAGCCGTACGAGTTCAACCCCGACCGCGCGCGTGAGCTCCTGGCCGAGGCCGGCTACGCGGACGGTTTCCCGGTGACGCTCGACTGCCCGAACGACCGCTACGTCAATGACGAGGCGATCTGCTCGGCGGTCATTCCGATGCTGCGCCGCATCGGCATCAACGCCACGCTCAACGCCCAGACGCTTTCGCTGCACTTCAACAAGATCGGCGCGGCAGAGAAATACAACACGAGCTTCTACATGCTCGGCTGGACGCCCGGCACCTACGACTCGCTCAACACCCTGATGAACATCATGTCGCTTGACGGCGAAGGCCGTGGAACGTGGAACTCGGGGCGCTACACCAATCCGCGTGTCGAGGAACTCGTCAGCGAAATCGCGGTCACCGTCGACCAGGAGAAGCGCAACGGGCTGATCAGCGAGGCCTTCAAGATCCACAAGGACGATGTCGGGCACCTGCCGCTGCACCAGCAGGCTCTTGCCTGGGCCGTGCGCACGGATCGCGTCGAGAGCATCGAGCAGCGTCCGTTCAACGATGTCGACCTGCGCTACGTCCGCCTGAAGGACTGATCGGGCGCGGACACGAATGACCGGCCCGGGGCGTTGCGCCCCGGGCCGTGTTTCTAGGGGCTCTTGCTCTCGGGGCGGAGTTGCCCGATCCGGTGGCCGGCGCGCCAGCTTCGCGCCCGGCGCGCAAGGAATCCGGAATCGGCCAAGAGGCCATCAGTAAGAGGGAAGCCCCCTTCGCCGAGTCGTTCCCGCCGCAATGGCACGGGAAGTGCGGCAAGAGGTTCAAAGGGTTCGCCGATGCTCGACTTCATCGTCCAGCGGCTCGTGCAGGCGGTTTTCGTCATGCTCGTCGTCGCCATGATATCCTTTTCGCTGTTCCAGTTCGTCGGCGATCCGGTCAACAACATGCTGGGACCCGAGGCCACGACGGAGCAGCGTCTCGCCGCGCGCGAAGCGCTCGGGCTCAACGACCCGGTTCCGGTCCAGTTCGGGAAATGGGTCGGAAACGCCGTGCAGGGCGAGTTTGGACAATCCTATCGCATGGGCCGCCCCGTCAACGAGCTCATCGCCTCGCGGCTTCCCGCGACGCTGGAACTCGTCTTCGTCTCGGCGATCCTCGCCGTCGCCGTCGGGGTGCCGATGGGGGTCTATACCGGGCTGAACCGGAACTCCTGGCTGTCGCGCGTCTTTCTCACCGTTTCGCTGGTGGGAATCTCGCTGCCCACCTTCCTGATCGGCATCCTGCTGATCCTGCTCTTCGGCGTAACGCTCGGCTGGCTGCCGACATTCGGGCGCGGAGGGCTCACGAGCATCGGCGCCTGGGAAACGAGCTTCCTCACGGCGCGCGGCTGGAGCCATCTCATCCTCCCCGCGATCACGCTCGCCCTGTTCCAGCTCACGCTGATCATGCGCCTCGTTCGCGCGGAAATGCTGGAGGTGCTGCGCACCGACTACATCAAGTTCGCCCGGGCGCGCGGCCTGCGCCAGCGCTCGATCAATTTCGGGCACGCCCTCAAGAACACCCTCGTCCCCGTGATCACCATCATGGGCCTGCAGATCGGCGCGCTCCTCGCCTTCTCGATCATCACGGAAACGGTATTCCAGTGGCCGGGAATGGGCCTCCTGATCATCCAGGCCATCAATTTCGGCGATATTCCCATCATGTCCAGCTATCTCGTGCTGGTGGCGCTGTTCTTCGTCATCATCAATCTCGTCGTCGACATGCTCTACTATGTCGTCGATCCGCGGCTGCGGATCGAGCGGCCCACGAGCGCGCATTGAGGGTGGCGCATCATGCAGAACACGCGCACCAGCCCGGAAATCACCGCGCCGGACGTCCCGGCCTCTTCGCCGCGCATGTGGCGGCGCTTCTACGAGGGGGGCAAGCGCTTCCTCGACGGCGACGTCTTTGACAGCTTCAAGCGTTCCCCGGCGACGATCATCGCCTTCCTCGTGACGCTCGCGATGTTCCTCGCCGCGCTCCTCGCGCCGTGGGTCGCCCCCTATGACACCTACGACCTGAGAAGCCTCGACCTGATGAACGCCTATCTGCCGCCCATCTGGACCGACGGCGGCGATCCGCGCTATCTGCTCGGCACCGACGACCAGGGACGCGACGTTCTTTCCGCCATGATCTTCGGATTGCGGATCTCGCTCCTCGTGGGCTTCTCCGGCGTCCTGCTCGCGGCCCTGATCGGCACGATCCTCGGGCTCGTCAGCGGCTATCTCGGCGGCTGGGTGGACTCGCTGATCATGCGCATCGCCGACGTGCAGCTCACCTTCCCCGCCATCCTGATCGCCCTCATGATCGACGGCATCGCCTCGACAATGATGAGCACGCAGGCGCGGGCGGATTTCAAGATCTACGTGATCATTCTCGCCATCGCCGCCTCCCTGTGGGTCAACTTCGCCCGCACCGTGCGCGGCTCGACCCTGGTCGAGAAAAACAAGGAATACGTGCAGGCCGCCAAGGTGATCGGCATCCATCCCGCCCTGATCATGTATCGCCACGTCCTGCCGAACGTCACGGGCCCCGTCCTCGTGATCGCGACATTGTCGCTTGCGGTAGCGATCCTCACGGAGGCGACCCTGTCCTTCCTCGGCGTCGGCGTGCCCGCCACGAACCCGTCCCTCGGCACCCTGATCCGGATCGGGAACAACTTCCTCTTCTCCGGCGAGTGGTGGATGTCGATCTTCCCCGGCGTGGTACTCGTCATTCTCGTTCTCGCGGTGAATCTCCTCGGCGACTGGCTGCGCGACGCCCTGAACCCCAGGCTTCGGTGAGGATAGAGCCGTGAACGCCAGAAAACCTGTTCTGGAGGTCCGCAACCTCCGCGTGGAATTTGCGAGCCGCCGCGGCACGCTCGTCGCCGTCGATGATGTTTCCTTCGAGGTCAACGAAGGCGAGGTTCTCGGAGTCGTCGGCGAGTCCGGCGCCGGAAAGTCGATGACGGGCTCCGCCATCATCCGCCTGCTCGAGCCGCCCGGCCGCATCGCCGGCGGAGAAGTGCTGCTCGACGGCGAAAGGATCGACGACCTCAGCACCGAGGCGATGCGCAGGGTGCGCGGCAAGCGCATCGGCATGGTCTTCCAGGACCCTCTGACCTCCCTGAACCCGCTCTACACCGTCGGAAAGCAGCTGACCGAGACGATCCTGACCCACCAGGAGATGACCGAGGCGGAGGCGCGCGAACATGCGATCAAGCTGCTCGCGGAAGTCGGCATTCCCGCGCCGGAGCGGCGCATCGACCAGTATCCGCACCAGTTCTCCGGCGGAATGCGCCAGCGCGTGGTCATCGCCCTCGCGCTCTGCGTCAATCCGCGCATGATCATCGCGGACGAGCCGACGACCGCCCTCGACGTCTCGATCCAGGCCCAGATCATCAAGCTCCTCAAGCGCCTCTGCGAGGATCACGGGGCGGCGGTGATGCTGATCACCCACGACATGGGCGTGATTGCGGAAACAGCCGATCGCGTGGCGGTGATGTATGCGGGGCGCATTGTCGAGATCGGCCCGGTGGCCGACGTCATCAAGAACGCGAAGCACCCCTATACGAGCGGCCTGATGGGCTCGATTCCCGTCGTCGGGCACGATCTCGAACGTCTCGCCCAGATCGAGGGATCGATGCCCCGCCTTACCGAAATTCCCCCCGGCTGCCCCTTCAACCCGCGCTGCCCGCACGCCTTCGACCGCTGCCGCGTCGAACGCCCCGACCTGATGGACGCCGGCGCGACGCGCGCCGCGTGCTGGCTCCACGACACGACCGCCCAGGCGGCGGAATAGGACGCTCCGATGGCTGAAACTCCCATTCTCGCGGTCGAGAACCTGACCAAGACCTTCGACGTCTCGGCGCCGTTCCTCCGGCGGGTGGTGCGCCGCGAGGGGCGCGCGACCCTGACGGCGGTGGACCATATTGACTTCACGATCCCGCGCGGAAAGACTTTGTCCCTCGTGGGCGAGAGCGGCTGCGGGAAGTCGACGGTCGCCCGCCTCGTGGTCGGCCTCTACACGCCGACGACCGGGCGGATCGTGTTCGACGGCGAGGATCTGGCGGCCAAGCGCAGCCGCCGCGAGATGGCGCTCGTGCGCCGGCGCTTCCAGATGATCTTCCAGGACCCGTTCGCGAGCCTCAATCCGCGCTGGCGCGTCCACGACATCATCGCCGAGCCGATCAGGGCGCACGGCCTCGCCGAGAACGAGCGGGACGTCACGCGGCGCGTGGCGACAAACCTCGAGCGGGTCAAGCTGTCCGCGCGCGACGGCGAGAAATTCCCGCACGAATTCTCCGGAGGCCAGCGCCAGCGCATCTCGATCGCGCGCGCCCTCGCCTCGGAACCGGAATTCCTCGTCTGCGACGAGCCGACCTCGGCCCTCGACGTGTCGGTCCAGGCGCAGATCCTCAACCTGATGAAGGACCTGCAACGCGAGCTCGGCCTGTCCTATCTCTTCATCAGCCACGATCTCGCCGTGGTCTATCACATCGCGGATTATCTCGGCGTGATGTATCTCGGCCGCCTCGTCGAGGTCGGCCCGGCGCGCGAGATCTTCCGGAACCCGCAGCATCCCTATACGCGCATGCTGCTGGACGCGATTCCCGATCTCGAAATGACCGGCCGCAAGCGCATTCCCGTGGGCGGCGAGGTGCCGAGCCCGATCGCGCCGCCCCCCGGCTGCCATTTTCACCCCCGCTGCCCCTTCGCCAACGAGCGCTGCCGCATCGAAAGCCCGAAGGCGACGCGTCTCGGCGGCCGCGACGTCCTTTGCCACGCCGTGGAGGAGGGGCGCCTCGAGGCCGAGGTGCAGCGCGTCCGGTCGACGGCTCCCGCAGCCTGATCGCGCGCCGCCGCCTCAGCGCTCGCCGATCATCCTCAGGAGGACCTTCGGCCGCGTCGTGCGAAACTGCCCGCGGGCGACGGCGATGAAGATCAGGACCACGACGACCAGCGTCGTGAACCACCACATCTGCGTCGTGGCCACGCCCAGGGCAGCGAGGACGAAACCCGAGGTGAAGGCCGCAAGCGCGCCCGGAACGAGCGGCGGATGATGGCGCGCGGCCGCCATGATAGCGCCGTGGAGGGCGATCGCCCCTGCGACGGCCCCGACGATGCCGAGTTCGTACCAGATCTCGAAGAGAATGCTCGAGGGGACGTCGGTCGCGATCAGCCCTGCGGCCCGGCTGCGCAGGACGGATTCGATCCCATAGCCGGTCACGATCCGCAACGGCTCGGCGAACATGATGTCGCGCCAGGCGGCGAAGGGGCCGCCGACCGGCCCCGCTTCGAAAGTCGCGGCGATCAGTGCGAGGACAGGGCCGAAGAGGATCAGGCCGGCGAAGGCATAGGCCACGAGACGGGCGACGATTCGCGGGGCGGAGGCGGCGACGATGCAGACGATTCCCCCGGCGACGAAGGCCGCGAAGGGGAGGAACGTGGGACCGAGCGCGCTCGCCGCGCCCGCCGCCAGCGCCAAGAGGAGCGCCTGGACGTCGCGCTTGCGCGAACTCAGCCACGCGACCGCCGGCCAGACGGCGATGACGATCACGACGAGCCCGCGTTCGAGCGTGTCGAGTCGGTCGGCGGGCAGCGGCATGACCTGGGTGTCGGCGAGGGCGAGCGCCGCCGCAAGGACCGCCGCGACGGCGACGCCGATCGCCACGAGATAGAGATTGGCGGAGCGCATCCGGTCGGGCAGCGCGTAATACCCGGCCACCCCGAGCGCCGTCGTGGCGAGGATACTGGTGACGCGATGCGCCGCCGGTTCGAAGAAGGGAGTCCAGAGCAGCGAGAGCGGGATCCAGACCAGCAGGACAACCCCGGCGATGACCGGGCGCGACCCGGCAAAGGCCCTGTTGCTCTGCGCCACGGGACGGTTCTCTCCGTCGAGTAGCGCGGCGATGATGAGAAGCGAGATCCCGATCGGCGCAAGGACGACCACCGCCCTTCGCGAAACCAGCGCGACCGACGGGATCGCCAGCATCAGCGTGGCGAATCCGAGACGACGCAGGAGAGCCGTCGCGCTCGCGACCGGATCGGTTTGCGGATTGCGGTGATGCGCGATGTCCCGAGCCATGTCCCGACTTGTCGCCTGTTGAAGAGCCACGACCGGACCGTCCGGCGCTGATGTCACCTTACATAAGGCGGGAGGAATTAACTGTGGGTGGCGTGCAACACTCGGCGGCCGGATTTTTCATGCTCACGCCCCGCCGAAACCCTTCTGGTCCCTCCCGTTACGGCATGCTTAACGGCGGTTAACGAAATTGAACGCTCACTGAACGCGGGACTCAGGGGAGGTGCATGAGCGGGGATGCATTCTGCGGGCACGACGGAGAGACGCACCATGAACTACCGCCACACCCGCACGATGCACCGCATCCTCACGATGTCCCTCGCCACCGGCTACTGGTTCGCGATGATCGGCCTGCTGGGAGGGATCGGCGTGATGGCCTCCGGCGCGGCGGCGCCAGCCCGCGACTTCGGTTCCGGCATCGGCCTCGCGCTGCTCCTGATCCTTCAAGGATGAGCCGCATCCGTCGCGCCCTCGGGGGCTTCACTCCCAGAAGGGCTTTGCCTTGACGAATGATGCATAGGCGTCGCGCGCGCTGGCGAGGGCGGCTGCGGCCCTGCCGACATCATCCCGCTCGAGCAGACGGGCCGCGCGCCTCTGGCCCGGATCGTTCCGGTCGAGCCGCCCGGTGATCGACACGCTGGTCGCCGCATCATTGAGCTCCCCGAGGCGCTCCTGCATGGCTTCCAGAGCCTTGATCAGCTTGGCCGAGCGCTTCTGCGCCTTCGCGCCGTCCGCATAGAGGGGGGCGAAGAACTCGGCCGCGTAGCGCAGCTTCTTGACGGCGATCCGCAATTCGTGCCGCTCCTCCACATCCATGGTCGAGATCAGCCGGCCCTTCTTGCGAATCGCCTTGGCGCGTTTCGCCAGGGTCTTCGAGGCCACGTCCCTGACCGGCGCGTTGCGTTTCGCGCCCCTGCCCTTCGTGAGCCATGGACCCGCCTCGATCCATGCAACGGCGTCGATCAGCATCAGGCGGTAGCGCTCGCTCGCCAGAGCGGCGAAGGCGCGATCATAGGCGTCGTCGCGCTCCCGGCCGAAATGCGCCTCGAGCCGCGCGGCGTCTGCGCTCCGGGGCCGCTTCGCCCGGATCGGCGCGATTTCCCTGTCGATGAACACGTCGAGGTCGCGCGCGTCAGACAAGGCTTTCGCCATCCATTTCAGCTCGGCGGAGACCGCCGCGACTCGCTTGTCGTGGACAATGTCCCTGAACACCGAAATGGCGGCGCGCAAGCGGCGCAGCGCGACGCGCATCTGATGCACGGCGAGCGGGTCGCGCTCGTGGCGCAGCACCGCCTCGTTCGCAACCAGCTGCCTGAGGCAGGCGCGGGCGATGGCCTGGAACGCGTCGCCGGCGCTCATCGCAGTGGAAAGCCCCGGATCGACGCTCCGGACCGGCTTTGGCCCGTCTCCCGCAAGGAGCGCATAGCCGCGATCCGCCTTCGTCCGGATGCCAAGCCGCAGCGGCACATGGGCCGCCAGTTCCCGCGCGAGTGCGAAGAGCGCGCGCGGGCGGCCCTCCCGCAGCTCGATCTCGACCTCGCAGATGGCTTCCCGGCGCCCGCCGCCCTCGACCGCGCCATCGTCGATCGTCAGCTCCGCCCGCCAGTCCTCCCCGGCGAGCGGGATCGTGTCGCGGCGGGAGGAAACGGCGAAGACGGGCCCGAGCCGTTCGCGCACCCCCGCCTCGGCGAGGAGCGGCGCCAGGGCCGTCTGCGCCGCCGCGGCGAGATCCGGCGCGTCTCCCGCGACGGGGCCCTCCCACTCCGCGCGGCTGAAGAGCCCTGCATCCGTCGCGTTCGCGCTCTTGACGGTCTGGAGCGTGGTCGTCCCCGCGCGCCGCAGCCGAAGCGTCATGCCGGACTTGCGCAGCCGCTGGTCGGGCGTATCGAAATAGGTCGAGAGAAGCTCTTTCGGCTTGCGTCGCGCGGACCGGACCGCCCGCAGCAGCGGATGCTCCCTGAGCGCGGGCAGGTCCTTGCTGTCGAGTTCGAGCTTCAGTTCAATCTCGCGCGCAGCGGCTTCCACGCGCGCAGCGACCGGGTCGACCCGATCAAGGCCATCCTCGCCGCCGCTCTCCTGACCCGGCTCCCTCGCCATCACGAACGCTCCGCAACCGCCTTCCGGCGAGACTATACGGCTGAGGCGCGCAGAAAGATCAAGCGAATCCCGCGCGCGGCCTCCCTGCCGGGGCTTGTCCGGAAGGCCGCGCACGGCTATGCGGGGTGCAATGAGCCACGACACGTCCAGCGAACGCCCGCAGCGCAAGCCTCCCGGACCCGTCACCGTGGCATGGCTTCAGCGGTCGGCGCTGCATTATCTCGAGAGCTATTCCTCCTCCTCGGAGAACCTTCGCCGCGTCCTGCGTCGCAAGCTCGACCGCCGCTGCCGGCAGCGGGAGGAAGACCCGGCGGCCTTTCTCACCCTCGTCGACCAGGTTGTCGCGCAGGCGGTTTCCGGAGGCTATGTCGACGACGCGCGCTACGCTGAAGCGAAGATCGCCTCCCTGCGCCGCAAGGGCGGCTCCCGCCGGGCCATCGCGGCGAAGCTCTCCGCCGGGGGAATCGACCGGGAACTCGTCAGCCGCGTCCTCGCCGCCGAGGAGCGGGAGGAGGCGCGCGACGATGCGGCCGAGGATGCCGAAGCCGGCGCGGCCCGCGCCTATGCCCGCCGCCGTCGCCTCGGCCCGTTTCGCGCCACGGGCCGCGACGAACGCCGCGACCGCGATATCGCCGCGATGATGCGCGCCGGCTTCGCCTTCGACCTCGCGAGGCGCGTCATCGACGGGGATCCGGACGATGCGCTTGACCGTTGAAAGCGCTGGCGCGCCGCGCGCATTGCCGCATAATCACGCGTGAGGGATGAGTTCCGGGACATGCGATTCGCCACCCCCCTTCTGAAGGGCGCAAGGCCGAAGCGGCGAGGAAGAACGGCGCTCGGGCGGCGTCTCGCCCTGTTTCTCGGGCTGTTTCTCACGCTCTCGCTGTCGGCCTGCGTCTATGATCAGCAGCGCCGGTTCGCCAGCCTGCCCGATGACGGCGTCTGGCTTGCCCTCCCTATGGGAAGCTGGCTCGGGACGAAGGACATGGGCGAGCCGGAGGGGCTTGCGGCCTGCCTGACCGATACCTGCGAAAACCGCATCGCGGTCGGCATCTTCCGTTTGAAGGGCGAGAAGGCGGCGCGGACCGAGGCGGAGCTGCGCGATCCGCAGGCGCTTGTGCGCTCCCTGCGCGAGCGCGACCGCCGCGCGGGCGCCGAGGGCAACGTGCGCAAGAAGATCGACGTCGTCACCGAGCCCTTCTCGACCGGCGGCCTGCAAGGCTTTGCCCTCTCCATCACCGCCGAGACTCCGGATGAAGGCGAGGTTGCGGCCCGCGTGCACGGCGCGGCCGTCGGCCGGCGCGAGGGGAGCGACCTTCGGGTCGTGCTGGCCGTGGGAGACGACGAGACGGTCGTTCGCGCCGCCGTCGCGCAACTCGTCGCCGAAGCGTTCTAGGGCGCGCCTCGAATCAAGAGTGTTGTATCGCGCGCCGCCTGCCGTTATGGCGTTGTGCGAATTGTTCGCGCCGCAGCGCCCCTCCAGCGAAGGATCGCCATGATGAAGGCCCGTGTCACCGTCACCCTCAAGAACGGCGTGCTCGATCCGCAGGGCAAGGCGATCGAGGGCGCGCTCAGATCGCTGGGCGTCGAGGGGATCGGCAGCGTCCGCCAGGGCAAGGTCTTCGACATCGAGCTCGAGACGGCGGACGGCGCGGCGGCCGAGGCCGCGCTCAAGCAGGCCTGCGAGCGGCTCCTCGCCAATACGGTGATCGAGAATTACCGCGTCGAGCTGGTCTGAGGCAGTCGAGAGAGGGTTCGTCATGCGCGCCGCCGTCATCACCTTTCCCGGATCGAACCGCGACGGCGATGTCGCGCGCGCCCTGCGCATGGCGGGGGCGGAGGTCATTCCCGTCTGGCACGCCGACCACGCGCTCCCCGAAGGAACGGATCTCGCCGTCCTCCCCGGCGGGTTCTCCTACGGCGACTACCTGCGCTGCGGCGCGATCGCGGGGCGCGCGCCCGCCATGGACGCGGTGCGGGCGCATGCGGCGCGGGGCGGGCTCGTCCTCGGCATCTGCAACGGCTTCCAGATTCTCTGCGAATCGGGGCTGCTTCCTGGCGTCCTGATGCGCAATGCGGGGCTCAATTTCATCTGCCGGCGCCAGCATCTGCGCGTCGAGCGGGCGGACACCGCCTTCACCCGCGCCTATCGCGAGGGACAGGCGATCGATGTCTGCGTCGCGCATGGCGAGGGCAACTACTTCGCCGATCCCGAGACGCTCGCGCGGCTCCAAGGCGAAGGCCAGGTGGCCTTCCGCTATTGCGACGCGCGGGGCGAGGTCACGGAACAGGCCAATTGCAACGGCTCGATCAACGCCATCGCCGGCATCTATTCCGAGAAGCTTAACGTGCTGGGCATGATGCCGCACCCGGAGAACCTCGTCGAGGCGCTCGTCGGCGGAACGGACGGGCGCGGCCTGTTCGAGAGCCTCGTCGGAAGCGTCGCCCGCGCGGCTTGACGATCAGCGCAAGGCGCGGGAAGGCCGGGCGCGAACCCGGCCTTTTTCGTCAGCTGTAGAGGCGCACGCTGAAGGGCATCTCGCTTTCGGTCGGGCAGTTGATGACCATGCGGATGTCGTCGTAGTCCTGGTCGCTCCAGCCGATATAGGGCGGGCGATCCTCCATCCCGAAGGCGATGAACTTGCCCGGCTCGCAGCGGTCGCGGTTGACCGCGGGAAGGCGGTTGCGCTGCTGGCCATCCGGAAGAATGCCGCCCTCGCTCTTCGGAACGCATTCCTCGCGGGTGTTGCAGAGGACGGTCTCCAGCATGTCACGGTACTGGAAATTGTACTGAAGGGCGCCGTTCGCGGCGAGCGTCGTGTCGCTGTAATGGTGCCATGTCTCGCCCGTCCGCCGGAGTTCCGGATTGGTGCGCGCGAGGCGCACGTTCTTGAAATAGAAGCTCATCTGCTCGCCGCTGCCGCAGATGATATCGAATTCCTGTTTCGGAGCGCGCACGCCCTCGGGCGAATTGTCGGCGATCTTCACGAAGGGCAGGCGCTTGTCCGAGAACTCGCTCTCGAGCGGGCCGAGGCGGGCGTTGCGGACGGCGTCATAGCAATAGACGGAGATTTCGTTGTAGTCCGCCGCTTCGGGGCTGAGATTGGTGCGCTCGATTTTCGTTCGGTTGGCGGCGCGCTTGCCTTCCGCAACGGCGACGACGCCGACATCCATGCTGGGGAACAAGACTGCCCCTACCGTGGCGCGTACCAGGCCACCGGAGGCGACGCGGTAGCGGCCCGGCCCGATCCACTGCCCTGAAACCTCGAGATCCTCGACCGGCACGCTCGTCGCGAGATTGGCGAGGAAGGTCGCGCGGAGATCGATCGCGTGGCCCTGGTAATCCGCGATCAGCATCTTCAGCGCGGCGGCGTCCGCCGCCTTCTGCATGGCCGCCCGGGTATTGGTGGCGCGGCTGTAATCGACGGCGACTCCGGCAAATCCCATAACGGGCACGAGGGAGAGACCGAAGATCATCACCGTCGCGCCACGCACGTCCCGGGCGAATCGACTAAGGAGTTGCATCACACTCTCCGCGCCTGAATTTCAATTTGCGGAGAATTGTAGCGATTAACGTGCCATTAGGTTTTGTCCCACCCTGCTACACAATCAATGGTTAACGACGCGTTAGATGTTCAGAAGCTGTTCATTTTTGCGACTGCTCCGTTTCGTCACCCGCGACCGTCCCGGATCGGCGCGGGCAAGAATCGCGATGCGCCGTTGCAAGGCGGGCCGGGAGGGTTTATGGCCCTCAGCATCGAAGCAGGCGAGAGCGACATGATCCGCAACGACGTCCAGATCACCCCGGAACTCGTCAAGGAACACGGGCTGAAGCCCGAGGAATACGAGCGTTTCGTCGCGCTGATCGGGCGCGAGCCGACGATCACGGAACTGGGCATCGTCTCGGCCATGTGGAACGAGCATTGCTCCTACAAGTCGTCGCGCATGCATCTGCGCACCCTGCCCACCAAGGCGCCCTGGGTGATCCAGGGGCCGGGCGAGAATGCAGGCGTGATCGATATCGGCGAAGGGCTCGCCGTGGCCTTCAAGATGGAGAGCCACAACCATCCGAGCTTCATCGAGCCGTACCAGGGCGCGGCGACCGGGGTCGGCGGCATTCTGCGCGACGTCTTCACCATGGGCGCGCGCCCGATCGCCGCGCTCAACGCCCTTCGCTTCGGCTCGCCGGATCACCCCAGGACCCGCCACCTCGTCGCGGGCGTGGTGCACGGGATCGGCGGCTACGGAAACTCGTTCGGCGTCCCCACCGTCGCCGGCTCCGTCGGATTCCATCCGCGCTATGACGGCAACATCCTCGTCAACGCCATGGCCGTCGGCCTCGTGAAGACGGACGAGATCTTCTACGCCAAGGCGACCGGCGTCGGGAACCCGATCGTCTATCTCGGCTCCAAGACGGGCCGGGACGGCATTCACGGCGCGACCATGGCCTCGGCGAGCTTCGACGAATCGGCGGAGG
Organism: Saliniramus sp.; assembly: GCA_041686895.1. Lineage (GTDB taxonomy): Bacteria > Pseudomonadota > Alphaproteobacteria > Rhizobiales > Beijerinckiaceae > Saliniramus. Next base: position 324,760 of record JAWLCY010000005.1, on the reverse strand, counting down.
AGAAGCGCCCGACCGTGCAGGTCGGCGATCCCTTCGCGGAGAAGCTCCTGCTCGAGGCCTGCCTCGAACTGATGGCGTCCGGCGCGGTCATTGCTATCCAGGACATGGGCGCCGCCGGCCTCACCTCCTCCTCCGTGGAGATGGGGGCGAAGGGCAATCTCGGGATCGAGCTCGATCTCGACGCCGTGCCCTGCCGCGAGGAGGGCATGACGGCCTACGAGATGATGCTCTCGGAAAGCCAGGAGCGCATGCTCATGGTGCTCAAGCCGGGCATGGAGGAGGAAGCCGAGGCTATCTTCCGCAAATGGGGCCTCGATTTCGCGATCATCGGCAAGACTACCGATACGCTGCGCTTCGTCATCAAGCATCAGGGAGAGATCAAGGCGGATCTTCCCATCAAGGAGCTGGGCGACGAGGCTCCGGTCTATGACCGCCCGCATGTCCCCTCCCCGGCGCGCCCGGTGATTGACGCCGCGAGCGTGACGCCGCCGATGTCGAACGCCGAAGCGCTCGTCAAGCTCGTCGGCTCTCCCGACCTGTGCTCGAAGCGCTGGGTCTGGGAACAATACGACCACCTCATCCTCGGCAACACCGTCCAGACGCCCGGCGGCGACGCGGCGATCGTGCGCGTCCTCGACGGACCCAAGGGTCTCGCCCTGACGACGGACGTGACGCCGCGCTATTGCGAGGCGGATCCGGTCGAGGGGGGGAAGCAGGCCGTGGCGGAAACCTGGCGCAACATCTGCGCTGTCGGCGGCCGCCCGCTCGCCGTCACCGACAACCTGAATTTCGGCAATCCCGAACGCCCGGAATTCATGGGCCAGCTCGTCGGCTGCATCAAGGGAATCGGCGAGGCCTGCCGGGCGCTCGACTTCCCCGTCGTCTCGGGCAACGTCTCGCTCTACAACGAGACCAACGGCGTCGGCATCCTGCCCACCCCCACGATCGGCGGCGTCGGGCTGCTCGATGATTGCACGGTTCACGCAAGCGTGGCACTCAAGCGCGACGGCGACGTCCTCATCCTTCTCGGCGAGACGCATGGCTGGCTCGGCGCTTCCGCCTGGCTCGCACAGGTCTGCGGACGCGAGGAAGGCGCTCCGCCGCCTGTGGATCTCGCGGCGGAGCGCCGCAACGGCGAGTTCGTGCGCGGGCTGATCGCCGGGGGCGAGCTCGACACGGCGCATGATTGCTCCGATGGCGGCCTCGCGGTGGCGCTTGCTGAAATGGCGCTCGCGGGCGGGCGCGGGGCGAGCATCGAGGCGCTGCCCTCCGGCCCGTCCCACGCGGCGCTGTTCGGCGAGGATCAGGGCCGCTACGTCATCTCCGTCCCGGCGGAGAAGGCCGACGACATCCTCGCCCGCGCGGCGGCGGCGGGCGTTCCCGCCCTGAAACTCGGGACGGCAGGATCGGATGCGTTGATTCTGCCCGGCGAGCAGGCCATATCTTTAACCGCGCTGCGCAGTGCGCACGAGAACTGGCTGCCGGACTACATGACGGCCGAACCCGCCTGAGGAGAGTGACCGACAATGCCGATGGATGCCCGCGACATCGAACGCATGATCAAGGAATCGATCCCGGACGCCGTGGTCGAGATCCGCGATCTCGCCGGAGACGGCGACCACTACGCCGCGACGGTCACCTCGGGCGCCTTCAAGGGCAAGAGCCGGGTGCAGCAGCACCAGATGGTCTACCAGGCGCTTCAGGGCCGGATGGGGGGCGTGCTGCACGCGCTGGCCTTGACGACGATCGCCGCCGACTGAAACACTGCAACGATCGGCCCGGCGCCTTGACCGCCGGAGCAGAGGAGCAAACCATGTCCAACGCGCACGACACCATCGACAACGAAGTGAAGTCCAACGACGTCGTCCTGTTCATGAAGGGCACGCCGCAATTCCCCATGTGCGGCTTCTCGGGCCAGGTCGTCCAGATCCTGAATTACCTGGGCGTCGACTACAAGGGCGTCAACGTCCTCGAGGACGAGGGCATCCGCAACGGCATCAAGGAATATTCCAACTGGCCGACGATTCCGCAGCTCTACGTCAAGGGCGAGTTCGTCGGCGGCTGCGACATCACCCGCGAGATGTTCCAGGCGGGCGAATTGCAGCAGTTCTTCACCGACAAGGGCATCGCGGTGAAGCAGAGCGCCTGACGGCGCGGCCTCACGCTACTGCGAAACCATGTCCCGGCGGCAGCGTCGCCGGGACAGGTCCGCACATCGGTCTAGGGCGAAGGACGTGTAGCCTCGCGGGCGCAAAAGAGGCACAAAGGGCCTTCAGGACCAACCGATCGCCCGATGATGACCATGACAGACCTGCCGCTCGCATCCGAATTCCCCGCAGCCACCCGCGACGCTTGGATGAAGCTCGTCGAGGGCGTCCTCAAGGGCGGCGATTTCGAAAAGAAGCTCGTCTCCCGCACCCATGACGGCATCGCGATCGCGCCGATCTACGGGAAGGCCGACGCGCCGCAACAGCCTGCGCGCGCGGACGTCTCGCCCTGGCGCATAACCCAGCGCCTCGACCACCCCGATCCGGCGCAGGCGAACGCTCTCGTCCTCGAGGATCTCCAGGGAGGGGCCGACTCGCTCGCCATCGTCCTTCCTACGGCTCCCTCCGCGCGCGGCTTCGGCCTTCGGCTCGAGACGCTCGACGACCTCGACCGAGCCCTGGGCGACGTCCTTCTCGACCTGATCCATGTCCGTCTCGACGCGGGCGCGGCCGGCCGGCAGGCCGCCGCCTTCTTCATCGCGCTTGCGGAGCGGCGCGGCCACGCGCTTTCGGCGATCCAGGCCGATCTCGGCCTCGATCCGATCGGCGCGATGGCGCGGTGGGGCGAACTCTCGGCTCCGTGGGAAATCGTCGCGGGCCGATGCGCCGAGACAGCCGGTTCGCTGGCCGAGAGAGGCTTCGGCGGCACGGTCTTTCTCGCCGACGGACGTCCGTTCCACGAGGCGGGGGCGAGCGAGGCGCAGGAACTCGCCGCCGTCATGGCGTCCGGCCTCGCCTATCTGCGCGCCCTTGAGGCCGGGGGCGTCCCGCTGGAGGCGGCGCGCGCGTCGCTTTCCTTCATGCTCGCGGCGGATGCGGATGAATTCCTGACGATCGCGCGGTTCCGCGCCCTGCGGCGTCTCTGGGCGCGGGTCGAGGCGGCGATCGGACTCGACCCCAGGCCGATCCGCCTCCATGCCGAGACGGCTTGGCGCATGACGACGAAGCGCGACCCTTGGGTCAACATGCTGCGCGCCACGATGGCGACCTTCTCCGCAGGGCTCGGCGGGGCGGACAGCATTCACGTCACCCCCTTCACGGCGGCGCTCGGCCTCCCCGACGCCTTCGCCCGCCGCGTCGCCCGCAACACACAGCACATCCTGCTGCAGGAGAGCAACCTCTGGCGCGTCGCCGATCCCGCCGCGGGCGCGGGCGGGTTCGAGGCCTTGACCGACGCCCTCTGCATGAAGGCCTGGGAAGCGTTCCAGGCGATCGAGAGCGAAGGCGGGATCGTGGCGTCGCTGAGCGAAGGCCGGCTCCAGGAGCGGATCGGCGCGGTGCGCGCCGCCCGGATGAAGGCGATCGCGAGCCGCCGCGACCCGATCACCGGGACGAGCGAGTTCCCCGATCTGCGCGAGACGGCGGTCGCCGTCCTGATGGATCACGCTCCGGAGGCGAGGCGGGCGAGCCCCGCGACGCCCCGGTCGAAGCCGATCGCCGCCTTCGCGGACATGATCGCCTCCGCCAGCGGCGGCGGCACGATGGAAGCCCTGTCGGCGCGCCCCGCATCGGTGGCCGTCACGACCTGTGAACCGCTTCCCTCGCAACGCAGCGCCGAGCCCTTCGAGCGCCTGCGCAAGCGATCAGACGCGATGCTCGCGGAGGCGGGCGCGCGCCCGCTCGTCTTCCTCGCCAATCTCGGGCCCATCGCCGAGTTCAACGCCCGCGCCTCCTTCGCCCGCAACGCCTTCGAGGCGGGCGGAATCGAGGCGCCGGGGAATGACGGCTTTCCGGATCACGCGGCGATGGCGGAAGCCTTCCGCCAATCCGGGGCGAGCCTCGCCTGCCTGTGTTCGTCGGACGCGATCTACGCCGAGGAGGCGGGCTCCGCCGCGCGCGCGCTCAAGCAGGCCGGGTGCCGGATGCTCTATCTGGCGGGGCGGCCGGGGCCGGACGAGGCGGATCTTCGCGAGGCCGGGGTGGATGCCTTCATCCATGCGGGAATGGACCTCCTCGCCATGCTCGAGGATGCCTGGGAACGGCTCTGAGCAGGAGCCATGCCGGAGATATGCCGGAGACTTGCCGGGGTCTTGCCGGGGTCTTGCCGGAGCCTGCCGAAGCCCTGCCCTTGACGGGGCGCAGATGCGTTCGCAGATTGACCAATGGCGGGAAGGCCTTCGCGAGGCTATGCAGATCGCGTAGAATGCCCGCGCGGAGAAAAGCCATGAGCCGGATTCCGGATTTCACGACGGTCCCCTTCCAGCCGGTGGCGGCGCCCGCCGGAGCGCCCACCGGGGCGGGAGAGGCATGGACAACGCCCGAGGGCATTCCGGTCCGGCAGCGTTACGATGCGAATGACCGTGAGGGGATCGACTTCCTCGACACCTGGCCAGGCATCGCCCCCTATTTGCGCGGCCCCTATCCGACCATGTACGTGAACCAGCCCTGGACGATCAGGCAATATGCCGGCTTCTCCACGGCGGAGGATTCCAACGCCTTCTACCGCCGCAATCTCGCAGCCGGGCAGAAGGGACTTTCCGTCGCCTTCGACCTCGCCACCCATCGCGGCTATGACAGCGACCATCCCCGCGTTTCGGGCGATGTCGGCATGGCGGGCGTGGCGATCGATTCCATCTACGACATGCGCACGCTGTTCTCCGGCATCCCCCTCGACCGCATGAGCGTGTCGATGACCATGAACGGCGCCGTGCTTCCGGTGATGGCGCTCTACATCGTGGCCGCCGAAGAGCAGGGCGTCCCGCCCGAGAAGCTCGCGGGCACGATCCAGAACGACATCCTCAAGGAATTCATGGTGCGCAACACCTACATCTACCCGCCCGCGGCGTCGATGCGCATCATCTCGGACATATTCGGCTACACCTCGCAGCGCATGCCGAAGTTCAATTCGATCTCGATCTCCGGCTATCACATGCAGGAAGCCGGGGCGACGCAGGACCTCGAACTCGCCTATACGCTGGCCGACGGCGTGGAATATATCCGCGCCGGCCTCGCCGCGGGGCTGACGATCGACCAGTTCGCCCCGCGCCTGTCGTTTTTCTGGGCGATCGGGATGAATTTCTTCATGGAAGTCGCCAAGCTTCGCGCGGCGCGGCTCCTCTGGGCCAAGCTCGTCCGGGAATTCGAGCCGCAGAGCCCGAAATCGCTGGCCTTGCGCACCCATTCGCAGACCTCCGGCTGGTCGCTGACCGCGCAGGACGTGTTCAACAACGTCACCCGCACCTGCATCGAGGCGATGGCGGCGACCCAGGGGCATACCCAGTCGCTCCACACCAACGCCCTCGACGAGGCGCTGGCCTTGCCCTCCGACTTCTCGGCCCGGATCGCGCGCAACACGCAGCTCTTCCTGCAGCAGGAAAGCGGCACGACGCGCATCATCGATCCCTGGGGCGGCTCGTACTATGTCGAGCGCCTGACCGCCGACCTCGCCGCGCGGGCCTACGAGCACATCCGCGAGGTCGAGGCGCTGGGCGGGATGGCGAAGGCCATCGAAAAGGGGCTTCCCAAGCTCCGGATCGAGGAGGCCGCCGCCAAGACGCAGGCGCGCATCGATTCCGGCGCGCAGATCGTCGTCGGCGTGAACGCCTTCAAGCCGGGCGAGGATCGCCCGATCGAGGTGCTCAAGGTCGACAACGCCAATGTCCGCAGCCTCCAGCTCGCCAAGCTGGCGCGGCTGCGGGGCGAGCGCGACCAGCCGGCCGTCGATGCGGCGCTCGAGGCTTTGTCGCGATCGGCGGCGAGCGGCGAGGGAAATCTTCTCGACCTCGCGGTGCAGGCGGGTCGGGTCAAGGCGACCGTCGGCGAGATCTCGCAGGCCCTCGAGAATGTCTGGGGCCGCCATCGCGCCGAGATCAAGACGATTTCGGGAGTCTACAAGCGGGAGGTGGGAGCCATGTCCCCGGTCGTCGAACGCGTGCGCGGGCTCGTCGAGCAGTTCGAGGAGAATGACGGGCGCAGGCCCCGCATCCTCGTGGCCAAGATGGGCCAGGACGGGCATGACCGCGGCCAGAAGGTGATCGCCTCGGCCTTCGCCGATCTCGGCTTCGACGTCGATATCGGGCCGCTCTTCGCCACGCCGGACGAGGCGGCGCGCCAGGCGATCGAGAACGACGTGCACATCATCGGCGTCTCCTCGCTCGCGGCGGGACACCTGACGCTGGTTCCGGAACTGAAGAAGGAGCTGGCGAAATATGATCGCGACGACATCATGATCGTCGTCGGCGGCGTGATCCCCCCGGGCGATTTCGAGGCCCTGCGCCGCGCCGGGGCCTCCGCCATCTTCCCCCCCGGGACGGTGATCGCGGAAGCGGCGGAAAAGCTGATCGCGGAGCTCAACGAGCGCCTCGGCTACCGCCCGCAGCAAGCGGCGGAATAGCCATATCGATCAAGCCGGTCATGCGGTCCCTCCCTCCCCGCCGGGGGAGGGAGGATTCGCGGGTGCGTGTCAGCCGCGCTGGGCGATCGGCACGTAGTCGCGCTCCGGCGCGCCGATATAGAGCTGGCGCGGGCGGCCGATGCGCTGGGACGGATCCTCGACCATCTCCTTCCACTGGGCGATCCAGCCGACGGTGCGGGCAAGCGCGAAGAGCACCGTGAACATGGTCGTCGGGAAGCCCATCGCCTTGAGCGTGATGCCCGAGTAGAAGTCGATGTTCGGATAGAGCTTCTTCTCGATGAAATACTCGTCGCGCAGCGCGATCTGCTCGAGCTCCATGGCGATGTCGAGAAGCGGATCGTCCTTGATCCCGAGCTCGTTCAGCACTTCATGCGTGGTCTTCTGCATGATCCGGGCGCGCGGATCGTAGTTCTTGTAGACGCGGTGCCCGAAGCCCATGAGGCGGAAAGGATCGTTCTTGTCCTTCGCCCTGGCGACATACTCCGCCACGCGGTCGGGCGTGCCGATCTCCTCGAGCATCTTGAGCGCGGCCTCGTTCGCTCCGCCATGGGCGGGCCCCCAGAGGCAGGCGATGCCGGCGGCGATGCAGGCGAAGGGATTCGCGCCCGAGGAGCCGGCAAGCCGCACCGTCGAGGTCGACGCGTTCTGCTCGTGGTCGGCATGCAGGATGAAGATGCGCTCGAGGGCGCGGGCCAGGATCGGATTGACCTGGTATTCCTCGCAGGGCACCGCGAAGCACATGCGCAGGAAGTTCGCCGCATAGTCGAGGTCGTTCTTCGGATAGACGAAGGGCTGGCCGATCGAATACTTGTAGGCCATCGCCGCGAGCGTCGGCATCTTCGCGATCATCCGCATCGAGGCGATCATGCGCTGCTGCGGGTCCGAGATGTCCGTCGAGTCGTGGTAGAAGGCCGAGAGCGCGCCGGTCACCGCGACCATGATCGCCATGGGATGCGCGTCGCGGCGGAAGCCCAGGAAGAAGCGGTTCATCTGGTCGTGAACCATGGTGTGGCGCGTGACGCGGTAGTCGAAATCCGCCTTCTGCGCCGGGGTCGGCAACTCGCCGTAGAGCAGGAGATAGCAGGTCTCGAGGAAGTCGCCGTGCTCGGCAAGCTGCTCGATGGGATAACCGCGATAGAGCAGGACGCCCTCGTCGCCGTCGATATAGGTGATCGAGGATTCGCAGCTCGCCGTCGAGGTGAAGCCGGGATCATACGTGAAGGCGCCGGTCTGCCCGTAGAACTTCGAGATATCGACGACTTTCGGGCCAATCGTCCCTTCCTTGATCGGAAGGCTTACTTCCTTGCCGTCGAGATGAAGTATGCTCTCTTTGCCGTCCATGACATGGCCCTTTCGTTATGAACCGGGCAGAACCGGAGTCCGTGGCCCGGCGCGATGGCCTCGACCCTCGACCTCTTCGGCCCCGCGATCGTTACGAGGTGCGGTCTGGGTAACCGATCCCCCCACTGTATTCAAGCGCATGGCCAAACCTGCCATAGCGCAGATATTCACCGTTGCCGAAGCGGCCGCCGCGATCATGCGGATGCGATCTGATCGCGCAGCCGGGCCAGTGATTCGTCGCGCCCGAGCACCTCCATCACGTCGAAGAGACCGGGAGAGGTCGCCTTTCCGGTCAGCGCCGCGCGCAGCGGCTGGGCGACCTGCCCGAGCTTGACCCCGGCCTCCTCCGCATAATTCCGCGTCGCCTCCTCGGTCGCGGCCGCATTCCACTGCGCCAGCGCTTCGAGGCGCGGAAGGACGCCCGCCAGACGGCTTCTTGCGTCCGCATCGAGGATCCGGCCCGCCTTCTCGTCAAGACGGAGCGGTCGTTTCTCATAGAGGAACGAGGCGCTGTCGAGAAGTTCGACCAAGGTCTTGGCCCGCTCCTTCAGCCCCGGCATGGCCGCGAGCAGCTTCGTCCGCAGTTCCGACGACAGCGCCGCCTCGAGGCCCCGCTCCGGGCCGATTTCCGGAAGGATGACCTCGAGCGCCTCGACGAGCCGCTCGTCATCGGCATGGCGCATGTAGTGGCCGTTGAGGTTTTCGAGCTTCGCGAAGTCGAACCGGGCGGGCGAACGCCCGATATGCTCCAGGTCGAAGAGCGCAACCATCTCCTCGGCGGAGAAGATCTCCTGGTCACCATGGCTCCAGCCGAGCCGCACGAGATAGTTGCGCAGCGCCTCTGGCAGGTAGCCCATGGCGCGATAGCTGTCCACGCCGAGCGCCCCGTGGCGCTTCGAGAGCTTGGCGCCGTCGGCGCCGTGGATGAGCGGGATATGCGCCATGACGGGCACGTCCCAGCCCAGCGCCTGGTAGATCTGCGTCTGGCGGGCCGCGTTGGTGAAGTGGTCGTCGCCGCGAATGACATGCGTGACCCCCATGTCATGATCGTCGACGACGACGGCGAGCATGTAGGTCGGCGTCCCGTCGGAGCGCATGAGGACGAGATCGTCGAGATCCTTGTTCTGCCAGACGACCCGACCCTGGACCTGGTCGTCGACGACGGTCTCGCCCTCCAGCGGCGCCTTGAGGCGAATCACGGGGTTGACGCCCGCAGGGGCCTCCGAGGGGTCGCGATCGCGCCAGCGCCCGTCATAGCGCATGGGACGCCCCTCGGCGCGGGCGCGCTCGCGCATCTCCTGCAATTCCTCCTGGCTGGCATAGCAGCGATAGGCGCGCCCGGACGCCAGCAGTTCCTCCGCGACCTCGCGATGGCGCGCGACGCGCGAGAACTGGTAGACCGTCTCGCCGTCCCAATCGAGGCCGAGCCAGGCGAGCCCGTCGAGGATCGCCGCTATCGCCGTATCGGTCGAGCGCTCGCGATCGGTATCCTCGATGCGCAACAGCATCTTGCCGCCGTGACGCCGTGCGAAGAGCCAGTTGAACAAGGCGGTGCGGCCTCCGCCGATATGCAGGAAGCCGGTTGGAGACGGAGCAAAGCGGGTCACGACCTGGGCGGACATCGGGGCCTTTTCTTTCGATCGGTTGCGCGTGAAACGGGCGCGGTGACGATTTAGACCATTTTTCCGGAAACCGGAAATCGCTGGCCTGATCATGCGGGAGCCGCGCGGGAAAACCGGTCCATCGGTAGAGAAACGGGCGAGGACGCGCAAGACGCCCAGCGCGGTTGATCAGGTTGCTCTTGATCGCGTAATACAATTCAGGGCAAACAATTTCGGGAAGCGCGGTGACCGGTCGGGATCTCGCGGGCGGGCGTCGTGCGCCGCCGGTCCTTGTCGCAACCGCGGCAGTTCTCCGGCGACGCGTGCGCTTGCGCGCCATCATGCCCGCTCCTGGCCCCTGGCTGCGCTCCTGCATCGACGAGGAGGCCGCCCATCGGCGACTGTTTCCCTGGAGCGCGGTCGCCTTCGGGGTCGGCATCCTGCTCTGCTTTCATGCGGGGGGAATGCCCTCTCTCTGGCCGGCGATCGCGGCCCTCCTCCTCTGCGCCGCATGCGCAATCGCCTGGCGGCGGGACCACCGGATCGTCAACGTCTTCATCGGCCTCGCCATGGTCTTTGCCGGATTCGCGGCGGCGGCGGCCCGCCATCACGCCGTGGACGCCCCGATCGTCGAGCGCGTCATCATCGGGCAGGTCGAGGGGTCGATCGAAAACCTTGAGGAGCGCGAGCGGGGAATGCGGGCCGTCATCCGCGTCACCGCGATCGAGGGCCTCGCGCCGGAATGGACCCCGGGCCGGGTGCGCCTCACCCTGCGTGAGGGGGAGCACCTCGCCCCCGGCGACCATATCCGGGCGCGAGCGCGGCTCATGCCGCCGCCCGAGGCCGCCTGGCCGGGCGGATACGATTTCGCGCGCTCCGCGTATTTCCAGGGGATCGGCGGAGTCGGCTCGATCCTCGGACCGATCCGGACCGTCGAGCCGCCCGCCGCGCCGGGCCTCGGCGACCGCCTGCGGGCGAAAATCGACGCCGCGCGCGTCGAGGCGACGCGGCGGATCGCATCCGTGATCGGGGGCCAGCCGGGCGCGGTCGCCGCCGCCCTCGTCACCGGCAAGCGCGGCCTGATCAGCGAGGAGACCAACGAGGCCCTGCGAGCGGCCGGCATCTATCACATCGTGTCGATCTCGGGCCTGCACATGGTGCTCGCTGCCGGGACGATCTTCTGGCTCACGCGCGCCTTTCTCGCCCTCGCCCCGCCCCTCGCCCTCGGGTGGCCGCTGAAGAAGATCGCCGCCATCGCCGCGATCATGGGCGCGCTCGCCTATTGCATCTTCTCGGGAGCGCAGGTGGCGACCGTTCGCGCCGTGATCATGACGGGGGTGATGCTCGGCGCGGTCCTGTTCGATCGCCCGGCCCTCAGCATGCGCAATCTCGCGATCGCGGCGCTGATCGTAATGACGCTCGAGCCGGAGACGATCCTCGGCCCCTCCTTCCAGATGTCCTTCTCGGCGGTCGTCGGCCTGATCGCGGGGGCGGAATGGATGCGCATGCGCGGAGGCGCGCCCCGCCCGCCGGCGGACATGATCGGGCGCGGCCTGCGCTGGATGGCGGCGGGAATGGCCGGAATCGCCACGACGACCATCATTGCCACCATCGCGACCGGACCCTTCGCCGCCTATCATTTCCAGATCGCCAACCCATATGGCCTCGTCGGGAACGGACTTGCCCTGCCGATTGTCTCGATGATCGTGATGCCTGCCGCCGTTATCGGGATGCTCACCTATCCGTTCGGCCTCGACGCAGCGGCATGGAGCCTCATGGGGCATGCCGTCGCGCAGGTTCTCGCCGCTGCCGCCTGGGTCGAGGGTTTCGCCGGCTCCAACGTTCCGGTGGCGGCGTTCAGCACGGGGGCCCTCGGCCTGATGGTGATCGCCCTCCTCGCCGGAACGCTGTTCGTCTCCAGGCTGCGCCGCTTCGCGATCATACCGGCGGCTCTCGGCTTTCTCGCGGCAGCGAACCCCGACAGGCCGGATATCCTCGTCGACCGAGAAGGCGCGGGAGCGGCCATACGCGGGCAGGATGGAAGGCTGGTCATTCTCGGAAATCCCGGCGCCTTCGTCATCGAGCAATGGCTCAAGGCGGATGGCGACGCGCGCGCCGCCGACGACCCTTCCCTCTCCGATGGCGTGTCCTGCGATGCCCTCGGATGCGTCGCCGTCCTCGGGAGCGACGGCTTGGGGCCGGAACGCTTCGTTTCCCTCGTGCGCGAGCGGCGCGCCTTTGCGGAGGATTGCGCCCGCGCGACGATCGTCATCACGCCGATCGCCGCACCCGCCTTCTGTGCTCCGGAAATCCTGATCGACCGCGCGCGGCTGCACCGCGAAGGGGCGGTCGCGATCCATTTCGGAGAGGACGGTGCGCGGATCGAGAGCGTGCGCCGTCCGGAGGAGACGCGTCCCTGGCTGGCGCGAAACGCGGCGCTGCACGCGGCGGAGCGGCGCAACGCGCTCCATGGCGACGGCTCGGATGATCCCCCCGAATCCGGCGACGAAGGACCACCCTGAAGACGGGATCAGTAGCGCCGGATGAGGCTGATCAGCTTGCCCTGGATCTTCACGCGATCGGGCCCGAGCACGCGGGTCTCGTAGGCGGGATTCGCCGCCTCGAGCGCGATCGAGGAGCCTCGGCGGCGAAAGCGCTTGAGCGTCGCCTCCTCGTCATCGATCAGCGCGACCACGATATCCCCCGTATTCGCAAGATCCTGCTTGCGAATCACGACGGTGTCGCCATCCAGGATGCCCGCCTCGATCATCGAATCGCCGCGCACCTCGAGGGCATAATGCTCGCCGCTCGAAATGAAGTCGGGGGACATCGCGATGGTGTTCATCGGCGTCTGGATCGCGGAGATCGGCGTGCCTGCCGCGATTCGGCCCATGACGGGAATGGCGATCGATCGATCGCCGCCCGTATCCGCAGGCGCGGGCGCGGCCGTGCGCGGGGCCTCGCTTCGGTTGCGCGTCTGCAGGCCGCCCTCGACGACGCTCGGGCTGAACCGGCCCCGGGGGGGCGCACCGACGCTCTCGGGCAGGCGAACGACCTCGAGGGCGCGCGCGCGATAGGGAAGCCGCCGGATGAAGCCGCGCTCCTCCAGCGCCGTGATCAGGCGGTGGATGCCGGATTTCGACTTGAGATCGAGCGCTTCCTTCATCTCGTCGAAGGAGGGAGGCACGCCGCTTTCGCGCATGCGCTCATGGATGAAGGTGAGCAATTCATGTTGCTTGCGCGTGAGCATCGAATGCCTGCTGTGCCGGTTGCGAAACAAATCACGAACAACCTAACGGTTCCCGCTGTGTTCCGCAAGCAAAACATCGCGCGAGGCATCGCGCTTTTCCCGGCGCCGACGGCGCGCCCGGGTTCCCCCGGGCGCGCCTTGAACGTCAGCGGGTCTCGCCGCGGGGCGCATCCTGACCGCCGTGGCCGCGATCATGCCCATCAGCGCCCGGAGCCATGCGCACTCCCATCGCGGCGACCGGATAGACGACATCCACGGTCCCCGCCCGCTCGAAGACAAGCGTGCCGGTGACGCGCTCGCCTTCCTTGATCGCGCGGCCGAGCCCCATGAACATGATGTGATAGCCGCCGGGCGCGAGTTCGACGGTCTCGCCGGGCGGAATTTTGAGACCGCCTTCGACGGGGGCCATGCGCGCAACGCCACCGACCATTTCCATGCTGTGGACCTCGAAGCGTTCCGCGATGTCGCTCGACCCGCCGATCAGCCGGTCGCTCTCGCTCCCGTTATTGGTGATGCGCATGTACCCTCCCGCGACTTTCGCTCCGCCGGGCGTGGCGCGGGTCCATGGGGTCTCGACGACGATGTCGCCCTTCCCGAAGGTCTCCGCCGAGACGGCGGATGACTGGATGGCGATGATGGCGGCCGCGCCGAGCGCGCCGCACAGGATGCGTGTGATCATGATGTCCGTTCCGTGCTGGATGATGAAACCGTTCAAGCCGTCATCCGGCCCGGGGCGGCCCGCGCGCGCCAAGCGTTCCGGCCCTCGGCATCGCCTGTACGATTCCGGCGCGCCTCCGGAGGCCGATGCGCTTTCCATGGGAACGGGTCGAGAAGTCCCATGCTGCGGCCTCCCCGAGGGAAGCACATCCGCCCGGACAGGCTGTGCGGCATTGCGCGAGGCAGCAGGCGCCGTCATGCCGGCCGTCATCGGGACCGGGCGCGCCCGGCTCCTCCAAACCCACACCCGCGAGGCAGAGTTCGAAGCCTGAGGCGGTCTCCGGCGCATGATCGGCGTGCGCCGCGAGCCCCGCAAGAAATCCCGACAGGACAAACGCATAAAGCAGGGCCACCGTCGCGGCCCTGCGCATCAATCGTCCTGCATGCGCGCCTCGTCTCATGGCGCGCAACCTAGCGCCACGCCTGGCGCTGCGCAACGCGGCAAGGCGTCAGGTCCTGCGCAGCGCGTTGGCAACGGCGTCCGCGTAGACCTGCGCCCCGAGGATGATGTCCTCGTCGGCGGTGTTCTCCGTCCAGTGATGGCTGATCCCGCCGATCGAGGGGACGAAGAGCATGGCGGCGGGCATGATCCGGGCAAGATATTGCGCGTCGTGGCCCGCGCCACTCGGCATGCGGATGCACAAGCCCGGCGCGTGAACCTCCGCCGCCGCGTCGATGGCGTCCTGCAGCCTCGGATCCATCAGCGCCGGCTTGCTCTGGCCCATGACCTCCAGCTCCGCGGTGCAGGGTCCGGCGGCGTTCGATTCCGCCACGATCGCGCGAAGCTCGGTGTCGAGCCTGTCGAGGACCTCCTGGTCGGCATCCCGGAACTGGAACAGCACCTCGGCGCGTCCGGGGATGATGCTCGGCGCGCCGGGATCGAGAGCGATCCGCCCCGTCGTCCAGACGGTCCGCTCGCCGCAGATCAGCGGGAAGCGGCGGTCGATCTCGGCGAGCACGCGCGTCGCCGCAAGTCCTGCGTCGCGACGGCGCTTCATGCTCGTCGTCCCGGCGTGGTTCTGCTCGCCGGTAAAGACGAGCCTGTACTGCCAGATCGCGACGATGGCGGTGACATTGCCGATCTTGAGGCCCGAGGAAATCAGCGTGTCCCCCTGCTCGATATGCGCCTCGAAGAAGCCCTTGTAGCGCCCGTCCTCGACGCGCACGCGCGGCACGTCAGAAAGCCCCGCCGTCGCCAGCGCCTCGCGCAGGGGCGTCCCGTCGTAGCGATTCGTGGCCGCGTCGATCTCGCCCTCCTCGAGAATTCCGAGGAAGGATTTCGAGCCGAGGAAAGAGCCGAAATGCCCCTCCTCGTCGCAAAGGGCAACGACATCGACGCCGCAATCGGCGAAGGAGGAATCGGCGGCGATGGCGCGCGCCGCCTCCAGCCCGTAGATCACGCCGAGCGCGCCGTCGAGCCAGCCCGCATGGTTCTGGCTTTCGAGATGGGAGCCCGTGAGGATCTTCGGTCCCGGCGCATCGCGGAATCCGAAGACCGAGCCGATCCCGTCGATATGCGCCTTGAGGCCTGCCTCCTGCATGCGCGAGACGAGCCAGCGGCGCGATTCGATGTCCTGGGGCGAGAAGGTCGGCCTGTGCACGCCGGTCTTGTAGGCTCCGAATGTGCGCAGGTGCTGCAGGTCGCCCATCAGGCGCGCGGGATCGATCTTGGGCATCGCATGCTTCCTTTTCCGTGACCTCGTTATAGCGGCGTTCGTCCCTCCACGCGCGCCGGCGGGAGCCTCATTTCGGCACGGGCTTTCGCGGAAAATGCCCATATGCGGCCTGCGCCTTCGTCCTTTGGATGCAAACCAAAGTGCGAGACGCCGCCTTCTTGCCGCGCCTGCCCGCATGCGCGTAAAGTTCGGCCAAACGCGGCTGCGAAGCCGCAACCAGAACCGACCGGGGAGAGAAGCGATGTCCGACAAGCTCTACGAGGTTTCGCCGGAATGGGCCGGGCGCGCCCATGTCGACGCGGAGGGCTACCGCGCGATGTACCGCGAGAGCATCGATGATCCGGAAGCGTTCTGGACGCGGCACGGCGACCGGATCGAATGGTTCAAGCCCTTCAGCCGCGTGAAGAACACCAGTTTCGCCCCCGGCGAAGTCTCGATCCGCTGGTTCGAGGACGGCACGACCAACGTCGCCCATAACTGCATCGACCGCCATCTCGCCACGCGCGGCGACCAGGTGGCGATCATCTGGGAGGGCGACGACCCGTCGGAATCGAAGCACATCACCTATCGCCAGCTCCATGACGAGGTCTGCCGCTGGGCCAATATCCTGCGCAACCGCAATGTCGAGAAGGGCGACCGGGTCACGATCTACCTCCCGATGATCCCTGAAGCGGCCTACGCCATGCTCGCCTGCGCGCGGCTGGGGGCGATCCACTCCGTCGTCTTCGGCGGCTTCTCGCCGGATTCGCTGGCGAGCCGCATCAGCGATTGCGCGTCGAAGACCATCATAACCGCCGACGAGGGCCTGCGCGGCGGGCGCAAGGTGCCGCTCAAGGCCAATGTCGACGCGGCGATCGCGCGGCTTCCTGCCGATGCCGTCGAACATGTCGTCGTGGTGCGCCGCACGGGCGGAAATGTCGCCATGGAAGCGGGGCGCGACGTCTATTACCACGAGGCGGCCGAAATGGTCACGGCCGAGTGCCCCTGCGAGGAGATGAACGCGGAGGACCCGCTCTTCATCCTCTACACCTCCGGCTCGACCGGCCAGCCCAAGGGCGTCCTGCACACGACCGGCGGCTATCTCGTCTATGCCTCGATGACGCACCAATACGTCTTCGATTATCACGACGGCGACATCTACTGGTGCACGGCGGATGTCGGCTGGGTCACGGGCCACAGCTACATCCTCTACGGTCCGCTCGCCAACGGCGCGACGACGCTGATGTTCGAGGGCGTTCCCAATTATCCGACCGTCTCGCGGTTCTGGGAGGTCGTCGACAAGCACAAGGTCAACATCTTCTACACGGCCCCGACGGCGATCCGCTCGCTCATGGGCGCGGGGGAGGACCCCGTGAAGAAGACGTCGCGGGCCTCGCTTCGCCTGCTCGGCTCCGTCGGCGAGCCGATCAATCCGGAGGCCTGGGAATGGTATCACCGCGTCGTCGGCGAGGGGCGCTGCCCGATCGTCGACACCTGGTGGCAGACGGAGACGGGCGGGATTCTCATCACGCCCCTGCCGGGCGCGATCCCACAGAAGCCGGGCTCGGCGACACTGCCCTTCTTCGGCGTCAAGCCGGAGATCGTCGACGCGGAAGGCAAGGTGCTCGACGGGCCCTGCGAGGGAAATCTCTGCATCGCGGATTCGTGGCCGGGCCAGATGCGCACGGTCTACGGAGACCATGAGCGCTTCGTCCAGACCTATTTCTCGACCTATCCCGGCAAGTACTTCACCGGCGATGGCTGCCGGCGGGACGAGGACGGCTATTACTGGATCACAGGGCGCGTCGACGACGTCATCAACGTGTCTGGCCACCGGATGGGGACCGCCGAGGTCGAGAGCGCCCTCGTGGCGCATCCGAAAGTCTCGGAGGCCGCCGTCGTCGGCTACCCGCACGACATCAAGGGCCAGGGCATCTACGCCTATGTGACGCTGATGGCGGGCGAGACGCCCTCGGAGGAACTGCGCAAGGAGCTTGTCACCTGGGTGCGCAAGGAGATCGGCCCGATCGCCTCGCCCGACCTCATCCAGTTCGCGCCCGGCCTGCCCAAGACGCGCTCCGGCAAGATCATGCGCCGCATCCTGCGCAAGATCGCCGAGGACGAGTATGGCAGCCTCGGCGACACCTCCACCCTCGCCGATCCGGCGGTCGTCGACGACCTGATCGACAACCGCCAGAACAGGCGCGCCGGCTGAGCAGCGAAAAGCTGCGGGCGAAGGCTGCGGGAGCCGCGCGCGGCTCGCCGCCCGACGCGCGTTTGCAACGTGAAGGACTGGTGATGGCGTCCACGGAGCATCCCTTCATCGACCAGCAGGTCACCTTCATCTACACGACGGACCTGCCGGCGAGCTCCGCTTTTTTGCGCGACAAGCTCGGCCTCGAGCTGGTGCTCGACCAGTCGGGCGTCTGCCATATCTACCGGGTGACGGAGAGCGCGTTCATCGGCGTTTGCACCAACCGGGAGCCGCCGGAAAACCCCGGCGTGACCTACAGCTTCGTCGTGCGCGACGTCGATGAAGCCTATGCGGCTCTTGGATCCCGCGGCGTGGAATTCGAGAAGCCTCCGGCTCATTCGGAGAGGTTCAACGTCTATTCCTGCTTCTTTCGCGGGATCGAGAACTATCGCTTCGAGATCCAGGAATTCCGCGACCCGGCCTGGCCGAACACGCGCGCGGCCTCGCCCTGATTCGGCGCCACCGGCACAAACCGGCGCGGATCACCTCTTGCATGCCGGCTTCCCCTCAAGCAATCGTGGCCGCATGACGTTTCTCCGCGACCCGCCCAGCCTGCGCATCCGCATCGTCTTCGGCAAGGCCGGAATGATCGGCCCGGGAAAGGCCGAGCTACTTGAGCGCATTGGCGAGACCGGCTCGATCGCCGCCGCCGGGCGCCAGATGGGGATGAGCTACAAGCGCGCCTGGATGCTGGTCGAGACCCTGAACGCAATGTTCCGCGAGCCGCTCGTCGAGAGCACCCGCGGCGGCTCCGGGGGCGGCGGCGCCGTCCTGACGGAAACAGGACGGCAGGTTCTCGGACTGTACAAGGGGTTGCAGCAGGACGCCGCCTCGGCGGGGGCGTCCCGCCTGATGGCCATGCAGGAGATGATGAGCGATATTTCCGATGGAAAATAGCGCTTGTGGCGATCCGCATGTCGTGTCGATATGGTCGCCTGAAAATATTGCGTGGGGAATGCAATGAGGACAAGGACCCGGCGTCACGCGCTCGCCGCCATCCCGGCGCTCCTGCTGCTTCTCGTGCCGCTGCGCGCCGCCGCCGATGACCTCGTCGTTTTCGCCGCGGCAAGCCTCGCCAACGTGCTCGACCAGGTCGCCGAGGCACGGACGGCGCAGACGGGAAACCGGCTGGTCATCTCCTATGCCGGATCCTCGGCGCTCGCGCGGCAGATCCAGGCGGGCGCGCCTGCGGATATCTTCATCTCCGCGAGCACGGACTGGATGGACGCCGTCGAGGCTTCCGGCGACCTGCGGGAGGGCAGCCGCCGGAATGTCGCGGGCAACAGTCTCGTCCTCATTGCACATGGCCGCGACGCCCCCCAGGTCGCGATCAACGAGAATCTCGATCTCGCGGGCATGCTCGGCGACGAGCGGCTCGCGATGGCCCTTGTCGATGCGGTGCCCGCCGGCGTCTACGGCAAGGCGGCGCTGACCGCGCTGGGGCTATGGGAGAGCGTGGAGCCGCTCGTCGCGCAGGCCGACAATGTCCGCGCGGCGCTCGCCTTCGTGGCGCAGAACGAGGCGCCTTTCGGCATCGTCTACGCGACCGACGCCGCGATCGAGGATGATGTCAGCATCATCGGGACCTTCCCGGAGGGAAGCCATGAGCCGATCATCTATCCAGCCGCGATAACGGCGCAGAGCAGCCATCCCGAGGCGGAGGCCTTTCTCGACTTCCTGACTTCCGGGGTGGCGCGCGGGATCTGGACGGAGTACGGCTTCAGCATGCCCGACTGACTGGAAAACGAAGATGTGGGAGTTCGCCAGGGATTGGCTTGGCCCTGCCGAGTGGCAGGCCGTTGGACTGTCGCTGCAGGTCGCCCTCGCGGCGACGCTCGCGAGCCTGCCGCTTGGAATCTTCGTCGCCTACGCGCTGGCGCGCTGGTCCTTCCCCGGCAAGCAGATTCTCAACGGCATCGTGCATCTTCCCCTGATCCTGCCCCCGGTGGTCACGGGCTATCTCCTGCTGATCACGCTCGGTCGCCGTGGGGCGGCCGGCGAATTCCTGGAGCAGTGGTTCGGCATCGTCCTCTCCTTCCGCTGGACGGGCGCGGCGGTCGCCGCCGCCATCATGGCCTTCCCGCTGATGGTGCGCGCGATCTGGCTCGCGATCGAGGCGGTGGACCCCAAGCTCGAGGCCGCGGCGGGCACCTTGGGCGCCTCGCGCCCCTGGGTCTTCGTGACGGTCACGCTGCCGTTGATCCTGCCGGGGATCGTGGCCGGCTCGATCCTCGCCTTCGCCAAGGCGATCGGCGAGTTCGGGGCGACCATCACGTTCGTCTCGAACATCCCCGGCCAGACGCAGACGATCCCGTCCGCGATCTACGCTTTCCTGCAGGTCCCCGGGGGGCAGGAGGCGGCGGGAAGGCTTGTGATCGTCGCGATTGCGATCGCCATGGCCGCTCTTCTCGTCTCTGAATTCGTCGCGCGCCGCGTCGCGAGGATGGTCGCCGGCTCATGACGCTGCATGTCGAAGTCTTCCACCGGTTCAGCGGATTTACCCTCGACGTGAATTTCGAGGCTCCGCCGGGGCTGACGGTCCTCTACGGACCCTCGGGATCGGGCAAGACGACGCTGGTCAACGCGGTGGCGGGGCTTCTTCGTCCGGATCGGGGGCGCGTCGCGGCGGGGGACTGGCTCCTCCTCGACACGCAGACAGGACACTTCCTGCCGCCGCACCGCCGCCGCCTCGGCTACATATTCCAGGAGGGCCGGCTCTTCCCGCACCTGACGGTCCGGCGGAACCTCCTCTACGGGCGCTGGTTCGCCCCACGGGATGCGAAGGCGGAGAGCCTTGAAAGGGTGGTGGAGCTGCTCGGCATCGGCCACCTGCTCGCGCGCCGGCCCGGTTCGCTTTCGGGCGGGGAGAAGCAGCGCGTCGCCATCGGGCGGGCCCTGCTCGCCGCGCCGAAGCTCATCCTCGCCGATGAACCCCTGGCGGCCCTCGACGAGGCGCGGAAGGCGGAAATCCTGCCCTATTTCGAGCGCCTGCGCGACGAAGTCTCCGTCCCCATCCTCTATGTCAGCCATTCCTCGGCGGAAGTGGCGCGGCTTGCGACGACGGTGGTGGCACTGCGGCAGGGGCGCGTCGCCGGCATGGGGCCGCCCGCGCAGGTCCTGAGCGACGCGGCCGCAATGGGCGCGCGCGAGGTCGCCTCGATGATCAGCGCGCGGGTGATCGCCCACCACCCCGACGGCCTGAGCGAATTGACAACGCGCGCGGGAACCCTCTGGCTGCCCCATGTGGCCGCCGCGCCCGGCCAGACGGTGCGCGTCCGGATCGCGGCGGACGACGTCATCCTGTCCCGCGCGCGCCCGGCGGGCCTCTCCGCGCTCAACGTGCTCGCCGGCGCCGTCGCCGAGATCCGGCCGGGCCATGGACCCGGAGCGCTCGTGACGCTGGACATGGGCGGAAATCGCCTGACGGCGCGGGTCACCCGCCGCTCCGTGGAGGCGATGGGGCTCGCTCCGGGCGACGCCTGCCATGCGATCGTGAAGAGCGTCGCCATCGCGCCGGACGATGTCGGGGGCGCGTCGTTCGACAAGTCCTCGTGATGGATCATTCGCCGGAAGAGAGACGCGAGGCGGATCGTGCCCCGTGCAAACTTACCCTGAACGACGAACGGCCTCCCGGAGGAGGCCGCTCTTCCAATTTCAGACAGGAGCGAAAGCCTCAGGCTTCCTGCTCGGCGCCGACCTCGACCGGGCCCGAATCCTTGCCGCGCGCCTCGACGTCGCGATCGACGAACTCGATCACGGCGAGCGGGGCGTCGTCGCCGTAGCGGAAGCCCGCCTTGAGGACGCGGGTATAGCCGCCGTGGCGCTCCTTGTAGCGCGGGCCGAGCACATCGAACAGCTTGCGCACCATCGCCTCGTCACGGATCTGCGAGAGCGCCTGGCGGCGCGCATGCAGGTCGCCGCGCTTGGCGAGGGTCACCAGCTTCTCGACGAAGGGGCGAAGATCCTTCGCCTTGGGAAGCGTCGTGACGATCTGCTCGTGCTTGATCAGCGCGGCGGACATGTTGGCGAACATCGCCTTGCGGTGCTCGACGCTGCGGTTGAAACGACGTCCACGAAAACCATGACGCATGGGGCTGGTCCTTCTTCTGCGGCCGCCGTGCCAAGGTACGGCCGTCTCTCTTCATGTGCCCGGGACGGGCTCTGGGGAAACGCCGCCCGCGACAGGCGGGCGGCGATCGGCGATGTCAGTAATGCTCTTCGAAGCGCTTGGCGAGATCCTCGATGTTCTCCGGCGGCCAGCCGGGGACTTCCATCCCCAGATGCAGGCCCATGCCGGCGAGGACTTCCTTGATCTCGTTGAGCGACTTGCGGCCGAAATTCGGCGTGCGCAGCATCTCGGCTTCCGACTTCTGGATCAGGTCGCCGATATAGACGATGTTGTCGTTCTTCAGGCAGTTCGCGGAACGCACGGACAGCTCCAGCTCGTCGACCTTCTTGAGAAGGGCGGGCGGGAAGGGAAGCTGCGGCGAGGCGGCGGCGGCCTCTTCCTTGCGGGGCTCCTCGAAATTCACGAAGATCGCGAGCTGGTCCTGAATGATGCGCGCGGCATAGGCGAGCGCGTCCTCCGGGGTGATCGAGCCGTTGGTCTCGACCGTCATCGTCAGCTTGTCGTAGTCGAGGATCTGCCCTTCGCGCGTGTTCTCGACGCGGTAGGAGACCTTCTTGACCGGGCTGTAGAGCGCATCGACGGGGATCAGCCCGATCGGCGCGTCCTCGGGGCGGTTGCGGTCGGCGGCGACGTAGCCCTTGCCCGTGTCGACGGTGAACTCCATGCGGATCTCGGCGCCCTCGTCGAGGGTGCACAGGACGAGCTCCGGGTTCAGGATCTCGACGTCGCCGACGGTGTTGATGTCGCCGGCGGTGACGAGGCCGGGGCCGGTCTTGCGCAGGGTCATGCGCTTGGGCCCGTCGCCCTGCATCCGGATGGCGATCGTCTTGATGTTGAGGACGATATCGGTGACGTCCTCGCGCACGCCCGGGATCGACGAGAACTCATGAAGCACGCCGTCGATCTGCACGGCGCTGACCGCCGCGCCCTGCAGCGACGACAGGAGAACGCGGCGCAGCGCGTTGCCGAACGTCGTGCCGAAGCCGCGCTCGAGGGGCTCCGCCACGACGGTGGCGACACGCTTGGGATCGTAGCCGGGGCTCACCTCGAGCTTGTTCGGCTTGATCAGCTCTTGCCAATTCTTTTGGATCACGACCACACCTCTCCAGAGACGGGTTTGCGGGAGACGGCGCGAAGCCGCCCCCGAAATTGAAGGCGCCCCGCCCGGATGGCGGAGCGCCGATCTCGATATCAGACGCGACGGCGCTTGCGCGGGCGGCAGCCGTTGTGCGGGATCGGCGTCACGTCGCGGATCGAGGTGACGGTGAAGCCCGCGGCCTGCAGCGCGCGAAGCGCCGATTCACGTCCCGAACCGGGGCCGGAAACCTCGACCTCGAGGGTGCGCATTCCATGCTCGGAAGCCTTGCGGGCGGCGTCCTCGGCGGCGACCTGGGCGGCGTAGGGGGTCGACTTGCGCGAGCCCTTGAAGCCCATCATGCCGGCGGAAGACCAGGAGATCGTGTTGCCCTGGGCGTCCGTGATCGTGATCATCGTGTTGTTGAACGAGGCGTTCACGTGAGCGACGCCCGAAACGATGTTCTTGCGTTCGCGGCGGCGGACGCGGGTTGCTTCTTTTGCCATGTCTTCTTCAGTCCTTCTGGCGCGCCCGTAATGCCAGGCGCTCGGGAAAACGCCCGCCCGATGCTGTCAGGCGGCGCGAAATCACTTCTTCTTGCCGGCGATCGGCTTTGCCTTGCCCTTGCGGGTGCGGGCGTTCGTATGCGTGCGCTGGCCGCGGACCGGCAGGTTGCGGCGGTGACGCAGGCCGCGATACACGCCGAGGTCCATCAGGCGCTTGATGTTGATCGAGACCTCGCGGCGCAGGTCGCCCTCGACCACATAGTCGCGGTCGATCGTCTCGCGCACGATGAGGACTTCCTGATCCGTCATCTGGTTGACGCGGCGCTCGGGCGGGATCGACGCCTTGGCGCAGATCTCCTCGGCCTTCTTGGCGCCGATGCCGTGAATGTACTGAAGCGCGATCACCACGCGCTTGTTCGTCGGAATATTGACGCCAGCGATACGAGCCACGTCTCATCTCCATGTCGGCCGCTTGATGCGGCGGGTTATGATCTCGCGCGTCCGGTGGAGTCCGGCCCTTGCGCGTTCCGGCAAAAACACAACAAGCCCCAGGCGACTTCTCGCGAAGCCTTCCGGGACAGATCGCGCTGACGCTGGAAGGGGGCGCATAGCGCCTTCGCCGATCCGCGTCAAGCCCCTTGCGCCTCATTGGGCCAGATTCAGCCCCGGCGCTCGAGAATCGCAAAGACCTCGGCGGTGACCTCGTCGATCGGCTTCATGCCGTCGACCTTCGAGAGCATGCCCTTGCCCTCGTAATGGGCGGAGAGCGGCGCCGTCTGCTCGCGATAGGCCGCGAGGCGCGTCTTGAAGACCTCCGGATTGTCGTCCTTGCGGATCGGCTCCCCGCGCGCCTCGGCCTCGCGGGCCCGGTTGGCGATGCGGTCGAGCAGAATGTTCTCGTCGACAACGAACTCGATCACCGCGTCGAGCGCGAGCCCCTTGCCCGCGAGCATCGTCTCGAGCGCCTCCGCCTGCGCGACCGTGCGGGGGAAGCCGTCAAGGATGAACCCCTTCTTCGCGTCCGGCTCCTCGATCCGGTCAGCCACGATCCCGACCACGATCTCGTCGGAGACGAGGGCGCCGGCATCCATGACCGCCTTCGCCTTGAGCCCGACCGGCGTTCCGGCGGCGACCGCCGCGCGAAGCATGTCCCCGGTCGAGAGCTGGGGGATGCCCCAGCGCTCCGCGATCCGGACCGACTGGGTTCCCTTGCCGGCGCCCGGCGGCCCCAACAGGATCATTCTCATGGCAATCCCCCTAGACTGTTGCTTTGCGCGGATGTCGGATCAGCGTCGACGCGAACCCTTCAACTTGGCCTTCTTGACGAGCCCCTCATACTGATGGGCCATGAGATGGCCGTGCACCTGCGCGACCGTATCCATCGTCACCGTCACCACGATCAGAAGCGAGGTCCCGCCGAGATAGAACGGAAGCGACGCGTACGAGATCAGGAACTCGGGCATCAGGCAGACGACCGTCAGATAGGCCGCGCCGATCACCGTGATCCGCGTGAGGACGTAGTCGATGTAGTCCGCCGTGCGCTCGCCCGGACGAATGCCCGGAATGAAGCCGCCATGCTTCTTCAGGTTGTCCGCCGTCTCGGAGGGATTGAACACGATCGCCGTGTAGAAGAAGGCGAAGAAGATGATCAGGCCCGCATAGAGGATCATGAAGAGCGGCCGGCCGTGCCCGAGATAGATCGCGATCGTCGCCAGGATCCCCTCCCCGCCCTGCGCCGCCGAGAAGCTGGCGACAGTCGTGGGAAGCAGGAGGAGCGAGGAGGCGAAGATCGGCGGGATCACGCCGGCGGTGTTCAGCTTCAGCGGCAGGAAGGAGGTCTGGCCGTCATACATGCGGTTGCCGACCTGGCGCTTGGGATAATTGATCAGGAGACGCCGCTGCGCCCGCTCCATGAAGACGACGAAATAGATAATCGCCAGCGCCATGACGATCACGAAGATGATGAAGATCGTCGAGATCGCGCCCTGGCGGCCGAGCTCGAGCAGGCCGGCCGAGGCGGCCGGAAGCTGCGCCACGATTCCCGCGAAGATGATCAGCGAGATGCCGTTGCCGATGCCGCGGGCCGTGATCTGCTCGCCGAGCCACATCAGGAACATCGTGCCGCCGGTCAGGGTGATCACGGTCGTGATGATGAAGAACCCGCCCGGATCGACGACGATGTTGCCGCCGCTCTGCAGCCCGACGGCGATGCCCCAGGACTGGAAGACCGCGAGGACGAGGGTGAGGTAGCGCGTATACTGGTTGATGACCTTTCGGCCCGATTCGCCCTCCTTCTTCAGCGCCTCGAGGGTCGGCGAGACCGCCGTGAGGAGCTGCATGATGATGGAGGCGGAGATATACGGCATGATGTTGAGGGCGAAGATCGCCATGCGCTCGACGGCGCCGCCCGAGAACATGTTGAACATGCCCAGGATGCCGCCGGAAGCGGCCTGGAACGACTGCCGCAGCGCCTCGGGATCGATGCCCGGGAGCGGGATATATGTGCCCAGCCGATAGATGATGAGGGCGCCGAGCGTGAACCAGATGCGCTTCTTGAGCTCATCGGCTTTCGCCAGCGCGCCGAAATTGAGGTTAGCCGCAAGTTGCTCGGCTGCAGAGGCCATCGGGCCCTCCTAGTGTGATGCCGACATCGTCGGAGAGGAGACGTCGGCGCGGACCGGGCCCGCTTTCCGCCTCCTCATCTCTTAACCCAGAGGACGCCCCCGAGAAAGCCGCCGAACGGCCTTTTTCGCAAGGATGCCCATCAGCAAAACGGCGGCCTCGCACGCTTCCGCGCGGGCCGCCGCTCGCTCAACATCGAGATGGTGTCAGGCTCATGCCTGCGCAACGGCCTCGCCGAGGACGGTGATCGATCCGCCGGCGCGCTCGATCGCCGCACGCGCGGACTTCGAGGCTCCGACGACCTCGAAAGCGAGCTTCGCCTTGAGCTCGCCGATGCCGAGGATCTTCACGCCGTCGCGAACCCGCGAGCAGACGCCGGCGGCCACGAGGGCCTCGACCGTGACCGGCGCCGAGGCGTCGAGACGCCCGGCATCGACCGCCTGCTGGATCCGGCCCACATTGACCTCGTTCAGGTCGCGCGCGCCCGGATTGTTGAAGCCGCGCTTCGGCAGGCGACGATGGATCGGCATCTGGCCGCCCTCGAAACCCTTGATCGCAACGCCTGAACGGGACTTCTGCCCCTTGACGCCGCGACCGCCGGTCTTGCCCTTGCCGGAGCCGATGCCCCGGCCCACCCGCATGCGCTCCTTGACGGCGCCGGGGTTGTCACGAATTTCATTGAGCTTCATGACCGCCTCCTTACTGCCCGTCGACGACGCGAACGAGGTGCTTGACCTTCTCGATCATGCCGCGAACCGCAGGCGTGTCGGGAAGCGTGGACGTGCGAGACAGCTTGTTGAGGCCAAGCCCGACGAGGGTCTGGCGCTGCTTCGCCTCGCGGCGGATCGGCGAACCGGTCTGCTGAACCGTAATGGTCTTCTCAGCCATCGTTCCCTCCTCAGCCTTCCGCCGCAGCGGCTTCGGCGTCGCGGCGACGCGACTGGAGAGCCGAGACCTTGATGCCGCGGCGCGCCGCGACCGAACGCGGGCTGTCCTCTGCCTTGAGGGCGTCGAACGTGGCGCGCACGAGATTGTACGGGTTCGAGGAACCGAGCGACTTCGACACCACGTCCTGCATGCCGACCGCCTCGAAGACGGCGCGCATCGGGCCGCCCGCGATGATGCCCGTACCGGCCGGGGCGGCGCGCAGGATCACCTTGCCGGCGCCGTGACGGCCCGCCACGTCGTGGTGCAGGGTACGCCCCTCGCGGAGCGGCACGCGCACGAGGCCGCGCTTCGCCGCCTCGGTCGCCTTGCGGATCGCCTCGGGAACCTCGCGGGCCTTGCCGTGGCCGAAGCCGACGCGGCCCTTCTGGTCGCCGACGACGACGAGCGCAGCGAAGCCGAAGCGACGGCCGCCCTTGACGACCTTCGCGACGCGATTGATGTGCACGAGGCGGTCAACGAATTCGTTGTCGCGCTCCTCGCGATCCTGCCTGTCTCTGTCTCTTGCCATTTCCACTCTCACTGACGCGGGCGGCGGACCCGCTCGCTGATGGTGTTTCCGTCAACCGACCGCCGTCGGGAGGACCGGGTGTTCCGGGCCTCAGAAGTCCAGGCCGCCCTCGCGCGCCGCCTCTGCGAGCGCCTTCACGCGGCCATGATAGATGTAGCCCGACCGGTCGAAGACGACCTGCGTCACGCCGGCGGCGACTGCGCGCTCGGCGATCAGCTTGCCCACTTCGCTCGCGGCATCCCTGTCCGCGCCGGTCTTGAGCTTCCCGCGCATGTCCTTCTCGAGGCTCGACGCCGCAGCGAGCGTCCTGCCCTGGACGTCATCGATGACCTGGGCGTAGATCTGCTTCGACGAGCGGAAGACCGACAGGCGCGGACGGCCGTTGGCCGCCGCCTTGATCGCGCGGCGGACGCGAGCCTTGCGGCGCGAAACCGCATCAAACTTGTTCGCCATAACCCGCGCTCCTTACTTCTTCTTGCCTTCCTTGCGGAAGATGTATTCGTCGGAATACTTCACGCCCTTGCCCTTGTAGGGCTCGGGGGGACGATATTCGCGGATCTCCGCGGCAATCTGACCGACGCGCTGCTTGTCGATGCCGGAGACGACGATTTCCGTCGGCTTCGGCGTGGTGATCGTGATGTCGGCGGGGATCTCGAAATCCACGTCGTGGCTGTAGCCGAGCGCCAGCTTCAGGACCTTGCCCTGGACCGCCGCGCGATAACCCACGCCGGTGATCTCGAGCTTGCGCTCGAAACCCTTCGAGACGCCGTCCGCGATGCTCTGCAGCATCGAGCGGGACATGCCCCACTTGGAACGCGCCACCTTCGTCTGGTCGCGCGGCGTGACGGCGACGGCGCCGTCCTGCATCACGACAGACACTTCCTCGGGGACGACGAAGGACAATTCGCCCTTCGAGCCCTTCATCTTCACCGTCTGTCCATCGACCGACGCCGTCACACCCGACGGCACCGGGACGGGCTTCTTGCCTACTCGAGACATTGCCTAAGCTCCCGTGGTTCCTTGCCAGCGCCTGAGGTCAGAAGACCTTGCAGAGCACTTCGCCGCCCACGTTACTCTCGCGGGCCTCGTGATCGGCCATGACGCCCTTGGACGTCGAGAGAATGATGGTGCCGAGGCCGTCGGCCACGCGCGGCATGGTATCGATCGACATGTACACGCGGCGGCCGGGCTTGGAGACGCGCTCGATCGAGCGGATCACGGGCTGGCCGTCATAGTACTTCAATTCGATGTTGAACTCGGAGCGCCCGTTGCCGAACTCTGCCGAGGAATAGTCGCGGATATAGCCTTCCGACTTCAACACGTCGAGAACGCGCGCACGCAGCTTCGAGCCGGGCGTGCTGACGGTGTTGCGGCGGCGCAGCTGCGCATTGCGGATGCGTGTAAGCATATCCCCGAGCGGATCGTTGATCGCCATCAGATGCCCTCCTTACCAGCTCGACTTGACAAGACCCGGGATCAGACCGCGCGAGCCGAGCTCACGCAGGGCGATACGGGACATGCCGAGTTTGCGGTAATAGGCGCGAGGGCGCCCGGTGACTTCGCAGCGATTGACGATGCGGGTGGGATTGGCGTTGCGGGGAATCTCCGCCAGCTTGAGGCGCGCCTCGAAGCGCTCCTCCAGGGACAGCGATTCGTCGTTCGCCACGCTAAGAAGCCGCTCGCGGCGCCCGGCGAACTTCTTCACCAGCCTGCGACGGTTCTTGTTCTTCTCGATCGCGCTTTTCTTAGCCATCTAAATCCTCCGGTGTCCGCGTATGAGGCTGATCCAGCCTCACTGCCGGAACGGGAAATTGAAGTGACGCAGCAGAGCGCGCGCCTCTTCGTCGGTCTTGGCGGTCGTCGTGATCACGACGTCCATTCCCCAGATCTGCTCCGCCTTGTCGTAGTTGATCTCGGGGAAAACGATGTGTTCCTTGATGCCGAGCGCGTAGTTGCCGCGCCCGTCGAAGGACTTCGGATTGAGGCCGCGGAAGTCGCGCACGCGGGGGAGCGCGACCGTCACCAGCCGGTCCAGGAACTCGTACATGCGGACCTTGCGCAAGGTGACCTTGCACCCGATCGGCATGTTCTCGCGAACCTTGAACGCCGCGATCGCCTTGCGGGCGCGCGTGATCACCGGAGCCTGGCCCGCGATGAGCGCGAGGTCCGCGGCGGCGACCGAGGCCTTCTTCGAATCAGCAATCGACTCTCCGACGCCCATGTTCAGGACGATCTTCTCGATCGTCGGAACTTGCATCGCGTTCTTGTAGCCGAATTCCTCGATCAGCTTGGGACGCACCACATCCTCGTAGTGCTTCTTGAGCCGCGGCGTGTAGCCGTTCACTGCAGCCTCAGCCATCGATCAGATCTCCCGAACGCTTGGCGAAACGAACCTTGCGCCCGTCTTCCAGTACCTTGAAACCAACCCGGGTCGGCTTGCCGTCCTTGGGATCGGCATAAGCCAGATTCGAGAGCTGGAGCGGTGCTTCCTTGCTCACGATGCCCGCCTCCTGCGACGCCGTCTGGCGCTGGTGGCGCTTCACCGTGTTGACGCCGCGAACGATCGCCCGGTCTTCCCTGGGGAGAACCTTGACGACTTCGCCGCTCTTGCCCTTGTCGCGCCCGGCGATCACGACAACCTTGTCGCCCTTCTTGATCTTGGCGGCCATCACAGCACCTCCGGCGCCAGCGAGATGATCTTCATGTGGTTCTTCGCGCGCAGCTCGCGCGGAACCGGGCCGAAGATACGCGTGCCGACCGGCTCCTTGTTGTTGTTGATCAGCACCGCCGCATTGCGGTCGAAGCGGATCACGGAGCCGTCCTGGCGGTGAATGTCCTTGGCCGTGCGCACGACGACGGCGCGCATGACGTCGCCCTTCTTCACGCGGCCGCGCGGGATCGCCTCCTTGACGGAGACGACGATGATGTCACCGACCGAAGCGTATTTGCGCTTCGAACCGCCCAGAACCTTGATGCACATGACGCGACGGGCGCCGGAATTATCGGCGACGTCGAGATTGGTCTGCATCTGGATCATGGCTTTGATCCTTTCCTTGTCTCAGACAGGTTTCCGGCCGAAGGGCAGGATCGCCCTACCGGACTACGCCTGACGGGGATCTGTAGTCCCCTGCCTATGATCGCGAAAGGCGCTCCGATACACGAAGCGCCGCTCACATACAACCCCGAAAAACGCGGGTCAGCCCTTCGACGCCTGGTCGACGAGGACCCAGCTCTTCAGCTTGGAAATCGGACGCCCCTCCTCGATGAGGACAATGTCGCCGGTCTTGGCGGAATTGGCCTCGTCATGGGCGTGGTAGTTCTTGGTCCGGCGCACCGTCTTTTTCAAGAGCGGATGCGTGAACCGGCGCTCGACCTTAACGACAACGGTCTTGTCCTGCTTGTCGCTGACGACGACGCCCTGCAATACGCGCTTCGGCATGTTTCTCTTCCTTACGCCTTGGCTTCAGTCTGCTTGCGGCGCTGAATCGTCTTCACGCGCGCGATGTCCTTGCGGACCTCGGTGACGCGGGACGTGTTCTCGAGCTGACCCGTCGCCCGCTGGAAGCGCAGGTTGAACTGCTCCTTCTTCAGCGAGACCAACTCGTCCTGGAGCTGGTCGGCGGTCATCGCCTGCATGTCGGACACCCTTTGCCTGGACTTCATGGCACCCTCCATCACTCGGCGATGCGCTGGATAAAGCGCGTGCGGATCGGCAGCTTGGCCGCGCCCAGACGCAACGCCTCGCGGGCGATGTCCTCGGCGACGCCGTCGATCTCGAACATGATCCGGCCGGGCTTGACGCGCGCCGCCCAATATTCGTTCGAGCCCTTGCCCTTGCCCATGCGGACCTCGGTCGGCTTCTTCGAGACCGGGACGTCCGGGAAGATCCGGATCCAGACCCGGCCCTGGCGCTTCATCTGGCGGGTGATCGCGCGGCGGGCCGCCTCGATCTGCCGCGCGGTGACGCGCTCGGGCTCGAGAGCCTTGAGGCCGTACTGGCCAAAGTTCAAATCCGTACCGCCCTTCGCGAGACCGTGGATACGGCCCTTGAACTGCTTACGGAACTTCGTCTTCTTCGGTTGCAACATGGCAAACCTCCCGTTCCGACGTTAGGCCGCGTGTTCGCGGCGGCCACCACCGGAGCGGCCTCCTTCTTCGTTCATGCGCTTGTCTTGCGCCATCGGGTCGTGCTCAAGGATCTCGCCCTTGAATACCCAGACCTTGATGCCGCAGGTTCCGTAGGTCGTGAACGCGGTCGCCGTGCCGTAGTCGACATCGGCGCGCAGCGTGTGCAGAGGCACGCGGCCCTCGCGATACCATTCGAGGCGCGCGATCTCGGCGCCGCCGAGGCGGCCCGAACAGTTGATGCGGATGCCCTCAGCGCCCAGACGCATCGCGGACTGGACCGCGCGCTTCATGGCGCGCCGGAACGCAACGCGGCGCTCGAGCTGCTGGGCGATCGAATCCGCGACGAGCGTGGCGTCGATTTCCGGCTTGCGGACCTCGACGATGTTGATCGTCACTTCCGCGTCCGTCATCTTGCCGACGATCTTGCGCAGCTTCTCGATATCGGCGCCCTTCTTGCCGATCACGACGCCCGGGCGAGCCGAGTGGATCGTGACGCGGCACTTCTTGTGCGGGCGCTCGATGATGATCCGCGAGACCGCCGCCTGCTTGAGATGCTTCATCAGGGCTTCGCGGATCGCGACGTCCTCGTGAAGCAGCCGGGCGTATTCGCCCTTCTCGGCGAACCAGCGGGAATCCCAGGTCCGGTTGATGCCGAGCCGGAGGCCGATCGGGTTGACTTTCTGACCCATTCCTAGCTCCTCAGGCTTGCGCAGGCTGTTCGCGAACCACGATCGTGAGGTTCGAGAAAGGCTTCAGGATGCGGGCGCCGCGGCCGCGGGCGCGGGCATGGAAGCGCTTCATGACGAGCGCCTTGCCCACGAAGGCCTGCGACACGACGAGATCGTCGACGTCGAGATCGTGGTTGTTCTCCGCGTTGGCGATCGCGCTCTCGAGGCACTTCTTCACGTCGCGCGCGATGCGCTTGCGGGAAAACTCGAGATCAGCGAGCGCAGCGGAGACCTTCTTGCCGCGGATGAGCTGGGCGACCAGGTTCAGCTTCTGAGGGCTGATCCTGAGCATGCGAAGGACTGCCTTCGCCTCGTTGTCGCTCAGCGCGCGGGGGGTAGCCGGCTTGCCCATGTTACCGCCTCCTCGCCTTCTTGTCCGCCGCGTGACCGTGGAAGGTGCGGGTCGGCGAGAACTCGCCGAACTTGTGACCGACCATTTCCTCGCTCACGAAAACCGGAACGTGTTTCTGACCGTTGTAGACCCCGAAGGTGAGGCCCACGAACTGCGGAAGGATCGTGGAGCGTCGGCTCCAGATCTTGATGACGTCGTTGCGACCGGACGCACGCGCCGCCTCGGCCTTCTTGAGAAGGTAGCCGTCGACGAACGGGCCCTTCCAGATTGAACGTGCCATGGCGCGCTCCTTACCTCTTCTTGCGGGCGTGGCGGCTCGAGACGATAAACTTGTCCGTCCGCTTGTTGGACCTGGTCTTGCGACCCTTGGTGGGCTTGCCCCAAGGCGTGACCGGGTGACGACCGCCGGAGGTGCGGCCTTCGCCGCCGCCGTGCGGGTGGTCGATCGGGTTCATGGAGACGCCGCGATTGTGCGGACGCCTGCCAAGCCAGCGGTTACGTCCCGCCTTGCCCATCGACGTATTCATGTGGTCCTGGTTCGACACCGCGCCGACCGTGGCGAAGCACCGGCCATGGACGAGACGCTGCTCGCCGGAACCGAGACGGATCGCGACATAGCCCTGGTCGCGGCCGACGATCTGGGCGTAGGAGCCCGCCGAACGGGCGACCGCGCCGCCCCGGCCGATCTTCAGCTCGATATTGTGCACCACCGTCCCGACGGGAATGTTCCCGATCGGCATGGCGTTGCCGGGCTTGATGTCCGCCTGCTCCGCCGCGACCACCTTGTCGCCGGCGCTCAGGCGCTGCGGCGCGAGGATGTAGGATTGCTCCCCGTCCTCGTAGGTGATCAGGGCGATATAGGCCGTGCGATTGGGATCGTACTCGATCCGCTCGACGGTCGCCGTGTCGCCCAGGCGCGCGCGGCGCTTGAAATCGACGATGCGATAGGTCCGCTTGTGGCCGCCGCCACGGAAACGCACCGTGACGCGTCCCGTATTGTTGCGGCCGCCCTTGGACGACAGGCCTTCGGTAAGCGACTTGAC
This sequence comes from Saliniramus sp., assembly GCA_041686895.1. Taxonomy (GTDB): domain Bacteria; phylum Pseudomonadota; class Alphaproteobacteria; order Rhizobiales; family Beijerinckiaceae; genus Saliniramus. Next base: position 291,282 of record JAWLCY010000005.1, on the reverse strand, counting down.
GGGCTGCCCCTTGTGCAGGCCCTTCCGGTCGACGATCACGAGCTGGCGCAGGCCCGGCGTGATCGGTTTGAAATTCTTCAAAGCCACTGGATCACTCCCCTACCCGACTCAAAGGCCCGTGGTCACGTCTATCGTCTGGCCCTCTTCGAGGGTGACGACGGCTTTCTTGACGTCGCTGCGCCTGCCCTTGATGCCGCGGAAGATCTTGATCTTGCCCTTGGTGACGGACGTGTTCACGCTCTTCACCTTGACGTCGAACAGCTTCTCCACGGCAGCCTTGATCTGCGGCTTCGTCGCAGTCGGGGCAACCTTGAAAACGACTTTGTTCTGCTCCGAAAGAAGGGTCGCCTTCTCCGTGATCACCGGAGCGATGATCACGTCGTAGTGGCGCGGATCGATGCTCATTTGAAACGCGCCTCCAGCGCATCGACGGCCGCCTTCGTGAGAACGAGCTTCTCGCGACGGAGGATGTCGTAGACATTGATGCCCTGGATCGGCAGCACGTCGACATTCGGGATCGAACGCGCGGCGAGCTGGAAATTCGTCTCCACCTCGGCGCCGCCGATGAACAGCGCATTCGCCAGGCCGAGCTTTCCGAACCGCTCGCGCAGCGCCTTCGTCTTGGGCGCGTCGAGACGAATGTCGTCGAGCACGATCAGAGCGTCGCTCTTGAGCTTCGTCGACAGCGCGTGACGCAGGGCGAGGGCGCGGACCTTCTTGGGAAGATCATGCGCATGGCTGCGCACGACCGGCCCGAAGGCGCGTCCGCCGCCGCGGAACAGGTTGGAGCGCGCCGAACCATGGCGGGCGCCGCCCGTGCCCTTCTGGCGGTAGATCTTCTTGCCGGTGCGGGCGATCTCGGCGCGGGTCTTGACCGCATGAGTGCCAGCCTGGCGCTTGGCGAGCTGCCAGCGCACGCAGCGCTGCAGCAGGTCGGCGCGCGGCTCGAGGCCGAAAATCGCCTCGTCGAGCTCGATCGAACCCGCCTTCTCGCCTTCGAGCGTGGTGATGTCGAACTTCATCACGCGTTCTCCCCGTTCTGCTCGGGCGCGGCCTCGACCGGCGCCGGCGCTTCAGCCGCTGCGCCGTTCCCGGCCTCGCGGAACTTGCCCGGAAGCGGAGCATCCTTCGGAAGCGCGCGCTTGACCGCGTCGCGAACGAAGATGTAACCGCCGGCGACACCCGGAACCGCACCCTCGACGAGGATCAGCCCGCGATCGGGATCGGTCTGGACGACGCGCAGGTTCTGCGTGGTCACCCGGTCGACGCCGAGATGGCCGGGCATCTTCTTGCCCTTGAAGGTCTTGCCCGGATCCTGGCGCCCGCCGGTCGAACCGATCGAGCGGTGCGAGACAGAGACGCCGTGCGAGGCGCGAAGACCGGCGAAGTTCCACCGCTTCATGCCGCCCGCGAAGCCCTTGCCCGTCGAGGTGCCCGTCACGTCGACGAACTGGCCGACGACGAAATGGTCCGCGAGGATCTCGGCCCCGACCGGAATGACCGCGTCGTCGCTGACGCGGAATTCCGCAAGCTTGCGCTTGGGCTCGACCTGGGCGATGGCGAAACGGCCGCGCTCAGCTTTCGAGACGTTCTTGACCTTGGCCTTGCCGACGCCGACCTGCAGCGCCACGTAGCCGTTCTTTTCCTTGGTCCTGTGGGCCACGACCTGACATTGGTCGAGCTTGAGAACCGTGACCGGGATATGTTCCCCCGCATCAGTGAAGACGCGGGTCATCCCGACTTTCTGCGCGATGACGCCTGAGCGCATGAGCGTGTCCTCTCGGCGTGTTACTGCCAAAGCTCTAAGCCCGAGGCTCAGAGCTTGATCTCCACATCCACGCCCGCGGCGAGGTCGAGCTTCATCAGCGCGTCCACGGTCTGCGGGGTGGGATCGACGATATCGAGAACGCGCTTGTGCGTGCGCATCTCGAACTGTTCGCGCGACTTCTTGTCGATGTGCGGCGAACGAAGCACCGTAAAGCGCTCGAGCCTGGTCGGGAGCGGAATCGGCCCACGAACCTGAGCTCCCGTGCGCTTCGCGGTCGACACGATCTCGCGTGTCGATGCGTCAAGCACCCGGTGATCGAACGCCTTGAGGCGAATGCGAATATTTTGACCGTTCATGGGGTTGCCCCGTCAACAGAGAAAGGCGCGGCCAGCGGCTGGGCCGCGCCTTGAAACAGTGGTTGCGATCAGTCCAGGACCTGGGCGACGACGCCGGCGCCGACGGTGCGGCCGCCTTCGCGGATGGCGAAGCGCAGCTTCTCCTCCATGGCGATCGGCACGATCAACTCGACATCCATCGCCACGTTGTCGCCCGGCATCACCATCTCGGTGCCCTCGGGAAGCTGCACCATCCCCGTCACGTCCGTCGTGCGGAAATAGAACTGCGGACGATAGTTGTTGAAGAACGGCGTGTGACGGCCGCCCTCTTCCTTCGTCAGGATGTAGGCCTCGGCCTTGAACTTCTTGTGCGGCTTCACCGAACCCGGCTTGCACAGCACCTGGCCGCGCTCGACATCCTCGCGCTTCGTGCCGCGCAGGAGCACGCCCACATTGTCGCCAGCCTGGCCCTGGTCCAGAAGCTTGCGGAACATCTCCACGCCCGTCACCGTCGTCTTCACGGTGTCGCGGATGCCCACGATCTCCACTTCCTCGCCGACCTTCACCACGCCGCGCTCGACGCGGCCCGTCACCACCGTGCCGCGGCCCGAAATCGAGAACACGTCCTCGATCGGCATCAGGAACGGCTGGTCGATCGGACGCTCCGGCTGCGGAATGTACGCGTCAACCGTCTGCATCAGCGCAAGGATCGCCTCGCGGCCGATCTCCGGGCTCTTGTCCTCCAGCGCCATCAGCGCCGAACCCTTCGTGATCGGAATGTCGTCGCCGGGGAAGTCGTACTTCGACAGAAGCTCGCGAACCTCCAGCTCGACAAGATCCAGAAGCTCCGCGTCGTCGACCATGTCGACCTTGTTCAGGAACACCACCAGCGCAGGAACGCCGACCTGGCGCGCCAGAAGGATGTGCTCGCGCGTCTGCGGCATCGGGCCGTCCGCCGCCGAAACCACCAGGATCGCGCCGTCCATCTGCGCCGCGCCCGTGATCATGTTCTTCACGTAGTCCGCGTGGCCGGGGCAGTCCACATGCGCATAGTGGCGGTTCGCCGTCTCGTACTCCACGTGAGCCGTCGAGATCGTGATCCCGCGCGCCTTCTCCTCCGGAGCCTTGTCGATCTGGTCATACGCCGTGAACGTCGCTCCGCCCGTCTCGGCAAGAACCTTCGTGATCGCCGCCGTCAGCGACGTCTTGCCGTGGTCAACGTGACCAATCGTGCCGATGTTGCAGTGCGGCTTCGTACGCGCGAATTTTTCCTTAGCCATGGCAGCACCCAGTTTGTTCGTTCAAATGATTTCGGAAAGAGGATCAGGCGTATTTCGCCTGAACCTCGGCGGCCACGTTGGACGGCACCTGCTCGTAGTGGTCGAAGAGCATGGTGTAGTTCGCGCGACCTTGGCTCATGGAGCGCAGCGTGTTGACGTAGCCGAACATGTTGGCCAGCGGCACCATCGCGTTGATGACGACCGCATTGCCGCGCATGTCCTGGCCCTGGATCTGGCCACGCCGCGAGTTCAGGTCGCCGATGACCGAGCCGGTATAGTCCTCCGGCGTCACCACCTCGACCTTCATGATCGGCTCGAGCAGGACCGAAGCCCCCTTCTGCAGGGCCTCGCGCAGAGCCGCACGAGACGCGATCTCGAAGGCCAGCGCTGAGGAGTCGACCTCGTGGAACGCCCCGTCGATCAGCTCGATCTTGACGTCGACGACCGGGAACCCGGCGACAACGCCCGCGCCGACCACCGATTCAAGGCCCTTCTGGACGCCGGGGATATACTCCTTCGGCACGGAGCCGCCGACGATCTTCGACTCGAAGGCGAACCCGCCGCCGGCCTCGTTAGGCTCGACCACAATCTTCACCCGCGCGAACTGGCCGGTACCGCCGGTCTGCTTCTTGTGGGTGTAGTCGATCTCGGTCTTCTTCGTGATCGTCTCGCGATAGGCCACCTGCGGCGCGCCGATATTGGCGTCGACCTTGTAGGTCCGCTTGAGGATGTCGACCTTGATGTCGAGATGCAGCTCGCCCATCCCCTTGAGGATGGTCTGGCCCGACTCCGAGTCGGTCGAGACGCGGAAGGACGGATCCTCGGCGGCGAGCTTCGCCAGCGCCAGACCGAGCTTCTCCTGGTCGGCCTTCGACTTCGGCTCGATCGCGATCTCGATGACGGGGTCCGGGAACTCCATCTTCTCGAGGATCACCGGCTTGAGCGGATCGCAGAGCGTGTCGCCCGTCCGCACATCCTTGAGGCCCGCCAGCGCGACGATATCGCCGGCCGAAGCCTCCTTGATATCCTCGCGGTTATTGGCGTGCATCAGCAGCATGCGGCCGACGCGTTCCTTCTTCTCGCGGATCGGGTTGAGCACCGTGGTGCCCGACTCGACCGAACCGGAATAGACGCGGCAGAAGGTGATCGTCCCGACGAAGGGATCGTCCATGATCTTGAAGGCGAGCATGGCGAAGGGCGCCGAGTCGCTCGGCTCGCGCGTCATCGGCTCTTCCGTGTCCGGATGCATGCCGCGGATCGCGCCACGGTCGACCGGGGAGGGAAGATAGTCCACAACGGCGTCGAGCAGGGGCTGCACGCCCTTGTTCTTGAATGCGGAGCCGCACAGGACCGGATGGAACGCGCGCTCCTGGACCGCCTTGCGGACAAGGGCCACGAGCGTGTCGACGTCCGGCTCCTCGCCTTCGAGATAGGCCGCCATCGCGTCGTCATCGAGCTCGACGCAGGCCTCGACCAGCTTCGTGCGGTATTCCTTCGCCTTGTCCAGAAGATCGGCCGGGATCTCGTCGTCGCGGAACTTCGCGCCAAGCGATTCTTCTTCCCAGATGATGGCCTTCATACGCACGAGGTCGATGACGCCCTTGAAGTCCGACTCCGCTCCGATCGGGAGCTGCAGGCAGACCGGCTTGCCGGCGACGCGGGTGATGATGTCCTGGACGCACTTGTAGAAATCGGCGCCGATCTTGTCCATCTTGTTGACGAACACGATGCGGGGGACGTCGTACTTGTCGGCCTGGCGCCACACGGTTTCCGTCTGCGGCTCGACGCCCTGGTTGCCGTCGAGGACGCAAACCGCGCCGTCGAGCACGCGCAGCGAGCGTTCGACCTCGATGGTGAAGTCGACGTGGCCGGGAGTGTCGATGATGTTCAGGCGCTTCTCGCGCCAGAAGCAGGTGGTGGCGGCGGAGGTGATCGTGATGCCGCGCTCCTGCTCCTGCGTCATCCAGTCCATGGTGGCCGCGCCGTCATGGACTTCGCCGATCTTGTGCGACTTGCCGGTGTAATAAAGGATCCGCTCCGTCGTCGTCGTCTTGCCCGCATCGATGTGGGCCATGATTCCGAAGTTGCGGTAGTCCTGGATGTCGTGCGAACGGGCCATCATCTTCACTCCGTAGGGTGTACCGGCATTACCAGCGGTAATGCGAGAATGCGCGGTTCGCTTCCGCCATGCGGTGCGTGTCCTCGCGCTTCTTCACGGCGCTGCCCCTGTTGTTGGCTGCGTCCATCAGCTCTGCCGAAAGGCGCTCGACCATCGTCTTGTCGTTGCGGCCGCGGGCCGCGGTGATCAGCCAGCGGATCGCCAGCGCCTGGCGGCGCTCCATGCGAACCTCGACCGGCACCTGGTAGGTCGCGCCGCCGACGCGGCGGGACCGGACCTCGATCGCCGGGGCGACGTTCTCGAGGGCCTGGCGGAACACCTCGATCGGGTCCGTCTTGGTGCGGCTCTCGATGATGTCGAAAGCGCCGTAGACGATGCTCTCGGCGGTCGACTTCTTACCGTCGTACATCACGGAGTTCATGAACTTCGTGACGACGATGTCGCCGAACTTTGCGTCCGGGATAATCTCACGCTTCTCGGCGCGGTGGCGGCGGGACATGCGCTGGCTCCGTCCTTCTAAACCTGATTACCGTCCGAATTACTTCGGACGCTTCGCGCCGTACTTCGAACGACGCTGCTTGCGATCTTTCACGCCCTGCGTATCGAGAACGCCGCGCACGATGTGATAACGCACGCCCGGCAAGTCCTTCACGCGGCCGCCGCGGATCATGACCACGGAGTGTTCCTGGAGGTTGTGCCCCTCGCCCGGAATGTAGCCGATGACCTCGAAGCCGTTCGTCAGACGCACCTTGGCGACCTTGCGCAGCGCGGAGTTGGGCTTCTTCGGCGTCGTCGTGTAGACGCGCGTGCAGACGCCCCGCTTCTGCGGGCAAGCTTCCAGCGCCGGAACCTTGTTCCGGCTCTTCTGCGCCGTCCGCGGCTTGCGGATCAGCTGAGAAATGGTCGGCATCCTCTGCCCTCTTGCTTTGGCCGCCCCAGGCGACCGACTTGCCTCTGTGCCGGCGGCGATCTCTTCGATCTGCCTTCGGCGAATCATGCGATTGCGCTCATCCCGCGCTCTTCCGCCCCTGCGGGCCGATCACGCAAAACGACACCGCACCATCGACCCGAAGGTCTTTGGCGCGGCAAAACGCAGAGGACCACGTAAACGCGGTCTTGCCCCAAAGAGCTGACTGCTGTCAGACGATCTTGAGCTTCGACGGCGTTTAGGTTGCCTCGGTCGAAACGTGGCGTTTCGACATGTGCGAACCTACGGCCCGTCGGAAAGTCCGCGCTTTCTAATGCCCGCGCCCGGCGAAGTCAACAGGCAAACGGCGTTTTCCGCGCGATTGCCGATCCGCCCCGCAGGAAATGCAAAGGCCGCCCCGGGGGGCGGCCTTCGGCGTCGTCGCATTGGCCGAACGGATCACTCGCCAGCCGGCGGAAGCTCCCCGGCCGCGCCCGAATCCTGCGCCTTCTGCTGCAGGATCAGGTCGTCGCGACGGGTCGCGACCTGCTTGATCTGCGCGTGCAGCGCGCCGGTCCCGGCGGGAATGAGGCTGCCGACGATCACATTCTCCTTCAGGCCCTCGAGCGTGTCGACCTTGCCGTTGACCGCCGCTTCCGTGAGGACGCGGGTGGTCTCCTGGAAGGAGGCCGCCGAGATGAAGGAGCGCGTCTGCAGCGAGGCCTTGGTGATGCCGAGCAGCACCGGCACGCCCTCTGCGGGCTTGCGGCGCTCGGCCACCAGCCGCTCGTTGACCTCGTCGAACTCCAGGCGGTCGATCTGCTCGCCGGCGATCAGCTCGCTGTCGCCGCCATTCGTGATCTCGACCTTCTGCAGCATCTGGCGGACGATCACCTCGATATGCTTGTCGTTGATGGTCACGCCCTGCAGGCGGTAGACCTCCTGGATCTCGTTGACCAGGTAGGCGGCGAGTTCCTCGACGCCCTTGATCGCCAGGATGTCATGCGGCGCCGGGTTCCCGTCGACGATGAAGTCGCCGACCTCGACCACGTCCCCGTCCTGCAAGTGGATGTGCTTGCCCTTCGGGATGAGATACTCGACCGGCTCCGACCCGTCATGCGGGGTCAGCGTCAGGCGGCGCTTGTTCTTGTAGTCGCGCCCGAACTGGATCGTCCCGGACTTCTCCGCGATGATCGCGGCCTCCTTCGGACGACGCGCCTCGAACAGCTCCGCCACCCGCGGCAGACCGCCGGTGATGTCGCGGGTCTTGGCGCTCTCCGTGGAGACGCGCGCCAGCACGTCGCCGGCCTTGACCTTCGTCCCCGGATCGGCGGCGATGATCGCGTCGACCGGGAGAAGCGAGCGGGCCTCGCCGCCGCGGGCGAGCTTGGCCACCTTGCCGTCCTGGTCGAGCACCGTCATGGCCGGACGCAGATCCGACGTGCGCGGCGAGCCGCGCCAGTCGATCACCACGCGCTTGGCGATGCCCGTCGCCTCGTCCATCGTCTCGATGATGGAGCCGCCATCCACCAGGTCCTCGTAGGCGACGGTGCCGTCGACCTCCGAGAGGATCGGCCGCGAATACGGGTCCCACTCGGCGATGCGCTGCCCGCGCTTGATCTGGTCGCCCTCGTCGACGCGCAGGCGCGCGCCGTACTGGATGCGGTGGACCGCGCGCTCGACGCCGTCATTGCCGACGATGACCACAGCCACGTTGCGCCCCATGGCGATCAGGTCGCCGTCGGAGTTGCGCGCCACGTAGCGGTTGCGCATGGCGACCGTGCCCTCGAAGGAGGATTCCACGAAGGAGGTGTCGGCGATCTGCGCCGCGCCGCCAATGTGGAAGGTGCGCATCGTGAGCTGGGTGCCCGGCTCGCCGATCGACTGGGCCGCGATGACGCCGACCGCCTCGCCCTGGTTGACCGGGGTGCCGCGGGCGAGGTCGCGCCCGTAGCAGGTGGCGCAGACGCCGTTCTTGGTCTCGCAGACGAGGACCGAACGGATCTTCACCTCCTGGATGCCGGCGGCATTGATGTCGGCGATGTGCTTCTCCTCGATCATCGTCCCGGCGGGGACGAGGACCGTCCCCTCCGAATCGACGACATCCTCGACGGCCGTGCGGCCCAGGATGCGCGAGGCGAGCGTCGCCACGACCTGTCCGGCATCGACGATGGCGCGCATCGAGATGCCCTTCGAGGTGCCGCAATCAACCTCGCGGATGACCGCGTCCTGCGCCACGTCGACGAGACGGCGGGTGAGGTAGCCCGAATTCGCGGTCTTCAGCGCCGTGTCCGCGAGGCCCTTGCGGGCGCCGTGGGTGGAGTTGAAGTACTCGAGAACGTCGAGGCCTTCCTTGAAGTTCGAGATGATCGGCGTCTCGATGATCTCGCCCGACGGCTTGGCCATGAGGCCGCGCATCGCCGCAAGCTGCTTCATCTGCGCGGGCGAGCCGCGGGCGCCGGAATGCGACATCATGTAGATCGAGTTGACCTGACGGTCGCGGCCGTTCTCGTCCTTCTGGACCGCGGAGATGCGGCCCATCATCTCGCCGGCCAGCCGGTCCGAGCACTTCGCCCAGGCGTCGACCACCTTGTTGTATTTCTCGCCCTGGGTGATGAGGCCGTCCTGGTACTGCTGCTCGTAATCCTTCACGAGCGTGCGGGTCTCCTCGACGATCGACCACTTGTTGTCCGGGATGACCATGTCGTCCTTGCCGAACGAGATGCCTGCCTTGAACGCGTGGAAGAAGCCGAGCGCCATGATCCGGTCGCAGAAGATCACCGTCTCCTTCTGCCCGCAATTGCGGTAGACGGTGTCGATCATCCCCGAGATCTCCTTCTTCGTCATGAGCTTGTTCACGACGTCGAAGGTGACCCGCGCACTGCGGGGGAGGAGCTGGCCGAGGATGACGCGGCCCGGCGTGGTGTCGTAGACCTGCGTGTACTCGACGCCGTCCTCGCCGACATTGGTGGCGCGGTATTTGATCTTGGTGTGGAGCGTCACGACCTTCTGGTGAATGGCGTGGTCGAGTTCGCCCATGTCGCCGAAGACCATGCCCTGGCCCGGCTCTCCGTCAGCCATTACCGTGAGATAGTAGAGGCCGAGGACGATGTCCTGCGACGGCACGATGATCGGTGCGCCGGAGGCGGGATGCAGGATGTTGTTCGTGCTCATCATGAGCACGCGCGCCTCGAGCTGCGCCTCCAGCGAAAGCGGCACGTGGACCGCCATCTGGTCGCCGTCGAAATCCGCGTTGAACGCGGCGCAAACGAGCGGGTGCAGCTGGATCGCCTTGCCCTCGATCAGCACGGGCTCGAAGGCCTGGATGCCGAGACGGTGCAGGGTCGGCGCGCGGTTGAGCAGCACCGGATGCTCGCGGATCACCTCGTCGAGGATGTCCCAGACCTCCGGGCGCTCCTTCTCGACGAGCTTCTTCGCCTGCTTGACGGTGGCGGAATAGCCCTTGGCGTCAAGGCGCGCATAGATGAAGGGCTTGAACAGCTCGAGCGCCATCTTCTTCGGCAGGCCGCACTGGTGCAGCTTGAGCTCCGGACCCACCACGATGACCGAGCGGCCGGAATAGTCAACGCGCTTGCCGAGGAGGTTCTGGCGGAAGCGGCCCTGCTTGCCCTTGAGCATGTCCGACAGCGACTTCAGCGGACGCTTGTTGGCGCCCGTGATGACGCGGCCGCGGCGGCCGTTGTCGAACAGCGCGTCGACGGCCTCCTGAAGCATGCGCTTCTCGTTGCGGATGATGATGTCGGGCGCGCGCAGTTCGATCAGCCGCTTGAGGCGGTTGTTGCGGTTGATGACGCGGCGGTAGAGATCGTTGAGATCCGACGTCGCGAAGCGGCCGCCATCAAGCGGGACGAGCGGGCGCAGGTCCGGCGGAATGACCGGGATCACCGTCATGATCATCCATTCCGGCTTGTTGCCGGACTGGAGGAAGGCCTCGATGATCTTCAGGCGCTTGAGCAGCTTCTTGGGCTTGAGCTCCGAGGTCGTGGTCGCGATCTCGTGGCGCAGGTCGACCGCGATCTTCTCGAGATCGAGATCCGTGAGGATCTTGCGGATTGCCTCGGCGCCGATCAGGGCCGTGAAGGAATCCTCGCCGTATTCGTCCTGGGCCCGCAGGTGCTCCTCCTCGGAGAGAAGCTGGCGCTCCTTCAGGGGGGTAAGGCCCGGCTCGATGACGACATAGGATTCGAAGTAGAGGATCCGCTCGAGATCCTTCAGCGTCATGTCGAGCAGAAGGCCGATGCGGGACGGCAGCGACTTCAGGAACCAGATATGAGCGACGGGCGCCGCGAGCTCGATATGGCCCATGCGGTCGCGCCGGACGCGCGCGAGGGTGACCTCGACGCCGCACTTCTCGCAGATGACGCCCTTGTATTTCATGCGCTTGTACTTGCCGCACAAGCACTCGTAATCCTTGATCGGGCCGAAGATGCGGGCGCAGAACAGGCCGTCACGCTCCGGCTTGAAGGTCCGGTAGTTGATGGTCTCCGGCTTCTTGATCTCGCCGTAGGACCAGGACAGGATCTTCTCGGGGCTCGCGAGCGAGATCTTGATCTGGTCGAACGTCTGCGGGGCAGCAGCCGTATTGAAAAGGTTCATGACCTCTTGGTTCATCGCCGTCTCCTGGCAGGGTGAGGACCGCAGCGGTCTCCTCACCTGGAACGCATGAGGCCGCGGGGCTGACCCCGCGGCTTTTCGTCGTCAAACTGGCTCGATCCGCCGCGCCACGCCTTATTCCGCGGCCTCGGAGGAAGGCGGCAACTCGTTCGCCGCCCGCATCGAATTCGTCAGCTCGACATTCAGGCCAAGCGAGCGCATTTCCTTCACGAGCACGTTGAAGCTCTCCGGAATGCCCGACTCGAAGGTGTCGTCGCCGCGCACGATCGCCTCGTAGACCTTGGTGCGGCCGGCGACGTCGTCCGACTTCACCGTCAGCATCTCCTGCAGGGTGTAGGCCGCGCCGTAAGCCTCAAGCGCCCAGACCTCCATCTCGCCGAAGCGCTGGCCGCCGAACTGGGCCTTGCCGCCGAGCGGCTGCTGGGTGACGAGCGAATACGGGCCGATCGAACGGGCGTGGATCTTGTCGTCGACGAGGTGGTGCAGCTTGAGCATGTAGATGTAGCCCACTGTCACCTGCCGGTCGAACGCTTCGCCCGTGCGCCCGTCATAGAGCGTCACCTGGCCGGAGCGGTTGAGACCGGCCATTTCCAGCATGGTCTCGATATCCGCTTCCTTGGCGCCGTCGAAGACCGGGGTCGCCATCGGGACGCCGCGACGCACGTTCTCGCCGAGTTCGGCCACGGTCTCGTCGTCGATGTCGTCGAAGGGCACGTCGGGTCCATAGATCCGGCTCATCGTCTCGCGCAACGGCTTCGCGTCACGGTCGCGCATGTAGGCGTCGACCGCCTCCGCGACCTGCCGCCCGAGCCCGGCCGCGGCCCAGCCCAGATGCGTCTCGAGGATCTGGCCGACATTCATGCGGCTCGGCACGCCGAGCGGGTTGAGCACGATATCGACCTGGGTGCCGTCCTCCAGGAACGGCATGTCCTCGACGGGGACGATCTTCGACACGACGCCCTTGTTTCCGTGGCGGCCGGCCATCTTGTCGCCCGGCTGGATCTTGCGCTTCACCGCCACGAAGACCTTGACCATCTTCATGACGCCCGGAGGCAGCTCGTCGCCGCGCTGCAGCTTCTCGACCTTGTCGAGGAAGCGCTGCTCCAGGCGCTTCTTCGACTCGTCGTACTGCTTCTGGATCGCCTCGAGCTCGGCCATGCGCGCATCGTCGGCGACCGCGAAGGCCCACCATTGCGAGCGGGGGAACTCGCCCAGCGTCTCGCGGCTGAGGGTCGTGTCCTTGCGGAAGCCCTTCGGACCGGCCACGGCGACCTGCCCGATCAGGAGTTCCGCGACGCGCGCATAGGTGTTGCGGTCGAGGATCGCCTGCTCGTCGTCCCGGTCCTTGGCGAGCCGCTCGATCTCCTCGCGCTCGATCGCCTGGGCGCGCTCGTCCTTGTCGACGCCGTGGCGGTTGAACACGCGGACCTCGACGACCGTGCCGGTGACGCCCGGGGGGACGCGCAGCGAGGTGTCGCGGACGTCGGAGGCCTTCTCGCCGAAGATGGCGCGAAGCAGCTTCTCTTCCGGCGTCATCGGGCTCTCGCCCTTGGGCGTGATCTTGCCGACGAGGATGTCGCCCGCATTCACTTCGGCGCCGATATAGACGATGCCCGCCTCGTCCATGTTCTTGAGCGCCTCTTCCGAGACGTTCGGGATGTCGCGGGTGATCTCCTCCGGTCCGAGCTTGGTGTCGCGCGCCATGACCTCGAACTCCTCGATATGGATCGAGGTGAAGACGTCGTCCTTCACGATGCGCTCGGAGAGCAGGATGGAATCCTCGAAGTTGTAGCCGTTCCACGGCATGAACGCGACGAGGACGTTGCGGCCGAGCGCCAGCTCGCCGAATTCCGTCGAGGGGCCGTCGGCGATGATGTCGCCCTTGGCCACGACGTCGCCCACGCGCACCAGCGGCTTCTGCGTGATGCAGGTGTTCTGGTTCGAGCGCTGGAACTTCTGCAGGCGGTAGATGTCGACGCCCGGCTTGCCGGGATCGGTCTCTTCCGTCGCGCGGATGACAATGCGGGTCGCGTCGACCTGGTCGACCACGCCGGCCCGGCGCGCGCCGATCGCCGCGCCCGAATCACGGGCGACGACGGCCTCCATGCCCGTGCCCACGAAGGGCGCGTCCGCCCGCACCAGCGGCACGGCCTGACGCTGCATGTTCGAGCCCATCAGCGCGCGGTTGGCGTCGTCGTTCTCGAGGAACGGGATGAGCGCCGCCGCGACGGACACGAGCTGCTTGGGGCTCACGTCCATCAGGTCGACCTTGTCGGGCGCCACGACGATGACCTCGCCCGCCTTGCGGCAGATCACGAGCTCCTCGGTGAGGGTGCCGGCCTCGTCGAGCGTGGCGTTCGCCTGGGCGACGTTGTACTTCGCCTCCTCCATGGCCGAAAGGTAGATCACCTCGCCGGTGACCTTGCCCTCGACCACCTTGCGGAACGGGGTCTCGATGAAGCCGTACTTGTTCACCCGCGCGAAGGTCGCGAGCGAGTTGATCAGGCCGATATTCGGCCCTTCCGGCGTCTCGATCGGGCAGATCCGCCCGTAATGGGTCGGGTGGACGTCGCGGACCTCGAAGCCCGCGCGCTCGCGCGTCAGGCCGCCCGGCCCGAGCGCCGAGAGGCGGCGCTTGTGCGTCACCTCGGAGAGCGGGTTCGTCTGGTCCATGAACTGCGAGAGCTGCGAGGAGCCGAAGAACTCGCGCACGGCGGCGGCCGCGGGCTTGGCGTTGATCAGGTCCTGCGGCATGACCGTGTCGATGTCGACCGACGACATGCGCTCCTTGATGGCGCGCTCCATGCGCAGGAGGCCCAGGCGGTACTGGTTCTCCATGAGCTCGCCGACGGAGCGGACGCGGCGGTTGCCGAGATGGTCGATGTCGTCGATCTCGCCCTTGCCGTCGCGCAGGCCGACCAGCGCCTTGACCACCGCGAGGATGTCCTCGCGGCGCAGGGTGCGAACGGTATCCGCGGCGTCGAGATCCAGACGCATGTTCATCTTCACCCGGCCGACCGCCGAGAGATCGTAGCGTTCCGCATCGAAGAAGAGCGACTGGAACATCGCCTCCGCCGTCTCGATGGTCGGGGGCTCGCCCGGCCGCATCACGCGGTAGATGTCGAACAGTGCCTCCTCGCGGGAGCTGTTCTTGTCGACCGCCAGCGTGTTGCGGATATAGGGGCCGATATTGACATGGTCGATGTCGAGGACGGGGATCTCGTCGAAGCCCGCCTCGGTCAGAGTCGCGAGCAGCTTCTCGGAGATTTCCTCGCCGGCTTCGGCGTGGATCTCGCCCGAAGTCGCGTCGACGATGTCCTCGGCCACGTATTGACCGACGAGATCCTCGTCGCTGGCGCGAAGGGCCTTCACGTTCTTCTCGACGAGCTGGCGGGCGGCGCGCGCGGTCAGGCGCTTGCCGGCCTCGAGCACGACCTCGCCGCTATCGGCGTCCACGAGGTCGATCGTGCCCTTGAAGCCGCGCATCCGGTCGGCGTTGAAGGGCACGCGCCAGCCTTGCTTGTCGCGCGCATAGACGATGCGGTCGTAGAAGGTGTCGAGGATTTCCTCGGAATCGAGCCCGAGCGCGAAGAGCAGCGACGTCGCCGGAATCTTGCGCTTGCGGTCGATGCGGGCATGCACGATGTCCTTGGCGTCGAACTCGATGTCGAGCCAGGAGCCGCGATACGGGATGATCCGGGCCGCGAAGAGCAGCTTCCCGGAGGCGTGCGTCTTGCCCTTGTCGTGATCGAAGAACACGCCCGGCGAACGGTGCATCTGCGAGACGATCACGCGCTCGGTGCCGTTGACGATGAAGGTGCCGTTATCCGTCATGAGCGGCATGTCGCCCATGTAGACGTCCTGCTCCTTGATGTCCTTGACGGAGCGGGCCTGCGTGTCGGGATCGACGTCGAACACGATGAGACGCAGCGTCACCTTGAGAGGCGCGGCGAAGGTCATGCCGCGCTGACGGCATTCCTCGACATCGTATTTCGGCGGCTCGAACGTGTACTTCACGAACTCGAGCAGCGCCGTGTTCGCGAAGTCGGCGATGGGGAACACGGACTTGAAGACGGACTGAAGCCCCTCGTCGGGACGCCCGCCCGCGGGTTCGTCGACGAGCAGGAACTGGTCGTAGGACGCCTTCTGAACCTCGATGAGGTTCGGCATCTCTGCGACTTCCCTGATCTTTCCGAAGAACTTGCGAATGCGCCTGCGGCCTTGCAGCGTATTGGCCATGTTCGACCTTGCTCCTCATGCACGGCTGACCGGGTCTCCCGGGAAGCGCCCGGAACGCCTGGTCAGCCGTCCGGCGCGCCCTCGGCCGCCGGTGGTAACGGATTGATGGGGATGGCCTGGACCCTCCCCGCAACGTCCTGGAAGCGCCTGGCTTCCCGTATCCGCCGATGACGGAGCCACCGGACGGAAACGACGGCCCCGGGAAAAAACCCGGGACCGCCGATGATCGACAGAGGCTGAGGCCGCGACGCGGCCCCGCTCGATTACTTCAGCTCGACCTTGGCGCCGGCCTTCTCAAGCTGCTCTTTCAGCTTGTTGGCCTCGTCCTTGGCGACGCCTTCCTTGACGGGCTTCGGAGCGCCTTCGACGAGGTCCTTGGCTTCCTTCAGGCCGAGACCGGTGATGGCGCGGACTTCCTTGATCACCTCGATCTTCTTCTCGCCGGCGGCGGTGAGAACGACGGTGAATTCAGTCTGCTCCTCGGCGGCCTCGGCGGCGGCGCCACCGGCGGCCGGAGCCGCGACGGCAACGGCGGCGGCGGCGGAAACGCCCCACTTCTCTTCGAGCATCGTGGCGAGCTCGGCGGCCTCGAGAACGGTAAGCGACGAAAGATCGTCGACGAGCTTGGCAAGATCAGCCATTTTTCAAGTCCTTGATAAGGTTCGAACGTGCCTGGGCACGGATGCGGGTTACAGGATTGGCGTCAAGCCGCTTCTTCTGACTTGGCATAGGCTCCGAAAACGCGGGCGAGCTTCGCCGCCGGCGCGTTGACGACCTGGGCGATCTTCGTCGCCGGGGCATTGACCAGCCCGACGATCTTGGCGCGCAGTTCGTCCAGGGACGGCATGGTGGCGAGCGCCCTCACACCGTCCGGGTTCAGAGCGGTCGCCCCCATCGCGCCGCCGAGGATAACGAGCTTGTCGTTGGCCTTGGCGAAGCTGACGGCGACCTTCGGAGCCGCGACCGGATCGTCGGAATAGCAGAGGAGCGTCGGCCCCTTCAGCAGATCCGAGATCGATGCGACATCCGTGCCTTCGAGAGCGATCTTGGCGATACGGTTCTTCGCGACCTTCACGGTGGCGCCGGCCTGCTTCATCTGCGCGCGCAGCTTCTGCATGTCGGCGACCGTGAGACCCGAATAGTGGGCCACGACCACAACGCTCGTATTCGAGAATACGTCGCTGAGCGTCGTGACGAGCTCGCGCTTTGCTGCTCTCTCCACTGGGCTCTCTCCGGTTGGCTGGGAACATGATGTTCCGTTCAGCCGGTTGCACCTGCCGCCCACACGGCCTCGGGGCTGCCGAGGTCGCACGAGCGACGCCTTAGCAAGCCCTGTCCCCCGAACCGCGCCATGTGGCGCGACCGGGCGAGATGGTTCGAACCTCTTGCGCCCGCCGCGAAGCGGGTGCGAAAATCGGTCTTCCCCGTCTATGCTGGCCCTTGCGAATTAAGCCGCGAACGGCGCCGGCAGTCTCGGACAGGACGTGATCGATCGATCTGCGAAACGGATTTCGGAAACCGGTCGACCGTCCTCCGCCCGGCATGCCGGGCGGAAACGCGCAAAAAGGACATCCCGTCGGGAAGACGGAAAATCTTCAATTTGAAAACGCGAGCGGTCTCATTAACGCGTCGCGAAGCGGATGCCAAGGGGGAAACGGGAAAAAAGTCAAGAGCTTTCGCGAAAGCTCCCTCCTCACCGCCCGGCCGCCTCATACGACGGCCGGGCAGGAGGCCCGGCCGCGTTTTCACCCTCAGGGGAGCATTCAGCCGCCGAGCACGCTCGAGACGTCGACCTTGAGGCCGGGGCCCATGGTCGAGGTCACCGCCACGCGCTGGATATAGGTGCCCTTTGCGCCGGACGGCTTCGCCTTCGCGACGGAATCGGCAAAAGCCCTGATGTTCTCGATCAGCTTGTCGGCGTCGAACGAGAGCTTGCCGATGCCGGCATGGATGATCCCCGCCTTCTCGACCCGGAACTCGACCGCGCCGCCCTTGGCTGCCTCGACTGCGCCCTTCACGTCCATGGTGACGGTGCCGACCTTCGGGTTCGGCATCAGGCCGCGCGGGCCCAGCACCTTGCCCAGACGGCCGACGAGCGGCATCATGTCCGGCGTGGCAATGCAGCGATCGAAATCGATCGTGCCGCCCTGGACCGTCTCCAGCAGATCCTCCGCGCCAACGATGTCGGCCCCGGCGGCCTTGGCCTCGTCCGCCTTCGCGCCGCGCGCGAAGACCGCGACCCGGACCGTGCGGCCCGAACCGTTGGGGAGGTTGCAGACGCCGCGGACCATCTGGTCGGCGTGGCGGGGATCGACGCCGAGATTCATCGCGATCTCGATCGTCTCGTCGAACTTCACCGAAGCCCGCTCCTTGAGGATGTTGATGGCCTCTCCGAGATCGTAGAGCTTCGTCGCGCTGATGCCCTCGCGGGCCTTGCGGATGCGCTTGCCTTCCTTAGCCATGTCGCCCTCCTCAGCCCACAACCTCTAGACCCATCGATCGGGCCGAGCCTTCGATCATCGCGGCGGCCGCCTCGATGCTGTCGCAGTTGAGATCCGCCATCTTCTTCTCGGCGATCTCGCGAACCTGCTCCGCCGTGACCTGGCCGACAGGATTGCCCTTGCCGGGGGTCTGCGAACCCTTCTTCAGGTCCGCGGCCTTCTTCAGGAAGAAGGAGACCGGCGGCTGCTTCATCTCGAAGGTGAATGAGCGATCCTGATACGCGGTGATGATCACCGGAATCGGCATGCCCTTCTCGAGCTGCTGGGTCTTCGCGTTGAAGGCCTTGCAGAATTCCATGATGTTCAGGCCGCGCTGACCGAGCGCGGGACCGATCGGGGGCGACGGATTCGCCGCGCCGGCCGGAACCTGAAGCTTGATATATCCCGTGATCTTCTTCGCCATGGGACTGCTCCACGATCAAACCTCCCCGGCTGCCGACCGGAGGGTTCTGGTTGCAGGTCGCGGTACGGCCCTGTCTCGGCCCGGATGGCGTCCGGGCGGACCTCCCGCGAATGACGGGGCCGAAACCGGCCCCTTGCGCCTCAGACCTTTTCGACCTGGGCGTATTCCAGTTCGACCGGCGTCGCGCGGCCGAAAATCGACACCGCGACCTTGAGCCGCGAACGGCCCTCGTCGACCTCCTCGACAACGCCGTTGAACGACGCGAAGGGGCCGTCCGCCACGCGCACGGTTTCGCCGATCTCGAAGATCATCGCCGATTTCGGGCGCTCGACGCCCTCGGCCACCTGGCCCTTGATCCGCTCGGCCTCGTGGTCCGGGATCGGCATCGGCTTGGCCTTGTCAGCCCCGAGGAAGCCCGTGACCTTCGGCGTGTTCTTGATGAGGTGATAGACATCGTCCGTCATCTCGCACTTCACGAGCACGTAGCCTGGGAAGAACTTGCGCTCCGTGTCGACCTTGCGGCCGCGGCGCACCTCGACGACCTTCTCCATCGGCACGAGGATTTCCTCGAACATCTCCTCGAGACCGCGCTGCTCTGCCTGATCCCTCAGGGACTGCGCGACCTTGTTCTCGAAGTTCGAATAGGCGTGGACGATATACCAGCGCTTAGCCATCTCTCAACCGCCCCTCAACCGCCCAGGCCGAGGACCAGACCCACGCCCCAGCGCAGGATCTGGTCGACGACCAGGAAGAAGATCGCCGCGAGCAGGACCATCACAAGGACCATCGCCGTCGTGACCATGGTCTCCTTGCGGGTCGGCCAGGTCACCTTGGAGCCCTCGGCGCGCACCTGCTGCATGAATTCGAAGGGATTCGTCTTCGCCATCGCTCTCTCGGCCATCGCTTTCTTGCCAGACGCCACGCCGCGCATTGCGCGAACCCGCCGCCGATCATGAAGGGCAATCGTATCGCCCAAATCGAACGGGCGCGGAAACCCGGAGGCCCGCGCCGCCCGTAAACCCAAGCACGAAGAGCGCCGCAGCATCCGACGCTCTTCCACATGCCCGCTGCTGGCAGGAGTGGAGGGACTCGAACCCCCAACCCCCGGTTTTGGAGACCGGTGCTCTGACCAGTTGAGCTACACTCCTTCAGCGGGATCGGAAGCCACGGGCTGTACCCCCGGCTCCCGGTCAGGGGGCGACGCATAGCGCATCGCCCCCTGAAAGACAATCGCCATCATGCGCCTTTCGGGCGCCGCTCGACGATCGGCCCCTGACTCAGTCCAGGACCTGGGCGACGACGCCGGCGCCGACGGTGCGGCCGCCTTCGCGGATGGCGAAGCGCAGCTTCTCCTCCATGGCGATCGGCACGATCAACTCGACATCCATCGCCACGTTGTCGCCCGGCATCACCATCTCGGTGCCCTCGGGAAGCTGCACCATCCCCGTCACGTCCGTCGTGCGGAAATAGAACTGCGGACGATAGTTGTTGAAGAACGGCGTGTGACGGCCGCCCTCTTCCTTCGTCAGGATGTAGGCCTCGGCCTTGAACTTCTTGTGCGGCTTCACCGAACCCGGCTTGCACAGCACCTGGCCGCGCTCGACATCCTCGCGCTTCGTGCCGCGCAGGAGCACGCCCACATTGTCGCCAGCCTGGCCCTGGTCCAGAAGCTTGCGGAACATCTCCACGCCCGTCACCGTCGTCTTCACGGTGTCGCGGATGCCCACGATCTCCACTTCCTCGCCGACCTTCACCACGCCGCGCTCGACGCGGCCCGTCACCACCGTGCCGCGGCCCGAAATCGAGAACACGTCCTCGATCGGCATCAGGAACGGCTGGTCGATCGGACGCTCCGGCTGCGGAATGTACGCGTCAACCGTCTGCATCAGCGCAAGGATCGCCTCGCGGCCGATCTCCGGGCTCTTGTCCTCCAGCGCCATCAGCGCCGAACCCTTCGTGATCGGAATGTCGTCGCCGGGGAAGTCGTACTTCGACAGAAGCTCGCGAACCTCCAGCTCGACAAGATCCAGAAGCTCCGCGTCGTCGACCATGTCGACCTTGTTCAGGAACACCACCAGCGCAGGAACGCCGACCTGGCGCGCCAGAAGGATGTGCTCGCGCGTCTGCGGCATCGGGCCGTCCGCCGCCGAAACCACCAGGATCGCGCCGTCCATCTGCGCCGCGCCCGTGATCATGTTCTTCACGTAGTCCGCGTGGCCGGGGCAGTCCACATGCGCATAGTGGCGGTTCGCCGTCTCGTACTCCACGTGAGCCGTCGAGATCGTGATCCCGCGCGCCTTCTCCTCCGGAGCCTTGTCGATCTGGTCATACGCCGTGAACGTCGCTCCGCCCGTCTCGGCAAGAACCTTCGTGATCGCCGCCGTCAGCGACGTCTTGCCGTGGTCAACGTGACCAATCGTGCCGATGTTGCAGTGCGGCTTCGTACGCGCGAATTTTTCCTTAGCCATCGCTGTGTCCCTGACGCCTGTTGATCCTGGTGGCGAATGATGCCGGCGGCGTAGTCGCGGCTGCGCCCATGTCGCGCCCGCATAAAGGCCTTTGTGCTTCTCTTCAAGCGCAAAATGACCGGAACCCGCGCAGAGGCGCGTTTCCGCCGCCGTCGCGGTCGATTCGGCGAAAGCGGCCTGCAAACCACTTGCTTTCGCCCGTGGCGGGAGCCGCCCGGCTCTGCTAATCCTGCGCGCTCCGACCGCCGAGGAACGCCATGCTGCCGGATATCCGCGACTACGAAGCCCTCCGCAACGCCTTCCGCTGGGCCATCCCCGAACGCTACAATATCGGCGTGGACGTCTGCGACCGGTGGGCGGCTGTCGCCCCGGACCGGCCGGCGGTGATTGACGTCGAAGCGGAAGGCGCGCCCCGGATCCTCACCTACGGGGCCTTGCGCGACGCTTCGAACCGGCTCGCCAACGCCCTTCGCACCCGCGGCGTGCGCCCGGGCGACCGGGTCGCCGTGCTCCTGCCACAGGGCGTCGCCGTCCCCATCGCGCATGTGGCGATCTACAAGCTCGGGGCGATCGCGCTGCCGCTCGCCGCCGTCTTCGGGATCGACGCCCTGCGCTACCGGCTCGACGACGCGGGCGCCACCGGCCTGATCACGAACGGGTCAGGAGTCGCCAAGATCGCGTCTGACGGAGGAAAGCCCGAGGGACTCGGCTTCATCCTGTCCACGGACGGGCCGGGCGACGGCGCCGACGGCTTCGACGACGCGCTCGCGGCAGAAAGCGCCGCGTTCGTCCCCGTCGACACGCTTGCCGACGATCCCGCGCTGATGATCTACACGTCGGGGACGACCGGGAACCCGAAGGGCGCGCTGCACGCCCATCGCGTGCTCCTCGGCCATTTGCCGGGGGTGGAAATGCATCACGAGTTCATCCCCCGCGAGGGCGACCGGCTCTGGACCCCGGCCGACTGGGCCTGGGCGGGAGGGCTGCTCAACGTGCTCCTGCCCGGCCTGCATTTCGGCGTCCCCGTCATTGCCCGCAAGTTCGAGAAGTTCGATCCGGAGGAAGCCTTCCGGCTCATGGCCGATCACGGGGTGCGCAACACCTTCGTGCCGCCAACGGCGCTGCGCATGCTGCGCAGCGTCGAGAACCCGCGCGGGCGCTTCGACCTGAGACTGCGCACGCTCGGCTCGGGAGGCGAGGCGCTCGGCGCCGAAACCTTCGCCTGGGGACGCGAGGCGCTCGGGGTGACGATCAACGAGTTCTACGGCCAGACCGAGTGCAATCTCGTCCTCTCCTCCTGCGCGGCGATCGGCGTGGCGAGGGCCGGAGCGATCGGCAAGGCGGTCCCCGGCCACGAGGTCGCCGTCATCCGGGCGGACGGGAGCCGCTGCGAACCGGACGAACTCGGCCAGATCGCCGTCGCCCGCCCCGACCCGGTGATGTTCCTGGAATACTGGAACAATCCTGCCGCCACGAAGGCGAAGTTCATCGGCGAATGGATGACGACGGGCGATCAGGGCGTAGTCGATTCGGACGGCTATGTCCGCTTCGTGGGGCGCGACGACGACGTCATCACCTCCGCCGGCTACCGCATCGGCCCGACGGAGATCGAGGATTGCCTCATCCGCCACCCCGCCGTCTCACTGGCCGCCGTCATTGGCAAGCCCGACCCGTTGCGGACCGAGATCGTGAAGGCCTTTATCGTCCTGCGCGCGGGAATTGCGCCGTCGGAGGCGCTGGCCGACGACATCCGGGATTTTGTCCGGCAGCGCCTCTCCGCGCACGAATACCCCCGCGAGATCGCTTTCCGCGACAGCCTTCCCCTGACCACGACGGGGAAGGTCATACGCCGCATCCTGCGCGACGAGGCCTGAGGCCGCCTGCTGCTCGGTGCGCCTGAGGAGTCAGCCGAGCGTGCGTATGCGCCTGTGAGCGGCGGTGGCGATCTCGCCGGCGGAACGCCTGAAGCCTTCGCGGAGGCGCCGGGCGATGCCGAGGGGCGTTCCCCGGGGAGCGAGGCCGAGCCGGAACCGGACCAGTCGCTCCGGCATCGCCTCGCCTGACTTGTCGTCGCTCGCGTTGCGCCGGGCGAAGGCCCTGGCGATCCGCTGGCGCAGCATGTCCTCGAGCGCCTCGCGCGCCGGCATTTCCGGATCGCTGGCCATCCGCCAGACATGCGCCCGCGTCCCGTCCAGAAGCACGATCGCCGTCGCCGCGAGCGCGTTGTCGATCTCCAGGCCGAAGACCTGGCACTGGCGCCTGCGGCCGAGCTGGCGGGTGACCGTGCGCAGGAAATTGGCATGACCCGGCAACTGGATCAGCGCCTCCCGCCCCGCAGCTCGCGCGGCCTGCGCTTCAAGAATGAGGTATTCCTCGATCGCCGGGCGAAGGCCAGCCGGCTCCATGGCGCGGGAGAGGGTCACCGGGGCCGGCGCAAGGGACGCGTCCCTGCCTCCGGCTTCCGGTGCGGCGGGGACGCGGGCCGACGCTCCGGTAAGCCTGAGCTGCCGGTTCAGCCGCCGGGCGAAGTCGCGAAGAAGCCGCGCGAACGGGCCGTTCTCGTCGATCCCTTCAAAGACGATGGCGGCATGGCGGCGCGCGAACCAGGCACAGACGGCCGAGAGGATCGCCGCCCCATTCTGCGCATCCAGAAGCGGCCCACCCTTCGCGTCCGCGACGATCTGGGGAGAGACGATTTCGCGGGCGGAGAAGGCAGCGGAAGGAACAAGCACGGGAATGGCGCCTATCAATGCCCCCTCGCGCCAGACAAGCACGATCTTGAGATCGCGCCTGTCGGCGAGGTGCGTCGCCGCCGCGGCGAGAAAGTCGACGCCGGCGAACAGGTTCCTTTCCAGAGAACGCGTCTCGAGACTGCGGAAATCCGCCAGAATATCGCCTGCCGCTCGCGGCGCCCGCAGTTCGATCTCGAAATCACCGACTCGCTCGCGGTCGGGCTGGGCCGCCTGCCCTCCCGTATCCGCAACCTGCGCGGCGCCCCCGAACGCGCCGGACATCGTTCCCGACTTTGCCCACATCGTTGCCCCTCCGGAACAATTGTCTCTTGACGAGACAAGTTCGATTAAATTTTCTTTCCGGGGGTTTACGTTTCAAGAACCATTCCGTGGACGCGAAACAAGCCTTCTCATTCAAATCCTTGGTTAATTGCGCAAAGCTTTCATTAACTTTACCCGCCCCGGCTTAGCCGCAGCGGGTTGTTCGCGAGGGCCTGCGCATCCGGAGAATCGATCCCGGGTACACCAAGAACGGCATTCCACAACTTCTCCACGTAGGCACGGTCGAGATCCTTGACGATGAACACCATGCGCGTCCGGCGATCATTGTCAGGCCAGGCATCCAGCACGGCGGGAACGTGAACCACGTGCTGCACGCCATGTATCACGACGGGACGGTCCTCATCCTCGGCCATGCGCACGATCCCCTTGACCCGCAGCAGCTTCGCCCCGTGCGCCGAACGCAGGAGATCGAGAAACAGGTCCAGGCCGGCATGGCTCACGCTCGCGTCGCTCGTCAGGCAGAAGGCGCGGATCGATGCGTCATGACGGTTCACATCATGATGGTGGTGATGACCATGGTCATGATGGGCATGATGGGCATGATGATGGTCGTGGTCATGACCGCGGTGCTCCGCCGCCGCGACCGCATCCGCGGATAGCCAGCCCTTGACGTCGTCGATCCGGCCATCCAGTCCGAAAAGCCCGGACGCGACGATATCGCGGGCGTCGACGGGCTCGGCAGCGCCGTCGACGATCCGCGCGCCCGGATTGAGCGCCCGCAGCCGCGCCCGCAGCCGTTCGAGGGCGGAGCCTTCCGCAATGTCGCTCTTGCTGATCACGATGCGCTCGGCCATCGCGGCCTGCTTCACCGCCTCCTCGTGATTGTCGAGAGTCTCCTCGCCGTTGACGGCATCGACGACCGTCACCACGCCCTGCAGCGCGAAGCGCATGGAGAGATAGGGATGATAGAGCACCGCGTGGAGGATGGGAGCCGGATCGGCAAGCCCCGTCGTCTCGATCAGGACCCGCCTGAACGGCGTGATCCTGCCGTTGTCGCGCCGACGCAGCAGGTCCTCGAGCGTCGCGATCAGGTCTCCGCGCACGGAGCAGCAGAGGCAGCCGGCCGAGAGCAGGATCATGTTGTCGTCCAGCGTCTCGACGAGCAGGTGATCAAGCCCGATCTCCCCGAACTCGTTGACGATGACGACGGTGTCCGCGAGCGCCGGGTCGCGCAGGAGGCGATTGAGGAGGGTCGTCTTCCCGGACCCCAGGAAGCCTGTCAGCACGGTCAGGGGAAGTGGATCCGGGCGGCCTTCGACCATTCTCGCTTTTCCTTCAGCCTTGTGTCGACGGCTCCAGTACGCGGCGCCGACGTCTGTTCTCGATAAGCACATTGGCCGCGATTGCGCCGATGACAAGTCCGCCGCCGAGGAATTGCAGCGGTCCGATTCTCTCTCCGAGGAAAATCGCGGAGCTCAGGCTCGCGACGAGGGGCTCCGCGCAGAAGGCGAGGCCGATAACCACGGCCGAGGCCCGGATGAGGGCGGCGAGCTGGAGAAGAAAGGCGATCATGAAGGTGGCGACCACGAGGACCATCACCACGGGAGCCTCCGCGAGGAGCGCCGGGGGCGCGAGCGCGCCAAAGACGAGGCCGATCGCCGCGCTCGCCGGGACGACCATGAGATTGATCCAGAACGCCTTCGCGAATGTGCTCGTGCGGCGCGTGCGCGTCCCGGCAAAGAACTGGATGGTCGTGGCAATGGCGGCCGCGCCCGCAAGCGCGACGCCGCGCCAGTCGAGGGCTTCGAAGGCAGGGCCGACGACGCAGGCCACGCCGACGAAGGCGACGAAGGCGACGCCGAGGAGCTCGGGCCTCCGCCCTCCGCCATCCACCATCGGCGATGCGAGGACGATGAGAATGGGGTAGGTGTAGAAGATCACCACGGCGACGGTGACCGGGATGAAGGCAACGGAACTGATGTAGGAGACGCCGACGGCGGTGCTTCCGAGGCCGAGCAGCACGAGCGCCCCGCGCTCGCCGCGCGCCACCGCGAGCGGGCGCCGCAGGAGGAGGGCAATCAGGCTGACGCCGACGAGCATCAGCAGCACCCGGTAGAACACGACCGAAACGCCCGAGATTCCCGCATCGGCGGCAAGCCGTGCGAAGATGATGTTCACCCCGTAAGCCGAAGCTCCGCCGAGGGCGAAGAGCAATCCTGCGCCGGATCCCGAGCGACTCATGTCAAACCCCGCCGCCCCGCAAACGGCCGCGTGGCGCGCTCGCTCTCTGCTTCCGGGGAAGTCTTTGGACAGAAACGACGGCCGACGCAACAGCAAACTGCGCCCGCCGCGCCTTGGCGTCAGCTGATCATTTCCACTCGAAGATCTGGATCATCGCCGGCGCCATGATCACGGCGAAGAGGACGGGCAGGAAGAAGAGGATCATCGGCACCGTCAGTTTCGGCGGGAGCGCCGCGGCCTTTTTCTCGGCCTCGTTCATCCGCGTGTCTCGGCTCTCCTGGGCGAGGACGCGCAGGGCCTGCCCGATCGGCGTGCCATAGCGTTCGGCCTGGATCAGGGCGGTCATCACGGACTTCACCGTCTCGAGCCCCGTGCGCTCCGAGAGGTTGTCGAAGGCCTGCTTGCGCTCGGGCAGGTACGAAAGCTCCGCCGTCGTCAGCGTCAGTTCCTCCGCCAGGGCGATGGACGCGCCGCCGACTTCGCTACTCACCCTGCGGAAGGCCTGTTCGATGGAGACGCCCGATTCGGCGCAGATGAGAAGCAGGTCAAGCGCGTCCGGCCACGCCCGTCGGATCGACATCTGGCGCTTCGTGATGGCGTTGCGCAGGTAGATCTCGGGCGCCTTGATTCCGATATAGGTCGCGAAGATCACCGCGCCGATGCGCATGACGACCGAATAGCCGTAATCCTCGACGAGGAAGAGATAGAACGCGGCGAGCAGCGTGAAGCTGATCGGAACGATCAGGCGAAACAGGAGGAACGTGTACTCGGCCTTCTGCCCCCTGAATCCGGCCTGGAGCAATTGCTTCTTGGCGGTGGTCGTGCCGAGCCAGTCGCCGAGGCGGAAGCGCTCCACGATTGCCTTCAGTTGCTGGGTCGGGCGGTTCCGGAGGGATCCCCGGCCGTTCGCCGCCATCCGCTCGCGCTCGCGCAGCCTGATCCGCTCGCGCTCCACCGCGACCGCCTTCATGCGCTTGTCGAGATTGTCGCCCGCGAGCAGGGGCATGGCGACGGTGAACACGGTCGCCGCCGCCGCAATGGCGGCGAGCAGCATGGCGAGAAACTGCGTATCGGTGAGGAGATTGTAGATTTGCCCCAGCATAGCGTTTCTCCAGCCCCGCTCAGACGTCGAACGAGATCATGTTCTTCATGACGGTGACCCCGATCAGCATCCACAGCCCGGACACGCCGAGGACGATGCGCCCGGCGATCGTCGTCCAGAGAAGCTCGATATAGTCGGGGCTCGACAGGTAGGTCAGCAGGGCGACGATGAACGGAAGGGATGCGATAATGGCGGCCGAAGCCTTCGCCTCCATGCTCATCGCCTTGATCTTGCCCGCCATCTTCTTGCGCTCGCGCAGCACGCGCGAAAGGTTGCCGATGGCCTCGGAGAGATTGCCGCCGGCCTTCGTCTGGATCGTGATCACCGTCGCGAAAAAGGTCGTCTCCGAGACCGGAACCCGCTGCGCCATCCGCTCGAGGGATTCCGATAGCGGGATTCCCATGGCCTGGCCCTCCGTGACGAGCCTGAATTCCGTCCGCAGCGGATCATTGGTCGAGGAGGCGATTTCGCGGATGCAGTCCCCGAGGGGAAGACCGGCGCGAATGCCGCGGACAATGATGTCCATCGCGTTTGGCAGTTCCTCGATGAACCTGTTGATCCTGCGCTTCTTGAGATAGTTGAGAATCCATACCGGCAGGCCAAGCGCCCCGGTAAAGCCGGCGAGGCCTCCGACGACCAGGCTGCCCGTCAGGGTGAACACCAGGAGCAGAACGATCAGGCCGAGGAAGGCGCTCGCCAGGAAGAAGCGGCCTCGGGACCAGTCAAGGCCCGCATGCGCGAGCCTGTCGTCCAGCGTCACCCGGTTCTTCTCGGTCTGGCGCGCCTCGAGTTCCTTGAGGCTTTGCGCCACCTGCTCGCGCCGGCTGGCCCCGTCCTTCGTCCGCTCGACCCGTCTTTGCGGCGAGCGGGACGCCAGCGCCAGCTGGCGCTTTTCCGCGCGGTGTTCGCCCGAGACAAATGGATACACGAAGACATAGGCCAACCCGCCGGCGGCCACCGTGATCAGGAATACCAGGGCGATTTGGCTCGCGTCCATTCCAAGCTCCCAGCCAGCTTCGGCCGCCCGCGGGTCACGCGACCGGTTCGCTCGCCTCCATGGCGTCGAGCGCGGCGGCGAGCGCCTGCTCCTCGCCGAAATATCGCGCGCGCTCCCAGAACCCGGGCCGGCCAACGCCGGTCGACCGGTGTTTTCCGATAAGCTTGCCGCTCTGATCCTCGCCGACGATGTCGTAGACGACGATGTCCTGCGTCACGATGACGTCCCCCTCCATCCCGATCACCTCGGTGATGTGCGTGATGCGCCGCGAGCCGTCTCGCAGGCGCGCCGCCTGGATAATCACATCGACTGATGAACAGATCATTTCACGAATCGTGCGCGAGGGCAGCGCGAAGCCGCCCATCGTGATCATCGACTCGATACGCGAGAGGCACTCGCGCGGGGAGTTGGCGTGCAACGTGCCCATGGATCCGTCATGGCCGGTGTTCATCGCCTGGAGAAGGTCGAAGGCCTCGGGACCGCGCACCTCGCCGACGATGATCCGCTCGGGGCGCATGCGAAGGCAGTTGCGCACGAGGTCACGCATGGTCACCTGTCCCTGGCCCTCGAGATTCGGCGGCCGGGTCTCGAGCCGCACCACGTGCGGCTGCTGGAGCTGGAGCTCCGCCGCGTCCTCGCAGGTGATGACGCGCTCGTCGTGCTCGATATAGTTCGTCAGGCAGTTCAGCAGCGTCGTCTTGCCCGAACCCGTTCCCCCGGAAATGACGACGTTGCAGCGGACCTTGCCGATGATCTTGAGAATGTTGGCCCCGGGCGGCGAGATCGCTCCGAACTTGGTGAGCTGGTCGAGGGTAAGCTTGTCCTTCTTGAACTTGCGGATCGTCAGGGCCGGTCCGTCGATCGCGAGCGGCGGACCGATGACGTTGACGCGTGAGCCGTCCGGCAGACGCGCGTCGCAGATCGGGCTCGACTCGTCCACGCGCCGGCCGACCTGGCTGACGATGCGCTGGCAGATGTTCATCAGCTGCTGGTTGTCGCGGAAGCGGATATTCGTGAGCTGGATCTTGCCGGCGACCTCGATATACGTCTTCGCCGCCCCGTTCACCATGATGTCGGCGATGTCGTCGCGCGCCAGAAGAGGCTCCAGCGGCCCGTATCCCAGAACGTCGTTGCAGATGTCGTCGAGCAGTTCCTCCTGCTCGGCGATCGACAGGACCACGTTCTTGAGGGCGATGATTTCGTTGACGATGTCGCGAATCTCTTCGCGCGCGGCATCGCCCTCGAGGCGGGCGAGCTGGGCGAGATCGATAGCCTCGATCAACGCGCCGAAGATCATGCTCTTCGTCTGGTAGTACTCGTCCGATCGCCGTTTCGTCTCGACGACGACTTCCCTCTCCGGGCGCGGCGCGGTGACGGAGGTGGCCGCAACCCTCGCAGCGCCGGGTTCAGGTAAGACCGGCACCAAGGGGTCGAGAGCGGGAGCCGCGGGCACGGGAGCGGGAGCGGCCGGCGTGACGCGCTCGGGCGTCGCAGCGGGACCTCCCATTGATGATCGTTTGCCGAACATTTCGAACCTGATCTCCCCGGTTTACCAGTTTCAGGACGCCTTCTTGCGGCCGAGTTTCGCGAGGATCGGATCGAGCAGCGTCGAGCGCGTCCGTTTGACTTCCGGCCGCCCGGCAATGGCGGCCGCGACATCGCCGATAATCTCCGCCGGCTTGCCGCCAGGCTGGATCTCCGCAATCATCTGACCGTTATTCGCCGCCGTGCCGAAGAGCTGCGCGTCGAAGGGGACGACCGCGGCGAGTTCGGCGCCGACCGCCTTGGCGAAATCGGCCGGCGAGATCTCCGGCCGCTTGGGCAGGCCGCTCTGGTTGAGCACCACCCGCGGCTCACGGTCGTTCGGCCGGTGCTGCCGCAGGAGGTCGTAGATATTCTTCGCGTTGCGCAGCGAGGCCAGATCCGGGGCCGCGACGATCACGATATCGTCGGCGCTGATCAGGGTACGCTTCGCCCAGGCGGTCCACAGATGCGGCAGGTCGAGGACCACGCAGGGAACGGTCTTGCGCAGGATGTCGAAGAGTTGGTCGAAGGCGCTTTCCGTGAGGTCGCAGGTCCGGTCGAGGACTGCAGGCGCAGCGAGGAGGCTGAGCCGGTCGCTGCATTTCGAAAGAAGGCGGTCGACAACGTTGGCGTCGAGGCGGTCAGGAGCGAAGATCGCCTCCGCGATGCCCTGCGGCGGGTCCTGGTTGAAGTCAAGGCCGGCGGTGCCGAAGGCAATGTCGAGATCAACGACGACGGTCGACATTCCGAGATCGCGCGAGAAGCTCCAGCCGAGATTGTGCGCGAGCGTCGAGGCTCCCACGCCCCCCTTCGCGCCCACAACGGCGACGATGCGTCCTACGGGGTCGGCATCGGGCGCGTTGAACAGCAGCGAGATTGCCCGGACCATGTCGGTGACCGAGACAGGCGCGATCAGATAATCGCTCACGCCCCGGCGTATCAGCTCGCGATAAAGGAGGACGTCGTTCACATGCCCGATGACGATGACCCTCGAGCCCGGATCGCAGACTTCGGAGAGCTGGTCGAGATAGGAGAGAAACTCCGCCTGGCGCCCGTTTTCCGCCTCGAGAATGATCACGTTCGGCGTCGGCGCCTGCGAGAACGCAGCCAGGGCGCCGCGGGCGCCTCCCGCCTGGATGCGCAGATGCGCCTTCTGCATCCGGCGGTCCGCCGCGGCAGCCTCCAGCCCGGACGAGATTTCGGGCGAATCGCAGAATGCCTGGATGGTGACGCGCGGAACCGGCGCGATCATTTCATCCCCGTTCTTGGTCACGTCGGACATGTTCCTCGATCCTCGCGGTGCGGCTCTTACTGAATGGCCTGGTTGATCTGTCCCTTGCCATCTTGCCGATAGTTAGTGGACGGATCGTTTCCATCGCGCAGCTTCTCGATATTGTTGCTGCGACGGATCGGGTCGATTGCCCCGGCGGTGCGGCCCCTCACCAGGTCGACCGGGTCCGCGATCTGGGCCGCCACGTTGCTCTGGGTCGCGCAACCGTGATTCCAGTAGGGCTCGTTGCGCAGGTTGAAGCCGGCGTTGCTAACGCCGAGGTCCTGCGGCCAGAGGCCGCACTTGCTGTCGACCTTCGCCTGCATCTGCATGAAGGAGAGGCGGATGGGCGCTGCGAGCCCCGGATCGGTCGGCTGGTAACTCGTGACCCTCAGCGTGCGACCAGGGATGCCGCCCTCCGAGAGCGCCCCTCGGATGGCGTCGAGCACGCCGTGGGCCCGGGAATCGCCCTTCGGCACCTGGACGGCGATCGCGCCCTTGCCCCGCGTCCTGTACGAGGCCGCAAAGCTCTTCACGTCATCCCGCTGGCGCTGATCGAGTTCGAGACCCCGCGCGAAAATGTCGAGATTCGTCGGCATGTCCGTCAGGACGATCGGGTGCCGCTCCCGATAATCGTATGGGTAGATGGACCCGGTCTGGACCACCTGGTCGGAGGCGCAGGCGGCGAGGGAGAGCCCGAGTGCCGCCAGGACGACAAGCCTCGACCCCGCCTGGTACCTGCTGCTATGCGCTGCTGAACGCGACATGACGATCTTCCTCACTGGGCGCTGTGCGCGCGAACACGTTTTCCTGCGATCAGTCGGCGATGAACCCGAACCGGCCCTTCACGCCCTTGCCGGGATCGGACGCGCCGGCCACCCCGTAGAGGCGGTTGAGACGGCCGAGGAGAATGGCCTGCGGATCGAAGGATTCGATGAAGCCGTCGTCGGGCCGGGCGACCTGGCTCGGCTCCATCGGCTGGGCGATATAGGGCGTCACCATGATCATCAGCTCCGTCTCGCGGCGCTGGTAGTCGCGGGAGCGGAACAGGGCGCCGAGGATTGGGAGGTTCATCAGCCCCGGCGTGCCGGAAACGGCCTGCCCCATCGAGCTGCTGATCAGGCCCGCCGTCATGATGGTGGCGCCGGAGGGAAGCTCCACGCTGGTCGTCGACTTGCGGACCTTCATGCCGGGAACGTTGATGCCGCCGAAGGTGACGGCGTTCTCGTAGTCGAGCTCCGTCACCTCGGTGGCGACGCGCAGGGAGATGCGGTTTTCCGAAAGAACGACGGGAGTGAATGTGAGATTGACGCCGAAGGGCTTGAACTCCGTGCTGATCGAGCAGCCGCGGCCGCTGGTGCAGTCCTCGGATTTCGGAACGGGTATCTCGCCGCCGGCGGTGAAGGTCGCGGATTCTCCGGAGACCGCCACGAGCGTCGGCTCGGCAAGCGTCCGGGAGACGCCCGCCCGCTCGAAGACGCTGAGCGTCGCCTGGGCGCTGAAGCCGCCGCCGGAGATCGAGCCGGTGATCGAGTTTCCCGACGCCTGGACCTTCGGCGAGAAGGGGAAGACCGCGGCAGTGCCGAAATTCGCGTTGCTCCAGCTGCCGGAGGTATTGATGCCGAACTGCTTGAGCACGGAGCGGCCGACCTCGACGACGGTGACGCGCACCATCACCTGGTCCTTGCCCTCGATGGTGAGCGAGTTGATCACCGCGCCGCGCGCGGCGCCGAGCACGCCCTCGGAGCTTCCGACGAAAGCATTCGCGATGTCCGTCGCCTGCTGCGCCTCGGAGGCGCTGTTCACGTTCCCGGTCAGGATGATCGAGTCGCCCGCGGGGCGGACTTCGATATTGGCGCGGGGGAACGAGCGCCGCAGGGTCTCGCGCAGGCTTCCCAGGTCGCGCCCGACATTGATCTCGAGGGAGGCAATCTGCCGGCCGTCCGCATCGAAGACGAAGACGGAGGTCGCGCCGTTCGCCCGCCCGATCAGGAAGATCTTGCGGGTGGAGCGCACCACCGCGTTCGCGACCTCGGGATTGGCGACGAACACTTCCTTCGCGTCCCGCGGAAGATCGACGATCACCGACTTTCCGATGGAGAGATCAACCCGCCGCGAGAGGGCTCCCTCATGGGCTCCGATCGTGATCAGCGGGTTGGATCCGACCGCCGCCGGCGTCGCCGCCGCCACGGCGTGGGGGGCCGAAGCCCCGAAATCCGCCGCTGCCGCCAGCCCGGCTGCGACCAGGGGACTTGCCGCGACCAGCGCAGCGCCGCAGGCCAGCTTGAGCCCGGGGGACGTCAGCCACTTCATCCTCGTCATCATCCGCCCCTTCGAAGACATGCGAGCCCGGACCGCAATTCCGCCTCGTCCCGCATCACGCTGCACCGGTGGTTGAACATTCTCGAACATGGCTCTTGGGCTCACGGCTTGGGTGTCTGTCGCGCAACGCCGTAGCGGACGATCGTCAGGCCGCTCGCGGGGAGCTCCACCACCTCGTCTTCAGCCACCGTCGCGTCCGCGAGGCTGCGCAGGGCGAGCGAGACATGTCCGACCCGCTGCGCGAGCGTGATGATCTCGGCCTGGGCCGGCGTCAGCTCGAGGGTGGCATTCTCGCCGTCGACGAAGGAGTTGCCCTGCGCATCCGTCTGCACATTCTTGCCGATGGCGAGGACACGAATATTCGTGAGGATCGTCTCGGTCGTGTGGACGTCCGTGCCCTGCTGGCGCGACGCTTCGTCGTCCCGGAAGGTTCGCAGGATGTCGACGCGGTCGTTCGGGAGGACGAAGCCGCCCGCCGAGCTCGAGCCGCGGGTGTCGATGGTGATCGCCACCGCGCGCTTGCCCTTCGGCAGGACCGCCGACATGAAGCCGCCGCCGTCGCCCTTGATCAGGCGCTCGCGCCGGATCGGCTCGCCGGCAAGGATCTGGGCCCGGGCAATCGAGCCCGCGACCTCGGACATCACCTGTGTACCCTCCGCCCGCGTGATCAACCCGCCGGGGACGGCATCCGCCGGCCAGGATTGCCAGCGCAGGTCCGCTTCTCCGAGCATCTGCCCCATCGGCAGGTCCACGGAAGCGACAAGGACATCCGTCGTCGCGATGGAGGGAGCCGGGGCCATGACGACCTGCGTCTGCGGCTCCGGCGGAGGAGGAGCCCCCCGCATCAGGAGCATGGAGGCGACGCCGGCAGTGACGGCGATTCCCAGTACGACGATTCGTGCTCGTTTCATGATCCGTGAAATCCAACGCGCGGCATGAGTTGCTTGCGAAGGAGTTCAACAGCTAATCGTCAACTTATGGTTAATCATAGGTATCGCAGCGAGACTTTCTGCAAAGGTACTCAACTGCTGAATGCGGCAAGCCAGATCGGCGTTTCCGGAAAGGTCATGATGGCCCCGACGGCAAGCGCAACTCCATATGGTACGCCATTGCGCGCATCGTGAAGCCGGTCGAGCCAGGCCCAATGCTGCGCAAAGGCCGGCAGCGGGTGCCGTCGCAGCATGAGGATGACGACCGTCAGGACGCCTCCCGCCAGAGCAGCCACGAAGAGATAGGGAAGAACGAGATCGAAGCCGAGCCAGAGCACGGTGCCGGCGGCGAGCTTGACGTCGCCGCCCCCGACCCAGCCAGCGGCGAAGAATCCGATTCCGACGGCAAGCACCAGCAGTCCCGCCCCGGTATTCATCAGGATCTCGGTGAAATCCATCCCTACGATCAGCGCGATGACGAAGAACGCGAGGGCGAGCGCGATCGACAGGCGGTTGGGAATCGTCATCGTCAGAAGGTCATAGGCCGCCGCGAAGATCATGATCGCGGGAAAGACGAAGACGAGGGCAAGCTGGATGAGGGAGATCATGTCGGTCCGAAAGTCGATTGCCGGGAGTGACGACATGATGGGAATGACAATTGAAGTTTCAATTAAAAACTTGGCGGGTCCGACACTGCGTCAGCTCTCCCCCGCTTCCTGCCCGGTCGCCTCGGTGATGCTTTCCGAAATGAAGCTGTAGAGTCGACCGGCTTCGGTCCCGATCGTGCGGGCGCTGGCGATGATGGAGACGGAGACGAGCATCGCGATGAGCGCGTACTCGATGGCGGTCGCTCCGCGTCGATCGGCCAGGAATCTCCGAAGGGCGTCCCGCATTGAATCAGACATCCTCAACATGGACCCAGCGCCTCCCAAGGGGAAGCCGCTGGAGTGACGCGCACGGGCCGTGCCCGTGCGCGGCTCTTCCGATGAATTAAGTGCCGCCGCCACCTCCACCGGCAGCCGGGGCCGCCGCCGTAAGGCTGCCGCTGACACGGGCGAAGGTGGCGCTGAGGTTGGTGCCGAGGACCTGGAGGGCGCCGATGATGACGACCGCCACGAGGGCGGCGATCAGGCCGTACTCGATGGCGGTGGCCCCGGATTCGTCCTTGGCGAAGCGCGAGAAAAGGGTCTTCATGAGTGTAGCTCCTGTCACGGGTTGCTCGTACTTGTGGCCGGCGATCCGGCCTGGGGTCGCCGTCGGGCCGTTCTAAGCAAGAGCCACGCTAGCGACCCACGATTGCCATTAGGTTAATTTCACAAGCAGTTTCGAGTGGCGCACAGAAGAATATAGCGATGGTTAACATTTTATTCCTGTCTACCACCCCAAATATTGTGGAACACTATCGTTCATTTTTGGCAATTACTTGTAAAAGACGGTTTATCTTAGGTTAAATCGGCGAATAATGCACAGTTTGCCTCTACGTCCGGTGCTGTGGCGCGCCATAATTCGGGTCCGGAAAAAAGCATCGTATGCCGGACCCCATGGATCAGTGACTGAATTTTGCGGGATCTTAGCCATTCATTCACCATTCTGGGGACATAAATCACTTCGGATTGCAGCCATTGCGAAGAGAAGAGTCCCATGCGCCATCGGTGGAAAAGCATTTCCTCGTGCCTCGGAGTGGCAATCGTCGCCGGATCATCCGCCCTGATTGTATCATCCTGGGAACCGGTGGGCGACGCAACCGCGCAGGAAATCGTTCGTCCGGCCCCGCCGCAGGAGCGAAGCACCGCCGCTCCGCGCGATGTGAGTGCGCAACCGCTGGCCGTATCGGCGGAGCTGGACGAGGAGATCGTTACGGAGACGCGCATAGCCTCGGCAGCGGCCGGGCTCTCCGCCGAGCCCCCCGCTCCGGACACGGTCACTGTCATGGTCGATCATGCAAAGGTCGTGCGGCTCCCGGAGCGGACGCAGACCGTCATCGTCGGGAACCCGATCGTCGCGGACATCGCGGTCCAGCGAAACGGCATTCTCGTGGTGACGGGGAAGAGCTACGGCACGACGAACCTCATCGCCCTCGACAATTCCGGACTGCTCCTGGCCGAATCGATGATCAGCGTTCAGGCTCCGACCGATTCTGTCGTGACGGTGCAGCGCGGCCTCGCTCGCGAATCGTATTCCTGCACTCCGACCTGCCAGCCGTCCCTGCGTCTTGGCGATTCGCCCGACTATTTCGGCGGCGTCGGGAACCAGGCGACGCAGCGGAACACGCTCGCGACGCAGCGCTGAGGATCTCAGCGGCCCGCGCCAGATCGGGACATGCGGGCAACCGGGCATTAATACAAAATCAATCGTTGGAATAACGCGGCATAAAGCTTTTTATGCCTAGTCTCTTCCCTTCGCAGGGTCCGGAGCCGGCTGGCCTGGACCCGTCAAGAGGGGGCAGATCCTATGCAGCAAAGTTCGAGCACTGCATCTGGCGCGGGCCAAGTGCAGCGCGGACGGCGCCGCCGTCGCCTGATCAGCGCTTTCGTCCGGAACCGCGACGGCGCCACCGCCATCGAGTTCAGCCTCGTCGCCCTGCCATTCTTCGCACTGCTGTTCGCCATCATCGAGACTGCGATCATCTTCTGGTCCTCGCAGGTCCTCGAGACGGCTGTCGCGGACGCGTCGCGCAAGATCTATACGGGGCAGTTCCAGTCCGAGAACAGCGGCATGACCGACCCGCAGCTCATCGCGGAGAAGTTCCGCGAGGAAGTCTGCGCGCGGGTCGTGGCGCTCTTCTCGTGCAGCAGCATGATCGAGGTCGACATCAGGTCATTCGGCGACACCTTCCCCAACCAGCCGCTTCCGTTGCCCGTGGATGAAGGCAATTTCGACACGAGCAGCTTCGGCTACATGAACAGCGGCCCGGGCGAGATCGTGGTGGTCCGCGCGGCGATGCAGTATCCGATCATCCTGTCGATCATGAATTCCGCCCAGGCGAACCTCAATAACGGCAAGCGTCTCATCATGGCCTCCGCCGCCTTCCGCAACGAGCCGTTTTCCCAGTGAGGGCACTCGACATGCGTACCGATGCGACCCTCTCTCGCAATCAGGCCTCCCTTCGCCGGATGATCCGGCGGCTGCGCCGTTTCCCGGCGGCCCGCGGCGGCATTGCCGCCGTGGAGTTCGCGCTGGTCCTGCCGGTGATGCTGCTGATGTATCTCGGAATGGCCGAGGTCACCGTGGCCGTCAACATGGACCGGAAACTGACGATCCTGTCGCGAACGCTGGCCGACCTCACGGGCCGGATGCCGAGCATCAGCAACAGCCAGGTCGACGGCATCTTCGCCGCGTCCCTCGCCGTCATGGCGCCTTACGATTCCTCGGATGTCCGGATGCGGATCTCCTCCGTGGTCGTGGAAGACAACAACGGGCAGCCGCAGGCGCGCGTGTGCTGGAGCGACGCCCGGGGCACAGGCATGACCGCCAGGGCGATCAATGAGATCGTGGCTGTCCCCGACGGCTTCGACACGCCAGGCACGTCCTTCATCCTGGCCGAGGCCGAGAAAGTCTACAAGCCGATGCTCGGATACGCGATCACCGGCGACATCGGTCTCGCCGAGTCCACGCCCTGGCCCGTTCGCAACGTCAACGAAGTGTCGCGGGCGGGAAGAACCTGCCTGCTCTGAGCGCCCCGGACAAGCCTGCTCAGAGCGTCTGGTTATAGGCGCCCACTTCCGGATTCTCCCTCAGGATTCCGTCGACCGCCGCAAACATTTCCCGCATACGCGCCTCGGAGACGGGGCTTTCGACCACCACGACGAGCTCCGGCTTGTTGGAGGAGGCGCGAACGAGGCCCCAGGTTCCGTCCGCCGTCACCACCCGGATGCCGTTGACGGTGATCAGGTCGACGATCGGCTGCCCGGCGATCGCCGCCTCTTCCCCCCGCAGGCCATTGAAGCGATCGATCACCCGCGCGACGACATCGTACTTCACCTCGTCCGCGCATTTCGGCGACATGGTCGGGGAGCCCCAGCTCCTGGGAAGCGCGCGGTAGAGGTCGGCCATGCTCCGGTCCGGATTGCGGTCGAGCATCTCCACCACGTGGATCGCGGTCAGGATCCCGTCGTCGTATCCCCGCCCGATGGGCTCGTTGAAGAAGAAGTGCCCCGACTTCTCGAAGCCCGCGAGCGCGCCGAGTTCATTGACCCGGCGCTTGATATAGGAATGCCCGGTCTTCCAGTAATCCGTCGTCACGCCCTGCTCTCGCAGGACGGGATCCGTCTGGAACAGGCCCGTTGACTTGACGTCGACGACAAATTTCGCGTTCGGGTACAGTTTCGAGAGGTCGCGCGCCAGCATCACGCCAATCTTGTCCGCGAAGATCTCGTTGCCCTCGTTGTCGACGACGCCGCAGCGATCGCCGTCCCCGTCGAAGCCGAGACCGACATCCGCCCCCGTCTCGCGGACCTTGTCGGCCAGCGCGTGAAGCATCTCCATGTCTTCCGGGTTGGGATTGTAGCGCGGGAAGGTATGATCCAGCTCGCAATCGAGGGGGATGACCTCGCAGCCGATCGCCTCCAGCACGCGCGGCGCGAAAGCCCCCGCCGTGCCGTTGCCGCAGGCCGCGACCACCTTCAGCTTGCGCTTGATCTTCGGACGATCCGTCAGGTCGGCGATATAGCGCCGGTCGAAATCGGCAATGAAGGCATAGGCGCCGCCCTCGCGCAGGGCGAACTCGCCGCCCAGCACGATGTCGCGCAGGCGCCCCATTTCCTCGGGACCGAAGGTCATGGGGCGGTTCGCGCCCATCTTCACGCCGGTCCAGCCATTGTCGTTATGCGAGGCGGTGACCATGGCGACGCAGGGGCAGTCCAGCTCGAACTGGCCGAAATAGGCCATCGGCGACAGGGCGAGGCCGATATCGTGGACCCGAATCCCTGCGGCCATCAGGCCCGAGACGAGGGCGTACTTGATCGCGGAGGAATATCCCCGGAAATCATGGCCTGTGACGAGATCGGGGCGCACTCCCATCTCGTGGATCAGCGTCCCGAGGCCGATGCCCAGCGCCTGGACGCCCATGAGATTGATTTCTTTTTCGAAGAGCCAGCGCGCATCGTATTCGCGAAAGCCCGTCGGCTTCACCAGCGGCAGCGATTCATACCCGTAGGTGTTCGGGGAAAGCGACGATTGCGGCCTGGGGAACACGGGCAGCAGGGTTTCGGATGACATGGGGCGCGCGCCTTCGTTCGTTCCGCGGAGCGATCCGCTTTAGCCGATCCTGCCCGAAAACGGAAACCGTGACGAGGCTCAACCGCGCAGGATCAATTCCTGTCCCGAAACCTCGAAGCCGCGCAGGCGGTTCAGAAAGCTCATGCCAAGCAGGTTTGTGCCGAGCTGGGCGTCAGGCATGACAACCGCTTCGACATTGTCGACGACGATGGACCCCAGACGCATTTCCCGGATGGTGACGCCCCTGGCTTCCACCACGCCGTTCGCCGTCGAAATCTGGTAGATGCGGCTGGAAAAGGCGAAGGCGAGGCCCGCGGCCTGGGCATCGCTCTCGCGCAACGCGACGATGCTCGCCCCCGTATCCACGAGGAGGCGCATGTTGCGTCCCTCCACCCGCATCTCCGCAAGGTAATGCCCGCGCCCATCCGCCGGAAGACGCACCACCGGCCCGCCATGCACACTCGGCGGCGGCTGCACGGCCCGCTCGACCAGGGCGGCGGCCACGGGCTCCGGCGGCCGCGCGGCGACGCTCTGCGCAAGGCGATCCACGGTGACGGCTGCGATTGCGCCGGCTGCGCCAAGGACAGCAAGCGCCCAGACGATGGGACGGGTCATCGCGAATACGGGCTCCGGCATTTCGGTCCCGCCACGCTAGCGCAACGGCGCGCAACGGGCGTTAACCGGCACCGGCGATCGGATGAGAGCGTTGACGGCGGGTTACCGCGATGCGTGGCATTCACCGGGTTCCGAACATGCGGTCGCCGGCGTCGCCCAGGCCGGGGACGATATAGCCGTGATCGTTCAGGCGCTCGTCGATGGCGGCCGTCCAGATTCGGACATCGGGATGGGCCTCGCGCAGGCGGGCGATTCCCTCCGGGGCTGCCAGAAGGCAGACAAAGCGCAGGTCCTTCGCCCCCCGCTGCTTGAGCAGGTCGACCGCGGCGACTGCGGAATTCGCCGTCGCGAGCATCGGGTCGAGCACAAGCACCTGCCGGTCGGCGAGATCGGCGGGCGCCTTGAAGTAGTACTCCACCGCCTGCAGGGTCTCCGGATCGCGGTACAGGCCGATATGGGCGACCCGGGCGGAGGGAACAAGATCGAGCATTCCGTCGAGGAAGCCGACGCCCGCGCGCAGGATCGGGGCGAGGACGAGTTTCTTCCCGGCGATCTGCGGCGCGTTCATCCGCGCAAGGGGAGTCTCGATTTCCACGGTTTCGACCGGGAGGTCGCGGGTGACCTCGTAACAAAGCAGCATCCCGATCTCGTTGAGAAGCTGGCGGAATCCCTTCGTCGAACGCGTCTTGTCGCGCATCAGCGTCAGCTTGTGCTGCACCAGGGGATGATCGACGACAACCACGTCCTGCATGTTTCCGGCTTCCCGTCCTCTCGCAGAGCGCAGCCGATGGGCGCGCATCCTGCAAGCGCGAATAAATCAGGTTGTCGCCCGATCCGGAAGGGGGCGGCGCGCCTGTGGATGAACGGATCGCCGGCGCCCGCGTTTGCCGCATGAGCGCTTTCCGGCGGCGCCGTTCATCGGCGGCTCAGGAAGGCGATGCTTTAAACGCGCGAATGCCGGAGAGCCGGTGGCGTGCGACGCGCCGGCCCCGGCGATGTGAGAAAGGCTTCGAGCGATGCTTTCGAGAAAACTGATGCCCCTTCTGGCGGCTGGCGCCGTCGCCTTCCTCGGCGGAGCGGCCCTTGCCGAACCGGCTGCGGTGGTTACGGACCTCAACATGCGCAGCGGTCCCTCGACCTCCTACCGCGTGATCACGGTGCTGCCGCGCGGCACGGTCGTGGACGTCATCGGCTGCCGCGCCAGATGGTGCGAGGTCGAGTGGCGCGGACGCGCCGGCTTCGTAAGCGAGCGCTATCTCGCCGATGTTCGCGCTCCGGTGCGCCCCCCGCCGGTCCAGCCCGGTCCCCCCTCCATCGTGATTCCGCTCCCCGGATTCGGGATCGACATCCGCCCGGGACGGCCCGACGGGTATGAACGTCCCCGGCCGCGCATTTGCGACGACAGGCGCGTCCAGTGGCTGGTCGGAGAGCGGGCGCGCAGATCCGTGATCGACCGCGCGGCAGAGATCTCGGGCGCCCGCACGGTGCGCGTGGTGGCCCCTGGGGAATTCGTGACACAGGATTATCGCCGCGACCGCCTGACGATCCGGGTGGACTGGCGCGACCGCATCATCGACTTGCGCTGCGGGTGACGCAAGAATAGGTCCGGCGGGCGGCAGCGCCGGCCGGAACTATTCCGCGGCCCTTCGGGGCGTCTCGGCCTGCTCCACGAGGGGGACCAGGAGGGAGAAGCGCAGCCCTTCCGGATCGAACTCCATCTGCACGTCGCCGTTGAACTGGCCGGCGAGCATGTGACGCAGGAGCCGGGAGCCGAACCCCTGGCGACGCGGCTTCTTCACCGGCGGCCCCCCGCGCTCCGTCCAGTGGAACCGCAGCCGTCGCCTTCCCCCCTCGCTCTCGATATCCCACCGCACGGCGATGCTGCCGGTCGGGGACGAGAGGGAACCGTATTTCAGGGCGTTCGTGGTGAGCTCGTGAACCGCCATTCCGAGGGACAGGGCGACATCCGAGGGAAGCGCCACATCCGGGCCCGTCATCGCCACGCGGAGCCCGTCTCCGTTGCCGTAGGGATCCAGTTCCGCATCGAGGAGCTCCCGCAGCGGAATGACGCCCCAGGAATTTTCCGCGAGCAGCGTATGCGTGCGCGCGAGCGCAATGACGCGGTCGTTGAAGGCCTCGCGAAAGCTGTCGATGTCGACCGCGGTTCGCGCCGTGGAATTCGCGATCGCCTGCACGGTCGCCAGTGAATTCTTCACCCGGTGATGGAGTTCGCGCACCATGAGCGCCTGGCGCTCCTCCGCGCGCTTGCGATCGGTGATGTCCGTCGAGACGCTGACGACGCCCACCACCTCCCCCTCCCGGTCCCGCATCGGGGTCTTGGTGGAGAGATAGATACGTTTCGTTCCGTCCGGACCCGTCACGCGTTCCTCGATGGTTTGTGATTGCCCGTCCCGCATGATCCGCAGATCGGCGGCGTGCAGCGCCGCGGCCTCCTCCTCGTCGATCGCCCCGTCGAGGCTCGTGGCGCCGACCAGTTCCGCGCCACGGCGGCCGAGCAGGCTCGCCATCGCGGGATTGACGAAGAGGAACCTCGCCTGGGCGTCCTTGACGACGATCAGATCCGGCGTCGTTTCCCCGATGATGCGAAGCAGCTCGATATTGTGCTGAAGCTCCTCCTCCCGCTCCCGCCGTACGCTGATGTCGCGGTGGACGCCGATCACGCGCAACGGCCTGCCCCCCTCGTCGCGCTGGACGAGCCCCTGGGAGGAAATCCAGCGCATGCCGCCATCCGGACGCATGATCCGGAATTCGATCTGGTAGGGTTCGTCATCCTCGATCAGGCGGCGCATGGCCTCGAAGACCCGATCCCGATCCTCGGGATGGAGCAATCTGCGGAACTCCTCCCGCCGATCGATGACCGGGCTTGTCACGCCGAACATGTCGCAGGTCCGCTCCGAATAGATGCAGACGCCGCGCTCCAGATCGAGATCCCACGAGCCGAGCCGGCCCGCCTCGAGGGCCAGCCGCAGCCGCTCGGCGCTCTCGCGCAGTTCCGCGGTGGCGCGCTCGCGATCGTCAATGTCGATCGCGGAAGGCACGAGCGCCCTGATCCGCCCCCGGGCGTCGCGGATCGGGGCGATCTGGAAGTCGGCGACGAAGATCGCGCCGTGCCGAACGCGGGCGCCGATGTCGAACCGGGAGGTCTTGCCCTCGCGGGCATCCTCGACGGCCTTGCGGATTCGCCGGGCCGTCTCGGGAGAGGCCTGCCACCACGGGCATTCCCAGAATTTTCTGCCGATGACCTCGGCGCGCGTCAGGCCCGCCACCCGCAACGGGGCCTCGTTGATCTCGACGAGCGTGCCGTCGGGATCGAGCACGCCGACGAAGACGAGGAGGTTGTTCAGGACATCGCGCAGGAACGCTGCGTTTTCCCGAAGCGCCGTCTCCCTTTCGCGCAGGCCGATCCCCGCGGCGGCGAGCGCCTCTCCGACCTCGTTGACCTCGCGAACAGGAGTCGTCGCAAGACGGGGGACTTCGCCCTGCCCAAGCTGTGCGGCGGCGGCCCGCATTTCGGAAGCCACCCGTGCGGCCCGGCGGCCGGACAGCAGGGCGAGCAGCGCGCCGAGGGCAAAGAGAAGGAGCCCCAGCCACGCCAGCGCCGTGAACAGGCGCGTCCGCGGTGCGAGCGCCACCGCAAGGGGGACGGTCGCCACCACCGTCCACCCGGAAATCTCCGACCGGGCGAGTCCGGCGATTACCCCCTGGTCTTCCGCAACGGCCGCGGCATTCCCGTCATCCCTGAGAAAACGCGCAAGCGTTAGCGCAGCCTGGTCCGCCTCGTCGCCAGAAGCATCCTCGCCCACCGCCACGACGGCGCCATTGCGATCGAAGACGCCGGCGATGAGTCCCTCGGCGGAGAGCGCTTTTCGCGGAAAACGCTGGATGAGGGCGGCCGGAACAACGACGGCGACAGCGCTGCCTGCCTGATTGGCGGGGACCGGAGCCCTTACCGCGAAAAAGCGTGTCCCCTGATCCGAGAACACGTTGGAGACGCTGCGCCCGTGCAGGGCAAGGTCGTGCAATTCCACGCCCAGTGGCGTCGGCGCTCCGCCGCGCGTGGCCCCGTCCGCGGTGTGGGCGAGGATCCCCCCGTATTGATCGACAAGAACGACATGCGCGGCATCGACGGGAAGCGCGGCCCGCGCGCGCTCCTCGAAGGACGGCAAGTCCCGGGCGAGCCCCGGATCGGTGGCGAGAACCCGGGCTGCGGAAAGCAAACCGGACAGTTCGGCGTCGAGGGAATAGGCGATGTCCTGCGCCGCGGCGCGCGCCGCCGTTTCGTAGCGCGCACGCTCGGATGCCG
Source organism: Saliniramus sp. (assembly GCA_041686895.1). GTDB lineage: Bacteria > Pseudomonadota > Alphaproteobacteria > Rhizobiales > Beijerinckiaceae > Saliniramus. Next base: position 247,072 of record JAWLCY010000005.1, on the reverse strand, counting down.
CGACCTGCCACATCAGCACGGCGACGAAAATGAACGCTGGAACAAGGAGCCCCGCGCCGAACACGGCGAGATGCCAGACGATCGCGCGTCCCTGACGCCGCTGACGGAGCGGCGTTGCAGCGATCCTCTGCGCCTTCGTCACTGTCCTCGGCATGTCGTCGCAGCTTGAAGCTGCCTCCCGTCCACCCGTCAGCGCCCCGCTTTTCGCTCACAGAGTTAACGCCGCCGCTCGCCGAGGCAAGACGGGCATACTGCTTAGGCTCGCCGGAAGCCCGCATTGTCACAAAGTAGGGACTTGCCCGCAATCGACGTGGCGGTACAAATAGATGCAACGAGAAATCCCGCGAACCGATGTTCGAAGGGGCCGGAAACGGAGAGAAGGCGGAAAATCCGCCCGTCCGGAGAGGAACGCAAATCGTCGAGCCGGCCCGCAAGCGGCAGGTCGACGCCACGAGGGAGAAGTCTGTGACGACGGCACCAGCCGCGCGCGAAGACACGTTTCCGAAGCTGATTGCGCGCAACGCGCGCGTTCGCCCGAGCCGTCCGGCCTTCCGCCACAAGGATCTCGGGATCTGGCAGTCGTGGACCTGGAGCGAGGTTCACGAGGCCGTCCGCGCCTTCGCGGTCGGCCTGCATCGGCTTGGGCTGAAGCGTGGCGACAAGATCGCGATCATCGGAAGCAACCGCCCGAGGCTCTACTGGTCCATCGCCGCCGCGCAATGGATCGGCGTGATACCGGTTCCCGTCTATGCCGACTCGGTCGCGGAAGAGATGGCCTATGTGCTCTCGCATGCCGAGGTCGTCCTCGCCGTCGTCGAGGACCAGGAGCAGGTCGACAAGGTCCTCTCGATCGCCGAGCAGGTCCCGACGCTGACGCATCTCCTCTATGACGAGGAGCGCGGGCTGCGCGACTACGACCATTCCACGATGCACGCCCTCACCGGATTCCTTGACGAGGCGCGCGCGCAGATCGCCGCGGATCCCGAGCTCGACGCCTTTCTCGGGCGCGAACTCGCCGAGGGCAAGGGCTCGGACCTCGCGATCATCCTCTACACCTCGGGCACGACCGGGCGGCCCAAGGGGGTGATGCTCACTTTCGACAATGTCGTCGCCGCCGCCGAGATCGGCTGCAATTTCGACAAGCTGGACGACCACGACGAGATCATCGCCTACCTGCCGCTGGCCTGGGTGGGCGATCACATCTTCTCCTATGCCCAGGCGATCCTCGCCGGGCTATGCGTCAACTGCCCCGAAAGCCCGGACACCGTCGTCGAGGACCGGCGCGAGATCGGGACGACCTACGCCTTCGCGCCGCCGCGCGTCTTCGAGAACATGCTCACGCTGACCATGGTGCGCATGGAGGACGCGAGCCGGCTCAAGCAGCGCATGTTCCAGTTCTTCATCCGCCACGCCAACAAGGTGGGCGAGCGCATCCTCAACAGGGAGAGCGTCGGCCTGTGGGACCGGATGCTCTACGCGCTGGGCGATTTTCTCGTCTACGCGCCCCTGCGCAATCGTTTCGGCTTGTCCGACATCAAGGTCGGCTATACGGCGGGCGAGGCGATCGGCCCGGAGATATTCCGCTTCTATCGGTCGATCGGCGTCAACCTCAAGCAGCTCTACGGCCAGACGGAGGCCTCCGTCTACGTCACGATGCAGCCCGACGGCGAGATCCATGCGGACACCGTGGGCCGTCCCGCGCCGGGCGTCGAGATTCGGATCGACGACAACGGGGAGGTGCTCTTCCGCTCCGCCGGCGTCTTTCAGGGCTATTACAAGGACGACGAGAAGACGGCGGAGACGAAGACCGAGGACGGGTTCGTCCGTTCCGGCGATGCCGGCTTCTTCGACGCCAGCGGCCATCTCAAGATCATCGATCGCGCCAAGGATGTGGGCAAGCTGAACGACGGCTCGCTGTTCCCGCCGAAATACGTCGAAAACAAGCTCAAATTCTACCCCAACATCAAGGAGGCGGTCGCCTTCGGCAACGGCCACGATTACGTGACCTGCTTCATCAATATCGACCTCACCGCCGTGGGTAACTGGGCCGAGCGCAACAACGTGATCTACGGCTCCTATCAGGAACTCGCGCAGAACCCGCAGGTCTACGAGATGATCGCGGCGCATGTCGACGAGGTGAACCGTTCGCTCGCGGCCGAGCCGCTGATGCGGGGCGCGCAGATCAGGCGCTTCCTGATCCTGCACAAGGAACTCGACGCCGATGACGGCGAGTTGACCCGCACCCAGAAGGTGCGCCGCGGCTTCATCGCCGACCGCTACGGCCCCCTCGTGACAGCCCTGTATGACGGCTCGCAGGAGGCCGATATCCGCACCGAAGTGACCTTCGAGGACGGCCGGAAGGGCGTCATCGCCGCCCGCGTGAGGATCCGCGACATGCCGGTCCACGAGACTGCGGCGCCCGCCATGGAGAAGGCCGCATGAGCGCCAGCACCACCTCAGCGCACGAATTCGCACCCGCCCCCGCCGTCGCCGATGCGCCGCGGGGGACGACGCAGTCCGATGCGGCCGCGGCCCCGGCGGCGGATCGGGAGGTGCTTCTCGCGGTCGAGAACGTGTCGCTCGGCTTCGGCGGCGTCAAGGCCCTGACCGACGTCTCCTTCGATATCCGCAAGGGCGAGATCCGCGCGATCATCGGGCCAAACGGGGCCGGCAAGACCTCGATGCTCAACTGCATCAACGGCTTCTATCATCCCACGGAAGGGCGCATCACCTTCAGGGGCGAGACGCGCCGCAAGATGCGGCCCTACGAGGCGGCGGCGGGCGGGATCGCGCGCACCTTCCAGAACGTCGCCCTGTTCCGGGGCATGTCGACCATCGACAACATCATGGCCGGGCGCTCGCTCAAGATGAAGAGCAACTTCTTCTGGCAGCTCCTGCGCTACGGGCCGGCGATGCGCGAGGAAGTCGAGCATCGCCGCGTCGTCGAGGACATCATCGACTTCCTCCAGATCCAGGCGATCCGCAAGACGCCCGTGGGCAAGCTCCCCTACGGCCTGCAGAAGCGGGTCGAACTCGGGCGCGCGCTCGCCATGGAGCCGGAGCTGCTCCTGCTCGACGAGCCGATGGCCGGAATGAACCTCGAGGAGAAGGAGGACATGAGCCGCTTCATCCTCGACGTGAACCAGCATTTCGGCACCACGATCGCCCTGATCGAGCACGATATGGGCGTCGTCATGGACCTGTCCGACCGCGTCGTCGTGCTCGAATACGGGCGCAAGATCGCGGACGGGACGCCAGCCGAGGTCAAGAGCGACCAGAAGGTCATCGACGCCTATCTCGGCGTCCCGCATTGAAGGCCGCGCGCACATGAACGCCCTCTACCAGATCTTCGTCGAGCCGTTCGTCTTCATGGGGGAAGCGCCGGACCTCCTCCTCCAGACCATCTGGGAAGGCTTCGTCTCCGGCATCCTCTACGCCCTGATCGCGCTCGGCTTCGTCCTGATCTTCAAGGCCTCGGGCGTGTTCAACTTCGCCCAGGGGATCATGGTCGTCTTCGCGGCTTTGACGCTCGTCGGCTTCCACGCCATGGGGATTCCCGCGATCATCGCCCTCATCCTCGCGATCGGGGTGATGTTCCTACTCGCCTTGACCGTCGAGCGGGTGGTGCTGCGACCGCTCGTGAACCAGCCGGACATCATCCTCTTCATGGCGACCTTCGGGATCACCTATTTCCTGATCGGGCTGGGGGAGTTCATCTTCGGCGGCGAGCCGAAGGTCATGATCGCCGACGAGCTCTACCTTCCCCGGGGACGTACGGATCTCGATGTCGCCGGCGGCTTCGTCTCGATCCAGCATATCGACCTCGCGGCGGCGGTGATCGCGATCGTGATGATCGCGGTGCTCGGCGTGTTCTTCTCCAAGACCCGCATCGGGCGCGCCCTGCGCGCCGTCGCCGACAGCCACAAGGCGGCGCTTTCGGTGGGCATCTCGCTCAACCAGATCTGGGTGATCGTCTGGTTCGCCGCCGGCATCGTGGCGCTTGTCACGGGCATCATGTGGGGCGCGCGTTCGGACGTGTCCTTCGCGTTGCAGATCATCGCCCTCAAGGCGCTCCCCGTCCTCATCCTCGGCGGCTTCACATCGATCCCCGGCGCGATCGTGGGCGGGCTCATCATCGGCATCGGGGAGAAAATCGGGGAGTTCTACTGGGGGCCGCTCGTCGGCGGCGGCATCGAGACCTGGCTCGCCTATGTCATCGCGCTCCTGTTCCTGATGTTCCGGCCGCAGGGGCTGTTCGGCGAGAAGATCATCGAGCGGGTATGACGATGCGCCTCCCTTTCCGCCTTTCGACGCCACGACCGCATGAACAGGGAATGACGCCGTGATCTATCGTGAAGCAGGCCAGTACAAGACGAGCTACGCCGCCGACATGGCCGTGTTCCCGCTGCGGCAGGATCGCATCGGCATCGCCGTCATCATCGCGCTTGCCTATTCCATGGCTTATTTCGGAACCGACTTCCTGCTCCAGGCGGTCCTGATCCCCTTCCTGATCTTTGCGCTCGCCGCGATCGGGCTCAACCTGATGGTCGGCTATGCGGGGCTGCTGTCGCTCGGAACCGGCGGCTTCATGGGCGTGGGCGCCTATGCCTGCTACAAGCTGATGACCGCCTTCCCCGACGTGAACGTCATCGTCTGGGTCCTGATGTCGGGCTTCTTCTCCGCCGGGATCGGCGTCTTCTTCGGCCTGCCGTCCCTTCGGATCAAGGGCTTCTACCTCGCGGTCGCGACGCTTGCGGCGCAGTTCTTCCTGCAATGGAGCTTCAACCGCATTCCCTGGCTCGTGAACTACAACATTTCCGGTGCCATCGAGGCCCCGCTGCGCACCCTGTTCGGGACCGCGATCGTGGGGCCGACGGCATCGGCGAACGCGCGCTATCTCGTCGTCCTGACCCTCGTCATCTTCCTGACCTGGATCGCCTCGAACATCGTGCACGGGCGCATCGGACGGCAATGGATGGCGATCCGCGACATGGACATCGCGGCCGAGCTGATGGGAATCAAGCTCCTGCAGGCCAAGCTCCTCTCCTTCGCCGTCTCGTCCTATTTCTGCGGCGTGGCCGGGGCGATGCTCGTCTTCTTCTGGCTCGGCGGCGCGGAGTACAACGTCTTCAACATCAACCAGTCCTTCCTGATCCTGTTCATGGTGATCATCGGAGGGCTCGGTTCGCTGATCGGCTCGTTCTTCGGAGCCGCTCTGATCTTCATGATGCCGATCGGGCTCGGCATCGTCCTGCCGGCGATCTTCGAACCGCTCGGCATCCGGGTCGGGGCCGAGACGATCGAGCACCTGCGCTTCATGATCCTCGGGGCGCTCATCATCTTCTTCCTGATCGTCGAGCCGCACGGGCTCGCGCGACTCTGGCAGATCGCAAAACAGAAGCTCCGCGTCTGGCCGTTCCCCTACTGACCGGCCGGATAATGGGAGACGCTTGGGAGAGACGCAAAATCGGCCGAAAGGCCACAACCCGGGAGGGAACGGTAATGTCGTTTCGCAATCTGACAATCGGCGCCGTGGCGGCGGCCGTCGTCGCGGCGTCCTCGGCGGTCACGCCGGCGGCCGCGCAGGAGGGGATCTACGTGCCCCTGCTGACCTACCGCACCGGCGCATTCGCCGGCTCCGGCATTCCCATCGCCGACGGGATGCATGACTACCTGCGCATGCTCAACGAGCGCGACGGCGGCATCGGCGGCGTCAAGCTCATCATCGAGGAATGCGAGACCGGCTACGACACGACGCGCGGCGTGGAATGCTACGAATCCGTCCGCGCGAAGAACCCGGTCGTGGTCAACCCCTATTCGACGGGCATCACGCTGCAGCTCATTCCGCGCGCGTCGGTCGACCAGATCCCGGTTCTTTCGATGGCGTACGGACTGTCCGCCGCCGCGGACGGCGAGGTGTTCCCGTGGGTGTTCAACCCGCCGGTCACCTACTGGGACGGCGCGTCGGTCTTCATCAAGCATGTTGCGGAAGTCGAAGGCGGCATGGAGAACCTCGAGGGCAAGACGATCGGCCTCCTGCATCTCGATGCGCCTTACGGACGCGAGCCGATCCCGGTTCTCGAAGCGCTCGCCGTCGAGCACGGCTTCGATCTCAAGCTCTATCCGGTCGCGGCCCAGGACATGCAGAACCAGGGCTCCGTCTGGCTCAACGTGCGCCGTGACCGTCCCGACTGGATCTATCTCCAGGGCTGGGGCGCGATGAACCCGACCGCGGTCCGCGAGGCCGTCCGCAACAACTTCCCGATCGATCGCCTTGTCGGCGTCTGGTGGGCCGGCGGCGACGAGGACGCCAGGGCAGGCGGCGAACAGGCTGCGGGCTACAAGTCGCTGAACTTCCACGGAGCGGGCGCAGACTACAAGGTCATCGAGGACATCATCACGCATGTCCACGACAAGGGCCTCTCGCAGTTCCCGCGCGACCGCGTCGGCGACAACCTCTACAACCGCGGCATCTACAACTCGATGCTCGTGGCCGAGGCCATCCGTACGGCCCAGGAGGTGACCGGCAACAAGGTGGTGACGGGGCCTGACGTTCGTCGCGGGCTCGAAAGCCTCAACATCACCGAGGAGCGCCTCGCCGAACTCGGGATGGAGGGCTTTGCAGCTCCGGTCGAGGTGACCTGCAAGGATCACAGCGGGCACCACAACGTCTACGTGGCGCAGTGGGACGGAACGAAGTGGACCCGCCTCACCGACTGGACGTCGCCGATGACGGAATACGTCCGGCCGCTGATCCAGGAGGCAGCCGCGTCCTACGCCGCCGCGAACCCGGGCTGGCCCACGCGCAGCGAAGTCTGCGACAGCGAATGATCGCCAAACGTGACCGGGAGCGGCCATCCGGCCGCTCCCGCATTTCCCAGTTCCAGGACATCATGGATCGAGACCGATGAGCGCAACCGCGACCACAACCGAAGCCGCGCAACCGGGCCATGCGCCCGAGCCCGTCGACACGATCCTCTCGGTCAACAACATCGAGGTCATCTACGACCACGTGATTCTCGTCCTGAAGGGCGTCTCGCTCTCGGTTCCGCGCAAGGGCATCGTCGCGCTGCTCGGCGCCAACGGGGCCGGCAAGACGACGACGCTGAAGGCGATCTCGAACCTGCTCCACGCCGAACGCGGCGAGGTGACGAAGGGCTCGATTGAATTCGAGGGCAACCGCATCGAGAAGCTCTCGCCCAACGAACTGGTCAAGCGCGGCTGCATCCAGGTCCTGGAAGGCCGGCACTGCTTCGGCCACCTGACCATCGAGGAGAACCTGCTGACCGGCGCGTTCACCCGCAAGGACGGCAAGGCCGCGATCAAGCGCGACATGGAGATGGTCTACAATTATTTCCCGCGCCTGCGCCAGCGCTACAGCTCGCTCGCGGGCTACACTTCCGGCGGCGAGCAGCAGATGTGCGCGGTCGGGCGCGCCCTGATGAGCCGCCCCAAGATGATCCTGCTCGACGAGCCTTCCATGGGCCTCGCGCCGCAGATCGTCGAGGAGATCTTCGAGATCGTGAAGGATCTCAACGCCAAGGAGGGCGTCTCCTTCCTCCTCGCCGAGCAGAACACCAACATGGCGCTGCGCTACGCGACCTACGGCTACATCCTGGAGACGGGGCGCGTCGTGATGGACGGCGAGGCCAGCATGCTGCGCGAGAACGAGGACGTGAAGGAGTTCTACCTCGGCATCTCCGACAGCGGCGAGCGCTCATTCCGCAACGTCAAGAGCTACAAGCGCCGCAAGCGCTGGCTCGCCTGAACTCAGCGCTCGGGCGATTCCGCGGGCACTTCGCTGGGAGCGAGCTCGACGCGGGTCTCGACCGCCTCTTCCCCGGAGGCCAGCGTGAGCGTCAGCCCCACCGGCGCATCGACCTTCCTTGGCCGCGCGGCGATATCGACCGCAAAGACACCCTCCCCGTCGTTCCCTCCCGGCCGCATCGCGGCTTCCGGATCGAGGAACCAGCGGTAATCCGGCCCCTCGACGAAGAGAAGCGCGTCCTCCCGCGCCCGCACCCGCACGAGAAGCTGGTCCGGGCCGCCCGTTTCCACGGAGAGAATCGCGGGCGCATCTCCCGCGCCGAGCGGGCGTTTGCCGGGGACCCGCGCGAGAGCCTCCGCGATGGCGGACGGGTGAAGGTCTGGCGCGGAAGCGGGGAGCTGCAGCGTCATCTCGCCCCAGGCGGGAATGCAGATCTCCTTGCAGGCGCCGTATTCGAGCTCCAGCGCCAGCGTCATGGGCTTCGCGGGGTCGGCGGGCGTGACAAGGAGAGGCAGCACGACCTCATCCGCATAGCCGAAGAACACGCCGCTCGCATCCTTGAAGCGCCGGGGAGCGGGAAACAGCATCTCGACTGAAGCGACGTTGCCGGATGCGGTCCAGTTGATCTCCGGGGGAAGACCCGAATCTCCGGGATGGCGCCAATAGGTCTTGTAGCCATCGTCGAGGACGATCTGGAGCCCGGCGACGCGGGCCCCCTCATGCTCAGCGCCGGCGATCAGCCGCGTGCGGGAGGCATGATCCTCGCTCCAGGCGGATTGCTCCTGCGCCGCCGAGGGCCAGGGCCAGAGCAACGCCCCGGCGGCGATGAACAGCGCCCCCATGAGCGGTTTCGAGCATTCGAATCGGTGTTTGAACATTGCGATGATCTGGAACCAGTGCTGCCGTGAGGGCGTCATTCTCTCGGGCGAACGCGGGCGACGCCACAAACGTTCGCGTGAAGCCGCCTCACAAATCGGTGGACAAGGCGTATCCGTAACGTAGCATGAAGCGATGGATATCACGGCGATGAAGCGAAGCGGATCGATTTCAGGTTATCTCGACGGGCAGCTTCTGATTGCGATGCCCGGGATGACCGACGAACGCTTTGCGCGGACGGTTATCTATCTCTGCGCTCATTCTCCGGAGGGGGCGATGGGCATCGTCCTCAACAAGCCGGCCCCGGATCTGCGGCTTCCCGACCTTCTGGTGCAACTCGACATCATCCCGGATTCCGATTCGATCCGCCTGCCCCGCAGGGTCGAGGAGATGCAGGTCCTGATGGGCGGGCCGGTCGAAACCACCCGCGGCTTCGTCCTGCATTCTCCCGATTTCTTCATCGAGCAATCCACCCTCGCGATCGATTCGCGCGTCTGCCTGACTGCGACGATCGACATCCTGCGCGCCATCGCGAAAGGCCGGGGGCCGAAGGATGCGGTCCTCGCGCTCGGCTATGCCGGCTGGGGCGCAGGCCAGCTCGAGAGCGAGATCCAGCGCAACGGCTGGCTCAACTGCCCGGCCGATCCGGATGTCGTCTTCGAGTTCGCGATCGAAGAGAAATACGAGCGCGCCATGCGGGGCCTCGGGATCGATCCGACCATGCTTTCTCCTACGGCAGGCCACGCCTGATTAGCCGCTGCCACCTGCGCCGGCGGCGCGAACTTGCCCGCAGGCTTCATCATCAAAAACAAACCGCCGCCCGGGATGTCCTGAGCGGCGGCGCCTACGCAACATTCTGCAGGTGACGTTACATCTCTGTGCTCAATGCACCGTCTGCCTGGGTTCCGTCTGCTTCAGACGGGAAATCTCATCCTTGAGCTGCAGCTTTTTTCGTTTCAATTCGGCGAGAAGGAGGTCGTCGGTGGATGGGCTGACGCTTGCGCGGTGGATCTCACGTTCGAGGGCCTGATGCTTCTTCTCGAGCTCGACCAGGTGACTCTGCAGCGACATGCGGGTGCCTCCGTTCGTTCATTTGGAACGTCATCATAGTGTCACATCAAATGGGGCTTGTCGAAGGCAATCTTGTGTTGAATTTTTTTCACTGGCGATGATTTTTCGCGGCTGGACGAGAGCGTGGCCGGAGCGCATATTATCAGAAAAGGCGTGTCTCCCTGACGCCCGGTGGAGTCTCGATGGCGGTTGACAACGATAACGGCGGCAGCGAGATCGAAAGTGAGCTCGCGCGCCTGCGGGAGGAACATCGCGATCTCGACATGGCGATCGACGCCCTGGAGGCGATGGTCGCCGGCGACCGGCTGCAGCTCCAGAGGCTGAAGAAGCGCAAGCTTTTCCTGCGCGACCGCATCCAGTACCTGGAAGACCAGATCACGCCGGACATCATTGCCTGACGGCCACGCCCGGCGCCATGCTGGATGATTCTAGGGCTTGATCTGGAGAATTCGGGGCCCTTCGCGTGAAGCTGGCGCCGCCGTTCCCTGCGGGTCGATCAGGCGCCGGTCGCCGGGGCGAAGCGCCTGCCGCTCGGGCTGCTCGATGACATATACCACAGGTTGCCCTACGGGAGCGGGACGGATGCCAAGGACGGTCGGAACGACCGGCACGACCACGTGGATGTTCACCCGTCCGTGGCTCGCGACGGGGAACTTTCCGGTCTGCAGCATCGCGACCGGCCAATCGGAGCCCGGATAGACGTGATGATGGCGGGCCTCCGCGGAGGCCGCGGCGGCGAACCCGGCGCAGGCTAGGCCTGCGAGGACGATGGACGACAGTTGACGAACGATCATTCCGGTTACTCCCGTTACCTGCGCCGCATCGCATGCTTAATGGAAAGTTAATGCGCTTTGCCCGGCAAGTCACGCGCGAATCCGCCGTTCTATCAAACGGACAGGAACGGAAGCGCCGCCTTCCGCGCGGCGGCGACGCATGCCCGGCCCCGACAGCGCAAGCGTCTTGCGCGATCCCGCCGGCGCTGGTACCTCAATCCGATCTGGTGGCGGGCCGGTTTAGCTCAGTTGGTAGAGCAACCGCCTTGTAAGCGGTAGGTCGTCAGTTCGAGTCTGACAACCGGCACCATTCACCCGGCACCATCATGAGCGCGAGCCGGAGGGCCGAACGTTCCGCCGCTTCCGGCGTTGCCTCCGGGCCGGCCGCAAGGCGGTTTTTTCACGTTTCGAGGAACGCTCCCATGCGCCTATGGACCTGCGATTGCTGCGGGCAGGTCGTCTTCTTCGAGAACACGTCCTGCACGCGCTGCGGCGCGATCCTCGGCTTCTCCGCGGAGGCGCTGAGGCTCATGACGATCGAATCGTCGGACGGCGACCGCTGGCGTGCGCATGGCGAGCACGGGGGGGAAACCCTCAGCCGTCACTGCGCGAACCGGGCGCAACACGAAGCCTGCAACTGGCTGGTGTCTGACGATGACCCTCACGCCTTCTGCGTCGCCTGCCGCCTCAACCGCACGATTCCTGATCTCGGGTCCGGCGAGAATGAGATTCTGTGGCGGCGGCTTGAACTCGAGAAGAGGCGGCTGATCTACGGCTTGCTGCGCCTCGGCCTTCCGGTCACGCCGCAGGCCGAGGACGCCGCCGGGCTCGCCTTCGACTTCCTCGCCGATCCCGATCCCCGCTTCGGCGATACCGGGCGCGTCCTCACGGGGCATGCGGAAGGACTGATCACGCTCAACATCGCCGAGGCCGATCCCGTCGCCCGCGAACGGATGCGCGCCGGCATGGCCGAGCCCTACCGCACGATCATCGGGCATTTTCGCCACGAATCGGGTCACTACTACTGGGATCGCCTCGTGCGCGACAGCCAGTGGCTCGCCCCCTTCCGCGCCATGTTCGGCGACGAGCGGGCAGATTACGGCAAGGCCCTGCAGCGCCATTACGCAGAGGGCCCGCCCGCTGACTGGACCGAGCGCTTCGTGAGCGCCTACGCCGCGAGCCACCCCTGGGAGGACTGGGCCGAGACCTGGGCGCATTACCTGCACATCCTCGACACGATGGAGACCGCGCATGAATTCGGGCTCGGCGTGAGCCCGCGCGTGGCCCGGGACGATGCGCTTCGCGCCGAGACGATCTTCGACCCCTACCGCCAGGAATCCTTCCCCGACATCGTCGCGCACTGGCTGCCGCTGACCTACGCGCTCAACAGCCTCAACCGCAGCATGGGCCACGACCACGTCTATCCGTTCGTCCTCCCGCCGCCGGTGCTGGACAAGCTCGATCTCGTCCACCAGGTCGTCCGGAACAGGCCTGGATGAGCCGGCTTGCTGACCTCACGCATGAGCGGAGGTCAGCGGCATCGTCAGGTTCGGCGAGACGATTGCGGCCTGCGCTTCGGCGATCCGGCGCAGGACGTCATCGAGATCGCGCGCCGCCAGCCCGCCGAGCCTGGCGCTCTCCGCCAGCTTGGCGAGTTGCTCCAGCACAGCGTCGCTAGCGTCGTCGGCGTCGAGAACCGGAGCGAGTTGCCCGAGGACATCCGCGATGCGGATAAGCACGGCGGGAACGCCTGCGCCCGATTGACGGATGGGATCGAACGAAGCGTCAACGAGGCCGGGCGCGTCGCTGCGCAGGGCGACGACCCGCACGACCCCATCCTCGTCCTTCAACACGGAGGGTTGGAGCGCCCTCGTGAAGATCTGCTCGAGGGCCGCGCCGAGCCTGTCGATGACCGCGATCGCCGTGAAGGTGTCGTTGATTCCCGGCGAGAGCGCGCGCAACGCGATCTCCACGAGTTGCCGGATTCCGTGTTCGATATCCTGGGCCGGCGTCCGGCTGCTGCCGATGACGAACGCGTTGCGGATCTCCGCCTCGCATTCTTCGGAAAGCCTCGGCCCGTGAACCCGGACATGCTCGCCCGAACTGAGGAGAAAATGCCCTGCGCGAACCTTGATCTCGAAGATTGCATCGTTTCGCTGCGCGATGTCCACGAGGCGGCTGTAGTTCACCACCTGAATATAGCCGCTCGTCCGAAGGGCCAGTGGCCATACTGGTCCGCCCTCAAGATCGACATGGGCCGGCGCCCCCGCCGCCTCGTCGCGCAGGATCTCGCGCAGGTCGTTCTCCAGGTTCTGCCCGACCGCCGCGACCACGTTGTCGGCGACGAGGGATCGCGTGATCTTGTGGATGTAGAACAGGAGCGCGAAGAGGCAGGCGACCGTCAGCACGCTCGCCAGGGTGACGGCGGCATGCGGGACACCGTGCTCGCCCAGCGTCTCGTCGAGCGTCCGCAGCACGATGATCACATAGAGGATCGTGCCCAGGAACAACCCCAGCACCGCCTGGATCTGGCGGTCGGCGACGAACATCGAGATGAGGCGCGGGCCGAGCTGGCTCGCGGCGAGGGTCAGGATGACGAAGGTGATCGATACGACGAGGGATGTCATCGTCATCATGCCCGAGAGAAAGCTCGAAAGGAGATCACGGGCGCTATCCGGGCCGCCGCTGTAGAGCCACCAGACATCGCTCTCGACCCCGCTGAAGAGAGCGGCGCCGTACTCGATCATGAGATAGGCCAGCCCACCCGCAAGAGCGGTGATCAATGCCGGAAGCAGCCAGAGCTGAACGCGCAGATGCGCCAGTATGTTTCGCAAGCGAGTCATTGGTGTTGAACCCGCTACACTACCGCCAAGATCCATTCGAATCAAAAATAATTCTCGGCCACGCTTACTGTATTAATGAAAAGGTATATTCCCTCAAAGCTTTGCCTTTGCACGTATAATCTGCAGGATGCACGTGCATTCCGGGAACTCTTTTCGCATCAGCCGTGTTTCACAAGCCGATAAGCCGCGCAAGGAGCGCTGCAAAAACCATCGCGGCGCCGCCATGCGGCGCGCCGCGTCGAGACGCGGAGAGATGACACCATGAACACCAATCCCAGCGAAGGGCCGGGCCGTAGCGAGGACAGTTTCGCACGCAGCCGGGCCGCCGGCGAGGACGCGATGGCGCGGACCAAGGCCGAAGCGTCACGCACCGCTGACGACCTTAAGCACAAGGGCGAAGATCTCGCCTCGGCCGCGCGGGAGCAGGCCGAAAGCATCGCGAAGCGGCAGAAGGATGCCGGCGCGGAGGGCATCGAGGGTGTCGCCCGGGCCGTCGAGAAGGCGGCGGACGAACTCGAGAAATCCTCCCCGCAGCTCGCGCGGCATGCCCGTGACGCCGCCTCGCGCGTAAGCGGCATGTCCGACGCGCTGCGCAACCGCAGCGTCGGCGACCTCTTCGACGACGTGAACAGCTACGCGAAGAGCCAGCCCGCCGCATTCTTCGGCGCAGCCATCGTCGCCGGTTTCGCCCTGTCTCGCTTCCTCGGCAGCAGTGCCGGGCGGGGTGCGACGGCAACTGACCCCTACAGCGCAGGGAGGCGATAATGAACGGCGCCAAGACAATCCCCGAACTCTTCAGCGAGTTGATCGAGCATCTGCCGCGGCTGTTCCGCAAGGAAGTCCAGCTCGCCAAGGCCGAGGCAGCCGAAAAGGTGCAGCAGGCAACGGGCGCGATCGTCTACATGGCGATCGGCGGAGTGGTTCTGCTGTCCGCGCTTCTCGTGCTTCTCGCCTCGATCGTCGCCTGGCTCGTGGTCTTCGGCATCGAGGGCCAGTGGGCGACGCTCATCGTCGCCGTCGTGGTCGGGATCATCGGCTATGCCCTGCTGCAAAAAGGCATCAATGACATCAAGGCCTCGAACCTGACCCCCAAACGGACTGTCGAGCAGTTGCGCAGCGACGTGCATGCGACGAAGGAGCAATTTCGATGACGGACATGCGTAATACGGGTCCCGGCAACGGCCGCGTTAGCGGCTCGGTGGGGATGACCGGCTCGGAGAAGGTTTCGACGCGTTCCCGGGACGAGATCGAGCGGGACATCGAGCGCCTGCGGGAGCGCAACGGAGCCCATAGCACCACCACCCCGGAGGAGGTGCGGGCAAGGGCGCGCAGCGGCGAGGAAACGGAGGATCGGACCGCCGAGCGGCGCGACTACGAGGCCGAGTCACGCCATGAGCGCGAGGCTCGCCGCGCCAGCGATGCCCGCGACGGCGACAAGTCCAGCGCCGAGCTCGAGCGCGAGGTCGAATCAGAACGCGCCGAGATCACCGGCATCCTCGACGAACTTCGCGACCGGATGTCGCCGGGCCAGATGATCGACCAGGCGCTTGACTACGCACGCAATTCCGGCGGAAACGAATTCGCCCGTAATTTCGGGCGCTCCGTCAGGGACAATCCGCTTCCTGTGATGCTTATCGGCACCGGGATTGCCTGGCTGATGGCCTCGAATGGCCGCTCACATGACGACCGTGTTGGCCGCGGCAATCGCGGCGACGGCTATGGCTCGTCGAGCGAGGGCGGCATGATGGACAAGGTCTCTTCCGCCGCCTCCAGGGTCGGCGAAAAGGCTTCCGAGCTGGGCAGCAAGGTTTCGGACGCCGCCAGCCGCGCAGCCGGGGCCGCCTCCGGGATGGCCTCTTCCGCGCGCGATTCCGCCACGAGCGCCGGCAGCTCGGTCTCGGACAGGGCCTCCTCGGCCTATTCGAGCACGGCGGCGGGAGCTGGCTCCGCCCGTGACCGCGCCGGATCCTATGCCCATGATACCCGTGAACGGGCTGGCGAATACGCAGATCGCGCCAGCCACATGGCGCGTGATACGGCGCACGGCCTCGGCGACGAGGCGCGCCGGGCTGGCGAATATGCGAAGTCCGGCTGGACGCGCATGGCGGAGGAGCAACCGGTCCTTCTCGGCGCGATAGGAATCGCCATCGGCGCTGCTATCGGAGCCGCGTTGCCGATGACCCGCCAGGAAAACCGGATGATGGGCGAATCTTCGGACGCCCTCAAGCGCGAGGCGAAAGATGCGGCGTCGCGGCAATACGAGCACGCCAAGGACGTCGCCACCGAGACGGCGAGCGAGGTCAAGCAGGATCTCGACAAGCGCGGGTTCTCCGCGGATTCGGCGGCGGAAGCGGCCAAATCGGCGGCCGGCAAGGCCTCCGACGCCGCGAGCAAGATCGCCGAAGACGCCAAAAATGATGCGAAGGACGAAATGAAGCGGGCCGAATCCACGGCAAACGCGTCGACATCCGGCGGGAACCAGACGCCGGGCGCAAGCTCGGCGGGGAGTTCGCCCACCAGCGCATCCCCCGTTGGCTCGCCGGGCGGTATCAGCGGCGGTTCGGCCACGGGAGCCGGAACCGGCTCGAGCGCCGGTAACAGCCCCGTGAACCGGCCTTCACCCTCGACCCCGACAGGCCCCGGCGCAGCCGGGAAGCCCAAGGTCTGAGGGGGGCGGAGATGGCACGGACTGACGGCCTGAGCCGGGCCGCCATGGCGGCGGCGACACTCCTCTTCGGTTGGGCGACGCTTCGGGGGGCAACCTCCGAAGCGTCGGGCCGGAGACGCGAGAAGGGGCATTCGCCGGAGCGCAGGCCGTCGCCCGGCCATCAGCGGCGCGATGAAGGGTCCGCCGACCGAGGACGTGACGCAGCCACGCCGACGGAGATCCCGACGGCGGGCTGGAAGGACATTCTCTGGCGCACCTATGGGCAGCTCAACAAGGACCGCGTGTTGATGATTGCGGCGGGCGTCACCTTCTACGCCTTGCTCGCGCTCTTCCCGGCCATGACCGCCTTCATCTCGCTCTACGGCCTGTTCGCGAATCCGGAAACGGTCGTCGGCCATATCGAGACCCTGTCGGGCGTTTTGCCTGGCGGCGCCGTGGAGATCATCGGCGGCCAGATGGAAAAGCTTGCCGAGCAACCCTCCGGGCAACTCGGCTTCGGCTTCGCAGCCGGCCTCGCCATCGCGCTGTGGAGCGCGAATAACGGAATGAAGGCAATTTTCGACGCCACCAATGTCGCCTATAACGAACGGGAGAAGCGCAGCTTCCTTCGCCTTACCGCGATTACGCTCCTCTTCACGATCGGCGCGATGCTGACCTTGATCCTCGCGCTCGGCGCCATCGTGGTCCTGCCCGTCATGATCGGCTTCATCGGTCTCGGCGGTACCCTTGAGACCGTTCTGCAACTGGCGCGCTGGCCGTTGCTGTTGATCACTCTCATCCTGGCGATCAGCCTGATCTACCGCTATGGACCGAGCCGGGAACCCGCCGAGTGGCGGTGGATCTCACCGGGAGCCGTTCTAGCCTCCGTCGTATGGGTCGTCGTGTCAATCGCGTTCTCCTGGTACGTCGCGAATTTCGGCACCTATAACGAGACCTATGGCTCGCTCGGGGCGGTAATCGGCTTCATGGTCTGGATGTGGATCTCGACGACGATCGTGCTCATGGGCGCGGAGTTGAATGCCGAGATCGAGCACCAGACGAAGCACGACACCACGCACGCGCCCGAAAAGCCGATGGGCCGCAGGGGCGCTTATGTCGCCGATCATCTCGGCGAGAGTGTCGCGAAGAAGGGCTGAGCGCGCAGCGCCCTCCGGATGGACGGCGCTCCGACACAATGTTGCCAACGCGCCGCAACCATTCGCCGCTACCCGGCGGGATCGTCCTCGTCGCGTGCGAGGATCGCCGTCAGGCGCGCCGCGAGCTCCGCGACATGCGGCTCCCCCATCATGGTCAGATGCGTCCCCGGCGTGAAGCCATTGCCGGACGTTCCCCGTCATCGCGTCGCACAAGCTGGCATATGCAATTATTAATTGCGCTCCCGCAACCAGGTCTTGAATAAGTATCAACTGCATCCGGAATACGTTTCCCGGGGCCCTTGGTAATTCGCCGTTAATTGGGGAGAGGATAGCTTTCTTAACAGCGAAAAAAACCGAATACCGTAGCTGCGTATTCGGCGATCGGTGCAAGCTCCTGACCTTGGGAAGTTCGATGCGTCCACCAGGCACTCGCGTGACCGCAGATCGGCATGTATCGAAACGGCGGGATTATTCCGGCGATGCATGATCTGCTCTTGCGCCAGGTCGCGGCCGCACGCAGCAGCGAAGGCAATCTCGATCTCGACCAGCTGCTGGCGAATGTCAGCACGACCTATTTCGCCTTCGGCGCACGCGACCGGGATGAGCCGCCTCCCCTCGAAGCCTCGCTGTGCGAAGCCCTCGCCGAACGGGCGCACTTCCTGGAGGCGGAGGTGGCGAGCCGCACCCGCGAGCTCGACGCCGTGACAAAGACACTCGAGGCCACCCTCGACAATGTCGAGCAGGGCATCATGATGATCGACGGCGACCACCGGGTGCGGGTGTGCAATCGCCGCGCGTCGGAACTGCTCGAACTTCCCGCCAGCCTGATGGCGCGCCAGCCGCTTTTCGCCGACGTCCTCCAGTATCAATGGCGCATCAACGAGTTTGACATCACGCCGGAGCACATCGTCGAGTGGATTCGCAGCGGCGGCGTTGCCGATTCGCCCCCGATCTACGAGCGCCGCCGGCGCAACGGGACCATTCTCGAGATTCGCACGATCCTTCTTCGCGACGGCGGCGCGGTGCGCACCTACGCGGACATCACCGAGCGCCGGAACCAGGAGGACGCGCTTCGCGAGGCCGAGCGCGACTACCGCTCGCTATTCGAGAACGCCGTCGTCGGCATCTATCGCTCCACCATCGACGGGCGCATGCTGCGCGCGAACCCGGCGCTGGCGCGCCTCAACGGATACGAGGACGAATCCGCACTGGTGCACGCGGTCGGGGATTTCGAGCGCGAATGGTATGTCGACCCTGCGCGCCGCGCGGAATTCCGCCGCCTCATGGCGCGCGACGGACGCGTCAGCGATTTCGTCTCGGAAGTATACGCCCATGCGACTCGCAAACGGATCTGGGTCTCCGAGACGGCCTGGCTGGTCCGCGATTCCGACGGCGCGCCGGCGTTCTACGAAGGCACCGTGATCGACGCCAGCGACCGCATCGAGGCCGAGGCGCGCATCGCGCGCCTGGCGCATTTCGACGAACTGACCGGCCTCCCGAACCGCGCCTTCTTCAAGCGGCGCGCGATGGAGGAAACGCGGCGGGTGAGCCCGAAGACCCCCTTCGCCATCCTTTGCCTCGATCTCGACCGGTTCAAGAACGTCAACGACACCCTCGGCCATAGCGTCGGCGACCAGCTCCTGCGCGCCGCCGCGAACCGCCTGCGGCTGGCGCTTGGTGAAAATGACTTCGTCGCCCGGCTTGGGGGCGACGAGTTCGCCATCATCGTCCGCGACTTCGCCGATGTCCGGGAGGTCGAGGCGCGAGCCGCGGCGATCATCGAGAAGCTCACGAGCCCGTTCCACATAGGCCGAAACGGGGCGGTCGTGGGAGCGAGCATCGGAATCGCCTTCGCGCCCCGGGACGGATCGACCCTGGAGGAGCTGCTGCAGAACGCGGATCTCGCGCTCTATCGCGCCAAGGGCGAGGGGCGCGGCGCGTTCCGCCTCTACGACAACGCGATGAAGGAAAAGGTGATCGATCGCCGGTCGATCGAGATGGACCTGCACGGCGCGCTCGCCAACGAGGAATTCACGCTCTTCTATCAGCCTCTGGTGAGGCTGAGCGACCGCCGGACCGACGGTTTCGAGGCCTTGATCCGCTGGCGGCACCCGAGCCGCGGCCTCGTGGCTCCGGCCAGCTTCATTCCAATCGCGGAAGAGACCGGCCTCGTCGCGGAGATCGGGGGCTGGGTCCTGCGTCGCGCCTGCGCCGATCTCGCGCGCCTGCCGGAGGAGATGCGGATCAGCGTCAACCTCTCCCCGGCGCAGCTGCGCGGCGGCGATTTCGTCGACCGGACGGCGAACGCGCTCGCGGAGTTCGGGATTGCGCCGGAACGGCTGGTGCTCGAGATCACCGAATCTGTCCTGATGATGGACGATATCGCGACCCTGGAGACACTGGAGCGGCTTCGCGCCATCGGCGTCCGCATCGCGCTCGACGATTTCGGCACGGGATATTCCTCGCTCAGCTATCTCCAGAAGTTCCGCGTCGACGAGATCAAGATCGATCGCAGCTTTGTCTCGCGCCTCGAGAGCGACCCGGTCGCCTCAGCGGTGGTGCGCGCGGTCATGGCTCTCGCGGCGGATCTCGGGATTCGCGTTGTTGGCGAGGGCGTGGAAACCCTGGCGCAGCTCAACGCGCTTGAAGCCTTCGGATGCGAGCTTGCACAGGGCTATCTTCTGGGCCGCCCTGCGCCCGCCGAAGCGAGTTTCCCCTGCCTTTCCCCCGACATTCTGGCGCGCCGCGTGAAGCACTTGCGGGAGCTTGCCAAAGCCGGCGCGCAGGGGGCGGAGGGACGGAAGACGGGAAGCTGACCGCGGCTGGCTGATTCCCGCATTGCGTTGCGACAATTCTAGGCTGGACAAGGGGTTCAAAACGGGAGAACCATCTCCTTCCCCGCATCCTGCGACCGGACTCCCTTGATGACCCTCGCCAACGGCCGTGCAGTCCTGAGCATCCCCGGCCCCACCACGATCCCCGACCGCGTCCTCGCGGCGATGCACCGCCCCGCGATCGACATCTATTCCGGGGGGCTGATCGACACCACGGACCGCTGCCTGGCCGATCTCAAGCGGCTCTTCGCGACCTCGGGCCGCAGCTATATCTACGCCGCCAATGGCCACGGCGCCTGGGAAGCGGCGCTGACGAACGTCCTGTCGCGCGGCGACAAGGTACTCGTGCTCCAGAGCGGGCGCTTCGCCGTCGGCTGGGGCGAGATGGGCGAGATGATGGGCGTCGAGGTCGAGATCCTGCCGCAATCCTGGCGGCGGGCGGTGGATCCGGCGGCGGTCGAGAACCGGCTGCGCGAGGATCATGGCCACACGATCAAGGCGGTGCTCGTCGTGCAGATCGACACCGCCTCGGGCGCCTTCAACGACATCCCGGCGATCCGCCGCGCGCTGGATGACGCCGGCCACCCCGCCCTGCTCATGGTGGACACCATCGCCTCGCTCGCGACCGTCCCCTTCGAGATGGACGCCTGGGGCGTCGATGTCGCGCTCTCCGGTTCCCAGAAGGGGCTGATGACGCCCCCCGGCCTCGGCTTCGTCGCGGCGGGGGAGCGCGCGCTTCGCGCCCATGCCGGGGCCGACCTGCGGACCCGCTACTGGGACTGGACGCAGCGCGACGGCCCGCTCCACTACCAGAAATATTGCGGAACGCCGCCCGAGCATCTCCTTTTCGGGCTGCGCGAGGCGCTCAACATGCTCTTCGAGGAAGGACTGCCAAACGTGTTCACGCGCCACCGCCTTCTCGCCGAGGCGACGCGGGCCGCCGTTTCCGTCTGGTCACGGGCAGGCGCCTTCGACTTCAACATCGAGGAACCCGACCGCCGGGCCGATTCCGTCACCTGCGTCCTGATGGGAGACGGCTTCGCGCCGCGCGACCTGCTGGATTACTGCCGCACCCATTGCGGCGTCACGATCGGCGTCGGCATCGGCGAATTGACTGACAAGGCCATCCGCATCGCGCATATGGGCCACGCCAACGCCCCGATGGTTCTCGGGACGCTCGCGGCCATCGAGATGGGCCTGCAGGGACTTCACATTCCGCATGAGCGCGGGGGCGTTCAGGCGGCCATCGACCACCTCGCCGGAGCGGTTCCGGCGCAGGGGTAGACCACCAGACCGGGGGATCATCACATGAAGAAAGTCGTCATTGCCTGCGTGCTCGCTCTCACGTTGGGCGCGTGCAGCCAGTATTCCCGCTCCGACCGGGCGCTTGCGGGCGGCGCGATCGGCGCGGGCACGGGCGCGGTCGTCGGAGGCCTCGCCACCAACACGGTCGGCGGCGCGCTCGTCGGTGGCGTGATCGGCGGCGCGGCCGGAGCCATCATCGGCGCGGAGACCACCCCCGCCGCCTGCACCGCCCGCGACCGGCGGGGCCGCGTGATCGCGGTCCAGTGCCCCTGACGGGCAGGAATCGTCGCCGCTCCTTCCGATGGAGCGGCGACCACAGGCCCGCTGCCGCGCTTGACTCGTGGACGTCTTGACGCCAGTGTCCGCCGCCGCGGCCGGACGACATGTCGCGCTGCCGCCGTTTCAATTGCTCCTGCACGGTCCGATGCGCACTTATCTCGATTTCGAAAAGCCTGTCGCCGAACTCGAAGCGAAGCTCGAGGAGCTGCGGCTTCTCGGGGAAGAGCGCGACGCGGTCGCGATCTCCGAGGATGTGACGCGGCTCGAGGCGAAGGCCGCCGATGCGCTGAAGGACCTCTACGCGAGCCTGACGCCCTGGCAAAAGGCGCAGGTGGCGCGCCATCCGCAGAGGCCGCATTTCCTGGACTTCTGCACCGGGCTGATAACCGACTTCACCCCGCTCGCGGGCGACCGGAAATTCGCCGAGGACGAGGCGATCGTCGGCGGGTTCGGGCGGTTCCGCGGCGAGCCGGTCTGCGTCATCGGGCAGGAAAAAGGCTCGAACACACAGGCGCGCATCCGGCACAATTTCGGCATGGCGCGGCCCGAGGGCTACCGCAAGGCCGTGCGGCTGATGGAGCTCGCCGACCGCTTTGCGCTCCCTCTGATCAGCTTCGTCGACACCGCCGGCGCCTATCCGGGCATCGAGGCCGAGGAACGCGGCCAGGCCGAGGCGATTGCGCGCTCTACGGAGGCCTGCCTCGCCCTCGGCGCGCCGAACGTCTCCCTCGTCATCGGCGAGGGCGGCTCCGGCGGAGCGATCGCGATCGCGACGGCGAACAAGGTGCTGATGCTCGAGCACGCGATCTACAGCGTGATCTCCCCCGAGGGCGCGGCGTCGATCCTCTGGCGCGACTCGGCGCGGGCGCAGGACGCCGCGACCAACATGAAGATCACGGCGCAGGATCTCCTGAAGCTCGGCGTCATCGACCGGATCGTGACCGAACCGGTAGGCGGTGCTCACCGCGATCCCGCCGCCGCGATTGCCTCGGCGGGCGACGCTATCGCGGCCGCCTTTTCCGACCTGAGGGGAATGGACCCGGGGCAGATCCGCGACAATCGCGCCGCGAAGTTCCTGGCGATCGGCCGCAACCTGTGAATCTGTAACGATTTGTTAACGCTGATTGAAGAGGAGCCCCCCTTGCGGTAAGGCTCCGGTAAGGCTAACGATCGTAAAGGATGGGGTGGCGTCCGCTTTACGGGTATGCGTTTCTCGGGCGGGCGAGGCTTTAAAGACCAACGACGTGGGGTCCCCATGGTGAAGAGACTTGTTCTGGCTGCAGGCCTCGCGCTCGCCCTCGCCGCTTGCGAGGACCAGCGTACAGTCTCCTCCAACCGCCATCTGCAGCCGATCCCGCCGCAAACGGTGGCTCTCATGTCGCAGAAGGGCGTGACCCCGAGCGACCCGATCCTCGTGCGCATCTTCAAGAAGGAGGCGGAACTCGAGGTCTGGAAGCAGAATAATGACGGGCAGTACGCGCTCCTGAAGACCTATCCGATCTGCCGCTGGTCGGGCCAGCTCGGGCCGAAGGTGCGCGAGGGCGACCGGCAGGCGCCGGAAGGGTTCTATACCGTCACCCCGGCGCTGATGAACCCCAATTCGAGCTATTATCTCTCCTTCAACATGGGCTTCCCCAACCAGTTCGACCGGGCGCACGGACGCACCGGGTCGCACCTGATGGTTCACGGCTCCTGCTCCTCGCGCGGCTGCTATGCGATGACCGACGAGGCCATCGCCGAGGTCTACGCCATGGCGCGCGAGGCCTTCGCGGGCGGCCAGCGCGGCTTCCAGGTGCAGGCCTATCCGTTCAGGATGACGGCGGAGAACCTGGCGAAGGCGCGCTACGACCAGAACATCGGCTTCTGGAAGAACCTCAAGGAAGGGTATGACCATTTCGAACTGACCCGCGCGGAGCCGGCGGTCGAGGTGTGTGGTCGCCAATACGCCTTCAATACCCGCAACTGCGCTCCCGCAAGCCCGGAGCTCTCCCAGGCAGTGGCGACCAAGCAGGCGCAGGACGAGATCAAGATCGCCGAGTACATCGCCCGCGGTACGCCGGCGGTCCGCTTCGTCTACGAGGATGGCGGCGGACATCCGAGCTTCCGCGAATACGCGATGGCCGTCGCCACCGCCGAGAACCCGAACACGCTCTCGCGCGCCGCGCGCCGGCTCGGCGATGTCAGCCGACCGGATGCCCTGTATGCCGGCCTGCGCGAGATCCGCGTGGATTCCTCCGGCCGCCCGGTCGAGGAGTTGCCGGCTGCGTCGACACCCCTCGCCTTCGCCTCCGCGGCGAGCGCGATCCAGCCGGCGGCGCCCGCCCAACCCGTTGCGACCGCCGTGGCCGCGCCCGCGCCCGCGGCGACTGCAGGCGTCAGCGAGGTGGCGAAGTCCGCAGCCGGCGGCACGCGGCCATTCTACCGCCGCATCTTCGGAGACCTGTTCTCGTCGAAGCCCATCGGCGGGGCGCCGGCGGCCAATCCGGCCGCCGCGGCTCCCGAGGCCGTGCCGCAGCCTCCGCCCCGCGGCGCCGCCCGCGACACCAGCGACCGCCAGGCCGGCATCATCCCCGGCGCGCATCCGATCATTCCGGAGGAATCGATCGGCTACACCTCCCTGCGCTGAGGACAGCCCGCCAGCCTGCATTAAACTTTTGGTTGCGAACGGCCGTCGGATTTCCCGGCGGCCGATCACAATGCCGCGCCCGAAGCGCCCGCGCCGGGTGCGGCTCGCCTCAATCCGACAAACAACCGTCGCGTCTGCCGCCAGCGCTCTTGCTGCGTCCAGAATGGAGCCCCGCTGCGAGGCGGCTGCGATGAGCGGACGCAGCCCTCGACGCGCAGACATGAATAACAGAAGCTTAATTTTAACAATCTTCGGGCGTTTCTTAACTGCTTGTTTACCTTAAAGCGAAAGAGTTTGTTCACGACGTCGATCCGTTTGATCCCTTGCGGGACATGACCGGGCGGCGGCGCGGGGCGGCGCGACGGGGCGGCGACGCTTCCCGCACCGATGGCTTGCCCCATCATTGGCCAGGCGCGGCAATGAGACAGAACGTCCACCAGAATGTCCCTTGGAATCTCGAGGGTCTCGATCCGGACACACGCGATGCCGCACGCGAGGCGGCGCGGCGGGCCGGAATGAGTCTGGAGGAATGGCTCAATATCACCATCTCTGACCGGGCCGCGCGCGTCTTCGCCGACACCGCCCAGGCGCCTGCCCGCCGGCGCGCCGCGCCCCCCGCCTATGACGAACTCGACGCGATCACGGCCAAGATCAGCAAGGTGACCCGCGGCAAGCAGGCCGCTACTTCCTCCCGCGCCCTCGAAAACGTCATGTCGACGGTTTCCGCGGAAGCGGATCGTCGCGCCCGGGAGAACGCCAGCAAGACGGCGGAAGCGCTGGATTCCGTGGCCCGCTGGATCGAGCGCGCGGAAGATCGCATGAGCGAGAGCTCCCGCGCCGCGAGCGAGGGCGCGCGCCTCGCGATCGAGCGCCAGGAGCGGACTGCGAACGTGCTCGGGGAGGCCCTCGGCCTCATGACGAAACGCCTCGACGACATCGAGCGCAAGGTGGTCGAAGGCCAGCAACCCTCTGTCGCCGCGGCGCTCAAGGCGGTCGAGAAGGTCGAGCAGCATCTTGCGAAGCTCGGAGACGCGCAAGGCGGCAGGGGACGCGAGCAGGTCGATACGGCCCTGCGGGGATTCGAGGAGCGGATCGCCGCCATCACGGAGAAGCTCGCGCAGACAGGCTCGCGCGCGATCGGGCGGCGCGGGCTTTCGATCAACGAGGAGCTGAAGGGCGCGGTCGCCGAGATCCGCTCGCGGCAGGCGATGCTCGACGGCGAGAGCGCCACTCAACGCACCCATAACGACATCCTGAACGCCCTTCGCGGCGATATCGGGCGGCTTGCGGCCCAGCTCGATACGGTGCGCAAGGATGACGGGCGCGACAGCCGCATCGTGGCGGAACTGCGCCAGGAGCTTGAGGGGCTTCAGGAGAAGGTGACGGGGCTTGCGACCCGCGAGGAGATCAGCGCCCTCGAAAAGACGCTCGGGGAACTGACGCGCGAGGCCGTCAAGGCGGCCGATGCGGGGCGCGATAAGGAGCTCGAGGCGCTGACAAAGCTCATCGGACGCGTCGAGGGCGAGTTGGGGGCGCTTTCCGAACGCATCGCCGGCGGCGTCCAGGAGCACATCGCCTCCGATTACCGGCGCCTGTCCGAGAAGATCGACTCCATGGCCGAATCGGGCGTCGATCCCAAGGCCATCAAGACGATGATGCGGGAGCTCGAGGCGATCCGCGTGGTCTTCTCGGAACTTGCCGACCCCGACCGTGTCCAGGATCTCTCCGAACAGGTCCGTGAATTGTCCCGCCAGGTCGGGCAGATGGCGCGGTCCCAGGTCGACGCCATAGAATTCGCCACCCTGCGCAGCGCGGTAGACGACATCCGCAGCGCGGTGAAGGCCTCGCGCGAAAGCCAGGCCAATGCCGACCAGATGATCGACCAGTTCGCGCAGCTCACGCGCAAGCTGGACGAGTTGCCCGAGCGCATCCCGCAGGCCGACCTTCAGACATTGTCGAACCAGTACGAAAGCGTCGCCGAACAGCTTGCGACGCTCGCGGCCCGGCAGCCCCGCGACCAGATCGCCCGCCTCTCGGAGCAGGTCGAGGGCATGGCGGCGAAGCTCGAGGACATGTCCGGGCGGCTCACGCGGACGCAGGCGGCGGACATGGCCAGCGAGATCGTGGCGATGTCCGCCGATCTCAGCCACCTGCCCGGCCGCGCGCCGGCCGTGGACACCGAGGCGATCAACCGCCAGTTCGAGGCGCTTTCGGCAAAGATCGACGACCTCGTGGCCCGTCCTCCCGTTGCGGATCTCGGTCCGGTCTCGCGGCAGATCGAGGCCCTTGAGAAGCGTCTCGAGGAGGGCCTCGGCGGGCGTGGCGAGCGGGCGGCGCCGACCGAGGCGATCCTCGGCCGGCTGGACGCGCTCACCACGAAGCTGGACCGGCTCGAGAGCGGTCCGCAGCACGATTTCGAAGACGCCTTCAGGCAGCTCCAGAGCAATCTCGAGGCAAGCCTTGTCAACGCGCGGGGCGCAGCCTCGCCCGGCATCGAGACCCTGATCGAGCGGCTCGACCAGCTCGACGCGAAGATCCGCGAGCCGCAGGCCCGGGACGATCTCAAGCCGCTCGAGGACATGCTCTCGCAGCTCGCGGCGAAGCTCGACGCGGCGGAGCGTCCCAATGCGGAGATCGAGGCGGTCGATGCGCTCGAGGGGCAGATCGCGGAGATCATGAAGCGCCTCGAGCGCAGCGACGGCGGCGATCCGGCGCTCACTTCCCTCGAGCGCTCGATGAGCGATCTCATGGCCCAGATCGAGGTCATGCGCGACGGGGCGGTGGAAGCTGCGGAACGGGCGGCGAAGACCGCCATCGCCGATACCCTCGGCACCCTGCCGAAGGACGAGGCGCGGGCCACGGAGGAACTCGACTTCCTGACCCGCAGCCTCATCGATCTCAAGGCCTCGCAGAACGCGGCCGAGCGCCGCAGCCTCGACACGCTGGGAAGCGTCCAGGACACCCTCGACAAGCTCGTCGAGCGGCTGGCGCTCCTCGAGGAGAGGGGGCGTGGCGAAAACACCGGGAACCGCAACCAGTCAAAGGCCGGCAAATCCTCCGGTTCCTCCTCCGCGACCGCCGGAAGGCCGGCGACGCCCCCCGGATCAAGCGAGGTTCAGGTCAGTTTCGACCGCAGGATTGCGCGCAGCCTCGGCGATGCGGCCAAGGCACAGGCGGCGGAGGCGGCCGATCGCTCGCTGCTGAACGAGGCTGACGCACCTTTGGGTGCGGCCGGCTCCCTTGGTGGCGACGTCCTGCTCGAACCGGGCTCCGGGCGGCCCAGGCCGACCCAGCCGCGCCTTGATGACGCCGATCTGGGAGACGCTGCGGATATCAAGGCGAGCTTCATTGCCGCAGCGCGCCGCGCCGCGCAATCCGCCGCGGCCGAAGCGGCGGCGACGGCGCGCAAGAGCGACATCCCGCCCCCGCGCGAGCCCTTGTCGCGGCACGCCTCCGATCCCTCGGGACTTGCCGGCCGGATGCGCCAGATGATGGCCGGCAAGCGCCGTCCGCTTCTCATGGGCGTTGCTGCGATCCTGCTCGCGATCGGGGCGTTCCAGGTCGGAACCCGCTATCTCGCCGAGAGGGACGCCAACAGCATCGCAGAAGTCGCCGTGGAGAAATCCAGCCGCGTCGCGGATGCGCAGCAGCCCCTGCCGGAGGCCACGCCCCGCCTCGAGGCGCCGTCTTCGCCGGGGACGGGGTCCGGCGGCCCGGACCCCGCCACGACGGCCTCGATCGACTTCGACGCGCTTCTCCCGCAGGAGGAAACGAGCCAGGTCGTGATCGGGGCAGAGGACCTCGTCGGGGATCAGCCGGAAAGCGCGGCGGACGGGGCCGTGCTGCCTCCGCGCCGCGAGGATGCGCAGGCGCCCGAGCCGATCGAGTATGTCGCGCCGCGCCAGCTCTTCCCGAGCATGGTCTCGGCTGATGAAATTCCCGCCTCCGCCGCGCCCGACAAGCTGCGCGAAGCGGTGCTTGCCGGAGACGTCGTCGCGGTTTACGAGCTCGCCACGCGCGCCGCGGACGGGAGGGGCATGATGCGCGATCCGAAGCTCGCGGCGAAGCTGTTCGAGCGCGCCGCCGCCCACGGTTTCGTGCCCGCACAGTACCGCATCGGGAACCACTACGAGAAGGGGCTCGGCGTCACGCGCGACTTCTCGCTGGCCACGCTCTGGTACCAGCGCGCCGCCGAGAGCGGCAACGCCCGCGCCATGCACAACCTCGCCGTCCTGCTCGCGGAAGGCGTCTCGGGCAAGCCCGACTACGAGGCGGCGGTCAACTGGTTCCGTCGGGCGGCCGAGCACGGGGTGCGCGACAGCCAGTACAATCTCGCAGTCCTGCTGGCCCGCGGCCTCGGCACGCCGCAGGATCTCGTCGGCTCCTATTCCTGGTTCGCCATCGCCGCCGAACAGGGGGACGATGATGCCGGCGCCAAGCGCGACGAAGTCGCGGGGCGTCTCGACGCGCAGGAACTGTCGCTCGCAAAGGCGACCGTCGAAAGCTGGCGTCCCCAGCCGCCGAAGCCGGAGGCGAACGAGGTCGTGCTCCCAACCCATGGCTGGAGCGACGGGGCGGAACGTCAGGCCGCGCTCGACACCCGGGGTTGATTGCGCCATCCGAGGCGGAGCGTCGCGCACCGCCACAAGGGTGTCATGAACGGGTGAAATGAGCGAATATGAGCGTCGGGGGTTGATTCCTCCGTCGCATTCGCGCGTGATGTCCGGCGTAAAGGTGCTGTCCAGTGCAAATCTACCTCCCCATCGCCGAAATGTCGGTGAGCGTGTTCCTGATTCTGGGACTCGGGGCGGCGGTCGGCTTCATTTCAGGACTGTTCGGCATCGGCGGCGGCTTCCTGATGACGCCGCTCCTGATCTTCGTCGGCATTCCGCCCGCCGTCGCCGTGGCGAGCCAGGCGGCGCAGATCGTGGCCTCCTCGACCACGAGCGCCCTCGCCGCCTTCCGCAAGCGCGCGCTCGACATCAAGCTCTCCGCGGTGCTCATCGCCGGAGGACTTGTGGGAACGGGGCTCGGCGTCTGGTTCTTCGCCGCGGCGCGTCGCGCGGGGCAACTCGATCTCGTGATCGTGATCTCCTATGTCACGCTGTTCTCGATCATCGGCAGCCTGATGCTGGTCGAGAGCCTCAAGGAATTCTGGTCGGCCCGCAAGGGCAAGGCGCGCTCGCGCCGCCGCGCGGGGGAGCACCCGGCCTATCTCGGCCTGCCGCTGCGCATGCGCTTTCACCAGGCGAAGCTTTACGCGAGCGTGATCCCGCTGCTCGGAATCGCCCTGTTCATCGGGTTCGCGGGCGCCGTGCTCGGCATCGGCGGCGGCTTCATCATGGTGCCGGCGCTGCTTTATCTCTTCCGCGTACCGACGGCGATCGTCGTGGGAACCTCGCAGTTCCAGATCCTGTGGACCACCTTTGCCGCGCTCTTCCTGCACGCGATCGCAAACCAGGCGGTGGACGCGGTCCTGGCGCTACTTCTCATCATCGGAGGCGTGTTCGGCGCCCAGTTCGGGGCGCGCGCGAGCCAGAACCTGCGCGCGGACGTCTTCCGCCTCCTGCTCGCCCTCCTGATCCTTGGCGTCGGCCTGCGGTTTGCGGTCGAGCTCGTGGTGAGCCCGGACGAGCTGTTCTCGATCACGGCGACGGGAGGACGCTGATGCACGCGCGACGCGGGATCGGCGGCCTCCTCATCGGGATCGGGATGCTGCTCGGCATGCTCGTCGCAACCGGCGCCGCCCGCGGGGAAGGTCTCGTCACCTCGCTATCGACGCACCAGGTCCTGATCACGTCGAACTTCACCGGCTCGCAGGTCGCCCTCTTCGGGGCGGTGCAGCGCGACGAGCAGACCATCGCGCGCGCCACCGGCTACGACGTCGCGATCGTCGTCCGGGGCCCGGAGCATTCGACGCTGACCGTTCACGAGAAGCAGCGGCTCGGCCCGATCTGGATCAACCGCGACCGGCTCAAGTTCTCGGGCGTTCCCTCCTACATGGCGATTCTCTCGTCGCGCCCGCTGGAGGAGATGACCGGGCCGGTGATCCGCGAGCGCCTGACGCTCGGCCTCGAGGCCTTCGCCGCCCGCCCGGGCCTGACGCTCGATCTCGGCGGCGAGGAGGCGCGTTTCCGCGAGGCGCTGGTTCGGCTGAAAATGCGCAGCGGGATGTTCTTCGAGATGGGGCGCGGCGCGACCTTCATCACGCCCGCCATCTTCCGCGCGGCGATCCCGCTTCCCGCGGAAGCTCCCCCCGGGAACTACGAGGTCGAGGTGCTGCTGTTTACCGACGGCATCATGCTCGCCCGCGACGTCACCAATTTCGAGCTGGTCAAGACCGGTTTCGAGCAGCAGCTCGCCTCGATGGCGGAGACGAACGCCGCGCTCTACGGCGCGCTGACCGCCGCCATGGCGCTGTTCTTCGGGTGGCTCGCCAGTATCATCTTCCGGCGCGACTGAACCTTCCCGTCGCTTTGGCCTTGCAACGCCGCTCCGGCGCGTTAAGTCTCCCGTCGCGCTTGTTCCCAGACGAAACCGAAGAGAGCCGATGGCCGCCAGCAAATCCATCCCGCAGATGCCCCTCGCCCTCGGCATGGCCGGGCTCGCGCCGTTCTGGCTGCTGACGCTCGCGCTCCTTTCCGGCGTGACCCTCGGCTATGGACAGGAGGCAGCCCGCTTCGCGCTCGTCGCCTATGGCGCGGCGATCCTCTCCTTCGTCGGCGGCATCCGCTGGGGAATCGCGGTCGGGATGGAGGAGCAGGATCGGGCGCGGCGCGAATATGCGATCTCCGTCATTCCCTCGCTCCTCGCCTGGATGGTGCTGCTGCTTCCCGCCCATTGGCAGATCGGCACGCTCGCGACCCTCGTCGTCCTCGTCGGCCTGTTCGACTACGGAATGGTCTGCCGCGAGGATGCTCCGGAATGGTTCGGCCGCCTGCGGCTCATCCTCACGGGCGGGGCGGGCGTCGCGCTGATCTTGGCCGCGATCGCGGGCTGAGGGCGCTCAATCGTCGCGCAGAAGGGTCGAATCGATCGCATAGACGCGTTCGGCGCCGATGACATGCGCCATGAACCCGCCGGGGAAGAGCGGCGCGAATGCCCTGTTGCGGACATTGAGTCCGCCCGCATAGGCGCCGAAAGCGGGGAGGATGCAGCGCGTCGCGCTCATGGCGAAGCAGCGCCGCCGCGTGCGCCCGCCCCGCGCCACGATCTTCGCCACCGGATGCAGATGGCCGGCGATTTCCCTCACGGCTGCCCCATTGCCGTCGGCGTCCGGCCCCGCTCCCACGCCAGGCTCATGCACGAATCGCACCCCAGCGATCTCGATGGCGTCGGCGACCTCGCCTTCGAGCGTGGAGGGAAGCGCCGGGTCGTGGTTGCCCGTGATCCAGACCCAGTCCCGCCCGCGCTGGAGCCCGCAGAGAGCCTCGCGCTCCGACGTCCCGAGCCGAGAGGGACCGTGGCGATCGTGGAAGGAGTCCCCGAGGGCGATCACCCGGCGAGGGGCCAGTCGCGCGATCACGGCCTCGAGCCGCGCGAGCGTGTCCCGGGTATCGTAGGGCGGGATGAGGAAGCCGCGGCCGGCGCGGGCCGAGCCCTTCTCGAAATGCAGGTCGGCGACGACGAGCGTCCGCTCCTCTGGGAGATGCAGCGCGCCCGACAGGTCGCAGAGCATCGCCAGCCGCCCGATGGCGCGCCCGGATTCCTGCTCCTCCATGGCGGGAAGGGGCGCGTTCACGACATGGCCTCTTCCATCAGCATCGCCTCCGCCTCCGCCAGCATCTCTTCCGCAGCCTCCCCGTAGACGCTCTCGCGCCCGATCTCCAGCATGAGGGAGACGGCGAGCGGCGAAACGCGATCGAGCGATTCATGCATGATTCGCCCCTGGATGCGCGAGAGCATGACCGCAAGGCGCTTCAGGTCGAGGAGGCCCGTTGCCGCATCCGCCCGCGCGGCGCGCAGGAGGACATGGCCCGGCTCGTGCCGGCGCAGCACGTCATAGACGAGATCCGTCGAGACCGTCACCTGCCGCGTCGTCTTCTTCCGCCCCGGATAGTGGCGCTCGATCAGTCCGGCGATGACGGCGCAATAGCGGAAGGTGCGCTTCATCAGCGCCGATTCCTCGAGCCATTCCTCGAGATCGTCCCCCAGCATGTCCTCGGCGAAGAGCTCGGAAATGAAGTCCTTGTCGCGCGCCGCCTGCAAGCCGAGATCGCGCAAGCCCCAGACGGCGAGGCCGTAATCGTTGGCGACGAAGCCGAGCGGGCGCAGGCGGGCCCGTTCGAGCCGCCGCGTGAGCAGCATTCCGAGCGTCTGGTGCGCCAGCCGGCCCTCGAAAGGGTAGGCGACGAGGTAATGACGCCCGCCGCGCGGAAAGGTCTCGACGAGGAGATCGCCCGCCGCCGGAAGCGCCGAGCGCCTGCGTTGGCGCTCGAGCAGTTCGACGAGCTGGGCCGGAAGCCGGTCCCAGCTCCCGGGATCGGCGAGATACTCGCGCACGCGTTCGGCGAGGAAGCTGGAGAGCGGGAACTTTCCGCCCGCATAGGAGGGAAATTTCGGGTCGGTTCCCGCGCTCGCGCGCGAGACGAGGGCCGAGTCTTCCGACAGGCCATGGAAGGTTAGAACTTCGCCGGCAAAGAGAAACGTGTCGCCGGGACTCAGGGTCTCGGCGAAATATTCCTCGACTTCGCCCAGCACCCGCCCCCCGCGTCCGGCGGGCGCTCCCGCGGCGGAGCGCCTGCCGAGGCGGACCTTGACCATGGTCGCCTCGACGATCGTCCCGACATTCATCCGGTATTGCTGCGCCACATGCCGGTCGCGCACGCGCCAGAGCCCGTCCGCACCCCTGACGATCCGCGCGAAGCGCTCATAGGCCTCGAGGGCGTAGCCCCCGGTCGCGACGAACCGGATCACGTCGTCGAAGGTCGCGCGGTCGAGCCCGGCGTAAGGCGCGGCTGACGTCACCTCCGCGTAAAGCGCATCGGCGTCGAACGGATCGGCGCAGGCCATGCCGAGCACGTGCTGGGCGAGTACGTCGAGGGCGCCGGGATGCATGTCGGGCGTGTCCTGCGCCGCCTCCTCGACCGCATCGAGGGCCGCGCGGCATTCGAGGATCTCGAAGCGGTTGGCCGGCACGAGCCATGCCTTCGAGGGCTCGTCGAGACGGTGATTGGCTCGCCCGATCCGCTGCATGATGCGGCTCGCGCCCTTTGGCGCGCCTATATTCACGACAAGGTCGACATCGCCCCAGTCGATCCCCAGATCGAGCGTCGCCGTGCAGACGACGGCGCGCAGCTTTCCGGCGATCATCGCCGCCTCGACTTTCCGGCGCTGCTCGACATCCAGCGATCCGTGATGGAGGGCGATGGGCAGCGTGTCGTCATTGAGCCGCCACAGCTCCTGGAAGACGAACTCCGCCTGCATCCGGGTATTGACGAAGACGAGCGTCGTCCGGTGCTCGCGGATGAGCGCGTAGATCGCCGGCATGGAGGACGCGGCCGTGTGGCCCGCCTGCGGCAGCGGCCTTTCGCTCTCCAGCATGCGGATATCGGGCCGCGCGCCACCCGTGACGGTCACGATGGCGGGCAGGATTTCCGGATCATGCGTCAGGTAACGGGCGAGGGCCTGAGGCTCGCGCACCGTGGCGGAGAGGCCGACGCTCGCAAGCTCCGGCGCGAGATGTCTCAGCCGGGCGAGAGCAAGCGAGAGGAGATCGCCCCGTTTCGAGGTGACGAGGGCATGAAGTTCGTCCAGCACGACGCGGCGGAGGCCGGCGAACAGGGCGCGCGCCTCCCGGTGAGCAAGCATCAGGGCGAGCTGCTCCGGGGTCGTGAGCAGGATGTCGGGCGGACGCTCGATCTGGCGCGCCCGCTTGTGGGAGGGGGTATCGCCAGTCCGGGTCTCGATCCGCAGCTTCAGGCCCATTTCGCGCGCCGGAATCTCGAGATTGCGCGCCACGTCGACGGCGAGCGCCTTGAGGGGCGAGATGTATAGCGTGTGCAGCGCATGGGGACGATCCTGCGGGCGCGCGGCGAGATCGACCATGCTCGGAAGAAACCCCGCCAGCGTCTTGCCCGCGCCCGTCGGCGCAACGAGGAGCGCGCTCCGGCCCTCGCGGGCCAGGGCGAGAAGCGCGAGCTGATGCTCGCGCGCCCGCCAGCCCCGGGACTCGAACCAGGCGCGGAAGAGCGGAGGCAACTGATCGTCGGGCGGCGCGGGCACGGCGCGAGATTAGGCGCGCGCCCCGCCCGTGTCACCAGCGCAGTGCGCCGCCACCGGGAGAGGGAGAGGGAGAGGGAGAGGCTTGCCCCCTGCCCGAGTTACACCTCGGACCCCGCGCATCCATCCGTGTCATCCCCGGCGGCGCGAAGCGCCGGGAAGGGGATCCGCACGCGACGGCGGACGGAACGGATGACAACGGCTGCTTTCGGGACGAGGATGAGCCTGGAAAACGCGAAGGAGGCGCAGATGGCCAGCCGTGCAGAGGTCGCGCAGGCGCTGGTGCGGCTTGCGCCGCGCATCCCGCGCTTCGAGCGCGAGGCTGTCCTCGACCATGCGCAGGACAGCCCGGGGCTGCGGCGCGCGACGCCCGAGAACGCCGCCTGGCTTTCGCTCGTCTCCTATATCCGCCACGTCCTGACCGATTACGACGCGCTGCTCGCGGAGGGCTACGACCACGACAGCGCCCGCCATTTCGTAGCGGAAGAAACGAACGCCGTGCTCGCGCAATGGGGCGCCACGCGGCGGGTCGAGATCGACGGAGAGGCGTGAAGCGACCGCTCCCGCCTGCCTCAATTCTGGCGAAGCAGGCGCTCGAAATATTCGAGCTCCTCGCGCGGGCGCGCCGGGTCGCCAAGTTTCCGGCGCAGTTCCTCCATGATGCGCCGCGCGCGCTGCGAGGCGGATTCGTCCGCGCCGGGCACGCGCACATTCCCGTCGGAATAGTCGCGGTTGCGGGTGGGTCGGCCGAGGGGATCGCTGTCGCGGGCGTCCGCCCGGCCGCGCTGTCCCGGCTGGCCTTGCCCCGGCTGATCGCCCGTTTCGCCCATACCGTCGCCCTGGCCAAGCATCTGCTGCATCTGCTCCGCCATGCCCTGCATGCCGCGCTGGAGCCCCTCCAGCGCGCGGCCCTGGGCGTCGACGGCCTCGTCGTTGCGCCCCTCGCCGAGGGCGCCTTCCGCGTCCCCCATCGCCCCTTCCGCTTCCGACAGCCCCTCCTCGCCCTGCATGCCGAGCTCCTGCATGCGCCGCTGCAATTCCTGCAGCTGGTCGCGCAGGGCCTGCTGGCGCTCCGACAGCCCCTGTTCGCCTTCGCTGCCCTCGCCTGCCTCGCCCTGCTGGCCCTGGGGCTGGCGGCGGTCGCGGCCCATGCGCTGGTCCTGCCCCTCCCGGAAGGTCTCGTCGCGCAGGCGCTGCTGCTCGCGGGTAAGTTCGTCGAGCTCGTTGAGCTGGCGATTCATCTCGCGGCTCATCGGATCGGACATGCGGCTGTCCGGCCTCGCCTGCTGGAGGTTCTGCATAATGTTGCGCAACTCGTCCATCAGGCGCTGCGCTTCCGCCATGTCTCCCCGCCGCATGGCGTCCTGCATCTCGTCAAGCATGCGGTTGAGATCCTCCTGCGAGATCATGCGCTCCTCGCCCGAGCGCATCGGCTCCCCGTCCGGATCGCGCGACTGCTGCTCGCGCATCATCTGCTGGGCGAATTCGCGAAGGAAGTTGTCCATCGCCTCCCGCAGCTCGTCCATGAGCTGGCGCAGCTCCTCGTCGGAGGCGTTGCGGTCCATCGCCTCCTGGAGCCGTTCCTGGGCGGCGCGCAATGCCCGCTCCGCATCCGAGAGATCGCCGTCCTCGATCTGGAGCGCCATCTCCCAGAGCCATTCCGAGACGGCGATGAGGTCCTCGTCGGATTGCGCGTTGCGCAGGCGCGTCGCGGCGCTGCGCAGGCCGAGGAAAACGCCCCATTCGGGCGTATAGATCTCCGGCGCGATCAGCAGCGCGTCGAGCGCGACCTGGACGCGGCCCGCCTGGTCCGGGTCCAGGACCAGATTGCGGCGCTGCTCGACGAGGGCGCGGGCGAGCGGCTTGGTGAAGGGGCGCTGCGGCAGGGTGAAATCGATGATCTCGCTGAAACCCGTCTGCCCCGCCTCGTCGCGCGCCTGGAGCTGGAGCTGGACGCGGCCGCCGCCCCAGGGATGCTCGCTGTGATCGATATTGGCCTGCAGGTCGCTCTCCTGCCCTTGCCCGGGGGAGGCGAGCGGTATCTCGGGCGGCGGCACGAGGGTGCGCTGTCCTTCCTGCCCTGGCGGGAGGCTGACGATGCCGCTCGTGGCGGCGACGCCGTAATCGTCGCTCGCCCGATAGCCGAGGTTGAACTGGCCCCGGCCGGTGACCTCGGGCGGTCCGGCGAAGGCGACGACCGGCGGATCGTCGGGGATCGTCTCGATGACGAGCGAGAGCGACTGGCCCGCATCCGTGCGCAGGTTCAGTTCGGCATCGCTTGTGAGCGTAAATCGCTCCTCGCGAAGCGTATCCGAGGCCGGCTGCGGACCTTCGGCCTCCACGGGCTGCAGGCCGCCATGCGCATCGAGTGTCACCTCTCCCTGGCCGGCGACGCGGATCACGACGCTGGAATTGACCGGCGCGCGCAGGTTCTGCGCCCCCGCCGCGAGGTCGATCATCAGGGGCGGAATGCGCGTGTAATGCGGCGGATCGATCCACCCGTCGACGCGAAAGGCGGGCGGGGCGGCGGGCGGGGCGCGCCAGGCGAAGGCGCTCGTCAGGCGGGAGCCGAGGTCGGGCCCGGCGATGAAGGCGCTCGCCACGAGGGCGAGAATCCCCACGGCGCGAAGGGCGTAGCGGTCGCGTCGCGGCATGTCGGGACGGGGAGGATCGACGCGCAACTTTGCGATCGAGGCTTCCGCCCGCCGCCGGTGCAGGTCCCACAGGGCGATGGCGCCGGGATCCTGCGCGCCGAGGGCCAGCGAATCGTCGAGCGCGCGGGCAGGGCCGTGGCGGATGCCGGAATCGTGATCGAGGCGATCGAGCGCCCGGTTTCGCGCGGGGCGGCGGCTGAAGGCGAGCGGGACGCAGGAGGCGAGAAGGAGCAGGCCGAAGAACCCCGCTCCGAAGAGCCGCCAGTGCGGCGGGATCTCGTTCCAGAAGCCGAGAAACGAGACGATCAGAAAGAGGCCGATGACGGAGAGCGGCAGCCAGAGGCGCGGCCAGAGCTCTTCCCACCACAGGGCGAGGCGCGCCCGCTCCACCAGTCTCTCCAGCCGGGCGCGCGGTGTCTCGGACCTGTTCCGGCGAAACGGACGGAAAAGAGAGGCGAAGCGTTCGCTCGTCAAGTCAAGGCTCCTCGCATCGGCGCGCGGCAGACGTCCGGCGGCCTCGACAGAACTCTCCGCGACCCGCCCGGGGTTCACATCCAAGGGTAACATGGTATTCCCTCGGCGGAAGCGGACAAATGTCGCGGGCGCCGGCGCGGCAGCCTTCACGGCGATGGAAACGGAGGAAGGTGTCATTTCCAAGAACGGTCCCGACGAAAGAACCCCCGACGGCCTCGCCGGCGCGCTCGAGGGCGGCGTCCACCGGCTGCGGGTGCGTGTCTATTACGAGGACACGGATTTCTCCGGCATGGTCTATCACGCGAGCTACCTGCGCTTCCTCGAGCGCGGCCGCACCGATTTCCTGCGGCTGGCGGGGCTCGACCAGTCGGCGCTGCATGCCGGCGGCGACGGCCTCGTCTTCGCCGTGCGCCGGATGACGATCGACTTCCTCAGCCCCGCCCGCATGGACGACGTCGTCGTCGTGGAGACGCGCGTCACCGTGAAGCGGGGCGCATCCCTCACAATGCAGCAGGCGATCCTGCGTGGCGGGGAGAGCCTGATAACCGCCGAAGTGCTCGTTGCCGCCCTGCGAAGCGGACGCCCCGTGAGGCTGCCCGACGCGCTGCGGGCGCTTCTGCCGCAGGCGGGCGAGAGGGCGCACTAACCGACTGTTAACCCTGACAGCGTCTTAATTGCCACATGCGTCCGGGACCTGCCGCAAAAGGGTTTGCGCCCATACTTTCGACAGAATCCGACGCGAACGAGGGATCGCCGCCGGAAGCTGATTCCGATCCGGCCTCAGGCGTCGTCTTTCGTTTCGGACCGCGCGCCCGACATCATGACGAGGATTGACCGATGAACCCGGCAGATGCCATCCAAGCCGCCCCGATCGCGCATGATCTCTCCCTCTGGGGGCTGTTCTGGCAGGCGCATATCGTGGTCAAGCTCGTGATGATCGGCCTCGTTGCGGCCTCGATCTACAGCTGGTCGATCATCGTCGACAAGCTCCTGCTGTTTCGCCGGCTGAAGCGCTCGATGAACCGGTTCGAGGAGGTGTTTTGGTCTGGCCAGTCGCTCGAGGAGCTGTACCGCTCCCTGCATGATCGGCCGACGACGGGAATGGCCTCGGTCTTCGTCTCGGCCATGCGCGAATGGAAGCGCTCCTTCGAGGGCAGCGGCCGCTCGGTGGCGAGCCTGCCGGCGCGCATCGACAAGGTGCTCGACGTCACCATCCAGCGCGAGGTGGAGCGTTTCGAATCGCGCCTGATCTTCCTCGCGTCGATCGGCTCCGCCGGCCCCTATCTCGGGCTCTTCGGGACGGTCTGGGGGGTGATGACCTCGTTCACGGCCATCGCCGCCTCCAACAATACCAGCCTCGCGGTGGTGGCTCCCGGCATCGCGGAGGCGCTCTTCGCCACGGCGATCGGCCTCTTCGCCGCCATCCCGGCGGTGATCGCCTACAACAAGTTCCAGGCCGAGGTGAGCAAGGCGCAGTCGCGGCTCGAGGGCTTTGCCGACGAGTTCTCGGCGATCCTGTCGCGGCAGGTCGACGAGCGCCTCGCGGCGGCGGCTTGAGGATCCGGCAATGGTGATGTCACACGGCGGACCCGGCAATGTCGGCGGCGGCCTTCGGCGCCGGAGGCGCGGCCGAAGGGCGGCGATCAACGAAATCAACATGACGCCGTTCATCGACGTCATGCTGGTCCTGCTCATCGTCTTCATGGTCTCCGCTCCGCTCCTCTCGGTGGGCGTGCCGCTCGACCTGCCCGAAAGCCGCGCCTCCGCGCTCAACGTCGAGCGCAAGCCGATCACCCTGTCGATCGGCGCGGACGGGCGCGTCTTCCTCGAGGAGGACGAGGTTGCCGACGGCGAGATCATCGGCAGGATCACGGAACTGGCGCAGGACGGTGCGGACGAGCGGGTGTATGTTCGCGGCGACCGGCGCGTCGATTACGGACGCGTCGCCGAGGTGATGGGCATCGTCACGGGCGGCGGATTCCGGCGGGTGGCGCTCGTCACGCTGCCCAATGCCGAACAATAACGCGTGATCACGGGGGAAATGCGTGGCCTTCTCGTTTCGTGAACCCGGACTGCTCGTCTCCGGCGTGGCGCATGTCGCCTTGCTGGCGGCGGGGCTCGTCGCGTTCACGGGGGCGGCCCCCTTCCCCGACGCCGACGAAGGCATCCCGGTCGAGTTCATCACCGAGAACCAGTTCTCGGAGATCACGCGGGGAGAGACGGACGCGGCCGAGACCGCGGAAACGCCCGCGCCCCGTGCGGAGCGCATCGCGGAGACCGCCGCATTGAGGCCGCCGGGGGAAGCTGCGCGCGATGCGCCTTCACCGCCGACGCGGACGGCGGACACCCCCGTCGCGGAAGCGCCCGTCGAGGCCGCCCAGGCGCCTCCTCCGCCCGCCGTGGCGCCCACGCCTCCTCCGCCGCCCCCGGTCGCCGAGCGGGAGCCGCCGCCTCCGGAGCCGGCGGCCGCGATCGATCCCGCCCCTGCGGAAGCTGCTGAACCGCCAGAGCAGTCCGTCGCCGAATCCGCACCGCTCCCGCCCTCTCCGACGGATCGGGCCCAGGCCCAGCGCGCGGCGCAGGCGCTCGCCCAGGCGAGAGCAGCCGATGAGCGCAAGCGGCAAGAGGCGGCGCGTCAGGAGAACCAGCGCCAGGAAGCCGCCCGTCAGGAACGCACCCGCAAGGAGGCCGAGGAAAAGCGTCTTGCCGAGGCGAAGGCCCGCGAGGAGCGCGAAGCCCTGGCGCGACGCGAGGCGGAGACCTCCGAGCGCTTCAATCCGGGCGACATCGCGGCTCTCCTGCGCACGACCGAGGAGCCGCAATCACGCGGCGCGAGCGGAGCGGAGATCAACCGCACCGCCTCGCTCGGCACGGCGACCGGAACGGCGGCGCGCCTCAACCCGAGCCAGCGTGATGCGCTGATCGGGATCATCCAGAGCCAGCTGCGGCGCTGCTGGGATGCGCCCATCGCCGCACAGTCGGCGCCCAATCCGCCCGTCGCGTCAGTGCGCTTCGCCCTCAACGTGGACGGCTCCCTCGCCGGGCAGCCCCAGGTGATCAACGATTCCGCCGATCCGCTCTTCCAGTCGGTCGCCGATTCCGCCACACGTGCGACAAGGCGCTGCGCGCCTCTCCAGATTCCGGCCCAATTCGCGCCCTATTACGAGGATTGGAAGAACATGACCGTGAACTTCAATCCCCATGATGCGTGAGCGGAGGCGGCGCCTGCGGCCCTCGCGACGATATCCCGACAGACACATGCCTTTGGAACCCCGTCCATGCGCAAGCTCGTAACTGCCTGTCGGTCCGGCCTCGGCGCCATCGCGCTGGCCTTCGGCCTGACCATGACCGGCGCGGCCCTTCTTCCCACCGATGCCCGCGCGGAGCTCGTGATCGACGTGCGCGGCGGCCAGTTCACGCCGATGCCGATCGCGATCACCGAATTCACCGGCGACGGCAATCTCGGCATCGAGATCACCGGAATCATCGCCGGCAACCTGCGCCGCTCGGGCTATTTCGCCCCCGTCGAGGAGTCACGTTTTCCGGAGCGCGCGCCTGCCTTCGACGCCGCGCCGCAATTCGACGCCTGGCGCAATGCCGGAGTCCAGGGCCTCGTGACGGGGCGCGTCACGCGCGATACCGGCGGACGCCTGCGCGCCGAGTTCCGCTTGTGGGACATCACGACCGGCCAGCAGATCACCGGCCAGCAATATTTTACCGATCCGAACAACTGGCGGAGGGTCGGCCACATCATCTCCGACGCCGTGTTCACCCGCATCACCGGCGTTGGCGGGTTCTTCGACACGCGCATCGTGTTCGTGGATGAATCGGGGCCCAAGGAGGACCGCCGCAAGCGGCTGGCGATCATGGACCAGGACGGCGCGAATGTGCGCTACCTGACCCCGGGCGACAATTCGGTGGTGACGCCGCGTTATTCGCCCCGCTCGCAGGAGATCGCCTTCATGGTCCAGCAGCGCGGCGAACAGCCGCGGGTGCAGGTCCTCAATATCGAGACCGGCGCGCGCCAGGCGGTGGGCAACTTCCCGGACATGACCTCAAGCCCCCGTTTCTCGCCGAACGGCCAGCGCATCGTCATGACGCTGCAGCAGGGCGGCAACGCCAATCTCTACGAGATCGACCTCGTCTCCCGCACGACGACGCGCCTCACCTCGACCGGGGCTATCGACACCTCGCCCTCGTTCTCGCCCGACGGGACGAAGATCGTCTTCGAAAGCGATCGGGGCGGGCGCCAGCAGCTTTACGTGATGAACGCCAACGGCTCCGATCCGCAGCGCATTTCCTTTGGCGAAGGGGCCTATTCGCAGCCCGTATGGTCGCCGCGCGGCGATCTCATCGCCTTCACCAAGTTTTCGTCGGGCCGCTTCGCCATCGGCGTCATGCGCCCCGATGGCTCAGGCGAGCGTATCCTCACCGAAGGCTTTCATAACGAGAGCCCCGCCTGGGCCCCGAACGGACAATACATCGTGTTCTTCCGCGATCCCGGAGGACAGTCGGGCGGCCAGCTCTACATGGTCGACATTACCGGCCGCGTTGAGGTCCCGATCCCTACCCCCGGCTTCGCCTCCGATCCCACCTGGTCGCCGCTGCTGAGCGAGACCCGGTGAAGGCTGCGGGAGGAGGAGGCGTCTCCTCCGGAAATTTCCGCCGAGTCAGCGTGCCGTCCCCTTATTGGGGCCGCGGCGGCTCGCCCGCTTCGGGGGACACGGGAACGGGGTTTTCCGGATCGGCCGGCGTGATCAACGGCACGGAGGCCGGCGTGTCCTGCTCTGTCGCGGGCGGAGTCTCCGCGACCACCCAGAAGAAATACACCGCTGCCGCGACCACGGCGAGGGTGAGGCTGACGAGCAGGACGGTGAGAACCGGCTTTCCCTCGCGCCCCTGCTTGGCACGGTCATCCTTGATGACTCGTCGCATTGTATACACCTCTCTTGGTCGGCGCTTCGCCATCGAAGCACGTTCTTGAGAGGTCAACGCGCGGAGCGGGCGGGCGTTCCTGCCAAGGTTTTCGCGCTCGGCGTCAGGAGGGCGTCCCGGAGGCGAGAATGGCCTCGACCGCCTCCTGGACGGCGAGAGCCTCGGCGACGCTCGCGAGATCGTGAGATTCCCCGCGTGTCATCGCGGCGACCTTGTCGAGCTGCCGCGCCAGGATCATCGGACGCGCCTTCTCGTTGGGGAGGGCGTCGGGCGCCTCGCGCCATTCGCCGCTTGAGGCGTCGAAGCGCTCGGCGAGCGACCAGTCCCGCAGGCGGATCGCGCCGGCGCTGCCTGTGAGGGTCCAGGTGTTGTGGTCGGGCTTCGACGTCG
Organism: Saliniramus sp.; assembly: GCA_041686895.1. Classification (GTDB taxonomy): domain Bacteria; phylum Pseudomonadota; class Alphaproteobacteria; order Rhizobiales; family Beijerinckiaceae; genus Saliniramus. The sequence goes on along the minus strand of JAWLCY010000005.1, from coordinate 204,219 downwards.
TCCCGACGCTCCCCGTCAGGGTGATCGGCAGGCCGTCGCGGGTGAGATCGGCGCTGACGGCGCGTTCGGAGCGGCCCGCGAGCGGGTATTCCGCGTGGGCTGCGTTCAGCGCGATCCCGCCGGTCATCCGCTGCGTCAGGAAGAGGAAGTGCGAGACCACCTCGCGGGTGAAGCCGCCCTGCGCCGTCCGGTCGAGCCAGGCCTCCGCATCGACCTGCCAGGGACGCGGCCAGTCCGCGAAGGCGATCTCGATCGCCACGCCCTGCCAGTCGCCCACGACCCCCTCCGCGATCCAGGCCCGCAACTGGTCGACGGCGAAGGATGAGGCGAAGGGGAAGTTGACGGCGAAGCGCGCGTTACTCGCCTCTCCCGCGAATCTCCGGGCATCGGCGAGGTCGACGGAGAGGGGCTTCTCGCAGAACACCGCCTTGCCCGCAGCGAGCGCCGCGCGGGCGTGCGCCAGATGGCTCGCTGGCGGCGACGCGATATAGACGCAGTCGCTCGCGGCGATCACCCCCGCCGCGTCTCCCGATTGACCGACCTGCGGGAAATCGTCGCGCAGGCGCCGCATGGCCTCTGCGGACGGATCCCAGACGGCGGAAACCCGCAGGATCTGCGGATCGTGGTTCATGGCGGCGCGCAGGAGGCGTTCGCCCATGATGCCGTAGCCAATAATGCCCAGACCGACGCTCATCCCGCGCTCCTTCATTCCATGCCCCACGCCTGCTATCACCTGCCACGTCCGGAGCGCGTCACCAACGGGCGAAAGCGCGCGACGCGCCTGTGCGGGAGGCCACATGCGCCTGCTGGACAGCCACGCCCCGTTGGCTCGAAACTGTCTGCGGACGAGATGGAAAGGACTGCGGATGACGGCGCCCGCGAAGAAAAGACGCAATCTCCGCCCCCGTGGCCGTGCGCTGGATGCGGATGCGCTCGCGGAGCTGCGCATCTGGCTGGGGCCGATGCCGCGCCGCCGCGATCTGCTGATCGAGGCGCTGCACCGTATCCAGGACGAAGCGGGCTGCCTGCCTGCCCGGCATCTGCGGGCGCTCGCGGAGGAATGGGCGCTCCCCCAGGCCGAAATCTTCGAGGTCGCGAGCTTCTATCACCATTTCGACATCGTGAAGGAGGGGGAGGCCGCGCCGGCACCCCTCACCATCCGCGTCTGCGACAGCGTTTCCTGCATGATGGCGGGAGCCGGCGCGCTGGCGGAAGCGCTCGAAGCCCGGCTCGATCCGGATCGCGTGCGCGTTCAGCGCGTGCCCTGCATCGGGCGCTGCGCCGGAGCGCCGGCGGTCCATGTCGGACAGAAAGCGGTCGAGCAGGCGGGCGTCGACGGGGTCGAAGCAGCGATCGCCGCGGGAGAGATCCGCGAACCGATGCCCCCCGCGATTCTTCTCGACGCCTATCGCGAAAAGGGCGGATACGGGCTTCTGGGCGAGTGCATGTCTGGAGCGCGGACGTCCGACCAGCTGATCGCGCTCCTCTCCGATGCCGGATTGCGGGGCCTTGGCGGAGCGGGCTTTCCGGCAGGGCGCAAATGGGAATTCGTCCGCTCCTATCCCGGCCCCCGGGCGATGACAGTCAATGCCGACGAGGGCGAGCCCGGCACGTTCAAGGATCGCCATCACCTCGAACGCGATCCGCACCGGATGATCGAGGGGGCGCTCGTCGCGGCCTGGGCGGTCGAGGCCGACATGCTGGTCATCTACCTGCGCGACGAGTATGCGGGCGTGCGTGCGCTCCTCGAACAGGAGATCGCGAAGGTGAAGGCGGCGGGGCTCGACGCCCATGCGCCCATCGACCTGAGGAGGGGCGCGGGAGCCTATATCTGCGGCGAGGAAAGCGCCATGATCGAGTCGATCGAGGGCAAGCGCGGTTTGCCCCGCCACCGCCCGCCCTATATCGCCCAGACGGGGCTGTTCGGCCGGCCGACGCTCAATCACAACGTCGAGACGCTCTTCTGGCTGCGGGACGTGATCGAGAAGGGACCGTCCTGGTTTGCCTCGCAGGGACGAAACGGAGCAAAGGGCTTCCGCTCCTTCTCCGTCTCGGGCCGGGTGCGCGAACCGGGGGTGAAGCTTGCTCCCGCCGGCGTCACCCTGCGCGAACTCGTGGAGGAATTCTGCGGCGGCATGGCGGAGGGCCATGCGCTCGCCGGCTTCCTGCCCGGCGGCGCCTCCGGAGGCATCCTTCCCGCCGCGCTCGCGGACGCGCCCCTCGATTTCGGAACGCTGGAGCCGCACGGCGCCTTCATCGGCTCCCATGCGGTGGTGGTCCTCTCCGACCGGGACGACATTGAAGCGGTCGCGCTCAACCTCATGCGCTTCTTCCGCCATGAAAGCTGCGGGCAATGCACCCCCTGCCGCGCCGGCACCGAAAAGATCGTGACCCTGCTCGAGAACGGATCCCCGGATCACAGGATCCTTGGAGACATCGAGCAGGTCATGCGCGACGCCTCGATCTGCGGCCTCGGCCAGGCGGCGGCGAATCCTATTGCGAGCATGTTGCGGCATTTCAGGCCGGGCGGGAGGGAGTAACCATCCGACGAGGCGTAGAATCCGATTGTGGTCGGCGGCGCGAAACGCAACAATATGTCGAGACGGTCGCAAGCCCGTCGCCCGGTCCCGGTATCCTCCGGACGTCTCTCTCCGAGCGGTTCATGCGCATTCTCGTCGTGTATTGTCACCCCTGCGAAGAAAGCTTCAACGCTTCCATCCGCGACAAGGCCCTTTCCGTCCTGAAGGAACGCGGCCACGAGATCACTCTCATCGATCTTTACGCCGAGGGCTTCAATCCGGTGATGAGCGCGGAGGAGCGCCGCAGCTATCATACCCCCGGCGAGAACGAAAAACCGGTCGCCGCGCATCTCGCCCTGTTGCGGCAGGCGGAGGGAATCATCTTCATCTATCCCACCTGGTGGTACGGCTTGCCCGCCATGCTCAAGGGCTGGCTTGACCGCGTCTGGGTGCCCTACGCAACATTCGAGATGCCGATACCGGGCAAGCCCATCCGCGGGGTCCTGCCCGATCTGCGCCTGATCGGCGCGATCTCGACCCTCGGCTCGCCGCGCTGGTGGTGGTGGTTCATGGGAATGCCCGGGCGGCGCACCCTGCTGACGGGGCTCTCCGTCCTGTGCGGCGGTCGTCCGCGAACATTCTGGCTCGGCATCCACAGGATGGATTCGAGCACCCCCGAGGCGAGGCGGCGCTTCATCGACAAGGTTTCCACCAAGCTTCGCAAAATTCAATGACGTTCATGATATTTGTCATCCAGCCGTCATGAAAAGGGTGACATGATGCCTGCGTCATGCGGATGGAGTGGGCCGGCGAGACGATGAAACATCCCGAGGCAAAGAGCGTCGGCTGGGCGCTGGTTCAGGCTGCCCGCCTGCATCGCGGCCGAATGGGCGACAAGCTTGCGGAACTGGGACTTTTCGCCGGCCAGGAACAGGTGATCCAGGCGCTCGCGGCTCAGGGTCAGATGACCATGGGCGAATTGGCGGCGATGCTGCGCGTGCGGCCTCCCACCGCATCGAAGACCGTCTCCCGCCTCTCGAGCCTCGGGCTCGTCGAACGCAGCAACGGCGATGGCGACGCGCGCATCGTGCGTGTCCAGCTGACGGAGACGGGCCGCGAACGCGCCGGCGCGATCGCGCGCCTGTGGGACGAGGTCGAGGAGGAATTGCTCGCGGGCTTCGACGGCAAGGAGCGCAAGCGGCTCAGGAAATTCCTGCGCAAGGCGGCAAAGAACCTCGCGGACCTGACGGGAGCCGACGCGCGCGGCCTTGAAGTCACGGAAGACGAAGCCGACGACGAGCGCGCGGACGACGCGCCGCTTCCGGCGGCTGTCTGACCTCGCCCCGCGCAACCCGGATTTGCGCCGGCGTGCCCTGCCCCTGCAGGCGAATGCGCGCTAAGCTGCCAATTCATGGATTCAACTTCCCCCAGGCTCGGCGCGCCTCACGAGGCCGCGAAACGTCGGCAGCGCCTGATCGCCATCGGCCTGATGAGCGGCGCGCTGTTTTGCTTTGCCTGCCTCGACGCCTCGGTGAAATGGCTGTCGGGGCATGTCGATCCCCTGCAGATCGTCTGGGCGCGCTACATGGGAAGCGTCGTCATCGTCTCCATTTTCGTCAACCAGTACACGAGCCCCGGGGTGAGCCGCACGATGCGGCCATGGCTCCAGGTCTTCCGCTCGCTGCTCCTGCTCGGCTCGACGATCCTGAACTTCTTCGCCCTGAAATACCTGCAACTGGCCGAGACGGTCTCGATCCAGTTCATCACGCCGTTCCTCGTCGCCCTGCTCGCGGGGCCGATCCTCGGGGAATGGGTCGGCCCGCGCCGGATGATCGCGATCGGGATCGGCTTTCTCGGCGTGCTGATCGTGACGCGGCCCGGCTTCGGCGGTCTGCATCCCGCGGCGTTCCTCTCCGTGGCGAGCGCAGTCTGCTACGCCCTCTACGGGATCAGCACGCGCCTGCTCGCGGCGACGGATTCCTCGCGAACCACAATGTTCTATTCCGGCCTCGCGGGAGTCGCCATCATGACCCCGATCGTGCCTTTCGTCTGGGTCGCGCCGCAATCGACGCTCGTCTGGATCCTGCTCCTCGCGGTCGGATTCTGGGGCGCCTTCGGCCACTGGCTCCTGATCCTTGCCCATGCCCGCGCCCCCGCGCCGGTTCTGGCGCCCTTCATCTACGGCCAGCTCCTGTGGATGCTGCTCCTCGGCTATATCGTCTTCGGCGACTTCCCCGACCGCTGGACGCTGATCGGGGCCGGCGTCGTCATCGCCTCGGGGCTTTACCTGCTCTACCGCGAACAGGCCCGGCGGGGTGGGTGAGGGTTAGCCGGCAGCTCCCAACTCCGCCGCCCCCAGCACGCCCGCGCTGTCCCCCAGCGTGGGGCGTCGGCGATGTCGCTGCACAAGTCGCGGTAGAGCGCGGCGATGGCCGCGATGACGTGCTCATAGCCGAGCGAAGCGTGGTTGAGGACGACGTCCTCGATCTTCGTGCCGACGAGGTCGATGCCGAGTTTCATGACGGCCTCGCAGAAAGAGGGCTTCCCCTCCCCCCCGCTTGCGGCGGGGAGGGGCTAGGGGTGGGGGGCGTTTATGGAGCTGGAATGGCTGAAGAACTCTCTCGCCGGTCGTCCTGTCGCGCCCTTCGTCTGCCGTCTCGCTCCATTCTGCACGCCCCCCCACCCCGACCCTCCCCGCCGCAAGCGGGGGGAGGGGGGAAGCTGCGGCTTGCCCCTCAGCTTACCCCCCGCCGATCGCCTTGAAGACCGGCTGCCCGGGACCGGGCGGATCGGCGGCCATGGCCTCCGCGACAGCCGGATCACGCCTGTTGCCGTAGCGCGCGACGCGCAGGTCGGCCTGCGCCTTGTGGCCGGCGAAGTTCTCCATCGCGCAGATTCGCGAGCAATATTCGCCGATAACCGCCGTCGCCTCGGGGGTGACGCGCTGGTGGGTGACCGTCTTCAGGAACTTCCCGACCCAGAGCCCCCCGGTATAGCGGGCGGCGCGCTTCGTCGGGAGCGTGTGGTTCGTCCCGATCACCTTGTCGCCATAGGCGACGTTCGTCTCGTGGCCGATGAACAGCGAGCCGTAATTGCGCATGTTGGCGAGGAACCAGTCGTCCCGCCGGGTCATCACCTGGACGTGTTCATAGGCGAGCTCATCAGCCGCCTGCGCCATCTCCTCGTAGGTGTCGCACAGGATGATCTGGCCGTAATCGTTCCACGCCTGGCGCGCCACCTCCGCCGTCTCGAGCGTCTGGAGCTGGCGCTCGATCTCCTCGAGCGTCGCCTTCGCCAGCGCTTCGCTGTTGGTGATCATCGCGGCCGGCGAGGTCGGCCCGTGCTCCGCCTGGCCGAGAAGGTCCGTGGCGCAGGTCTTGGCGTCGCAGCTGTCGTCGGCGATGACGAGGGTCTCCGTGGGGCCCGCGAGCAGGTCGATGCCCACGCGCCCGAAGAGCTGGCGCTTGGCTTCGGCGACGAAGGCGTTGCCCGCGCCGACGAGCATGTCGACGGGCGCGATGTCCTTCGTTCCGATCGCGAGCGCGGCCATGGCCTGCACGCCGCCGAAGGAATAGATCTCGTCGGCGCCCGCGAGCACCATCGCGGCGATGACATAGGGGTTGGGCGCCCCCCCGTGCGGAGGCGCGGCGGCGGCGATCCGCCGGACGCCCGCGACCTTCGCGGTCGCCACCGACATGAGGGCCGAGGCGATGAGGGGATATTTGCCGCCGGGCACGTAGCAGCCGACGGAATCGATCGGGATATGGCGGTGGCCGAGCACCACACCGGGAAGCGTCTCGGCCTCGACGTCGCGCAGGCTCTCGCGCTGGATGCGGGCGAAGCGCATGACCTGCTCGCGGGCGACCCGGATATCCTCCAGCGATTGCGCCGGAACGCTCGCCATCGCGGCGTCGATCTCGGACTGGCTGAGCCGGAATTGCGGCGGGTCCCACCTGTCGAACTTCCGCGAGTATTCGCGGACCGCCTCGTCGCCCCGGGCCTCGATATCCTCGAGGATGGCCTCGACGGTCTGGCGAACCTTCTTGTCGGCCGCGGCCAATGCTTCCGCCGGCTGGCCGCTCTTGATGTGGCGGATCATGTCCCCTCCCGCACGTCGCGTTGCTTTCCTGTCGCAGCCTAGCACCGATCGAAAACGTGTTGGACCGCGCAAACGGCAGAACGCATGTTGGGATGCGTCGAACGCTCGTAGATGCTAGTAGACTGATCGGCATGGAGAACAGCGTGAAAAACGTCGAAGAGACTCCGGGCTTCCTCCGCGAAAGCGCGCCGCTGCTCGAAGGTCTTCATCTGGGCGGCGTCGGCGTGTGGCGCTGGAGGGTTGACAGCGACGACTTGCGATGGACGCCGAACCTCGAGGAGGTTCACGCTCTACCCGGCGGCTCGTTCGACGGCACGCTGTCCAGCTTCCGTCGCGATGTTCATCCTGACGACATGGCGCCCGTCTGGGCGGCGATCCGGCACAGCGTGGAGACCGGCGAGCCGTATTGCGCGGTCTACCGCACCGCTCCTGCGGAAGACCGGCCGCCCCTCTGGATCGAGGCGTCGGGAGGTCTCGTCACGGCGCCCGACGGGACCCGCTACCTCACGGGCGTCTGCACGGATGTCAGCGAGCGCGTGCGCAATGAGGAGGAACTGCAGCGCCGCCTCCGGCAGCAGCAGGCAGTGGTCTCCCTGGGATCCTTCGCCCTCGCCGAGGACGATTTCCAGAAGGTGCTCGACCGGGCGGTCACTGTCGCCGCGGAGGTGCTCGACCTGCCGCTCACCAAGATCCTGCAATTCGCCAACGCCGCCGATCATCTGACGCTGAGCGCCGGGATCGGCTGGAAGCCGGGCCTTGTCGGGGTCGCCGCCGTCGGAATCGAGCGCGAATCGCAAGCCGGCTTCACCCTGATCAGCCCGGATCCGGTCATCGTTCACGACCTGCGCACCGAGACGCGATTCAACGGGCCCCAGCTCCTGCACGATCACGACGTGCGCAGCGGCATGAGCGTGATCATCCCCGGCGTCGACAGGCGCCCCTTCGGCGTCTTCGGCGTCCACTCCAGGGACCTGCGCCACTTCGCCGAGGCGGATGTGGAGTTTCTCCTGTCGCTGGCGAACATCGTCGCCAACAGCGCTCGGCATCGGGCTGCCGCCGATCAGCGCATGCTGCTCCTGCGCGAGATGGCGCATCGCGCCGGGAACATGCTCCAGCTCGTCAGCACGATCGCAAACCAGACCTTCGGCTTCGACAGGGACGTCAACGAGGCCAAGCGCGCCTTCAACGAGCGTCTCGCCTCGCTGTCGCGAGCAAATTTCCTCGTGGCGCAGGGAGGCTGGACATCGACCCGCGTGGTGGCGCTGATCGAGGAGGCGCTGCAGCCTTTCCGGGAGCGCATCGGCCTCGCGGGACGCGACATCCTGCTCCCGCCCGACCTCTGCTTCGATCTTGGCCTGATCGTGCATGAACTGGCGACCAATTCCGCGAAATACGGCTCCCTCGGCGCGCCTGCGGGCGAGGTTGCGCTGCGCTGGACGCTCGGTTCGGGGATGGAAGGGCAGCGCCGATTCACCCTCGTCTGGGACGACCCCCTGAGCGTCGAGGACACGAACCGGCAGGGAACCGGCTTCGGCTCCCGCCTTCTCACGGCGCTGATCGAGCGCAAGTGGCGCGGCGAGATCGTGGTCGAACGCGAGAACGGCTACCGCTTCACCTGCGTCATCCCGGTCGACGGCTGACGCGGGTCGCGCTCAGCTCCTGATGAACCCTTTCAGCAGATCCACCGGCAGCGGGAAGACGATCGTCGAGTTATTGTCGCCGGCGATGTCGTAGAGCGTCGAAAGATACCGCAGCTGCATCGCGGCCGGTTCCCTGCCGAGAATTGCAGCCGCCTCGACGAGCTTCTCCGACGCCTGGAGCTCGCCCTCCGCATTGATGATCCGCGCTCGCCGGTTGCGCTCCGCCTCGGCCTGCCGGGCGATGGCGCGCACCATGCTCTCGTCGATATCGACATGCTTGATCTCGACATTCGCGACCTTGATGCCCCAGGCGTCGGTCTGCGCGTCGAGAATTTCCTGGATATCGGAATTGAGCTTGTCGCGCTCCGAGAGCATCTCGTCGAGGTCGTGCTTGCCGAGGACGGAGCGCAAGGTCGTCTGGGCGAGCTGGCTCGTGGCCATCATGAAGTTCTCGACCTGGATGATCGCGCGGTCGGCGTCGACGACGCGGAAATAGATCACCGCATTGACCTTCACCGAGACGTTGTCCTTCGAGATCACGTCCTGGCTGGGCACGTCCATGGTGATCGTGCGCAGGTCGACGCGCACCACCTGCTGGACGAAGGGGATGATGATGATCAGCCCGGGGCCCTTCACGCCGGTGAACCGCCCGAGCGTGAAGACGACGCCGCGCTCGTATTCGTTCATGATGCGGATCGAGGCCCCGATGAGCCCGATGACGAGAACGGCGAGGAGAATATAGGCGGCGAAGTCGATCGGCATGCTCATGACCCTCAGCTTTTGGCGCCGGCGGCGAACTCGTCCCCGGCTTCTGTCTCAGGCAGTTCGACGACCTGAAGCTTCAGGCCGTTGCGGGCCGTCACGCGGACGACCGTTCCCTCGGCGAGGGGCTGGCGCGCGACCGCATGCCACCGCTCGCCGTGGATCTCGATCTCGCCCTCATCGCCCGCCCATGACAGGACGCGGCCGCGCTCGCCCATGAGCACGCTGTCGCCGCTGGCGACCGGCGAGCGAAACGAACGAAGGGCCGCGCCGATCGCCACGACGACGATCAGCGCCGTCACGGCGGTGGCCGCCAGGACGACATAGATGCTCAGGGTGAAGCCGGGGATGTCCCCGTCGAAAAGCATCATTGATCCGAGGGCGAAGGCGATGCCGCCGCCAATCCCCAATATCCCGAAGGAGGGCGTGAAAGCCTCCGCCGCCATCATTGCGAGCCCCAGCCCGAGGAGGGCGATCGCGGCGAAGTTGACGGGCAGGAGGTTGAGCGCGAACAGGCCGAGCACGAGGCAGATCGCGCCGATCACGCCCGAAAAGATGATGCCCGGATTTGCGAACTCGAAGATCAGGCCGTAGATCCCGATCAGCATCAGGATATAGGCGATATTCGGGTTGGTGATGATGTTGAGGATGCGGGTCATGAAGCGCGGCGCGAGGTCGACGATCTCCGCGCCCTGCGTCTGGAGCTGGACCGGTCCCCGGGGGAGATCGACGACCCGCCCCTGGGCCTCGTCGATCATCGCCCGCATGTTCCCCGCGATGTAATCGGCGACATTGCGCTCGACCGCTGCGCTCGACGTCAGGCTCGACCCTTCGCGCACGGCCTCCTCGGCCCAGTCGGCATTGCGGCCGCGAAGTTCCGCCAGGCCCCGGATGAAGGCGACGGAATCGTTGACAACCTTGCGCGTCATGGCGGATTCGCCGTCCTCCTCCGCCCCTCCGCCCATCTGGACAGGCGTGGCCGCGCCGAGATTGGTGCTCGGCGCCATTGCCGCGACATGGCTGGCATAGAGGATATAGGTGCCCGCGCTCGCAGCCCGCGCCCCGCTCGGCGCGACGTAGGTCGCGACCGGGACCTCGCTCGCAAGGATCGCGCGGATGATGTCGCGGGTCGAGGAATCGAGGCCGCCGGGGGTGTTCATGCGGATGACGAGCATCGCGTCGCCCGCCTCCCGCGCCGCCTCGAGCCCCTCCTCGAGATACATGGTCACGGCGGGTCCGATCCCGCCCTCGATGTCGATCACGAAGGCGCGTTCGATCGGAAGCGGCGTCGCTTCGCCGGCGTCGCGCGCCTCGGCAGCGCGAGTCTCGGTCTCCCGGACGAGGTCCGGCTCTCCTTCCTGCGCGACGGCTGCGGCGAGGCCGGCCATCAGGCACAACAGGAAGACGATCGCCCTGGGCGACAATCCATATCCGCGACGCTGCGCGAGGCGTTGCGAGCGGTGCTGCGAGACATGCCTCATCCGGACACACTAGCAGGCCTGCCGCCGAAGCGATATCGTAAGGCTACGGACATCATCAACCTGTTACAGGGCTCTCTCGCGCAAGGCCGACGGGGCGTGCGCGCGCCTTGCCTTTCGCCGCGCCGCCGATAATGTCGCCGCAGGTTGAATGCGGGAGACGGCCATGAGTTTGAAAGTCGCGGTCCAGATGGATCCGATCGAGGCGATCAAGATCGCCGGCGACACCACCTTCGCGCTCCTGCTGGAGGCGCAGGCTCGCGGCCATGAGCTCGTCTACTACACGCCCGATCGCCTCTCGATGCGCGACGGCAAGATCGTCGCCTCGGTGCAGCCGCTTGCGGTGAAGGACGTCCAGGGCGAGCACGCCGTTCTCGGCGAGCGCGATCGCATCGCGATGAACGAACTCGACGTCGTCCTGATGCGCCAGGACCCGCCCTTCGATCTCTCCTACATCACCGCGACGCATCTGCTCGAGCGGGTGCATCCCGAGACGCTCGTCGTCAACGATCCCGCGCATGTGCGCAACGCGCCCGAGAAGATCTTCGTCACGCTCTTCCCGCAGCTCATGCCGCCGACCCTGATCAGCCGCGACAAGGCCGAGATCGAGGATTTCCGCCGCGAGCACGGGGCCGTCGTGATGAAGCCGCTCCACGGCCACGGCGGTGCGGCGGTGCTGCGGATCACGCCCGACGACCCGAATTTCGGCTCGGTCTTCGACCTCTTCTCCGTCACCTTCCGCGAGCCCTGGGTGATCCAGCGCTTCCTGCCCAAGGTGAGCGAGGGCGACAAGCGCATCATCCTCGTTGACGGGGAGGCACGGGGCGCGATCAACCGGGTTCCCGCCGCCGGCGACATCCGTTCGAACATGGTGCGCGGCGGTGCGGCCACGACCACGGAATTTTCCCCGCGCGAGCGCGAGATCTGCGAGACGATCGGCCCGCACCTGCGCGAAATGGGCCTGATTCTGGTCGGGATCGACGTGATCGACGGCTTCCTGACCGAGATCAACGTCACCTCCCCCACGGGCGTGCGCGCCATCAAGAAGCTCGGCGGCCCGGATCTCGCCGTCGACGTGTGGGACGCGATCGAGGCGAAGATCGCGTAGGACACGGGATGCGCGGCCCCGGGCGGCATGTCTCCGGGGCCGTCGCCTGACCTCCTCAAAAATTGACCGCCCGCGCGCGCTTGACCTGCGGCAGGGCCTCGATGCGGTCGAGGATGTCCTTGCTGACCGGCTGGTCGACGGCGACGAAGCAGATCGCGTCACCGCCGGGCTTGTCGCGGCCGAGGCTGAAGGTCGCGATATTCACCCCCGAATCGCCGAGGAGCGAGCCAAAAGCGCCGATGAAGCCGGGCTTGTCGGCGTTGCGGACATAGATCATGTGCGGCGCGAACTCGGCATCGACAACGATGTCGCGAATCTCGATCACGCGCGGCTTGCCGTCCTGGAACACGGTGCCGCCGGCATGGCGGGGCATGTCCTCGGCATCAATGGTGACGCGGATGAAGCTGTCATAGTCGCGCATCGCGCTGTCGCGCTTGAGTTCCTCGATCACGATGCCGCGCTCGCGGGCGACGACCGGGGCCGAGACCATGTTGACGTCCTGGAGGAAGGGCCGCAGCGCCCCGGTGACGGCGGCCGAGGTCAGCGCCCGGGTGTTCATTCCCGCGACCACGCCCTCGTACTCGATGCGGATGCCCCTGATCGGGGCCTCGGTGAGCTGGCCGACGAAGGAGCCGAGCTTCTCCGCGAGCGCCACGAAGGGCCTGAGCCGGGGAGCCTCCTCGGCAGTGATCGAGGGGAAGTTGACCGCATTCTCGATCGCGCCGGAGATCAGGTAGTTCGACATCTGCTCCGCGACCTGGAGGGCGACATTCTCCTGCGCCTCGGTCGTGGCCGCGCCCAGATGCGGCGTGCAGACGACGTTGGGATGGCCGAAGAGCGGATTCTCCTTCGCCGGCTCCTCGGAGAAGACGTCGAAGGCGGCTCCCGCGACATGGCCGGAATCGAGGGCGGCGCGCAGGGCGACTTCATCGACCAGGCCGCCGCGGGCGCAATTGACGATGCGCACACCCTTCTTCGTCCGGGCCAGCGCCTCGGCGGAGAGGATGTTGCGTGTCTTGTCGGTCAGCGGCGTGTGCAGCGTGATGATGTCGGCGCGGCGCAGCAGCTCCTCCAGCTCGACCTTCTCGACGCCGAGCTCCGCCGCCCGCTCCGGACTCAGGAACGGATCATAGGCAACGACATGCATGCGCAGGCCGACTGCGCGGTCGGCGACGATCGAGCCGATATTGCCGCAGCCGATGAGCCCCAGCGTCTTGGCCGTGATCTCGACGCCCATGAAGCGGTTCTTCTCCCACTTCCCGGCCTGGGTCGAGACGTCCGCCTGCGGGATCTGGCGGGCGAGCGCGAACATCATGGCGATGGCGTGCTCGGCGGTGGTGATCGAGTTGCCGAAGGGCGTGTTCATGACGATCACGCCGCGCGCCGTGGCGGCGGGAATGTCGACATTGTCGACGCCGATGCCGGCGCGGCCGATCACCTTGAGCCGCTCGGCGCGCTCGAGGATCTTCGGCGTCACCTTGGTGGCCGAGCGGATGGCGAGGCCGTCATAATTCCCGATGATCTCGGCGAGGCGATCCTTGTCCTTGCCGAGATCCGGCTGGAAATCGACCTCGACGCCGCGCGTCCTGAAGATCTCGACGGCGGCGGGGGAAAGGGCGTCCGAAATGAGTACGCGGGGTTTGGTCATGGAGGGTGTCTCCTGAATTGAATGTCTTCCCCGGCCGAGCCGGGCGATTCTCCTCCCCCCGCTTGCGGTGGGGAGGGGCTAGGGGTGGGGGGCGCTGATGGAGCGGGAGCGGTGCAAGGCGCAGTGCTCAGTGAGATCCAGGTCTCACGACTTACTCGACGATGAACGCCGCGCCTTGTCCTGCACCGCCCCCCCCCCCCGGGCGCCCCCCCCCCCCCCGGGGGGGGGGGGGGGGACGCCGCAGGCCGCCA
>JAWLCY010000005.1:0-190704 GCA_041686895.1 Saliniramus sp. | reverse complement strand
ACCCCCGCGCCCCAGTGCCCCCCCCCCCCCCCCCCCCGCCCCCCCCCCCCCCCCCCGCGGGGGGAGGGGGAAGAGACGCCTCAGGCCGCCTCTGACAGCTTCGCCTTTTCCTGCGCGAAGGCCCAGTCGAGCCACGGGACGAGCGCCTCGAGGTCAGCCGTCTCCACCGTCGCGCCGCACCAGATGCGCAGGCCCGCGGGCGCGTCGCGATAGGCGCCGATATCGAAGGCGACGCCCTCCTTCTCGAGCCGCGAGGCAATGCCCTTGGCGACGGCGGCAACCGCCTCCTCGCCCTTCGCGATCACCTCCGCATCGGCGATCGTCAGGCAGACGCTGGTGTTCGACGCCGCTTCCGGAACCTTCGCCAGGTTGGCGATCCAGGGCGTGCGCGAGGCCCAGTCGTTGATGACGCGGGCATTCGTGTCGGCGCGCGCGATCAGCGCGGGCAGGCCGCCGATCGATTTCGCCCAGCGCAGCGCATCGAGATAATCCTCGACCGCGAGCATGGACGGCGTGTTGATCGTCTCGCCCTTGAAGATGCCCTCGATAAGCTTCCCGCCCTTGGTCAGGCGGAAGATCTTGGGGAGCGGCCGGTCCGGGCTGTAGCTCTCCAGCCGCTCGACGGCGCGGGGCGAGAGGATGAGCATGCCGTGCGCCGCCTCGCCGCCGAGCACCTTCTGCCAGGAGAAGGTGACGACGTCGAGCTTCTCCCAGTCGAGATCCTGTGCGAAGGCAGCGGAGGTGGCGTCGCAGATCGTGATTCCCTCGCGATCCGAAGCAATCCAGTCGGCGTCAGGCACGCGCACGCCCGAAGTCGTGCCGTTCCAGGTGAAGACCACGTCGCGGGTTTTCGTATTGACCTGCGTGAGATCGGGGAGATCGCCGTAGCCGGCCTTGATCACGCGGGCGTCGGACAGCCTGAGCTGCTTCACGGCGTCGGTGACCCAGCCTTCGCCGAAGCTTTCCCAGGCGAGGAGATCGACGCCGCGAGCGCCGAGCATGGTCCACATGGCCATCTCGACGGCTCCCGTATCGGAGGCCGGGACAATGCCGATGCGGTAATCCGCGGGAACGCGCAGGACCTCGCGGGTGAGGTCGATCGCGTCAGTGAGCTTCGCCTTGCCGATCTTCGCGCGATGCGAGCGGCCGAGCGAGGCGTCTTTCAGGGCTTCGAGAGACCATCCGGGGCGCTTGGCGCAGGGGCCGGACGAAAAGAAGGGCGCGCGCGGACGCGCGGCGGGGGCATTCATCGTCATGTAATCCATCCTCTCAGATGGGCGCCTCTCGGTGGGGAGAGGTGTCCCGCGAACGGGTATGACGATGTGAAGTGGCGGCGTCAAGGGGCGCAATGAAACCGCGAGGGGTGGGTTGGCCCCTGCTCCCCTCGCCGCGCCTGAGCTGGATAGCCGGCTTAGAACTTGACGCCGGCGGCGGCCCGAATGGTGTTGGTCGAGAAATTCAGGCCCTGGAAATCATGGAAGGAGAGATGCTGCCATTCCCCGCGCACGAAGAGGTTTTCCGTGACGCCCACATCCACACCGGCGCCGGCGGCAAGGCCGAGCCCGTAGCGTCCGTTCCTCCGCATGGAGATCGCGCCGGTGAGGGCGGGATCGACGGCATGCGTTGCCGAAAGGGAACGCGCGATGTCGGCGCGCGCGATCGCAAGACCTGCCGTCACGAAGGGCATGAAGGAACCGATCGTATAGCCGGCGCGCGCCCTGAGCGTCATGACCTCGCGGAGCGTCATGCGGGTTTCGCCGGTATAGTCGGTGTAATTGACGGAAGTACGCGTCGCACGTCCGATGGCGCTGCGCGTTCCGAATGTCAGGTCGGCCTCGAGGCCGAGCACCACCTCGTCGAACTGGTAGTTCTGGCCGACGAACACGCCAAATGATTCGCCGCGTCCCAGCCTGGAGGCAGGGTTCAGCGGCCCAAGGGCCGCATGAGCCGCAACGATCGCCGCATTGGCCGTCCCGCCGGGGAAGGTGCTCGGCGTCAGCGGTCCCAGATTGCCCGCGCGAAGCTCGGTCCTCCCGACATAGCCGCCGAAATACGTCCCGTCCCAGACATGTGTCGGGGTGAGCATGGGGCCGCTGGTCTGCGTCCCCCGCAGCGGGCCGAAGAGATCTGCGGCAAGGGCGGCGGGCGCCAGGAGCGCGGCCGTGGCCGAGAGAGCGAGGAGTGACAGGGTCTTTGCGCGCATGGAGCGTCCTCTGCTACGGCTGACGCGGGATCGTGAAGTCTTCAAGGAAAGGCTAGCGCGGTAACCTTAATGATTCGTTGCCCATACAATTGGCACGCGAACCTTGAGCTTCAGTTCAGGGACCAGCGGAAACCGACGCGGACGGCGTGCGTCTCAAGCTTGCGGACCTCCACCGCGCCGTTGGCGGCGCTCGCTCCCGTGCGCCCGTCCCCGAGATTGAGGTAGCGATACCCGAGGTCGAGGGTCCCCCCGCCTCCGAGATCCACGCCGAGACCCGCCGTCAACGCCCAGGCAAATCCGAGGCGGCTGCGGTCGGGAAGCCTTGCAACTTCTGTGAAGACCCCGCCGCAGGGCGCGGCGCATTCAGCGATCTCGTGCCGGGAGAAGCGGTTGCTGCTGACGCCCAGCCCCGCACCGACATAAGGTGTGACTGACGACCAGGCGCCAAGATCGGCATAGAGATTGACGAGCCCGGTCAGCGCCGAAAAATCCCCCTGGTGGCCAAACCGGTGATCGGGGGCGCCGATCAGCGTCGTATTCCCGGAGAACCGGCTGGCGAAGCGATGCTCGAGCGTGACGTCGGCGCGCAGGTAGGAATTGTACCGGTAACCGAGGCCGCCGCCGAGCGTGAACCCGTCGCGGATCTTCGTCGCGAAGAAGTCGGTCCGCGCCGGACCGCCGAGCGGGGAGGCACGGGCGAAGCGCGCAGCGCCGTAGCCGAGATCGCCGCGAACGTACCAGCCGGAATCGGATGTCAGCGTCTGGAGGATCGGCTCGTCCAGGGAGGGCAACGGCGGCAGCAGATCGTTGGCCGAAGCGGCCCCGGCGGCCGCGGCTGCAAGGGCGGCCAGCGCCGCAATACGCAATGCCTTGAACATGAAGGTTTTTCCCGGCCTGATGTCGACGGGACGCCGCGCGGAGGGCGCCTGTCCGCGAACTATGCCGGGCGTTCGTTAACCGATGATTAAGCTTAACAAATTGTAGCAGGGACCGGGACTCCGCCCACGAAACAAAAAAAGGGCGCCCCGCGGCGCCCTTCTTCTCATGCGTCAAATGCTCAAAGCTTCCGGATCGGCGGGTCTTCCGGATAGACGGGCAGCGCCGCGCGGGGTGCGTGGAACATCCAGCGCAGTCCGATCCGCAGGTCATGCGAATGGATATGGTTGAAGACCCACGGCGTCTGTGACGTCGGAGGCGGGCAAGGCGTGATGCAGCGCGGAGGCCCCCCGGTCTGGCCGCGGCCGAGATTGATGTAGCGGTAGCCGACATCCATGAGCAGGTTCTCGGAGATCTCGTAGCCGAAGCCCGCATGAAGCGCCCAGGCGAAATTCGTCCGCGTTCCTGTCGGCGCCGCGGCGATGGTGCCGTTTCCGGGTGCGAGATTGACATCGCGGAAATTCGAGATCCGGACGCTTGCGAACCCGATGCCCGCCCCAATATAGGGCGTCATCCCGCCCCAAGTGCCAAGGTCGAGATAGGTGTTGAAGAGGCCGACGAACTCAGTCTTCTTCGCGGTGAAGTAGTTGACGCCGTTGGGCGCAATCGATCCGTCGGGCTGCAGGATCCGCTCCGTAGCGGAATATTTCGACGCGGCGCGATACTCGCCGGTCACATCGGCGCGGAGCCAGTTGTTGAACTTGTAGCCGACACCGACACCGATGATGGCGGCGGGATCGAAGGTCTGCTTCAGGAAGTCGATACGATTTCCGGCGTTGATCACCGGCGCGTCCAGATCGACATTCGTCAGCCGCTTCATGTCCTGGTGCGATACCCCGATATCGCCGCGCAGGTACCAGCCGCCGCCGATCTCCACCGGAACCGGCTCGTAATAGACGGGCGGCGCAGGCAAATCCGCCGCGTGGGCGAATGTTGCTGCAGCGATGCTCATGCCGCCGACGATCGCGGCGAGCCGTGCGAGTGCCATGATCAGGTCCCTCTTGCGCGAGTCCAGCGCCTGAGCGCTGGCGGGTTAGATTCATTCCCGCGCAAAAGTTCGCACGAATACCTTAAACGGGACTTAACCTTGAGATTTAACCCTAACATTTCGCGCGAGGCCAAGGACGCCCGCGTCCAGGCGGCCGCCCCGACACGTTTGCGTCAGGCGGAGGCCCGCGTCACCGCCTCGACGATATCATCCACGACCCTCGTCACGAGGTCGCGATCATCGCCCTCGCCCATCACGCGGATGACAGGCTCGGTCCCTGACGGGCGGATCACGAGCCGGCCGCTCTCGCCCAGCGCGCCTCGCCCGGCCTCGATGGCCGAGGCGACCGCGGCGTTCTTCAAAGGCTGGCCATTGGCGTAGCGCACGTTCTTGAGGATCTGGGGCAGCGGCTCGAAGCTGTGACAGACCTCCGAAACGGGCTTGTCGAGGCGCTTGACCACGCTCAGGAGCTGGAGCGCGGCGACCAGCCCGTCGCCCGTTGTCGTGTAGTCCGACATGATGATATGGCCGGATTGTTCGCCGCCGAAATTGTAGCCGTGTTCGCGCATATGCTCGAGGACATAGCGGTCACCCACCGCGGTGCGGACCATGGAGAGGCCGAGGCCCGCGAGATAGCGCTCAAGCCCGAGATTCGACATCACGGTCGTGACGATGCCCGGCTGCGACAGACGCCCGTCCTCGTGCCAGCTCCGTGCGATCGCAGCCATGAACTGGTCGCCGTCGACGAGATGGCCCTTCTCGTCCACGATGATGGCCCGGTCGGCGTCGCCATCGAGGGCGATGCCGATATCGGCGCGCAACTCGCGGACCTTCGCCACGAGCGCGTCGGGAGCCGTGGATCCCACCTCGCGGTTGATGTTGAACCCGTCCGGATCGACGCCGATGGCGAAGACTTCGCCGCCCAGCTCCCAGATCGCGTCGGGGGCGACCTTGTAGGCGGCCCCGTTGGCGCAATCGAGCACGATGCGAAGACCTTCCAGATCGAGGCCGCGGGGGAGCGTTCGCTTGGCGAACTCGACATAGCGCGCCTGCACCCCTTCGACGCGCTTGGCACGGCCGAGCGATGAGGCGGAAGCAAGCCGCTTCGTCAGGTTCGCGCCCATGATCCGCTCAATTTCGAGCTCGACACTATCGGACAGCTTGAACCCGTCGGGTCCGAACAGCTTGATGCCGTTATCCTCGAACGGGTTGTGCGAGGCCGAGATCATGACGCCGAGGTCGGCGCGCATCGAGCGCGTCAGCATCGCCACGGCGGGAGTCGGCATCGGCCCGAGCAGCAGGGTGTCCATCCCGACCGATGTGAACCCGGCGACGAGCGCGTTCTCGATCATGTAGCCCGAGAGCCGCGTGTCCTTGCCGATCACGACCCGGTGGCGGTGATCGCCGCGCTGGAAGACGAGACCGGCCGCCTGGCCGACGCGAAGGGCGAGTTCGGGGGTAATGGTGCCGTTCGCACGCCCGCGAATGCCATCCGTGCCGAAATACTTGCGCAATTGATGATCCTCGAAAATTCAGGCTGATGCCGCCATTGAACCGAATGCGCCTAGAAAGCAGCGTCTCCACCCAGCGTCAAGCTGACGCCACGCCCGCCGCCTTCACTTTCGGTATGCGTTTGTGACGCGCCTCGCAAGCAGCGCAACGGACAAGAGGGCCTGGAGGAGCTGGCCGACAAGCGCAACGGCAAGACGCCCGCGCGAGGCGGGCGTCTCTCGTGCGAGGCAAGGCAACCGGATCAGGCCTGCGGCTGCGGCTCCATTCCGGGATCCGGCTCGTCACGCGGACGCGGCTTGCCCGCCGATGGAACGATCGAGCCGCGCGCCGGAAGCGGCGAATCAGGCACATCGCGGACGGGAGGCGTCCCCGCGAGAAGGTTCTTGATCTCGTCTCCGGAGAGGGTCTCGTATTCGAGCAGCCCCTGGGCCAGAATTTCGAGCTCGCCGCGGTTGTCGGTCAGGATCTGGCGTGCCTCCTTCAGCCCCGCCTCGACGAAGCGGCGCACTTCGGAATCGATCTTGCGCGCAGTCGCCTCGGAGACGCTCTGGCTCCGCCCCATCTGCATGCCGACGAACACCTCGTCCTGGTTGTCGCCGTAGGAGACGGTGCCGAGTTCCTCGGAGAAGCCCCAGCGGGTGACCATCATGCGGGCAAGCTTGGTCGCCTGGTCGATGTCGGACTGCGCGCCGGAGGTGACCTTTTCGCGGCCGAAGATCATCTCCTCGGCGATGCGGCCGCCCATCATGATGGCGAGGCGCGAGGTCATCTGCTCGAAGCTCATGGAGAGCTTGTCGCGCTCGGGCAGCTGCATGACCATGCCCAGCGCGCGCCCGCGCGGGATGATCGTCGCCTTGTGGACCGGGTCCGTCGCCGCCACGTGCAGCGCCACGATGGCGTGGCCCGCCTCGTGATACGCCGTGAGCCGCTTCTCGTCGTCGGTCATGACCAGGGTGCGGCGCTCGGCGCCCATCATCACCTTGTCCTTGGCGTCCTCGAACTCGGCCATGGTCACGATGCGCTTCGAGCGCCGCGCGGCGAGGAGCGCCGCCTCGTTGACGAGGTTCATCAAATCCGCGCCGGAAAAGCCGGGCGTGCCGCGGGCGATCACCTTGACGTCGACGTCGGGGGCGAGCGGCACCTTGCGCATGTGCACGCGCAGGATCTTCTCGCGGCCCGTCACATCCGGATTGGGCACCACGATCTGCCGGTCGAAGCGGCCCGGGCGCAGCAGCGCCGGGTCGAGCACGTCGGGGCGGTTCGTCGCCGCGATGATGATCACGCCCTCGTTGGCCTCGAACCCGTCCATCTCCACGAGCAGCTGGTTGAGCGTCTGCTCGCGCTCGTCATTGCCGCCGCCGAGGCCCGCGCCGCGATGGCGGCCGACCGCGTCGATCTCGTCGATGAAGATGATGCAAGGCGAGTTCTTCTTGGCCTGCTCGAACATGTCGCGCACCCGGCTCGCGCCGACGCCCACGAACATCTCGACGAAGTCCGAACCCGAAATCGTGAAGAAGGGCACCATCGCCTCGCCCGCCACGGCCCGCGCCGTCAGGGTCTTGCCGGTGCCGGGAGGGCCGACCAGCAGCACGCCGCGCGGAATGCGCCCGCCCAGCCGCTGGAACTTCTGCGGATCGCGCAGGAACTCCACGATCTCCTGCAGATCCTCCTTCGCCTCGTCGATCCCCGCCACGTCGTCGAAGGTCACACGCCCATGCGCCTCCGTCAGGAGCTTCGCCTTCGACTTGCCAAAGCCCATGGCGCGTCCGGCACCGCTCTGCATCTGGCGCGACAGGAAGATCCAGGCACCAATGAAGATCAGGATCGGCAGCCAGTTGATCAGGAGCGCGATGAACCAGGGCGTGTTGTCCTGCGGCGGACGCGCGTTGATCTGCACGCCCTGCTCCTGCAGCCGGTTCACAAGATTCGGATCCTGCGGCGCATAGGTCGAGAAATTCGATCCGTCCTGGTAGACGCCGTTGATGTCGTTTCCGGAAATTACGACGCTGGCGACGCGGCCGGCCTCGGCATCCGCAAGGAGCTGGCTGTAGGCGATATCCTGCCCCGGCGCGCGCTGGTTCGGGCTCTGGAAGAGCGTGACGAGCGCAAGCACCAGCAGGAAAATGATGACCCACAGGGCGAAGTTCTTGAAATTCGGGTTCATCTCGGTCCGTTCATCGCCGGTAGAGGAGCGCTACGTCCGCCCGGAGCGCGGTTTTCGCGACGCCTTGTAATCTAGGGACGTCCACCTGCATTGCCAAGTGATTGCTCCGACATTGCGGCGGACCTGCGGCATTCGGTACAACAAAAAGATGGACGGGCGGTCTCCGACGGCCACGAACCCGTCATTCCGCCCTGTCGAGCCGGCGTTTGTCCCGGCGCGGCGCAGCCCGGCGCAGCACGACCTCCCCCGTCGCCTCCAGCGCGATCATCGCTTCCGAGAGCGTGCGCGCCGGCATCGCCCGTCCCGCCGGGAGCGCATCGCCAATCGCCCGGGCCAGCGCCTCGAGCCGCTCCCGGCGCGGGCCGCGGCCATCCAGCTCCCGGTCGGCGCCGATCGCGGCGATGGCCCTGCCGAGAACGCGCAGCAGGATCTCGAAGGGGGCTTCCGCGAGCCGATCGCCGTCGAGCCTCAGCGCGCCGTCATCCGGTCCCGCGAGGCACGCCTCGGCGAAGACGCGGTCGGCGCAATGGTCGAGGGCGTCGGACGCGTCGCGCGCCCTTGAGGCCAGCCGCGCGAGGCGGCGCGCATCGAGCCCCTCGGCGGCGAGAAGCGGCAGGAGGTTGCGAATTCGCACGCGCCCGAAGCGCTCGTCGCGATTGCTGGGATCTTCGGCGAATTCCGCGCCATGAAGCCGGCAGGTGGCGACGAGGCGGGATTTTGGCGTCCCGAGAAAGGGCCGCGCCAGCATCACCGCTCCAAGGGGGCGCGTCGCGCGCATCCCGGCGAGGCCGTCGATGGCTGACCCCCGGGAGAGCCGCATCAGGATCGTCTCGGCCTGATCGTCAAGGGTATGGGCCGTGGCGACGAAACTTGCCCCCTGCGCCGCGGCGCATTCCTCAAGCAAAAGGTAGCGCGCGCGCCGCGCCGCCTCCTGGATGCCGGTAGCAGGCTTCGGTTCGCTCCAATCGAGTATCCAGTGCGGCAGACCCAATGCCGAAGCCTGCGCGGCCACCGCCTCCGCCTCGGCGC
The DNA here is from genome assembly GCA_041686895.1 of Saliniramus sp. Lineage (GTDB taxonomy): Bacteria > Pseudomonadota > Alphaproteobacteria > Rhizobiales > Beijerinckiaceae > Saliniramus. The sequence continues at coordinate 181,872 of JAWLCY010000005.1, read as the reverse complement.
GCGCCTGGGGCCTGAGGCCGTGATCCACGGTCGCAACGAGAAACCGGGCGCCGCCGAGGGAGGGCGCGGCGCGGGCGGCGAGATGCATCATCGCGACCGAATCCGGTCCCCCGGACACCGCGAGCAGGCAGGAAGGCGCGCCTGTCCCGATCGTGGCGGCAAAGAGCGCAGCCGCCTCGTCCACGCTCAGGGGCCGCTCGATGTCGCCGGCCGGCGCGTCGGACGGCCCTGACGTCACGCGCAACCGACGCGGCGCTGCTCGCGCTCGACACTCTCCCGCATGGCGACCGCCGCTTGCGGATACTGGCGAGGGATCTCGGCGAAGGTGGCGCAGGCCTGTTCGCGCGCCCCGATCTCCGCAAGCGCGCCGCCGAGCTTCAGGAGGGCGTCCGGCGCCTTGCGGGCGGAGGGGTGTTCCGTGGACACCTTCAGGAACTGCTCCGCCGCCTCGCGATGGCGTCCACGCTGCGCATAGGTCTCGCCGAGCCAGAAAATGGCGTCGGGGACGAGTTCGTCGCGGGGATGCGACTGCAGGAACTGGCGGAAACCCATTTCCGCGCGCTCGTATTGCGCCTGCAGAAGATAGGCGTAGGCCGCATCGTAGACGACGCGCGGATCGGCGTCGGCTGTCGCCGCGATGCTCGGCCCCGCCCGGTCGAATGAGGGCGGCGCGTCGAGGCGCGGGAGGGAGAGGTCGAGCGGCGCGGAGGGCTGCGTCGTGCCGAGGGGCCGGGGCGCGCCGGGGGCATTCGGATCGCGCGTGGGATCGAAGGCGTCGCCGCGCCCGCCGGGCGTGATCGACAGCGGCGCATCGGCGGCGGGCGCAGGTGTCGTGACCGGCGCGGGCGACGTCATGGGCGCGGGCGAAGTCATGGGCGAAGTCATGGGCGAAGTGACGGGCGAAGTGACGGGAGCGGCTTCGGAACGTTCTCGCGGCTGCGCAGGCGCCACGCCCGCCTCCTCGAAACGGAAGTCGACATCCTCCTGAAAGCGCTGGAGACGCTCCTGGAGCTGCCGGTTCTGGTATTCGAGTTCCTCCACCTGTCCGGACAATTGCCGGACCACCCCCTCGAGCCGATTGAGCCGCACCACGACCTCGGACGCATCCTGGGCGGGCGCGGGGGCCGGGAGAAGCGACAAGAAGGCGGCGGCGAAGGCCGCGATCAGGAGAGCGCGCGCGATGAAACCGTGAAAAGTCGCGGTCGGCAGGGTGATCATGGGCACCGTCTTTGCTCGTTGAGGATGACTGCCTAACACATAAGTCGCTCGGGGGCCAAAATATGGCGGGCAAAGGAGCCGCAAAAGCATTTCGGGGGCGCCTTGAAAAGCCGCCCCCCATGAGAACTGTCGCCGGCACGAATGCCGTCGCCGCGGATCGGATCACGGTGCGCGGCGCTTCTTGTCGTCCCTCGTCACGACCCCGGCGCACCGTCGAGGAGGGTCACGGCGCGGCGGTTCTGCGCCTGGCAGGAGGGGTCGGGGCAGGGCGCGACGGGGCGCTCCTTGCCATAGGAGACCACCCGCATCCGGTTTGCGCCGACCCCGCGCGAGGCCAAGTAGTCGCGCACGGCCTGGGCGCGGCGGGCGCCGAGGGAGAAATTGTATTCGCGCGTGCCGCGCTCGTCAGCATGCCCTTCGATCAGGAAGGTGTAGCGGGGATAGCGCTCCAGCCAGAGCGCCTGCTGGTTCAGCGTCGCGACGGCGGTGGGAGTGAGATCGGAGGAATCCGTTTCGAAGAAGACGCGGTCGCCGACATTGATCGAGAAGTCCTGTGTCGTGCCCGGCGTCGCCGACCCGGCCGCGCCGCCCGCGCCGCCCGCGCCTGCCCCCGCCATGTCGCCGGTGCCGCGGGCGCAGGCCGCGAGCGTCAGCCCGAGGGCCAGGATCGCGGCCAGCCTCAGACCGCGCGAGAATGATAGCGATGAGATCATGACCGGAATACTCCTGCACACGGATTGGCCCCCGCAAGCGATAGCTAGCGCGAAGGGGTTAAGCGAAGATTTCGTCAACCTTGATGAAACCTTCCCGATAACCATGAAAATGTTCACGAATCGGTGAAGATTCCGTCAGGGTTAATCATCCGTGAATGCGGCGAGACGGCGGCGCGCTGCCCCCGACGGCTCCCCCTCCTCGCCCACGATCACGTGAAAGTCGGCGATGACCCCGTTTGCGTCCTCCCCCTCCCCGCCGAGTTCCCCGAGGATAGGGCAGTCGGGGCGGGCGTCGCCCGCGCAGCAATCGGCGAGATGGCGAAGCGTCCCCACGATCTCCTGCATGTGGGCGATGCGCGCCTCCATCTCGGCGACATGCCTCTGCGCGATCTCCTTCACCTCGCGGCTCGGCCGGCTCCGGTCGCGCCAGAGCGCGAGGAGTTGGCGGATCTCGTCGACGGAGAAGCCGAGATCGCGCGAGCGGCGGATGAAGGTGAGGTCGTGAACGTCACGGATGTCGAAATCGCGATAGCTGTTGCCGGCCCGCGCCGCCTGGGCGAGCAGGCCGATGCTCTCGTAGTAGCGGATCATCTTGGCGCTGACGCCCGAGCGCCGCGCCGCCTCGCCGATCTTCATCCTGCGCTTCCCCGGGTTGAACTCGCCTCCGGCTTCCAGCGCCGCAGCAGCAGCGCGTTCGTCACGACGCTGACGCTCGAGAACGCCATCGCCGCCCCCGCGATGATCGGGTTGAGCAGCCCGAACGCCGCCAGCGGGATGCCGCCGGTGTTATAGACGAAGGCCCAGAACAGGTTCTGCTTGATCTTGCTCTGCGTGCGCCGGGCAATGTCCAGCGCGTCCGCCACCGCCAGCGGATCGGAGCGCATCAGCGTCACCCCCGCCGCCTCCATCGCCACGTCCGTGCCCGAGCCCATGGCGATGCCGAGATCGGCGGCGGCGAGCGCCGGGGCGTCATTGATCCCGTCGCCGACCATCGCGATCATGCCGAACTGCTCGCGCAGTTCCCCCACGATCCGCGCCTTGTCCTCCGGCGCGACCTCGGCCCGGACATCCTCGATCCCGATCTCGCGGGCGATCGTCCTCGCGGCGGCCTCATTGTCCCCGGTGACCATGATCGCGTGGATGCCGATGGACTTGAGCTTGGCGACCGCAGCCTTCGCGCTTTCGCGGGGCCGGTCGGCAAAGCTCATCAGCCCGACGAGACGCGGTGTCTCGGCGATTTCCGCCACGTAGGAGACCGACCGACCCTTCTCGCTTTCGTCCTTCGCCGTCTGCGCGACGGCGTCGAGCGCAATGCCGAGATCGCCCATATGCCGCGCATTTCCGATGGCGAATCGGCGCTCGCCGACACGCCCCTCGAGCCCGCGCCCAGGCACCGCCTTGATCGCGCTCGCCGCAGGCAGCGTCAGGCCGCGCGCCTGCGCCGCCTCGACGACGGCATGGGCAAGCGGATGTTCGCTCGACGCTTGCAGCGCCGCGACAATGGCGAGGGTCTCGTTCTCGTCGGCGTCGCGGCTTTCAAAATGCGCCAGCGCCGGCTTGCCCTCCGTCAGCGTTCCGGTCTTGTCGAAGGCGACGGCGCGGATGGAGTTGGCGCGCTCCAGCATCTCCGCATCCTTGATCAGGATGCCGCCCCCCGCCGCCGCGCCCGTTCCGGCCATGATCGCGGTCGGCGTGGCGAGGCCAAGGGCGCAGGGGCAGGCGATGACGAGGACGGTCACGGCGGTGATCACGGCCGTCTCGACATCGCCATACAGGCCCCACCAGGCGAGGAAGGTGATGATCGCGATGACCACGACGACGGGGACGAAGATCGCGGCGACGCGATCCACGAGCTTCTGGATCGGCGCCTTCGAGGCCTGCGCCCCCTCCACGAGCCGCACGATCCGCGCGAGCGTCGTATCGGAGCCGACGGCGATCGCCTCGCAGGCAAGGACGCCCGAACCATTGATCGAGCCGCCGATGACCTTGTCGCCGGGCTCGCGATGCACGGGCAGGCTCTCCCCGGTCATCATGGATTCGTCGAGCTCGCTCTCGCCCTCCTGGATGCGGCCGTCAACGGGGACGCGCTCGCCGGGACGCACGACCACGATGTCGCCGAGGCGCACCTGCGCCGTCGGCACGGTGACCTCCTCGCCGTCGCGGCGCAGCCGCGCGGTGTCGGGGCGAAGCGCGACAAGCGCCCGCACGGCGTCCGCCGTCTTGCGCTTGGCGCGCGCCTCCAGATACTTGCCGAGCAGGACGAGCGTGATGATGACGGCGGAGGCTTCGAAATAGTAATCCGGCTCATGATGCGTTCCGACGGACGTCAGGAGCATGTAGAGCGAGAGGAAATAGGCCGCGCTCGTGCCCATCGCGACGAGGAGGTCCATGTTCCCCGTTCCCGCGCGGAGCGCCTTCCATCCCGCCACGTAGAACCGCGCCCCGAGCCAGAACTGGACGGGCGTCGCAAGCGCCAGCTGAATCCAGCCCGAGGGCATCAGGTGGTAGCCGAAGGGCATGCCGAGCATCGGGAGGACGAGGGGCAGCGTCAGGATCGCGCCGATCATGACATGCAGCCGCTCGCGGGAATCGCTTGCGGCGACCGCCTGCGCCTGGGCCTCCTCGCCACCCGCATCGTCGATTGTGCGCGCCTCGTAGCCGGCGTCGGACACGGCGCGAACGGCCTTCTCGATCGCGCCCTCGTCGATGATCGTGATGCGGGCGCGCTCCGAGGCGAGGTTGATCGCGGCCGCCGTGACGCCCGGCACGGCGAGCAGCGCCTTCTCGACGCGCGAGACGCAGGAGGCGCAAGTCATGCCGGCGATCGCTAGATCGACCTCGCGGCGACGCGCCCCAAAGCCCACCTCCTCGATGGCCTCCACCAGATCTTCGCCTGAAGCGCGGTCCGGGTCATAGGCGATCTCCGCCTTCTCCGTTCCGAGATTGACCGCGACCCGCGCCACGCCGGGCACGCCCTCGAGACTTTTCTCCACCCGCCGCACGCAGGACGCGCAGGTCATGCCCTCGATGCCGAGGGACAGGGACTGGAGCGCGGCATCTTCCGCTGGCGGCTTCGTGACGACGTTCATGACAAGACCTCTCGGGACATGCGACACGCAGTCCTTCATCGTGGCCTACCAGATAAAGGTTCCCATGATGGGAAGGTCAAGGGTGATCGTCAAACTCTCTTCATCTCGCGCAGCGGCCTATGCGCCGCCCCTTCCGAAGCGGTAGGCTTCTTTGCTGCGACGGGAGGTGACCCGATGGTGAGAGTGGCGGTCCTGACGGCGGTGGCCATGCTGGCCTTCGCCGCGAATTCCGTGCTGGCGCGCCTTGCGCTGGCGACGGGCGAGGCGGACGCCGTCGGCTATACCGGGATTCGTCTCGCCGCGGGCGCAATCGTGCTGTTTGCGATCGTCCATCTGCGTCGGCCCCGCGACGAGACCTCAGGCCTCTCGCTTCATGGAAGCTGGAGCGGCGCGGCGGCCCTGTTCGGCTATGCCATCGCCTTCTCCGTCGCCTACCTGATGCTCTCGGCAGGGACGGGAGCGCTGATCCTGTTCGCGAGCGTGCAGGCGGGGATGCTCGGCTGGGCCATCGTGAAGGGGGACAGGCCGGGCGCGCTCGAATGGCTCGGCCTTGCGATCGCCTTCGCCGCGCTCGCCTATCTCGTCGCTCCCGGGATCGCCGCGCCCGATCCGCTGGGAACGCTTCTCATGATCGCCGCCGGTCTCGCCTGGGCCGCCTATTCGCTCCTCGGGAGAGGCTCCGCTTCGCCCCTGCGCGATACGGCGGGCAATTTCCTGCGATGCCTTCCCGTCGCGCTCGTTCTCGCGGTGACCGGCGTGGCGCTGCATGCCCCGAGCGCGCCGGGCGTCGCCTACGCCCTTGCCTCGGGAGCGCTCGCATCGGGACTGGGTTACGCGATCTGGTACGCGGCCCTGCCCTCCATCTCGCGCACCGGGGCGGCTTTCGTCCAGCTCACGGTCCCGGCCATCGCCGCGACGGGCGGCGTCCTCTTCATCGGTGAGGCGGCGACGGCGCGCCTTGTCATCGCATCGGCCGGAATCCTCGGCGGCGTCGCCCTGGCGCTGCTCGCCGCCGAGCGGCGCAAGGCCCGCGCGGGAGGCGCGGCGCGGGCATAGGACGCTCAGACCGGCTCCACCCCGCACCATTCCGCGACGAAGAGCGCCATCGCCGTGGTCACCCGCCTGACGGATTCGAGATCGACTCGCTCGTCGACGCCGTGGATGCGCTCGCCGATCGGGCCGTAGCACAGGGCGGGGACCTTGTCGTAGAGCGCGTGCACGCGGGTGTCGAGGTAACCGGCGGTCATGAAGCTCTCGAGCGGCTTGCCGGTAGCCGCGCGGTGGGCCTCGCCCAGGATCCGCTCCGCCTCGGACCCCTCCTCGAGCACATAGCCTTCGGCGAAGAAGCCGTTGAAGGCGACGCGCGGCGGATTGTTGGCGAGGAAGCGGTCGTCCCGGGCGAAGCGCGCCACTTCCCGCTCGATCTCGCGGGCGGCGGTGGCGGCGTCGATGCCGGGATAGAGCGAGATGCGGCAATGCACGCGGCACCAGGAGGGAACCGAGGAGGCCCAGTCGCCGCCCTCGATCCGGCCGATATTGAGATTGATCGGATGGTCCTCCTGCTCGAAATGCGCCCGCCCCGCCTTGTCCGCGTTCCAGCGCTCCTCGATCTGGCGCAGGGCGCCCACGACCCGGTACGCCGCATCGATCGCATTCGCCCCCGCGCCCATTTCGCGCACATGGACCGGCACGCCGCGCACCTCCACGGTGAACCAGAGCACCCCGGAATTCGCGCGCACCAGCCGCTCGTCCTCCGGCTCGGGAATGAGCACCGCATCCGCCCGGTAGCCGCGCAGATGGGTCATGAGCGCGCCGTTGCCGGTGGATTCCTCCTCGACGACGCTCTGCACATAGACCGTCGCGGCGGGCTGCAGGCCGGCCCGGCGCAGGGCGTCGAGGCAGAACAGGTTGGCGGCGTGGCCGGCCTTCATGTCGGCGGCGCCGCGCCCGTACATCCAGCCATCGGCGATAGCGGCGTCGAAGGGCGGGCGGCTCCACATGTCGGCGGGGCCGGCGGGAACGACGTCCACATGGGCCTGGAGGATGAGCGAGCGGCCCGTCTCCGCGCGGGGACGATGGATGCCCACCACGATCGGGGCGTCGGAATGCTCGGGCGAGAATTTCGAGCCGCCCGGATGCGCCGCGATCGCGTCGCGGTCCATGCCGAAGCGGTCCATGGCGTAGCCGCGATCCCTGAGGGCGTGGAACACGCGGTCCTGGATCGCGTGCTCCTGTCCCCGCAGGGAGGGCATGCGCACAAGTTCCTGCGTGAACGCGACCTGCTCGGCGAAACCGGCCTCCACGGAGGCGGCGATTTTCTCCCGCATGGCCTGGTCGAGCGGCATGGGCATACCCTTTCGCGATTGAGACGATGGGGCAGCCTAGGGGCGAGCCTGCTCCCGGTCCATGGGGCTTGGCTCGGATGTGGGGTGGGCGATCTTTGACGCGAGCATTTCCCGCAAAGCCAGAATTTGGAAATTCTTATTGCGATGCCTTTCTAGGGATTCCCGCGTCAGGATTTGCGTGATACAGACGGTCATAGAGGGCAGGTATGAGTGTTGTTTACACAATCGGATACGAGGCTACTGACATTGATCGATTTGTCAGGACTCTCAAAGCTGTTGGAGTTGCGCGCCTCGCCGACGTGCGCGCCGTAGCTGTATCGCGGAAGAAGGGTTTCTCGAAAACCAAGCTCTCCGAGCGGTTGGCTGACGAGGGTATCGAGTATACGCATTTCGTCAATCTTGGTGACCCCAAGCCGGGGCGTGAAGCTGCGCGGTCAGGGCAATACGATTTGTTTCGTTCTATTTATTCTCGCCACTTGGACACCGATAACGCTCAGATCTCGCTTCGGCAGCTCACTGGCACAGTGAAGGATCTTCCAACTTGCCTGCTGTGCTTCGAGCGGGATCCTGAGACATGCCATCGATCAATCGTCGCGCGCGCGATTGCCAACGATTTGGGGTTCAGAATTTTTAACCTCTTTGCCGACGACCCGGAGAAATATGTCCGCAACACTCCAAAACTGCCGCGTTTTCATCCTTGTGAAGGCGCTACCACAGCGTAGCGCCACCCACGGAGAAACCGTATGCTGCGCCGGCGTCACGCCCTATGGCGAATTCCGGCGGCTGTATCCAATCCGTTTTCGCCACTTGAAAGAAGGGGCAGCGTTCAAGCGTTGGGACCTAGTCGATTTTCAGTTCCGACGTCCGACGAGCGATAGCCGTTCCGAAAGCTGCCACGTTATGGAAGACACGATCACAGTCACCGGTTCCATGCGGAAACAGGATCGCTCGACGTTTCTTAATCCGCTTGTCTTACCCTCGGTATCGGCGGCAGCAGATGCCGGGCGCTCGCTTGCGTTAATCCGCCCCTTCAATACACGTTTCTACCACAAGCAGAAGCCACAGGACCAGATCGCCGCCGAACGCCGGACCTACGAGGAAGCGGCGCGTCAGATTTCATTTTTTGACAGCGAACTGGCTGCTCTCGAGCCGAGCCCATACGAATTTCGCTTCAAGTTCGACGACGCACAAGGGCGCCACGACTATGCCAATGCCGACTGGGAAGCGCACGCAATGTTCTTCTACGGGCGAATGCGGCACGGTTCCGACGAGGCGACGCTTGACTGGATGAGCCAGACTTTCAACGAGCACTATCGCGACAAGGGCATGCTGTTTTGCGTCGGCAACCTTGCCAAGCGACCGCAGACTTGGCAGTTGTTGGGCGTTCTGCGCGTCGATCCCAGCCCTCAAGCTTCTCTGTTTTAAACTCACAAATCCCTCTTTCCCGAAACGATTGATTCACCGCGTTTGCAGCGCGTCTCCAGTTCCACAGCGCGCGTTTACTTCCCGTTCAGTCCGCGCCCCCTGAAATGCGTCCAGTATCGCCATGCCGGCATCCTGGAGTTCGCGCCCATGAAGACGAAAGCCGTCGCCATCCGTCAGGAAGATATCGAGACGGGCTTTCGCGCCATGCCGCATGCATCGCGCAACGCCGCCCTCGCCGTGCTGCTCGCGCTCGCGCTCGGCCTCTCCTCGGTCGTGACCACCGCCCTCTCCCTCGCGTTCTGATTTCGCGCAGACCGGCGGAGCCCAGAAACCCGCTTCCCGCGCGCGGCAATCCGGGGTAAGGATCGAAAAGTTCTCATTACGTTCGATCCGGATTCGTGTCGCCCAGAGCCGCCAGCCAGAAACGCAATCCCCTCGCCGTCGTCGCCTGGATGACGGGGACGCTGCTGTCGTTCTCGGCCGTTGCCGTCTCGATCCGCGAGCTTGCAGGCGCGATCAACGTCTTCGAGATCCTCGCCATCCGCAGCGTGGCGGGTATCGTCATCCTCGTCGGGCTCGCCATGCTGCGCCCCTCCCTGCGGGCAGGATTCGCGCCGCGACGGATGGGGCTCCATCTCGTGCGCAACACGATCCACTTTCTCGGCCAGTACGCCTGGACGCTCGGCGTCACGCTCCTCCCGCTCGCCACCGTCTTCGCCATCGAGTTCACCGCGCCCGCCTGGGTGGCGCTGTTCGCGGCGCTGATCCTCGGCGAGCAGCTGACGCTCCCGCGCCTCCTCGCGGTCGGATTCGGCCTGATCGGCATCCTCGTGATCCTGCGCCCGGGAAGCGAGGCGCTTGATCCGGCGGCGCTGATCGTGCTCGGGGCGGCGATCTGCTTTGCGCTGACATCCATCGCCACGAAACGCCTGACCGGCACCGAAAGCACCTTCGCCATCCTGCTCTGGATGAACGTGATGCAGCTGCCGATGAACTATCTCGGCTCGGACCCGCTCTTCTTCCTGAAGATCCCCGACCTGCCGCTGTTGCCGCTTCTGGGGATCTGCTTCGGAGGCCTCGCGGCACATCTCTGTCTGACCAACGCCTATCGCCACGGGGACGCCGTCGTGGTCGTGCCCCTCGACTTCCTGCGCCTGCCGCTCATCGCGTTCGTCGGCTACTGGTTCTATGCGGAAGCGCTCGACCCGTTCGTCTTCGCCGGGGCGGCCGTGATCCTCATCGGCATTCTCCAGAGCCTGCGCGCCGAGGCGCGGCGCGCGCCCGCATCGGAGGGACGCTGATGTCGTGGTCGGCCCAGCAGGATGCGGCACTCATGGCGGTCGCGCGCTGGCTCGAGGCGGGGGAGCCGCAGGTTTTCCGGCTGTTCGGCTATGCCGGCACGGGCAAGACGACCCTCGCGCGCCATATCGCGGAAGGGGTCGACGGCGAGGTCGCCTTCGGCGCGTTCACGGGCAAGGCGGCGGCGGTCCTTCGGGCGAAGGGATGCGCGGATGCGGGCACCATCCACTCGATGATCTACCGCTCCCGCGAGGGCGACGAGGAAGAGGGCCCCTCCTTCGTGCTCAACCGCTCGGGGCCTGCGGCCAAGGCCGATCTCATCGTCATCGACGAGTGCTCCATGGTCGACGAGGAGCTGGGTCGGGACCTCCTCTCCTTCGGCCAGAAGGTCCTCGTCCTGGGCGATCCGGCGCAGCTCCCCCCGATCAAGGGCGGCGGGTTCTTCACGGAGGCGGAGCCCGACGTCATGCTGACGGAGGTCCATCGCCAGGCGGCGGATAATCCAATCATCCATCTCTCGATGCTGGTGCGCGAAGGCGGGCGGCTCGAATACGGGACATATGGCGAGAGCCGCGTGATCCGGCGCGCGGAGATCGACGCGGGAGCCGTGACGGCGGCCGACCAGGTGCTCGTCGGGATGAACAAGACGCGGCGCAGCTACAATACCCGCATCCGGGAACTGGCGGGCCTGCGCGACCCCTATCCGGCCGCGGGCGAGAAGCTGGTCTGCCTGCGCAACGACAAGTCGAAAGGGCTGCTCAACGGGGGCCTCTGGACGGTCCAGGAGGCGAAGCACTGGCCCGGCCGGGGTCTCGTCGTGATGCGCGTCTCCTCCGAGGAGAACCCGCGCCAGAGCGTCAAGGTCGAGGTGCCGACGGCCTTCTTCGAGGGCGCCGAGGAGACGCTCCCCTACGCCCTGCGTCGCGACAACGACGAGTTCACCTACGGCTATGCCCTGACAGTGCACAAGTCGCAGGGTTCGCAATGGGACGACGTCGTCCTCTTCGACGAATCCTTCGCCTTCCGCGAGCATCGCTCGCGCTGGCTCTATACCGGCCTCACCCGGGCGGCGGAAAAGATCCTCGTCGTGCGCTGAACCCGGAACAACGCCTCCTCGTCGCCGTTTCGCAGGAACATGCTCGGCTCTTGCGATGACGCAATGCGCTCTCGCCGCGCGTTCCCTAGCGTGATCGCGACACCGGACACGCGAAGAGGAACGCTCTCATGGCAGACGAATCCCCTGCGAAAGGCCCGAATGCGGGCAAGGGAAGCGCAAGCACGACCGGCTCGGTCATGTGGTTTTCGGATCTGCGCCGCGAGGACGGCGCGAAGGTCGGCGGCAAGAATTCCTCTCTCGGCGAGATGGTGCGCGCCCTCGCGAGCCAGGGCGTGAAGGTGCCCGACGGCTTCGCCACGCTATCCGACGCCTATTGGGCATTCCTCGACGCGAACGACCTGCGCGACGTCATCGCCGAGTGCATCGGCGAGTGGGAAGACGGCGCGGCGAGCCTCGCGGAGACGGGGGCGGCAATCCGCAAGGCCTTCCTCAAGTCGACATGGCCCGATGACGTCGCGGACGACATTCGCGCGGCCTATCGCGAGCTGTCGCAGCGCTACGGAATGAAGGAGGCGGACACCGCCGTTCGATCGAGCGCCACGGCGGAGGACCTCCCGGATGCGAGCTTCGCCGGGCAGCAGGAGAGCTTCCTCAACGTCTCCGGCGAGGATGATCTGCTCGACGCCTGCCGGCGCTGCTACGCCTCGCTCTTCACCGATCGCGCCATCAGCTACCGCAAGGCGAAGGGCTTCGACCACTTCGAGGTCGCCCTGTCGGTCGGCGTGCAGAAGATGGTTCGCTCGGACAAGGGCGGCGCCGGGGTGATGTTCTCGATCGACACGGAGACCGGCTTCGACAAGGTCGTGCTCATCGACGCCGCCTGGGGGCTCGGCGAGAACGTGGTGCAGGGGGCTGTCGACCCTGACGGCTACAGCGTCTTCAAGCCGCTCCTCGACAAGCCGGGCGCGAAGCCGATCATCGACAAGCGGCTGGGCGGCAAGAAGCAGAAGATGATCTATGCCGGAAGCGGCGAGCGCCCGGTGCGCAACGTCTCGACCTCCGCCGCCGAGCGCGCGGCCTTCGTCCTCGACGATGACGAGATCGTCCAGCTCGCGCGCTGGGCGAGGGACATCGAGGCGCATTACAAATGCCCGATGGACATGGAATGGGCGAAAGACGGGGAGACGGGAGAGCTCTTCATCGTCCAGGCCCGGCCCGAAACCGTGCAATCGCGCCGCGAGGCGAGCGAGATCAGGACCTACACGATCACGAAGAAGGGCAAGCGGCTGGTGAGCGGCCTCGCCATCGGCGACGCCGCCGTGACCGGGCGGGTGAGCGTGATCAAGGACGTCAAGGATATCGGGAAGTTCGTCGAGGGCTCGGTCCTCGTCACCGAGACCACCGATCCCGACTGGGTCCCGATCATGAAACGCGCCGCAGCGATCGTCACCGACCATGGCGGGCGCACCTCGCATGCGGCCATCGTCAGCCGCGAGCTTGGCCTTCCGGCGATCGTGGGGTCGGGCAACGCGACGGAAGTTCTCGGAGACGATCAGGACGTCACCGTGTCCTGCGCCGAGGGGGACGAGGGATTCGTCTACGAGGGGATCGGGGAGTTCGACGTCGAGACCCTTTCCCTCGACGACCTGCCGGAAACCAGGACGCAGGTGATGCTCAATGTCGGCAATCCCGCCGCCGCCTTCCGCTGGTGGCGGCTGCCTGCGGACGGCGTCGGGCTCGCGCGAATGGAATTCGTCATCTCGAACGCGATCAAGATCCACCCCGTCGCCCTCACCCGCTTCGACCAGTTGCGCGACGAGGATGCGCGCCGCGAGATCGAGGAACTGACGCGGGGCTACGAGGACAAGCCGCAATATTTCGTCGACAGGCTCGCGCGCGGCCTTGCCCGCATCGCGGCGGCGCAATACCCGCGCCCGGTCATCGTGCGCATGAGCGACTTCAAGACGAACGAATATGCCGGACTCGTCGGCGGCGCGCAGTTCGAGCCGCATGAAGAGAATCCGATGATCGGGTTCCGCGGCGCCTCCCGCTATTACTCCGACCGCTATCGCGACGGCTTCGCCCTCGAATGCCGGGCGATCCGGATGCTGCGCGAGGAGATCGGGCTCGACAACGTCGTCGTCATGATCCCCTTCTGCCGCTCGTTGCGGGAGGCCGACCAGGTCCTCGCTGTGATGTCGGAAAACGGCCTGACCCGGGGCGAGAACGGGCTTGAGGTCTATGTCATGTGCGAGATCCCGTCCAACGTGATCCTCGCCCCCGAATTCGCCAAGCGCTTCGACGGGTTCTCGATCGGCTCGAACGACCTGACGCAGCTTACACTGGGCGTGGACCGCGATGCGGGCGATCTTGCCAGCCTGTTCGACGAGCAGGACGCCGCCGTGAAGTGGATGATCGGCCATGTCATCGAGGCGGCGCGCAAGGCCAGGGCGAAGATCGGGCTCTGCGGGCAGGCGCCGAGCGATCACCCGGAATTCGCCGAATTCCTCGTATCCTGCGGGATCGATTCGATTTCGGTGACGCCCGACAGCTTCATCGCCGTCAAGCGCGCGGTCGCCCGCGCCGAGGAGGCTGCCTCCCGGCAATGACGCGTCAAGAGGCCGGCGCGAGGATTCATCCGCGCCGCGCCATTCATTGCTCAGTCGGTCACCGCGGCCGAATACCCGCCTCGGCGCGGGGCTCGTCGATCTGGAACGTGCGTATGAACGGGTAGAGCTGCCAGAGCGCCGACAGTCCGACGAGGATGTAGATCAGCCGCGAGAACGCGCTGCCCGTGCCGAACAACGCCGCGACGAGATCAACGTCGAAGATTCCGACAAGGCCCCAGTTCAGGCCGCCGATGATGAGCAGACACAGGGTAATCAGGTTGATCGCCTTCATCGTGCACCTCCTGTTGGATATGCACGGGCAAGGCGGCCTGCACGATAAAGTTCCGTCCGGGAGCCGGGCGGGATGAATTGTCGCGCCCGGCCGTGGAACCTGGTCAGGTGCCGTAGACCGGCCGATGCGTCAGGTGGTCCTCGACAGAGGCGACGCCGGCGGCGTTCTGGGCGGCGAGGGTGACCGCGCGGCGCTCGGACTCGCTGTCGATGAAGCCCCAGAGATGCACGACGCCGTCCTGCACGATGACGTTGACGAACGCCCCGAAAGGCTTGCCCTGAAGCTCGTCGGCGACAGCCTTGCCGATGGCGCGGTCATCCGCCGATACCGGTGCGACCGCAGGCGAAACCGCCAGCGCCTGCAGGAGATTGGCGCGCGAGACGATGCCGACGAGACGCCCGTCGCGCAGGACGGGAGCGCGCTTGATCCCGTTCTTCTCAAGAAGCTTCGCCACCTCGGAAAGCGGCTGGTCCTCGCGCACGGAGATCACCTTCGTCGACATCACGTCCGACGCTGTGCGCGCATGCGTCCGGGCATAATCTTCGGCGGCGGTGGTGGAGTCGCTGAAGAGGCCGAGCCACCAGGAGCGCTTGCGCGGCTCCTCGCCGACGGCGCGGACATGGCTCATCAGGTCGCCCTCGCTCACCATTCCGACGACGCGCCCGTCCGCGTCCACCACGGGGACCCCGCTGATGTGGCGGGTGTGGAGCAGCGTGGCGATTTCCTGCACCGTGGTGGCCGGCGTCACCGTCGTCACCTCACGGGTCATCACATCCGAAGCTTTCATCATGTCGCGTCTCCCCGGGGGATATGCCCCACCATCGATTGATCAACGGCCGAGTTCGATCGAAGTTGCACGGCCTTCAACTGCTGCCGCAGGAACGTAGCAGGGTTCCAAGAGAAAGCCGCCGCCCTGCAAGCCTGTCATTGACCTTTCTCAACCCGCCGCCCTTCCATCGGAGGCAACTTGCCGTCCCGCGAGAGGAGCACGGCCACGGGGTGCAGGGGCGGCACGTGCGAGCAGACGATCATCACCGTGACCATGATGGGTACGGCAAGGAACATCCCCACGATCCCCCAGACGGCGCCCCAGAATGTCAGCGAGAGGATGATCACGAAGGAACTCAGATGCAGCGACCGGCCCATGAGCATGGGCTCCAGCAGGTTCCCCACGCTGAACTGGATGACGCCGAGCAGCAGGAAGAGCCCCAGGACTTCGCTCCAATGGGCGAACTGCACGACGGCGACGAGAACGGGAAGGGCGGTGGCGATCATCGATCCGATATTCGGGATGAAATTCAGGAAGAAGGCGAGAACGCCCCAGGTCTCGGCGAAATCAAGGCCCGCCATCCATGTCACGAAGAAGACGATGAAACCGGTGAGGCAGCTCACCAGGGTCTTGATCAGAACGTAGCGCCGCACGTTCGAGGCGATCGAATCGATGACGAGATCCACATGTCTCGCCCTCTGCGTATCCGCGATCAGCCGGTTGAGCTTGTCTGAGAAGTGTCCGCGCTCCGCGAACAGGAAGCCGACATAGAGGATGATGAGGATCGTCGTTCCGAGGAAATACCCGGCGGAACCGGCGAGCACCTGTATGTAGCCGGCTATATCGATCTGCCGCAGGGCCGTCAGAATCCCGGCAGCGGCATCCTTCCCCACCCACAGGAAGACATCCGCCACCAGCGCCTGCCCCTGGTCCACGAGCCGCGGCCCGGCCACGATCAGGGCGTTCACCTGCGTGGAGACGATGCCCAGCACCACGAGCGCGGCCCCGGCCATGACGACGAGGGTGACGAGCGCAGCGGCCCATTCCGGAACCCGGAACCTCCCCAGCCGCAGCCGCGAGATCCTGTCGATCGCCGCCGTCATCAGGCTGAAAAGGAGGATGGCGATCGCCAGAGGCACGAGGAAGAACCGCCCGAGCGCGAGCAGGAAAAGCCCCAGCGCGAAGGCGATGAAGCCGATCCCCCACATTTGCCATGACGCCCGCCGCCGGGTCTCCATGCTGCCGCCCGCGCAAAGTTCCCAGATCGCCCCGGTCAGTTCGACACGCGGAGTGTCGCAAGACAAGCGAATTCCGCTCACGCGGCAGGCGGCGGCGCTCCGTCTTCCGGATCCTTGTGTCGCCGCCGGGGCAGGACGGCCTGGACGACCAGGCTGACGAAGAAGCCCGCCTGGAAGCAGGCCATGCCCCCGATTGCAAGCAGGAAGGCTGTTCCCGACGCCTCGCCTAGAAGCCGCCCGGAGAGAAACGACAATCCGCCCGCGATGAGCGAGGCGACGAGCATGCCGGGTGCGGTCTGCCGAAACCCGGCGCTGAACCCGCCGATCGCGAGGATGGTCGCAAGAATGCCTAGCATTGACGGCTCTCGAGCTGCCGATGCCTTCCGAGCAGCCTGTTTTGTCCCTGGGCCAGATTCCCCAGCGTCATCGCATCCAACCTCCGCCCGCCCGCGAATGCGAAGCAGTATTATTGCTCCCCGAAGGCCTTGCACGATATTTTTCCGGCGGCAAGGAATTCGCCGGGGAAAAACCGGCGCATGCGGGAATGGCCGGCCCTGCGGCAGGAGAATGGCGCGCATTCGGCGAAGCCTTCTCGCATTCGTGAAGAAAAATCGAGTCATTCCCTGGAAAATTGAAAGCAGCCAACCGTTTCCGGCACATCTGCACCAGGTCTTCTGCTGGTATCGGCGGCTCCGCAGGTCGTGAGGGCCGAGTGCGGGCTGGCACATGCCTGAACGGAACTGAGCCTTTGAAAAGTCGTCTCCCGCAATTTCCGCAGCGGTGCATCACGCGATTTGAAATCGGGTATCGTGCGTATCGAACCAGATGCAATTATTGATTACTATTAATGCCAGTAATTCACCCGCTTTCCGCAAATTTCCGACGTCAATGTAAATCATTGAGTCATTCTAATTCTGAACCATTTCGCAAGAAATCTTGGGTAAGAATGCAGTTGTTGCAGCAGAAATATCTGCAAAGACAAGTCAAGAACCGTAACAGGAGCCCAGACCATGAAAAACCTTCTCGCTCGCTTCGCCCAGGACCAGTCGGGCGCGACCGCCATCGAATACGGACTGATTGCTGCTCTCGTCGCCGTTGTCATCATCACGGCTCTGACAACGCTCGGCGACAACCTGAGCGCGACCTTCGATTCGGTGGCCGGTAGCCTCACCCAGGCCGCTCCTGCTGGCACTTGAACGAAATGGCGCGCGCGAACTCGATCGCGCGCGCCATTCCCCCATCACCGAACTTTTTCGAGGAGGGACCTGCATGAACCCTGCGACCCTTGCTCGCTTCATGAGAGACACATCGGCAGCGACAGCAATCGAATATGGCCTGATCGCCTCTCTCGTCTCCGTCGCCCTTCTTGTCTCGGCCCAGCCCATCGGTGTCGCGGCATCCTCTCTCTACAATGCGATCGCCGAAAGCATGACGAACGCGATGTCGAACCGCTAGACTGTTCGTCAACCAGGACATTCTTTGGAAGTGGGTGGACCCGCGCCGGTCCCCGGGCGTCAGAGTCGCCAAAATCGCCGCGGTCACTCGGCTCTACGAGAAACCCCAAAAGGGACGTTCACCACCCCTGACGGCTTGTATTCGCGCGCTAACACGCCTATCAGCAGCGGACGCATTCTGTGCGCGAGCCGTCATGTCCGTCCATACCACTCCGCGCCAGAAGTCATTCTCGATTCCAGGCCTCCGGCCGGTCTTCTCGCTGCTTGGCGGAACGCTTGTCGCACTTGCGGCAACGATGTTGCTGCCGATGGTCGCCGACCTCGTCGTGGATAACCGGGACTGGCAGGCATTCGCCTTCTCCTTCGTCATGACCCTCGCCACCGGACTCATCCTGCTGGGCAGTTCCCGCGGCAGCCTCGAGGGCGGGATGACGCTGCGCCAGGCCTTCATCCTGACGCCGATGACATGGACCGCCGTCGCGCTCTTCGCCGCCCTGCCGCTCTTCATCTCCGATTACGCGCAATTGCGCGACAGCTTCTCCAACGCCTTCTTCGAGTCGATGTCAGGGCTCACGACCACGGGGTCGACGATCATCGTCGGTCTCGAAGAAGCGCCGCCCGGGATCCTGTTGTGGAGGGCCATCCTTCAGTGGCTCGGCGGAATAGGCATCATCGCCACAGCGATCGCAATTCTTCCCGCGCTGAACGTCGGCGGGATGCAGTTGTTCCGCACGGAATCGTCCGATCGGTCCGAGAAAGTCCTGCCGCGCGTCCATGATCTCACGATCGCCATCGGCAGCATCTATGTCGGACTTACGGCGGTCTGCGGCCTCGCCTATATGATGGCCGGAATGTCGGCATTCGACGCACTTTGCCACGCGCTCACGACGCTTGCGACGGGAGGCTTCTCGACCTCCGACAACTCGATGGGGAACTTCGCTCCCTCGACGCACTGGATCGCGACGCTCTTCATGTTCCTCGGCGCGCTCCCCTTCGTCCTCTATGTCCGGCTCATCAACGGCGACAACACGATCTTCATCGACAGCCAGGTCAGGACCTTCGTGCTGCTGCTCGTGGCGGTCATCGCCGCATTATCCTTCTGGGTCATCGGTAACGGGACATATGCCCCCGCGGATGCGGTCCGGCATGTCGCGTTCAACGTCGTCTCGGTCGTCACGACGACCGGTTACGCGACTACCGACTATCTCCTGTGGGGCAACTTCGCCACCGGCGCCTTCTTCGCCCTCACCTTCATTGGAGGATGCACCGGTTCGACCGCCGGCGGCATGAAGATCTTCCGTTTCGAGGTCATGGCGCGGATGCTGCGCGGACACTTCCGCCGCCTGCTCTATCCCCGCGGCGTCTTCCTCGCCACCTATGGGGGCCGGGTTCTCGCCGAAGACGTGATCGGGTCGGTCGTGGTCTTCTTCTGCGTCTATTTCATCTCCTACAGCCTGATCACACTGGTGCTGATGGCGTTCGGCCTCGACTTCATCACAAGCATCAGCGCCTCCGTCACCGCCCTCTCGAATGTCGGGCCGGGACTGGGATCGACCATCGGGCCGGCCGGGAATTTTTCGTCGCTCCCGGACGCCACGAAGTGGGTGCTGGCCTTCGCCATGCTTCTGGGGCGCCTCGAACTGTTCACGGTCCTCATCCTGTTCACCCCCACCTTCTGGCGGGGTTGAGGATGGTCGGTCAGCCGCGTGCTTCCGCATTTCTAGGCATACAGATCACCGCCGAGATATTTCAGACCACTGTCGCAGTTCAGCGTCACCACCCGCCTGCCCGGACCAAGCTCGGCGGCAAGCCGGAGCGCCGCGACGACGTTCAGCCCCGTCGATGCGCCGCCGAAAATGCCTTCCTCGCGCGCCAGCCGCCGGCACATTGCGAAGGCTTCTTCCTGATCAACGGCCCTGATGCCCGCGAGCCGGCTGCGGTCCAGAAAGGGCGGAGCGAAGCCCACGCCAATGCCCTCCACCCTGTGCGGGCCGCCCCGGCCGGTCGTCAGGAGCGGCGACTGGGCGGGCTCCAGCGCGATTACCTCGGCATGAACGCCTGCCGCTTCCAGTCCGTCGACTGTTCCCATCAGGGCTGCGCCTGTTCCCACGCCCGCGCAGATCATGTCGACGCGGCCATCAAGGGCCGCGGCGATCTCCTGCCCCATGGGAATATATCCGCGCCGAACATCGGGGGAGCCGAACTGGTCGGCATAGAACGAGCCGGGCTCGGCCGCTAACGCGCAGGCGCGCGCCTTCATGCGCTGGATAAGCTCGGGCGTTATCGTCCCGTCGACGCTCTCCTCGATCAGGACCGTGCCGCCGAAAGCGCGCATCCCGGCGAGTTTGCTCGGGGAAAAGGCGTTCGACGAGACGGCGACGAAGTCCAGACCGAGAACCGCCGAAACCAGGGCGAGCGACATCCCGGTGCTGCCCCCGGTATACTCGACGAGCCGGTTCCCGGCTTTCAGATCGCCGCGCTCCATTGCTCGCGCGATGACCGACACCGCCATTCGATCCTTGTAGGAGCCGGTGGGATTTCCGCCCTCGAGCTTCACCCACACCTCCGCGCTGCCGGGCGGAACAAGCTTCCCCAGCTTCACGATCGGCGTGCCGCCGATGGCGGAGAGTGCGGTTTCACTGGCTGTCATTCCATTCTCCCTCGCATCAGGCCGATGCTTCCCGCACGGAACTCGACCGGCTGCATAAGAATAACCCCTTACGGCCGCTGGAGAGACATCATGCCCGAGTTCGACCTGGACCTGGAATTCTTCTTTCACGATCTGGGCTCATCTGCATTGCGGGGCGCGGACATCGCAAAGCGCTCGCAAAGCTTCGGCTCGACGTCCGATGAAGTGCCACGTGGAGCCTCCAAACCCTGGCATCGATGGAGTTCAATACCTGCTGCTGCATCAGAAGCAGGTCATCCAGACAGCGCCACGAGGCGTGTAAGCGCCGCGCTGAAACCGCCGAGGGAAATGGCGAAGGAGACGGGCTGTCCAGTGTCGCTCGCGGCGGCAGCAATCTTTAGGGCGTTGCCGTTGCGCAACTGCTCCAGAGCGGATGCGGTGAGCGTCAGGGGCACGAGACAGCCAACGGGAAGGCATGTGCGGAAGCGCAGGCCCTCGGGAGCCGCGTCATCGACCGTGAGCGTCACGCCCTCGTCCAGGGCGAGGCCGAAGGGCAGGACGAGCATCCCGGTCGCCGTCTCCCCGCCGGTATCGGTCGACAGTTCAAGCGCGAGGATGCGCCGTCCGTCCTGCTGGGCGAGTTGCTGCGACATGGCGCAGCGCCTTTGCGCCTCCTGCTGAACGCAGACGACGCGCCAGTCCTGGTAGGTCTCCTGCAGCGATGACGGCCCTCCCGGAGCCAAAGTCGCGTCCTGGGCCTGGACGACAGCGGGGACGAGCATCGCCGCGACGGCGAACGCGAGCGATGCTCCCTTCATCAGAATGCGACCCGCAGGCGCGCGTTGAAGCCATGCTCCTGCGTGCGCCTGCTGTACTGCCCGTCATAGGAGAGACCGACTGTCACGTTCTTCCCGACCGCCAGATCGAGACCCGCCTCGACGAGCGCCGCGTCCTTTGCGATCGGCGCCCCGTAAACCGAGAACCCCGTGCCCCCGGCGAAGTTGAGGCGCGTCGTGGGGACGGTGTCCCCAAAGGCGTGACGCCAGCCGACCATGCCGCGCACCGTCGCCTGAACGCCGCCCATGTCGAACTGAGAGAAGGCGCGCAGCCCCAGCGTCGAGAAGGTCGTCGCGGTGGTGCTGCCGGCGGCGGTCAACGCCGCGGCCCCGCCCGTCTCGGTGAAGCTGTTCACGGTCGTATGGACATAGGCCAAGCCGGCGAAGGGCTCGAAGCTCAAGCCGCCCATGTCGAGCCTGTAGCCCGCCTCGCCAAAGATCTGCGCCGTGCGCGCGCTGTAGGAGGCCGAGAGGGTCTCGCTGAAGCCGGGAAAGGAGACGGTGCGG
Organism: Saliniramus sp.; assembly: GCA_041686895.1. Taxonomy (GTDB): domain Bacteria; phylum Pseudomonadota; class Alphaproteobacteria; order Rhizobiales; family Beijerinckiaceae; genus Saliniramus. Next base: position 160,392 of record JAWLCY010000005.1, on the reverse strand, counting down.
CGGGTGTCGAGATCGTGCCAGCTATGCGCCGCCCCCAGGTTCAGGCGCAGTGCCCCGATCTCGGTCCCGCCATAAAACCCGAGGTGGAAGTTGTCGCTCGCTCCCGAGGAGTTCCGGTCCCCGACTCTGAAGGTCGAGCGGCTGTAGCCGGTGAATGCCCCGACGCTCCAGGTTTCGGCCAGCACGGCGTCGGCCCCCACCAGGAAGCCGCCGTCGTCGTGCCGCAGTCTGGCGGCGTTGCCGTCGCCCCTGGTGCGCCCCCAGGAGCCGAAGATCTGCCCCCAGGCAGCATGGCCGCTACCCGACGCCTGTTCGGCCGAGCTGCCCCAGGAGGCATAGGAGGTGAGCGGGAAGGAGGTGGCCGCCTGCCGGTTGGCGAAGACCGACTGGAAGCGGCGCGAAACGATGCTGCGCAAATTGCCGCTGTTGCCGATCAGCGCCGTAATGCCGGAAGCATGGACCTCGCCGGATAGCTGGTCGAAGGCCTGCTGCGCGGCGGGAACGTCCATCCTGACGAAGGCGTCGTAAATCGGGTTGCCGAAGGTCAGGCTGTCGAGCCCGCTCGCCGCGGCCTTTTGATTAGGCGTCACGGCAGCGCTGGCGAAGGCAACATTATTCCGCTCCAGCCGCAGCGTGACGTTGTTCGCCCCGTAGGCGAGCAGCGCGTCCAGGAAGGCGAAGCTGTCATTCACGCCGGCAAAGGTGCCGGTGACGCCGCCCGTAGCCGAAAGGATCTGGTAGTCGAACATGGGAACGGGATTTCCGGTCAGGACGACCGTACCCCCGTTCAGCGTCGCCGTGCCGGTTACGGCAATCAAGTCGCTCGCGTTGCCTTCGGTCTCCACCTCGTACACCGAGCCGGGGTCAAAGGTGAGGGGACCGTTGACGTTCAAGGTGCCGATGGAGTTGCCCGGCGCGACGATGCCGCCCGCCCCGACAATTGTCGGGCCCACCGTGCCCGATCCGCCAAGGATTCCTCCGCCCGAGACACGGAGGGATACTCCGCCGAGCGTGCCGTTGACGACGAGCTTGCCTCCCGTCACGACGGTTACGCCACCGTAGCCGCTGGAATCAGAGTCCAGTACGGTCGTGCCGGAAAGGACCGAAATAAGGCCATCTCCGATCGATCCCTGGAGGACCGGCGAGAACGTGTAACTCTCTGCCGTATGGTTGAAGATCAGTTCCGGGGCGCCGTCGCCGAACAGGATGCGCTGCGCGCTCAGCGTCCCCGGAGCCGTCGGAGACATCCCGATCGAAGCGCCGATCACGATCGAGGCATTGCTGCTGGGGCTGTCGGCGAGGTCGATATTCCCCGTTCCATTCTGGACGCGAACCGTGCCGCCGTCCTGGATGATCAGCCCGGCGGAACCGTCCTCGCCGACGGTGAGGAGCGTTCCGACGTCGAAAAGAGATCCGGCGCCGCTGACGATGACGACCCCGCTCGAGCCTGTATTCAGCCCAAGCCACGCAAAGTTGCTTTGCACCAGGCCGCCGCCCGAGATCTCGAGGCTACCGCTTCCAGATCTGCCGACGTAGAGATTGTCTGCCGCGATAAGCGAGGAGTTGGCGCCAGTGACATACACAATGCCGTTCGCGCCGACGCCGTTCTCAAAGCGGGAGCCGAGTTCGATGTCGTTGGCGGTGACCGCCGCCCCCGAGACGATGTTGAAAAATCCGGTCCCTCGCTCTCCGATGAACAGCGTGCCAGAGTTAACCCAGGTCGTGCCGGCGCCCGTTGCATTGGCGAATCCGGTAGAGCCTGTGAGGCCGGCGATATAAGCCGAGACGGTCTGGAGGGACGCCCCATTGCTTATGACAAGCTCGCCGCTTCCGCCGTAGGCGAGGTAGAAGTTCGGAACGACCCAGGCCGAACCCGCGCCGGTCAACGTCACGCTTCCCGACGAACCGACCTGCCGCCCGATCACGCCCTCGGAACTCGAGACGCTGCCGCCGCCGGAGATGGTCAGAAAGCCGGTTCCGCCGCGGCCCACATCAAGCGAACCTGAAACGCCGACCGTTCCGTCTAGGACGGTGGCAAATGGAGCTACGGTGTCGATCGTGGTCGCCGTCGTCGAGAGCGGAACGCCGTTGCTCCAGTTGGCTGCATTCTGCCAATCCGTCGACGTGACTCCGATCCATTGGGTCGTCTGCGCCTGTACCGGACCGGCAAGCAAGGCGGCCAAGCCCACGCCCGTGAGCAACCGGAGCCGTGCATTCGAGGCAATCCTGCCGCGCGCGTCTGCGGCAGGATACGCAGATACCACCAGAGCCCTTGCGTCCATGTCCTGCTCCACCCCGCGCAATCACAGTCAAGCTTCCGTAAATGAGATTCGAAATAATTCAAAAAATGTAAAGCTTAAAATTCTTTAACGGTTCGCAGAACATGTATTTAAAATTGTTATTATTCATAGAATGCGACTTTTAAAAGCAATTCCCAAAGCTCTTCGGCAACAGCGACGATGCTCTTGTGATAAGTAGGTTTTGGGCAGTCACCCATCTGACCCGGACCAATGGATCGGGGCTAACCTCGTCTGCGCGATCGATCCGGAGAAAATCACTTTCGACCGCTTTCTTCTGGATCAGGTCGCAATCGACGCAGAGCTGGGCGACGGGGTGAAATGGAACCGGCTGGACGAGGCGAAGGCCTGGGAGATCGGCTTCTACAGGCGCGGCGTCGATCCTATGGATCGAAGCGAATGGTCCTCCTACTTCGCGTGGTACTGGGACAAGATGCAGCGCCTGCGGCGATGCTTCACTACGCGGGTGCGGGCGCGCGAGCTCGCGGAGATTACTTCGCTTAACCCCCTGCAGGCTCCAACCTCTCTAGAGCGTCGGCTCCCGGAGCCATCGGAGTCCCCGTGAAATTGTCGGCAAGATGTGTCAGCAAAAGCTGGAAGCGGAAATCGGCCACGACGTAGAGGGAACTCCCCGCCTGCAAATCGTGCTCCCGAACCGTCGAGCGTCCAAGCTCGACAAGGCTAGATGAGCGCGACTTCGAGGGCGATGGCGAAACGATGAGGGTCCACGATCAGAGACCTCCTGACCGCCTATACAGCGCAACGTTTTCTTTTTTCTCAGACCTGGCGCCGATACGACATGCGCAGCAATTAATTCGCGGCGCCTGATAGAATAAAAAAAATCGTTATGTTTCAACAGGATAGTGGTGGAGCTGAGGGGATTCGAACCCCTGACCTCTGCAGTGCGATTGCAGCGCTCTCCCAACTGAGCTACAGCCCCTGACCGGGTCGCGGACAGGTCCGCGGAAGGGATGGCGCGTCTTAAGCGGGCGGAGGGCTTCTGTCAATCGATTCGATGAGGCGAAACTCGCCGAACCGATTGCTTGCAGGCAAGCCCCGCCGCGCGCTCAGCCGCGGAGCGTCGCCCCCGTCTTGCGTCCCACCTCGGCAACGATCTTGTGCGAGATCGCGTCGATTTCCGCGTCGGTCAGCGTCTTCTGCATTGGCTGCAGCGTCACGGCGACCGCGACCGATTTCCGGCCCGCCCCGACATGTTCGCCCTCATAGACGTCGAAGACCTGCACGTCGCTGATCAGCGCGCGGTCGGCGCCTTGCGCCGCCTTGAGGATGTCCCCGGCGGCGACGCCGGACTCGACAACGAAGGCGAAATCGCGGGTGAGCGGCTGGAAATCCGAGAGCGCGAGCTTCGGCTTCATCTTCGTCGGCTTGGCCTTCGGTGCGGGCAGCGCGTCAAGCGTGACCTCGAAGGCGACGACCGGCCCCTTCACGTCGAGCGCCTTCAGCGCCGCCGGATGCAGCTCGCCGAAATGGCCAACCACGTTTTTGGGGCCGAACTGGAGCGTTCCCGAACGACCGGGATGCATGTAGCCGGGGCCGCCGGGGACGACCTGGAGCCCGCCGACCGCGACACCCAGAGCCCCCAGAAGCGCGAGGGCATCGGCCTTTGCGTCGAAGACATCGACCTGGCGCGCGCCCCCGTCCCAGTGACGGCCAACGCCCTCCATCCGCGCCGTCCCGCGCCGGATTCCGGCGGCCCGCATCATCTGGCCCTCGGGTTCGTCGCTGGCGAAGCACTGGCCGACCTCGAAAAGGGCGACATCGCCGAAACCGCGATCGGCGTTGCGCTGGGCGCCCTTGAGCAGGCCCGGGAGCAGGCTCGGGCGCATGTCCGAGAGATCCGTGGCGATGGGATTGGCCAGCGCGAGCATCTTCGCTCCGCCGCCGAAGGCCTTCGCCTCCTCCTTCGCGATGAAGGACCACGTCACCGCTTCCATCATGCCCCGCGCCGCCAGCGCCCGCTTGGCGGTGCGCGTGCGGCGCTGGAGAAGGGTCAGGAGCGGCTTGACGACGCTCGCCTCGATCCGCGGCAGCGGATCCGACTCGATCCGGTCGAGCCCGGCGATACGCACGATCTCCTCGACGAGATCGGCCTTGCCCTCGATGTCCGGACGCCAGGACGGCGGCAGGACCTTGACCACCTCCCCGGAGCCGGAGGCGTGGAAGCCGAGTTGCTCGAGGATCGTGCGGGCTTCGGCCCGCGGCAGGTCGAGACCCGACAGGCGCTCCGTCTCGCTCCAGGGGAACTCGATGATGCGGCTCGGATCGGGAATCGCGCCGGCGAGCAGCGATTTCGAGATCTCGCCACCGCAGATCTCGGTGATCAGGTGCGCCGCGAGATCGAGCCCCGGCATCGTGTAGTTCGGATCGACGCCACGCTCGAAACGGTAGCGCGCATCCGTGATGATGCCGAGCTTTCGTCCGGTCTGCGCCGTATTGAGCGGGTCCCAGAGGGCCGATTCGACGAGCACGTCCGTCGTCGTCTCGTCGCAGCCGGAATGCTCCCCGCCCATGATGCCGGCGAGCGATTCCGGGCCGTTCTCGTCGGCGATGACGACCATGCCCTCGTCGAGTGCATAGGTCCGCCCGTCGAGGGCGAGCAGTTCCTCGCCGTTCTTCGCCCGGCGCACCACGAGGTCGCCCTTCACCTTGTTCGCGTCGAAGACGTGAAGCGGGCGTCCGCGATCGAAGGTGACATAGTTGGTGATGTCGACGAGCGCGTTGATCGGGCGCAGGCCGATGGCGCGCAGACGGCGCTGCATCCAGTCCGGGCTCGGGCCGTTCCTGACCCCGCGCACGAGGCGCAGCGCGAAGGCCGGGCAGAGATACTCGTGTCCGGCCAGGTCGATCGTGACGGAGACCGGCGCGGGGAAGGCGCCGCGCACCTGGATCGCCTTGTCCTGCCTCAGCGTCCCCAGCCCGGCTGCCGCGAGATCGCGGGCAATCCCGTGGATCGAGGTGCAATCGGGACGATTCGGCGTCAGGTTGATCTCGATGACGGGATCGTCGAGCCGCGCATAGGCCGCGTAGGCTTCGCCCAGGGGCGCGTCGGCGGGAAGGTCGATGATGCCGTCATGATCCTCGGACAATTCGAGCTCGGCCGCCGAGCAGAGCATCCCCGCGCTCTCGACGCCCCGGATCACGCCGACGCCGAGCGTCAGGTCCTTGCCCGGGATATAGGTGCCCGGAGGCGCGAAGACGCTCATCATCCCGGTGCGGGCGTTGGGCGCGCCGCAGACCACCTGGACGGGATCGCCGGAGCCCGTATCGACCTTGCAGACGCGCAACCTGTCGGCATTGGGATGCTGCACGGCCTCGATGACGCGGGCGATGCGATAGGGCGCCAGCGCCGCCGCCTTGTCCTCGACATTCTCGACCTCGAGCCCGATCCGGTTGAGCGTCTCGACGATCTCGTCGAGGCCCGCCGAGGTGTCGAGATGCTCCTTGAGCCAGGAGATGGTGAATTTCATTGGAGTTCTCCGCAGAGTTCCGAGCAGGCGGCATGGATGGTGGCGAGAACGCTCTCGCGCTCGTAGTGGATCTGGCCGTTCCAGAAGCGCAGGACGCGCCAGCCGTGCGAACTCACCCTCGCCAGATGATCCCGGCGCTTAACGCTCCGCGATTCCCATCCCCCCGCTTGCAGCGGGGAGGGGCTAGGGGTGGGGGGCGCTGATGGAGACGGGACGCACTTAGAATCGGCTGCTTGCGTTGATCCCGCGCGCTCTTCGATCGACCGCTCGCCTCTTCCTTCACGCCCCCCCACCCCGGCCCTCCCCGCCGCAAGCGGGGGGAGGGAGGAAGGCTCGCTTGCGGCAGCCGTCGGCGGGTTGTCGATCGGATCCCGCGTATGCGGATACTTGCTCACGATGACAAACCACCCGCCAGGCTCGGGAGGTCGAGCGGTCGGAAGCCGTAATGCTGCAGCCAGCGGACATCCGCGTCGAAGAAGGGGCGCAGGTCGGGCATGCCGTATTTCAGCATGGCGATGCGGTCGATCCCCATGCCCCAGGCGAAGCCCTGGTACTCGTCCGGGTCGAGGCCGCAATTGCGCAGCACGTTCGGGTGCACCATGCCGCAGCCGAGGATCTCGAGCCAGTCGGTCCCCTCGCCGAAGCGGATCTCGCCGCCCTTGCGCGAGCACTGGATATCCACCTCCGCCGAGGGCTCGGTGAAGGGAAAGAAGGAGGGGCGGAAGCGCATCCTGACGCTGTCGACCTCGAAGAACGCCTTGCAGAACTCCTCCAGCACCCACTTCATGTTGGCGATATTGGCCGACTTGTCGATCACCAGCCCCTCGACCTGATGGAACATCGGGGTGTGGGTCTGGTCCGAATCATGGCGATAGGTGCGGCCCGGGATGATCACGCGGATCGGCGGCTTCTGCGCCGTCATGGTGCGGATCTGGACCGGGCTCGTATGCGTGCGCAGGACCTTGCGCTCGCCCTTCGCGTCGGGCTGCATGAAGAAGGTGTCGTGCATCTCGCGAGCGGGATGGCCCACGGGGAAGTTCAGCGCGGTGAAGTTGAGATAATCCGTCTCGATATCCGGCCCCTCCGCGACGGAAAAGCCCATATCGGCGAAGATCGCCGTCAGCTCGTCGATGACCTGGCTGATCGGATGGATGCGCCCGCGCAGTTCCGGCGCCTCCCGCACCGGAAGGCTGACATCGACCCGTTCGGACGCCAGACGCGCCTCGAGGGCGGCGGCGGCGAGCTTCTCGCGCCGGAGCCCTATCGCGGTCTGCACCGTGTCGCGCAGGCCGTTGATGACGGGGCCCATCGCCTTGCGCTCCTCAGGCGTCATGCCGCCGAGGGACTTGAGCAGTTCGGAGACCGCCCCCTTCTTGCCGAGGGCGGAGACGCGCACGCTCTCGAGCGCCGCCTCGTCCGAGGCGTCGTCGATCCGGATGAGAAGGTCGCGCTCGAGCTGCGCGAGGTCGGGTTGGCTGAGATCGTTCATCGGTCCCTCTGGATATGCGCCGGGAGATCAACCGCGCCGCGTGGGGACCGTCAAGCCCGAAACCACGCCGCAAAGCGAACAGGCGCCGAAAAATCGACGCCGCGGCGGAATGGCCTCACAGGGCTGGGCGGGCGCGCGCGATCACGCGCGCCCGGATACCGTCTGTCGCCTCAGGCGGCCTGCTGCTCGGCCTGGGCAGGAAGCGCGGCCTTCGCCTGCTCGACGAGGGCGGTGAAAGCCGCCGGCTCGTGGATGGCGAGATCGGACAGAACCTTGCGATCGACGGTGATCCCAGCCTTGTTGAGGCCGTCGATAAATCGCGAATAGGTCAGGCCGTGCTCGCGGACGGCGGCGTTGAGGCGCTGGATCCAGAGAGCGCGGAAGGTGCGCTTCTTGTTCTTGCGGTCGCGATAGGCGTACTGCATCGCGCGATCGACGGCGGCCTTCGCCGTGCGGATCGTGTTCTTGCGACGTCCATAGAAGCCCTTTGCGGCCTTGAGGACTTTCTTGTGCTTGGCGTGTGCGGTCACGCCGCGTTTGACACGGGCCATGATGGATCTCCGTTACGGTCTGGCGATTAGCGGGAATTGGGCAGGAAGAACTTCTTCACGTTCTTCGCTTCGCCCTCGAACATCACGGTGGTTCCGCGCTGGTTGCGGATCTGCGAGTTCGTCCGCTTGATCATGCCGTGCTGCTTGCCGGCCTTGGTGCGGATGACCTTGCCGGTGCCGGAGATCTTGAAGCGCTTCTTGGCGCCCGATTTCGTCTTCAACTTGGGCATTTCGCTCTCTTCTCCTGAAACGCGCGCCTCTCCGGAGCCGGGCCCCGGCAAGTCACGCATCGAATGCTTGCTGTATGAGCAATTCGCTCCGCCACGGCAGCCCTTTTGAGCCGGGCGGAACGGTTGAGGCCGGGTCTATGACAGAAACTCCCCCCCAAGGCAAGCGCGAAGGCGATGAAGGCGCGGCGATTTGCAAGGCTGTGAAAGACGCTCCGGCGATGCTAGAAGGGGCGACGCCGCAAACGGAGGAGAACGCCTTGGCAGGGGCCGCCGACGGAACGCATCATCATCACGTCCATGATCACGCCCATGATCACAGACATGACCACGGGAACGGCTCGTGCCGCCACGCGGTCGACCGGGTGCAGCAGGCCGCCGAGGCTCTGGCGCGGGCGAAGGCGGTCTGCGACGCGCGCGGGGCGCGGCTCACGCCGATCCGGCGCGAGGTGCTCGAAGCGCTGTACCAGACCCACCGTCCCCTCGGCGCCTACGACCTGATCGACCGGCTCAGCGCCGGCGACCGCAAGACGCTCGCCCCGATCACCATATACCGCGCCCTCGACTTCCTCATGGAGCAGGGGCTCGCGCACCGGCTCGCAAGCTGCAACGCCTTCGTCGCCTGCCCCCATGATCACGCCCCCCATGACCTCGTCGCCTTCCTGATCTGCGAAACCTGCGGCGGCGTCGACGAGATGTCGTCGCGGCCCCTGTCCGACGCGCTCGGGGCAATGCTGACGGGGGAGAACTTCTCGCCGCGCAGCCAGGTCCTCGAGATTTCCGGCATCTGCGGCCATTGCCGGGAGCGCGGCGAGGGTTAAAGAAACGTTATGGATAATCCCGCGCGCCCGCGCGAATGATCGCGTCCGCCGCTCCTTGACGCGGCGGCGGTCGCGCATCAGTTTACGGCGGTGTTTCCCGACCATCAGGATCAGCCCGAATGAGCACCGTCGACGCCTCTCACGCCGGACCGGCGCCCCGTCATCGCAGCGTGGGCGTGCGGGTCGGCGACGTGATCGTTGGCGGGGGCGCGCCGATCGTCGTGCAGTCGATGACGAACACCGACACGGCGGATGTCGACGCCACGGTCGCGCAGGTCGCGGCGCTCGCGCTTGCGGGTTCCGAGATCGTCCGCATCACCGTGGATCGGGACGAGGCAGCCGCCGCCGTCCCGAAGATCCGCGAGCGGCTCGACCGCCTCGGCATCGGCGTCCCCCTCGTCGGCGACTTCCACTATATCGGCCACCAGCTGCTGGCGAACCATCCCGCCTGCGCCGAGGCGCTCGCGAAATACCGGATCAACCCGGGCAATGTCGGCTTCAAGGACAAGAAGGACCGGCAGTTCGGGATGATCGTCGAGCAGGCAATCCGCAACGACAAGGCCGTGCGCATCGGGGCGAACTGGGGCTCCCTCGACCAGGAATTGCTGACGCATCTCATGGACGAGAACGCGAGGAGCGCGGCGCCGCTCGATGCCCGCGCCATCACCCGCGAGGCCATGGTGCAGTCCGCCCTCCTCTCGGCGGAGCGCGCGGAGGAGATCGGCCTGCCCCGCGACCGGATCATCCTCTCGGCGAAGGTCTCGGGCGTGCAGGACCTGATCGCCATCTACCGCGAAGTCGCGCGCCGCTCGGACTACGCGATCCATCTCGGCCTCACGGAGGCGGGGATGGGGTCGAAGGGCATCGTCGCCTCCTCGGCGGCGCTGGGCATCCTGCTTCAGGAAGGGATCGGCGACACGATCCGCTTCTCGCTGACGCCGGAGCCCGGCGGGGATCGCACGCTCGAGGTCAAGGCCGCGCAGGAATTGCTGCAGACGATGGGCTTTCGCACCTTCGTCCCCCTCGTCGCCGCCTGTCCCGGCTGCGGGCGCACGACCTCGACCGTCTTCCAGGAACTCGCCCGCGACATCCAGGACTGGATCAGCGCCTCCATGCCGGGCTGGCGCTCGACGCATCCGGGCGTCGAGATCCTCAACGTCGCCGTCATGGGCTGCATCGTCAACGGTCCGGGGGAATCGAAGCATGCCGATATCGGCATTTCGCTTCCGGGCACGGGCGAATCGCCCGCGGCTCCCGTCTTCATCGACGGGAAGAAGGCGATGACCCTGCGCGGGCCGACCATCGCCGAGGATTTCAAGAAGCTCGTCGTCGAGTATATTGAGAACCGCTTCGGCGCCGGCGGGCGCGACGCGGCCGAATAGGGCCGCGCCGACCCGTATTTTCAGCCGCCTGCTTCCTTCGCGAGCCGCGCGAGCCAGCGCTTCGCCTGCTTGCGCACATTGGCGGGAGCCGTGCCGCCATAGCTGACGCGGCTCCTGACCGAGCGTTCGACGCCCAGCACCGCAAAGATGTCCTGCGTAATGCGCGGCTCGACCTCCTGCATGTCGGCGAGGGTCAGCTTCTCGAGCCCGACATTGCGCGAGGCGGCGAGCGCCACGAGACGGCCCGTGACATGATGGGCGTCGCGGAACGGCATTTCGAGCACGCGCACCAGCCAGTCCGCGAGATCGGTCGCAGTGGAGAACCCGGCCCCGGCCCAGCGCTTCATCGTCTTCGTCTGGGGCTCCATGTCCCGCACCATCCCTGCCATGGCGGCGATGCAAAGCGAGAGCGATTGCAGCGCGTCGAAGGTGCCTTCCTTGTCCTCCTGCATGTCCTTGGAATAGGTCAGCGGCAGGCCCTTCATGACGACGAGGAGCCCCTGCAGCGCGGAGAAGATGCGCCCGGTCTTGCCGCGCACCAGTTCTGCGGCGTCCGGGTTCTGCTTCTGGGGCATGATCGAGGAGCCGGTCGTGAACTTGTCGGAGAGCTTCACGAAGGCGAATTGCGGCGTCATCCAGAGGGTGATTTCCTCGGCGAAGCGCGAGAGGTGCATGGCGCAGATCGATGCCGCGGAGAGCGTCTCCAGCGCGAAATCGCGATCCGCGACGGAATCGAGCGAATTCGCGGTCGGCCGGTCGAAGCCCAGCGCCCTGGCGGTCATGTCTCGATCGATCGGGAACGACGTGCCGGCGAGCGCCGCCGCGCCCAGCGGTGATTCGTTGAGGCGCTTTCGCGCATCCGCGAGCCGGCCGCGATCGCGGGCGATCATTTCGACATAGGCGAGCAGATGGTGGCCGAAGGTCACCGGCTGGGCCGATTGCAGATGCGTGAAGCCCGGCATCACCGCGCCGGCGAAGGTCTCGGCCTTCTCCGCGAGGGCGCCTTGCAGGTCGCGAAGCTGCGCGTCGAGCCCGTCGATCGAGTCGCGGACCCAGAGCTTCATGTCTGTCGCGACCTGGTCGTTGCGCGAGCGTCCCGTGTGGAGACGGCCGGCGACGGGACCGATGAGATCTTTCAGGCGCGACTCGACATTCATGTGAATGTCCTCGAGCGCGCGCGAAAATGTGAAGGTTCCTCCCTCGATTTCAGCCAGAACGGCCTTGAGTCCGCCGGAAATAGCCTCCACATCGGACTGGGTTAGGATGCCGGTCTCGGCCAGCATCGCGGCATGGGCGAGCGAGCCTCTGATGTCCTGGGTCGCCAGGCGCTTGTCGAAGTCGATGGAGGCGTTGATCTCCTCCATGATCTCGGCGGGTCCGCTCTCGAAACGGCCGCCCCACATCCGATTGCTCACACTGGCCCCCTGGGGTTTGACGGGTTCATGACGACGACAAACGACAAGGCTCCCTCGGGTAGGAAGCCATCGCGCAGGATCGCGATGATCGCGCTGCCGCTCGCCGCCGCAGCACTCCTAGCTTTCGCGCTCGTTTCCCGCAACACCGAAGCTGTCGCGCAGGAATGCGTGGCCTCGCAGGGCGTGATGGAGCAGATCGCGCCGCTGGCCCGGGGCGAACTCGCGGCCCTGAGCGTTCACCGCGCTCCCAAGGCCGCTCCGGAGATCGCCTTCACGGGTCCGGATGGCGAAGCGCTCACGCTCGAGGATTTCGCCGGCAAGACCGTGCTCCTCAATCTCTGGGCCACCTGGTGCGCACCGTGCCGCGAGGAGATGCCCGCCCTTGACCAGCTCCAGGCCGAACTGGGAGACGAGAGCTTCGAGGTCGTCGCGGTCAATATCGACACGCGCAATCTCGACCGTCCGCGGGAATGGCTCGCCGAGCACGACATCGACGATTTGCGCTACTACGCGGAGAACGACGGCAAGCTGCTCCAGGTGCTCCAGCGCTCCGGACATGTGGTCGGGCTGCCCACGACGATCCTCTTCGGCCCGAACAATTGCGAGATGGCGGTCCTCAAGGGCCCGGCCCATTGGTCGAGCGAGGACGCCTTCGCCCTCATGCGCGCCGCCCTCTCGCGCTGAGTTATTCTCCGCCGCATCAGCCACGCCTTGCGAGAACCTCTTCGAACATGCGTACTTCCGATTGCGACATCCTGATCCTTCCGAGCCTCGGCGGCCCGGACGAGGAGCTCTGGCTCACCCGCTGGGAACGCCAGCTTTCAAGCGCGCGCATCATCTCGCAGCAGGACTGGAACGCCGCGGATTTGCAGGAATGGGCGCGCCGGCTTCTCGCAGTCACGAACGAGGGGGGGCGTCCGGCGGTCCTCGTCGGGCACGGCCTCGGCGCGCTCACCGTCGCGGAGGCGGTGGCGGAGGGCGCGCCGGAGGCGTTTCGCCGCGTCGCCGGAGCTTTTCTTGTGGCCGCTCCCGATGTCGAGGATGAGGGGCTTCCCGAAGGCATGCGCGCCTTTCCCCGCATCCCCCGCGTCTCGCTGCCCTTCCCGAGCCTGCTCGTGGCGAGCCGCAACGACCCGCATTGCGACTATGGGCGCGCCGGGGACTTCGCGCGGTCCTGGGGCTCGACCCTCGTCGACGCCGGCGAATCGGGCCATATCGACACGCAATCCGGCTTCGGGCCATGGCCCGAGGGGCTGATGCGCTTCGCCGGTTTCCTGAAGACGCTCCCCTCGGTCCAGTAGGCTCGGTGGGCGCTCAATGCGCCTCGTCCCAGTTCGCGGCGGCGCGCGCCTCCACCTTGAGCGGCACGGCGAGCGTCAGCGCGGGGCCGGGCGCCTCCTCCATGATTCGCGTGACCACCGGCAGGGTCGCCTCGACCTCGTCCTCGGGAGCCTCGAAGACCAGTTCGTCATGGACCTGAAGCAGCATCCGCGCCGAGAGCTTCGCCTCCGCGAGGGCGCTTTCCATCCGGGTCATGGCGCGGCGGATGATGTCCGCCGCCGATCCCTGGATCGGCGCGTTGATTGCCTGCCGCTCGACCGCCATCCGCTCCTGCGCGTTGCCGGAGCGGATGGCCGGATAGTGGCAGGCGCGGCCGTAGATGGTCGAGACGTAGCCGTTCTCGCGGCAGAAGGCCTTCGTCGCCTCCATGTAGTCGCGGATGCCGGGGAAGCGCTCGAAATACTGCTTGATATAGGCCCCCGCCTCCTCCCGCCCGATCCCGAGCCTGTTGGCGAGGCCGAAGGCGGAGATGCCGTAGATGATGCCGAAATTGATCGTCTTGGCGCGCCTGCGGTATTCGGAGGTCATTTCGGAGAGCGGCACGCCGAACATTTCCGACGCTGTCGCCGCGTGAATGTCGATTCCTTCCGCAAAGGCCCTGCGCAGCTGCGGAATTTCCGCAATATGCGCGAGGATGCGCAGCTCGATCTGGCTGTAATCCGCCGAGATGATGCGATGCCCGCGCTCCGCGACGAAGGCGGAACGGATCTTGCGGCCGATTTCCGTGCGGATCGGAATGTTCTGGATGTTCGGCTCGGATGACGAGAGCCGCCCCGTGGTCGTGGCCGCCAGCGAAAAGCAGGTATGCACCCGTCCCGCATCGTCCATATATTGCGGTAGCGCGTCGGTATAGGTCGACTTCAGCTTCGCAAGCTGCCGCCATTCAAGAATTTTAGCCGGCAAGGGATGCCCGGCCTCGGCAAGCTCCTCCAGCAGCGAGGCAGGCGTCGCCCATTGTCCGGAGGGCGTCTTCTTCGCACCGGGAAGACCGAGCTTTCCGAAGAGGATTTCCCCGATCTGCCTTGGGCTGGAGACTGCGAAGCGCTCGCCCGCATCCTCCTGGATCTCCTCCTCAAGACGAGCCAGGGTCTGTGCGAAGTCGGACGATAGCCGGCTCAGTATTTGGCGTTCCACAAGGATGCCGCGCTGCTCCATCCGCGCGATCACCGGGACGAGCGGGCGTTCCAGGGTCTCGTAGACGGCCATCTTGCGCTCGGCGGCGAGCCGCGGCTGCAGCACGCGCCAAAGCCGCATGGTGACGTCGGCATCCTCGGCGGCGTAGGCGGTGGCCTTGTCGAGGGGCACGAGGTCGAAACTGACGGCGTTCCTCCCCGATCCGGCAACTTCGCCGAACTTGATGGTGGCGTGGCCGAGATGCCGGTCGGAGAGATCGTCCATGCCGTGATTGGCGCGGCCGGCATCGAGCACGTAGGACATCAGCATCGTGTCGTCGACGGGGGCGACGTCGATGCCGTAGCGGACCAGGACGAGCCAGTCATATTTGAAGTTGTGCCCGATCTTGAGGACGCCGGGATCCTGCAGCAGCGGCTTGAGCGCCGCCAGCGCCTCGCGGAGCGGGATCTGGCCCTCGACCAGCCCTGAATCGAAGAGATCCGCGCCCGAGCGATGCTGGAGCGGAATGTAGCAGGCCCGCCCGGAAGGAAGTGCCAGCGAGATGCCGACGAGATCGGCCCTGACCGCATCGAGGGCGTTGGTCTCGGTGTCGACGGCGACGATTCCCTCCTCGCGGGCCGCGGAGGCGAAAGCCTCCAGCGCGGGGAGATCGCGGATGCATTCATAGGCGTCGCGGTCGATCTTCGTGGCCTGGGCCTCGCGCATGCGCTGCGCCACGAGGCGCTCGGGCGTCGCGAGGCTTTCCGCCTGCCGCCCCATATCCGCGCCCGAAGCCGTCTGCGAACCCTCGGCCGGCGGCGCGTCGCCGCCCTCCCCCGCCCCGCGCGCCAGAGCCGGATCGGGTTCGACCTCGTTGATGTCGATCCCGTAATCCGTGGCGACCCGCTTGGTCACGGTGGTGAACTCCATTGCCTTGAAAAAGGCGATCAGGCGGCGCGGGTCGAGATCGTTCAGGGTCAGTTCGTCGAGGGGAACGGGGACCGGCGCCTTGTCGTCGAGGAGGACGAGCTGCCTCGAGAGCCGCGCCTTGTCCGCGTTCTCGATCAGCGTCTCCCGGCGCTTGGGCTGCTTGATCTCGCCGGCGCGCGCGAGAAGCGTCTCGAGATCCCCGAATTGCTCGAGAAGCTGCACCGCCGTCTTCGGGCCGATGCCGGGGACGCCCGGGACATTGTCGGACGTGTCGCCGGTCAGGGCGAGGACATCGGGGATCATCGAAGGCGGGACGCCCCAGCGCTCGACGACGCCCGCCTCGTCGAGGTCGCGCTCGGGCCGGTAGCCCGGCTTGCCCTTGATGCCCGATTCGAAATCGAAGAAGCGGATACGGGGGCCGACGAGCTGCATCAGGTCCTTGTCGGCGGAGACGATCAGAACCTCCGCCCCCTTTTCCGCCGCGTCACGGGCATAGGCGGCGATGAGATCGTCGGCCTCGTAGCGCTCCAGCTCCACGGGGACGAGGCCGAAGGCGCGCACGGCGTCGCGCATCAGCGGCATCTGCCGCTTCAGGTCCTCGGGCGCGTCGGGACGATGCCCCTTGTATTCCGGGTAGATCTCGCGGCGAAACGAGCCTTCCGACTTGTCGAGCACGATGGCGAGATGCGTCGGCTTTATCCCGGCCGCACCCTCCCGGATGAATTGCAGGAGCTTGACGCAGAACATCCGCAGCGCTCCCGTCGGGAGACCGTCCGAACGGTAATTGTACTTCGCGTCCTGGTTCATCGACTGGAAGAAGGCGCGGAACACGAAGGACGAGCCGTCGACGAGGATCAGGCGATCGCCCTTACCGATGGGGCGCGGTGCAGCGGACATGGACAGAAAGCTTTCCGGGATGTTTGCTTAGAGACAGGGACTTTAGGGTTTCGGCGCGCGAATTGCGAGCCTCGCAAGCCGGTTTCGCCCGGCTTGGCCCGCGAAACAAGGGGCGGCGTCCGGCGTTGTCGTCGAACCATCCGGAGCAACCCCATGCCGCGCCTCGACCGTGTCCTCGAAACCGTGCTGTACGTGACCGATCTGGAACGCGCCGCCGCCTTCTACGCCGGGCCGATGGGACTGGCCTGCATCCACGAGGACCAGCGCATGCGCGCCTTCGACGTGGGAGGGAACGGCACTCTCCTCCTCTTCGTCGAGGGCCAGTCGCTCCACCCGATCGAGACCCCCATGGGAACGATCCCGCCCCATGACGGCCGCGGCCCCCACCATGTCGCCTTCTCGATCGCAAAGGGCGCCCTGCGGGAATGGGAGAACCACCTCGGCAAGGCCGGAATCGCCATCGAGGGCCGCACCGAGTGGCCGCGCGGCGGGGTGAGCCTCTATTTCCGCGACCCGGACGGCCACCTCCTGGAAATCGCCACGCCGGGCCTGTGGAGAGGGTACTGAACCCTCCCAAGGTTCATGTTGCACCGCAGCGTCGGTGAGGTAGAGTCACCACCATGGGGCGGTAATCCGGCGAGGGATCAGACATGACGGCGATTGCGATGGCGGCTAATCAGACGAAGGATCTCTACGAACTGGGCGAGATACCCCCACTCGGACATGTTCCCGAGAAGATGTACGCCTGGGCGATCCGGCGCGAGCGCCACGGGCCGCCCGAGGATTCGATGCAGCTCGAAGTTGTCCCCACCTGGACTATCGGCGACGACGAGGTCCTTGTCCTCGTCATGGCCGCAGGCGTGAATTACAACGGCATCTGGGCCGGGCTCGGCCAGCCGATCTCGCCGCATGACGTCCACAAGCACGACTTCCACGTCGCCGGCTCGGACGCGTCGGGCATCGTCTGGGCGGTCGGCGCGAAGGTGAAGCGCTGGAAGGTCGGCGACGAGGTGGTCATCCACTGCAACCAGGATGACGGCGATGACGAGGAATGCAATGGCGGAGACCCGATGTTCTCGCCCTCGCAGCGCATCTGGGGCTACGAGACGCCCGACGGCTCCTTCGCCCAGTTCTGCCGGGTGCAGTCGCGCCAGCTCATGGAGCGGCCGCGCCATCTGACCTGGGAAGAGGCCGCCTGCTATACGCTCACGCTCGCCACCGCCTACCGCATGCTCTTCGGCCACGCGCCGCACACCCTCAAGCCGGGCGACAACGTCCTCGTCTGGGGCGCTTCGGGAGGGCTCGGAGTCTTCGGCGTGCAGCTTTGCGCCGCCTCGGGCGCCAACGCGATCGGCGTGATCTCCGACGAGACCAAGCGCGACTATGTGCTCGGGCTCGGCGCGAAGGCCGTGATCAACCGCAAGGATTTCGACTGCTGGGGACAGCTCCCGAAGGTCAATTCCGAGGAATACGCCGCCTGGACGAAGGAGGCGCGCAAGTTCGGCAAGGCGATCTGGGACATCACCGGGAAGAAGGATGTCGACATCGTCTTCGAGCATCCGGGGGAACAGACATTTCCCGTCTCGTCCCTCGTGGCGAAGCGCGGCGGCATGATCGTCTTCTGCGCCGGCACGACGGGCTTCAACATCACCTTCGACGCGCGGTACGTGTGGATGCGCCAGAAGCGGATACAGGGATCGCATTTTGCGCATCTCAAGCAGGCCGCGGCGGCCAACCAGTTCGTCATCGACCGCCGGATCGACCCCTGCATGTCCGAGGTCTTCCCTTGGGAGAAGATCCCCGTCGCCCACACGAAGATGTGGAAAAACCAGCACGCGCCCGGGAACATGGCGGTGCTCGTCTGCGCTCCGCGAACGGGTCTTCGCTCCTTCGACGACGTTCTCGAGGTCGCGGGACGCAGGTAAGCGCGCGGTTCGGCGGCTTCCGAGGCGAATCGGGGAGCGGCGACAGCTTGCGCGCCTCTCCCCGGGTTCATCATGCGGCGTTGTGCGAATCCTCAGAACGTCGTAAAGGACACGACCGGCCTCGGGCCGGCGAGTGAACAGGCTTTTTCGGGCGTCCGCGCGGGCGCGTTCGGGACGCGAGGTCTCGCCAGGAGGATCCGGCCCATGATCGACACACGGATCATGCATCGCCAACATGACCGGCTCGGCCAGGCGCCGCGCCGCGGAACGAAGCTCAGCCTTTCATGAAAATCATCGTTTGCGGCGCGGGCCAGGTCGGCTCGACCATCGCGCGCCATCTCGCCGTCGAGGGCATGGATGTCACGGTCGTGGATATCGACCCGGCACAGGCGCGGCGCGTCGATGAATCCTACGACGTGCGCGGCATGGTGGGCCATGCCTCCCATCCGGAGGTGCTCGAGCGCGCCGGCGCGCGCGATGCCGACATGCTCATCGCCGTCACGCGCTCGGACGAGGTCAACATGGTCGCCTCGCAGGTGGCCTATACGCTGTTTCGCGTGCCGCGCCGCATCGCGCGGGTGCGCCATCATGGCTACCTGGACCCGCTCTCCCGCTCCCTCTACGCCGCCGACCAGCTTCCCATCGACGTGGTGATCTCCCCGGAGGTCGAGGTCGCCAACGGGATCGCGCGCCGCCTGCGCACGCCAGGAGCCTTCGATACGGTGCCGCTCGGCGACGGGCGCGTGCAGCTGCTGGGCATCCATTGCGACACCCAATCCTGCGCCTTCGTGGGCCGTACGCTCAGCGAGGTCCCGCTCGTGATGCCGGACCCGCACATGATCGTGGTGGCCGTCATCCGCAACGGCGAGGCCTTCGTGCCCCGCGCCGAGGACCGGATCGAGCGCGGCGACGACGTCTACGTCGTGACGGAGCCGTCGCGGGTCGACCGGGTCATGGCGACCTTCGGCCACGAGGAGCGGATCGCGCGCCGCGTGGTCGTCATCGGCGGCGGCAATGTGGGCCTGAACCTCGCCAACATGCTCGCCCGCGAGGCGCCCTATGTGCGGCTCAAGATCATCGAGCATTCCCGCGAGCGCGCGGAGTACATCTCCCGCGAACTCGGCGACAAGGCGGTCGTCCTCCACGGCGACGCCCTCGACACCGAGGTCCTCGACGAGGCGAATATCGGCTCGGCCGAAACCGTGGTCGCCGTGACCAACGACGACGAGACCAACATCTTCTCCTCCGTCCTGGCCAAGCGCATGGGGTGCAAGCGGGCGATCACCCTTGTCAACAAGACCAGCTACGAACCGATCATGCCGTCGCTGGGGATCGACGCGGTCGTCAGCCCGAACGCGATCACCATCTCGACAATCCTGCGCCATGTCCGCCACCGCTCCGTCTCGGCGCTCTACACCCTGCGGGAAGAATTCGGCGAGGTGATCGAGGCGCGGGCGCAGGCGGGATCGAAACTCGTCGCCGGCCCCATCCGCGAGATCGGCCTGCCTGACGGGTTCCTCGTCGGCGCGGTGGTGCGCGACAGCGCCGTGATCATCCCGACCGGGGAGACCCGCATCAAGCCGGGGGACAGCGTCATCGCCATGGTCACCTACAAGTCGCTGCGCAAGGTCGAGGCTTTCCTCGCGGGAGACAAGCGTGACCAAGGCTGAGCGCCAGGCGAACCGCTATTCGCTCTCGTCCTGGTCGCCGCCCTATCTTCGGCCGATTCTGTATCTCATCGGCGGCATGCTGACCGCCCTGTCGATCGCGATGCTGATCCCCGTCGCTGTCGATCTCGTCGCCCAAAACGAAGACTGGAAGGCCTTCGCGATCTCGAGCGCGGTCACCTTCGCCTGCGGGATCGGCCTGATCCTGGGGGCCCGTTCGTCGCTGGAAGGCGGTCTCACGCTGCGGCAGGCTTTCGTGCTCACGCCGATGACCTGGGCCTCTGTGGCGCTTTTCGCAGCCATTCCCTTCTACATCTCGGATTACGCGCAGCTGCGCGACAGTTTCGCCAACGCCTTTTTCGAATCGATGTCGGGACTGACGACGACCGGCGCCACCGTCATCGTGGGCCTGCAGGATGCGCCGCCGGGCGTACTCATATGGCGGGCGATCCTGCAATGGCTCGGCGGCATCGGCATCATCGCCACCGCGATCGCGATCCTGCCGGCGCTCGGCGTCGGCGGAATGCAGCTCTTCCGGACAGAATCCTCCGATCGTTCGGAGAAGGTGCTTCCGCGCGTGCGCGAGATCGCGGTCGCGATCGCGTCCATCTATCTCGGCTTCACCGTGATGTGCATGCTCGCCTACTGGCTCGCGGGCATGACGGCCTTCAACGCCATCGCCCATGCCCTGACGACGATCTCGACGGCGGGCTTCTCGACGCATGACGGCTCGCTCGGCTACTGGACGAATCCGGCGATCCACTGGATCGCCGTCTTCTTCATGATCGCGGGCGCCATTCCCTTCGTGCTCTACGTACGGCTGTTTCAGGGGGGGACCGACCCGCTGCGCAACAGCCAGGTCCGCGTGCTCCTCTATTTCCTTGCCTTCGTGATCACAGCGATGACGATCTGGCTGACCGCTTCCGGGCACTACGCCCTGCCCGACGCCTTCCGCTATGCATCCTTCAACATCGTCTCCGTCGTCACGACGACGGGCTTCGCCTCGACCGATTACGGGGCCTGGGGCAATGTCGCGGTCGGGGTCTTCTTCGGCCTGATGTTCATCGGCGGCTGCACCGGCTCGACCACGGGGGGCGTGAAGATCTTCCGGTACGAGGTGATGGCGAAGCTGCTGCAGAGCCATTTCCGGCACCTGCTCTTCCCCCGCGGAATTTTCCCGCGCACCTATGCCGGCCGCGAGTTGCCCGACGACGTCATCCATTCCGTCGTCGTCTATTTCTCGCTGTTCTTCATCTGCTACGGCGCGATCACCATCCTGCTGATGGCCTTCGACCTCGACTTCCTGACGAGCGCCTCGGCCGCCGTCAGCGCCCTGTCGAATGTCGGCCCCGGCCTCGGCCCGATCATCGGCCCTGCGGGCAATTTCTCCAGCCTCCCCGACCCGGTGAAGTGGATTCTCTCCTTCGCCATGCTGCTCGGGCGGCTCGAATTGTTCACAGTGCTCATCCTCTTCATGCCGCGCTTCTGGCGGGGATGAGGGAAGCTTCCATTATTCCAGCGCCGAATCCCCCTCCGGCTCCGCCAGGCCGTAGAGCATCACCGCCGTCGCAATGGCGAGGTTGAGGCTGTCGGCCCGGCCGACCATGGGGATGCGCACGAGATGGGTGCAGGCGGCGGCGATGGCGTCGCTGATTCCCGCCTGCTCGTTCCCCATGACGACGAGGACCGGCTTCGCCGGCTGCGCACGGCGGTAATGCGTCGTGGCCGGCAGCGCCGTTCCGACCACCGATCCTGGCCAGCGGGCGCAGAGCGCGAGGAACTCCGCCTCGCTTCCCGCGAAGACGGGAACGGCGAAGATCGATCCCATCGAGGCGCGCACGGCCTCGACGGAGGAGGGGTCGCAAGTCTCGCCGATGAGCAGCACCCCACCCGCTCCCGCGGCGTCGGCGGTCCGGATGACCGTGCCCAAGTTGCCCGGATCGCGCACGCGGTCGAGGGCGACGAAGAGAGCGGCGCGCCCGGGATCGATCGCGTCGAATTTCCGATCGCGCCAGCGGAAGGCGGCGACGACGGACTGGGGATTGTCCTTGCGGGCGATCTTCGACAACACGTCGTCGTCGGTCTCCAGGCAGACGCCCCCGGCGTCGAGGCAGGCGCGGCGCAGGCGCGCGACGACCGCGCGGTCGCGGCCGTCCTGGTGATAGACGAGGATCTCGGGCGCCTGCCCGTTCTCAATCGCCTCGATCACCGTGCGCGCGCCCTCGGCGAGAAAGAGCCCCGATTCGCGGCGCTCCTTGCGCTGGTGCAGCCCGCGCAACTGCTTGACGAGCGGGTTCGTCAGGCTGGTGACGACGCGCACGCGCTCTTCAGGCGAAACGCTCATCCGATCGCGTCCGGGGTCCAGCGGGCGTAGAGCGAGGTCGAGAGGTGGCGGTCGCCCGCCTGATCGCGCACCACGAGTTCGCCCGAATCGATCGTCCCGCCGCGCGCATTGAGATGATCGCGCATGACTTCGTGCAGCGTCAGGAAGGACATGCGCACCGCGTAGGCCGTGAGGATCATGAAGCTCGGCTTGTCCGAGAGAAGCCTTGCACAATCGGAAACGAGGCCGGGGAGCATCTCGAAGAGGTGCCAGACCTCGTTGTTTGGTCCGCGCCCGTAGCGGGGCGGATCGAGGAGGATGGCGTCATAGGTGTTGCCGCGCCGCAATTCGCGCTGCACGAACTTCACCGCATCGTCGCAGATCCAGCGGATGGGCTTGTCCTCGAGTCCCGAGACGGCCTGGTTCTCGCGAGTCCAGGCGATCGCCTTCTTCGAGGCATCGACATGGGTGACCTTCGCGCCCGCCCGCGCGCAGATCAGGCTGGCGACGCCCGTATAGCCGAACAGGTTGAGGACGGAGAGCGGCCGCCTGTCGTCGCGGATGCGCTTCTCCATCCAGTCCCAGTGCACGATCTGCTCCGGGAAGATGCCGACATGGCGGAAGGAGGTGGCGCGGCAGAGGATGTCGAGATCCGACACCTTCATGCGCCAGTCGCCGGGGCGGCCCTTGCGGAAGCGCCACGCCCCCTGCTCCGCATCCTCGGCGGCCTCGAATGCCGCATCGGCTTGTCCCCAGGCAGAGGGATTCGACTTCGCCCAAATCGCCTGCGGCTCGGGCCGGTCGACCGTGACCGCGCCGAAGCGCTCGAGCTTTCGCCCGTCGCCGGTGTCGAGGAGGCGGTAGTCGTCCCAGCCGTCGGTGATGAGGAGTGTTGCCTGGCGCATCGCCATCGCTTTAAGCGAAGCGCGGGTTTTCGGCAACGATCCTTGCACTTCTTTGCCGCTCCAGCCGATCTCGATGCTTCACAGGGCCCGCGCGATTGACTATTGAACGCGGCAGGTACGTTTCAGGGGATCACAATGACCGCGACAGGCCTGCAGAAGGATCATCTCGTCACCGTGTTCGGCGGCTCTGGCTTTCTTGGCCGCTACGTGACGCAGACCCTCGCGCGGCGCGGCTATCGCGTGCGGGCGGCGGTGCGGCGGCCGGACCTGGCCCATCACCTCCAGCCGATGGGGAGCGTCGGGCAGGTGCACGCGGTCCAGGCGAACCTGCGCTTCCCCGATTCTGTGCGCGCTGCGATGGAGGGCGCGCAGACGGCGATCAACCTGGTCGGCATCCTCCAGGAGAGCGGCCGGCAGACCTTCTCCTCCGTCCAGACCGAAGGAGCCGAAGCCGTGGCGCGCGCGGCCGCGGAGGTCGGGGCCTCGATGATCCACGTCTCCGCGATCGGCGCGGATCCCGACGCCCCCGCGCAATACGGCCGCACCAAGGCCGAGGGCGAGGAGCGTGTGCTGGCCGCCTGCCCCGACGCCGTCGTGTTCCGTCCGTCGATCATGTTCGGCCCGGGTGATTCCTTCTTCAACCGCTTCGCCGCGCTTGCGCGCATGTTTCCGGTCCTGCCGCTGGCGAGCGCCGATACGCGCTTCCAGCCGGTCTATGCCGGCGACGTCGCCGAGGCGATCGCGCTCACGGTGGCGGGAGAGGCGGCGACGGGACGGATCTACGAGCTTGGCGGGCCGGGGATCTATACCTTCCGGGAGCTCGTCGACTACGTGCTGACGCTGACGGAGCGCCGGCGGATGGTCGTGACGCTGCCCGACGGCGCTGCACGGATGCAGGCGAGCGTGACGGAATTTCTCGACGCGATCAGCTTCGGCCTGATGCCGGACGAACTTGTCCTCACCAGGGACCAGCTCCTGATGCTGGCCAAGGATAACGTCGTCTCCGGGGAGGCGATCGCCGAGAACCGGACGTTCGAAGCCTTTGGAATCAAGCCGACGGCAATCGAGGCGATCGTCCCGAGCTATCTCAAGCGGTTCCGCAAGCGCGGCCAGTACGAGACGCGCGACGCCGGGACCGCCTGACGCCGCTTCAGCGGCCGCGGATATCCACGAACCGCGACTCGACCGATGCGCGTGCGCGCTGCTCCGCCGCAAGCCGCTTGTGCACGTGCACCATCAGGGCGATGGCGAAGAGCGGCGTGAGCAGGTTCGCGATCGGGATCAGCACGAGCCCGGCGATCACCATTCCCGCGATCCAGACCGTGACCGCATAGCGCCGGCGCAGCGCGAGGGCCTCGCCGCGCTCGCGAAAGCGCAAAGCCGCGAGTTCGAAATATTCGCGCCCGAACAGGTACGAATTCGCCCCGAAGAAAATCACCACATTGATGATCGGGATGAAGAAGAAGGCGAGCGCGACGACATTTACGGCGATCGAGAGCAGGGCGAAGCGCAGGCCGAAGACGAGGGACGCGCCGAGCGACATCTCGCGCCCGGGCGGCTCCTGCGGGAAGTCGCTGCGCTCGACGATCTCCGCGGCCTCATCGACGAAATAGCCCGCGACCAGAGCCGAGATCGCGGGCAGGAAATACGCCAGTGCGACAAACAGACCCGCCCCCGCCAGGAATACCGCGAAGGGGTCGATGAACGCGTAGGTGTCACCCCAGGACTGCTCCTGCACCAGCCAGCGCACAAGCTGCGTCAATCCCAGCCACAGCAAGAAGAGCAGCGCCAGAGTCAGGGCGAGCGAGCGCCACAGGATCGCCCGCAGGGCGGGGGAGAAGACCTGGCGCAGAGCTGCGAGGCTCGCAGAAAAAATCATGGCGGGTTTCCCGTCTCTCGCCTATACGAACGCCGTCGGTCTCAACGCAGGTGACGCAGCCCGCGACAGGCGGGAAGACGCAGCTCCACATTCTTGACGCGAAAGCACCGGGCCGGTTCCACCGACCTTCTTCAATCTGTGTCCCGCTCGAGCGAATCGCAAGCGCGAAGCCACCCGCCGCAGGCAATCCGGCCATGCTTAGATTTCGGAAACCTCACCTCCCGCGGGAGGTCGACATCGTCGTCATCGGGGCGGGAGCCGCCGGCATCGCCGCCGCGCGCCGGCTCCGCGCCGCGGGCCTGCGCACCCTCGTCGTCGAGGCCCGCGCACGGGCCGGCGGACGCGCGCATACGATCCCCCTCGCGGGGCAGGCGGTCGATATCGGGGCGCACTGGCTGCATGCGGCCGGCGCGAACGGCCTGATCGCCGAGGCGCAGGCGCTAGGCCTGATGCTCTTCGACGCGCCGCAGGAGCCGCTCCTGATGATCGGGGACCGCGAGGCGAGCGCCGTCGAGCGCGAGGCTTTCGCCCATGCTTGGGAGAAGGCCGAGGATGCGATCCTCGCGCTTGCCAACACGGGCGCGGACGCCCCGGCGGCGAGCGCCCTCGCGGCGGACGATCCCTTCGCGGCGACGATCGCCTTCCTGCACGGCCCCTTCGACAGCGGCGCCAGCCTCGACCGGCTCGGCGCCGCCGATTTCGCCGCCGCGCAGGATGACGAGGACCGCTTCGTCGAGGGCGGCTACGGGGCGCTCGTGGCGCGTCTCGCGCATGACCTTCCGATCGCCTTCGCCACCCCCGCGACCCGCATCGACTGGAGCGGCAGGGGCGTCGTCGTGGAAACGGATCGGGGCGCGATCCAGGCGGCCTGCGCCATCGTGACGGCGCCCGTCCCGCTCCTCCAGACCGGGCGTCTTCGCTTCTTTCCCGAGATTCCGCCGGAAACTGTCTCGGCCATCGGGGCGCTGCGGCCGGCTTCGTACGAGCATGTCGTGATTTCCTGGCCCGGCGGGCCGTTCCGGGAGGGCGCGAACCGCACCGTCGCCTTCGCCGGGGACAGCGTCGCCAATCTCGGGCTCCTCGCCAATTTCGATGGCGGCCATCTGCATTACGCGGATCTGGGCGGACCGGTCCTCGCCGCGCTCCCCCGTGAGGAGGACCGCATCGCCTTCGTCCGCTCCTTTCTCGGCGACCGCTTCGGCGCCGTGGAGGCGGCGCGCATCGAGGTCCTCGCGGCGAGCGACTGGGGCGGCGATCCCTGGTCGGCCTGCGCCTGGACCTATGCGCCGCCCGGCGCTCACGGCGCGCGGGCGCTTCTGCGCGAGCCTGTCGCTGAGCGCATCTTCTTTGCCGGCGAAGCGACCTCGGAACGCCAATGGGGCACGATCGGCGGCGCCTGGGCCGAAGGCGAGCGCGCCGCGCGGATGGCGGCGGCGGCGCTCTCGCGGCCCGTTCAGAACCGCGTATAATCGATGGGCTGGTGGCGATCGAGCGCCTTTCCGGCCGGCGGAAGCGGGTATTTCAGCCCGGTGGCGCAGTTGAAGAGCATCACCCGGTCGTCCTTCGAGACCCGGCCATCCGCCAGCGCCTGGCGATAGGCGGCCCAGGTCGCCGCTCCCTCCGGACAGAGCAGAAGCCCCTCGGCCTTCGCGACCTCGTCGAGACCCGCCTCGATCGCCGCGTCGGAAACGGCCATGGCGAAGCCGCCGCTCTCGCGCACGGCGCGCAGGATCAGGAAATCCCCCACGGCCTGCGGGACGCGGATGCCGGACGCGAGCGTATGCGCGTTCTCCCAGCGCGCCGCATGCTCGACGCCCTCCTCGAAGGCCTTGACCATCGGGGCGCAGCCTTCCGCCTGCACCGCCACCATGCGCGGGCGCTTCGCCCCGATGAAACCGATCTTCTCGAGCTCGTCGAAGGCCTTCCACATGCCGATCAGGCCGGTGCCCCCGCCCGTCGGATAGAAGATCACGTCGGGCACGTCCCAGCCGAGCTGCTCGCAGAGCTCTAGCCCCATCGTCTTCTTGCCCTCGATCCGGTAGGGCTCCTTGAGGGTCGACATGTCGAACCAGCCGACCGCCTCCTTGCCCTGCCCGATGATCTTGCCGCAATCGTCGATGAGCCCGTTGACCCGGTAGACATCCGCGCCCTGGAGGGCGATCTCCGAGACGTTCACTTCCGGCGTGTCCTCCGGGCAGAGGATCGTCGTGCGGATGCCCGCGCGCGTGGCGTAGGCGGAGAGCGCGGCTCCCGCATTGCCGTTCGTCGGCATGGCGATATGCCTGATGCCGAGCGCCTTGGCCATCGACACCGCCATGACGACCCCGCGCGCCTTGAAGGAGCCCGTCGGCAGCCGTCCCTCGTCCTTGACCAGCACCTCGGCCCCGCCGACCTCGCGGGCGAGGCGCGGCAGCGGAATGATCGGGGTCAGGTTCTCGCCGAGGCTGACGATATCCGTCACGCGCCGCACCGGGAGAAGTTCGCGGTAGCGCCAGATATCGGCGGGGCGCGCGGCGAGCGCCTCCTTCGTCAGCGCCTTCTTCACACCTGCGAGATCATAGCGCACGAGAAGCGGGCGTCCGACGCGCGAGAGATTGTGGATCTCGTCGGCGGCGTAATGCTCGCCGGTCATGGCGCATTCGAGATGCGTGACGAAGGTTTCCCGCTCCTCGGTGAGATTGAGGTCGTGCATCGTCATGAACCGGCTCCTCCCGCCATTGCTCTTTGTTCCTTCCGACGAGGTATAGCCCGCGAAGGCGCCATGCGCATGAGCGCCCGCGCGAAAAGCATCTGGCGGCGTTTCCGGAACGAAAAAGGCCGCCCCGGAGGGCGGCCCTTGCATACTTGCGTGGCGCGAACGATCAGCGCGAATAGAACTCGATCACGAGGTTCGGTTCCATCTGGACCGCGTAGGGGACTTCCGCGAGGGTCGGGATGCGGTTGAGCTTGGCGACCATCTTGGAGTGATCGGCCTCGATGTAGTCCGGTACGTCGCGCTCCGCGAGCTGCACGGATTCGAGCACGATCACGAGCTGCTTCGAGCTGTCCTTGACCTCGACAACGTCGCCCGGCTTCACCTGGTAGCTCGGGATGTTGACCCGGCGGCCATTGACCTTGATGTGGCCGTGGTTGACGAACTGGCGGGCGGCGAAGGGCGTCGGCGCGAACTTGCAGCGGTAGACGACGGCGTCCAGGCGGCGCTCGAGCAGCCCGACGAGGTTCTCGCCGGAATCGCCGCGCAGGCGCACCGCCTCGCCGTAATAGCGGCGGAACTGCTTCTCGGTGATGTTGCCGTAATAGCCCTTCAGCTTCTGCTTGGCGCGAAGCTGGGTGCCGAAATCGGAGATCTTGCCCTTGCGGCGCTGGCCGTGCTGGCCCGGACCGTATTCGCGGCGGTTGACGGGGCTCTTCGGGCGGCCCCAGATGTTCTGGCCCATGCGGCGATCGATCTTGTACTTCGCCTGAATTCTCTTCGACATTCCGCGTATCCTCTTGGTCGCGTATTAATAACGAGGAACGCGCCCTCCTCTTCCCCCGCGCGGGGGACGACAGGTGCGGCACAGGCCGCGCCACGGGTGCGCAAACAGCGACGCGGGCCGTTGCCGACCCGCGCGTGAGGCGGTTGCTACGCAAAAGGCGTTGGTTTGTCAATCCGAAAGGGATTCGCGGGGAGATGCCGCGGCCAGATCGTGCTATGAACCCGCCGCCGGCAATCCAGAGTGGGGGATGACATGGCTGGGGGCTTCACCGAACGCGGGGCAATCGAGCACGGCTTCGCCCCGATCTATCACGGGCGCATCGCTCCCCGGCTGGACGCCCTCCAGCGCAAGCGCGAGATCGCGGCGAGGAAGACGAAGCGCGACGTCTCGATCATCGCGGCCGTCGCCATCGCGGCGGCCCTCGGCCTCGTGATCGCCCTCGGCCTTCTTGGCGCGGTCCTTGCCGCGCTTGTCCTGATGTTCTCCCTCGCGGGCGGCCTGATCCTGTCCTCGTCGCGGTCGGAGGACTTCGGCCAGCAGGTGATCGACATCGTCATGCCGGAGATCACGGCCTTTCTCGACCTGCGCTACGAGCCCGAGGGCCCCGACGCCGCCTTCGTCGAACCCTTCCGCAGGCTCGGCATTCTCCCGCGGACGAACCGCACCCATCTCTCGCATCATATCGCGGGCGCGCATCGCGGCACCCAGTTCGAACTCTGCAGGGCCGGCCTCGTCCAGAAGGAATCGGGCAAGGACGGCAAGAGCTACACGCTCTTCTCGGGGCTCGCCGCGCGGATCAGCGTTCCCGCACCGGCGGCCTCCCCGGTTCTGGTCGGCCGGGACATGGGCAGGTTCGGCAACGGGCTCCTTGAAAGCCTCAGCACGAGCGGGAGACGCAGCGAACATCGAGTCGTGATGGACGACGCCGCATTCGAGGAGCGCTTCGCCGTCTATTGCGAAAGCGACGATATCGCCCGACGTTTCGTCACCCCCGCCTTCATGCGCGCGCTCCTCACCATCGACGACGAGATCGGCGGCAGCGAGGAGGGCGCGCGCGTCGCGGCGGCATTCGACGGCGACGACTTCTATCTCGCCTTGTCCCGGAGCGGCTTCCTCGCCCCCGGCTCCGTCTTCGACGGCGATCTCGAGGACCGCATTCACCGGATCTTCTCGGACATGACCCAACTCCACGGGATCATCGATCGTCTGCACGGCGATCAGCCGGAAAGGTCGGGGTAAGGCCTCGGCGCTATCCTGATCGCGAGGATGGGGCGGAGACGGGCATGCGAACGACTTTCACGGAACGGACGGCGATCGAGCGGGGCTTTGCGGGCGTCTTCCGCGATCGCCTCGCTCCGCAGCTCGCCGAGTTGCGGCAGGCGCGCGAGAGCCGGGCCGCGACCACGAAGCTTCTTCTCGCGCTCATCGCTGGGGCGGTTGGCGCCGTCATCGTCCTGTCCCTGATGCTCCTCGGGGAATACGGGCCAATGATCGCCACCACCGCCGTGGTGCTGGGCTTCGGCTTCGGCTGGGAGATCGTGCGCCGCCGATCGCGCGCCTTCGGGCAGGAGATCATCGAGATCGCCATGCCGGAGATCTGCCGGTTCCTCGGCGACATGCGCTACAGCCGCAACGGGGCGGACGAATCCTTCGTCAAGCCCTTCGAGACGCTCCGCCTCGTAGGATCCTCCAACCGCAAGAGCGTCGAGCACCATGTCGCCGGGTCGCATCGGGGCACCCGGTTCGAACTTGTGCAGGCGACCCTCGTCCAGCGCCGGCGCGGAAGCAAGAACAGCACGTCCAGCACGGTCTTCGATGGTCTCCTCATCCGCATCGGCGTGCCGCGCGCCGCCCCGAACACCATCCTGATCGCAAAGGACCATGGACGCTTCGTCAATGCGTTCATGGAGCGCCTGTTCATCGGCAGGCGCCGCACCGCGCACCGGGTCGAGATGCGGGACACGGAATTCGAGCGGCGCTTCGCCGTCTATTGCGCCAATCACGACGTGGCGCGGGCCTTCGTCACTCCGGGATTCATGCAGGCCCTGATCGCCATCGACAACGAGATCGGCGGCGCGGGCCGCCGCCGCGCGCTCGCCGCCGCCTTCGAGGGCGACACGTTCTTCCTGGCCGTGGGCCGCCGCAAGCGCTTCCTCGGGACGAGTTCGCTCCTCAAGGGCGATGTCGATATCGAAGCCGATATCCACGCGATCTTCGCCGACATGACCCTGCTCCACGCCATCATCGACCGCCTGCACGGCCGCTAGCAGCGCAAACGGCTTGCCCGCCGGGCCGCGCTTGTCTATGGACCGTGCTTCGCAGCAGGGCCCCGATGCGGGGCATGACGAGCCGGGAGCCTCGACGATGCCGGATCAGACGCCACCCGTGGCGATCATCATGGGCAGCCAGTCCGACTGGGCCACGATGCGCCACGCGGCGCAGACGCTCGAGGCGCTCGGCGTGGCGCACGAAGCGCGCATCGTCTCGGCGCATCGCACTCCCGAGCGCCTCTACGAATTCGCCCGGGGCGCGAAGGGGGCCGGCTTCCGGGTGATCATCGCCGGAGCGGGCGGGGCGGCGCATCTCCCGGGAATGGCGGCGGCCATGACGCCGCTCCCGGTCTTCGGCGTGCCCGTCGAATCGAAGGCGCTCTCCGGACAGGACAGCCTGCTTTCGATTGTCCAGATGCCCGCCGGCATTCCCGTCGGGACGCTCGCCATCGGCCGGGCGGGCGCGGTCAACGCGGCGCTCCTCGCCGCCGCCGTCCTCGCCCTGAACGACGAGGCCCTCGCCGCCCGGCTCGAGGCCTGGCGGAAGGCGCAGAGCGAGAGCGTCGCGCTGCATCCCGTCGATGAGGGATGATCCCATGACGATCGCGCCCGGCTCCACCCTCGGCATTCTCGGCGGCGGCCAGCTCGGCCGCATGATCGCGGTCGCCGCCGCGCGGCTGGGACTGAAGGTCCATGTCTTCAACGACGCGCCCGACAGCCCCGCCTTCGAAGTCGCCGCGCGCTTCACCTGCGCCTCCTTCGAGGACCAGGGCGCGCTCGAGGCCTTCGCCCGCAGCGTCGACGTCGTCACCTACGAATTCGAGAACGTCCCGCGCGAAGCGGCGGAAGCCGTCGCCGCCGTGACGCCCCTGCGGCCCGGAGCCGCCGCGCTCGCGACCACGCAGGACCGCCTGCGGGAGAAGCGATTCGTGGCCGATCTCGGGATCGCCACCGCCCCGTTTCGCGCGGTCGACGATCTCGACGGGCTCGCGGCGGCCGTGGAGACGCTCGGCCGCCCGAGCGTCCTGAAGACGCGCCGTTTCGGTTACGACGGCAAGGGCCAGGTCGTGATCCGGGAGGAGACCGACCTCGCCGCGGCCTATGCGGAAATCGCCGGAGCGCCCGCGATCCTCGAGGGCTTCGTGGGCTTCGAGCGCGAGGTCTCGGTCGTCGCCGCGCGAGGCGTGAACGGCGGGTTCGCCGTCTACGACCTCTGCGCCAACACGCATCGTGACCAGATCCTCGACGTCACCCGCGTTCCCGCCGGGGTCGGACCAAAGACGGAGGACGCGGCGCGCGCCATCGCCCGCACGATCGGCGACGCGCTCGGCTATGTCGGCGTCTTCGCGGTCGAGCTGTTCCTGGTGCGGGACGAGACCGGGGAGCGGCTCCTCGTCAACGAGATCGCCCCCCGCGTGCACAATTCCGGCCACTGGACGGATGCGGGCGCTGCGACGTCCCAGTTCGAGCAGCATGTTCGCGCCGTCTGCGGCTGGCCGCTTGGCGACGTGCGGAGGCTTGGCGAAGTCGAGATGGTCAACCTCATCGGCGACGATGTGGAGCGCTGGCCCGCGATACTCGCGGACCCGCAGGCGCGGCTGACGCTCTACGGGAAGGCCGAGGCCCGCCCGGGCCGCAAGATGGGGCACGTGACCTATCTGCGCTGAAGCGTGATCAGCCGCGTCTTTCGGCTTGCGTCTCCTCTTTCGGCTTGCGTCTCCTCGGCGATCCCGCTATGCGAACGCGCAACAGGATGCGTCGTCGCTTGTGGACAAACGGGCGGTGATCTGCTATTTGCGGCGTCCGCATTGGATGCGCGCCGATGGCGGCGCGCGTCGGCAACAGATTTTTCCGCGCTCGTCGAGCCGGTCAAACACGAGATAGAGGAAGGTTTCGCGTGCAGGTTCTCGTTCGGGACAACAATGTCGACCAAGCTCTCCGCGCTCTCAAGAAGAAGATGCAGCGTGAAGGTATTTTCCGCGAGATGAAGCTGCGCGGTCATTACGAGAAGCCCTCCGAGAAGCGTGCTCGCGAGAAGGCCGAGGCCGTGCGCCGCGCCCGCAAGCTCGTCCGCAAGCGGATGCAGCGCGAAGGCCTTCTGCCGTCCAAGCCGCGCCCGACCCGCTGATCCGGCATCGGCGTTCGCAGGCGGGCCAGAAAAAGCCCGAATCAGGTTATTGTGATGAGCGCCCGCAGCCAATGCCGGGCGCTCGTCGCGTTTCGGAGGGGGCCACGCCGCCTCGCCGACGGAACCGGATGAAACCAACGACGATCGGATGGAGGGGTATCGATGACCGCATTCACCATGACGGCTTCCGTCGAACAGCGGCGGATCGCGTCCCGGCTGGCAAAGGGCGTGGCGCTTCTGGCGCTCGCCGGTAGCCTCGCCGCCTGCGAGACCGTCAACCGGATGACCCCCGCCCAGCCGGTCGCCATCGTCGAGGCCCAGAGCGCCGAGGTCAGCGGCGCGAACATCGCCTCGCTGACGGAAGTGGTGCGCCGCAATCCCGATGACGCCTCCGCCTACAACACGCGCGGCGCCGCCTATGCCCGCCTCGGGCGCTACAAGGAGGCGATGGAGGATTTCACGAAGGCGATACAGCTCGACGGGAACTACGCGCCGGCCCTGACCAATCGCGGCCTCGCCCATCGCCAGACGGGCAATGACGCGCAGGGTCTCGCCGATTTCAACCGCGCCCTCTCCGCCGACCCGGACTATGTCCCCGCCCTCCTCGCCCGCGCCAACCTGATGCGGGTGCGCGGCGATACCGGGCAGGCGCTCAACGATCTCAACGCCGCGCTGCGCATCAACCCGGAATCGGCGCAGGCCCTGCATGCGCGCGGCCTCGTCTACCAGCGGATGAACCAGCACCGCGAGGCGATCCTCGACTTCGACGCCGCGATCGACCGCAATCCCTACGTGGCCGCGCCCTACACGGCGCGCGGGCAGAGCCTCGTCGTGACGGGGGATTACGCGAAGGCGATCGAGGACTTCAATGCATCGCTCAACGTGAACAACCTCAACGCCGACGCCTGGGCCTGGCGGGGCGTGGCGCTCGAGCGCTCGGGAGACCGCGCCGAGGCGCGGCTCAGCTTCGAGCGGGCGCTCGGGGTGGACGGCGCGAACACGACGGCGCGGGAAGGCCTGTCGCGGCTGCGGGCCTGAGCCGCGCCCGAGGCCGCGCCACTCCTGTCGCGGAGGGGGGGAACCCGGCCCGCGATTTCGGGTTTTCCTTGCGCTTTTGCCGCAAACATTATATTGCGGTGCGTCAAATCTCAAATGTGCCCGGTCGTCATGACATGTTCACGTTCTAGGCGTTGAACATGACGCGAGCCGGGCTGTTTTTATTGTCGGAAGAACCATGAAGCTGCGCAACATCGCGATCATCGCCCACGTCGACCACGGCAAGACCACGCTCGTCGACCAATTGCTCGCCCAGTCCGGCGCGTTCCGCGAGAACCAGCGCGTGATCGAGCGCGTCATGGATTCGAACGACCTCGAGAAGGAGCGCGGCATCACCATCCTCGCCAAGGCGACCTCCGTCGTCTGGAAGGACACGCGCATCAACATCGTCGACACTCCTGGCCACGCCGATTTCGGCGGCGAGGTGGAGCGCATCCTGAACATGGTGGACGGCGCGATCGTGCTTGTCGACGCCGCCGAAGGGCCGATGCCGCAGACCAAGTTCGTGGTCTCGAAGGCGCTGAAGATCGGGCTGCGCCCGATCGTCGCGATCAACAAGATCGACCGCCCGGACGAGCGCCATATCGAGGTGATCAACGAGGTCTTCGACCTTTTCGCCGCCCTCGACGCCACCGACGAGCAGCTCGACTTTCCAATCCTCTACGGCTCGGGCCGCGACGGCTGGATGGCTACCGCCCCCGAGGGGCCGAAGGACCAGGGGCTCGCGCCGCTCTTCGACCTCGTGCTCGACCACGTTCCGCCCGCGCATGTCGACGAGGGGCCGTTCCGCATGCTCGGCACGATCCTGGAGGCCAACCCCTTCCTCGGGCGCATCATCACCGGCCGCATCACGTCCGGCACGGTCAGGCCGAACCAGACGATCAAGGTGCTGGGGCATGACGGCAAGCTGATCGAGCAGGGCCGCATCAGCAAGATCCTCGCCTTCCGCGGCATCGAGCGCCAGCCGATCGAACTGGGCGAGCCGGGCGACATCATCTCGATCGCCGGCCTGTCGAAGGGCTCCGTCGCCGACACGTTCTGCGATCTCTCCGTCGAGGAGCCGATTCCGGCCCAGCCGATCGATCCGCCGACCGTGACCATGTCCTTCATCGTCAATGACAGCCCGCTCGCGGGCACCGAGGGCGACAAGGTCACGAGCCGCATGATCCGCGACCGGCTGTTCAAGGAAGCCGAGGGCAACGTCACGCTCAAGATCGAGGAATCCGCCGACAAGGATTCGTTCTTCGTCTCGGGCCGCGGCGAATTGCAGCTCGCGATCCTGATCGAGACCATGCGCCGCGAGGGCTTCGAGCTCGCCGTGTCGCGCCCGCGCGTCGTGCTCAAGAAGGACGAGGCCACCGGCGAGACGCTGGAGCCGATCGAGGAAGTCGTCATCGACGTCGACGAGGAGCATGCCGGCATCGTCGTGCAGAAGATGTCCGAGCGCCGCGCCGACATGGTCGAGATGCGCCCCTCCGGCGGCAACCGCCAGCGCCTCGTCTTCCACGCCCCGACCCGGGGCCTGATCGGCTACCAGTCGGAATTGCTGACGGATACCCGCGGCACCGCGATCATGAATCGCCTGTTCAAGGCCTACGAGCCCTACAAGGGCGACATTCCCGGCCGCCGCAACGGCGTGCTGATGTCGAACGATTCCGGCGAGGCCGTGGCCTATGCGCTGTGGAACCTCGAGGATCGCGGGCCGATGATGATCGAGCCCGGCTGGAAGGTCTACCAGGGCATGATCATCGGCGAGCACAATCGCGAGAACGATCTCGAGGTCAATGTGCTCAAGGGCAAGAAGCTCACCAATATCCGCTCGACCTCGAAAGACGAGGCTGTTCGGCTCACGCCCCCGATCCGGATGACCCTCGAGCGCTCCCTCGCCTGGATCCAGGACGACGAACTCGTCGAGGTCACGCCCAAGAACATCCGCCTGCGCAAGGCGGTCCTCGACCCGACCGTGCGCAAGCGCATGGACAAGCAGAAGGACGTCGCCTGAGGCGAGTCCGGCGCGCGCTCCGGAGGCTTTCCCGGCCTCCGGATGCCTCCCCGTTCCGATCCCGCGCGTTACATGCACAATGGGCGCGGCGAATCGGAGGAGCCGGATGCGGATATTCGTCCTGACAGGGGCCGGAATCTCGGCGGAAAGCGGCCTCGGCACCTTTCGCGACAAGGGCGGCATCTGGTCACGCTTCGATCCGATGAAGCTTGCGACGCCCGAGGCCTTTGCCAGCGATCCCGAGACGGTGCTCTCCTTCTACGACATGCGCCGCGCCAATCTCCTCGAAGCATCCCCCAACGCAGCCCATTTCGCCCTGGCGCGCCTCGAATCGGCCCTCCCGGAGCGCGGCGGCGAGCTCTTCCTCTGCACCCAGAACATCGACGACATGCATGAACGCGCCGGTTCGCGGCGGGTGCTGCACATGCATGGCGAGCTTCTCAAGGCCCGTTGCACGTCCTGCGGCGCCGTCAACGAATGGCGGGCGCCGCTCGACCTGGAAGCGGTTTGCCCCTCCTGCGACGCGACCGGCGGTCTGCGCCCGCATGTCGTCTGGTTCGGCGAGATTCCGATGGAGATGGAGCGCATCTTCGAGGCCCTCTCCCTGTCCGACCTCTTCGTCGCCATCGGCACCTCCGGCTCCGTCTACCCGGCGGCGGGCTTCGTCGCCGAGGCGCGGGCGGCGGGCCTGCGGACCTGCGAGATCAATCTCGAACCGTCCGACAATGCCCGTCTCTTCGACGAGCGCCGCTACGGACCCGCCAGCGAGGCCGTGCCGCGCTGGGTCGAGGAGGTGCTCGTGGATCGCTGAGCACGCCACGTTGAACCCGGACCATGTTTCCCGCGTTCCCGATGGTGTGCAGCACCGCATCGCAAGGGAGAGCCGGAATGTGGCAATACCACTACGTCGTCAACACGATGAAGGCGTTGATGCCGTTCCAGGATCAGTTGCGCGCGGTCAAGCGCCATGTTTCCCCGCCATGCATCGGAGCCCAGCACGAAAGCGTCATTTCCGGCGGTTTTGATCATGCGGCCGCCCTGCGCGAGGCCGGGTTGCGGCTCGAGGGGGCGCGGGTGCTCGAACTCGGGACGGGATGGTTTCCGATCATTCCCTTGATGCTGCGCGCGGCCGGCTCGCAGACGGTCTATCTGACGGACGTCCACCGCCTAATGGACAAGGATACTCTCCTCGCCGCCCTGGACTTCGTCAGCGACAATGCGGGAAGGATCGCCGCCGGCCTCGCCGTCCCGCCCGGAAGGGTCGAGGACCTGGTGGCGGAAGCGGACACAGGGAAGAGCCTTGACGACCTGCTCGCGGATCTTGGTCTCGTCTACATCGCCCCCTTCGACGTGACGACGCAGATGCCGGAAGTCGACGCCATCGTGAGCCACACCGTGTTCGAGCATATTCCGCCCGGGATCCTCCGGGAAATCCTCGTCCATGCGAGGAAGGGCCTGAGGCCCGGGGGCATGATGTCCCATGGCATCGACAATACGGATCATCGCGCGAACAAGGATGATAACCTCGACCGGTTCGATTTCCTGCGCTACAGCGACGGAGCCTGGAAGCTCCTCTGCGTGAACCCGCAGGACTACACCAACAGGATGCGCCATTCGGACTATGTCGCGCTGTTTTCCGGGACCGGCTACGAGGTGATCCACGAGAAGACATACGTCTTGCGCGAGAGCCTGCCCCGCCTGCAGTCGGCCCGCCTCGAGGCACGCTTCTCGCAGAAGGAGCCTGAGGATCTCGCCGTCGCCTGGTCGCATATCGTCATCAGGCAGCCCGCCTCGGGCGCCGCTTCCGGCGCCGCCGCAGGATAACCCGGGATCGCGATCATCCTTTCGGATGCTGGACGAGCGCGCTTTTGCAGTGCACCATGACGCCGTCAGACATCTTCTTCCGAGCGGAACGTTCATGCCCCTGTCGACGACACGTGATCGCCCCTGGATATTCCGCACCTATGCCGGCCATTCCACGGCGGCCGAATCCAACAGGCTCTATCGCGGCAACCTTGCGCGGGGGCAGACCGGCCTTTCCGTCGCCTTCGACCTGCCGACGCAGACGGGCTACGATCCGGATCATGAACTGTCGGCGGGAGAGGTCGGCAAGGTCGGCGTCTCCATCGCCCATCTCGGCGACATGCGGGCCCTGTTCGCGGACATCCCGCTCGCGGAGATGAACACCTCGATGACGATCAACGCCACGGCCCCGTGGCTGCTCGCCCTGTATTGCGCCGTCGCCGACGAGCAGGGCGCGCCGCGCGCGAGCTTGCAGGGCACGACGCAGAACGACATCATCAAGGAGTATCTGTCGCGCGGCACCTATGTCTTCCCGCCCGAGCCCTCGCTGCGCCTCACCCGCGACGCCATCCTCTTCACCACGAAGGAGATGCCGAAATTCAACCCCACGAATATCTGCTCCTATCATCTGCAGGAGGCAGGCGCGACGCCGGTGCAGGAGGTGGCCTTCGCCCTCGCCACGGCCCAGGCCGTGCTCGACAGGGTGCGCGACTCGGACGTGCCGCGCGCGACCTTCGAGGAGGTCGTCGGACGCATCTCCTTCTTCGTCAATGCGGGAATGCGCTTCATCACCGAGATCTGCAAGCTGCGCGCCTTCGCCGAGCTCTGGGACGAGATTACCCGCGAGCGCTACGGCATAAACGATCCCAAGAAGCGCCTCTTCCGCTACGGAGTGCAGGTGAATTCCCTCGGGCTGACCGAGCAGCAGCCGGAAAACAACGTCCACCGCATCATGCTGGAAATGCTCGCGGTGACGCTCTCGAAGAAGGCCCGCGCCCGCGCCGTGCAGCTCCCCGCCTGGAACGAGGCCTTGGGCCTTCCCCGCCCCTGGGACCAGCAATGGTCCCTGCGCATGCAGCAGATCCTGGCCTTCGAGACGGATCTTCTCGAATATGACGACATCTTCGACGGCTCGCATGTCCTAGAGGCGAAGGTCGCGGAGATGAAGGCGGAGATCCGGGCGGAGCTCGACCGGATCGACGAGATCGGCGGGGCGGTCGCGGGGGTCGAATCGGGCTATCTCAAGCGCGCCCTCGTGGAATCGAACGCGCGCCGCCTCGCGCGCATCGAGACGGGTGACAACGTCGTCATCGGCGTCAACCGCTACACGGAGGGCGAGCCCTCGCCCCTCGTCTCCGGCGACCGCTCGATCCTCACCGTGCCCGAGAGCGTCGAGACGGAGGCGAAGCTGCGCATCCGCGAATGGCGCGCGGCCCGCGACGACGACGCCGTGCGCGACGCCCTCGACGCGCTGGAGCGCGCCGCGCGGACGGGCGAGAACATCATGGAGCCCTCCATCGCCTGCGCGAAGGCGGGCGTGACGACGGGCGAATGGGGCGAGCGTCTGCGCGCGGTCTTCGGCCAGTACCGCGCCCCGACGGGCGTCACCCCCGAGACGCGCGTCGAGGAGCGCGAGCGCGAGGTGCGGCTCCTCGTGACGGAACTCGCGGAGCGCCTCGGCGAGAAGCCGCGCCTCGTCGTCGGCAAGCCCGGCCTCGACGGGCATTCGAACGGCGCGGAGCAGATCGCCCTGCGCGCGCGGGATGTGGGCATGGAGGTCGCCTATGACGGCATTCGCCAGACGCCTGCAGAGATCGTCGACCGCGCCCGCGAGACGAAGGCGCATGTGATCGGGCTCTCGATTCTCTCGGGGTCGCATGTGCCGCTGGTCCGCGAGGTCATGGCGCGGCTGCGGGTCGAGGGGCTGGACCACATCCCGGTCGTGGTGGGCGGCATCATCTCGAACGAGGATTCGCTGGTCCTGTCCAATATGGGCGTCTCGCGCGTCTACACGCCCAAGGACTATGCCCTCGACACGATCATGGCGGATATCGTCAAGGTGATCGGGAAGTCCCTCGATGACGGCCGCGATCCGATGGCGCCGCCCGCGCCCGAGCGGGGCGGACCGCGGCGCAGGGCCAGCTACTGACATGACCCTGCGCCCGCTCCTGCTCGGCTTCGGCCTCGCCGCCCTTATCTTTTGCGTCTTTCTCTTCCTCGGCCCCTATTTCTTCATCGACGGGAGACGGCCGTTCCAGATCAATTTCACGGCGGGTGGGATCCTCGGCCTCGTCCTCGGCCTCGCCTCAGCGTCCCTCGGAGGAGTCGCGCGGGCGCAGGCGGTGCGTGCAATGGCGCTGATCGCCATCCCCGGACTGCTGGTCATGGCGGCGGCAGGATCGCACTTCGCTGTGTTCTTTCCCGCACTCGATCCGGCCCTCGACAAGGTCTTCGGCTCGTGGATGCTGTGGTTCTACGGTTTCGCGCTGATCGGCGCGCTCCTGCGGCAGGGGCGGGCGCGACAGGCCGCATGACGGCATTGCGGTCCCAGGCCGCGACACAACAATAGCGGACGCCGCAACGACGGACAGGGAGGAACGACATGACCACCATCGCATTCATCGGCCTCGGCAACATGGGGGGGCCCATGGCGGCCAACCTCGTCAAGGCGGGCCATGCCGTGCGCGGCTTCGACCTCGTCGACACGCTCCGCGACGCGGCCCGAGAGGGCGGCGTCGAGATCGCGACTTCCGCAAGGGAAGCGGCAGCGGGAGCCGCGATCGTCGTCACCATGCTCCCGGCGGGCAAGCATGTCCGCGCCGTCTGGGAGGACATCCTCCCGACGCTTCCGGAGGGGACGCTGCTGATCGACTGCTCGACCATCGACGTCGACAGCGCTCGTCAGGCCCATGCCATGGCCTTGTCGACGAAATGCCTCTCCCTCGACGCGCCGGTCTCGGGCGGCGTTGCGGGCGCCGTCAACGCGACGCTGACCTTCATGGCTGGCGGCACACAGGCAGCCTTCGAGAGGGCGAGGCCCGTTCTCGAGACGATGGGCAGGAAGGTCGTCCATTGCGGCGAGGCGGGCGCCGGCCAGGCCGCGAAGATCTGCAACAACATGATCCTCGGCATCTCGATGATCGGCGTCTGCGAGGCCTTCATCCTCGCCGAGAAGCTCGGCCTCTCGCACCAGGCCCTGTTCGACGTGGCCTCGACCTCCTCGGGTCAGTGCTGGGCGCTGACGAGCTACTGCCCCGTTCCCGGCCCGGTTCCGGCGAGCCCGGCCAACCACGGCTACAAGCCGGGCTTCGCCGCCGCGCTGATGCTCAAGGACCTCACCCTCTCCCAGGAGGCCGCGCGCTCCTCCGGGGCGACGACGGAGCTTGGCGAGCATGCGCGCGCGCTCTATGAACGCTTCGCGGCGGAGGGCCATGGCGGCGAGGATTATTCCGCCATCGTCAACAGCCTGCGCGGGGCGAGCGGATGAGACGCGCTTCGCCCGTCTAGCCAAGGGGCCGGGGATCGGTCTACAAGGCGGGGTCATTCACGGGAGAAGCCGGATGGTCTCGAAACTCGCGCAGCTACGCGACATGATGGTGGTGGTCGCCGATACGGGGGACATCGAGGCGGTGCGCCGCCTCGCGCCGCAGGATTGCACGACGAACCCGACGCTTCTGCTCAAGGCCGCGGGCGACCCGGCTTCCGCTGCGGTCGTCGAGGAGGCCATCGCATGGGGACGGCGGCAGGACGGGGCGCGCGAAGCCGTCGTCGCCTCGGTCTGCGACCGGCTCGCGGTCTCCTTCGGGACGGAGCTTGCGGGGATCGTCCCCGGCCGCGTCTCGACCGAAGTCGATGCCGATCTCTCCTTCGATACCTGGGCCACGGTGGACAAGGCGCGGGCCATCATCGCCGCCTACGAGGCGCGTGGCGTCTCGCGCGATCGCATCCTGATCAAGATCGCCTCGACCTGGGAGGGCATTCGCGCGGCGGAAATCCTCCAGAAGGAGGGGATCGACTGCAACCTGACCCTCCTCTTCTCGCTCGTGCAGGCCGCCGCCTGCGCCGATGCGGGCGTCTTCCTGATCTCGCCCTTCGTCGGCCGCATCCTCGACTGGCACAAGAAGAACGGCGGCGGACCTTACGATTCGGAGACGGATCCGGGCGTGGTCTCGGTGCGCGGCATCTACGCCTATTACAAGGCGCACGGGATCGGCACGGTCGTGATGGGCGCGTCGTTTCGCAATGCCGGCGAGATCGAGGCGCTGGCCGGCTGCGACCGCCTCACGATCTCCCCCGCCCTCCTCGACGAGCTCGCAGCCGACGAAGGCGAGCTCCCCCGCCGCCTCTCCCCGGGCGACACCGAAGGGGCCCCGGCGCGGCTCGCCCTCGACGAGAAGAGCTTTCGCTTCCTCATGAACGAGGACGCCATGGCGACGGAAAAGCTCTCCGAGGGCATCCGCTCCTTCGTCAAGGACCTCCGGAGCCTGCGCGCAATGGTGGCGGAGCGGCTCGGCGGGTGACCTCGCAAACCTTCGAAAACGCGCTAAATTGAGGGCGTGATCACGCGCGGCCCCGAGGATCTGAGCCTGAATGCGCGCCGGCTGCGGCTGGACACGCTCGTGCGCCTGCGCTGGCTTGCGGTCATTGGCCAGAGCATCGCGGTGATGGGCGTCCATTTCGGGCTTGGCTACAAGCTGCCCTTCGGCGCGGCCTTCACGCTGATCGCCATATCGGCCGGGCTCAACCTCGCCCTGCGCGTCCGCTATCCCGCGAGCCACCGCCTCGCCGACAACACGGCGACCTTCCTCCTCGCCTTCGACGTGGCGCAACTCGCTTTGCTGCTGTT
The DNA here is from genome assembly GCA_041686895.1 of Saliniramus sp. Lineage (GTDB taxonomy): Bacteria > Pseudomonadota > Alphaproteobacteria > Rhizobiales > Beijerinckiaceae > Saliniramus. Next base: position 118,158 of record JAWLCY010000005.1, on the reverse strand, counting down.
CCTGACGGGCGGCCTCCAGAACCCGTTCAGCCTGCTCTTCCTTGCTCCCGTTCTGATTTCGGCGACGGCGCTTCCGCCGGAGCGGACGCTTTTCCTCGGCCTCCTCGCCGTCGGCAGCGCCACGATGCTCGCCCTCGTGCATCTGCCGCTGCCCTGGATCCCGGGCGAGGAACTCTCGCTCCCCTTCCTCTACATTGCCGGAGTCTGGACATCGATCCTGCTGGGCACGGTCTTCATCGGGGTCTATGCCTGGCGGATCGCAGAGGAAGGACGGCAACTGGCCCAGGCGCTCGCCGCGACCGAACTCGTGCTGGCGCGCGAGCAGCACCTCTCGCAGATCGACGGGCTTGCGGCGGCGGCCGCCCATGAGCTCGGCACCCCGCTCGCGACCATCGCCCTCGTCGTCAAGGAACTTTCCCGCCGCACGCCGCAGGATGCGGAAATGGCGGAGGACATCGCCCTCCTGCGCGACCAGACCGAGCGCTGCCGCACCATCCTCGCAAAGCTGACGCTGCTGGGTCAGGAGGATGACCGGCCATTCCTGGAGCATATCAGCCTCAAGCACCTGCTTGAGGAAGTCGTCGACCCGCAGCGCGGGATCGGCGTTCCTATTCACATTTTCGCGAGCGGGGACGGCGTGGAACCCTATTGCCGCCGCAATGCGGGGCTCGTCTACGGGCTGACGAACCTCGTCGACAACGCCGTCGATTTCGCCGAAAGCGCCGTGCGCATCAGTGCGTCCTGGGATGCGGCGCAGGTACGCCTCGAGATCCGCGATGACGGGCCGGGTTTCGCCGGCGACATCCTCCTGCGGCTCGGAGAGCCTTACGTCACAAGCCGTGGAGCCGACAAGCGCGGGTCCGACGAGAAGGCGGCGGGGCACGGTCTCGGAGTCTTCATCGCCAAGACGCTGATCGAGCGCACCGGCGCGCAGGTCCATTTCACCAACGCAGCTCCCCCCGATCATGGGGCGATCACCCACATCACGTGGCCGCGCAGCGCCTTCGAATGGACCGGGGAGTTCGAGCCGGATACGGGGTTCCCCGATGTGGATAACGCGGCGCGCAATCCTATCTAACCGGTGGAGGTTGTTCGCGGGTTCCGGACGTGACCCCGGGGGAATCAGGAGTTTGAACGCATGGCCGAGGCACAGGTCGCCAACGAGACTACTCTCGAGAAGAGCCTTCTGATCGTCGACGACGACCGTCCCTTCTCGACCCGGCTCGCGCGGGCCCTCGAGGGACGCGGCTACGAGGTCCGGGTTGCGGAAAGCGTCGCCGACGGCCTCGCCGCGATCGAGGATGCCGCCCCCGCCTTCGCCGTCATCGACATGCGCCTCGGCGACGGCAACGGGCTCGAGGTGATCACCCGCCTCAAGGAGCGCCGCCCGGACGCGCGCGGAATCGTGCTGACCGGCTACGGCAACATCGCCACCGCCGTCACCGCCGTGAAGCTCGGGGCATTCGACTATCTGGCCAAGCCCGCCGATGCCGACGAGATCGACGCGGCCCTGCGCGCATCGCCGGATGGCCGCGTCGAGCCGCCGGAAAACCCGATGTCCGCAGATCGCGTGCGCTGGGAGCATATCCAGCGTGTCTACGAGTTGTGCGGCCGCAACGTCTCCGAGACGGCGCGGCGGCTCAACATGCACCGCCGCACCCTGCAGCGCATCCTGGCGAAACGGGCGCCGCGCTGATCAGCCCACCCCAAGCATCGCCTGCGGGTCGGCAAGGGCGTGGAGGGTCGCGGCTGCGCTTCGCGCGAAGCGCAGGGTTACGGCCTTGCGCCGCGCCCCGGCGAGCGGATGCGCCGGCGCGTCGCGCAGGATCGCCGCGTCGAAATTGTCCGCGAGGATGAGGCCGGCCTCCTCCGGCATGATCTCCGCCGGCACGCTTTCGGGAATCGCGAAGAAGAACCGGTCGCAGAAGTCGCGGTAATCCATCCATTTCCGGTCGCTGCGGAAATCTGCGACGCTCGATTTCACCTCGATGATCGTCAATATGCCGTCCTGCGACAGGGCCACGACATCCGCGCGGCGTCCGGAAGCGAGGACGAGTTCAGTCACCGACACGGCGCCCATGCGCGCGAAGAGCCGGCGCACCCCACGCTGCACGGCAAGCGCCGTCGCCGATTGCCGTCCATCAGCAGGCAAAGCCATTCCCGCCGGGATCATCGTCGCCACCTTCTCATCGTCGTCCTTCAGCTCCGGCTTGTGGAGTTGCCTCGCGGGCTCATCTGGAACGGCCGCGCCAGAACAAACGGTAAGACCCTGCCGCGATCGGGGCAACTCCGGGCGATCTGCGACTGAACGTCCGGCGCGAGTCGGCGCCGGCTTTCCATCGTGAAGCGCCGCGCTATTTGAGGTTCGAGGCAAAGACATGACCCTGAGGCGATTGACACTCCGGGCGTAGGGAATCCATGCAGCACGATCAACGCAGCACGCAGCCGGGGGAACTGGCGATCGACTCGGTGCTCGATCTCATCCTCGGCCCGCCTTCGGGCCCGGCGCCTGCCCGGCCGCAGGATGCGCGGACGCCGGCGCAGCGAAGGCTTTCGCGATTGCTTTCGGAGCTTCTCGCGCCGAAACCGGCCCGCGACCCTGCAGAGACGGAGGATCTCATCTGGGCCTTGTGGATCTCGCATCCCGATCCGGCAGCCGAGACGGCCATGGCGGATGCGGTGAACGCGCTCGCCGCGGGCGAATTTGCCCGCGCCCGCCCGATTCTCGACGCCCTCGTCGCGCGTCATCCCGATTGGGCGGAGGCCTGGAACAAGCGCGCGACGCTCGCCTTCGTCGAGCATCGAGACGCGGACGCCGTCGCCGACATCGCACGGACGCTGGCGCTTGAGCCGCGCCATTTCGGGGCCGTCGCCGGCTTTGGCCAGATCTGCCTGCGACGGGGCCATCTGCGCGAGGCACGGGCGGCCTTCACCGTTGCCCTGCGCCTGAACCCGCACCTCGAATCCGTCCGCGAGCGCCTTGCGGACCTCCCGGCCCCGCCGACGACACTCCACTGAGCCTCCCCGTGCAGATACGCCCGCCCGAGGAGGCGGCAGCGCCCGCTAGCTTCGCGGGATGGCCCGGCTTAGCATGCCCGCCGACAGTGGTGAGGACGGGATGGCTGACACGGATCGGGATTTCGGCGAATACGATTACATCGTCGTGGGCGCTGGCTCGGCGGGCTGCGTCCTCGCCAACCGCCTGTCCGCGGATCCGCACAACCGGGTCCTGCTGCTGGAGGCGGGCGGGCGCGACAACTGGATCTGGTTTCACATCCCGGTCGGCTATCTCTTCGCCATCGGCAATCCGCGCGCGGACTGGATGTTTCGCACCCAGCCCGTCCCCGGCCTGAACGGTCGCGTCCTCAACTATCCGCGCGGCAAGGTCATCGGCGGCTCATCGGCGATCAACGCCATGATCTACATGCGCGGACAGGCCGCCGATTACGACGGCTGGCGGCAGCTCGGCCTCGCGGGCTGGGGCTGGGACGACGTCCTGCCCTATTTCCACAAGCATCAGGACCATGTCCGGCCCGATGCGCATCATCGGGCTGGCGGCGAGTGGCGCGTCGATCATCCGCGCATGCGCTGGGAGATCCTCGACAGGATCATCGAGGCCTGCGACGCAGCCGGGATCGCGCCGGTCGACGACTTCAACCGGGGCGACAATTCCGGCGTCTCCTATTTCCAGGTCAACCAGAAGAACGGCAGGCGCTGGAGCGCCGCGCGCGGCTTCCTCGCGCCCGTCCTGTCGCGCCCCAACCTTCGGCTCGAGACGGGCGTCACCGTCGAGCGCCTGACGATCGCCGAGGGCCGGGCGACAGGCGTGGTCTTCAGCCGGGCGGGGGAGCGCTTTCATGCCCGCGCCGCCGGCGAGGTCGTGCTGAGCGCCGGCGCCGTCGCCTCGCCCAGGCTCCTCGAATTGTCCGGCATCGGCCAGGGAGAGCGCCTGCGCGAGCTCGGGATCGAGGTTGCGCGCGATCTTCCCGGAGTGGGCGAGAACCTGCAGGATCACCTGCAGTTGCGCCCGATCTTCAGGGTGGAGGGGGTGCGCACCCTCAATGCCGATTACGCTAATCTCTGGAAGCGGCTCGGAATGGTGCTCGAATACGCCGCGATGCGGCGCGGACCGCTCACCATGGCGCCATCGCAGCTCGGGGCCTTCGCCAAGACCTCGCCCGACTATGCGACGCCGAACGTGCAGTTCCATTTCCAGCCCCTCTCCCTCGACAAGTTCGGCGACGCGCTGCATCCCTTCCCGGCCTTCACCGCCAGCGTCTGCAACCTGCGCCCCACGAGCCGGGGCAGCGTCCATGCGGGAAGCGCCGACCCGACGGACGCGCCGCTCATCCAGCCAAACTACCTCGACACGCAGGAAGACCGGCGCGTCGCCGTCGATTCGATCAGGCTGGCGCGCCGCATCGTTTCCCAGGAGCCCCTGGCGCCGTTCAGGCCGCAGGAGTTCAAGCCGGGGCCTGAACTCGCAAGCGACGAGGATCTCGCCCGCGCCGCCGGCGAGATCGGCACCACGATCTTCCATCCGGTGGGAACCGCGAAGATGGGCGTGGCCGACGATCCGCAGGCGGTGCTCGACGAGCGGCTGCGGGTGCGCGGCATCGCGGGGCTGCGCGTCATCGACGCCTCCGCCATGCCGCGGATCACCTCCGGCAACACCAATTCCCCGACGATGATGATCGCCGAGAAGGGCGCGGAGATGATGCGCGAGGATGCGCGCTGAGACGGAATCATCCGCAAACGCGAAGTGAACACTTGAGCAACACAACCTTTGCGAATATGATTCGCAAAGTGATTGCGGACGGTTGCCCGGGAAAGGTTCACTATGGTCACGCGCGTGGCGACAGTCGCCTTCCAGGGAATCGAGGCCAGGGCGGTTGACGTCCAGGTGCAGATCGCGCCGGGCAACGTCGTCTTCAACGTGGTTGGCCTTCCGGACAAGGCCGTCGGCGAATCGCGCGAGCGCGTCCGCTCGGCGCTCGTCTCCTCCGGGCTGGCTCTGCCGACGAAGCGGATCACCGTCAATCTGGCCCCGGCCGATCTACCGAAGGAGGGAAGCCATTACGATCTCCCGATCGCCCTCGCGGTCATGGCCGCGATCGGCGCGATTCCGGGAGACGCGCTCGAAGGCTACACGGTCCTCGGCGAGCTCGCCCTCGACGGGACGCTGACGCCGGTTGCGGGCGTCCTTCCCGCAGCGATGGCGGCCCATGACCGGGGGCACGGCCTGATCTGCCCGCAGGCCTGCGGGCCCGAAGCCGCCTGGGCCTCGCAGGACATCGACGTCATCGCGCCGCGCAACCTGATCCAGCTCGCCAATCACTTCAAGGGCACGCAGGTGCTCGGGCGTCCCGAACCGGCGGTGGCGCGGATGTGCGGCGCGCTGCCGGACCTGCGCGACATCAAGGGGCAGGAGAGCGCCAAGCGCGCCCTCGAAATCGCGGCCGCGGGAGGGCACAACCTTCTCATGTGAGTTGCGTCAAGACCCTTGCTTCCTTGCAGGGCGTCGGTGGTTCTGCTCTAGTGTTACGAAAAACACGATGTTGGAGAAGGAGTTGACCAATGCTCAGGGCCAAGTATGTAGGGCTCTACAAGGTGCTGGGCATCTCGGCGCTGGAAGAAGGCACAGACGTGGAACTTGCTTGTGTCCGACCCGGCCTGACCTTCATGCTCGCAACAGACCCGGAGCGTTATGCCGCAGTTATCGACCACAGAACTGCTGTGGCGAACGTCTGGCTAGACACCGCCTTCGGCGGAGGGAAACAGCAAGAGAGCCTAGAAGAGCGCATCTACGCAAGCTTGGAGAGTGAGCGCACCGCGCGGCAGAAGCGAGGCGGAACAGGCGTGTTCCTCGTCGTCCTCGCGACAGACGATACGCTACACCCCAGTCTGGAACACCTTCAGGACTATGGCTCCTTTCAGACGGCGTGGGAAGCCATTCCGGCGGGCCATTTCTCGCGTCTAGTGGAGAAGGATCTAGAACGTGTCCTCGCGTCCATAGCACTGACTCTGCCATGGAACGTGACACGGGCTATCGAGAAGGTCGCGGAGACCGCCTACCTGGAGGATGAGGATACTGGGAAGCCGACATACAGCATCTCCGTGAGCTTTCTCGGCGGTCGAGCCTACGTCTCGGGGCCTTTTACCCTTGAGCATTGCGAGCGGGTTGGTGCGATGATTGCTGCCCTGTCATCAGAGCGGGACCTCGACACCCCGACACGCCTCTTCGCCCAATCGCTGCGTACTAGGGAGGAGGACCCCCGCGCCTTCCTGTCAGCTTGGGCGGCCCTTGAGATCTTCATCAACAAGACGTTCGCCCGCTACAACGCGAAATGGGAAGAAGCTCTGAGGAGTGGCGTGCCCGCATCGGGACAGCGGTACTTCGACTCCGTGAAGCGAATAATGGATGGGAAGTTCAACTTGGTCGACAAGTTCGCGGTTATAGCCTCGATGCTTGACCCGGTTTCGGGCTCTGAAGACGTGGCTCGGCTGCTCATGGCGAAGAAAGCGCGGGATGAGTTCTACCATGCCGTGGGTGAGGAACCCAGCCGTCAACTGAGTTTGGAACTGTTGTCGAAGTACCTTCATCTGCACCTCAACGCATGCGACAGCGGCTAGGCGTAGGCAAGTTGCCCCCGGCACGGGGGATCGTTCGACCACGTCCAGTGAGATTGGGCTCTCGGATTTTTCTGCAGAAACGTACCCCAGAGGCCGCCTAGATCATCATCAGACATCTCATAGCCCCTGCCCTGTGCCCGTTCCCGAGCTTGCCACCAGGAGCGGCGCTCCACTGCCTCCTCACTGAGTTTCTTTCTGACCTTCCTCATAAGAGTTTCGTCACGACCCAAGCTTGACCGTGCCTCGTTTTCAAGGCCTAGCATGAACTACGGTGCAACGAGCGCAGGGTACATCCGTGTCGGAACCAGCCTCAGGGCGTTGCTCGAAGAGCCGAGCCGAGGCAGCCTGGAACCCTAGAGTTGAAGAAGAAGCGAGACAGCCATATGGCCAAGCGCCCACTTACAAACGATGAACTCCGGGCGCACCTGGAGGAGCAGCTTGGCTTCATCGAAGCCTCTGCAACATCGTTCGATGGCGGCTTAGAGGGAGAGGCGAAGCGCTTAGCCGTGACCATCCGTGTACTGCTTCACGATACAAAGGCCTCTCACTCGCTACTTGGACAGCTTAATGCCAAGAATGTTGATTTTTTCGATACAGCATTCGAGTTTGACCCCAAGAACATTTCTCCCCATGGCGGCTTGGTGTTCATCGCCCATGGCCCGCCGCGGACACGGTACGTAGCGATGCTGGATGACGTTCCAGTGAAGCATATGACGCCGTTCGACACATGGTGGAACGCTCCGGTATTTGTTGATAAAGAGCGTCGCGAACTTTCGAGAAAAGACCTTGTGCTGACCGCAGCCAATCAGGACGGCGGCGCACACGTCGATCCAGCTTTGGACGACGTATATTATAGCCTGACTCGTGGCAATTCGCTTGGCTGGACGGTTTCCGAGAATGGCATTGCTCGCCCTATGGAGGGGCCTGAGCGAGCTGCTATTCGACAGATTGCTCATGAGGTCCTCAAGACGTTTAAACCAGGCTATAGCAAGATGCTCAAACACGAAGCTGGCTTCGTCATGGGCGGAATGTCGCTCAAGGTTGGGCCTTCATCTTCAAAACGTCCGGCTCCATCAGTCGGTGCGAAAGTCGGCCGCAACTCCCCTTGCCCTTGCGGGAGCGGGAAAAAGTTCAAGAAGTGTTGCGGCGCTTACGCTTAAGCTGCGTTCCAGCAACGCCGTTCAAATTGTCTCACGCCTCGATCTTCATTGGAACGCCTTAACCCTTCCCCTGTGCCCGCTCACTGACCTCCCACCAGGAGCGGCAAGCGGACGCTTTTTGTGCATTGCGTCCAAAGCCGGCATTGCCCAGCTTGCGCTTTAGGTTACGTTCGCAATCTCCTGCGGACCCACGACCTGGTACGGCAGCTGGATTTCACGGAGGAAGATACATGTTCGCGATTGCACCTACCGATCTTGATTGGTTTGAGCGGATGCGAACGGGTCACCCAGGAGAACTGGTTAACTTCTGGACGCCAACCCCATGGAACGTTCGAGGCCTCCGAAAGGACGGGCGCCTCTACTTCATGCTCAAGGCCCCGATACGGAAGATCGGAGGGTACGGTGTATTCCATCGCTATGCCGAGAAGACGGCCACTGAGGCATGGGAAGCCTATGGCCTTGGAAACGGTGTCGATAGCGCTGAAGATCTCGTTATGAAGATCCAGCAGTTCGCTGCGAGGCGTTCCGCATCATTCGTGCCGACAGCTAATCCCAAGATCGGCTGCATCGAACTCTCAAATCTAGTGCTTTTCGACGACAGCGACTTTATCATTCCAGAGAGCTTCGGCCATTCCTTTCCGCGTCAAATTGTAAAGCTAAAGTACTTCAGCGAACCGGACAATATGGCTGCCGCGTCAGCGATGACGATGCCCACCTCCTCGAACTTCGCTTTGCTGACAGGGACAGCATCACGTGCGACAACTTCGAGAAAGGATCGGAAGGGACAGTCTGCGTTCCGGCAAATGGTGATTGCGAATTACGGATGGCGTTGCTGCGTGACTTCCGAAGGCGTTGTCGAACTTCTGGAGGCGGCCCACATTCAGCCGTACATCGATACGAGGAGCAATCACCCACAGAATGGCGTTTGCTTTCGGGTGGACATGCACCGACTTTTTGACGAGGGCCTTATCGCCATCAGGCCGAATTGCACTCTCGCCGTAAGTCCGAAACTGGCGCATACGAGCTATGCTGAATTAGACGGTTCCGCGATCTGTCTGCCGCTGGACCCCAGCCACCATCCATCTGGCGAAGCGCTAGAGTTCCACCGGACCAAAGTGTTCCGGTGACGATGTGGTCACACTGCCGGTCCGGCGGGTGCTATCCGGCACGGGGGAAGTTCTGCTGCGCGATTGCTGAGATGGCCTCTCGCAAATGTGTGGTGAAACATTCGAGCCGAGTACATCCGGCGCAGATAGTGCAAAATGCATAGCCTAAGGATTGTACAGCCTCTCTAGAATTCGTCTTCCCGGTCGTCCTCGTCCCTGTCTGGAAGGTAGCTGTTTAACTCCATCACAACTTCTGGCAATCGTCTTCCGAAGTAAGCTGCGAGAGCCATTGCGGCCACTTCGGGGTGATGAGCGAGTTTTGTGGAAAACGACCTGGCAAGCTGGTCAGCGAACCTCTCGGCCAACTCCTCCTTCCACTGCTCCCTATCTTCATCGAGAACTTCGTTCCCCGCGCCTTGCGCCCGCTCCCGAGCTTGCCACCAGGAACGGTACTCAACCGCATGGTCACCAAGCTCCTTCCTCACCCTCCGCATGTTCGCGACTGAGGAAGAGGAAATACCAGACGCCCTTGCGATATCCGCTTTGCTATGCTTGCCCAATAGTACCAGTCGCCAAGCATAGTCGTGCCGCTCCTGTGAGGTCATAGGGAGCTTCGCCTTGGAGTTCGCCTGGCCAGCCTCCAGCACTGCCTCCTCAAGGGTCCCCCCGAAGTACCGCACCGGAATATCGCTGGTTCGGCCCGCTTGCTGATATGCTTCTATTCGGTGGTGCCCATCGATGAGGATGACCCGTTGCCCAATCTGCATTACCGTGACTGGGTCGACTTCACCGGCATTCTGTATGGCTCTCACGAGGTCACTGATGTGACGCTCGCTCATCCCGCGCGGCTGGAACAACTCAGGCACTGATGTGATGTCCTGCAATGATAGCCTGTCGAGAGGTTCAGCCGGAGACGTGCCGCTGCTCTCTGCCATCAACTCCGCAAGGCGCTCTGCAGGGGCGAATGATCCGCCCTCATCCGCCTTCATAACGATCACCTCCCTCACTTCAACTCCTCCAGCGATTTATGCAGGGCCAGACGTTCAGTCACCCGGCGTTCCTCGTCCTCTTTCTCCAACCGCGCCAAATGTAAGCCAGCTCCACCGAGTGCGCTCGCCAACCATTGGCCGATGAACAAAGCGGCTTTTGGTGGCAGCTCCCGGTACACACGCCGCACCTTACCCCTCTTGGGATCGTAGGAGCGGCCTACGCTCACGTCTGCAAGCGCTCGCGTTCGTCTGACGAGCTGAACCCGGAAAGCAGTATCGGTGCGGAAGCGTCTCGGCTGCTGGTCTTGCATGACAAACATTGCCAACACCACTTCCACGACCGCGAAGGGTTCGACTGCATCAGCAACCTTTACAATCTCAAGGGCCGCCTTGCGCTCGTACATTGAGCCGGCCTGCCCGCTGTTAAAGTATGCGATGACGCTCTTGGCGTGATCGACAACCGTTAGCCAACGATCCTTGAGTTGGTTCCATGCAGGGTTCTCGCGGTTCTTCTCTACCCGCGCTCTAACCAGCGCTAGGTAAGGCGCGAGGTCCGCTGCGGTGATGCCCTCTTGATCCACTGCACCTTGACGGCGAAGGCGGGCCTTGTGCTTCCGGCAGTAGGGACTGTAGCGGGATGCTGCCTCTGCCCCGCAGCCGGGCACACGACAGAAACGGGTCATTGATGCTCCACGATTTGTAGCCGTCACCTGGAAAACAGGGACGAAATAAAAAATCTGTCGTCAGCGGATGGCCCGCTCCTCTGCCTCGGCTCCCTCAGGCCACGCGAACATTACGGACGAAGTGCCTCCGTGCGTCCAGTGCAGCTCCAGTCTTCCAGACAAGTAGTTAATCGTGGCGCTTGAAAGCACCTGACGAAGCGCCAAGTTGGCTTGGGCTGTATCGATCGGTGCAGCGTGAAGGGCCTTTCGCAATCTCTCCACACGCTGCTCCAGCAGTGGCCCGTTGGTAGCCGAAACACGCTCCCACAGCGACCGCTCCTCCTCTCGCGCCTCCTCCAAGGCAGCCTCGGTTTCCCGAACCCGCTCTCGGATTGCCGCCGAGGGGCTTCTTCCAAGTTCGTCAAGGAGATTGCTTAGCTCTTCCTGAAGGGCGTCAATTCCAATTTCCACGGACCTGAGCTTCGCTTGGACGTCTCCATCTTCAGTAGGTGCAGGGACCATTGCGGTCAGGTAGCTGGCATTCTCGATCAACGCCCGCTCAACGTCCTCCATACGCACAGCCCGATAGGCGCATCCAGCACCTGCCTTCGCTTTAGTGCAGACGAGGTATGGCTTTCCAGCCTTCAATCGTGATCCCTTCGACACCCGCGTCATGGTGCCTTGGCACAAGGGGCAAGTCGCGATCCCACCAAGGATGTTGCGAACGGTCCCCTCAGCAGCGTGACGGCCTCGGAGGGGGGAACGCGTGTCGAGGCTCATTGCCTGAACCCGCTCGTAAACCCCCCGATCTACGATGGCCGGATAGTAGCCCTCAATCGGCTTCTGGGCCACCCGCTTCTTCTTTCCGTCACCATGCTCTACCACATGGGGAACGAGCGTTCCAACCACTGCCGGGCTGCGTAGGAGCCGCAAAATATAGCTTCGGTGCCAGTGCTTTCCCGGTGTCCGGGTGCTGTCCCCGAAGGTGGGGACCCCCTCGCGGTTTAGGATCGAGGATATGAGGTTCTGGCCCTTTCCGGCCGCAGCCATGTCAAAGATACGGCGAACAATCTCCGCCCTCTCCTCTCGTACTTTCCAGTTACGTCCAGGGGTTAATTCGAGCCAAGCGGGGCCACGTGCTGTAAGAACTTTTGAGGCTGCTTCCGCCCGCTTGCCCTCCCACGCGGCCTTCAGCCTTCGTGCCTTCATGGCGCTCTCCTCGTTGGAACGTATGAAGATCATGAGCGCCAGCATGAGTGACATGGGGTCGTCGTTCAGGGTGGCTTCGTCATAGGCACGTCCATCAGACAGGGTTACGACAGTCACCCCATCATCTACGATGCTTTCTAGGACACGGAGTGCCTTGCGGGCAGCTTGACGCGATATGCGGTCCAGACTTTCGACGAGGAGGTAGGACCCTCTTGGGACCAGACCAGCCTGTACAGCCTCAAGGAAGTCGCCAAGCCGACCGGCCTCCGCGTTGCGCCCCCTAAAGGCAGAGACGCCAAGGTCATGGAAAGTTAGGGTCTCGTCCAGTTCCAGCCCGTGCTTGATAGCGTACTCCCTCGCCAGTAGAGCCTGACGGCGGAAGCTGTCACCGCGCATTTGATCGGGGGTTGAAAAGCGGAGGTAGGAGTACGCCTTCGGCATGTTGGATCATCCCCTTGTATGTGATCCCCTACAATGGGGTCTTCACGTAGTCAATATGCTGATGAGCGGCCCGCCCGGAGCGGGAAAGTCGATGATGGCGCAACGCCTGCCCTCGATCCTGCCGCCGCTCCTCCCGCGCGAACTGCTCGAGGTCTCGATGATCCAGTCCGTCGCCGGGCTGATCGACGAGGGGGCGCTCAGCGACCGCCGCCCGTTCCGCAGCCCCCATCACTCGGCCTCGATGGCGGCGCTCGTCGGCGGCGGCGTGAGCGCGCGGCCGGGCGAAGCGTCGCTCGCCCATCACGGCATCCTCTTCCTCGACGAATTGCCGGAATTCCAGCCGCAGGTCCTCGACAGCCTGCGCCAGCCGCTCGAGACGGGCGAGGTCATGATCGCCCGCGCCAATCACCGGGTGACCTATCCCGCGCGATTCCAGCTCGTCGCCGCAATGAATCCCTGCCGCTGCGGCCAGGCGACGGAGCCCGGCTTTGCCTGCCGCCGGGGTCCGAACGAGCGGTGCATGGCGCAATACCAGTCTCGTCTCTCGGGTCCCCTGATCGATCGCATCGACCTCGTGATCGACGTCCCCGCCGTCACCGCCGCCGATCTCATTCTCCCTGCGCCGGGCGAGGGCTCGGCCGAGGTCGGACAGCGGGTGGCCGCCGCGCGCGCGCGGCAGGTCGAGCGCTATGCCGCGCGGGGCCCGTCCAGCGTGACGACCAACGCCGCCTGCCCGTCTTCGCTGCTGGAGGAGATCGCCATGCCCGACTCCGAAGGAATGCGTCTCGTGCGCGACGCGGCCGACGCGATGCGGCTCTCGGCCCGGGGTTTTCACCGGATCCTGAAGGTTGCGCGCACGCTGGCCGATCTCGACGGCGAACGGATCGTGCGTCGTCTTCACGTGGCGGAAAGCCTCTCCTATCGCTCCCGCCTCGACCGCGGGGCCCAGCATTGAACCCGGCGAAGGTGGCCCGGAATTCGAGGCGCGCCGATCTGCGGCCAATAGTTGCGGGGAAGTTAATATGCGCAACATTGATACAGTCTCTGATAGCATCTTTATACGACAACATCTGTTGATGACATTTCTACGGTGTAGGCCGTCATTTCGCCGCGGCGGACGTTAAGTTTTTGAACTCGAATGCGTGAACTGGATTGACGAATTTAAGGATTGGTAATATCCGATGTTATCTCATCCAGACAACTAAGTGGAGAAGTCTCGGGCAAGAATGAAACTAGCAGTTCCGAACCAGCGGAACGCGTGGCGATTCTGGATGTCGGCAACAGGGGGCTATCTTGAGTTGCAGAAATGCAACCTTTGATGTGATCGAGCAGGTCTCGCGCGCCGAGAAGCTGCACGAGGGCCATGCCATTCTATCCGAGCATGCAATGATGTTCGGGTTGAACCACGTCGCGTATCTTGGACTGAACATCCCGACCGAGCGCCGGACCCGGCCGCTGGTCGCCGTGACCTATTCCCCCCAGTGGCAACGGCACTACGTACAGCAGGATTACGTCACGCTCGACCCCGTCGTCCAGGCGGGCATCGCCGGCAGCCTTCCGGTCGACTGGCAGGAACTTGATCGTTCGTCTCCTGGCGTGAAGCGGCTGTTCGGGGAAGCCCAGGAATTCGATGTCGGCAACCAGGGGATCTCGTTCCCCATCCGCGGCCGGCACGGCGAATTCGCGCTTTTCTCGATCAACGCCGCTATGAACGACAACGAATGGGCGCGTGAGAAGCAGGTCCTGATCAAGGAATTCATGCTGATCGCGCACTACTTTCACGCTTGGGCCCTCAAGGCCGAGCGCCTGGAGATCACGGATTTCAACGCCAGGCTTACCGACCGGGAGCGCGAATGCCTGCGCTGGTCCGCGGCGGGCAAGACCATCTGGGAGGCGGCCGCGATCCTTGGGGTGAGTGAGCGCACTGTCCGGTTTCACCTCGAGAATGCGCGATGCAAGCTGAATGCGCTCTCCACGACGCATGCAGTCTCGAAGGCGATCGCCTACGGCGCCATACCACTACCTTGACGTGCAGCCTGTCGAAATCGACAGGTGCTCTGAAGTTGTGTCCAAGCGTAGATATGTGATCATACGTTGCGCATTTTCGGCAGGGTGGAACAGGTCATGATCCAGGTCATCCAAAGTCACGAGCGCCATGCATTCCCGAGGGAAATCGATGCGATGCACCGCATCCGCAAGAAGGTCTTCCGGGACCGCCTCGGGTGGGACGTCTCGACCATCGGCGACTGGGAAATCGACGGCTTTGATGCGATGGACGCGGTCTATCTCGTCGCCAAGAACGACGAGGGCCGCGTTGTCGGCAGCATCCGGCTGCTGCCCACGACCGGCTTCAACATGCTCAACGACGTCTTCCCCGAATTGCTTCCGGAGGGCTCGCGGGTCGAAAGCCCCCGCATCTGGGAGGCGAGTCGCTTTTCGATCGATCCCGACATCGACCTCCCGCTCACACGCAACCGCCTCGCCCGGCCCACGGCGGAACTCATTCTCGGGATGAACGAAATCGGCCGGCGCCTCGGCCTGACCCATATCGTCACCGTGTACGATGTCTTCATTGGACGCATCCTGCGCCGCGCCGATTGCAGGGGCGAACCGATCTCGGACCCGATCCGGATCGGCAAGACGATCGCCTATGCGGCGCTGTTCGAGATCGGTGACGCAATGGAGCGCGCCGTGCGGGACGCAAGCGGCGTGCAATATCCCGTCCTCTTGCCTGAGGTGGAGCACCTCAGGTCGACTGCTGCCTAAGAACTGCGACTTCGAGAGCCTGAGACGATGAAGAACCTTCCTGCGAATTCGGGGCGATCCAAGCGTTCCCGCCAAGAGCCTCCGCTCACCCTCAGCCCCAGCGAGCTGCGATCGCTCTACCTCCTCAAGGAACGGCATGTCGACGAGCTGCTTGCGGTGGCCGTCGACCTGGACGAGGCGCAGCGCCGGCTGGCGGTTCGCCTGCTCCAGGCGATGGTCGCCCATCGCCGCAGCATGCTTTCCTGAGATCGTCAGTATCCCCCGGATGATCCTCAACGGCATGCGCCGATTTGCTCAGGTGACGCGCGCTTTCGGGCATTGCGCGGCGATGGCGCGCGTCCTAGGGTTCGCGGGCGATTGATCGACGCCTTGCGCCGCGCGTGCGGGCGCAAGCGCGTCTGACGAGCCCACCGTGATGAGCCACCGTTGATGAGTTCTCGATGACCGTCCATCCCACTTCGCCGAACTTCAAGGACAACGCGTCCCGCGCCCTTGCCGACGGACAGTTGCAGCGGGCCCTCGGTAATGTGAAGAAGGGCTTCATCGAGAAGCGCCAGCTGGCGGCCGACCGGCTTCCGGAATTCGACGCGCTGCGAGACAGTGCGCGCGACATCAAGAACCACACGCTCGCCCATCTCGATCTCTATATCGAGCGCTACGAAGAGAAGGTCACGGCGTCTGGCGGGCATGTTCATTTCGCGCGCGACGCCGAGGAGGCGAAGGAGATCATCCTGCGCATTTGTGCGGAGGAGGGCGCCCGCACGGTGACCAAGGGCAAGTCGATGATCGCCGAGGAGATCGGCCTCAACGCCCATCTCGAGGCCGCGGGGATCACCCCCGTCGAGACGGATCTCGGCGAGTACATCATCCAGCTCCGCAACGAGATGCCGTCGCACATCATCGCGCCGGCGGTGCATCTCAACGCCACGCAGGTGGAGACTGATTTCCGCCGCGTTCACACGCATCTCGACGCGCAGCGCGACCTCTCGGAGCCCGTCCAGCTCCTCACGGAGGCGCGGGCCGTGCTGCGCGACCGCTTCCTCGCGGCGGATGTCGGAATCACCGGCGCCAACTTCCTCGTAGCCGAGACCGGTTCCTCGATCATCGTCACGAACGAGGGCAATGGCGACCTCACGCAGATGCTGCCGAAGACGCATATCGTCCTCGCCTCGATCGAGAAGCTCGTCCCGACGCTGGAGGATGTGAGCCAGATCCTGCGCGTGCTCGCGAGGTCCGCAACGGGGCAGGACATGAGCGTCTACACCACCTTCTCGACCGGACCGCGCCGGGAGGAAGACGTGGACGGTCCCGAAAACTACCACGTCGTCATTCTCGACAACGGGCGCTCGGCGATGCTCGGTACCAGTTTCGAGGAGATGCTGCGCTGCATCCGCTGCGGCGCCTGCATGAACCATTGCCCCGTCTATCACGCCGTCGGCGGGCACGCCTATGGCTGGGTCTATCCCGGTCCGATGGGGGCGGTGCTGACGCCGACGCTCATCGGTGTCGACAAGGGCGGGCATCTGCCCAATGCCTCGACATTCTGTGGCCGCTGCGAGAGCGTCTGCCCGGTGCGCATCCCGCTCCCCAAGCTGATGCGCCACTGGCGCGAACGGGAGTTCGAGCGGCACCTTTCGCCGGCGACGATGCGCTCGGGCCTCAAGTTCTGGGGCTACTTCGCCAAGCGCCCGACGCTCTACCGGATGTCGACCCGGCTCGGAATGGGCGTGCTCGGCTGGCTCGGACGCCGGAAAGGGCGCTTTGCCAGCCTCCCCTTCGCCGGCGGCTGGACGAAGTACCGCGATTTCCCCGCGCCGCAGGGCGGCACCTTCCAGGAGCGCTGGCGGCGCGAACGCAGGGACGGCGCCTCCCGCAACAGCACGAGGGTGGATGCCCGATGACCAGCGCACGCGAGGACATTCTTTCCAACATCCGCCGGTCGCTCGGCGTGCGCGGCGACGAGCGGACGCGCCGGGCTATCGTCGACGAGCGCATCGAGCGGTCTCCGAAGGGGCTGATCCCGGCGCGCGGGCAGGTGAGCGGCAAGGAGCGGATCGAACTGTTCATCGCCCAGGCGCACGCGGCGCAAGCCACGGTCTCACATGTTGCGGATGCGTCGGAAGCGCCCGCGGCGATCGCGGATTACTTGCGCAGCCATAATCTCCCCGCCACCCTGCGCATGGGCGACGACCCGCGCCTGCAGGACATGCCATGGGGCGAGACGACGCTCGAGATCAGCCGCGGCGTGAGCGACGGGTCCGACCTCAACGGCCTCAGCCACGCCTTCGGGGGCGTCGCCGAAACCGGAACCCTCGTGATGGTCTCCGGCCCGGACAATCCCTCCACCCTGAACTTCCTTCCCGACAACCATATCGTCATGGTCCAGGCGAAGGATCTTCAGGGCGATTTCGAAGAAGTCTGGAGCCGGATCCGCTTCGCCTACGGGAAGGGCGAGATGCCGCGCACGGTGAACTACATCACCGGCCCGTCCCGGTCGGGCGACATCGAGCAGACGATCCTCCTCGGCGCTCACGGACCCCGGCGGCTCCACATCGTCCTCGTCGGCGAATAGTCACTCCCAGTAGTTGGGCGCACCATAATGCCGGTGCAGCCTCTCCTCGTCCGCGCGTTCGAGGGCGCGCGAGGGATCGTATTCCGGGCTCGACCGCACCTGCTCGCGGGTGAGATCGACGGAAGCGTGGCTGTCGTCCCAGTTGATCCCGGTGATCCAGCGCGGCGAGATCAGGACCATCTTGCCCGGCCACCAGTTCCTGGTGTCCACCACGAAATAGCGGATGCTCCAGTCGGCGTCGTCGATCAGGAATTCCTCGATATGGCCGATATCGCCGTCGGTCGCGTGGATGTAGTACTCGGTCACCGCACCGATGCTGCGCAGATGCGAATCGCCGTCCGGGTTCTCGGCCGTGGCGGCTTCCGGAGGGACGCGCGCGACGCCCCCGGCCTGCGGGGGGACGGCAGGGCCGGCCCCTCCGGGCAGGGGCATCGATCCGGGATAGCCGGGCGCCCCGACGAGCGGATCGTAGCCGGGATACCAGTAGGGAAGCCAGCCGTAATGGCTGTAGAGTTCCGTCTCGCGCTGCCGGGAGACAGGCTCGTCCTCCGCGATCTCGGGGGCATTCTCGACCTGCTCGCGGGTGAGGTCGACGGGGAACCGCCGCGCGGCCGCGTCGGGCGCGCCGAAGACCGACGGCGGCAGCAGCACCTGCCGGCCGCTGATCCAGTCCCCCGTATCGACGACCGCCCATCTCAGGGTCCATGTCCGGTCGTCGAAAAGCAGATCGGCGATGTTTCCGATGAGCCCGTCGCGCGCCTCGACCGTGTAGCCGATCAAATCCGACGATTGCCTCAGCATATCCTGTCCACTTCTCCTTCGGGGCCGGCGCTCAACTGCTGACCGCCGCATCCCCCTCGTCATCTTCCGAGGGAAGCGTGCCCGCTCCGGGCGTCGCCTCCTCGTTCGTCAGGGAAGGCTTGGCGTGCGGCCCGGCAGGCGGGTAGGCGGGCTTCTGCGCCGGATCCCGATCCTGATCCGTTTCCTTGCGCTCCTCATCCCGTCCTGCGGCGTCCTCGTCCCGTGGCTTGCCCGACATTGGAATCCCCCGTCCATTGCGTCTCATTCGACGCGCCGCACCTGATCAACGGCGCGCATGCCGGGCTTGTTCCCGCCGCGCGGACAAGGCGCGGCAAGTTTCCCCGGAACGATTCGCGGGGCAAACCATTGCGCCCCCTGTAATGCGTACGACTCGCGGACCTCGCGGGGCGGTCACGCCTACGCCTGGGGAGACCGCGCCCCACGCCACCACAGGGAGAGATTCATGCCACGCATCTCCGCACGCCGGACCTTGCCGGTCGCCATGCTCGGGGGCTGCCTGCTCGCATTCGCGCCCCCCGGCAACGATACCGTCCTCGCCCAGGGGATCACGCAGGAGGTTCCAGCCGACTTCACCGCCATTGTCGAGCGGATGTCGCCCGCTGTCGTTGCCATCACGACAAGGCGACTGGTCGAGCAGGGCCGCGCCGGGATGACGCCCGACCAGATACCGCCCCAGCTTCGCGAGTTCTTCGGGCGGCAGATGCCGGGCCAACAGGCTCCGCAGCAGCGGCAGGCCCGAGCCATGGGATCAGGCTTCCTCATCAGCGAGGAGGGCCATATCGTCACGAACAATCATGTTATCGACGGCGCCGAGGAAATCCAGGTGGTGCTGGAAGACGGCGAGCCCGTTTCCGCCGAACTGGTGGGCGCGGATCCGGCCACCGACATCGCCGTTCTGCGCATCGAGCCGCAGGAGGACATGGTCGTCGCAAGCTGGGGCGACTCGGAAGAGCTGCAGCCGGGAGCCTGGACCATCGCGATCGGAAGCCCCTTCGGGCTCGGAGGCACCGTCACCGTGGGTGTGCTCTCGGCGACTTCCCGCGACATCCGTACCGGTCCCTATGACGACTACCTGCAGACCGACGCATCGATCAACCAGGGGAATTCCGGCGGACCCTTGTTCAACGTATCCGGGGAAGTCATCGGCGTGAACACCGCGATATTCT
Organism: Saliniramus sp.; assembly: GCA_041686895.1. Classification (GTDB taxonomy): domain Bacteria; phylum Pseudomonadota; class Alphaproteobacteria; order Rhizobiales; family Beijerinckiaceae; genus Saliniramus. The sequence continues at coordinate 98,632 of JAWLCY010000005.1, read as the reverse complement.
CGCCCACCGGCGCGAATATCGGCATCGGCTTTGCCGTTCCTTCGCGAACGGCGCAGAACGTCGTCAGCGAGTTGATCGAAACGGGGCAGGTCCGTCGCGGCTTCGTCGGGCTCAGCCTTCAGGATCTGACACCGGAACTCGCCCGGGCAATGGGCGCCGAGGGCGAGGAGGGCGCGATCGTCGCCTCCGTCGTGCCGGGCGGACCGGCCGAGGCGGCCGGCGTGATGACCGGCGACATCGTCCAGAGCATCGCGGGCGAACCCGTCACCGGCTCCCGCGAATTGTCCCGGCTCGTCGCGGCGAAGCAGCCCGGTGAAGAAGTTCCCCTCGTCGTGAGCCGTGCGGGCGAGGATGTCGAACTCAGCGTCGAGATCGGCATGCGCGATGCGCCGGAAGCGGCCGCAACCGGGGCGGTGACGCCTCAGGATGCTGATCAGCCCCGGCTTGGCCTTTCCCTCAGTCCGCTCCCGGAAGTGCTCCGGCGGGAACTCGATCTCGAAGGAACCCCTGGGGGTCTCGTGGTGCAGCGCGTGGTTCCCGGCGAGCCCGCCGCCGAGGCCGGATTGATCAACGGCGACGTCATCATCGAGGCGAACAGCCGGCCGGTCGAGGAACCCGCCGACGTGTCGGAGGCCTGGAAGACGGCGCGCGAGGAGGAACGGCCGCTCCTGCTGCGCATCCTGCGCAACGGCAATCCGCTCTTTGCTGCGGTTGAACCGGCAGGTTGAATAGCAGTTTGAACCGGCAGTTTGAAAGAAGGCCCGCCCCCGGGGGCGGGCCTTCGTCGGTTCAGATATTCTCGGTGCGGCTCGTCGAAAACGCGCCGAAGGCGAAGAACCGGCGCGTCTGCAGGCAATATGGCGCAAAGCCGGAGCGCTCGCAGCCCTTCAGCGAGGCGACGTTGTCGTCACCGACGAACGTGACGACGAAGCGCGCGTCGTGATCGGCGGCGCGGGCCGCGATCATGCTCATGGCCGCGCTCATGATGCCGAGGCCGCGGGATTTCGGCGGCGTATAGGCGTTCTCGAGGAGCGCATAATCGTCGGGCAGTTCCGGAAAGCCCTTGAGGTGGCGCATGACGTCCTTGCGCCGCGCGCTGATCAGCCATTGCACGTAGCACGGTGTCTGCGTGCGCATGTCGATCGCGACATAGCCGCCGGACGTGACCTGCGCGGCAAAGGAGCGGCGCCGCGCGATCTCGAGGCGATCCGCCGGTTCGAGCCCCGGATCATGGATCGGAAGCACCGTGTCGAGATCGGCCGGCTCGAGCGGCCGCACGGTAATCGGAATCTTGGCCTGCGGGTCCGTGAACGGCACCGTCAGGTCCCGCCGCAGGCCGTAGCGCCGCGACTCTGAATAGAGGCCTTGCCCGAGGCGCGCCTTTACCCGAGCAGTAATCTGCGACAGGCGATCGGTAAACCCCGGTTCAGCGGAGGCAGAAGGAATCGTCTTGGATGTCATGGCCGGAATACTCCTTCGCGAATTCATAAGACAATAACGCGAAGATCGGCGAATACATCAATTTCCGTATATTAATATTAATTTCAAGGAGAGACCCGGGTTTCCACCGCAGCGAGAGGCGACCTTCCTCTGCGAGAGGGAAAGCAGCCTGGACGGGCGGAAACTGGAGCGGGCGATCGGGATCGAACCGACGACATTCAGCTTGGGAAGCTGACGTTCTACCACTGAACTACGCCCGCCTTGCGCTATCCATAACCGCGGTCGGGGGTCGGCGGCAAGAGGAATGTCGACGGCACGAGGAATGTCGGCGGCGAGGGCGCCGCCGACGAAAGCGGATCGTCGCCGCTAGCGCGCCTGCCCGTGATAGACCGCGTTCGGGCGCATGTCGACGGCGGAGGCCATGCGGTTCGACATGTTGAAGAACGAGGCCGTCGCCCCGATGTCCCAGATGTCGCGCGCGTCGAACCCGGCCCGGCGCAGGGCCTCCCGGTCCGCCTCCTCGACATCCCACGGCGCAAGCGTCAGCTTGACCGCGAAGTCGAGCATGGCGCGATGGCGCGGGGAGAGTTCCGCGGCGCGGTAGTTCATCGCCATCAGTTCCCCGAGGATCGGATCTCCCGAGAGCTGGCGCACCGCCGCCCCGTGCGCCGTGAGGCAGTAATAGCAGCGGTTCTGGCTCGAGACGACGACCGCTATCATCTCGCGCTCGAGCTTCGACAGCCCCGAGGGCGCGAGCATCAGGTCGTTGTAGAGGGCCGCGAAGGCGGACAGCTTGGCGTCGTCATGGGCGTAGGCGCGCAGCACGTTGGGGACGAAGCCGAGCTTCTCGTCGCACTTGGCGAAGTAGGCGCTCATCTCGGGCGAGAGCTCTCCCTGCGGCAGGTCGAGCGCCGTGACCCGGTCCTCCACATCCTGCCGAACCGGCGTTTCGCCCGCCATTTTCGCGTCGGGCGCCGATTTTCGGCCCTGCATTGACGATTTCTGGCTGCTCATGGCGTATGGTCTCCCCGGATCGCTGAATTTTTGAAGTCTTCGGTTGCAGTGCACCGCCTGCTGTGCCAACCCTCCCGCGCCCGAAGATCAAAGGCAAGAAGGATCGCCCGATCATGAGGAATGACGTGGCAAACCCCATATTGGCGGCTGCCGCCGCCCTCGAGGACAAGAGCCGCAGGCAGACGCCGCCGGGGATGGTCGGTGACCTGTTCGGGCGCACGCCGGTCGAGGATCTCGAGCATTACGCTCCGGCCTCCCTCGCCGCCCTCGCCACCGCCGCCCACGAGCACCTCCTCGGCCCGCGCACCCCCGGCTCCCATGACCTGCGGCTGATCGACATCGAGGTCGAGCAGGACGGTCGCCGCCGCGACCTGACCGTCATCGAGGTCGTCAACGACGACATGCCCTTCCTGCTCGATTCGACGCTTGCCGAGATCGTCGACCAGGGCTACGAGCCGCGCCTCGTGGCGCATCCCATTCTCGCCGTGCGGCGCGACGAAGCGGGCGTGCTCACGGAACTGCTTGGCGAGGCGACCGACGGGCGCACGCGCTCCGTCCAGCGCGAAAGCCTGATCCACATCCATATCGACCGTGTCGACGAGCCGGCGGCGCGGCTGCGTCTCACAGAGGGCCTCCGCCGCGTCTATGCGGATGTCGCCGTCGCCGTCGAGGACTGGCCGAGCATGCGTTCGCGCCTCATGGAGGTGATCCGCGCCTACCGCCTGAACCCGCCGCCGCTCCCTTCCGACGAGATCGAGGAGGCGCTGGCCTTCCTCGACTGGATCGTCAACGACAACTTCACCATGCTCGGCCTGCGCGAATACCGCTTTCCCGACGGCGACGTCGCGGCGGACGTGGTGCAGGGATCGGGGCTCGGCATCCTGCGCGATCCGGGGGTGAAGGTGCTGCGGCGCGGGCGCGAGCTCGTCGTCATGACCCCGGAAGTGCGCCAGTTCCTGCAGAAGCCGCGCGCCCTCATCGTCACCAAGGCGAACGTGAAGTCGCGGGTGCACCGGCGCGCGCATCTCGAATATATCGGGATCAAGCTGTTCTCGGAGAAGGGGGGCCTCGAGGGCGAGCTGCGCCTGATCGGCCTGTTCACCTCCAACGCCTATAACGGCTCGACAGCCGCGGTGCCGTTCCTGCGCCACAAGGTGGCGAAGATCATCGAGCGCGCCGGCTTCGACCCGAAGAGCCATGCGGGCCGCGCCCTCCTCAACGTGCTCGAGAGCTATCCGCGCGACGAGCTCTTCCAGGTCGACGAGGATACGCTCTACGAATTCTCCCTCGAGATCATGAGCCTCTCGGACCGGCCGCGGATCCGGGTCCTCTCGCGGCTCGACGAGTTCGACCGGTTCGTCTCGGTCCTCGTCTACATCCCGAAGGATCGCTACGACACGAATGTGCGCCGGCGCGTGGCGGAATTCCTCGCGCGCGTCTACCAGGGCCGCGTCTCGGCCGCCTATCCCGCCTATCCCGAGGGAACGCTCTCGCGCACGCATGTCATCATCGGGCGCGAGGAGGGCAAGACCCCGCAGATCGATCGCGCCACCCTCGAAGCCGGCGTCGCCGCCATCGTGCGCACCTGGGGCGATGCCCTGCGCGAAACGGTGGTGGACGAGGTCGGCGGCGCGCGGGCGCGGGTTCTCGCCAACCGATACGCCGACGCCTTCAACGCCGCCTATCGCGAAGCCTTCGACGCCTACCAGGCGATCCGCGACATCGGGAACATCGAGCGTCTCTCGCCGGAGCGCCCGCGCGCGGTCGATCTCTACCGCCGCGAGGGCGACGCCACGACCCGCGTGAACCTCAAGGTGTTCTCGCGGGGCGTCGGACTGCCCCTCTCGGAGCGCGTGCCGCTCCTGGAAAATCTCGGCTTCCGCGTCGTCAACGAAAGGACCTATCGGGTCGCGCCCACGGGCTCGACGGAATCGGACCGGGTCTGGCTGCACGACATGGCGCTCGAACGCGGCTCGGGGGGCGAGCTCGACATCGAGACGATCGAACGTCCGATCGAGGCGGCGCTGCTCGCGCTCTTCCGCGGGCTGGCGGAATCGGACGGCTTCAACAAGCTCGTGATCGAGGCCGGCCTCGGCTGGCGCGACGTCGCGATGATCCGCGCGCTGGCGCGCTACCTCCGCCAGATCCGCGTCGCCTACGCGCAGGAATACATCGCCGACACGCTCTCGCGCCACGGCGCGATCACGGCGCTGATCGTCGATCACTTCTACGCCCGGTTCGATCCCCGCGCCGCCGCCAAGCGCCCGCGCGAGGAGATCGAGGCCGAGAGCCGCGCGGCGATCGAAACCGCCCTGGCCGAGGTCACGAGCCTCGACGACGACCGCATCCTGCGCCGCTTCGTCAACCTCATCGACGCGGCGCTGCGCACGAACTTCTTCCAGATCGACGAGAGCGGCATGCCGCGCTCCACGATCGCGTTCAAGTTCGAATGCGCCCGGGTCGAGGAAATGCCGCTTCCCCGCCCGCTCTATGAGGTCTTCGTCTACAGCCCCCGCGTCGAGGGCATCCACCTGCGATTCGGCAAAGTGGCGCGCGGCGGCCTGCGCTGGTCGGACCGGCCGCAGGATTTCCGCACCGAGGTGCTTGGCCTCGTCAAGGCCCAGCAGGTCAAGAACGCCGTCATCGTGCCCGTGGGGGCCAAGGGCGGCTTCGTGCCCAAGCAGCTTCCGCCGGCGAGCGACCGGCAGGCCTGGCTGGAGGAGGGCACGGAGAGCTACCGGATCTTCATCCGCACGCTGCTCCAAATCACCGACAACATCGTCGACGGCGAGACCGTCCCGCCCGCCGACACCGTCCGCCACGACGGCGACGATCCCTATCTCGTCGTCGCCGCGGACAAGGGGACGGCCACCTTCTCGGACACGGCGAACGCGCTCTCGATCGAGAAGGGCCACTGGCTCGGCGACGCCTTCGCCTCCGGCGGCTCCAACGGCTACGACCACAAGAAGATGGGCATCACCGCCCGCGGCGCCTGGGAGGCCGTGAAGCGGCACTTCCGCGAGATGGATATCGACATCCAGACGGAGCCCGTGACCGTCGCGGGCGTCGGCGACATGTCGGGGGACGTGTTCGGGAACGGCATGCTGCTCTCGCGCGCCCTGAAACTCGTTGCCGCCTTCGACCACCGCGACATCTTCCTTGATCCGGAGCCGGATCCGGCATCCTCCTTCGCGGAGCGCCAGCGCCTCTTCGACCTCCCCCGGTCGAGCTGGCAGGACTACGACAAGTCGCTGATCTCGCAGGGCGGCGGCGTGTTCTCGCGGCAGGCGAAGTCGATACCCCTGTCGAAGCCCGTCCAGGCGATGCTCGATCTGCCGAAGGCCAGCGCGACGCCGCAGGAGGTGATGCAGGCGATCCTCAGGATGCGGGTCGATCTCCTCTGGTTCGGCGGGATCGGCACCTATATCCGCGCCCAGTCCGAAACGGACGAACATGTCGGGGACCGCGCGAACGACGCGCTGCGGATCACCGGCACGCAATTGCGGGCGCGCGTCATCGGCGAGGGCGCCAATCTCGGCGCGACGCAGCTCGGGCGCATCGAGGCGGCCTGCAATGGCGTGCGCATCAACACCGACGCCATCGACAACTCGGCCGGGGTGAATACGTCGGACGTCGAGGTCAACATCAAGATTGCCCTGACGACGGCGGAGCGAGACGGAAGGCTCGACGAGCCGGCGCGCAACGCGCTTCTCGCCGAGATGACGGAGGAGGTCGGGCGCCTCGTCCTGCGCAACAACTACCTGCAGACGCTCGCGATCTCGCTTGCGGAGCGGCGCGGCCCGGGCGATCTAGGCTTCGTGCGCCGGCTCATGCAGATGCTCGAGCAGGAAGGGCGCCTGAACCGCGCGGTCGAGTACCTGCCGGACGACGCCACATTGACCGAGCGCGCCCTGCGCGGCGAGAGTCTGACGCGGCCGGAGATCGCCGTTCTCCTCGCCTACGCCAAGCTCTCGCTCTATGACCGGCTGCTTGAAAGCACCGTCCCCGACGATCCTTATCTAAAGCGCGAATTGCAGCGCTATTTCCCATCGGATCTGCGCGAGCGCTTCCCCGACACGATCGAGAGCCATCGCCTGCGCCGTGAGATCATCGCGACGCAGCTCTCGAACGCCATCATCAACCGGGGCGGGCCCACGATCATCGCGCGGCTCGTCGACGAGACCGGCGCCGATGCGCCCACCATCGCAGCCGCCTATGCCTCGGCCCGCGCCGCCTTCGGGATCAACACCCTGAATGCGGGGCTCGACGCGCTGGACAACAGGATCGCAGGGGCGCTCCAGCTCCGGCTCTATGGCGAGCTGCATGACTTGTCGCTCAGCCGCATCGCGTGGTTCATCCGCAATGTCGATTTCGGGGAGGAGCCCCTCGAGGCCGTCATCGGGCGCTTCGGCGACGGGGTCCGCGCGCTCGAATCCTGCCTGCCGGAGGTGCTGTCGCCTTCGGCTGCCGGCGAATGGCGCGAGCGCGCCGCCGCCCTGGTCGCGCAGAACCTGCCGGAGGCGCTGGCAAGCCGCCTCGCGGCGTTGCCGATCCTCGTCGCCGCTCCCGACATCACCGTGATCGCCGGCGAGACAGGCCGGCCGATCGCCGAGATCGCGGGAACGTACTTCGCGGTGGATGACGCCTTCAAGCTGAGCGCGCTCGTCGCGCAGGGCCGCGATGTCACCGTCAGCGACTACTACGACCGCCTCGCCCTCGACCGCGCGATCGGCGGCGTCGCCGAGGCCCACCGCAAGCTCACGGCGGAGATCGCCGCCGAGGTCGCGTCACAATCGGGGGCGGAAGCCGTCGGGACGTGGAGCGAGCGGCGCGGAGGCGATGTGAGCCGCATCCGCAGCGCCGTCGACGGCATCGTCTCCTCCGGACTGACGCTATCAAAGCTGACGGTCGCGGCGAGCCTTCTCGGCGATCTGGCGCGGGGCTGACCTTCGCGAAGGTCCGGGGCGCAGGCTCAGGGGACGAAACGTCCCCCGAGCTCGTCCTCGATATGGACGCGGATGATTTCCTCGAAGGTCGACTCGGCGGTGAAGCCGAGCGCGACCGCGCGCTTGGGATCGAAGCCGCGCGCCCAGCTTCCGACGATGCGCTGGATCATCGGGTCCGGCTCCCGGCGGATGCGGCTGACGACGTTGTCGCCCGCGACCTTGCGCAGGGCCTCGATCTGGTCGCGGATGCTCGCCACGACGCCCGGCATGTTGAGGTTGCGGCGCGGCCCCACCGCCTCGCTGTCGACCTCGGCCGCATGGATGAGGAAGCCCACCGCCGAGCGGGGGGAGGCGTGCCAGTGCACCACATCCTCGGAAACGGGCAGGATGGCCTCTTCCCCGGCGAGCGGTTCGCGGATGATGTTGGAGAAGAAACCGGAGGCCGCCTTGTTGGGCTTGCCCGGACGCACGCAGATCGTGGGCAGGCGGATTCCGACGCCGACAAAGATGCCCTTGCGCGTGAAATCAGTCAGCAGCAATTCGCCGATGACCTTCTGCGTGCCGTAGCTCGTGAGCGGCGCCTGCAGGAACTCGTCGTCGATCGCATCGGGAAGCGGGGCGCCGTAGGCGGCGATGGAGGAGGTGAAGACGACGCGGGGATGATAGCCGTCGCCGATCCCGCGGATCGCCTCGAAGAGATTGCGCGTTCCGTCGAGGTTGACGGCATAGCCCTTCTCGAAATCGAGCTCCGCTTCGCCGGAAACGATCGCGGCGAGATGGAAGATCACGTCGGGACGTCCCGCGACCAGGCGAGCGGCTGTCTCGGCGGCGGCGAAATCGGCCGCGACGGACTCGACCCTGAACGGAGCGAATTCCGGCCCCGTCGGCGCGACGATGTCGTGCAGCGTGGCGCTTTCGATCTCGCGGCCTGCGATCTTGCCGACCTGAGCGAGGCGCTCCACCAGCTTGCGCCCGACCATTCCGCCGGCGCCGGTCACGAGTATGTGCATGAGAGACCTCCCCATTCTTTTGCCCGGTCGCGACCCGGGACATGTTCGTTCCTGCCGCCATAAGGGAACGAATCAGGCGCGGGCGTAAAGGCTCAAACCTGCATTCTCGCCATCGCGCGCCCGCGCGTCAGGCGCTCCAGCCGCCGTCGATCAGGTGGATCGCGCCCGTCGTGAAGGCGCTTTCGTCGCTTGCGAGATAGACGGCGAGATGGGCGATCTCCTGCGGCGTCCCCAGCCGCCCCATCAACTGGCGGCCGACGAATTTGGCGCGCACATCCGCGACCGGTTCGCCGGTCTGGGCCGCGAGCGTCGTGATGCGCTCCTCCAGGGAGGGGGATTCGACGGTTCCGGGGCAGATCGCGTTGCAGCGCACGCCCTGCGCCGCGAAATCCACCGCGACGGATTTCGTCAGTCCGATCAGCGCAGCCTTCGTCGCGCCGTAGACGTAGCGGTTCGGGGCCGCCCTGATGGAGGACGCGGCGGAGGCGATATTGACGATCGAGCCGCCGCCCTTGGCGACCATGCCCGGCAGAAAGGCCGTGAGGGTGCGGTGGACCGACTTGACGTTGAGATCGAAGGAGAAATCCCAGGTCTTCTCGTCGCAATCCAGCGCCGTCCCGTGCGCGACGTAACCCGCGCAATTCACGAGGATGTCGATCGCGCCGATCTTCTCGCCATAGGCGCTTACGGCGGCGCTGTCGCGCATGTCGAGCGCATGCGTGCTCGCGGCGCCGTCGAGCCCCGCGAGCTTGTCCGCGTCGAGGTCGCTGGCGTGAACCTGCGCGCCCTCGCGGATGAAGGCCTGGGCGATGGCGCGGCCGATCCCCTGTCCGGCTGCGGTGACGACGGCTTTCCTGCCGGCGAGGCGTCCTGTCATGATGTCCTCCCTGTTCTTGATGTAGCGCCGGTTTCCTCGGCGCTGGTCCGGAGCCGGTCGCGCTGGCGACCGGCCTCGTCGAAATTCGCCGGATCGAGCCAGGCTTCATAGGCCTCGCGCAGGCGCGGCCAGTCGCGGTCGAGCATGGCGTACCAGGCGGTGTCGCGGTTCTCGCCCTTGACGACCATGTGCTGCCGGAAGATGCCCTCGAAGCTGAAGCCGAAACGAAGGGCGGCACGGCGCGAGGGGGCGTTGCGATCATCGCATTTCCACTCGAAGCGCCGGTAGCCAAGTTCTTCGAACACGTACCGGGCCTGCAGGAAGATCGCCTCGGTGGCGGCGCGGCTGCGGGCGATCGCGGGGCCGAAGAGAATGCTGCCCGTCTCGATGACGCCGTGAGCCGGCTCGATCCGCATCAGCGCGAGCCTGCCTTCAGCCCGCTCCGTCGCCTTGTCGATGACCGCGAAGAAGAGCGGATCCCGGGTTCCCGAGGCCTTGTCGAGCCACGTTTCAAAACTCTCGCGGTCGGGAAACGGGCGCTCGAAGAGGTAGCGCCAGAGAGCGCCGTCGGAGCCGGCGGCGAAGAGCGCGTCGCCGTGGCGCGCGGAATCGAGGGGTTCGAGGCGCACATAGCGCCCCTCGAGCGTGACCCGTTCGGGGCGGGGACGGGGCGACCAGGCGGCGAGGTCGGTCATGAAGGCGCTCCAATGCAGCGCCGGCAGGGTGTCACGATGAAGCGGCCTGGCGCTAGTCCCGCCAAACCCAACGTGCTTTTGCGCCGTTGCGGGATGCGTTCCGGAACAGCGACCGCTGCCTGTCGCGAACACCCCCCTTCGCGGCGGGAGGGAGCCATGGCCATCTGCCCGCGCAGGCGGGAGCCGGACGCGTCCGGCTCCCGCAGATCGCCGTCAGCTTGCGGCCTTGTGGCCCTGGCGCCGGGATTGTTCGAACGCCTGCAGATCCAGCGCGAGCTGCAGAATCTGGTCGCTCTTGAGCTTCTTCGGATCGAGTTCGCCGCCGATCCCGTTGGCGAGGTAGACTTCCTGGACCTCCGGCGAGCGCAGGGCGCCGCCCATGCTCCAGCTCGGGAACGAGCGCATCGGTGTGTCGCGCGTGCTCATGACCACTGTCCCGGTATGCCGCTTGTCGGCGGCGATGCGGTCATAGGTTTCCCTCACCTTCCCGCGCTCCCCCTCGAGAACCTGGAAAAACCAGGTCTTGTCGAAGATCAGGAAGCCGGTAATGCCGTTCTGGCTGTTGTTTCGCTGCGACGCGGAGAGGATCTCGCGCATGTTGGACAGCATGGCGCGATCGTCGCCCGGCACGGTGTTGCGGCTGTAGTAGATTAGCTGGTGGATCATTCGGTTCCCCTGCATGAATTTCGGTTCCTCGCGAACCGCTTCCACGACACAGGCTCCCCCCAGCCGGCATCGCACATTCGCAGGTTGTCAGTCGCTCACTAACGCGTCGTAAATTTACAATGCGTAGATGCAAGCGGCAGGTTGCGGCTTCGCAGAGACCCCACCGGATCAGAACAGCCCCCCGAGCGCCTCCCAGATGAGACGGCCGCCGACGAAGATCAGCAGGATGTAGATCAGCGTGTAGAAGCGGTCGCTCTCTATGCGTCGCACAAGCCAGACGCCGGCGAAGGTGGCGGCCACGGCAAGCGGAAAGAGGACCGCTGAGGTGGAGAGGTTCTCGGCGGAGAACTGGCCGAGCAGAATGAAAGGCGTGACCTTGATGACGTTGAGAATCGCGAAGAAGACGGCGCCTGTCCCCACCATGATCTCGCGGTGCAGGCGCTGGGGCAGGATGTAGACCTGGAACGGCGGGCCGCCCGCATGGGCCACCATGCTGGTGAAACCGGACAGCCCGCCCCAGATCCAGCCCCCGGCGACCCCCGCCGCCGTCGCGGCCGGGAGCTTCCCGCCCCGTTCGAGGATCAAGCGCCGTATCGCGAAGGTGATGGAGATCAGCCCGATCGTGAGCGCGACGGCTTCCTCCGGGACATAGGCCGCGAGCGCGAAACCCAGTCCGATCCCGAGGATTGCCCCGGGCAGCAGGCGCTTGATGTTCAGCGCGTCCCAGGAGTGCCGGTAGGACCAGACGGTGACGACATCCTGCACCATGAGGATCGGCAGGACGATCGCCAGGGCCTGGACGGGCGAGATGGTGAGGGCCAGAAGCGGGACGGCGAGAAGGCCTAGTCCCGCAAAGCCGCCCTTCGCGAATCCGAGAAGGATCACGGCGGGGATGGCGGCGGCGTAGAAGAGGGGGTCGGTGATCATCGGCGAACTCTGCCGCCGATCCTAGCGGAAGCGCGGAGCTTTTGGGCCGCGCTTTTTAGGCCCGCGACATGCGGGAAAAGGCACCGCGGGAACGGGGGCGGCCGCACCGCCGGGCACTCCGCCGCCCCCGATAGAACGCTCAGCGCATCGTCGGGATGACGAATTCCGCGCCGTCCTTGATGCCCGAGGGCCAGCGCGAAGTGACCGTCTTCGTCTTGGTGTAGAAGCGGAACGCGTCCGGGCCATGCTGGTTGAGATCGCCGAAGCCGGAGCGCTTCCAGCCGCCGAAGGTGTAATAGGCGATCGGAACCGGGATCGGCACGTTGATCCCGACCATGCCGACATTCACCTTCGCCGCGAAATCGCGGGCGGCGTCGCCGTCGCGGGTGAAGATCGCGACGCCGTTGCCGTATTCGTGATCGTTGGCGAGCGCGAGGCTCTCGCTGTAGTCCTTCGCGCGCACCACGGAGAGGACGGGGCCGAAGATCTCCTCCTTGTAGATGCGCATGTCCTTCGTGACGTTGTCGAACAGGCAGCCGCCGAGATAGAAGCCGTTCTCGTAGCCCTGCAGCGTGAAGCCGCGTCCGTCGACGGCGAGCGTCGCGCCTTCCTTCACGCCGAGATCGACGTAGTCCCGGACCTTGTCGAGATGCGCCTTGGTGACGAGCGGGCCGTAATCCGCCGACGGATCGGTCGACGGGCCGATCTTGAGGCTCTCGACGCGCGGAATGAGCTTCTCCATCAGCCGGTTCGCCGTCTGCTCGCCCACGGGCACCGCCACCGAGACCGCCATGCAGCGCTCGCCGGCCGAGCCGTAGCCTGCCCCGATCAGGGCGTCGACCGCCTGGTCCATGTCGGCGTCGGGCATGATGATCATGTGGTTCTTGGCGCCGCCGAAGCACTGCGCGCGCTTGCCCGAGGCGGAGGCGCGGGCATAGACGTATTCCGCGATCGCAGTCGAGCCGACGAATCCGATCGCCTTGATGTCGGGATCGTCGAGAATGGCGTCGACCGCCTCCTTGTCACCGTTGACCACGTTGAGGATGCCGGCCGGCAGCCCCGCCTCGATCATCAGTTCGGCGAGGCGCATCGGCACGCCCGGGTCGCGCTCCGACGGCTTGAGGATGAAGGCGTTGCCGGCCGTGATCGCGGGGGCGAATTTCCACATCGGGATCATGGCGGGGAAGTTGAACGGCGTGATGCCGGCGACGACGCCGAGCGGCTGGCGGATCGAGTAGATGTCGATCCCCGGCCCCGCACCCTCCGTATATTCGCCCTTCATAAGGTGCGGCGCGCCCAGCGCAAATTCGCAGACTTCGAGGCCGCGCTGGATGTCGCCCTTGGCGTCGGGAATCGTCTTGCCGTGCTCGCGGGCGAGGAGTTCGGCCAGATCGTCGTAGTTCTGATGCAGGAGGTCGATGAACTTCATCATGACCCGGGCGCGGCGCTGCGGGTTGGTCGCCGCCCAGGCGGGCTGCGCCTCGCGCGCGTTCTCGACCGCCGCGCGCAGCTCGGCCTTCGTGGCGAGGGCGACCTTCGAGCCTACCTCTCCCGTCATCGGCTCATAGACGTCGGCGAAGCGGCCCGATGCGCCTTCGACATGCTTGCCGCCGATGAAATGTCCGTATGTCGCCATGATCGTTTCCTCGCTCGCCGGTTCCGGCAGAATTCGCCCTTGATGTGGGCCATTTCCCCTGTCACCGGAACCGTAAATTCCCGACATCGCCTGTGCAAGAACGGCGATGCCCGGTTCGTGAAACGCGGAGCCTACGAAATAATTTCATTTCCGCTGGGGAACAATCCTCGCCACACGACGTTCGACACGATGGACAGTTGGCGGCTCCGCCCCGGCGCCAGGTATACCGATCGGGACGACGAGCGAAGCGTCTGTGAAGAACCGCAAGAAGACACCCCTGGTCATTTCCGACCTGACTCCGCGCACCCTCGCAGCGCCGTTCTTCGTGCTCGTCCTGGGCATCTTGTCGACGCTCATTCTCGCCGATCAATACGAACGTCTCGCCCTTGAACGCGACGAGGACCGCTTCGCGGCCTTGGCGGCGCAACGCGTCATGGCCGTCAGCGAGCGGATGAACGACTATACCTCGCTCCTTCGCGGCGTGGCCGCCTTCCTGGCGAGCGACCCGCGCGGCGCGGTCTCGCGCGACGCCTTTCGCCGCTATGTTGCCCGCCTGCGCATCGACGAGTTCTATCCCGGAATGCAGGGCGTCGGCTTCGCCCTCGCCGCGCGACCCGACGAGATGGAGATCGCCGGGCAACGCCTGCGGATCGAAGACTATCCGGATTTCAACGTCTGGCCCGACGGGGAGCGCGATTTCTATGGACCCGTGATCTATCTGGAGCCGCTCGACGAACGCAACCGCGCCGCGATCGGCTACGACATGTTCGCCGAGGAGGTGCGCCGCGAGGCGATGAGCCGTGCGCGGGATCAGGGACGCCGCGCCGCCTCTGGCAAAGTCGAGCTGGTGCAGGAGATCGATGAGGAGAAGCAGCCGGGCTTTCTCATCTACCTGCCCGCCTATCGCGGCGGCGCAATACCGGAAACGGTCGAGGAACGCCGGCGCCTGATCCTCGGATGGGTCTACAGCCCGTTTCGCGCGCGCGACCTTTTCGAGCGCAGCTTCGCCTTGCGGGACCGCTCTCCGGAACTCAACTTCGCGGTCTACGACGGAACGGCGCCCGAGCCGGAGCACCTGCTTTTCAGTTCCGCCCCGGAGTCAAGAAACGCGCCCGCCGTCAACTACGAGGCCAGCGAGATCATCGAGGTGGGCGGAAGGCCATGGACGCTCGTCATCCGGACGACCCCCTTCTTCGCGGCCGATTCGGCGCGCTATCTCTACCCCTACATCCTCGGCATCGGCTTCCTCGCGTCGCTCCTGCTCGCCCTCGCTACGCTCGGACAGGCGCGCGCGGCCCAGCAGGCGCGTGAGGCGAATATCGCGCTCGAGGACATGAACGAGACGCTCGAGAACCGGGTCGAGAAACGCACCGCGCAACTCGAACGGGCGCGGGCGAAACTCGCGGGACTTATCGCCAATCTCGAGCGGGCGGTCGAGGCCCGCACGGCCGATCTCACGGCGGCCAACGAGGAAATCCAGCGCTTCGCCTATATCGTCAGCCATGACCTGCGCGCGCCGCTCGTCAACGTGATGGGCTTCACGAGCGAACTCGATGAAGTCCGCAGCAATGTCGAGGCGTTCCTGCGGGACGTGGCCGAGAAGGCGCCTGGCCTCGTGACCGACGACGCCCGCCGGGCGATCGAGACCGACCTTCCCGAGGCGCTCGGCTTCATCCGGGCCTCCACCGTCAAGATGGACCGCCTCATTAACGCCATCCTGAAATTGTCACGGGAGGGGCGCAGGGTCCTGACACCCGAACCCGTCGCGATGCGCGACCTCGTCGCCGGGATCGAGGCGAGCCTGACGCACCAGCTCGGCGAGGAAAGAGCAACGATCGTGATCGAGGACATGCCCGACATCGTCAGCGACAGGCTCGCGCTGGAGCAGATCTTCGGCAACCTGATCGAGAACGCCCTGAAATACCTCGACCCGAAGCGGCCCGGCCGGATCGTCGTGCGCGGCGCCGTCGAGGCCGATGGACTTCTCTACGAGATCGAGGATAACGGACGCGGGATTGACGAGAAGGACCACCAGCGGATCTTCGACCTCTTCCGCAGGGCCGGGGCGCAGGACCAGCCGGGCGAGGGGATCGGGCTTGCGCATGTGCGTGCGACGGTGCGCAGGCTCGGCGGCGTTATCTCGGTCCAGTCATCCCCCGGGCGCGGCTCGACGTTCAGGATAAAGTTGCCCAAGATGCTTGACCAGACTTCCCAGGAGGGATCATGACCCCGCTTCCCGTGACGATCATCATGATCGAAGACGACGAGGGCCATGCCCGGCTGATCGAGAAGAACATCCGCCGCGCGGGCGTGAACAACGAGATCAGGCATTTCACCGACGGCACGAGCGCGCTGGGCCATCTGCTCGATCCGGAGACGCGGGATCATGGGCCGCTTCTTGTCCTGCTCGATCTCAACCTGCCCGACATGAGCGGGATCGACATCCTCGCGCGAATCAAGCAGGACGATCGCGTCCGGCGCGCCCCGGTCGTCGTGCTCACCACCACCGACGACCAGCGCGAGATTCAGCGCTGCTACGATCTCGGCTGCAATGTCTACATTACCAAGCCGGTCGAGTACGAGACTTTCGCCCAGGCCATCCGGCAGCTTGGACTCTTCCTTTCCGTCATGCAGGTGCCGGAGGGCTGATTTGTGAAGGGCGAACGAAAACCCGTGAGGGTCCTCTATATCGACGACGACGCCGTCTTCGGCCGGCTGGTTCACCGCAACCTTTCGCGGCAGGGAATGGAAGTGCATTTTGCCGAGGGCGGCGATGCGGGGCTCGCGCGCCTGCGCACGGAGCCTTTCGACATCGTGGCGCTCGACCATTACATGCCGGGCAAGGAAGGCCTCGAGGTTCTGCGCGAAATTCGCCAGCTCAACGAGGCCCCGCCGGTCATCTACGTCACCGGCGCCGACGAGGGCCGGATCGCCGTGGCCGCGCTGAAGAGCGGTGCCGCCGATTATATCGTCAAGGATGTCGGCGGCGCCTTCTTCGACCTGCTCTCCGCCTCGATCACCCAGGCTCTGGAGCAGGAATGCGTTCGCCGCGCGAAGGAAATCGCGGAGCGCGAGGTGCGCGAGGCGCGCGACCGGGCCGAATTGCTGTTGCGCGAGGTCAATCACCGCGTGGCGAACAGCCTGCAGCTCGTCGCATCGCTCGTCTCGATGCAGAAGAGCATCGTCACCGACGAGGCGGCGCACAGCGCCCTCGTCGAGACCCAGTCGCGCATCGCGGCGATCGCCCAGATCCACCGGCGGCTCTACACCTCGCTCGACGTCGGCAGCGTGGGGATGGACGCCTATCTCGCTGGCCTCATCGAGGAACTCGACCAGGCGCTGCGCGCCACCGGATCGCGCAACGCCCTCAAGCTCGTCGCCGAGCCGCTGACGGTGCCGACGGACAAGGCGATCTCGCTGGGCGTTATCGTCGTCGAACTCGTCATGAACGCGGCGAAATACGCCTATCCCGGCAGCGCCGACGGCGAGGTGCGCATCCTCCTGCGGCGCGACGGGGACGTGATCTCGCTCTTCGTGGAGGACGACGGCGTCGGGTTTGCCGGCGGGGGCGAACCGCAGGGAAGCGGGCTCGGCACCCGCATCATCACCGCGATGGCGGCGAACCTGCGCACGCGGATCGCCTTCGACCCCGCGCATCGCGGAACCCGCGCGGTGTTGCGGTTCCCCGTCGAGGAAGCGCCCGAGGCGCCGCTCGCCGCGACCGGCTGAGCACGGCCGGGCTTACTCGGCGGCGTTGCGGGGCCGGAGCGCGGAAAGCGGCGTGATCCTGATCGAGGTGATCCGGTTGCGCGACTTGCGCAGGACCTGGAACCGGAACCCGTGGAAGGTGAAGGCCTGTCCCGCGTCCGGAATCAGCTGTGCCTCGTGGATGATCAGCCCTGCGATGGTGGTCGCCTCCTCGTCCGGAAGCTCCCAGTCCATTACGCGGTTGAGATCGCGAATGGGGACTGAACCCTCGACGTTCACCGATCCGTCCGACTGGACGCGCACGCCCTGGACCGCAAGGTCGTGCTCGTCCTTGATGTCCCCGACGATCTCCTCGAGGATGTCCTCCAGCGTCACCAGTCCCTGCACCTCGCCATATTCGTCGACGACGAGGGCGAAGTGGGTCTTCTTCGCGAGGAACGCCCGCAACTGGTCGCGGAGGCTCGTCATGTCCGGGACGAACCAGGGAGCGAATGCGATGCTCTCGATCTTCAGCTTGTTGGCGTCGCCATCGACGGCGTCGAGCGCCCGCAGAAGGTCCTTGGCATGGAGGACCCCGACGATGTTCTCGTGCTTCTCGCGCCAGAGCGGCATGCGGGTATAGGGCGAGGCAAGGACCTCGCGCACGATCTCCTCGGGCGGAAGATCGGCGTTGATGATCCGCATCTTCGTGCGGTGGACCATGACGTCCGCGACGGAGAGGTCGTTGAGGTCGAGAAGCCCGCCGAACATGTCGCGCTCGACCTTCGCGACGCCGCCCTCCTGGTGCAGGAGATCGAGCTGTCCGCGCAGTTCCTCCGTGGCCGAAAGCACCGACTGGATCGTCCCCAGCTCGAAGCCGAAGCGCCTCAGGAGCCAGCGGATGAATGCCTCGATCGCCATGGTCAGCGGGCCGAACAGGGCGACGATCCAGGAGATCGGCTTCACCACCGTCAGCGCGACGCGATCCGGATTGTTGATGGCGATGGTCTTCGGCAGGATCTCCGAGAAGACGATAACGAAGGCGGAGACGGCGATCGTCGCGTAGATGATCCCGACCTCGCCAAAGATCGTCAGGAGGACGCCCGTCGTCAGGGACGCAGCCAGCGTGTTGACGAGGTTGTTGCCGATCAGGATGCCGCCGATCAGCCGCTCCCGGATCGCCAGCATTCGGTTGACGAGAGCGGCCCGGTGATCCCCCGCCTTCTCCATTGCCAGCATGCGCGCGCGCGACGAGGCTGTGAGCGCCGTCTCGCTGCCGGAGAAGAAACCGGAGGCGATGAAGCAGGCCAGAACGGCCGCAAGCGAAATCCAGATCGAGCCATCCATCATCAAGTTCCCGCGAGTTCCGTGGCCAGGAAGCTCCGCACGCTCGCAACATCGACATCCTTGGCGATGAAGCTCCTGCCGACGCCGCGCGCTAGGATAAAGGTCAGGGCGCCCGCCACCACCTTCTTGTCCTGCGCCATTGCATCGATGAGCCCCTCCGCGGGACCGAGATCGCCGGGAACGTCCGCCAGCCTAGTCGGCAAGCCGACTTCGCCCAGGTGGGCAGCGACGGCGTCGGCATCCGCCTGCGGGCAGAGCCCCATCGTCGTGGAGAAGCGGAACGCCATCGCCATTCCGAGAGCCACCGCCTCGCCATGGATCAGGCGCGTCGAATCATAGGCGGTGACGCGCTCCAGGGCATGGGCGAAGGTGTGGCCGAGATTGAGCAGCGCCCGGTCGCCGGTCTCGCGCTCGTCCCGAGCGACGATCGTCGCCTTCGCCCGGCAGGCGAAGGCGACGGCATGGTCGCGCTCCGGCCCGCCCGCGAGGACGCCGCGCCAGTTGCCGCAGCACCAGGCGAAGAAATCGGGCGAATCGATAAGGCCGTACTTCACCGTCTCCGCATAGCCCGCCCGCTGCTCCCGGACCGGGAGCGTGTCGAGCAGCGCCGTGTCCGCGAGGACGAGGGCGGGCTGGTGAAACGCGCCGACGAGGTTCTTGCCGTGAACGGAGTTGATGCCGGTCTTGCCTCCCACGGAGGAGTCCACCTGCGCGAGAAGCGAGGTCGGGATCTGCACGAAGCGGATGCCGCGCCGCACGATCGCGGCGGCGAATCCCGCAAGGTCGCCGACAACGCCGCCCCCGAGCGCCACGACGATGTCGCCGCGCTCGATGCGGTGGCTGAGGATGCTGTCGCAGACGCGCGCCAGCGTCGCATAGCTCTTGGACGCCTCACCCGGGGGCACGGTGATGATCTCGGCGCGCAGGCCCGCTCCCGCAAGACTCTGGAGAAGGCGGTCGCCGTGAAGGCGCGCCACGGTATCGTCCGAGACGACGGCGGCGGCGCGGGCTCCGAGGCCGGCGATCCGCGCCCCCGCCTCTTCCGTCACCCCGCGCCCGATGACGATTTCGTAGGAGCGATCCCCCAGCGAGACGCCCACGACCTGCGAGACGGGTCTCTCCGCCGCAGGGTTATCCGCTGCGATCCCGGCCTCTGCCAGCTTCCCGTTCAAGTCATTTCTCCCGCGTCAGATAGGCATCGAGGGCGCAAACGATCTCCTCGACCACCTGCTCATGCGTGCCCTCGCGCGATTCGACCACGACGTCGGCGGTCGCATAGACCGGATAGCGCAGGTCCATCAACTTCCGCATCGTACCCTCGGGATCGGGGTTCTGCAGGAGGGGACGGTTGGAGCGCTTGCGCACGCGCCTCATCAGGGTGTCCAGGTCGGCGTTCAGCCAGACCGAGACCCCCGTCTCGCGCACATTGGCCCGCGTTGTCTCGTCCATGAAGGCCCCGCCGCCGGTGGCCAGAACCATCGCGCCGTCGCGCAGGAGCCGATCGATCACGCGGCGCTCGCCGTCCCGGAAATGCTGCTCGCCATAGATCGCGAAGATATCGGGAATCGTCATGCCCGCGGCGGCTTCGATCTCGTTGTCGGCGTCGCGGAATGTGAGGCCGAGCCGCGCGGCGAGACGACGGCCGACCGTGCTCTTCCCGGCGCCCATCAGCCCCACGAGCACGACCGGGCGTGCCCCGAGCAACTGCTTGACGCGACCTTCACGCGACGCGGCGCCTGAAGCCAGGCCTTCCACCGGGCGCTGCCCCGCGCCCTGCGCCGGACCATGGGCGCGCGGCATTGTTTCGGGCGCCTCTCCCGCATTCCCGCCGCTGATCTGGATCGTCTCGCTCATTACCGCCTTTCCCTAGCATCGGGATGCACGCCTGTCACATGGTCACACAAGGATCGTCGCCGGTCACCCGCGGATCGTCTCCGGATCGACCCCGTGAGGCTTGCGTTATCCGCCGCATCATGGTCGAAACGGAAGATCGACGCATCCCCGACCCCTTTGCGAGAGCCCCCTGTGCCCACCTTGTTTCGCTTCATCGTCATCCTGGCCGTCCTTGCCGGACTGGGCTACGCGGCGATGTGGAGTCTCGCGACCTTCGTCGAGCCGCAGCCGCGCGAGATGACGACAACAGTCCCCCCCGCACGCCTGAACCCCCGCTGAGACGCGGCGATGGCTCCGCGTCCGGACCGTCTCTATCACCTCTTCCTCGACATGCTCGCCGCCGAGCGCGGCGCGGCCCGCAACACGCTCGATGCCTATCGCCGCGATCTCGAGGATTACGCCGCCTTCCTCACGGAGCAGAAGACCGAGCCGCGCGACGCGAACGCCGAGCTGCTGCGCGACTTCCTCGAAAGCCTCGCAACGCGCGGCCTCAGCGCGGCATCGAGCGCCCGGCGGCTGTCCGCCGTCCGGCAATTTCACAAGTTCCTCTATTCCGAGGGCCATGCGAAGCAGGACCCGACCGCTTCGCTGTCGGGCCCGCGCAAGCCGCGGCCATTGCCGAAATCGCTGAGCGAAGCTGAAGTCGACCATCTTCTGGCCGTCGCGCGGGCGGCGGGCGAGGCTCCCGAAATCGCCCCGGCGGCGCGGCTGCGCGCCCTGCGCATGCATTGCCTGCTTGAATTCCTCTACGCCTCCGGACTGCGCGTGTCCGAGCTGGTCTCGCTGCCGAAAACGGCGGCGCGCACCCGCGAGATGCTCATCGTGGTTCGCGGCAAGGGCTCGAAGGAGCGCCTCGTGCCGCTAACAGCCGCCGCCAAGGAGGCGGCAGGCCGCTATCTCGCGGAGCTGGAGGCCCAGGGCAAGGGCGCCAGTTCCTGGCTCTTCCCCTCGGACAGCGAGAGCGGGCATCTCACCCGCCAGGCTTTCGCCCGCGATCTCAAGGCCGTGGCAGGCGCGGCTGGCATCCGCGCCGACCGCGTCAGCCCGCACGTCCTGCGCCACGCCTTCGCCAGCCATCTCCTGCAGAACGGGGCCGATCTGCGCCTGATCCAGGAATTGCTCGGCCATGCCGATATTTCGACGACGCAGATCTACACGCATGTCCTGGACGAGCGGATGAAGGCCATGGTCCGCGACCTCCATCCCCTCTCGGCCGGCGGATGACCCGCCTCAGCCGCGGCTTCTCGCCAGAGCCTCCAGCCGCTGGGCCAGCTCCTCGAGGCGGAAAGGCTTGTTGAGGCGCGCAATCTCGAATTCGGGCGTCTCCGGGAGTTCCCCGTAGCCTGTCGCAAGCAGGACGGGGAGATCGGGCATGAAGCCGCGAATCGTCCGGACAAGCTCGATTCCCGTCATCCCGGGCATGGCCTGGTCCGTGATCAGCAGATCAATGCGGTTTCCGGAGCGCAGGATCTCGAGCGCCTCCTGGCCCGAACTTGCCTCGAGCGGTTCGTGCCCCAGGTCGAGCACCATGTCGCTGGTGGCCATCTGGATCAGCACGTCGTCGTCAACGACGAGGATTCGAAGGGGGGCCTTGGGCTGCGGCTCGGGGGTCGACATGTGGTACTCCGGACGTGGCGCGCTGGGCGCCTGGCATGATCGGGCAAGGCGGGGAGCCGACGGGAACCTTGGGGAACGCCGGACCGCTGCGGGCCGCTTCGACCCGGCGCGCGACCACAATGCGTGATCTGGCCGGTTAGCCGCCCTTCATGAAGCCAGAACAAGGCCGAAATCGGACGAACCGCATCGCCATCCATCGCAATCAGCCGGTCCACGGCGTCTCGTCGATCGGGGTGATAGGACCTTTGCCGGCAAACCAAGAGACGAGATTGTCGACCACAAGCTGGGCCATGGCATTGCGGGTATGGACCGAGGCCGATCCCACATGCGGAAGCAGGACGACGTGCTCCATGTCGATCAACTCCTGCGGCACGTTCGGCTCGTCCGCGAAGACGTCGAGGCCGGCGCTGAGAATCGTCTTGTCCTGCAAGGCCTTGATCAACGCCTTCTCGTCAACGACGCTGCCGCGCGCCACGTTGACAAGCACCCCGTTCGGCCCGAGCGCCTCCAGGACCTTCGCGTCGACGAGATTGTTCGTCTCCGGCCCGCCGGGGGTAACGACGACGAGGACATCGACCTCGCGCGCCATCGCGACGAGATTGGGGTAATAGGCGTGTTTCGCGTCCTCCTGGCGGCGGCGTCCGTGATAAACGACCTCGACGTCGAAGGCGTCGAGCCGGCGCGCCACGGCCTTGCCGATGCGCCCGTATCCGAGAATGCCGATCTTGCGGCCACGCAGGGTGGCCGTCAGGGGGAAGGGCTTCTCGAGCCACTTCCCGGCGCGCAGGTAGCGCTCCGCCTGGGGAAGCTGGCGCAGGGTGTTGAGGACGAGCGCGATGGTGATGTCCGCGACCTCGTCGGTCAGGACATCGGGGGTGTTCGTAACGATGACCCCCTTCTGAGCGGCATGGGGCGCGTCGACATGGTCGTAGCCTACGCCGAAGCTCGACATGATCTCGACATTGGGGAGCCGGTCGAGAACATTCGCCCCTATCCGCGTGAAGCCCGAGGCCGAGCTGACGGCGAGGCCGCGCACGCGCGGGGCGACTTCGGCGAGATAGGCGTCGGGATCAGCCTGCTCCCACAGGCGGTGCAGGGTGAAGCGCTCCGAGAGCTGGTCGACGATGAGCGGCGCCATCGGCCGGAACATCAGGATTTCGGGCTTGGTCATGACTATCTCCCTCGGCGCATCTTGCCTGCGCGCCTTCCCTCGCGCGCCTTCCCCAGACGACTCTATAGCGCGCAGCCGGAAACCCGGCCAACCCCGTCCGCCGCACAGGCCATTCTGGACAAGCGCTCAGGCGCGGACACGCAGGAGCGGGCTCGTCCTCGCCGCCGGCGCGTGCTATTGACGCGGCGGTATTGCGACAACCCGGACGGATTGACCATGTTGAGCACGAAGCTCGCCCGGCAGGAAACGGACCCCGACGCCACCCGCGACCTCGACGCCACCATGCTGGCGATCGGACGGGAGGCGCGCGCCGCCGCGCGCCGGCTGGCGCTGGCGGGTCCGGAGGCGAAGAACGCCGCTCTTCGCGCCATGGCCGCCGCCCTGCGGGAGGATGCGGCCGCGATCCTCGCGGAGAATGCCGACGACGTCGCAGACGCAAAGGCCGGGGGAAGCGCCGCCTCCTTCATCGACCGGCTCACCCTCGACGAGGCGCGCCTCGAGGCGATCGCGCAGGCCGTCGAGAGCATCGCGGCCCTCCCCGATCCGGTCGGGCGCGTGCTCGCCACGTTCGAGCGCCCCAACGGCCTCGTCATCGAGCGCGTGGCGACGCCCCTCGGCGTCGTCGGCGTGATCTTCGAGAGCCGCCCCAACGTGACCGCCGATGCGGGCGCGCTCTGCCTGAAGGCCGGGAACGCGGCGATCCTGCGCGCCGGCTCCGATTCGTTTCGCACCTCCGGCGCGATCGCCCGCGCCATGGCGCGGGGCCTGTCGGAGGCGGGCCTTCCGGAAACAGCGATCCAGCTCGTTCCCACCCGCGACCGCGCCGCCGTGGGCGCGATGCTCGGCGGCCTCGAGGGCGCGATCGATGTGATCGTCCCGCGCGGGGGCAAGAGCCTCGTGGCGCGCGTCCAGAAGGAGGCGCGCGTGCCGGTCTTCGCCCATCTCGAAGGGCTCTGCCATGTCTTCGTGCACGCCGATGCGGATCTCGGCATGGCCCGCAGCATCGTGCGCAACGCCAAGCTCCGCCGCACCGGCATCTGCGGCGCCGCGGAAACGCTTCTCGTCGACGCCGCCTGCGCGCAGACGCATCTCGCGCCCCTCGTCGAGACGCTGATCGAGGGCGGCTGCGAGCTGCGCGGCGACACCGCGACACAGGCCGTCGACAGCCGCGTCAAGCCCGCCACGGAAGAAGACTGGCGCACGGAATATCTCGACGCGATCATCTCCGTGCGCGTCGTCGAGGGCCTCGACGGCGCCCTCGCCCATATCGCCGCCTATGGCTCGAATCATACCGATTCGATCATCACGAACGACCAGGCCGCCGCCGAACGCTTCCTGGCGGAGGTCGATTCGGCGATCGTGATGCACAATGCCTCGACCCAGTTCGCGGATGGCGGGGAGTTCGGCTTCGGAGCGGAGATCGGCATCGCCACGGGGCGCATGCATGCGCGCGGCCCGGTCGGCGTCGAGCAGCTCACCTCCTTCAAGTACCGGGTGCGCGGCACGGGGCAGACGCGGCCTTGACCATCCGCCTGCCGCCGCACGCCCCGGGAATGCGCATCGGCCTGTTCGGCGGATCGTTCAATCCCCCGCATGAGGGGCACCTGCATGTCGGCCGGATGGCGCTCCGGCGCCTCGGCCTCGATCGCCTGTGGTGGCTGGTGACGCCGGGAAATCCGCTCAAGGAGAGGCGCGGCCTCGCCTCCCTCGAGGAACGCGTCGCGGCTGCCCGCGAACTGGCGCGCCATCCCCGCATCGCGGTCACTGATTTCGAGGCGGGGCTTGGCCTGCGCTATACGATCGAGACGATCCGCTACCTCCAGGAGCGCTGCCCCGGCGTGCGATTCGTCTGGATCATGGGCGCGGACAGCCTCGCGAACTTCCACCTCTGGGCGGATTGGCGCGAGATCGCGTCGCGCCTGCCGATGGCCGTGATCGACCGGCCGGGCCTGACGATCAAGGCCGTGCGAGCGCCCGCCGCGCAGGCGCTTTCGGCCGCGCGCATCCCGGAAGAAGCCGCTTCCGGACTGGCCCGGCGCAAGCCCCCGGCGTGGGTGTTCCTGCACGGGCCGCGCTCGCATCTCTCCTCGACGGCCATTCGCGCCCGGCGGGCCGCGCACGATTGAAGGCTTTTTCGCGCGGCGCGTTGAAATTGGAGCCGATCGGGCGCATCTTAGGCGGGACGGCAATTTCCGCCGTCTGAGCTGAAGAGAGGGCATGGCACTGAATCAAGTGTCTCCGCGGGAGGCGGATAATTCACCGCTTCCACCCCAGTCCGGAGCGAATGCTCCCGATGGTGGGGATCTTCTGGCCTTGGCCCGGCACGTCCTTGAGGACATGAAGGCCGAGGAAATCGTCGAAATCGATCTTGCCGGCAAAACTTCCATCGCGGACGCGATGGTCGTCGCCTCCGGCCGTTCGGAGCGGCATGTCGGCGCGATCGCCGACCGTCTGCTCCAGACGCTGAAGGACAAGGGCTTCGGCAATGCCCGCGTCGAGGGCCTCCCGGCCTGCGACTGGGTGCTGATCGACGCCGGCGACATCATCGTCCACATCTTCCGTCCGGAAGTGCGCGGCTTCTACAATCTCGAGAAGATGTGGGGCGCGGACAGGCCGGCGGAACGGGCAGCCGGCTGAGAACGGAAGACGCCGGGACGTGAAGCTCGCGCTGATCGCTGTCGGGCGACTGAAAGCCGGCCCGGAGCGCGAGCTCGTCGAACGCTACAGGCAGCGGATCGACGCGCTCGGCAGGAATTTGGGCCTCGGCGGCCTCGAGATCGTCGAGATCCCCGAATCGCGCGCGCGTCGTGAAGCGGATCGCCGCGCGGAAGAAGCCGCGTCCATTCTGGCGAAGGCGGGCGAACAGGCGCTGGTTCTCTTCGACGAACGCGGGAAATCCCCGTCGAGCGAAGCCTTCTCCGCGGAAGTTGCGCGCCTGCGCGACGCGGGAGCCCCGGGCATCGTGTTCGTGATCGGTGGACCGGACGGGCTCGACCAGAGCCTGAACGCGCGGGCGGCGCGCGTCGTCTCCTTCGGATCCCTGACGATGCCGCATCAGATCGTGCGCGCCCTCGTCGCCGAGCAGATTTACCGCGCATTAACCATATTGGGCGGACATCCTTATCATCGCGTTGGGCAAACCGGGTAGCATCATGCCTCCGCAGGGCGGGAGACGGGCGAAAGCCCCGCTGCGGCCGCGTCTTCGGGCGGGGGCGGCGGCGCTCGCGCTTTTCGGGGCGCTCGCTGTGACCATCAGTCCCGCAGGCCCTCTCTCGGCGCAGCCCGCCGCGCAGGTCGGCCCGGAGACCGAAATCGCTCCGGAGACGCAGGAGGAGCTCGCCCGCCGCGCGCGCGAACTGGCGGAGCTCCAGGAGGCGCTCGATCGCGCCGCCGAGAGCCGCCGCCTCCTCGACGAGGAGATCGCAGCCCTGCAGCAGGACCGGGCGAGCCTCAACCGCGCCCTGATCGACACTACCGCCCGCATCCGCGACACGGAGACGCGGCTCGACGAGCTGGAGCTGCGGCTCGAATCTTTGATCGCAAGCGAGGCCGCGATCCGGCGCTCGCTGGAGGCCCGGAGGGGCATCATCATCGAGGTGCTGGCGGCCCTCCAGCGCATGGGCCGCCGCCCGCCGCCCGCGGTGCTGGTGCGCCCGGAGGACATTCTGGAGGCGGTGCGGACCTCGATGCTTCTCGGGGCGGTGGTTCCGGAGCTGCGCGCGGAGACGCAGGCGCTTGCGGTGGATCTCGCGGAGCTGGTGCGCCTGCGCACGGCCATCGCCGAGGATCAGGCGACGCTCGGCATGGAGCTCGCGGCCCTCGATCAGGAGCGGCAGCGCCTCGCGGCGTTGATCGATGCGCGGCAGGCGCGCCTGCGGACGGTGCAGGAAGACGCCGCCGGAGAGCAGGCGCGGGCGGACGCCCTCGCGGCGAAGGCCTCCACTCTCAAAGATTTGATCGAGGGGATGGAGGCGGAGATTGCCGCCGCCCGGAAGGCCGCCGAGGCGGCGCGGGAGGCGGCGGAACGGCAGGCGAGCGAGACGCGCGAGCGCTTTGCAGCGGCTGCCTTCCGGGATCCGGCGAGGCTCTCCCCTCAGGTACCCTTCGCCGAGACGAAAGGTCTGCTGCCGCAGCCGGTCAGCGGAGAGACGCTGCGCGCTTTCGGCGCACCCGACGGCTATGGCGGATCGACCAGGGGAATCTCAATTTCGACAAGACCGGGTGAAATAGTCACGTCGCCAGCGGATGGCTGGGTCGCATTCGCCGGGCCGTTCCGGTCCTTTGGACGACTCTTGATCATCAATGTCGGCGATGGCTACTATGTTCTTCTGGCGGGTATGGATAATATAAGCGTCGATGTCGGTCAGTTCGTCCTCGCAGGCGAGCCGGTTGCGACGATGGGGGCTTCATCGACCCTGTCTCCGGCAGTCGGGCTCGTGGAGTCCGAGGACCCGGTATTGTACGTCGAGTTCAGAAAAGACGGCGGTTCGATTGATCCGTCGCCCTGGTGGCAGGAAATGCAAGGCGAAAAGGTCCGCGGATAATGCGCAAGCTCCCTCTGATGATGATTGGTGCGCTGGTCGGCGCGAGTGCGGCGACGCTGGTGTCGCAGACGCACCTGCTGTCGAGCACGAGCGCCGTCGCGGCCTCGGCCGAAACCTACCGGCAGCTCAGCCTGTTCGGCGACGTCTTCGAAAAGGTGCGCACCGACTACGTCGAGAGCCCTGAAGAAGCGAAGCTGATCGAGGCGGCGATCAACGGCATGCTCACCTCCCTCGATCCGCATTCGAGCTACATGGACCCCAAGAGCTTCCGGGACATGCAGGTGCAGACGCGCGGCGAGTTCGGCGGCCTCGGCATCGAGGTCACGATGGAGGAGGGGCTCGTCAAGGTCGTCACCCCCATCGACGAGACGCCCGCCGCCAAGGCGGGGATCCTGGCGAACGACATCATCACGCATATCGACGGCGAGCAGGTTCAGGGCCTCACCCTCAACCAGGCGGTCGACAAGATGCGCGGCCCCGTGAATTCGACGGTCGAGCTGCGCGTGCGGCGCGGCGAGGCGACGGAGCCGGTTAACATCTCGATCACCCGCGACATCATCCGCATCCGGCCCGTGCGCTCCCGCGTCGAGGACGATGTCGGCTACGTGCGCGTGACGCAGTTCAACGAGCAGACCTACAGCAATCTTCGAAGCGCTCTCGAATCGCTCACAAGCGAGATCGGCGAGGACAAGCTGAAGGGCTTCGTCCTTGACCTGCGCAACAATCCGGGCGGCCTGCTCGACCAGGCGATCATGGTCTCGGACGCCTTCCTCGACCGGGGCGAGATCGTCTCGACGCGCGGCCGCAATGCGGAGGAGACGCAGCGCTTCACCGCGAAGGCGGGGGACCTGACGAACGGCAAGCCGATCGTGGTCCTCGTCAATGGCGGCTCGGCCTCGGCGTCCGAGATCGTCGCCGGCGCCCTCCAGGACCACCAGCGGGCGACGATCATGGGCACCCGTTCCTTCGGGAAGGGATCCGTCCAGACGATCATTCCGCTCGGCGGCAGCGGGGCCCTGCGCCTGACGACGGCGCGCTACTACACGCCCTCGGGCCGCTCGATCCAGGCCAAGGGGATCGACCCGGACCAGATCGTCCTGCAGGAGATCCCGGAGGAGCTGAAGGGACGCGACGAGACCCAGGGCGAAGCCGGCCTGCGCGGTCACCTCGCCAATGGCGAGGAGGAGGAGGCAGGCGGTTCGTCCGCTTATGTCCCGCCCGATCCGGCGGACGACAAGCAGCTCCTCGCGGCCTACGACCTCCTTCGGGGCGTCCAGAAGGACGCGGCGAAGCCGGTGGAGGGGCAGAGCGTCCCCAACTGAGCCGCGTTCCGCGACGGGCTCCGCCCACAGCGCGGTTTGCTTAAATCCTCGACGGCCCGCCTCGTTTGCTGAAAAGTACGTGCGGGCCGTTCTGATTCGCGGCCGGACCGCATGGTAAAAAGGGGCAAAGCGTGAGCGCCGCCTCCGACGATCTGACGAAACCGCTGGCCGGTCCCCGAAGGGGCAAGCGAGGCGCGCCGCGCTTCGTCGTGCCGTGGACGAAGGCGCTCGGCTCGTTCGCCGGCGTGACTGGAGTCGCCCTCGCCGTCTATCTCGCGATAGCCGAGGATCCCCTTGGAGGCGAGCCACACGCGGTCGCCCCGATCGAGATCCGCGACGCCCTCGTCGGCGCGGGAAGCGGTGATGCGGCAGGCAGCGACGGGGCGCGCATCGCGGAGGTGCCCCGCGGCACCGCAACGGCCGTCGAGATCGAGGCAGCCTCCGGCGTCTCCGTCGTGCGGCCGGATGGCGGCAGCGGCTCCTCCTCGGTGCTGATCACCATCCCCCAGGACGCCCGCTCGCCCGCGAGCGGCGCGGCCTCGCCTTCGCAACCCGCCCTCGCGGCGCTTAATCCGGCCCCCGATCCGCGGCTGGTCGAGCGCACGCGCTACGGAATCCTGCCCCGGATCGGCAATGACGGCGCCCGCGCCTGGGACGTCTATGCCCGCCCGCCGACGCCTGCACCGGCGGGGATCCACGGGCGCGTGGCAATCCTCGTTACCGGGCTCGGCATCAGCCTGTCCGCGACAAACGAAGCGATCGTCCGGCTCCCGCCCGAGGTCTCCCTCGCCTTCGCTCCCTATGGCGGGGATCTCGACCGCTCGGTGACGCGCGCCCGATCCGACGGCCATGAGGTCATGCTGCAGGCGCCGATGGAGCCCTTCGACTATCCCGACAACGATCCGGGCCCGCACACGCTCACGGTCAAGGCGGGCGCGGCCGCGAACCTCGAGAAGCTGCACTGGGTGATGGGGCGCTTTGCCGGCTATACGGGTGTCGTGAACTTCATGGGCGCGCGATTGACAGCCGACGCGGAGGCCCTCGCGCCGATCATCGCGGAACTCGGTGCGCGCGGGCTCGCCATCGTCGACGACGGCACCTCGCCGCGTTCGCTCATCGCCGCGCGCGCCGGCGAGGCCGGGGTGCCCGCCGCGCGGGCGAATCTCATCCTCGACGCCGTTCCCCGTGCGGAGGCGATCGACGCGATGCTCCAGCGGCTCGAGGAGCAGGCGCGGGCAGACGGCTTCGCCCTCGGAATCGCAAGCGCCCTGCCGGTGAGCGTGGAGCGGATCGCGCGATGGGCCGGAGAAGCCGGGGAGCGGGGCGTGATACTCGTTCCGGTTTCCGCGGCCTTCCGTGACGGGGTGGGTGGATGACGGCGGATGATCCAACGATCAACCCGCGGCCCGGAGGCCTTCCCTATCGCCCCTGCGTCGGCGTGGCCCTGTTCAACCGGCAGGGACTCGTCTTCGTCGGCAGGCGCTTCGCCTCGGCGGGGCCGGAGCATGTCGATTCCACCTATTCCTGGCAGATGCCGCAGGGCGGGATCGATGCCGGGGAGGACCCGCTGGCGGCGGCTCGGCGCGAGCTCCACGAGGAGACGAACGTGAGTTCGATCAGCCTCCTCGCCGAGGCGCCTGGCTGGTACGCCTATGACCTGCCCCGCAGCGTCGCCGGCCGCGCCTGGCGCGGGCGTTACGGCGGCCAGACGCAGAAATGGTTCGCATTCCGCTTCGAGGGCGACGAGAGCGAGATCGACATCGCCTCCCCCGCCGGTCACAAGCCCGAATTCCACGAATGGCGCTGGGAACGCCTCGAGCGCCTGCCGGACCTCATCATCCCGTTCAAGCGCGACGTCTACGAGCGCGTCGTCAAGGCCTTCAGGCCATTCGCAGCAGGCGATTAGGCCGGCTCCTCGCGGTTCTCGATCATCGCGCGCTTCCTGACGATCTCCTCGGCCACGAAATCCATGAAGGCCCGCACGCGCGCCGACTGGCGCAAATCGGGATGCGTCAGGAGCCAGAGGCCGACGGAAAATTCCTCGTGCGGCGGGGTCAGGCGCACGAGCTTGGGATCGGCGTTGCCGATGAAGCAGGGCATGGCGCCCACCCCGATCCCCGCCCCGATCGCCTCGGCCAGGCCGAGCACGGTGTTGACGCGATAGACGATGCGCTCGGGAGCGACATGCCCAGCGATGTAGCGCGTGACCTTCAGGTTAGCCAGGTTGTCGCCGAGGGAGACCCAGCGCCGGGAGAACAGGTCGAGGAGATCGACGCGCTCGGGCTCGGGGAAAGCCTCGGCACGGCCATAGACGGCCCAGGCGATCGTGGCGATGCGCCGCCCCACCAGCGTCTCTGGCGGATCGTCCGTGGCGCGCACGGCCACGTCCGCGTCCCGCTTTGACAGGTTGAGCGCCTGGTTTCCGAGCACGATATCGAGGCGCATTTCCGCGAATGTCTCGCAGAACCGGGCGAAGATCGGCGTCAGGAGATGGACGAGGAGCGAATCGTTCGTCGTCACCCGCAGATCGCCGGCGGGCGCGATGGCCTTGCCCGCGAGGCGGCGGGAAAAAGTGGCGACGTCGTGGTCCATGCGCATCGCGAGCGCCACCATCTCCTCCCCCGCCGTCGTCAGCGCGTAGCCGGTGCGGTGGCGCTCGAAGAGCTTCACGCCAAGCGCCTCCTCGAGCTGCCCGAGGCGGCGGAAGACGGTCGAGTGATTGACGCCGAGCGCCTCGGCGGCCCCGGTGAGCCCGCGGGCCTCCGCAATGCTCTTCACGATCCGGAAGTCATCCCAGACGAGTTGGTTTGGATGGACCATTGTTTGCATCCATGCAATTTGACGCTTCCATTACTAGGACTTTTTTTGCGCTTTGGAAAGGCTAAATGTCTTCCATCGACTCGGAACACCGAATGAATGGAGATGATGATGTCCGACACCCAGCTTGCACCCTATGGCGGCCTCGTGCTGCGCGTATCCCTCGGCGCGATGTTCGTCGCGCATGCGCTTCTGAAGTACTTCGTCTTCACGATGCCCGGCTTCGCCGGCTTCCTGGGCCAGATCGGGCTGCCCGCCTTTCTCGCCTGGCCGATCTTCCTCGCCGAACTGCTGGGAGGCCTCGCCCTGATCGCCGGCTTCTATGGGCGCTACGTGTCGATCGCGCTGCTGCCCGTGCTGCTGGGCGCAACCTTCGTCCATGCCGGGAACGGCTGGCTCTTCAACGCCCCCGGCGGCGGATGGGAATATCCCGCCTTCCTCGCGGCGGCGTCCGTCGTCCACATCCTGATCGGGGACGGGGCCCATGCCCTGCGTCCGGCGGGCCTCCCCGTCGCCGCCACGAGCAGCCGTTCGGCCACCGCCTGATCACCCGGCCCAGAAGGAACATCCCATGACGAAAGTCCTCATACTCTACTATTCCTCCTACGGGCATATCGAGCAGATGGCGGAAGCCGTCGCCGCGGGCGCCCGCGAAGGCGGCGGGCAGGTCGACGTGAAGCGCGTTCCGGAACTCGTGCCGACATCTGTCGCGGAGATGAACCATTTCAAGCTGGACCAGAAGGCCCCTGTCGCCGAGGTCGCGGATCTGGCCGAATATGACGCGGTCATCTTCGGCACACCGACGCGCTTCGGCAACATGGCCTCGCAGATGAAGAACTTCCTCGACCAGGCGGGGAGCCTCTGGGCGAAGGGCAAGCTCGTCGGGAAAGTCGCTTCGGTCTTCACCTCCAGCGCGACCCAGCATGGCGGGCAGGAATCGACGATCCTCACCTTCCATCCCGTCCTTCTGCACCTGGGGATGGTGATCGTCGGACTGCCCTATTCCTTCACGGGGCAGAACGGCGTCGACGAGGTGATGGGCAACTCCCCCTATGGCGCGTCGACCATCGCGGGCGGGGACGGAACCCGGCAGCCATCGGCGGTCGAACTGGAAGGCGCGCGTTTCCAGGGCCGGCACGTGGCGGAAATCGCCGGCAGGCTCAACCGCTGAGCGTCTGCTCCGGCGCGCCGCGATCGGCAGCGGCCCGCCGCAGCCGGTCATTGATGGCCTCGCCGAGACCATGATCGGGTACGGGGGCGACGGCAATGCCGCTCGCCCCCGTTTCGTCTAGGGCGCGCAGATGCCCGAAGAGATTGGCGGCGGCCTCCGCGAGATCGCCGCGCGGGCTCAGATCCAGGAATGCAACTGCGCTCTCGCTGCCTTTGAGCGAGCCTGCACCGAAAAGGAGCGCGGCCTCCCCCGGATGGACCGCATGCGCATCAAGCCGCACCCGCGCCCTGGGGGCGTAATGGGAGGCGAGCATGCCCGGGGCCGCCGGGCCTCCCGTCATCTCCGGCGGGCCGGCGAGGCCGGTCCCCAGCGCCGCCTCGATGCTCTCGCGCGCGATCCCGCCGGGCCGCAGCAGGCGCGGCGCGCCCCCGAGGCAGGCGACGATGGTCGATTCAAGCCCCACCTCCGTCGACCCGCCGTCGATGAGCGCGTCGATCCGCCCGGAAAGATCCCTGGCGACATGCGCCGCCCGCGTCGGGCTCACCCGCCCCGAGGGATTGGCGGAGGGCGCGGCGACGGGACGGCCCGCCGCGCGCAGAAGGCGCTGCGCGACCGGATGGCCCGGAACCCGCAGCGCCACCGTGTCGAGTCCGGCCCGCGCGAGATCGCAGACGCTACCCGTCTCGGCCCGCGGAACGACGAGGGTCAGCGGTCCCGGCCAGAAGCTGCGGGCGAGGCGCAGGGCCGCCGCGTCGAAGACGCCCTCGCGCAGGGCCGCGTCGAGGTCGGGAAGATGCGCGATCAGCGGGTTGAAGCGCGGCCTCTCCTTGGCGGCATAGATTCCCGCCACGGCCTGCGCCGAGGTCGCGTCCGCTCCCAGCCCGTAGACCGTCTCGGTGGGGAAGGCGACGAGGCCGCCGGCGCGCAGGATATCGCCGGCGCGGGCGATATCCGCGTCGCTCGTGGACAGGAATTGCGTCTGTCGCCCGGTTTCTTCAGCCATGACCGATTCACACGTTTCTCACCATCGCGGCAATAACATGCCCCGCGCGCCGCGTCCCGCAGATGATCAAGCTTGAGCATTCGCCGCTGGAGCGTCATTGTCTGCGGCGGAGTGATTCGATGCTGACCCCAAACGACGTTCAGGAAAGCCCTCTCGCGCTCGCCGTCAACGGCGGGAGCGGATGCGCCCATGTCGTGACCGTGTCGCGGCTCAAGGCGGGCCGCGTCGCGATATCCTGCGATTGCGCGACCTTCGCCCGCGAGGGCTGGTGCCGCCCGATCGTCGACCTCTGCTGCATGCGCCTGCGCGATTGCGGGATCACGGACCCGGAACTCGATCGCCGCTTCGTGGAGATCATCGCGGGAACCTCCCTCGAAACCGCCGCTCAGGACGCCGATCTGTGCCTGCGCGACCACGCGCGCGAACGGACGAGGTTTGATGCGGCGGCCCTCGCCAGCCTGACGCGGGAGAGCCTTGACGCCCTCGCGGAGCAGGCCCGGCGCCTCTCGGAAACGGCTGAAGCCGCCTCCGATGCGATCATGCGCCTGCAGCGCAAGATCGCCCAGGACCGGGACTGCGCCTGAGCCGCGCGGACGAATCAGGCCGCCTCGGCGGTTTCCCGGCGACGCTCGCGCTCCTTGTTGACCCGCTTGAGCGCGGCCGCGAGCACCGCCTGCTTCTCGCGCGTTCCCGTATTGTCGGCGGAGGGCTTTGCTCCCGCGGGCGCGGCCTTGCCGCGCATCTCGCGCCGCTGGCGGCTGGCGATGTCGCGGGCGCGGTCACGCCGCTCGCGCAGGCGCGAGATCAGCTCCGAGAGATCTGAATCGGAAAGTTCCCTGACCTCGGGATGATGGCTCTTCTCCACGAATTCCTGCTCGTCCTTGCTGAGGTACCGCTCTTCTTCCCTGCGTGAACGCGACATCGTGTGCTCCTTGTTTCGGATGAATCCGTCAGGTCAATGCAACCGGCCGCGATGGAGTTGCGGCGGATGCGAAGGCGAGGATGGCGACGAGCGCCGATATCACGGCGTTCCAACCGGCCATCGAGAGCGCTAGGAAGCGCCAGGCGGGCTCGGTGCAGCTGATCACCCGCACCGTCTCGAGCTGGCGCATGAAATCCTCCATGCCCGACGCGAGCGGCGCCGGCGTCCCGCCGCAGCCGCTCGGCCCCAGGAAGAAGCCCCATTCCACGCCGGCGTGGTAGGCGCCCAGGCCGGCGCTGGCCACGAAGATCAGCCCGAGCAGCGCCAGGCCCGCCCGCCGGAGGGATTGCGGCAGGCTGAGGGCGACGAGGACGGCCGCCAGCGGCACCGCCACGTAATAGGGCCAGCGCTGGTAGAGGCACAGAAGGCAGGGCTGCATTCCGAGCACGTATTCGAAGAACAGGGCGGCGAGGATCGTAGCGCCGGCCACGATCAGGATGAGGCCAGCGACGGCGCGATGCGCCTCCAGTAGGCGCGCTGCATGTGAATCGCGAGGGGACATCGTCAGAACATATACCTTACGAGCACGAATCCCAGCACGCCGACGCTCGCCACCGCCGTGGTGAGAAACGCGAAGTGGCGGTCGATCAGGTCGCGGATCCAGTCGCCGAAGCGGTAGAGGAGCGCCGCCAGCAGGAAGAACCGGGCGCCCCGGGTCAGCGCCGACAGCAGGATGAACATCCAGATGTCATAGGCGGCGAATCCGGAGGTGATCGTGATCAGCTTGTAGGGAATCGGCGTGAAGCCGGCGATCATGATGGTCCAGTGGCCGTGCTCCGCGAATAGCTCGCGGAAAGCGGCGGCTCTGTCGGTCAACCCGTAGAACTCGATGACGGCAACGCCAATCGAGTCGTAGAGCAGGGCGCCGATGAGGTACCCGAGGACGCCGCCGAGAACGGATGTGATCGTCGTGATCAGCGCGTAGAACCATGCGCGCTCGGGCCGCGCCAGCGACATCGGCACGAGCATCACGTCGGGCGGGATCGGGAAAAAGGAACTTTCGGTGAATGAAACCGTCCCGAGAGCCCAGGGGGCCCAGCGCCGCGAAGCCAGGGAAAGCGTCCAGTTGTAAAGTCGTCGGAGCATTGATAGGCCTTGTTAAGCGGTCCGGCCGCGACCGCGAGCCCCTCATACGCGACTTGATCTAAAAAAAGTACCCAAAAGCGCAAGATCGTTGATTTGCGCCGGTCGGAATGCTACCTCGCATATCGTTGCCCCTGTGGCGGAATTGGTAGACGCGCTCGACTCAAAATCGAGTTCCGCAAGGAGTGCTGGTTCGATCCCGGCCAGGGGCACCAAGGCTTTCGCCCAACTCATTTCTCGTAAAGCTCCAGCGGAAAAAGCGGCCAGTCGCTCTGGTCGAAACGGGTCCATGTCCCGTCCGCATTTTCGCGCGCCTCGAAGTTGAGCGGCGCGTCGTGCCAGCACAACGGCAAGCCGTGGAGATTGTCGAGCACGAGCGCGCCGCGCGTGGTGTCGATCGTCAACACCGCGTGCGAGAACAGCATGATCTGATGCTGCACGATGGCGAGCCGCATCGCCGCGCGCGGCAATCCCTCCCGCGCAAGCCGCTCGCGTTTCTCAAGGGCGTAGTCCTCGCAATCGCCGTAGCCCTCCGACGGGAGCTTCCAGAAATCCTCGAAACCGTACTCCTCAGGGTCCGGCACGAAGCAGATCTCGGCGTTCACCCTCCTGTTGATCCGGCGCAGCAATTGCCAGGTGTCGCTGTCAAGCGCGACCACCGGCGCGCCGCTCATCTCGCACGCCGCGGGATTGGTCCGGCAGAAATCGGCATATTGCGAAGGCGGCGGGATCACGCGCAAAGCCGGCAATACAAAGGGCTCGCAGACCGGCGGAAACGGCTGCATCGCCGAGGGAGGACCTTCCTCCGCACCCGCCTCCGGCGGGGAGAAAGAGAAGTTGACGCTGAGTATCGCGAGCACTGATGGAAGCAGGACAAGAAAGCGTTGCATGAAACCTCATCGGGGGCGCAGGTTCGGGTCGATGGGGAGCGCGGCGGGTTTCGCCGGCTCCCATGGCTCCGCCAGCCGCGTGATCACATTCGCTTGGTGAACGTGGAACAACTCATATCCGCTGGCCCAGAAGCGGCCCGGGCGGTCGAGATAGCCCGCCTCTTCAAGTTCGCAGAGGAAGCGGGTCGCCACACCCGCCCTTTCGAGATGCGCCAGATAGCGGCGTGTCGCCGCAGGGGCCGGAATATTGGAGAAGGCGGGACAGGCGCCGTGGAACATCCAGGCCGTCGCGCCCCCCGCGATCCGCTCCTCCCCCTGCATGAAGACGAGAAC
Source organism: Saliniramus sp. (assembly GCA_041686895.1). Lineage (GTDB taxonomy): Bacteria > Pseudomonadota > Alphaproteobacteria > Rhizobiales > Beijerinckiaceae > Saliniramus. The sequence goes on along the minus strand of JAWLCY010000005.1, from coordinate 61,561 downwards.
GCAGGCGGAAAGGCAGCTTCTTCCCTGGGCTACCTGCGTCGTCAACGTGGCCTCCGCCCGGATCGCCGCCAGCATCGCGATCACCGCCTCCGCATGGACGAGATCCCCGCCCGGGCTGTCGAGTTCGAGCACGACACGGGAATATTTCCCCTGCTGCTCCTTCCACAGTTGATCGAGGATCTCCGCCATCGGGTACGAGATGTGCCCGCCATAGCGCAGGACGAGCGTATCCTTCGCGATCCTGTCGTCCGTTTCATGGGTCGCAACGCTGAATCCCGACAGGCGGGCGGGGCGCTCGTCGGCCACGGCCGGAGCCTGCCGGCCGGCGAGGAGAAGAGCCAGACAGAGCGCCGCGGACAGGACGGCTAAACCAGAATGGGCCTTGCGCCGAGGCTTCGTGACCATGTGCAGGCACCTTCCCTCAAAGCCACGGACAGATGTGGCTGGTTTCGCCCATCCCCGTCTCCGCCTGCCCCTCGAGGATGGCGCGGATGAAATCGCCGCCGCCATTCGCGCGCATATGGAGCCAGGCGCGCAGGCCGAACGAATCCGGATCCGCGGCGTAGGTGGACTGGCTGATGTTCCACGGTGAATCAAAGGGCGCGAGACCCGGATGATTCGCCACGACAGCATTTCGCATGTCCTCGTCCATCAACTCGAACTGGATGGCGTAGGCGATGAATTCGTGCCAGGCGCCGCCAAGCTGCCCGGAACGGCCGCCCAGGATCGTGATGGCGGCCATGTGCACCAGTTCGTGCTCGAGGACGGAGCGGACGATCCGCTTGTCCCAGGCGAGTCCCCACGGACGCCGCTCCGCGCGCGGCGCGATGTTCCAGTCGGTGATCTGGATCGTGCGCGTGATCGAATCGTAGCAGCCCGACACCTTGAGCCGGCGTGCCGACGGAGCCGGAAGATCGACGAAGACTTCATCCCGGAAGATGATCCGCACCTCCGGCTCAATCGCAAGGCCGATGCCGGCGAAATAGCCGATGACGTCCTCGAGCGCCTCGCAGGCGACGGCGACCGCCTCCTCGGTTCCCGTCACGCTGACATGCTGATAGCCGCAGGATGGTTCCGCGGCATGCGACAGGCCCGGCGCTGCGAGCAGCAGGATGGCGGCGGCGAGATGCCGGAAAAGGCGCATTCTGCCACTCCACTTGGAACCTCCACCTGAAACCGTCGGCGAGAGGATAACCGACCTCGGCGAGAGAGGCATACGCAGGAATACGCCATCCGAATGGCGCTTTGGCGATTTTCGCCCGCATCCGGTTTCCGAAACCGGGCTTTCGCGTGCTAGACAGCATCGGGCACCACCCAAACCGGGGCGCGGAAGAGATGGGTTCTTCGTTGCGGGGCAGGCGCATCCTGCTCGTGATCGGCGGCGGCATCGCCGCCTACAAGGCGCTCGACCTGATCCGGCGTCTCAAGGATGCCGGCGCGGGCGTCCGCTGCGTGATGACCTCCGGCGCGCGCGAGTTCGTCACGCCGCTCGCGGCCGCAGCGCTTTCCGGCGAGAAGGCCTTCACGGACCTTTTCGATCGCGAGGACGAGGCGGCGATCGGTCATATCCGGCTCGCCCGCGACGCGGATGCGGTGATCGTCGCGCCCGCCACGGCCAATCTCATGGCGCGGATGGCGGGCGGACATGCCGACGATCTCGCCTCGACAATCCTCCTCGCCACGAGGCTCCCCATCCTGATCGCCCCGGCGATGAATCCCGCCATGTGGGCTCATCCGGCCACCCGGCGCAACCTCGCGACCCTCGAGGGCGACGGCGTCCGCGTCGTCGGCCCCAATGTCGGCGCGATGGCCGAGCCCGAGAGCGGCGCGGGGCGCATGGCCGAGCCGCTCGAGATCGTGGCGGCGGCGGAAGCGCTTTTCGCCCCGCCGAACGGCCTCCTTGCCGGACGGCGCGTGGTGGTCACTTCCGGCCCGACCCATGAGCCGATCGACCCGGTGCGCTACATCGCAAACCGCTCGTCCGGCAGGCAGGGCCACGCAATCGCCCGCGCCGCAGCGAAGGCCGGGGCGCAGGTGACGCTCGTCTCCGGCCCGGTCACCATTCCCGACCCGCCCGGCGTGACGACGATCCGCGTCGAGACGGCGCGCGAGATGAAGGAGGCGGTCGAGGCGGCGCTTCCCGCGGATATCGCCATCTTCGCCGCCGCCGTCGCCGACTGGCGCGTGGCGGAAACCAGCGGGCAGAAGATCAAGAAGGACGGCAAGACGCCCCCTCCCCTCGCCCTTGCGGAAAATCCCGACATCCTGGCGGGCGTCGCAGGCATGGCCGATGGCCGGCCGCCGCTCGTCGTCGGATTTGCGGCGGAGACGCAGGACGTCGTCGCCCATGCCCGCCAGAAGCTCGCCCGCAAGGGCTGCGACCTTATCGTCGCCAACGATGTCTCGGGCGGCAGCGGCGTCGCCGGCGGCGTCATGGGCGGGGCGCGCAACGCCGTCCATCTTGTCACGGCCGCAAGCGTCGAGAGCTGGCCGGAAATGGACAAGGAGGATGTCGCCGCGCGGCTGATCGACTACCTCGCGAAGGCCCTGTCGCCGTCATGACGGAATTGCTGATCCAGCGTCTGGCGCATGCCGAAGGCCTCCCGCTCCCGCGCTACGAGACGGAGGGGGCCGCGGGATTCGATCTCCTCGCCGCCATTCCGGAAAATTCCCCGTTCAAGATGGAAAATTTGTCGAGGCATCTTGTCCCGACGGGATTGAGGCTGCAAATTCCAAAGGGATACGAGGCCCAGATCCGGCCTCGCTCGGGGCTTGCGCTCCGGCACGGCGTCACGGTTCTCAACTCGCCGGGCACGATCGACGAGGATTACCGGGGCGAGGTCAAGGTCCTTCTCGTCAATCTCGGGCAAGAGCCGTTCGTCGTGGAGCGAGGAATGCGCATCGCGCAGATGGTCGTCGCCCCGGTGACCCGGGTCGCGCTGCGGGAAGTGGATCGGCTGGAGGAGACGGTCCGCGCCGGCGGCGGTTTCGGCTCCACCGGCATCTGAGAGAAGTATGACGAGGAACCGGTTTCAATGATTTTGCTCTCACGCCGCAGCCTGCTCGCCATCGCCGCCGTGGTGGACATCGCGCTGCACGCGCGGCCCAATCCCGTCGCGGCAAAGATGCTGGCGCAGCGCCACCATCTTCCGCCCCGCCACCTCGAGACAGTGCTGCAGGCGCTCGTGCGGCAGGGAATTCTCAAGGGGGTCCGCGGGCCGCGCGGCGGCTACGAACTCGCCCGCGAGCGCCGCAAGATCACCGCCGGGGATATCGTGCGCGCCGCCATGACCGCGACGGGGGAGGACGGGCTTCCGCCCATGCCCGAATCGCGCCTCGTCGATGTTGTCATCGGCCCTGTCGTGAAGGAGGCCGGAGACGCCTTCCTCTCAAGCCTCGACGCGTTGACGGTGGAGGACCTCTGCCAGCGCTCGGACGAGGGCGCAGCCTTCGGCGGCCCCCCGCACGCGCTTGATTTCGCGATATAGAATGTAGATTATAAAATAATCGACATACGGATGTGAATAGGCTACAGGGTCGGGGAGCACATCTTCAAGGAGTTTCCCCATGGCCGGTTCCACGGCGAGCGCCGCAAGCGAAGGCGCGATCACCCATGGTCGCGGACGCGTCTATGATTCCATCACCCAGACCATCGGCGACACGCCCCTCGTGCGTCTCGCGCGGCTCCCCAGGGAGTACGGCGTCGAGGCCGAGATCCTGCTGAAGCTCGAGTTCTTCAACCCGATCGCAAGCGTCAAGGACCGCATCGGCGTCAACATGATCGACACGCTCGAAGAACAGGGTCGGATCGCCCCCGGCGCGACCCTGATCGAGCCGACTTCGGGCAATACCGGCATCGCGCTCGCCTTCGTCGCGGCGGCGCGCGGCTATCGCCTGATCCTCGTCATGCCCGAGACCATGTCCCTCGAGCGGCGCAAGATGCTCGCCTTCCTCGGCGCGGAACTCGAATTGACCCCGGGCCCGCTCGGCATGAAGGGCGCGGTGGCGCGGGCGCAGGAATTGCGCGAGACGATTCCCGGCGCGATCATCCCGCAGCAATTCGCCAATCCGGCCAATCCGGAGATCCATCGCCGCACCACGGCGGAGGAAATCTGGAACGACACGGCGGGCGATGTCGACATCATCGTCTCGGCGGTGGGAACCGGCGGCACGATCACGGGCGTCGGAAAGGTCCTCAAGGAGCGCAAGCCCGGCATCCGGATCGTGGCCGTCGAGCCGGAGGATTCCCCCGTGCTCTCGGGCGGACAGCCGGGTCCGCACAAGATCCAGGGCATCGGCGCGGGTTTCGTCCCCGAGGTGCTTGACCGCTCCGTGATCGACGAGGTGGTCACCGTCGGCAACCAGACGGCGTTCGACCACTCCCGCGCCCTTGCCCGGCTCGAGGGCATCCCCGGCGGAATCTCGACGGGCGCGAACCTCGCCGCCGCGCTCGAGATCGGCGCGCGCCCGGAGAACAAGGGCAAGCGCATCGTCACCTTCGCCTGCTCCTTCGCCGAGCGCTACATCTCGAGCGCCCTCTTCGAAGGGCTCTGAGGCGCACTCGCCTGCGATGCCCCGGCTCCTGCGGGAGCCGGGGTTTTTCTCGCGCGCCGGATGGTCCAGACTGCAGGAGCCGATTTGCTCATGCAGGAACGTCCCATGCCGCGCCTCTCCGGAAAGATCGCCCTCGTCACCGGCGCGGCGCGCGGGATTGGCGAGGCCATCGCCGACGCCTTCATCACGGAGGGCGCCCGCGTCGTCCTGACCGATATTGCCGAGGAAGCCGGCCACGCCGCCGCCGCGCGGCTCGGGCCGCAGGCCGCCTTCGCGCGTCTCGACATCCGCGAGGAGGCGGACTGGACCCGCGTCACGGACGACACGCTTGAGCGTTACGGGCGGCTCGACATTGTCGTGAACAATGCGGGGATCACCGGCTTCGAGAACGGGCTCGTCCCCCACGACCCCGAGAACGCTTCGCTCGCCGACTGGCGCGAGGTGCACCGCACCAATCTCGACGGCGTCTTCCTCGGCTGCAAGCACGCGATCCGAGCGATGCGGCGGACCGGCGAGGGCGCGATCATCAACATTTCGTCGCGCTCCGGCGTCGTCGGCATCCCGGGGGCGGCGGCATACGCATCGTCGAAGGCGGCGGTGCGCAACCATACGAAGACGGTGGCCCTCTACTGCGCCGAACAGGGGCTCAGGGTGCGCTGCAACGCGATCCTCCCGGCCGCGATCCTCACGCCGATGTGGGAGCCGCTCCTCGGCGAGGGTCCCGGACGCGAGGCGCGCATGGCCCAATTCGTCGCCGACACGCCCCTGCGGCGCTTCGGGACGCCGGCGGAGGTCGCGGCCATCGCGGTGATGCTCGCCTCCGACGAGGCCTCGTACATGACCGGCGCGGAACTCCATATCGACGGCGGCATCCTGGCGGGCGCGGCAACCGAGCCGAAGGCCTCCGGGTGAGGCGCAAAGAGGCCAAGATGGCCGTGATCATTCACCCTTGTCCGTTCGAAAAGCCGCATGCGATGCTCTGCGCATTCGCCTCGAACCGGCGCGCCCGCCGCCGCCGGGCCGCGCATCGATGGATTTCCCGCACATGGCCCAGCTTCCCAAAGCCGACATCATCCTGACGAATGGCCGCGTGTTCTGCGGCCTCGCCGAGGGCTATGCAGGAGCCGTTGCGCTCTGGTCGGGGAAGGTGCTGGCGACGGGCGCGCCGCAGGAGATCGAGGCCCTGCGGGGGCCGCAGACGAAGGTGATCGACCTCGCCGGAAGGCTGGCGACGGCGGGGCTTTTCGACGCGCATATGCATCTGCTGCCCCTCGGCCTGACCATGAGCGAACTCGATGCGCGCCCGCGGGCAGCCCCCACGCTGGAAAGCCTTCTTTCCGCCGTGCGGCGGGCGGCGGAGGCGAAGAAGCCGGGCGAATGGATCCTGGCGCGCGGCTATGACCAGTTCCGGCTCGATACCGGCCGCCACCCCACCCGGGACGAGCTTGACCGGGCCGCGCCGGACAATCCCGTCTACCTCGTGCGCACCTGCGGGCATATCGCGATCTGCAACTCCCTGGCGCTGAAGCTCGCGGGGATCGACGAGACCAGCCCGGTCCCGCAGGGCGGGGCGATCGAGCAGCGCGACGGCCGCCTGACAGGCCTCCTCGCCGAGAACGCGCGAGATCCCGTCAAGGCGATCCTGCCGGATCCGACCGACGAGGATCTCGTCGCCGGGATCGAGCGCGCGGGACGCTACTGCCTTTCGCTCGGGGTCACGAGCGTGATGGATGCGGGCGTCGGGATGCGCTCCGGCTGGCGCGAGATCGTCGCCTATCGGGAGGCGCAGCGCGCGGGACGTCTTCCCGTGCGCACATATCAATGCCTGCTTGGCGGCCCCGGCGGCATCGTCCAGCGCGCTCACGCCGACGGGCTTCGCTCGGGCGTCGGCGACGACATGCTGATGGTCGGCTGCGTCAAGATCTTCACCGATGGCAGCGCCGGCGGACGCACGGCGGCGATGTCGCAGGATTATCTCGGCGCGCCGCCGACCAGGGGCCTGCTCATGCTCACCGGCGAGGAGATGGACGCCTTTACGCGCAGCTATCACGACATGGGCTACCAGCTCGCGGTCCACGCCATCGGCGACGCCGCGATCGAGCAGACCCTCGACGCGATGGAGAAGGCGCTGGCAGCCAATCCAGACCCCGCTCGCCGCCACCGCATCGAGCATTGCGGCTTCAGCCGCCCCGACCAGATCGCCCGGATGGCGCGGCACGGCATCGAGCCCGCGCCGCAGCCGGTCTTCATCCACGACTTCGGCGATCTCTACGTCGAGGTGCTCGGGCGGGAGCGCGCCGCAGCCTCCTATCCGATGCGCGCCTGGATCGCGCACGGGCTCAAGCCCTCCGCCTCGACGGATGCGCCGGTCTGCGACGCCGATCCGTTCCCGAACCTCTACACGATGGTGACGCGCAAGACCCGCAAGGGAACGATCATCGGCGCGCAGGAGGTTCTGAGGATCGAGGAGGCGCTGGCCGCCTACACCGAATGGGCCGCCTATGCCTGCAAGGCGGAGAACCATCGCGGCCGCCTCGTCCCGGGCCTCGCGGCCGATGTCGCGGTATTCTCGCGAGACTTTACCCGCGGGGCTCCTGAGATGATCCTGGAGACGCGCTGCGAGATGACGATCCGCGGCGGCGAGATCGTCTTCGAAGCCGCCTGAACCCAGGGAAAGAGACGCCATGCCCCGGACCACGCTGATCAGGAAAGCCTCCTTTCTCGTCACCTGCGACGCGGACGCGAACAGCCACAGCTATCGCCGCGACTGCGACATCGCCTTCACGGACGGGGTCATCGTCCATCTCGGCGAGGGTTTCGCCGGCCCCGCCGACGAGACGATCGACGGCGCGGGCATGATGGTGATGCCGGGACTCGTCGACATCCACTCGCATCCCGGCTCGGAGCCGCTCAACAAGGGCTGGAACGACGAACTCGGCTCGGCGAAGCTCTACGGCTCGTCCCTCTACGAGTTCATGCCGCTGTTCCGTCCCGACGCGGAAGGCGTCGCGGCCTGCGCGAGCGTCGCCTATTGCGAACTCCTGATGTCGGGGGTGACGACCCTCGTCGACATGTCCGGCGCTTGGGACGGCTGGATCGACCTCTTCGACCGCAGCGGCCTGCGCGGCGTCCTCTCGCCCATGTACCGCTCCGCTCGCTGGTACACCAGGGACGGCCACGTCGTCGCCTATGAATGGGACCCGGCTTCCGGCGAGAAGGCGATGGCGGAGGCGATGCGCCTGCTCGACGAGGTCGCGGCGCACCCCTCGGGCCGTCTCACCGGCATGGTCTCGCCCTCCCAGATCGACACCTGCACTCCGGAGCTCATCAGGGAGAGCTTCGCCGAGGCCGAGCGGCGCGACCTCCCCTTCCAGATCCATGCGGCGCAGAGCGTCGTCGAGTTCCACGAGATCACCCGCCGCCACGGGATGACCCCTGTCGAGTGGCTCGAATCGCTGGGCGTCCTGTCGCCCCGCACCATCATCGGCCACGGGATATTCCTCGACCACCACACATCCGCGCTGAACTGGCCCAAGCGCGACGATATCGGCTCGATCGTCAGAAGCGGAACGAGCATCGCGCATTGCCCCGTCGTGTTCCAGCGCCGGGGAATCGCGATCCAGTCCGTCGGCGGCTACCTGCGCCGCGGCGTGAATGTCGGCATCGGCACCGACACCTTCCCGCACAACATGCTCGAGGAGCTGCGCGCCGTCGGGATCGGCGCGCGGATGGTCACCGGGGATGTCTGGGACCTGCGGCTTTCGCAGATCTTCGACTGCGCCACGCTGGGCGGAGCCAGGGCCCTCGGGCGCAGCGATATCGGGCGGCTTGCTGTCGGGGCGAAGGCGGATATCGTGATGGTCGATCTCGGGCATCCCATGATGCGCCCCGTCCGCGACCCCCTGCGCAGCCTCGTCTACGCCGCCGCCGAACGCGCGGTGAAGACGGTCTTCGTCGACGGCCGCAAGGTGGTGGAAAACGGCAAGGTGCTCACAATCGACTACGAGGCCGCCACCGCGGCCCTGCAGGAAGCGCAATACCGCGCCGAGGGGCGGGTCGCGGAGGCGGACTGGGCGGGACGTTCAAGCTACGAGATATCGCCTTATACTTATCCGGAGGCGTGAGGCCTTGTCTGCACCCTCTTCGCCCTCCCGGGTCATCCCCGGCGGCCCGCAGGGCCGGGAAGGGGATCATGCCGTGAGGGTGATGAAGGCACGGATGGCCGGGCTGCATTGACTGTCACGGCTGGATCCCCTTCCCTTCCAGCGCTTCGCGCTTCCAGCCGGGGATGACACGGACATTTGAACTTCGTGAATAGGTTGAGGAAAAAATCATGAACGGCGCTGAAAGTCTGGTCCGGACGCTCGTCGAAGGCGGGGTCGAGGTCTGTTTCGCCAATCCAGGAACATCCGAGATGCATTTCGTCGCGGCGCTGGACCGGGTGGAGGGGGTGCGCTGCGTGCTTTGCCTGTTCGAGGGCGTGGTGACGGGAGCGGCGGACGGTTATGCCCGCATGGCCGAGAAGCCGGCCGCCACGCTCCTGCATCTCGGTCCCGGCCTCGCCAACGGCCTCGCCAATATTCACAACGCCGCCCGCGCCCGCTCGCCGATGGTGAACGTGGTGGGCGAGCACGCGACCTACCACCTCGAGCACGACGCCCCGCTCACCGCGGATATCGAGATGCTGGCGCGGCAATACTCGCCCTGGATGAAGACCTCGCGCTCCTCGCAGGCTGTCGCCGCCGACGGGGCGGCCGCGATCGCCGCCGCCAGGACCGCGCCCGGACAGATCGCCACGCTGATCCTCCCCGCCGACACCGCCTGGAGCGAGGGCGGCCCGGTCGCGGTCGTCCCCCCCGTTCCGGCGCGCGAAAAGGTCTCCGACGAGGCGATTGAGGCTGTCGCGAAGCTCATCGAATCGGGCGATCCGGTGCTGCTTCTTCTCGGGGACAAGGCGGTGCGGGCGCGGCCCCTCGAGGATGCCTCGCGCATCGTCAACGCGACCGGCGCGCGGATGATGGCGCAGACTTCGAACGCCCGCATGGAGCGCGGCGCGGGGCGCGTGACGGTCGAGCGCATTCCCTATCCCGTCGACGCGGCGATCGGGAAACTCGCCGGGCTGAAGCACATCGTGCTCGTGGGCGCGAAGGATCCGGTCGGCTTCTTCGGCTATCCGGGCAAGCCGTCGCGCCTCGCTCCGGAGGATTGCGAGATCCACGTCCTCGCCCAGGTCGAGCAGGATCAGGCCGATGCGCTGGCGCGTCTGGCGGAGCGCGTCGCGAGCGACGCGAAGCCGACCCTGACCCCTTATCGCAGGCCCGAGATCCCATATGAAGCGCCGCTCGACCCGGCTTCGATCGCGGCGGTGCTGGGAGCATTGATGCCCGATCAGGCGATCGTCACCGACGAATCGGTCTCGACGGGGCGGAACTTCTTCCCGGCGACGGCCGGGGCCGCTCCGCATGACTGGCTCCAGCTCACCGGCGGGGCGATCGGGCTCGGCATCCCCCTCGCGACGGGCGCGGCCATTGCCTGCCCTGACCGCCAGGTCATCGCGCTCCAGGCGGACGGCTCGGGCATGTATACGCTTCAGGGGCTCTGGACCCAGGCGCGGGAGAAGCTGAACGTCCTCACCTGCATCTGGTCGAACCGCTCCTATGCGATCCTCAACGGCGAACTCGCCGCCGTCGGGGCGCAGAACCCGGGTCCGAAGGCCCTCGACATGCTCAGCCTGCGCCATCCCGATCTCGACTGGACGAAAATGGCGGAGGGCATGGGCGTGCCGGCGCGGCGCGTGGAGACCGTCGCCGACTTCGCCGATGCGTTTCGCGAAGGGCTGGCGGCGGAGGGTCCCTTCCTGATCGAAGTGGTGATCTGAACGACGGCGCAACGCCGCATGCTTGCAAACGCCTCCGGATAGTTTATATGTGAACTATTCGAAGGCGACGCCGCCATTGGCTCGCCTTTAGTCGATGTTTTCATCCGGAGGCAGCGGCCGGATTGCGCCCAGGGAGATTGCGATGCCCGTCTACAAGGCACCCGTCGAAGAGACCCTGTTCATCCTCGAGGACGTTCTGGACCTGCAGCAATACGCGGCGCTCCCCGGCTTCGCCGACGCCACGCCGGAGACGGTCGCGGCGATCCTCGCCGAAGGGGCGAAGCTTTGCGAGGAGATCTGGGCGCCGACCAATCTCGCGGGCGATGTCGAGGGCTGCACCCGCCATCCGGACGGCCGCGTCACGACGCCGGCATCCTTCAAGGCCGCCTATGACGCCTATGTCGCGGGCGGCTGGCTCGGATTGTCCGTCCCCGAGGAATTCGGCGGGCAGGGCCTTCCGGCCACGCTCAACACCGTGATGCAGGAATTCGCCTCCTCCGCCAATCTCGCCCTCGCCATGTATCCCGGCCTGACCATGGGGGCGATCGCGGCGCTTCTGGAGCACGGTTCGGAGGAGCAGAAGCGGATCTTCGTTCCGAAGATGGTCGAGGGAGCCTGGTCGGGCACGATGAACCTGACCGAACCCCATTGCGGAACCGATCTCGGGCTGATCAAGACGCGGGCGGCGCCGGGCGGCGACGGCTCCTATGCGATATCGGGCACGAAGATCTTCATCTCGGCGGGCGATCATGACCTGACCGAGAACGTCATCCATCTCGTCCTCGCCCGGATCGAGGGCGCTCCGGCGGGCACCAAGGGGATCTCGCTCTTCGTCGTTCCGAAGATCCTTGTGAACGAGGACGGCTCGCTCGGCGCGCCAAACGCCGTTTCCTGCGGTTCGCTCGAGCACAAGATGGGCATCCATGGCAACGCCACCTGCGTCATGAATTACGACGGAGCGAAGGGGTGGCTCGTCGGCGCGGAGAATCGCGGCCTCGCGGCGATGTTCGTCATGATGAACGAGGCGCGGCTTGCCGTCGGCGTGCAGGGCCTCGCGATCGCGGAAGTCGCCTACCAGAACGCCCTGGCCTATGCTAAGGACCGGCTCCAGGGACGGGCCCTGACGGGATTCAAGAACCCTGACGGGCCCGCCGATCCGATCATCGTCCACCCCGATGTGCGCCGCACGCTCATGACCATCAAGGCGACGAACGAGGCCGCCCGCGCGCTCATCCTCTGGACCTCGCTGCGCTCCGACATCAACCACCGCTCGGACGACCCGGCCGCCCGCCAGGCCGCGGAGGATTTCATGGGGTTGATGACGCCGGTGGTGAAGGGAGTCTTCACCGATTATGGCTTTGCCAACGCCGTCGCCGCGCAGCAGATGTTCGGCGGGCACGGCTATATCGAGGAATGGGGCATGTCGCAATTTGTCCGCGACGCCCGCATCGCCATGATCTACGAGGGCGCGAACGGCGTCCAGGCCATGGATCTCGTCGGGCGCAAGCTCGGCAAGGAGGGCGGCCGCGCGGTGATGACCTTTTTCAACGAGGTCGGCGCCTATTGCCAGTCGCACGAGGCGAACGAGGCGATGAAGCCCTATGCTGCGCCGCTCGCCGCCTCGCTCGGCCATCTCCAGCAGGCGACCATGTGGTTCATGAACAACGCCATGGCCCGGCCGGACAATGCGGGCGCGGGCGCGACGGACTACATGCACCTCTTCGGACTGGTCGCCATGGGCTATATGTGGGCCAGGATGGCTGAGGCGGCGATGAAGCGCGCTGGCGAGCCGCTCATGGACGCGAAGCTCGTCACCGGGCGGTTCTTCATGGAGCGCGTCCTGCCGGAGACGGCCTTGCGGCTGAAGCGGATCGAGACCGGGGCGGACATGACGATGGCGCTCGATGCGGAATTGATGTGAACGCCTGACCTCCCTCCCCTCAGGGGAGGGATCGAGGGTGGGGTATTCGCGCGCAGCGCGAAGCTGCCAGATGGCGCATTTACAGGAACTGCGGAGGAAGGCCCTGACGGGCCTTACCCCACCCCAACCCTCCCCTGAGGGGAGGGAGTAAGGAACCGGAGGAATTCATGGCTGACGCCTTCATCTACGACCATGTGCGCACCCCGCGCGGGCGCGGCAAGCCGGACGGGTCGCTCTACGAGGTGCCCGCGATCGATCTCGCCGTGACCACGCTCGAGGCCATACGCGACCGCAACGGGCTCGATCCCGTCCTCGTCGAGGACGTGGTCCTCGGCTGTGTCGACCCGATCGGCGAGGCGGGGGGCGACATCGCCCGCGCGGCGGCGCTGAAGGCCGGCTATGGCTGGCAGGTGCCGGGCGTCCAGATCAACCGCTTTTGCGCCTCGGGGCTCGATTCGGTGAACCTCGCCGCCGCGCAGGTCATGAGCGGCATGAAGGACATGGCGATCGGCGGAGGCGTCGAATCCATGAGCCGCATCGGGATGGGCGCATCGGGGGGCGCCTGGCCCGTCGATCCGAAGCTCGCCATCGACAACTACTTCCTGCCGCAGGGGATTTCGGCGGATCTCATCGCCACGAAATATGGCTTCTCCCGCGACGACGTCGACGCCTACGCCGTCGAATCGCAGAAGCGCGCCGCGCATGCCTGGAAAGAGGGGCGATTTGCGAAATCCGTGATTCCCGTGCGCGACGTCAACGGCCTCGCCATCCTGGAACGTGACGAGCATATGCGGCCGGGTACGGACATGCAGTCGCTCGGCCAGCTGAAGGCCGCCTTCGTCCAGATCGGCGACATGGGAGGGTTCGACGCCGTCGCGATCGCAGCCCACCCGGATGTCGAGGCGATCAACCACGTGCACCATGCGGGTAATTCCTCGGGGATCGTCGACGGAGCGGCGGCGGTGCTCGTCGGCTCGAAGAGCGCCGGGGATGCCGCCGGGATCAAGCCCCGCGCCCGCATCCGCGCCTTCGCCTCGACCGGCTCCGACCTCGCCCTGATGCTCACCGGCCCCGTCGACGTCACGGAACTGGTCCTGCGCCGGGCGGGCATGACCAAGGACGACATCGACCTTTTCGAGATCAACGAGGCGTTTTCCGCGGTCGTCCTGCGCTACATGCAGGCGCTCGAACTCGATCCCGCGATCGTCAACGTCAATGGCGGCGCGATCGCGATGGGCCATCCGCTCGGCGCGACGGGGGCGATGGTACTCGGAACCGTGCTCGACGAACTCGAGCGCCAGGACAAGACGACTGCCCTCGTGACGCTCTGTGTCGCGGCGGGAATGGGCACGGCGACGATCATCGAGCGGCTGTGAGGGCATGTTGCGATGTTCCCCCGCACACCCCCGGTGTCATCAAGTCGGTCGCGCGCCAGCTCCGCGTTTTCCCTCCCCTCAGGGGAGGGACCAAGGGTGGGGTATTCGCGCGCAGCGCGAAGCGACGTGCAGGATCTGAAACGCCTCGTGCAGTCGCACTGGAGCGGAGGCCGCTGTCGCGGCCTACCCCACCCCGGCCCTCCCCTGAGGGGAGGGAGAAGAATCGGCGTGATCCCCTTCCCGGCGCTGCGGGCCGCCGGGGATGATTCGAATACCTGTGCGAATGCGGCGCAGCACCCGGCATGAAAGGGAGAAACCCATGGAACTGAACAATTTCACGTTCGAGACCGATTCCGACGGGATCGCCCTGGCGACCTGGGACATGCCGGGGCGCTCGATGAACGTGTTCACGCCGGAGGTCATCGCGGAGTTGTCGGCGATCGTCGAGGCGGTCGCCTCCGATGAGGCAGTCAAGGGCTGTGTGATCGCTTCGGGCAAGGACAACTTCTCCGGCGGCGCGGATCTCACCATGCTCCAGGGACTGCGGGATCTCTATACGCAACTCGCCGCCGAGAAAGGCGAGGAGGCGGCGATGCAGGTCTTCTTCGACGAATCTCGCCGCTTGTCGCTCCTGTTTCGCCGGCTCGAGACCTGCGGCAAACCCTTCGCGGCGGCGATCCACGGGGTCTGTCTCGGGGGCGCCTTCGAACTTGCCCTCGCGTGCCACCACCGCGTCGCTTGCAACCACGACAGGACGAAGGTCGGGCTTCCCGAGATCAAGGTCGGGCTGTTTCCCGGCGCGGGAGGAACGCAGCGCGTGGCGCGGCTGATGCAGACGGGAGACGCGCTGCAGATGCTGTTCAAGGGCCAGCAGATCAATGCGCTGATGGCGAAGAACATGGGCCTCCTGCACGCGGTCGTACCGCATGACGACCTCGTCGCGACGGCGAGGAAATGGATCCTCGACGGCGGCTCGGCGGTCGCGCCCTGGGACGAGAAGGGCTTCAAGCTGCCCTCGAACAAGGTCTATTCGGCGGCGGGCATGCAGATCTGGCCGGCGGCGAACGCGATCTACCGTCGGGAGACCAACGACAACTACCCCGCCGCCAAGGCGATCCTGCAGGCGGTCTACGAGGGGCTCCAGCTTCCCATGGACCTCGCGCTCAAGGTCGAGAGCCGGTATTTCGCGCAGATCCTGCGCTCGAAAGAGGCGGCGGCGATGATCCGCACGCTCTTCGTCTCGATGCAGGAACTCAACAAGGGCGCGCGCCGCCCGGCGAACATTCCCCCGAGCGCCATCAGGAAGGTCGGCGTCGTCGGGGCTGGATTCATGGGCGCGGGGATCGCCTATGTCTCGGCACTGGCCGGATTCGAGGTGGTTCTCCTCGACAAGGACATGGAGGCGGCGGAGAAGGGCAAGGCTTATTCGCAGAAGCTGATGAGCGACCAGGTCATGAAGGGCCGCGCGAAATCGGCGGATCGCGACGCGCTTCTCGCCCGGATCGCGCCCGCAGCCGATTACGCGGCGCTCGCCGGCTGCGACCTCGTCATCGAGGCGGTGTTCGAGGATCCGGCGATCAAGGCCGACGTGATCGCGAAGGTCGAAGCGGTCGTCGGGGAGGGGTGCATCTTCGGCTCGAACACCTCGACGCTGCCGATCTCGGGGCTGGCGAAGAGCGCCTCGCGGCCCGAAAACTTTATCGGCATCCATTTCTTCTCGCCGGTGGAGAAGATGATGCTGGTCGAGATCATCATGGGCAAGAAGACCGGCGACAAGGCCCTGGCGCTGGCGCTCGACTACGTCCGCGCCATCAGGAAGACGCCCATCGTCGTCAACGACGCGCGCGGCTTCTTCGCCAATCGCTGCGTCGGCGCGTATATCCTCGAGGGGCACAAGATGCTGGAAGAAGGCGTCCCCCCCGCGATGATCGAGAATGCGGGCAAGGCTTGCGGAATGCCCGTGGGGCCGCTTTCCCTCAACGACGAGGTCGGGCTCGACCTCGCGCTGCGCATCGTCAAGGCGACGAAGGCGCAGATCGGCGAATTCGCCGTCGATCCCGCGCAGGAGGCGCTGCTTTCGCGCCTTGTCGAGAAGGAGGGGCGTCACGGCCGCAAGAACCGCAAGGGCTTCTACGATTACCCGGAGGGCGGCAGGAAGAGCCTCTGGCCCGGCCTCGCCATGCTCCAGAAGACCAAGCGTCCGGGCGAGACGATCGATTTCGAGGAGTTGCAGCAGCGGCTTCTCGTCGCCCAGGCGATCGAGGCGGCGCGCACAGTCGAGGAGGGCGTGATCACCGATCCGCGCGAGGCCGATGTCGGCTCGATCCTCGGTTTCGGCTTCGCGCCGTTCACCGGCGGCGCCCTGTCCTATATCGACTTCATGGGCGCGCAGGCCTTCGTCGGCCTCTGCCGCAGGCTCGAGGCGGCGCGCGGGCCGCGCTTCGCCCCGCCGAAAATCGTGACGGACATGGCGGAAAAGGGGGAAAGCTTCTACGGGCGCGCGGCGGCGAAATCCGCCGCGTGAGCCCCGGCGGCGACGTTCAGCGCTCGGTCAGCTTGAACTCGATGCGGCGGTTGCGGGCATACGCCTCCTCCGTCGTGCCGGGATCAAGCGGCTGGAACTCCCCGAATCCGGCAGCGAGCAGGTGCTCCGGAGGCACCCCGGCATCGATGAGATAGCGCACCACGGCGATCGCGCGCGCCGCGGAGAGATGCCAGTTCGACGGAAACTGCGCCGTTGCGATGGGACGATCGTCGGTATGGCCGTCCACGCGCAGGACCCAGGGGATATCCGGGGGGATTTCCCCGGCGAGCTCCAGGATGGCGGAGGCCACCCGGTCGAGTTCCGGCTGTGGGCCCGGGCGGAGATTCGCCTGCCCCAGTGCGAAGAGCACCTCGGACTGGAACACGAAGCGGTCGCCGACGATGCGGATGTCCGGCCGGTTGCCGAGGATCTGGCGCAGGCGGCCGAAGAAGTCGGACCGGAAGCGGGCCAGTTCCTGCACGCGCTGCGCCAGCGCCACGTTGAGGCGGCTGCCGAGATCGGCGATTCGCGCCTGGCTCTCCCGGTCGCGCGCCTCGCTCGCCTCCAGCGCCGCCTCGAGGGCGGCAAGCTGCCGGCGGAGCGCGGCGAGCTGCTGGTTGAGGATGTCGATCTGGTTGAGCGCGCGGGAGGTCGCCTCCTGCTCGGCGAGAAGCTGGCCCTCGAGTTCGCCCGCCCGCGCGGCCGCGCCCTCCCCCGAATCGAGCAGTGACTGAAGCCGCGCCTGTTCGGCCTCCGAGGCGGCGAGCGTCGATTCGAGGGCGCTCAGGCTGTCGGCCATGTCCCGCACCTGCGAACGCTCGAGGGCGAGGAGGTCCGTGAGTTCGGCGATCTGGCGGTTGAGCCGCTCGAGCACCGTGTCGCGCCCGGCGATTTCCTGGGTCAGGAAGAACTGCCCGAGGACGAAGATCGACAGGAGGAAGACGATGACGAGCAGGAGCGTCGACAGGGCGTCGACATAGCCCGGCCAGTAGTTCAACCCCCGGTCCCGCCTCGTGCGCGTCGACAACGCCATCGTATCAGGCCTTCTCGCGGGTCAGGCGATCGAGCACTTCCTTCAGGTCCTTCTCCCGCGCCGCCTGGGCCTCGACCCAGTCGCGAATCATCTGCTGCTCGGCGCGCATGTGCTGCACGAGGCCCTGGATCCCCTCGGCGAGATTCGTCATCGCCTGTGTCGCCTGCCGTCCGCCCCCGCCCTCGTTGACGGCGGCGGTGAGTTTCGACAGGGCCGCCGCGACTTCCGTCCCGGCGAAGGAGGCCGCGGGCATGGCGCGCGGCATCTCGACCGAGACGGGGGCGTCGTCCACCGCGTGCGCCGTGAGGTAATCCTCGAGCTCGGTATAGAACCGGTTCTGCGCCTGTCCGGCCTGGAGGTCGAGAAATCCCACGATGACCGAGCTGCCGAGACCGAAGAGCGAGGAGGAGAACGCGATGCCGATCCCGACGAGCGGGGCGGCGAGGCTGTTCTTGAGTTCGTCGAAGAGCACGGCGGCGTCGCCGCCGGTCCTGAGCGTCGCGATGTTGCGACCCACAGCCCCCACGGTCTCGATCAGGCCCCAGAAGGTACCGAGCAGGCCGAGCAGGATGAGGAGCCCGGCCAGATAGCGCACGATCTCCCGGCTTTCGTCGAGGCGCGCGCCGATCGTGTCGAGCAGGGTGCGCATCGTCGAGGCCTGGATGACGATTTCGCCGCCGCGCGAGCGCGCCCCGATCGTCTGCGCGATGGGCGCGAGCAGGAGCGGCGCACGGCCGTGATACTCACCGTCGGCGAGGTTGAGGCCGTTGACCCAGCGCACCTCGCGGAAAAGGCGCACCACCTGCCGCAAGGCGAGGATGATGCCGACGATCAGGACGCCGACGATAAGCCCGTTGAGCCCCGGATTGCTCAGGAAGGCGTTCCAGATCGGGCGATAGAGGATGAAGGCCAGGAAGCCTGCGAGAACAAGGAAGACGCCCATGCGGATCAGGTAGATCCGAGGCGCACTCAGGGGTTTTTGGGCCGCAACCGACATATCGTCCCCATTTAACACGCTTGCGACCGGCTTGACCACGCCCAATCCGCGCCGCGGGACCTCAAGCCCCGCCGGCCTTCAGATCGCGATTCGCCGCCCGCACGATCTTGAGCAACTCCCGTTGCGCCGTCTCGTTTCCACAGACCACGCTTCCCTTGGTCAGCATTTCCGCGCCGCCATCCGCATCGGAGACGTAGCCCCCGGCCTCGCGCACGAGGATGATGCCGGCCGCGATGTCATGACTGCTCAGATTGCGTTCCCAATAGCCATCATATCGCCCGGCGGCGACATAGGCCAGATCAAGCGCGGCCGCTCCCATCCGCCGCACGCCCGCGGTGGCCGCCATGACGGCACCGAGTTCCTTCAGGAAGAGCGGATGATTGCCGCGCCCGATGTAGGGGATGCCGCAGGCGATGATCGATTCGATCATCTCCGTGCGCGCCGAGACGCGCAGGCGGCGATTGTTCATGAACGCGCCCTGTCCCTTCTCCGCGACGAAGAGTTCGTCCTTGATCGGGTCGTAGACGACGCCCGCCACGACCTGCCCCTCGCGCTCGAGGCCGACGGAGATGGCGAAATGCGGCAGCCCGTGCAGGAAATTGGTCGTTCCGTCGAGCGGATCGACGTGCCAGGTATGGCTCTTGTCGGAACCCTCGACGATCCCGCCCTCCTCGAGCTTGAAGCCGTAACCGGGACGCGCCTTCTCAAGCGCCTCGCGCAGCGTCTTCTCCGCCTTGCGGTCGGCGGCCGAAACGAAATCGCCCGGTCCCTTGCGCGAGACCTGGAGGTTCTCGACCTCGCCGAAATCGCGCTTGAGCGTGCGCGAGGCCTTCATCACGGCGTCGAGCATCACGGTCATCAGGGGCGTGCGGATCATGGCGTTCAGAGACTTTCTACGCCCTCGCGCCGCCTTCCGGCGGCGAGGGCATCGTTGCAGCCGGCATCGGGCCAGCCTCGGACATCAGGAATGTGGGTCGAAAACCACGCCGACGGCGTCGCGTCAAGCGTGCTCATGGAGCGTCTCATGGAGCGTCTCATGGCGAGTCTCATGGCGTCATGCGCTCCTCGGCGAGAGCCTGCGCCCGCATGGCGTCTTCATCGGGAAGATCCTTGAGGGCCTCGTCGAGCCAGTCGTCGGTCAAGCCCTGGCTTGCGGCGAGCATATGCCAGGCAGCCGCCTCGACGCGATCCTCCGGAACGCCGCGACCGGCGACGTGGAGCCGCGCGAGCCGGTTCTGCGCGATGGCGTTGCCGCGATAGGCAGCGCGCCGGAAATAATCGGCGGCCCGCGCCTCGTCCCTTGCGACGCCCACCCCGTTGAACAGCGCGATGGCAAACTCCACCGCCCCGGCGAGGCTGCCGTTCTCGGCGGCCCGGCGGAACAGGGCGGCGGCCCGCGCCTCGTCCTCCTGCACCCCGCGTCCGCGCGCATGAAGCACGCCGAGAGCATGCTGCGCATCCGGAATTTCCGCCTCCGCCGCGACCGCCATCAGGCGGGCGGCGCGCTCGATCGCAGCGGGATTGTCGTCGTTCAGGAGCATGAGCGCGAGATTGTAGGAGGCGCGCGGATGACCCTTGGCGGCCGCTTCCTCGAAGAGCGCACGCGCCCGCTCCGGGTCGCGCTCCATGCCGCGCCCTTCGAGGGCGAGCGCACCGAGGGCGAAGGCCGCGTTGGCGTCGCCTCGCCCGGCCGCGAGCCGGTACCACTCGGCGGCTTTACCGAAGTCCTGCGGGATGCCGAGGCCCTGCGCGTGAATCTCGCCGAGCAGCGTCATGGCCGCCGCGTCGTTCGGGTTGCGCTCGAGGCGATCCGTGGCGCGCAGGAACGCGGTCATGAACAGCCCGCGCTGATAGGCTCCATAGGCGGCGTCGGAAGCCGGGCGCGCCGGTTTCTCCGTTGCAGGATTTGCCGCTTCGGCACCCGGCGCCGATTGGGCGCGTCCCGCCTCCGGCAGCGCGATGCAGAAGAGCAGCGCGAGCGACGCGCGCGCGAGGCGGCGCATGGCGGTCGATCCGGAGCGGGCGGGCGTGCCGTTCATGCGCCCTCAGGTCCCCGATTCGGCGCGCGCGGCCCCGGCGAGAAGAGCGGCGGCGGCCGAGACGCCCGCGGCAGGACCCTCGGGATGCGCGAAGACTGCGTCGCCGAGCGCGACGAATTCGGCGTCGGTCGCGACGGCGGCGGGGATTTCCGCCAGTGTCTCGGCGAAGATGACGCAGGGCGTCTCGAAGATCTCCGCCCACCAGGCAGTCCGCTCGAAGGCTCCCTCGCGAACCGGGATCGAGCCGTCGGCGCGAGGCTCGCCGAACATCAGGTAGTCGAGTTCCGCCTCCCCGGCCTCCATGCAATCGTGGCGCGAGCGCAGGCTGCCCACGCCGACGATGCGTTCGCCCTTGAGGCGCCCGCGCCACTGCGCCGCCGCCGCGACATCGCGCAGGTGAAGCCCGTCGGCCCCCGCCCGGGTGACGATCGTCGCGAGATCGAGGTCGGGATCCGGCTCGATCGCGATGATCGCGGCGGCTCCGGCCTGCTGCACGATTTCGGCCCAATCCTTGACGCGCTTGATCATGCTGCGCTCGTCACAGGCCGCGAATCGCAACTGCACCGCGGCAACCGGCGCGGCTGCAAGCGCGGCGCGCAGGCTCTCCGCGAAATTGCGGCCTTCGCCGATCGGCGGCGTGATCAGATAGAGAAGCGGGCTTGACAATACGACCTCTTGTCCGGCTTGCCTTGCGGCGACAACAATTCCAGGCGCTTTCGCGCCGCTCTCCTCATGCCCAGCCTTTGCGGCGGGCGCAAGCCGTCAGAGGTGACATCTTGCCGCGCAAATTGCCGAAACGCTACGCGCCTTATCTTTTCGGACTGCTTCTCTCCGGCATGATGTCCTTCATCGTTGCGGGGATCGCGACCTTCCGCGCCCTGGGATTCGTTGACGGTTTCTTCTTCAACTGGATCACGTCCTGGATCGGCGCGTGGATCGTCGCCTTTCCCGCCGTCCTTGTCGTCGCCCCGCTCGTCCGCCGCATCGTCGCCCGCCACGTCGAGGGTCCGCACCACTAGGCTGCCGAGAATCGCCAATCGGGCTCGTCAGGAATATCCGTACGGATTTCGGCTCCGCGACGGCATGATGACTTCCGGGTTTGTCAATGGTGAGGCTCGGAATGCCGGATCGGCCGCGCGCAAGACATTTCGATCGTTCCGCCGCCCTGGTCGCGCGCAACGCGCAATGGCTTGCGGGCGGCGTGACCAGCAATTTCCGCCTCGGCATCGCCCCGACCCCGCTCGTCTTCGAGCGCGCGGAGGGCGCCTGCCTCATCGACGCCGACGGGAACCGGCTCATCGACTATTATCTCGGCATGGGGCCGATGATCCTCGGCCATAGCCCGCGGAGCGTCAGGGAGGCGGTTCACGAACAGGTCGACCGGGGCATCCTGTTCGGCGGACAGAGCGGGATCGAGGCGCAGGCCGCGCGGCTCGTCTGCGAAACGGTCCCGTGCGCGGAACGCATGCGCTTCGGCTCCTCGGGAAGCGAGATGGTGCAGGCGGCGATCCGGCTCGCCCGCGCGGCGACAGGCAGACGCCGGATCGTGAAGTTCGAAGGCCATTACCACGGCTGGCTGGACAACATCCTCTGGTCGACCGCGCCCGCTCTCAACGAAGCCGGCCCGGCGGAGCAGCCCGTCCCGGTCGCGGGCAGCGCGGGGCAGGACCTCGACACGGCGGAAGGCATCGCCGTCCTCCCCTGGAACGACCTCGCGGCGCTGGAGACGGTTCTCGCCGGGGGAGACGTGGCCGGGGTCATCATGGAGCCCGCCATGTGCAATGCCGGGGTCATCGCGCCGAAGGCGGGCTACCTCGAGGGGGCGAAGGAGGCCTGCGCGCGACACGGGGCGATCCTGATCTTCGACGAGGTGATCACCGGCTTTCGCGTGGCGCGCGGCGGAGCCCAGGAGCGGCTTGGCGTGACGCCGGACCTCGCGGTGTTCGGCAAGGCGATCGCCAACGGCTTTCCCGTCGCCGCCCTGTGCGGCCGCGCCGACCTGCTCGACATGTTCGCGACCGGCGGGGTCATGCATGGCGGGACGTATAACGGCCAGTGCATCGGCATGGCGGCGACCGTCGCGACCCTGCGCGACCTGACGCCGGAGGCGTTTGCAGTCCTCGAGGCGCGCGGCGCGCGGCTGAGGGACGGGATCGCGGAACGGCTCCGGGCCGCGGGAATCCGCGCCTCCGTGACAGGCTTCCCGGAAATCTTCTTCGTCGCCTTCGGATACGAGGAACCGGCCCGCGACTACCGGGACCTCGTGCGCCGCGACCGGGCAGGCTATGTCGCCTTCACGCAGGCGCTGCTCGCGCGCGGGGTGCGCGCCCTCGAGCGCGGCGCGTGGTTCACGTCGCTCGCCCATGACGACGCGATCATCGACGCCACCCTCGAGGCCGTCGCCGACGCCGCGCGCGAGGTCGCCCCGCAGCTCGCACGCGGGGGCGGATGAGGGGAGGCCGCGATGATCGTCGATAGCCATGCGATCGACACCCATGTACATGTCGTCGACCCGGCCCGCTTCCCCCCTCCGCCCGGCCCCGGCTACAAGCCCGTCCCGCAGGATCACGCCACCGGTGACGATCTCTCGGCGCTTTTTCGCGGTAACGGGGTGACGGGAGCGTTGATCGTCCAGCTCTCGGGCTACGGGACCGATAATCGCAGCGTTCTCGATGCAGCGGCGCGCTCGCGAGGGCGATGGCGCGCGGTGGTCCAGGTGGAGGCGGGGATTTCCGAGGCGGGAATCGCGGCGCTCGCGGAAGCGGGCGCGGCCGGCGTGAGATTCAACGTCGGCTCCCTCGGCCCGGAAGTCCTCGACGGCTGCGAGCGCCTGTTCCCGCTGATGGCGCGCCATGGCATGATCGCCCAGATCCATTGCGCCGCGCGCGATCTCGTCGAACTCGCCCCGCGCATCGCCGGAGCGCCCTGCCGGCTCCTGTTCGACCATCTCGGCCTGCCCGACATCGCCGCGGGACCCGCCGAGCCGGGCTTCCGCCGGCTTCTGGAATTTGGCCGCGACGGCGCCGTGATCAAGCTCTCGGGCGCGTTCCGCTCTTCGCGGCGGCCTTTCCCGCACGAGGATCTTGATCCGTTCCTCGCCGAGATCCTCGATGCCTTTGCACCGGAGAACCGAGTCTTCGGGTCTGACTTTCCCTTCGTGAAGCTCGACCCGAAGCCGCGCTACGTGGACACGCTCGCCATGCTCCGGCGCTGGATTCCCGATCCACGCGAGCAGGGTCTTGCCCTTGCCGCCAATCCCCGGCGCATATTCGGCCTGCCCGACTGACCCGACACCGCACGCGCCGCTTGCATCCGGCGGGGGGACCGGAGCAATCTGGAGCTCCGGCGTCCCGCCGCCGCATCAGAGCAACGAGGCCTCGCTCATGAGCATCTACGATCTCGCGATCCGCAACGGCACGGTCGCCACCGCCTCCGACGTCTTCAAGGCGGATGTCGGGATCCGCGACGGGCGCATTGCCGCGATCGCGGACAGGATCGAGGGGGCGGCGAAGGAGATCGATGCGAGCGGGCTCCTCGTGCTTCCGGGCGGCATCGACAGCCATGTCCATATCTCGCAGCCCTCGGGCGAGGGAATCGTCATGGCGGACGATTTCGCCAGCGCGACCGCCGCGGCGGCGGCCGGCGGCAACACGCTCGTGATGCCCTTCGCCCTGCAGGCGCGCGGCACGAGCCTGCGGGCCTGCGTCGAGGATTACCGCAAGCTCGCGGAGGGCAATTGCGTCATCGACACTTCCTTCCACCTGATCATTTCCGACCCGACGCCCGAGGTGCTGGGCCAGGAGCTGCCGGCGCTCCTGAAGGACGGATACACCTCGTTCAAGGTCTTCATGACCTATGACGACCTCGTCCTGAACGACCGCCAGCTCCTCGACGTCTTCGACGTGGCGCGGCGCGAGGGGGCGCTGGTGATGGTCCATGCGGAGGGCTACGACGCGATCCGCTACCTCACCGAACGGCTCGAGCGGGAGGGAGACACAGCCCCCTATTACCACGCAGTCTCGCGCCCCGAGATCGTGGAGCGCGAGGCGGCGCATCGCGCCATCAGCCATGCGGAACTCGTCGACGTGCCGCTCATGATCGTCCACGTCTCGGGCCGCGAGGCGATGGAACAGATCCGCTGGGCGCAGACGCGCGGCCTCAAGGTCTATGGCGAGACCTGCCCGCAATACATCACGCTGACGGCGGAGGACCTCAAAGCGGCCCAGGGCGACGATATGGGCGGGGCGAAATATGTCTGCTCGCCTCCGCCTCGCGACAAGGCCAGCCAGGAGGCGATCTGGGAGGGCATCCGCACCGGCGTCTTCCAGACCTTCTCCTCCGACCATTGCCCGTTCCGCTACGACAGTGTCGAGGGCAAGCTCAATCCGCGGGGGCGGACCTCCTTCCGCTGGGTGCCGAACGGGATTCCCGGCATCGAGACGCGCCTGCCGATCCTCTTCTCCGAAGGCGTCTCGAAGGGGCGCATCACCCTCGAACGCTTCGTCGAGCTCACGGCGACCAACCACGCGAAAATCTACGGGCTCTATCCCGGAAAGGGCGCGATCGCGGTCGGGTTCGACGCGGATATCGCCCTGTGGGATCCCGCGCGGCGCGAGACCATCCGCCAGGAGATCCTCCATCACGGCGCCGACTACACCCCCTGGGAGGGCTTCGAGGTCACCGGCTGGCCGGTGATGACGATCGCGCGGGGGGAGATCGTCGCGCAGGACGGGAAGGTCCTCGGCCAGCCGGGGCGCGGCCGGGTGCTGGAGCGGGGCCTCTCCGAATTCGCGCGGCCGTGAAGCGGGTGGCGCCGCCGCCGGGGGAGCGCGGGCGTGTCTGACGCGAAGACGAGCGAGGATATCGTCGACCTGTTCGTCGTCGGCGGCGGCGTCAATGGCTGCGGCATTGCGCGCGACGCGGCCGGGCGCGGGCTCTCCGTCGCGCTGGCGGAGATGAACGACCTCGCCTCCGGCACTTCCTCGGCATCGACGAAGCTGTTCCACGGGGGCCTGCGCTATCTGGAGCATTACCATTTCCGGCTGGTGCGCGAGGCCCTGCGCGAGCGCGAGACGCTGCTTCAGGCCATGCCGCACATCTCATGGCCCCTGCGCTTCGTCCTCCCCCACCGCGCGGGAATGCGTCCCGCCTGGCTGCTGAGGCTCGGCCTGTTCATCTACGATCACCTCGGGGGGCGCAGGATCCTGCCCGCGACGCGCGTCCTCGACCTCGGCCGCGACCCGGCGGGGAAGCCGCTGAAAGCGGATTTCACCAGCGCTTTCGAGTTCTCGGATTGCTGGATCGACGATTCGCGCCTCGTCGTGCTGAATGCCCGCGATGCAAAGGCGCACGGCGCGCGGATCATGACCCGCACGAGACTCGTCTCCGCGTCCCGCGAGGACGGCCTCTGGCGCGTTCTTGTCGAACGCGGCGACGGGGCGCGGGAAACGATCCGCGCCCGGGCGCTCGTCAATGCCGGCGGCCCCTGGGCCGGAGAGATCATCTCGGATGCGCTCGGCGCTCGCGCCCCCGTCCGCGTGCGGCTGGTGCGGGGAAGCCACATCGTCACGCGCAGGCTGTTTGCCCATGACAGGTGCTACCTCTTCCAGGGAAGCGACGGGCGGATCGTCTTCGCGATCCCGTACGAGACGGACTTCACGCTGATCGGCACGACCGACGTCGATCATGACGGCCCGCCGGAATCGGCCCGCTGCAGCGATGCCGAGATCGACTACCTTTGCAGCTTCGTCTCCGATTATTTCTCCGCTCCCGTGACCCGCGGCGACGTCATCCGCGCCTTCTCCGGCGTTCGTCCGCTCCTCGACGACGGCGCGAAGGCGGCGAGCGCCGCGACGCGGGACTACCTGCTCACCCTCGATGCCGAGGGACCGCCTCTCCTGAACGTCTTCGGCGGAAAGATCACGACCTACCGGCGGCTCGCGGAGGCGGCGATGGCCAGGCTTTCGCCGTTCTTTCCGCAGGCGGGCGGCGCATGGACGGCGCAGGCGCCGCTGCCGGGCGGGGATTTTCCCGTCGACGGATTCGAAGCGCTCGTTGGGGGCCTGCGCGGCCGCTATCCCTTCCTCAGCCCCGCCTGGGCGCGGCGGCTGGCACGCTCCTACGGGACCTGCGCCGGCGAGATCCTCGGCGAAGCCGCGAGCGCCGCCGATCTCGGCCGGGATTTCGGCGCGACGCTGACCGAAGCGGAGGCGGCCTGGCTGATGCGCGAGGAATTCGCGCGCACGGCGGAGGACGTCGTCTGGCGCCGCAGCAAGCTCGGCCTGCGGCTGCGGAGCGCCGAGATCGAGGCGCTGGACACATGGATGAAGCAACAAGACAGGGAGCATTACGCAAGTGTTGCGCAGTGATCGCGCCCAAATCCGGCCCCTCGTGACGCGAATACATATGATTCTTCCGGTTAAACTGAATTAATATTTTTGCTAACGCTCCCTCTCCTCATATAGTTAAACAATTATCTCTCCAGTCTGTCGAATTTGTTTAACCTAAACATCGATTCACGCTGTCCCTTCACTTGCCTGAAAGGCGCCGGGGCGAGGATCGTTCCCATAGGAAAGGCGCGGCAGGGGACGTCCTGCGACGACGCCGCGACCAGAATGGAGAGTTCGATGAACGCCACCACCGCCCGGAACAAGAGGCTCGCCGCGCTTGCCGCACACGCCGCCGCTTCCGGCCGCCTCGGCCCATCCGATCTGCGTCAGATCCAGCGCGACCTGCTCGCGGACGGCATCGAGAGCCGCAGGCAGGCGGAAATCCTGATCGCTCTCGATCGCGCGGTCCCGCAGGCCGAAGGCGACTTCTCCGAATACCTGATCGACGCCATGGCTGCGTTTCTGGTCTGGGGCGAGCGCCCGACGGGCCGGGTCATGCCCGAGGCCGCCGAATGGCTTGTCGCCTGTCTCGGCGAGGGCGGAATGACCCGCACCGGGCTCGCGATTCTCGCTGAAATCGCCGCCGAGGCGCAGGAGATACCCCCTTGCCTCCTCGCCCCGCTTCAGGATGCCGGATGCCGCGCCCTTCTCGCCGCGTGACTTCTTCAGGCGGCCTGGTCGCGCGTCACGCGTCCCGGGATAACCGCGCCCGCATCGCGGCGAGAAGCCGCTCCGGCGTCATCGGCATGCGGCGCGTCCGCACCCCCACAGCACGCGCGACCGCGTTCGCCACGCAGGCCGCGACGGGGACGATCGGCACCTCCCCGACCCCGCGCAGGCCATAGGGCACGCCCGGAACCGGCGTCTCGATGATCACGCAATCAATGGGCGGCACGTCGAGCGCGGTCGGGAGACGATAATCGAGCAGGCTCGCATTCCTCAGCCGGCCCTCGGCGTCGTAGTCGTAGCCTTCCGTCAGCGCCCAGCCGAGCCCCTGCACCACACTGCCCTGGATCTGGCCCTCGATGGCGCTTGGATTGAGCGCCCGCCCGACATCCTGGAACGCCGTGTAGCGCAGGATCGTGACCTGCCCCGTCTCCTCATCGACCTCGACATCGCAGACATGCGCGCCGACCTCGACCCCGAAAGGAAGCTTCGTGGACGTGCCGCGCCCGACGACCGCGCCTGACGAGATCGTCTCCTGCATGAGTTCGGCGAGCGTGATCGCGCTCCCGCCCTGCAGGCGGAAGACGCCGTTGGCGTAGGCCACCTGTTCCGCCTCGGCCTGCAGCAGGCCGGCGGCGCGGACGCGCAGCTGATCGAGGACCTCCTCCGAGGCCTCGACGATCGCCGCCGCCATGGTGCGCGCGACGCGGCTGCCGGCGGCGCCGTCGCTGTAGCCGACGGACTTGCTGTCCCCCGTCTGCACATGGACATCCTCGGGCGCGAGGCCGAACTGGTCCGCGGCCACCTGCGTCATGCTCGTCCGCGTTCCGGAAATATCGACAGCGCCCATCGTGACCACGGGCCGTCCGTCGCCGCCGATGGTGATGTGGCAGGCGGAGGTCATCGAGGTGCCGCGCCAGTAGCCGAGGGCGAGGCCGCGCCCGCGCGGCCGGGGACCGGGCTCCAGCGGCTCTGTCCAGCAGGGATGGGCGGCGACGGCGTCGAGGATGTTGGTCAGGCCGATCGACGGGAATGGCGTGCCGATCGGCATGGTCGAGCCCGTGACGGCGGCGTTGCGGCGGCGGAATTCAAGCGGGTCCATGCCGAGCCGCAGGCACAATTCGTCCATCGCCTGCTCCATGGCGAAGGCGCCCTGGATGCCGCCGGGGCCGCGATAGGCCTCCGTGCGCGGCTTGTTCGTGACGACGTCGAAACCCTCGAGGCGGAGGTTCTCGACCTGGTAGAGCGCCGCCGAGGCCTGCATCAGGAGCGAGGGGCTCAGGCCCGGAAGCGCGCCGGCATCCACGTGATAGGTCCCGCTGATGGCGGTCAGCCTGCCGTCGGCCTCGGCGGCGACGTCGATCCCGATCGCAACGCCCATGGTGGGGCCTGAGCCGCCCTGCAACACCTCGTCGCGGCCGAAGACGAGCCTCACCGGCCGGCCGCACTTCTCCGCAAGCCGCACCGCGACGGCTTCCCCGTGGATCAGGATCTTGCCGCCAAACGCGCCGCCGACTTCCATCGGCACGACCTTGAGCTTCGAGAGGGGCCGGTCGAGCATCCGCGCGATCATCAACTCGGTGGTGAATTGCCCCTGGGTCGAGGTCCAGACGGTGGCGAAGCCGTCGGCGCTTACTTCCGCCAGCATCGCCTGCGGCTCGATATAGCCCTGGTGCGCCGTGTCGACGACGACGGAGACCGACGCCCGGGCGGGGGAGCGCGCCAGCGCCTCGTCGACAGCGCCGCGCTCGATGAGCGTGCGCGAGCAGATATTCGAGGGAGCCTGAGCGGCGGGCGCGACGCCCTTGGTCACGACATGCTCGTGAAGCACCGGCGCGCCCTCCCGCATGGCGGAATCCATGTCCGGCGCCGGCTCCAGCACCTCGTACTCGACGGCGATCAGCGCGAGCGCGGCCTGCGCCACATGCGGATCGCGCGCCGCCACTGCGGCGACGGGCTGTCCCACCCAGAACACCTTGCCGCGCGCCATGTTGATGAGGGAGACCATCCACATGTCGGCCCCGGTCTCGCCCATCGGGATCATCGTCCCGAGCGGGATCTCGGGAAAATCGGCGGCGGTCACGACGGCGAAGACGCCCTCCAGCGCCTCCGCCCGGCTCGTATCCACGGCGCGGATGACGGCATGGGCGTGCGGGCTGCGCAGGATTCGCGCATGCGCCATGTTCGGGCGCTGCATGTCCGCAGGATAGAGAGCGCGGCCCGCGACCCTGTCGCGGCCGTCGACGCGGGGAAGACTTTGTCCGATGCTCGGGGCCGGGGCGTCCATCGCTCTAGCGTCTCCGTTGTTCGGCGGTCAGGGCGATCGCACGGACTATCTTGTCGTAGCCGGTGCAGCGGCAAAGGTTGCCGGCGATGGCGAGGCGGATATCCGCCTCGCTCGGCGCGGCGTTCCTCGCAAGCAATGCGGTGGCGGAAAGAACGATGCCGGGCGTGCAGAAGCCGCACTGGGTCCCGCCGGAATCGGCGAGATTGCGCTGGAGGTCCGTCAGCTCGCCATTGCGCGAGAGTCCCTCGACCGTGAGGATCTCGCGTCCGGGCGCCTCGACCGCGAACATCAGGCAGGCATTGACCGGCTCGCCGTCGACGAGGACCGTGCAGCTCCCGCAATTGCCGTTGCCGCAGCCCTCCTTCGTCCCCGTCAGGCCAAGGCGGTCGCGCAGGAGGTCGAGGAGGGTGTCGCGCGGATCGGCGAGGGCCGTAACGGTCTCCCCGTTCACGCGGGCCTCGATCATGAGCCGGCTCATTATTCTGCCCTCCCGGCAAACGCTTCGTCGAGACGGTCGCGGCAATGCGCGAGGGCGCGGCGCGCCAGGACCTCCACCAGGGCTCGCCGGTACTCGGCGGAGGCGCGGGTGTCCGAGATGGGCCGCGCTTCCGCCATCGCCGCCCGCGCCGCTTCGGCAATCGCTCCCTCGTCGAGGCCGCGCCCGATGAGCGCCGCCTCTGCGCCGCGCGCGCGTATCGGGGTCGGGGCCACGGAGGCGAGCGCGATCCGCGCCTCGCTCACGAGCCCGTCCGCTCCGCAGGCGACCCGGGCGGCGACGCCAACGACGGCGATGTCCATCTCGCGGCGGGGCGTGAAGCGCAGGTAATGCGAGGCGCTGCGCGCGGCCTGCGGCGGGAGATGGATCGTCGTCAGGACCTCCCCCGGCTCCAGATTCGTGCGGCCCGGCCCCGCAAAAACATCCTCGAGCGGCATCCGGCGCTCGCCCGAGCGGCCCGAGACCGTGACCTGCGCGTCAAAGACGAGGAGCGGGGGGACCGCGTCCGCAGACGGGGCCGCGTTGCAGATATTGCCGCCGAGGGTGGCGCGGTTCTGGACCTGGAGGCTGCCGATCATGCCCGCCGCCGCCGCGAGCGCGGGATAGCGCGCGAGGATTTCCGGATGGCGGGCGACGACGGAAGCCGGGACGGCCGCGCCGATGACGAGCCCGCCGTCATCCCCGGCGGCGATGGCTGCGCATCCGGGAAGCAGCTTCACGTCGACGATATGCGTCGCGCGGCGGCGCGCCTCGCGAAGCTGGGGGATCAGGTCGGTCCCGCCCGCGAGGATGCGCGCGCCCTCGCGGCCGAGCCTCTCGCAGGCGTCGGCCAGGCTCTCCGGGCGGTGATAGGCGAATGGGTCCATTTTCGCGTCGCGATCCTCAGCGATGACATTGCGGCCAAGCGAGCCACACAAGCGCCCCGACCGCAAGCGGCCGGCCTGCCGAACCCGATTGGCGAAACGTCCCTTGCGAAGTTGCCGCCCGGATCACGGGAGAAGCACTATCTTCCCGAAATGACGGTTCTCGCGCATATGCGCGAGGGCGTCGCCGACGTCGTCCAGCGGGAACTTCCGGTCGACGGGGATGCGCAGGCGACGCGCTTTCACCGCCTCCCACAGGTCGGCGCGAACGCGCGATGTGATGTCGCGCACCTCCTGCACCGAGCGGGTCCGGAAGGTGACGCCGATATAGCTGATGCGCTTGAGGGCGTGCAGGTCGAAGTCGAACTCGCCCCGCGCGCCGCCGAGGCGCCCGACATTCACGATGCGGCCGAGCACCGCCGAGGCCTGGAGATTGCCGTTGGCCACGCTCGCCGAGATCTGGTCCACGATGAGGTTCACGCCGCCGCCCGTGGCCTCCCGGACCTGATCGGGCCAGTCGGGGTCGCGCGTGTCGAGGGCGAGCGTTGCGCCGTATCCGGCGAGCCGCGCACGCCGGTCGTCATTGGTCGAGGTGCCGATCACCTGGGACGCGCCGCGCAGGCGCGCGATCTGGAGCGCCATCAGCCCGACGCCGGAACTCGCGCCCTGGACGAGGACGCTTTCCCCCTCCTGCAGGCGTCCGTTGGTGACGATGGCGTCGTGCATGGTCTTGAGGGCGATCGGCAGCGTCGTCGCCTCGTCGAAGGGCATGTCGTCGGGAACGGGCAGCGCCCGCCCGAAATCGGTGACCGCGTATTCGGCATATGCGCCGGAGCCGGAGCACATGACCCGGTCGCCGACGCGAATGCCGGAGGCCTCCGCTCCAACCTCGACGACCTCCCCCGCCCATTCCAGTCCCGGAACCGTGCCGGGCCCGCCCATCGCCCCGTGGCTCTTCCCGCCGGCGACGGCGAGATCCGCGCGATTGAGCGAGGCGGCGCCCACCTTCACCAGAATCTCGTTCGGCTTCGGCCGCGGAATCGCGATCTCCTTGATTCCCAGTCCGTCCGCCCCCACGACTGCGGCCTTCATGACGGTCTTCATGCGCCCCTCCTGTCGCAAGCGCCCCGCGACCGCCGGAACCGGCGGCCGCGCGGCCTCGTGGACTGTGCAACGGCGCGCGCCACAGGCGAACAGGTTTTGTCGAAGATGCGCTCTGGCGTTGCGCGCAGGCGGCGCGAGCGGCGGACCGTTCCTACGGCGTCAGGTCGAGGGCCGGGACGACGCGATCGTAGGGCAGGCCCGCGTCGTCGTTCAGCTTCTTCACCTGGCCCTCGCTTTCCGCCTCGAACAGGCACATGCAGCGCCCGTCTTCGGGTGCGAAGGTCGAACGGATGTAGTTGATCGGCGTGCCCCCGGCGCGCATTTCGCCCGCCTTGGCGATCGCCGCCTTCTGCGCCCCCGCAAGGTCATTCATGCTGATCCCCTTGAGATTGCGCTCCACCATGTAGACGGTCATCGGTTCTTCCTCCTGCGACGTTTCGGACGCAGCCATTGGAGCGGCTTCACCGCGACCGGGACACGCACCAAACGCTTATTGATCGATAGCCCACGGTTATGGCCGGATCGTGTATTCTCCTGCCATCGCGCAAAAGCGGAACGGGGGACGGCGATGGAGATGTTTCAGGTCCGATACGTGCTCGCGGCGGCCCGGAGCCTCAACTTCACGAAGGCCGCCGCCGCGTGCAACGTCTCCCAGCCGGCCCTGACGAAAGCAATCAAGTCCCTTGAGAACGAGCTCGGGGCGCCGCTCTTCCATCGCGAGGGGAAGCGCGTGCTGCTCAGCGATTTCGGAAGGAGCATCCTGCCCCACCTGCAGCACATTGCCGACGAGGCCGAACTGACTCAGGCCAAGGCCCAGAATTTCAGGCTCCTGATCAACGTGCCCGTCCGACTCGGGGTCATGTCGACGGTCGGTCACGTGCGGATCGCCCGCTTTCTCGCGGCCTTCCAGGAGGAGCACGCGAGCGTCGAGCTCAGCGTCAGCGAGGCCGGCACCGGCGAACTGAGGCAGAAGCTGCACGACGGCTAGCTCGACGTCGCGATCCTCAATCCCCTCGAGGGGCCCGGCGAGGATCTTCACGCGAGCCAGCTCTACACCGAACGTTATCTCGTGGTGCTGCCGAACGGCCATCGCCTGTCGGAGCTCAACGCCATCCGCCTCCCCGACCTGTCGGGTGAGTCCTATGTCGACCGGCTGGCCTGCGAGATGCGGGAAATGGTGATGGGGGTTTGCCGGGAGACGAATGTGGAGCTCTATGCCCGCTTCCGGTCAGAGCGGGAGGACTGGGTCCAGGCGATGGTGCTGGCCGGCATCGGCTTCGCCTTCATGCCGGAATTCGCGGTCACCCTGCCGGAGCTGACCCGACGCCCCCTGATCGACCCTTCCGTCAGCCGCGAGATCTCGCTGATCACGGTGCCCGGGCGCCCGCACAGTCCGGCGACGGCGGCGCTCGTCAGGGCTGCCAGAAGCTTCGACTGGAGCCGCTGACCGCGCGTACCGGCGGGATAGCGCGCGGGGAACAATCGGTATCGCCGAGGCTTGACCAGATGCGCAGCCCCTCGCGGGTCCCATCTTGTCCCTGCGGCAGTCCTCATGTTCGAAAGCCTTCCCGTCACCGACGTCCTCATCCAGTTCACCCTCGTGATCACGGTGGCGCTCGCCATCCAGTTCACGCTGGAGCATTCCCGCATCCCCGGCATCATCGGCCTGCTCCTGATCGGGATGCTCATCGGGCCCGGCGGCCTCGCGCCGATCCCGGAGGAGCCCGTCATCGAGCTCCTCGGCACGATCGGGCTGCTCTTCATCATGTTCATGGCGGGGCTCGAGGTCGACCTTGAGATCGTGCGCCAGCACAAGCGCGAGACGGCGACGTTCGGCGTACTGGCGGCGGCCCTTACGCTCGCGCCGGCCGTGGCGATCGCCCTCCTCATGGGCCTGGAATGGACCGGCGCGATGCTCGTCGGCGCGGCTCTGGCGTCCCATACCCTCGTCGCCTATCCGATCGTCGAGCGCCTGGGGCTCGTCGGACGCCAGCCGGTGGTGGCGGCGATCGGCGGCACCCTGCTCACGGACACCTTCGCGCTCGTGCTCCTGGCGATCCTCGTACAGCAGCCGGGTGAGGGGGGCGGAAGCATTCTCGAGATGGTGACGCCGCTCCTCCTGCTGGCGGCCCTTGCGGGAATTTCCCTGGCCGTCGTCCCGCGGATCGCCCGCCGCATGCTTGACGATTCGAAGGCCACGCTTGCGGAGAAGGCGTTGTTCCTGCTCGTGGTGCTTCTCATCCTCGCGACGCTCGCCGACGCGATCGGGACGGAAGACATCCTCGGAGCCTTCCTCGCGGGCCTGTGCCTCAACCAGCCGATCCGCCGTCGCCCGGAACTGCGCGACCACATCCACTTCGTCGGCCGGATGCTCTTCATTCCGTTCTTCTTCGTGAAGACGGGCATGCGCCTCGACCTCTCGGTCTTCGCCCAGATGGCGACCTGGGGATTTGCCGCCGCCCTGCTCGGCGCGGTGGCCTTCGGAAAGTCGGCAGCCGCCTGGATCACGGGGAGGCTGTTCGGTTACGGGCGCATGGACCGGGTCGTCATGATCGGCCTTACCCTGCCGCAGGCGGCGGCGACGCTCGCCGTGATCGTCATCGGCCGGGAGATGGATCTTGTCTCCGACCTCGTCGAGGACGCCGTGATCATTGTGATCTTCCTGACCTGCCTCGCAGGCCCCCTCCTGACCAGGTACGCGGGATCCCGGCTGGCGGAGCCGTCTCCGGGGCCGCAGGGCCAGCCTGATCGCGGCTAACGCCCAGGCGCTTCGTGTGAACATGCCCATGACCCAGGGGAAGACGGCTGCGGGGAGTCGTTCTATAACTTTCTCGCCGGGCGCGATCCTTGGGTTCTTCGCGCGCAGGAACGGCCGAACGGGAGAGGAAGCCAGTCATGCGCGCATTCGCGGTGAAGTATTTCTGCGAGCCGGTCGAGCCGGTGGAGAGCGCGGACTTCGAGCCGAGCGGCACCGAAGTCGTCGTGGAGGTGACACGCTGCGGCGTCTGCCATTCCGATCTGCATATCCAGGACGGCTATTACGACCTCGGCGGCGGCAAGCGCCTTCTCCTGCAGGAGCGCGGCGTCACGCCGCCCGTCGTCATGGGGCATGAGGTCCTCGGGCGCCTCGTCGCCAAGGGGCCGGACGCTCCGATAGCGGACAGCGAGATCGGCAAGACCTTCCTCGTCTATCCCTGGCTCGGCTGCGGCGCCTGCGACATCTGCCGGCGGGGCGACGAGAACTTCTGCCCGCAGGCCTCCTATATCGGCGTCTTCCGGCCGGGCGGATATGCGGAACGCTGCCTCGTTCCGCATCCGCGATATCTCGTGGACGTCACCGGCCTCGACCATACGATGGCGGCGACTTATGCGTGCTCGGGCGTCACTGCCTACAGCGCGTTGAAGAAGATCGACATCCCGAAGGATGACCTGTTGCTCCTGATCGGCGTCGGAGGCGTCGGCCTGAGCGGGCTCGCAATCGCGCGGGGGCTCGGCTTCAGCAACATCGCGGTCGCGGATATCGATCCGGACAAGCGGGATCTCGCCCTGCGCTCCGGAGCGCGCCTCGCCCTCGACCCGCGTGATCCCGAGGCGGCCTCCACGCTGACGGGACAGCCCGGCGGCGTCGCCGCGGTGATCGATTTCGTCGGCGGAACCCCCACCGCCGGCTTCGCCTTCGGCGTCCTGCGGAAGGGCGGGGCCTATGTCGCGGTAGGCCTGTTCGGCGGCGACATCACGATTCCGCTGCCATCGCTCGTCCTGCGCGCCCTGACGCTGCGCGGCTCGCATGTGGGCAGCCTTCAGGACCTCAAGGAACTGATCGACCTGGTGAAGTCCGGCGCGGTCGAGCCGATCCCGGTCGAAGCCGTCCCCTTCGAGCAGGTGAACGACGCCCTCGGACGCCTGCGCGCCGGGCGCGTCCAGGGACGGCTTGTCCTGTCGCGGGAGGGTTCCGCGCCGGCATGAACCTTCAGGGGCGGAGCCAGACCCAGAGGCCCGCGCCGATGAGGCCAAGGCCGAGCAGGAAGGGCGGAAGGAAGAAGCGCAGCGTCTCCCAGTCCTTCCAGTTCAGATGGAAATTGCTGCAGCCGGTCGTGTTCATGCCGCAGGCAAGGGCGTTCAGCCAGTACCACGCTCCGAACGTGACGCCGCTGAGCGTCACGCCCCCGATGATGAGCAGCGCCGCCTTCATTCGCCCCCCCGACTCCGATTGCCGCGCAGCCGCTTCGATCGCTCGCCTGCCAAGCCGCCTCGACCGGAACGTCACACGGCGTTCCCGGCCTCCATATTACGATCAAGAACCTCCACCGCAAGGATGGTCGGCAGGTGACGCGCGACTTCGCGCCAGCTGTCGCCTTCATCGAGGCTGGCGAACACCGAGCCGCTGTTCGTCCCGAAATAGATTCCGGCCGGATCGCGGGCGTCCCCTGCCATCGCCTGGCGGAGCACCGTGAAGAAGCAGGCTTGCTGCGGCAGCCCCTGCCGCAGGGCCTCCCAGCTCTTTCCGCCGTCCCGCGACCGCCAGACCGCCGCGGCGGCATCCGGCGGGTACCGGCCTGCCATGTCTCCGTTGAGCGGCAGGGTCCAGATGGTCTCCGGGTCACGGGGATGCACCCGGATCGGGAAGCCGAAGGTCGAGGGCAGCCCGTCGGTGATGTCGTCCCAGCTGCGGCCGCCATCCGCCGAGCGCCAGACGCCGTGATGGTTCTGCTGGTAGAGGACGTCCTCTGCCCCCGGCGCGCGCATCATGTTGTGCACGCAAAGCCCGGTTTCGCCGTCGCGGGGGGCTGCCGGATGGTCGTGATGCCGGCAGGATTCGGCATTCGACAGGCGGTTGCGCCGCTCCCAGGTCTCGCCGCCGTCCTCGCTGGCGAAGACGCCCGCGGCGGAAATGCCGACCCAGAGATTTCGCGGGTCGGAGGGGTCGGCGACGATGGAATGGAGCACCAGACCCGCCGCCCCCGGGTTCCAGTTCTCCGCCGAAGGATGGCGGTTGAGGCCTTCGAGCCTCGTCCAGGTCTCGCCCCCGTCGCGGCTCTCGAGCAGGCTCGCCGGCTTCGTGCCCGCATAGAGCGCACGGTCGGTGCGGCACAGGGACCAGACCTGCGCGAAGGCATCCCCGAATGGAAGCTCGGCATCCGTCCAGCCGATCATCCTGGCGAAGTCCGGATCGCCGGCCGCCCAATCGTCAATCGTGCCCTTTGTCAGGCGCGTGAGCCTCCAGCTGGCGCCTCCATCGTCGGACCGCCAGATTCCCGCGCCGTGCCAATCACCTCCGCCGCCCGCCCAGATCGTCCCGTTCCGCGCGTCCCCGGCGAGATGGTTGATCGGCCAGCCGTCGCAGTGAGGCCCCGTTACCGCCCAGCCGCTGCGTTCGTTGTTGCCGAAGATGAGAAATGCGCCCTTCGTCGTACCGACGAGGATCGTGATGCTGCCTGAGGACATGTGCTCGCCTCCACCACATCGGACCAGAATATCACAGGCAGATGAAACCCGCACCGCCGGCGCACGTTCCGGAAGAGGCCCTGCGGCTAGATTTTCTCTTGAGCTCGAATAGTTGTCCTGATCGTGGCCAGGGCGGCCAGTCATGAAATGCAGGAACAACGACACGAATTTCATCTCGGCAGCGCGCCGTCGGTAGTGCTCCGTATCGAGGCATTCAGCCACAATTGCTATCAAGGTGCTTGGCACCGAAGGAGATCATGATGTTCGACCGTCGCGAATTGCTGCAAGGCGCCGGCGCCGTGGCAGCGGCAACAATCATCGGCCGCCGGTCGGCTTTCGCCCAGGCCAGGGCGTTCTCTCCGCCCCTGCCCATCCCGGAAATGCGGGACGCGCGGGTGCAGGGAGGGGTCGTGGAGCTCGCGGCAATCCGGTCAGAGCACGCATTTTTTCAGGGCAGCCCAACCGCGACCTATGGCTTTTCGCGCTCGTATCTGGGGCCGACCTTGCGCTTTCACCGGGGAGACGATGTGCAGGTCTCGGTGAATAACGGGCTCGACGACAACATCACCGCTCACTGGCATGGCGTCCTGCTTCCCGGGGAGGTCGATGGCGGGCCGCGCGTGGTCATCAGGCCGGGCGAAACCTGGCGTCCCGTGCTGAAAATCGACCAGCCGGAGACGACCACCTGGTATCATTCGCATCCCCACGGCGACACCGGACGGCAGGTCTATATGGGGCTGGCCGGCATGGTAATCATCGAGGACGGCTCGGGCGAGCGTCTCGGCCTTCCGCGCCGCTACGGGATCGACGACCTGCCGATCATTCTCCAGGATCGCCAGTTCGGCCGCGACGGCTCGCTGGTCTATGATCTGTCGGGAATGACCCGCATGATGGGGATGCGCGGCGATACCTTCGTCGTCAACGGAGCCGTCTCGCCTGTGGCGACGGTTCCCTCTGGATTCGTGCGCCTGCGTTTCCTCAATGCCGCGAACGCCCGGAATTTTCATCTGCGCTTCCAGGACGGGCGGAGCTTTCACGTGATCGCTTCCGATGGCGGCTACCTTGGAGCGCCGGTCGAGATGACCTCCCTGACGATTGCCCCGAGCGAAAGATTCGAGGTTCTCGTCGATTTCGCCGATGGCGCGCCGGTGGTGCTGGAGACGCTCGCTGACGAAGCATTCATGCATGGCGGCATGATGGGCGGCATGATGGGGCGAATGATGGGCGGCACGTTCGACGATCGCGGGGGAGAGCTGATGCGCTTTGTCGTCGATCCGTCGATCGCGGCGGAGGAGACGGCGCTCCCCGCGGAACTCGTTGCGCCTGCGGCCCCCGACCCGCGCAGGGCGACCCTGCGGCGGCGCATTTCACT
Source organism: Saliniramus sp. (assembly GCA_041686895.1). Taxonomy (GTDB): domain Bacteria; phylum Pseudomonadota; class Alphaproteobacteria; order Rhizobiales; family Beijerinckiaceae; genus Saliniramus. Next base: position 22,617 of record JAWLCY010000005.1, on the reverse strand, counting down.
CGACATGGGACCGAGCATGATGGGACGCGAGGGGCGGCGGGGCATGATGGGTGGGATGATGGGCGGCATGATGGGCGGCATGATGGGCGGCCAATCGGGGCCGCCCCTGGGAATCAACGGGCGCCCCTTCGCGATGGAGCGGATCGACTACGCGATCGAAATGGGGACAACCGAGATCTGGGAGGTCATCCCGAACATGATGGCTCACCCCTTCCATATCCATGGCGTGATCTTCCACGTCCTGTCGATTGGCGGCAGGACACCGGCTCCCCATCTGCGCGGCGGCAAGGACACGATCCTCCTCGACGAGCCGGCGGAACTTGTCATGGAATTCACGCAGCGCGCGACGCGCGAATATCCCTTCATGTTTCACTGCCACATCCTCGAGCACGAGGACGGCGACATGATGGGGCAGTATATCACGACGTGACGGGTCGTCACCCGGCCTGGGGGACGGCGCTCAGACGGCGGCCGTCACGGACGGTGGCGGTGCTCGAGATCCCGCTCCGTCGCCCGCGACGAGATGATCCAGATCGCGTGAACGATTCCGGGAATGTATCCCAGGATCGTCAGCAGGATGTTCAGCCAGAAATGGAGCCCGAGCCCGACGGTCAGGAAAACGCCCAGCGGGGGAAGCAGTACGGCGAAGACGATTCGCAGGATGTTCATTTCTCTAGACCCTCCGGTTCCTGCATCGGCAACGACGGGGCGCCGCCTGCGTTCCGTTCCGGCCGTCGGCGACGCCGCATCCGCTCCTCCAGACGCTCGCTTTCAGCCGGACCTGCGTCAGGAGGAGGCCGGGGGCATCGGCTTCTTAGGCGTGCCGAGGAGACGCGGGTCCAGTTGCTGCAGTTTATCCACCGTTTCGCCCATCGGCTGCTGATCGCTCAGGTAGAAGAATGCGCCCTCGCCGTCCGGCGCGGGCCCCTCGCCCCGCGTCCCTCCTCGCTTTCGCGTGTTCAGTCCTGATTTCGCAGCGGCGCCGGCAGGCGGCCTGCGCCCGGATCCGGCATCCGGGGCGCGTTTCCACATCCGCGGGTGATGAAGCAGATACTGTTATGCCCCCCGGCTCTGCTGCTAGCCTCGTTACGTGGGGGCGACCAGGGAGAATCCAGCCATGAAAAGCATCCCGGTAGCCTTAGTAGGTTCAGTTGCAGCAGCCCTGTTTCTTGCAGGCGGTGCACTGGCGCAGCAGCAGACGACGGAATCACCCTTCGGGCCTGAAGACCAGGCGGGGGCCTCGAACCTGATCACCCCCGAGAAGGTTCTTGCGGCTGCGGCCTTGATCACCGAGGGCAATCTCTACCCCCTGTCCCGCACCTATGACGCCAAGATGCCTCTGTTCGCAACGCGCGTCTTCGCGTTGCGCGCGACTGGCGGCGTCGCCGGCGGGCCCGCGGGCGGTAACGAGGTCATCTGGAACGATGACTTTCTTTCGACCGAAATCGGCCAGGTTGGCACGCAGTTCGACGGCCTCGGCCATATCGGAATCCGGACCGAAGAAGGCGACCGCTATTACAACAACGTGACCGGGGAGGATATCCACGGCCATGAAGGGCTCAAGATGCTCGGAATCGAGAACGTCAAGCCGTTCTTCACGCGGGGCGTGCTTGTCAACCTCGAGGCCTACAAGGGCGAGATGCTGGATGCCGGGTACGAGGTGACGGTCGAAGACCTTACCGGCGCACTCGAGCGGCAGGGCGTCGACCCGGAATCCATCGGAGAAGGTGACGTCGTGCTCCTGCATACGGGATGGGGATCCCTCTGGGGGGAGGACAACGAGCGCTTCAACGCGGGCGCGCCCGGCATCGGAATGGATGCCGCGCGCTGGCTGGCGGAGAAGCGCGTTGCCGTCGTGGGCTCGGACACCTGGCCGGTCGAAGTCGTGCCGAACCCGGATTCGAACCTGGCCTTTCCGGTCCACCAGGAACTGCTCGTTCGAAACGGCGTATACCTGCATGAAAACGTCGCGACCGAACGTCTTGCGGATGCAGATGTCTCGGAATTCGTCTACTCCTTCTCCCCGATGCCGATCAGGGGCGGGACGGGAGCGCCGGGCAACGCGCTGGCCATCAGGTAAATTTGCGACGACAGGGAAAAGGGGCGGCCGGCCGGGTTTTACCAGCCGCGCCGCCCCTCGCTCGCATGACTTTCGCGGCGCCGCCCGGCTTTGTCGCAGAAAATCTGGCGTTCGAGCGGAATCAGAACCGGATCGGGCTGCTGTCTGCTCAAGCAATCCAGCAGCCTGATGATGGCATTCCGTCCGCCCGTTTGAGGCTGCCGCGTATCAGGGGATCAGGACGCCAGACCGTGGGGCGTGCGCCAAGACGCATGCCCACGACGCATCAGACGTCGAGATTGGCGACGTTGAGCGCGTTGTCCTGGATGAACTCGCGGCGCGGTTCGACGACATCGCCCATCAGCTTGACGAAGAGGTCGTCTGCGTCCGAGACATCCTTCACGCGCACCTGCAGCAGCGAGCGCGCCTCGCGGTCGAGGGTGGTCTCCCAGAGCTGCTCCGGGTTCATCTCGCCAAGGCCCTTGTATCGCTGGAGATTGATGCCCTTCGCGCCGAAGGACGTCACTGATTCGAACAGCGCCATCGGCCCGTAGAGCGCCTTGCCCTCGCCCTTTCGCACGAACTCGGCGGGCTGGCCGTAGACCTCCTGGAGCGTCTTGGCATGATCGTCGAGGCGCTTGGCTTCCTGCGATTCGAGCAGGGACGCGTCGAGCGTCTCCGCCTGCGTGACGCCGCGCACCACGCGGGTGAAGACATAGCCGCCATCCTCGACACGGCCGGTCCAGCCGCGCTCGGTTTCCTCGGAGAGAATGTCGAGACGACGCGCCACATACTCGGCCGCCGCCGCGCCCTGCTCGGGATCGTCCGCCATCTGCGGGCGCAGCACGCCGGCGATCGCCGCCTGCTCGACCACGAAATGCGAATAGCGCGAATGCAGGCTGCGGATGGTGTTGCGCACGATGCGCGCCTCCTCGACCAGCGCCCGGAGCTGGTCGCCCTGGAATTCGACGCCCGTGGCGAGCTTCAGGCTCGCCTCCGCCGTACCGAGCTCGATCAGGTAATCCTCGAGCGCCCTCTCGTCCTTCGCGTAGATCGAGGTCTTGCCGCGCGAAACCTTGTAGAGCGGCGGCTGGGCGATGTAGAGGTGCCCGCGCTCGATCAATTCCGGCATCTGCCGGAAGAAGAAGGTCAGCAACAGGGTGCGGATATGCGAACCGTCCACGTCCGCGTCCGTCATGATGATGATCTTGTGGTAGCGCAGCTTGTCGGGGTTGAACTCCTCGCGCCCGATCCCCGTGCCGAGCGCGGTGATCAGGGTGCCGATCTCCTGCGACGAGAGCATCTTGTCGAAGCGCGCCCGCTCCACGTTGAGGATCTTGCCGCGCAGCGGCAGCACCGCCTGGTACTCGCGCGCGCGCCCCTGCTTGGCCGAACCGCCTGCCGAATCGCCCTCGACGATGAAGAGCTCGGACTTTGCCGGATCGCGTTCCTGGCAATCGGCGAGCTTCCCGGGCAGGGAGGCGATGTCGAGAGCGCCCTTGCGGCGGGTCAGTTCCCGCGCCTTGCGCGCGGCCTCGCGCGCGGCCCCCGCCTCGACCACCTTGCCGACAATGGTCTTGGCCTGGGACGGGTTTTCCTCGAGCCAGTTGCGCAGGGCCTCGTTGACAACGTTCTCGACCGCCGGGCGGACCTCGGAGGAGACCAGCTTGTCCTTGGTTTGCGAGGAGAATTTCGGATCCGGCACCTTCACCGAGATGACGGCGGTCAGTCCCTCGCGGCAATCGTCGCCCGTAAGGCTGACCTTCTCCTTCTTGGTGAGGCCCGTGCTCTCCGCATAGCCGGTGATCTGGCGCGTGAGGGCGCCGCGGAAGCCCGCGAGATGGGTGCCACCGTCGCGCTGGGGAATGTTGTTGGTGAAGCACAGCACGTTCTCGTGATAGCTGTCGTTCCACCACAGGGCGACCTCGACCGCGATGCCGTCGCGCTCGGCGCGCAGCATGATCGGGTCTGGCACCAGGGGATGCTTGGCGCGGTCGAGATAGCGCACGAAGGCCTCGACGCCGCCCTCGTACATCATGTCCTCGCGCTTCTTCTCCGCGTGGCGGTTGTCGGTGAGGATGATGTGGACGCCGGAATTGAGGAAGGCGAGTTCGCGCAGGCGATGCTCGAGCGTTCCGTAGTCGTATTCCGTCATGGTGAAGGTCTCGGGGCTCGCGAAGAACGTGAGCTCCGTCCCGCGCCTGCCGCCTGATTCGCCCACCACCGCGAGCGGAGCGACGGGAACCCCGTGCGCGAACTCGACGAAATGCTCCTTGCCGTTGCGCCAGATGCGCAGCTTCAGCCAGGTCGAGAGCGCGTTCACGACGGAGACGCCGACCCCGTGGAGGCCGCCCGACACCTTGTAGGAGTTCTGGTCGAACTTCCCGCCCGCATGGAGCTGGGTCATGATCACTTCGGCGGCGGAAATTCCCTCGCCCTTGTGGATGTCGGTGGGAATGCCGCGCCCGTTATCGCTCACCGTGACCGAGCCGTCGGCGTTGAGCGTGACGTTCACCTCGCTCGCATGGCCGGCGAGCGCCTCGTCGATCGCGTTGTCGACCACCTCGTAGACCATGTGGTGCAGGCCGGATCCGTCATCCGTGTCGCCGATATACATGCCCGGGCGTTTGCGGACCGCGTCGAGCCCCTTCAGGACCTTGATCGATTCGGCGCCATAGGCGTCTTCGTTGATGTTCACAGCAGGCTCAGCCATTCGTTGATCCCTGGCGGGGCCCGATTGCGCGCAGGCATGCCCCGTGATGATTCGCTCGATATGACATGTAGTCATTCCCGGCGAAGAATTCACGGTCTTAAGGGCTAAACAATGGTGGTCAAGCCTAGGATTTCACAGCATTTCGCCGCTTGGCCGGAACACGGGGGGAACGCCGCGCCCGAATCCCCCCTGAATCCCCCGAAAGACGGGCGGCGCGGCGTCCGGACGATCATTCCACGAGAACCAGTTCCGAGCTCTGCGGCAGGGGCGCCGCCAGCTGGACGCCGGAGGTGTCGAGCTTCATGTCCGTCGATCCGGTGACCGTCACGGTGTCCGCGATGATGGGCATGTAGGACATGCTCTGCCCGAACCCGCTGGAGCCGTTGAGGCGGATGTCACTTCCCGGCGTATAGATCGCCCCGTTCATGATCGTGTCCGAGCCGCCATTGATCGTGTTGGAACTCGTGGAGGAGGGATCCTGGTAGATCAGGACGCCGCCATACTTGCCCGTCTTCGGGGCCTCGAGTTCGATCGTGGCGCCGCCGTTGAATCCGAAGCCGGCATTCGATCCGGTGATGTAGAAGGTGACGCCGGTCCCGCGCACCAGGGCCTGCGAGCCGATGTCGAGGGAGCCGTCCTTGATCACGTAGACGCCGGGATCCAGCGTCGCCGTCCCGAGGATGTCGAGCCCGCCGCAATAGACGCCCGGCTGGAGCGTGCGTGACTGGTTGGGGTTGATCTTGTGGTTGTTGTGCGTGCACCCGCTCGCCGGCGGCTTCGGGAGCTTGGCGAAGGGATCGCGGATGGGGCGGCAATTGCCGCGGGGGGCCGGGGAGAGGCCTTCCCCGCCGCTCACGCCGCCGACGCTGCAGAACCCGTCCGCGGTCGGCGTTGCGCTTCCGTTGATGCTCAGCCCGCTCGCATGGCCGGAATTGGAATGAACGACGCAGTCCCGCCCGTAGAAGCTCGACGAGCCGCTGAAGCTGACGGCGTCCTTCTTCGTCCGGTTCAGGGCGAGGACGCAGGCCGGGGGCCCGCCTTCCACCAGCCGCGCCTTCGCCCGCGCATGCACCGGGATCCGGTTGATCCCGACGACCGCGAGGATCGTCGTCGAGACGCCGCTTGTGGCCGAGATCTCGACCGTATCGTCGTCGCTGGAGACGCCGACGGAAGGGGTCGTCTCGTCGAGCCGGGCAATCACGGCTTCCGCATTGGTGAGGCGGACTTCGTCGGGCGTGTCGAGGGAGCGCAGGGCGCTGTAGTCGACCGCGTTCTGAAGCTCCGCCTTGAACTGGCCGGCGCGCCCGTAATCGATGACGGCTCCGCCGAACATCGCCAGGGGAATCAGGGCGAGGGCGAACTGTGTCGCGATAGAACCGCGCTCATTGCTCCAGAATGATGCGCCCTTGCGAGAGAATGCCCCATGAGGGGGCAATTTCGTCTCATTTCGACCCATGTCGAGACTCCAACTTACGTCTTCTTAGGAAAGATACATGATCCGCTTAAACCCCTGTTGAATCGTGGTAATTCAAACTTAATAAAATTCGCCCGAAGCGTCGCCCTCGACCGCCGCCAGTTGAAAGCCTATAGGATTCGCTGGCTTTCGGGCCGGGCGCGACTATCTCTCCAGGGGCGGGCGCACCGGCATCAGCGACGGAGACTGGCGATGAAGGATCTGATGGGATTGATGAAGCAGGCCCAGGCGATGCAGGAGCGCATGGCCAATGTCCAGGCCGAGCTCGACCTTGTCGAGGTCGAGGGGCAGGCGGGCGGCGGAGCGGTGAAGATCGTCATGACCGCCAAGGGCCAGATCAAGAGCGTCGCGATCGAATCCGGCCTGATGAACCCGGACGAGAAGGAGATCGTCGAGGATCTCATCGTCGCCGCCGCCAACGATGCGCGGGGCAAGGCCGAGCGCACCATGCAGGAGCGCATGGCCGAGATCACCAAGGGCCTGCCCCTGCCCCCCGGCATGAAGCTGTTCTGACGGCGGTTTCCTGACGATCCTGACGAGCGAACCATGCGCAAAACCGCCGCCGGTCCCGAGATCGAGCGCCTGATCCAGTTGCTCGGCCGTCTTCCCGGCCTCGGGCCGCGCTCGGCGCGCCGGGCGGCGCTGCACCTGATCAAGAAGCGCGAGCAACTGCTCTCGCCTCTCGCGGAGGCGATGCGGCTGGCGGCGGAACGGGTCGTCGTCTGCTCGACCTGCGGAAATATCGATACGAGCGACCCCTGCGCGATCTGCACGGACGGCGCGCGCGATCCGTCGATCATCATCGTGGTGGAGGACGTCGCCGACCTGTGGGCGCTCGAGCGATCGAGCGCCGTCAACGCCCGCTATCACGTCCTCGGCGGCGTCTTGTCCGCGCTCGACGGGATCGGGCCGGAGAACCTCAACATTGCCGGCCTGATCGAACGGGCGGCCGATCCGGCGGTGGCCGAGGTGATCATCGCGCTCAACGCCACGGTCGACGGCCAGACGACGGCGCACTTTCTCACCGACAGCCTTTCGCACCTGCCCGTGAAGGTCACCCGCCTCGCCCACGGGGTGCCCGTCGGAGGCGAACTCGACTATCTCGACGAGGGGACCCTGAGCGCCGCGCTGCGCAGCCGGACGGCCTTGTGAAATTATTTCACCGGCGCCCTCGTTTTCGCGCGAATGTCCCTTCCCCCGCCGCCCGCCGCCCACTACATTCCGGGGGCGGTGCTGCGGGGTGCGTCAGGAGATTTTCCCCGGGGCCTTATCGATCCTGAAGGGAGCTGTCCCTGACCCGGTCCCTGGACCGGGACAAACGGCGCCCACCTACTGTGTAGGTTTCCCGGGATCGCACCTCCAACGGCCATCGTGGCTCCGCGCTTGTTTTTGGTCATCGCAGCAGCCGGCTCTCGACGTTGGACAAGGAAGCTCTACGCGCCGAAGGCCTTGCATTGCGCGATGGTCTGGCCCCCGCATATCGCGCCGAGGCGTCGCAGGTGATCGCGGGGCGCGTGCTGGCGCTTCCGGAATTGCCGGATTCGGCGGTCGTCGCGGCTTATTGGCCGATCCGCAGCGAGGTCGACACGCGCCCGCTCCTGGAGGCTCTCGCCGCGCGCGGCCTGACGCTCTGCCTGCCGCATGTCGAGCATCCGGTCCTGACGTTTCTTGCATGGCGGCCCGGCGATGCATTGCGGCGCGCCTCTTTCGGGCTCAGCGAACCGGCGGAGGGCGCGGCCGCCGTCGAGCCCGACCTTCTCCTGATGCCTCTCGCCCGCTTCGACCGGGGGCTCAACCGGATCGGCTACGGGAAAGGGCACTACGACCGGGCGATCGCCGATTTGACGCAGCGGAAGAATGTTTTGTCGATCGGGCTTGCTTTTGCGGTTCAAGAAACGGAAACGATACCGACCGAGGATCATGATCGCCGCCTCGACATCGTGGTCACCGAGAAGGAGATCATTCGTGGCTGAACGATATGCGGCGGAAAGTCGCCTCGCCGAAACACAAGCGAACTGACATGCGCCTGCTTTTTCTCGGAGACATCGTCGGGAGGCCCGGCCGAAACGTCGTCGCCGACCGGCTCCCCGCCTTGCGCGAGCGCTGGCGACTTGATTGCGTCGTGATCAACGGCGAGAACGCCGCCGGAGGCTTCGGCATCACGGAAGCGATCTGCGACGAGTTGCTCCAGGCGGGCGCGGATGCGGTGACGCTGGGAAACCACGCCTTCGACCAGCGCGAGGCCCTCGTCTTCATCGAGCGCCAGCACCGGCTCGTGCGGCCGGCGACATATCCGCGCGGGACGCCCGGACGGGGGGCGACGCTGATCGAGACGCACCGGGGCGCGCGGGTTCTCGTCGTCAACGTCATGGGCCGCATCTTCATGGACGCCATGGAGGATCCCTTCGCCGCCGTTGAGGAGGCCCTGGGGGCCTGCCCGCTGGGTGCGGCGGCCGACGCCGTCATCGTCGACTTCCATGCCGAGGCCACGAGCGAGAAACAGGCCATGGGCCTGTTCTGCGACGGGCGGGCGAGCCTCGTGATCGGCACGCACACGCATGTCCCGACCGCCGACCACCGCATCCTGGCGGGGGGCACGGCCTATATGTCGGATGCGGGAATGTGCGGCGACTACGATTCGGTGCTCGGCATGAGCAAGGACGAACCCCTGCGCCGCTTTCTCCAGAAGACGCCGGGGGCGCGGCTTGAAGCGGCTTCCGGCGAGGGAACGCTCAGCGGCCTCGCCGTCGAGACGGACGACGCGACCGGCCTCGCCACCCGCATCGCCCCGGTGCGGCTTGGCCCGCATCTCGACGAAACCTGGCCCCGTTTCTGGGAATGATCATGCAGAAGGCGGAGGCGACGCGCGAGGAGATCCTGGCCACACAGCGGGCGCGGCTGCTGCATGAGGCAATGCAGCACAAGCGCGTCTCGCTGGTCCTGCGCGCGGTCATCGACACCGCCCCCGGGGAGATGATCTCGATCCGGGAGATCGTGGAAGCTTTTGGCGAACGCGCCTTCGGCTTCGTCATCATCCTCTTCAGCCTGCCCAACTGCATCCCGGCCCCGCCCGGCATGAACAGCGTCTTCGGCCTGCCGGTCCTGCTCTTCGCCTTCCAGCTCGCCCTCGGCTTCAAGAAGCCGTGGCTGCCGAAGAAGATCATGGACAAGACCTTCAAGGTCACCACCTTCCGCAAGATCATCGACGCGGCGGAGCCGAAGCTGCGCCGGGTCGAGGGCATTTGCCGGCCCCGCCATATCAACCTGTTCGGGCCGCGCGGCGACCGCCTGATCGGCGTTTTCGCGATCATTCTCGCGATCTGCGTGATCGTTCCCCTGCCCGGGACGAACCTGGTGCCTTCGATCGCGCTCGTCATCCTCTCGATCGCGATCATGCAGGAGGACGGGCTGATGCTCGGACTCGGGCTCGTCGTCGGCGTCCTCGGGGTGGTCTACACCGTCGTGCTCACCGGCGCCCTCATCGAGCTCGCGCTGATCGCGCTGAGCCGCGCCGTCGGCATCTGAACGTTCACCCGTGGGCCGCGACGAGCGCCCGGTCGAGATCAGCGTAAAGGTCTTCCGGATCCTCGATCCCGACCGAGAGGCGCAGGAGGTCCGGCGGACAGGGCGTGCCCGCGCCCTCGATCGAGGCGCGATGCTCGATCAGGCTCTCGACGCCCCCGAGGGACGTGGCGCGTTTCCAGAGGGCGACCTTCGCCGCCGCGGCGATGGCCGCCGCCTCGCCGCCCTTCACACGGATCGAGAGCATGAAGCCAAACCCGCCCTCCATCTGGCGCGCGGCAAGCGCATGGCCGGGATGCGATTCCAGTCCAGGATAAAGCACCTCCGCCACATGCGGATGCCCGCGCAGGCGGCGAGCGAGGGCCATGGCGCTCTTCGCCTGCGCGGAGGCCCGCAGATGGAGCGTCCGCATGCCCCGAAGGAGGAGAAAGGCCTCGAACGGGCCGAGGATCGCTCCGCCGCCCTTGCGGATCGTGACGATGCGCTGCCAGAACGCGTCGTCCGCGGCTCCGGCGAGCGCGCCGGCCACGACGTCGGAATGACCGTTGAGGATCTTCGTCGCGGCGTGCATCACGATGTCGGCGCCGAGTGTGAGCGGGCGCGTATGGACCGGCGAGGCGCAGGTCGAATCGACGGCGAGCCGCGCCCCGGCCGCATGGGCAATCCCGGCGGCGGCGGCAATATCCGAGATGGTCCAGAGCGGGTTCGAGGGCGTCTCGAGCCAGACGAGTTTGGTCTCGCCGGGGCGGATCGCGGCGCACAGCTTCGCGATGTCGTCGGTCTCGACGAAATCCACCTTCAGCCCCCAGCGCGTTCCCTCGGTCAGGAGCCAGTGGCGCAGGGCCCAGTACATCACCTTCGGCGCGACCACGTGGTCGCCGGGATCGAGCGCCTTGAAGACGCTCGTCGCCGCCGCCATACCGGAGCCGAAGAGAAGCGCCCCGGCGGGCGCCTCCTCGAGCATGGCGATCACCGCCTCCGCCTCGCGGACGGTGGCATTGTCGGGCCGCCCGTAAACGAATCCGGAGGAATAGGCGTTATCCTCGTCCCGGATATAGGTCGTCGCCACGTGGATCGGGGCAACGACCGCCTTCGTGACCGGATCGACGTGACCCATGGCCTGGGCGGCGAGGCTTCGCTTCTTAAAGGGGGGCTGCGTCATGGTGCGAGCGTCCGGAAGGCCAGAATGAAGGCGAGACCGCCCTCAAAGCAGATGCCGGCGTCGCCGGAAAGAGGATGACGATCATGAACACCATGCGCAATCCCGCTCCGTCCCTGTCGGGCTGGTCGAGACTGGCGGCCGCCGCGCTGCCCGTCCTCGCGGCCTGGGGAGCGGCGTCGTTGGGGACCCCCGCCGGCACCGCCTGGTTCCAGGCCCTGCCCAAGCCCGGGTTCACGCCTCCCGGCTGGGTGTTCGGCCCGGTCTGGACGATCCTCTACGTGATCATGATCTATTGCGCCTGGCGCATCCTCGGGCTCCCGCGAAGTCGCGAGCAGACGCGCGCCCTCGTCCTCTTCTACGCGCAGCTCGTGCTGAACGCGGCCTGGAGCTTCGCCTTCTTCGTCGTGCAGAGCCCCCTCGCAGGCTTTGTCGTGATCGCCGCCCTCTTCGGCGTTGTTGTCGCGGCGATCCTCGCCTTCTGGAGGATCGACCGCGTCAGCGCCGCCCTGTTCATCCCGTACGCGGCATGGCTTGCCTATGCCGGCGCCGTCAATCTCGGGATCGTCGTCCTCGCGCAATGATCAGGAGGCGCGCTCCACCTCTGCCGAAGGAGCCGCGCGCGCCTTCGTGCGGTCGAACCCGATCTTGGCGTCGCGTCCGAAACGCGTGAGCCGGTCGCCATAATCGTGGACACAATTGACCACCCCGAGAACCTCGACATCTCCCCCGTGATTGATCACTGCGCCGGCGACCGCACCCCGGATGACGGCAGCGCCGCCCTCCTCGACGGTGAGATCGCCCATCACCGTGCCCTCGAGTTCCAGCCGCGATCCCGGCGGCACCGTGACATTCCCCTTCACGCGGCCCCTCATCACGAGGTCGCAATCGAGCGTGACCGGTCCGTCGATCTGTCCAGTGTATTCGTCCATGGCAATACCCCTGGGCGTACGCTTCCTGCGCCGCCTTTGGAGAATAACGCCTGTGGACGCTGCTCCGCAGTTCGGCCATCTGCGCAGACCCGATCGGGATATGCCCCCGGACGGAGGCGAAGGAGGCGCTTGACGTCCAAATCCCGCCCAAAAGGCGGCGAAACGGATGCAACGGCCGAGGATGGGCCGCAATTCGCCCCGGTGAACGGCGTCGCTGCGCCTGGTGGATCGACCATGGGCGTAAGCCCAAACCGCGACGCGCAAGGAACGCACCGCCGCCGCGGCTGCCCTTCCTGCGCGAGGCGATTGCGCGCTCAGCCGCTCGCTGCCGCCGTATTCCCGGCGAGGTAGCCCATCGCCGCCTCGACGCCGCCGGCACGGTAGGGAATGCCGCAGGCGGCCAGTCCCATCTCGACGCCCGCGAGCGTTCCGGTCACGGCGACATCGTTGAAGTCGCCGAGATGGCCGATGCGGAAGACCTGGTCCGCGAGCTGGCCGAGGCCGTTGCCGAGCGACATGTTCGAGCGCTCGAGGATCGTGGCGCGCAGCCGGTCGGCCGAGTGGCCCTCGGGAAGGCGCACGGCGGTGAGCGAGGAGGAATGGCGCGCGGGATCCGCGCATTGCGTCTCGAAGCCCCAATGCCTGACGGCCCGGCGCGTCGCCTCGGCGGCGCGGTCGTGCCGCGCGAAGACGTTGTCGAGTCCCTCGTCGTGCAGCAGGTCGATGGCGACCTTGAGGCCCTGGAGCATGTTCGTCGCCGGCGTATAGGGGAAGAAGCCGTTCGCGTTCGCCGCGATCATGTCTTCCCAGTCCCAGAAGGCGCGCGGCAGTCTCGCGTTCTTCGCAGCGGCAAGCGCCTTCGGCGACACGGCGTTGAAGGACAGGCCCGGAGGCAGCATCAGCCCCTTCTGCGATCCGGCGATGGTGACGTCGACGCCCCAGGCGTCATGCGCGTAGTCGATGGAGCCGAGCGAGGAGATGGTGTCCACCATGAGGAGCGCCGGGTGCCCGGCGGCGTCGATGGCCCGGCGGACGGCGGCGATGTCGGAGGCGACGCCGGTCGAGGTCTCGTTGTGGACGACGCAGACCGCCTTGATCGCGCGGCCCCTGTCCTCGCGCAGCCGCGCCTCGATCGCCCTGGCGTCGACGCCGGAGCGCCAGTCGCCGGGCAGAACCTCCGGCGCGAGGCCCAGCTTGAGGGCGAGCTTGTGCCAGAGGGTCGAGAACCAGCCCGTCTCGAACATGAGTATCTCGTCGCCAGGCGAGAGCGCGTTGACGAGGGCCGCCTCCCAGGCGCCGGTTCCCGAAGCCGGATAGATCACGACCGGCTGCTGCGTCTTGAAGATCGTGCGTATCCCCGCCAGAACCTCCGTCGCGAGCGCCTTGAATTCCGGACCCCGGTGGTCGATCGTCGGCTTCGCGATCGCGGCGAGAACCGGCAGGGGGCAATTGGTGGGGCCGGGAATCTGCAGAAAATGACGGCCGGGCTGCGGGGACATGGCTTCCTCTCCCTTCACGCTCTTTCAGCCGATCTCATGCCGGCATGACGCCTCCCCGCGCACCGCGCGCGGTTCGGGACGCAGGACATTACCGCAACGGAAGGAAGTTGGAACACCATCCTTCGCGCAAGCGCTTCCGGCAAATCGCGGTTACAATTTTTTAGAATTGTCACAATCTATATCCCTTGCCGCATTGCCGCGAGCGCCATGTTTGTTTAATCACGCGACGGCGGATTATACACCCGTACGACGTCAATGCGCCTCCGGCGCTCAATCGGGAGAGGTTGGAATGGCGCAAGCCGATGCCCGGAACCCCAAGGTCCAGCGACCCCTGTCGCCGCACTTGCAGATCTATCGCTGGACCTGGACGATGGCGATGTCCATCTTCCACCGCATCACCGGCGTGACGCTCTATTTCGGCACCGTCCTCCTCGCCTACTGGCTCGTCGCCATGGCCTCCGGGGCCGAGGGCTACGCGAATGCCGAATGGTTCTTCGGTTCGTGGCTCGGCTACCTGATCCTGTTCGGATACACATGGATGCTGATGCATCACATGCTCGGGGGGCTGCGCCACTTCATCTGGGATTTCGGCCGGGGATTCGAGACGCATGAACGCTTCGCCCTCGCCAAGGCGACGCTCGCCGGATCCGTCATCCTGACGTTCCTGATCTGGATCGTCGTCCTGATCGTGCGCTGAGGAGCAGACCATGGCCGAACATCGATTCGACAAGCCCGGCTCGATCCGCACGCCGCTGGCGCAGGCCAAGGGCCTCGGCGCCTCGGGGTCGGGCACGGATCATTTCTGGCACCACCGGATCTCCGCCGTCTCCAACGCGCTGCTGGTGATCCCCTTCATCATCACCGTGGCGGCGCTCGCCGGGCGCAGCTACGAGGACGCGGTGGCGATCGTGTCGCAGCCCCTCGTGGCGATCCTTCTCGCGCTGTTCGTCGTATCCATCACGTATCACATGCGTCTGGGGATGCAGATCGTCATCGAGGATTACATCCACGGCAAGGGCGCGAAGATCGCGGCGGTGATCGCCAACACCTTCTTCGCGATCGTCATCGCGGCCTCCTGCCTCTTCGCGATCCTCAAGATCAGCTTCAGCCCCCTGTTCTGAGGGAGAAAATCAATGGCGACCAACGGACAAACGAATGGCGCTCCCGCCGTGAACGGCGCAGCCTACCCGATCACCGACCACACCTTCGACGTCGTGGTGGTGGGCGCGGGCGGCGCGGGGCTGCGCGCCACGGTCGGATGCAGCCAGGCCGGGCTTCGCACCGCCTGCATATCGAAGGTCTTTCCGACCCGTTCGCACACGGTCGCCGCGCAGGGCGGCATCTCGGCCTCCCTCGGCAACATGGGCGAAGACGACTGGCGCTGGCACATGTACGACACCGTCAAGGGCGCCGACTGGCTCGGCGACCAGGACGCGATCGAATATCTCGTGCGCGAGGCCCCGGCCGCCGTCTACGAGCTCGAGCATTGGGGCGTGCCGTTCTCGCGCACCGAATCCGGCAAGATCTACCAGCGCCCCTTCGGCGGAATGACGACCCATTTCGGCCAGGGCACCGCGCAGCGCACCTGCGCCGCCGCCGACCGCACGGGCCACGCCATCCTGCATACGCTCTACGGAGCGGCCCTGAAGAACAACACCAACTTCTTCATCGAGTATTTCGCGATCGACCTGATCATGGACGATGAAGGCCGCTGCCGGGGCATCGTCGCCCTCGACATGACGACGGGGACGATCCACCGCTTCCGGGCGCAGATGGTGATCCTCGCGACCGGCGGCTACGGGCGCGCCTATTTCTCCGCGACCTCGGCCCATACCTGCACGGGCGACGGAAACGCCATGGTCCTGCGGGCCGGCCTGCCGCTGCAGGACATGGAGTTCGTGCAGTTCCACCCGACGGGCATCTACGGCGCGGGCTGCCTGATCACCGAGGGCGCGCGCGGCGAGGGCGGCTATCTCACGAACTCGGAAGGCGAGCGCTTTATGGAGCGCTACGCACCCTCCGCCAAGGACCTCGCCTCCCGCGACGTGGTCTCGCGCTCGATGACGATGGAGATCCGCGGCGGGCGCGGCGTCGGCAAGGACAAGGACCACATCTATCTGCATCTCGACCATCTCGACCCGAAGATCCTGCACGAGCGCCTTCCCGGCATCTCGGAGAGCGCGCGCATCTTCGCGGGCGTCGACGTGACGAAGGAGCCGATTCCGGTCCTGCCCACCGTGCACTACAACATGGGCGGCATCCCGACGAACTTCCACGGCGAGGTCCTGACCCTCAAGGACGGCAATCCCGACCACGTGGTGCCGGGCCTGATGGCGATCGGCGAGGCGGCCTGCGTCTCGGTCCACGGGGCGAACCGCCTCGGCTCGAACTCGCTGATCGACCTCGTGGTCTTCGGCCGCGCGGCCGGCCTTCGCTGCGCCGAGATCGTCACCCCCGGCGAGAAGCAGCCGGAGCTTCCCGCGAACTCCGCCGATCTCGCGCTCTCGCGCCTCGACCGCTTCCGCAATGCCTCGGGCGGCACGCCGACGGCGGAACTGCGCCTGAACATGCAGCGCACCATGCAGAACAATTGCGCGGTGTTCCGCACGGGCGAGGTGCTCGAGGAGGGCCGCAAGCTGATCAACGACGTGTGGCAGGCGAGCGGCGACGTCGCGATCACCGACCGTTCGCTGACCTGGAACACCGACCTGATCGAGACGCTCGAATTCGACAACCTGATCGAGCAGGCCGTGGTCACCATGGAATCGGCGGCCAACCGCACGGAATCGCGCGGCGCGCATGCCCGCGAGGACTTCCCCGACCGCGACGACAAGGAATGGATGAAGCACACCCTGTGCTGGGCCGACACGGACAAGAAGTCCGTCGCGATCGACTACCGCCCCGTCCACACCTACACGCTCTCGAACGAGATCGAGTACATCGCCCCCAAGGCGCGCGTCTACTGAGTATCGGAAAGACAGATCATGGCCCAATTCTCCCTTCCGAAGAACTCGCAATACACCGAAGGCAAGGCCTGGCCGAAGCCGGAGGGCGGCAAGAACGTCCAGGAGTTCCGGATCTACCGCTGGAACCCCGACGACGCGGAGAAGCCGCGGATCGACACCTACTACGTCGACCGCGACGATTGCGGCCCGATGGTCCTCGACGCGCTCATCTGGATCAAGAACAAGGTCGACTCGACGCTCACCTTCCGCCGCTCCTGCCGCGAGGGCATCTGCGGCTCCTGCGCGATGAACATCGACGGGCAGAACACGATCGCCTGCACCAAGGGCATCGACGAATGCTCCTCGGGCACCGTGAAGATCTATCCGCTGCCGCACATGCCGGTGCTCAAGGACCTCGTCCCCGACCTCACGAGCTTCTTCGCCCAGCATGCCTCGGTCGAGCCCTGGCTGCAGACCGAAACACCCGCCCCCGAGGGGGAATGGGAGCAGACGCCAGAGGATCGCCTGAAGCTCGACGGGCTCTACGAGTGCATCCTGTGCGCCTGCTGCACCACAGCCTGCCCCTCCTACTGGTGGAACGGCGATCGCTTCCTCGGTCCGGCGGCCCTGCTGCACGCCTATCGCTGGCTCGCCGATTCCCGTGACGAGATGACGGGCGAGCGCCTCGACCACCTCGAGGACCCCTTCCGGCTCTATCGCTGCCACACGATCATGAATTGCGCGAATGCCTGCCCCAAGGGCCTCAACCCGGCCAAGGCGATCGCCGAGATCAAGAAAATGATGGTCACGCGCCACGTTTGAGGGTCAGACGCGGGTTTGACGAAGGTTCTGCGCCTGCTACGCTTGCCATCAGGACATCAAAGCTGCATGTCTTGAAAAACATGGCAAGGAATGGATTTCGGAGCATGAACAACCGTCTTTTGCGCGCAGGCGTGATCCTCGCGACGATGGCTGCGCTGAGCGCTTGCACGTCAGCCCGCTTCGGCGGCGGAGGCCCGGTCCTTCCGCGGGCGGGGGCGACCTTCAGCCAGCCGGTGATGGAGCCGCTCGCGCCCGGCATGGCGGCCCCGTCCGGAGTTGTTCTCGCGGAGCCGCTCGCTCCCCCGCCCGGCTCGTCCGGGCCGGACGACCTCCCGCGCATTGGCAGCGGTGACATCGCCGATGTCGGTGTCGGCCGGCAGGCGTCGATCCCGAGCCCGGCCGCGGCTGCGCCGCGCCCCTCGCGCACGAACTTCGTCGGCTCCTGGCGGGCCAGCGAATCCGGCGGCTCATCCTGCCGCGTGACGCTCTCCAGCACGCCGGTGCTCGATCTTTATCGCGCGTCGACCTCCGGATGCAGCAATGACGATATCGCCCGCGTGAACTCGTGGGACCTGCGGGGCAGCGAGATCTATCTCTACCAGCAGGGCGGCGCGGTCGCCGCGCGCCTTCAGGCGACGCCGGGCAACATGCAGGGCGTCCTCGCCAAGTCGGGCGCGCCGGTCAGCATGTCGCGCTAAACCGGAGGGAGCCATGCCCAGCGTGCCGCTTCTCGCCGACGAGGAACTGTCGTCGGAGGCGCGCGCCGTCTTCGACGACATCCGCGCCACGCGCCAGAACGACTTCGTGAACAATTTCTGGCGCGCCCTCGCCCACGATCCGGCGCTCCTCGCGCGGACCTGGGAACAGGTCAAGGCCGTGATGGCGCCGGGGGCGCTCGATCCCCTCACCAAGGAGATGATCTACGTGGCGGTCTCGATCGCCAATGGCTGCGAGTACTGCATCGGTTCGCATTCAGCCGCCGCGCGCGCCAAGGGGATGACCACGGAGCAGTTCATGGAGCTGATGGCGGTCGTCGGCCTCGCCTCGCAGACGAACCGGCTGGCCACGGGGCTCCGCGTGCCCCTCGACGATCGTTTTCGGGATCCCGCCTGAAATTCAGGCGGCCGCCCCGCCGTCCGGGACGCAGCAACGTTCCCAGGCCTGGAACAGGTAGAAGCCGTTATAGCGCGCGACCTCGCTCGCGAGGCTCGCGTCGAATCCGGGATGAGCGCGGGAATTGCCGGAGATCTTGCCCCCGAATTCCCATGTTTCGCCCGCAATGAAGTTCGGTACGGCGCGGTCCTCGGGGACGGCGCAGACGAGTTCCGGAGCTCCCCGGCGACGGAAAAGGTTGAAAGTATTTGGCATCGCTCGCTTCGTCCTCTCTGGGTCAGAGCGTGTCGTCGAAATATCAATCATTGGTGCCTCCCCAGGCTGAAATACCATGCGGGTGAATGCCCTGCGGCTCCACCTCGTGCTTGACTGCCAAGAAGCATAGCCAAGAAAAGCGTCGCTTGCATGACATCTGTGGATAATTTTTTTTACCCATTGATTCGGGCGCGGCATGCTGTCGCGAATCGCCCACTTCCATGCGCGCCGCTGCGTCAATCATGGCCTCTGCCGGCCGCCTTTTCCAGCCCCCGGACCAAAGACTCGTGATCGATCCTTTCTGGCTGACGCTCCTGATGAAGATGACGATGAGCGCGATCATCGTGGTCACGGCCTCCGTCGTCGTCGAGCGCATGGGGCCGCTTGTCGGAACTCTGATCGCGACCCTGCCCCTCTCCGCCGGGCCGAACTACGCCTATCTCGCAATCGAGCACGGCGCGGCCTTTCTCGCGGAGGCGGCGCGCGTCGGCCTGCAGGTCAATGTCGGGACCGCTCCCTTCGTGTTGTTCTACGCCATTGCGGCAATGCGCATGAACGTCCTTGCGAGCCTGCTCTCCGGCTACGTCGCGTGGGGCGCGACGCTCGCCGTCACCCGCAGCATCGACCCGGGAATCGCGGCCGCCATCGCGGCGAATGTCGCGGTCTACGCCCTCTGCATCCTCCTCGGCCGACGTTTCCTCGCCGGGCCGCTCCCGGTCGCCGCCATCCGGCGCTGGTGGGACCTGCCGCTGCGGGTGGCGACCGTCATGGGGCTCGTCGCTGCGGTGGTGATCTCCGGCCGGCTGCTCGGGGCGACGGTCGCCGGGGTGGTCGCGGTGCTGCCCGTCGTCTTCACCTCCCTCGCGCTGATCCTGCACCCGCGGCTCGGCGGGCCGACGACGGCGCGGGTCCTCGTGACCGGCTATCCGGGCCTCCTCGGATTCGGCATGGCGGTCGCGACCGTGAGCGTCACGGCAATCCCGTTTGGGTCCGTGATCGGCTTGACGGCGGGGCTCGCGGTGGCCGTGATATGGAACGCAACCCTTCTCCTTCTCTCGCGCCTGCGGCGACGGCGCGACACCCTCGGTGACCCCGCATGACAAGCGTCCGCGACAAGCTCGAATCCATCCTTTCGCGCCTCGATGCCCGCGCCGGCGACGAGAAGGTCTTTCTGCGGCTCTATCGGGACGAGGCCCGCGCGGCGGCGGACGCCGCCGATGCGCGGCGCAAGGCGGGCGTCACCCTCGGCCCCCTCGACGGACGCATCGTCTCGATCAAGGACCTTTTCGACGTGGCCGGCGAGACCACGACCGCCGGCTCCATCATCCTGCGCGACCTGCCGCCGGCCGCGAAGGACGCGCCTGTCGTCAACCGCCTGCGCCGGGCGGGGGCCGTCATCATCGGCAAGACCAACATGTCGGAGTTCGCCTTTTCCGGCATCGGCATCAATCCCCATTACGGCACCCCCGGCTGCGCGGCGGACGAGACCCGCGTTCCCGGCGGCTCCTCCGCCGGGGCCGGCGTGAGCGTCGGCGAGGGCACGAGCGAAATCTCGATTGGCACGGATACGGGAGGATCGGTGCGCATTCCCGCCTCGCTCAACGGCTGCGTCGGCTTCAAGCCGACGACGGGACGGGTGCCGACGCAAGGGGCCTATCCCCTCTCCTACGCCCTCGACTCCATTGGTCCCCTCGCAAGGACCGTGGCCGACTGCGCCGCGACGGACGCGGTCATGGCCGGGGAGGAGCCGCCGGAACTGCGTCCGATGCCGGTCGCGGGCCTGCGCATCGGCGTGCCCCGCGGGCTCCTCTTCACCGAGACGGAGGACATGGTCGCGGAGGGCTTCGAGGCGACGCTCTCGCGCCTCTCGCAGGCGGGCGCGCGGATCGTGGACCACGATATCGACGATCTCCTCGACGAGATGAACGCCTTGATGGCCGGCGCGCCCCTCGTTGCGATCGAGGCGGCGGCGGTGCATGCCGACTGGTTCGAGAGCCGGGCGGCCGATTTCGACCCGGCCGTGCTGGCGCGGGTCCGGCGCGGGGCCGGCTTCAAGGCCGCTGACTATATCCGGCTCATGCGCCGCCGGGACGATCTCATCGCCGCGATGGACGCGCGCCTCGCGCCTCTCGACGTCCTCGCTTTGCCCGCGACGGCGACGAGCGCGGTCCCGATCGCGCCCCTGCTCGGGGATGTCGACACCTTCATGAAGGCGAACATCCTGATGCTGCGCAACACCACGTGGGGCAACCAGTTCGACATCACCGGCATCTCCCTCCCCATGCCGGCCCTCGAGCGCCCCGCCGGCTTCATGCTGGTGGCGCGACGTGGGCAGGACCGGCGGGTGCTGGAGATCGCGGCGGGGATCGAGGGGGTCTTGGGCTGAGGAGAAGGGGGAGATATTCCGCCGCCTGTAGGCTTCTTCGAGCCGGTGGCTGCCGGCAGGCCACCTCGAACTGCACCTAAAAGACGAGGTCCCTGGGGGAAGTGCGCCTGCCGCGCTTGCGCGGCCAACGCATCGGCTCGGCGACAGCACGGTCGAAGAAGATCACGCCTTTTGCCGCAAGGCAGCCGCTCTGAGTGCCGCCGAAGGTGAGGACGCCCTTCCCGCGTTCCGCGGCATCTGCGGAAATATTTATTTCTATTGATTTATGTATAATATAAAAATATAATGTATGCTGATATCGCATATGGAGTTGGTCGATGAACTCGCTAATTTCTCCTGCCGCTGGAGTGCCCCACACGGTCGTTGGCTCGCACGAGCGGGAAGGCGCCGGATTTGTTCTGGCTCAAGGGGTGGATGGAAGTGAAGTCGCTCCCATCGACCAGGACGAGCAGCCCGCACGGGAAAATCTGCACCCGGAGCCTCCGATTGGGGTCGTCGCAGATGAGGACGGGAACGGAGTTATCACCAATATGGATATTCGGGCCCCGGTTACCGAGCTGGAGGGAGCATTCTCGCTGGCCCGGTACATCTCCGGCCGAGACGAGCAGATCGTGCTGTTGGGCGATATCCATCCCTACGGGGAAACGTACATAGAGAAGCTCGCCTTGGCATTCGCGACGATCGAGGGCGAGAAACCGATAATGCTCATCGAGACCTGGGGGAACAGGGAAATCCACGGCCTGATCGATCAGCTCAGGGACGGCTCCATCGGCGAGGAGGAATTTCTCGAACGCGCTGCGTCAGCCTATATGTCTGCCTATAACGAAAGTTATGCGCAGGCGGGTTCAGGGCCGCGAATGCCTGCGTTCGGGTTGCGCGACCGGCTAGAGTACGACATCGTACGGTGGCATAGATACGGAATAACTGCATACCCGATCGACACGCATCCGCTCACACTGGCCGAAGGAAGTAATCGCGACGCAGCGATGGCGGAAAACATTCGTGAAATCGCAAATCAACACCCGTTGGCGAAGGTGATAGTGCAGGTCGGTAGTATTCATCTCAATGATCAGCTGGGCTTGAATTTGAACCCGGGGGCAACTCAAAATCATAACTGGCAGGGAATCAATGCAGGTCCGACCGCCAGCGGCCAAACCGTGTCCGAACGTCTGGAAAACCAGTTCGGTCTCGAAACGCTGACGATTCGACCCGTACCGATCGTTGTGCAGGATGGGGAGGCTCGCCACGGACTCTTTGCGCCCGAGATCGACTGGAACCGACCGCATGTCGTGAACGGCGAGAATGCCTTTGGGATTCGGGCCGATGCCTACGACCTGTTCTTCAGCTACTTTCAGCACGACGCGTCGGGAATCGGTGTCGGGTATCGCAGGCGCTACGAGGGGCAAACCGGCTTCGATGTGACTATCGATCCGGAACAGCGAATCTGGGGCGTGAGCGGATACTTGGAGCAGCGGGACGCCGATGCCGCGGCAGATCCAGATGCCCTCTTGAACGATAACGGAGCCGTTAACGCTTCGGCAGCCGCTTCCGGGTTGGAGCCCCTGTTGAACGGCGAGTTCAGCGTCGTTACTGACGCAGCGGAAGGCCAGCAGGCCGCGGGCTCGTCGGGGCAGTCCGGGATCAGCGTGGCGCAGGCGACGCAGATGATCGGGATGGCCAACCAGCTTCTGAGCCCGGTCCTGCCGCCGATGGTGCGCAATGTCGTGGGGAGCGGCCT
>JAWLCY010000004.1:163907-405057 GCA_041686895.1 Saliniramus sp. | reverse complement strand
ACGTTGCTGGTCTTGATGATCTGCGCGGCCTGCGCGGCGATGGTCGCGGCCTCGACCGCGTCGCCGACCGCGCCGTCGATCTCGAAGGCGTCCAGGATGCCGAGCGCCAGCGAGGCGGCTCCAAGCCCGGAAGGATTATGCGCGACGCCGACCAGATCCAGCCCGTTGTCGACGATCTTGTGAACCATCGGCGGCACCTTCGGCCCCAGGAGCGTCATCGCCATCCTGACCGCCTGCGAGGCCTCGGCCAGGCTGATCTCGCGCTGCTCCGGCGAACCGGCGGCCTGCACGCCGTCCACTGCGTCCGTGACCACCGTGAACTCGCCGTTCAACAGGGGCTCCAGCCCGGAAGCGGCTGCCGAAGCGCCGGCGACCGCGGCGTCGACCGCCTCCGGCGAGCCGAGACCGGAGAGGGCGGGGTCGGTGGCGGGGAGGAAATCCACCGGAAGATCGTCGGCTCCGTCCGAACCCACTACGATGTCAGTGCCAAATTCGTCGGATTTCAGCCTATAGGTCGGAACCGTTCCGCCGTTCAATATGACGTCTCGGACGATCGCACGATCTTCGGGCGGGCCGGCATGTTTCAGGTCTTCGAGGCGGTTGGCCTCATCGATATCTGGATTTCCGCCATTGATGCCGTAACGATTCCTAAGATGATCGACGATCACGCGCCAATCCGAGCCGGAGACCCTGCTCAATTCGCTGACGAGGAGGTTCGCTTCATCCGCATTGTCCGGACCTCCCATGCGCACGATCTGGCGGGCTTCACTGGAGAGCGATGCGAAGTGCTTCTGACCGTATTCGGTAAGCGTGCTCCGCCAGCGTTCGGCGAGTTCCAGGGCATTGATGCCATGGTTCAAACCGCCGGTTTCCTCCACGAGGGCGAATGCGCTCTCGCCCATGACCAGACGATTCGCATAGTTGATTTGTGGTGAAACGGCTTCCAGACGAGGAATAAAGGCGGCATCTCCGGCCATTGAGTTAATAGTGGCGTAAAGATCGATCTCCTCGCCTTTGTGCGTCGCTTTGACCAATCGGCCTTTGTCGAAGGTCAGTTCAATCCGCCATCCGACGCCACCCTGTAGTGCCGCAAAATTCGCAAGGGTATCGAGTGCATTTCCTGCTGTGATCAACCCGGCTCCCGCCGGTGCGGTTACAGGAAGCGCTGAAAGGGGAATTCCGAAAAGGCGCATTGCGTCACCTGTCAGCCGTTGAATATTTAGCATGACCCCGAAGTTGAAGGAGTATGTTCCGTCGAGCTCGGAAAAATCACGCCCGCCTCCGGGAATCGCTCTGGAATTGGCGAACACGGTAACTCGCCCTCCAAATGTACCCGCAAACCCGAGGCCGATTTCGTGCACCCCTGTCGCAAAGTTGTAAGTGCCTACAGGCCCAACAGAATAGGACCCCGGGAGACCAGGAATGGCGATGCCCGCACCGGAGGGTCGCGAATAGAACCACGAGTTGGAGGGAGTGCCGTCATCTGTCGTGAAATCTGCTATGCTGTTGAAACCGCCTTCCGGGCGCGCCGGGACTATGAGGAAGTCTCCGCCGACCGGGGACGTGCCACCGACGAAATACGCGTCAGGGTGTGCATACCGCAGCGTCGTGCGCGCATGATCAACTGCCGAGGCAACTTCCACAGGCTGCGTATCGTTCGCGGATGGCAGTTGGAAGTCCGGGGCGGAACTCTCCGCTGTGATGACCTGCGGGGCGGCAGGGCCTAGGGCTGTAATGGGCATAACGTGTCTCCCTCTGGTTTGTTTAAAATTATCATTTGATGCATTAAAAATGTCAATAACACAGAAATGATTACTCTAGAGAATATCAAAAGTGAAACTATATGCTATTACGTATCCCCCTTTGGCTTTGCTCCGTCAGCTTTCAGTGCTATGGGACCCCGATGTTTTCCGTCCGAAAGCCGTGACATGCCCGTTGTTCTCGACCTCCTGAACAAGGACAAGCGCCCCCGTCACCCGGAGAAGGCGCATCGGCCCGATCAGCCGATCCAGCGCAAGCCCGACTGGATTCGGGTGAAGGCGCCGGGTTCGCCGAAATGGGCCGAGACGAATCGCATCGTGAAGGAGAACAAGCTCGTCACGGTCTGCGAGGAGGCAGGCTGCCCGAATATCGGCGAGTGCTGGGAGAAGAAGCACGCGACCTTCATGATCATGGGCGATACCTGCACCCGCGCCTGCGCCTTCTGCAACGTGAAGACGGGGATGCCGGGGGCGCTCGACCCCCAGGAGCCGGAGCACATCGCGACCGCCGTCGCCAAGCTCGGCCTGGAGCACGTCGTCATCACCTCCGTCGATCGCGATGATCTCGACGACGGGGGCGCGCAGCATTTCGCGGACGTCATCCACGCGATCCGCGCACGCTCGCCGAAGACGACGATCGAGATCCTGACGCCCGATTTCCTGCGCAAGGACGGGGCGCTCGAAATCGTGGTCGCCGCGCGGCCGGACGTTTTTAACCACAATCTCGAGACGGTCCCGTCGAAATACCTGAAGGTGCGCCCGGGCGCACGCTACTTCCACTCCATCCGCCTTCTCCAGCGGGTGAAGGAGCTGGACCCGACCATCTTCACGAAATCCGGGATCATGGTCGGCCTCGGCGAGGAGCGCAACGAGGTGCTCCAGCTCATGGACGACCTTCGCTCCGCCGATGTCGACTTCCTCACGATCGGCCAGTACCTCCAGCCGACGCGCAAGCATCATCCGGTGGTTCGCTATGTGACGCCGGACGAGTTCAAGGCTTTCGCGACGACGGCTTCCGCCAAGGGATTCCTCCTCGTCTCGTCATCGCCACTCACGCGCTCCTCGCACCACGCGGGCGATGATTTCGCGAAGCTCAAGGCGGCCCGAACAGCCCGTCACGGCCGCTGACCGCATCCGGACATGCCATCATTTCGTACAGTCAAGCGCGTGCCGCACTCGCCGACGCAGATGTTCGATCTGGTTGCGGATGTCGAGCGCTATCCCGAATTCGTTCCCCTTTGCGAGGCCCTGCGCGTGCGGCGGCGCTCGCAGAGCGGGGAGGGGATCGAGACGCTCGTGGCGGATATGAGCGTCGGCTACAAGGCGATCCACGAGAGCTTCACGAGCCGTGTCACGCTTGACCGCCCGCGGCTGCGGATCGATGTGGAATATGTCGACGGCCCCTTCCGGTTCCTGGAGAACCGCTGGATCTTCCGCGCGGCCGACGAGGGGACGGATATTGATTTCAACATCAATTACGAGTTCCGGAACTTCGCCCTCGGGATGCTGATGGGGGCGATGTTCGATCGCGCCTTCAGGAAGTTCACCAACGCGTTCGAGGCGCGCGCGCGCGACATCTACGGCGCGCCCTGAACAGCCTCTTCCAGCAGCGCCAGCGCATCATCCAGGGCCGCCAGGCGGATCTCCGTGCGCCCGAGATCGCCGTAGCGTCGCTCCACATGCCGGACGTCACCGCCCCGGCGCGCCGATGCGAGATGAACGAGGCCGACGGGTTTCGCGGCGGAACCGCCGCCAGGACCGGCGATGCCCGTGATCGCGACACTGATATCGGCGCGCGACGCGGCAAGCGCCCCCTGCGCCATCGCGCGCGCAACCTCCTCGCTGACCGCGCCATGCGCGCGAAGAAGCGCGGGATCCACTCCTATCGCCTCCTGCTTCGCCTCGTTGGAATAGGTGACGAATCCGCGCTCGACGACCGAGGACGAGCCCGCCACCTCCGTCAGCAGCGCGCTGACGAGCCCTCCGGTGCAGGATTCGGCGGTGGCGATCATCAAGCCCTGCTGCGTATATGAGCGGATGATGGACGCAGCCCTGCTGCGCCGGCCGTCATTAAACATGAGCCTCTCCCACGGGTATCCGGATCGTCGCTGCCGCCTGCGCCGCGATTCCCTCCCTGCGCCCGGTAAAACCGAGCTTCTCCGTCGTCGTCGCCTTGACCGACACCTGATCGATCCGCAAGCCGGTGATCTCCGCAATGCGTGCCCGCATGGCCTCGCGATGAGGTCCAAGGCGGGGTGCTTCCGCGAGGATAGTCGCGTCGAGGAAATCCACGACGCCGCCGCGCTCCCTCACCAGCGTAATCGCATAAGCGAGGAAGCGATCCGAGGACGCTCCTTTCCATTGCGGGTCGCTCGGCGGGAAGTGCGTCCCGATATCGCCATCCGCAAGCGCGCCGAGCACCGCATCCGTCAGGGCGTGGAGGACGACATCGCCGTCGGAGTGAGCGACGACGCCGCGATCGTGCGGGATTGCGATCCCCCCGAGCATGACGTGGTCGCCGTCGCCGAAGGCATGGACATCGAAACCCGTCCCGACGCGGGTCACGAGGGTGGCGGTTTGCGCAGGCATCGGGAAATCCTCAGGCCTGGTCAGCTTCATGTTGGACGGGTCGCCCGCGAAGACCTGCACGGGGATGCCGGCCCATTCCATCAGTGCCGCATCGTCGGTGAAGTCGTCGCGCCCGGCGGCGGCCGCCCTGCGGTGGGCGTCGCGCAGAATGGAGTAGGCAAAGGCCTGCGGCGTCTGGACGGCGCGCAGCGTGTCCCGCGTCGGCGTCTCGAGAACCTTGCCTCTGGAATCGATGCGCTTGATCGTATCCGTCACGGGAATTCCCGGGATGGCCGCTCCCGACTCCCGCGCGCAGGAGATCGCCTCGTCCAGCAGGCGGTGCGTGACGAAAGGTCTCGCGGCGTCGTGCACGAGGACGAGATCGTCCGGATGGCCGTCAAGCGCCTCGAGGCCGGCGCGAACCGAGCCCTGCCGGCTCTTGTCCCCGGCGACGGAGGGAAGCAGGCGCTTCCGGTCCTCATCGGCCAGCAGCGCAATGGCCGCGTCATACTCTTGCCGGTCGTCGGGATGAATGACAACGAGGATGGCACTGATTGCCGGATGGGCGCCGAGCGCCCGCAACGTCCTGGTCAGAACCGGGGCGCCCTCGAGCATCCTGTACTGCTTCGGCAGGCCCCCGCCGGCGCGTGAGCCGCGCCCGGCAGCGACGACGAGCGCAACGACAGCCATTCGACCTCCCCGATTCCAACCGATTGGAGTTGGTGATAGAGGGCGCATCGACGATTGGCAAATGACGGCGCCACCGCCGGGCTTGCACTTTTTCTGAGCTTGTCTATTTCTTGGGCAAACAGGACCCTTGGCACGATGATGGAAACAAATGTTTCGAGACGGCGGCTGTCGATCGGCGGTGTAGAGACGCCGGGGATCGTCGCCCTCGCACCGATGTCCGGCGTCACGGATATCCACATGCGCCGGATTGCCGCCCGGTTCGGCGCAGGGCTGGTCGTCTCGGAAATGGTCTCGTCCGATGCCTTCGTTCGCGGCGCGGAGGAGGCACGGATTCGTTCAGAGGGAGAGGGAATCTCGCCTCACGTCGTCCAGCTGGCGGGGTGCCAGGCGCATTGGCTTGCGGATGCGACCCGCCTCGCGGAGGCGAACGGGGCCGACATCATCGACATCAACATGGGATGTCCCGCCAAACATGTCCTCGGGGGGATGGCCGGCTCGGCGCTGATGCGCGATCTCGATCACGCGGCGCGGCTCATTGAAGCGGTGGTGAGCGCCGTGCGGGTTCCCGTCACGGTGAAGATGCGCCTCGGCTGGGATGACAGCAGCCTCAATGCGCCGGAACTTGCGCGCCGTGCGGAGCAACTCGGCGTATCCGCCGTGACCGTCCACGGGCGCACGCGGCAGCAATTCTACAAGGGGCGCGCCAACTGGTCCGCGATCGCGGCAGTGAAGGCGGCCGTCTCTATCCCCCTGATCGCGAACGGCGACATCGCCGATGCGGGCGATGCGCAGGCCTGCCTCGACGCCTCCGGGGCTGATGCCGTCATGATCGGCCGTGCGACCCTGGGGCGCCCGTGGCTCGTGGCCGAGATCGGCGCCGCATTGGATGGGCGTCCGTGGCGCGTGCCGTCGCTCGACGAAAAAGTTTGCGCAGTGACAGAGCATTATCAAGGTTTGTTGAGCTTATATGGAACGCGCGTGGGGATCCGACATGCGCGGAAGCACCTGGCGGCTTTCGCCGATCACGCGCTCGCCTCTGGTGCTTTGATCAGCCTGGACGAGCGCCGCGAGCTGGTGACGACGGAAGCTCCCGAAAGAGTCGTGCGCCTCCTTCGCGAAATCGCGGCCGAACCGGCGACGGTGGCGGCATGAAGAATCCGCTCAGGCCTCCGGCGAGCGACGCCGTGCTCAACGCCTTGCCTCTGCCCGTCCTGACGATCGGCCCGGATCATTCGATCCTTCACGCCAATGCGGCGGCAGAGGCTTTTCTCGATGTGAGCCAGCGCGTGCTCCAGAAGAGGAGGCTCAGCGATTTCATCCCGTTCGGTTCGCCGGTCCTTTCGCTGATCGAGGAGGTGAGGGCGCGTGGATCGAGCGTCAGCGAGTATCGCGTGGATGTGGGTGGGCCTCGGCTGGGCATCGAGCGGATCGTCGATGTCTTTGCGACGCCGATGGCCGACGAGGGCGATGTCGTCGTCCTGATGCTTCAGGAGCGCACCATTGCCGACAAGATGAATCGGCAGCTCACCCACCGCACGGCTGCGCGTTCGGTCACCGCGCTCGGCTCGATGCTGGCCCACGAGATCAAGAACCCGCTTTCCGGGATCAGGGGCGCGGCCCAGCTTCTGGAGCAGTCGGCGAACGAAGATGATCGGCTGCTAACCCGCCTGATCTGCGACGAGGCCGACCGGATCGTGAAGCTTGTCGAGCGCGTGGAGCTTTTCGGAGACCAGAGGCCGGTGGAGCGGGATGCCGTCAATATCCACTCCGTGCTCGACCATGTGAAGCGGCTGGCGCAATCCGGCTTCGCGCGCCACGTCCGGATCAGCGAAAATTACGACCCGTCACTGCCGCCGATTTACGGAAATCGGGACCAGCTTGTGCAAGTTATCATCAATCTGATGAAGAATGCGGCAGAGGCCATCGGTCCTGATGCCCTCGAGGGCGAAATCGTCCTCTCGACTGCCTATCGAACGGGCATCCGCATCCAGTCGCCGGGCTCGAGCGAGCGCGTCAGCCTGCCAATCGAGGTGAGTATCCGCGACAACGGACCTGGAATTCCAGAGGAATTTCTTTCGGATCTGTTCGATCCCTTCGTCACGACAAAGGCCCAGGGAAGTGGCCTTGGACTTGCTTTGGTCGCCAAGATCGTCGGCGACCATGGCGGCATCGTCGAATGCGACCCGGCGCCGCGGCGTACGACGTTCCGGATCATGCTCCCGATGTTCAGCCTGAGGGACGCGAGAAGCTCAGGCGAAGCGCGTGTCGAGGATCCCCAGCAGTAGGTACCCGAGAAAACCATGCCCAGCGGAAACATTCTCCTTGCAGACGACGATGCGGCGATCCGGACCGTGCTCAACCAGGCGCTTTCGCGGGCGGGCTACGAGGTGCGCTCCACGAGCAATGCCTCAACGCTGTGGCGCTGGGTCTCGCAGGGGGATGGGGACCTTGTGATCACGGATGTGGTCATGCCCGACGAAAACGCCTTCGACTTGCTGCCGCGGATCAAGAGGTTGCGGCCTGAGCTTCCGATCATCGTGATGAGCGCGCAGAACACGTTCATGACGGCGATCAAGGCCTCGGAGCGGGGCGCCTACGAGTATCTTCCCAAGCCTTTTGATCTCAAGGAACTCGTCGCGATCGTCGGACGGGCGCTCTCGCGTCCCCGGGGGCATGTCTCGGCGGTCGACGGGGAGGGCGAGGACATCCCGCTGGTGGGGCGCTCCCCGGCGATGCAGGAAATCTACCGCGCCCTCGCGCGCCTGATGCCGACTGACCTCACGGTAATGATCACCGGCGAATCGGGAACTGGAAAGGAACTCGTGGCGCGGGCGCTCCATGATTACGGCAAGCGGCGCACCGGCCCCTTCGTGGCGGTGAACATGGCGGCGATCCCGAGGGATCTCATCGAATCGGAGCTGTTCGGCCACGAGAAGGGGGCCTTCACCGGCGCGGCGTCGCGAAGCGCGGGGCGTTTCGAGCAGGCGGAGGGGGGAACGCTGTTCCTCGACGAGATCGGCGACATGCCGATGGAGGCGCAGACGCGCCTGCTGCGCGTGTTGCAGCAGGGGGAATACACCACCGTCGGCGGACGCACCCCGATCAAGACCAATGTCCGCATCGTTGCGGCGACGAACAAGGACCTTCGGATCTCGATCCAGCAGGGGCTTTTCCGCGAAGATCTCTACTTCCGGCTGAACGTCGTGCCCATCCGGCTGCCGCCGCTACGGGAGCGGATCGAGGATATTCCCGATCTCATGCGTCACTTCTTCACGATGATCGAGAAGGAGGGGCTTGCACGCAAGCAGATCGACGCGGAGGCCATGGACCGGCTCAAGCGCTATCGCTGGCCGGGAAACGTGCGCGAGCTGGAAAACCTCGTCCGGCGTCTGGCGGCGCTCTATCCGCAGGAGACGATCACTTCGCCGATCATTGAGGGCGAGCTCGACGTGCGCCCGATCGAGAGCGGCTCGTCGTCCGTCGCCGAGGCGCCCCCGGGCGACGAGACGCTGTCAGAATCGGTCGAGCGCCACCTCAACAAGTATTTCGCCAACTTCCGCGACACGCTGCCGCCGCCGGGGCTCTATCATCGCATTTTGCGCGATGTCGAGGGGCCCCTGATCGGAGCCGCTCTGGCCGCCACGCGCGGTAACCAGATCCGTGCGGCGGAGCTTCTGGGCCTGAACCGGAACACATTGCGGAAAAAGGTCAGGGACCTCGACCTCCCGGTCATACGGTCGAGCCGCTGACGGCAAAGCCCTCGCCTTCATCGTGCGACGCGTGTATTAGTTTGGCCACAGTGTTGTGATCTTGCATCATCTTCTCTGTGCGCCCCGCGGTCGGGCGGTTGACGGGAAGGGGCCGGTTTGAGCGGACAGGACGCACTACCAGGAGCGCGAAAAGGCGAGGTCGGGCCCGATTCCCCGGGATGGCTGGGGCTGTCGTTCGTGGCCGCGTCGCTTGTTTCCGCCTTGGCCACCTTCATGATTCTCGGGGGCATCACCCCGATCGAGCCGACGCAGGCGACCTCGATCCTCGTCCTGTCGATCAATTTCGTCCTCGTCCTCGTGCTGCTGTTCCTCGTCGGACGGCAGAGCCTGAAGCTCTACCGCGCGCGCCGGGCGGGAATCGCGGGAACGAAGCTCCATGTGCGCTTCGTCACGATCTTCGCTGTCATCGCTACGGTTCCGGTCGTCGTCGTTGCGCTGGTCGCCTCCGTCACCCTCTCGCGCGGGCTTGATCCCTGGTTCACCGGGTGGATCAACAGTCTGATGCAGAACACGGTGGAGATCGCTCACGCCTATCGCGACCTGCAATGCCGCACCCTCGCGCGCGAAACCACGCTCATGGCGGCGGATCTCGATCGCGCGCGGATCCTCTATGACGCCGACCGTGCTGTCTTCCGCGAATTCATGGAATCGCGGTCCCGCTTCCTCGGTTTTCCGGTGGCGATGCTGGTCGAGCCGGACGGCCGTGTCGTCGAGCGGATCGACAATGTGCCTCTCGAGGATCTAGACGTCCCGCCGGTCGAGGATCTCGAAGATGCCGACGAGCGCGAGGCTCTTTGCCTCGTGCCCGCGCAGGGGGAAATCCTCCGCGCCATCCTCCGCCTTCCTGCTCATGACGGGCGCGTGCTTGTCGTCACACGGTTCGTCGATCGGCGGGCGCTCGATTTTCCCGCCGAGGCGGAGGCGGGGATCGCCTATTACCGCCTGCTCGAGCAAGTCAGCGTGGAGATGCAGGTCGCCTTTGCAACGATGTTTGCGATCATCGCCGTCATCATCCTGCTCTCCGCGGTCTGGTTCGGCCTGAGCTACGCGAATACCCTGGTGGGGCCGATTCGAAGATTGATCAACGCCACGCAGCAGGTGGCGACAGGCAACTTCTATGTTCAGGTCCCGATACGGCGCTCCGAGGGCGACCTCGCGTCGCTCAGCCAGACGTTCAACCAGATGACCGCCGAACTGCGCCGCCAGCACGACGGACTCACCGCCGCGAGCGACCTGATCGATCGCCGGCGCCGCTTCACGGAGGCTGTTCTCTCCGGCGTCTCCGCAGGCGTGATCGGCGTGGACTCGAACGGCATCGTGACGATCGCCAATCCGACCGCGCAGCGGGTCTTCGGCCTGACCGAGGAGGAGATGCTCAACCGGCCGGCGGGCGAGGTGATGCCCGAACTCGCCGCTCCCCTCGAAGAAGCGCGGGAATCGCGGCAGCGCCTGATGCAGCAGCAGATCACCGTTTCGCGGCGCGGACGAGATCGGACGCTGAACGTGCGCCTGACGACCGAGCAGGCGAGGGGAGACGACAAGGGGCTCGTCATCACGCTCGACGACATCACGGATCTCGTGACCGCCCAGCGGACATCCGCCTGGGCGGACGTCGCCCGGCGTATCGCGCATGAGATCAAGAATCCGCTGACGCCGATCCAGCTTTCGGCGGAGCGCATCCGCCGCAAGTACGGGAAGGTCATCACGACTGACCGGGAAGTCTTCGACCAGTGCACGGACACGATCGTGCGCCAGGTGGACGACATCAAGCGCATGGTCGACGAGTTCTCCTCGTTCGCGCGGATGCCGAAGCCGACCATTGGCAACGAGGATCTCGCGGATACGGTGCGGCAGGTCGTCTTCATGATGCGGATTGGCTATCCGGGGATCAGGTTCTCCGACGACCTGCCTGACGAGGCCATTGTCGTCGGCTTCGACCGGCGTTTGATCTCCCAGGCGTTGACGAACATCATCAAGAATGCGGCCGAAGCGATATCGGCGGTTCCCGCCGAGGAACTCGGTGAGGGGCGGATTCTGATCAGGATGAGCCACGATCAAGGCAGGCAGGTTGCGATCGACGTAATCGATAACGGCAAGGGTTTTCCCGTGGAGAACCGTGCGAGGCTGCTCGAGCCCTACATGACGACGCGGGAAGGCGGAACCGGCCTCGGGCTTCCGATCGTGGCGAAGATTTTCGAGGAGCACGGTGGCGGCATCGAGTTGCTGGACAATCCCGAGGGGAGGGGAGGCTGGGTGCGCCTCTGGTTCCCGATCGACGGCGCAGGAGCAATGCCTGACCCGGCAGCCGCTGCCGCGCATAAACCAATGGCGATATCATGAGCGCAGATATTCTGATTGTCGACGACGAGGCTGATATTCGCGACCTCGTTGCTGGGATACTGGAAGACGAGGGTCATCGCGCCCGAACGGCCGGATCGGCGGAAGAGGCGATCGCGACCATCGAGGCGCGCAGGCCTCATCTCGTATTCCTCGATATCTGGCTGCAGGGCAGCCGCCTCGATGGCCTCCAGGTGCTCGAACTTGTCAAGAAACAGCATCCGGATCTTCCGATCGTGATGATCTCGGGACACGGCAACATCGAGACCGCCGTTTCCGCCATCCGCCTCGGGGCCTACGATTTCATCGAGAAGCCGTTCAAGGCCGATCGCCTCGTCCTGGTTGCCGACCGTGCGCTCGAGGCCTCACGCTTGAAGCGCGAGGTGCGCGACCTGAAGGCGCGCTCGATCCAGGCCAGCCGGATCGCAGGCCGCTCCGCGATCATCAATCAGCTGCGCCAGACCGTGGAGCGGGTGGCGCCGACGAATGCGCGGGTTTTGATCACGGGCGCGCCGGGCTCGGGCAAGGAACTGACGGCGCGAACGCTTCACGCGCTCTCGAGCCGTGCGAGCAGCCCGTTCGTCGTCATCAATGCGGCAACAATCACGCCGGACAACATGGAGGCCGAGCTGTTCGGCGTCGAGGCCGGAGAGGACCGGGAGCGGCGTGTCGGGGCGCTCGAGGAGGCGCATGGCGGCACCCTCTATATCGACGAGATCGCGGACATGCCCCGCGAGACGCAGAGCAGGATTCTCCGCGTTCTGGTCGAGCAGAACTTCCAGCGCGTCGGCGGCTCGACGCGTGTCCACGTCGATGTCCGCATCATCTCGTCGTCGAGCCGCGACCTCTCGGCCGAAATCGCGGCGAATCGGCTCCGGGAGGATCTGTTCCACCGCCTGAGCGTGGTCCCCATTCGCGTGCCGTCGCTCTCCGAGCGGCGTGAGGATGTCCCCGAACTGATCGCGTTCTTCATGGAGCAGATCTCATCGGGCACGGGATTGCCCCAGCGCCGCATCGGGCAGGATGCGATGGCGGTTCTTCAGTCGCATGACTGGCCGGGCAATGTCCGCCAGCTTCGCAACAACGTCGAGCGCCTGATGATTCTCGCCGGCGGCGATCCGGATGAGGAGATCACCGCGTCGATGCTCCCGTCCGAGATAGGCGCGCTCGTCCCGACCACCCCCTCCGGAAGCGGCGGGGAACGCATGATGAGTCTCCCGCTGCGCGAGGCCCGCGAGATCTTCGAGCGCGAGTACCTGATGGCGCAGATCGCGCGCTTCAGCGGGAATATTTCCCGTACGGCCGAGTTTATCGGGATGGAGAGGTCGGCGCTCCACCGGAAGCTGAAGTCCCTCGGGGTGACGGCTTGAGGCAACAGCATGAAAATTTGAGGCTGAAAGCCGGAAATTTTCGGTAATCAGCGGTTACGCCTCTTGCCTAAATTGCGGCGTGACCGTGTAATGCACTCGCCGGTTCAGGATCGCGGAGACGCGGTCGATCAATACCTGGGGCTCCTGACGACCAAGGGCCGGCGGCGACAGGTTGGCGAGGCAAACTAATGGCGGGCGAGCGCGCTCAGAATCTGCAGGACACATTCCTCAATCATGTCCGCAAGAACAAAGTACCCTTGACGATATTTCTCGTGAACGGTGTGAAATTGCAGGGGGTTGTCACCTGGTTCGATAACTTCTGCGTGCTTCTCCGTCGAGATGGCCATTCCCAGCTCGTCTACAAGCACGCGATCTCGACCATCATGCCCGGTCAGCCCATCCAGCTGTTCGATCAGGCAGACGAGGCCGGCGACAAAGGCTGATTTTGACATGGAGCCAGGCTCCCGTGGCGATAACGGGTTCAGCGTCAAGGCGGAGCCCGAGAAAGAGATTGCCGCCGGCACCAAGGCTCTCGTCATTGGGCCTTACGTGTCGCGAGGGCGGTCGGCAAAGAGCGCCCCGCCCGGATCGGGGGCCGCGACATCACGCGAGTTCGAGGGGCGCCTCGAGGAGGCGGTCGGGCTGGCTGCCGCGATCGACCTCAATGTCGTGGAATCGCTGCTCATAACGCTGAATGCCCTTCGGCCATCGACATATCTCGGCAAGGGGAAGGTCGACGAGATCGCAGGCATCATCACGGCGAGCGAGATAGGGCTTGTTGTCATGGACTGCGCCCTCAGTCCGGTTCAGCAGCGGAATCTCGAACGCGCCTGGCGCGCCAAGGTCATCGACCGCACTGGTCTCATTCTCGAAATCTTCGGACGGCGCGCCCGAACCCGCGAGGGAACGCTCCAGGTGGAGCTGGCCCATCTGGAATATCAGAAGAGCCGTCTCGTGCGCTCCTGGACCCATCTCGAGCGGCAGCGCGGCGGCTTTGGCTTCCTCGGTGGCCCGGGTGAGACGCAGATCGAGGCGGATCGACGCCTGATCCAGGAGCGGATGACGAAGATCGAGAAGGATCTGGAAGGCGTCACCCGAACCCGCTCGCTCCATCGGACGAGCCGCCGCCGCGTGCCTTACCCGATCATCGCGCTCGTGGGCTATACGAATGCCGGAAAATCGACGCTCTTCAACCGGATGACGCAGGCCGACGTGGTCGCGGAAGACATGCTTTTCGCGACTCTTGATCCGACATCGCGCGCCATCAAGCTGCCGCACGGCGAGAAGGCGATCCTGTCCGATACGGTCGGGTTCATCTCCGACTTGCCGACAATGCTCGTCGCGGCCTTCCGCGCCACGCTCGAGGACGTCATCGAGGCGGACGTCCTTCTGCATGTGCGCGATGTTTCTCACGGGGAGACGCAGGCTCAGGCGGCAGATGTCGCAAGCGTACTGCGCGAACTGGACATCGATCCGGAGGAGACCGGCCGAATCATCGAGGTCTGGAACAAGGCTGATCTTCTCGGGCCCGAGGAGCGCGAACGCCTTCTGGCCCAAGCGCAGCGCATGCCGGAGGAGCGGCGTCCGGCGCTTGTCTCCGCCCTGACGGGGCAGGGGCTCGAGGAGCTGATGCAGGTCATCGAGGCCCGCATTTCGAAGGGGCGACCGACATTTCACGTGGTTCTCGACCCGTCGGACGGAAAATCGCTGAACTGGCTCTACGAGAACGCGGAGATCCTCGGGCGCGACAACCGCGATGAAGCGGTTGCGCTGCGGGTTCGGGTCGCCGTGGAAAAAGAGCCGAGGCTTCTGCAGCGCTTTCCGAAAGCACGGCGCGTCCGCTGATCCTGCCCTAGGACTTCCTGGATTCCGCGCGCTTGGCGTCCGCCCAAAGCTCCTCCATTTCATCGAGGCTGGTTGAATGGACATCGCGACCGCGCGCTGCGAGACCGGCTTCGATCGCGCGAAACCGGCGGATGAACTTCGCGTTGGTTGCCCGTAAAGCGCCCTCGGCATCGACGTCGCAATGGCGCGCGAGGTTGGACACGGCGAAGAGCAGGTCGCCGATCTCTTCCGCGATCATCGGCTTGTCGCCGCTTGAAATCGCGGCCTCGACTTCCGCCAGCTCCTCGCGGATTTTCTCGATCACCTGGCGGCTGTCCGGCCAGTCGAAACCGACCGAGGCTGCGCGCCGGGTCAGCTTCTCGGCCTTCAGCAGGGCGGGGAGGGGGGCCGGAACGTCATCAAGGATGCCGGCCTCGCCCTTGGGCTCAGGCGATTGCGCCCGGCGCCTCGCCTTCTCCTCCTTCTTGATCGCATTCCATGTTTCCCGGATCTCCTCGGGGGTGCTGGCCCTCGCATCGCCAAAGACGTGCGGATGCCGTCGGATCAGCTTGCTCGTGATTGCCTCGACAACGTCCGGAAAGGCGAAGGCGCCCGCCTCTTCGGCCATGCGCGCGTGAAAGACGACCTGAAGCAGCAGGTCGCCAAGCTCGTCCTTCAGGTCCGCTAGGTCGCCGCGATCAATCGCATCGACAACCTCGTAAGCTTCTTCGAGCGTATAGGGCGCGATCGTCGCAAATGTCTGCCGCAGGTCCCATGCGCAGCCGCTTTCCGGGTCGCGCAAGGCGGCCATGATCTCGATCAGGCGGGAGATGTCGCGCGATGCTTCCAAGGAACGAACTCCAATCCGGGAACCGGCACGTGGTTCACCCGCTCTTAACGCTCAAGCTCGAAACTCAGGTCGATTCGTAAGCGTACCGGGTAGTGAGTAACCACAGCATGAGCCAGCCGCAAGCCTCCGCCAACATCGTCCGTTTTCCGGGGGCGCGGCGCGCCGCCACTCCATTCACCGATCAGAAGATCCTCATGGATGCGGTGTATTCCGCCGGGTCGATCCCCGTCAGCGCGAGCGACCTCACGACGAAGCGCCTCGCCGCTCGCCTGCAGATCCTTGGATTCTTCGATATTTCGGAAGTCAGCGGAGACGGATCGCTCCGTCGACTTCGGCCCTCGGAGACGATGCGCGCCGAGGCATCTCGCCCCTGGCGCATCTCGCGATCCGGCCTCGCATCCTTCGTCGTCGGGAACGAGCCGGGGCGTCATGTAGCGGGCTGACGGCGCTTCTTCACATGTGCGGGTGGGCATACTGGCATGCCGACGCGCAGGCATTCAGGCGTGCAGGCATGGCGGCGCGCCCACGCGAATGCGTGAGTGCGCGCACTCAAGTGATTCGGCGCCGGCACAGGATTCCGGACAATAAGGGCGTTGTTTTTCCCCAATACCCGCGCGATCAGGAATAATTCACACGGATTTTGCCCAGAATCGGGCATTTTAAGGGTGCGGGACTTGATGCGACGCGGTCGTCGGTGATCAATCAAGCGATCGGGCCTCGACCGCGTCGACACGTGTCCATGTGGGCAGGCCAACAAGCCGGCGTGATCACATGAAGACAATCGCTATCATTTCCCAGAAGGGCGGGGCCGGCAAGACGACGCTTGCGGTCCATCTGGCGGTATGCGCGCAGCTTCACGGCTACCGCTCCGCCATCGTGGATCTCGATCCGCAGGCGACGGCCCGCAAGTGGGGCGACAAGAGGCGTGTGGAGCCGGAGGTCGTCGGCGATCATGCCGAACGCCTCCAGTTCCTGACGGAGGCGGCGCGCACGAACGGAGCCGACATCCTCCTCATTGATACGGCTCCCAACGCTGATCGCGCATCGCTGATGGCTGCCCGCGCCGCCGATCTCATCCTGATTCCCTGCCGGCCGGCAGCGTTTGATCTTGATGCGATCGAGGCGACCTACGATCTCGCGATGCTCGCCCGCAAGCCCGCCTGGGTTCTGTTCTCCTCGACACCGGTGCGCAGCGCCCTCGTTGAGGAGGCGCGCCAGGGGCTGGAGGAGCAGGGATGGCTGGTCGCACCGCAGGTGCTGCATCAGCGCGTCGCCTTTTCCCACAGCGTGATCGACGGTCGGACCGCGATGGAGTTCGAGCCCCTCGGAAAGGCCGCCGCGGAGATGCGAAATGTCTACATGTGGATGTGTGGTCAGGTAGGCTTGCCCGCTCGTGCACGCGCGGGCAGGAAGAACCTGCGCAAGAGCGCCTGACGAATCGGTGAGGGATCATGACGAAGCGAGCCAGCCTTTTCGGCAAGACTCCGGCGGAGCCCGCCACACCTGCGCCGAGCGCGCAGTCGAGCCCCGAGCCTGCTGCGGAGCCGGGACGAAAGTATCCGGTGGCAAAGACACG
The DNA here is from genome assembly GCA_041686895.1 of Saliniramus sp. Taxonomy (GTDB): domain Bacteria; phylum Pseudomonadota; class Alphaproteobacteria; order Rhizobiales; family Beijerinckiaceae; genus Saliniramus. Next base: position 388,312 of record JAWLCY010000004.1, on the reverse strand, counting down.
TGAAGGCAAGCGTGTCGCCACCGTTTATCTCGAGCCCGAGGCCCTGAGGCAACTCAAGAAGATTGGTTTCGACGAGGAGAGGACCGTGCAGGACCTGTTGATCGAGGGGATCAACGCCGTCTTCGAGAAGCGTGGATTGAGCCGGATCGCCTGACGCATCCGGCGGCACCCGCATCCGTCCGTGCAAAACCGTTGGTCGAACCGCTTGCGATCGCGTGATACGCTTGGCTGCAGATTCACGGAGCGCTACATGATCGATCTCTATACCTGGACGACCCCGAACGGCCGCAAAGTGTCCATCCTCCTCGAGGAACTGGGCTTGCCCTATACCGCGCACGCCATCGATATCGGGAAGGATGACCAGTTCCAGCCCGACTTCCTGAAGATCAGCCCCAACAACAAGATCCCGGCGATCGTGGACCGTGACACGGGGCTGTCGCTGATGGAATCCGGGGCGATCATGATCTATCTCGCCGAGAAGACCGGGAAGCTTTTGCCGAAGGACGGCGATGGCCGCTACCGTGTTCTGGAATGGCTCATGTGGCAGATGGGCGGCATCGGGCCGATGCTCGGGCAGGTGCATCATTTCTCGAAGTTCAATCCGGGCAAGGCCCCGTATGCGGAAGAGCGGTATCTGAAGGAAGCCGGGCGGCTCTACGGGGTGTTGGACAAGCGTCTCGCGGAAGTCCAGTTCCTGGCCGGCGACTACTCCATTGCGGATATCGCGACATGGCCGTGGATCTCGCGCTTCGAGTGGCAGAAGATCGATCTCGAGGCCTATCCGAACGTGAAGCGTTGGTATGTCGAGATCGCCGAAAGGCCAGCGGTGCAGGTGGGCTATCACGTGCCCAAGAAGGTGGCTGAAATTCCGATGCCGTGACGGGGCAGGGCGCCCGGGGTGGGGCGGTCGGATCATTGCACCGCGCAGACAATCGGTCGCGCATTACCCGCTCGGTTGACTGACACCGCGAATAACGGCACTTTGGATCCATGGATCCAAAGTCTATTGAACGCCGCTTGCGTGAGCAGATCGAGCAGGGGCTGCTCGTGCCGGGGACGGTACTGAAGCAGGAGCAGCTTGCCGGCTGGTTCAATGTCAGCCGGCAGCCCATCCGCCAGGCGCTCGAGCGGCTATTGACGACCGGGCTTCTCGTGCGCCGACCGGATCGCAGCGTAGCGGTTGCGGGGCTTTCGGCAAAACAGGCGGCGGAACGGCCAAGGCCAGTGGATGTTCCTCAGCCGAGAGTAATGGATCCAAGGCGTCGCGGAGGGGCGGTTGAAACAGCCCCTGCTTTCGTGTCGCCCTGACGCTGAATGATTTGTTCGGGAAATTTGAAACCTTGCCAGCCTGCCGTTCTTATACGTCCGTTGCGCCAGACAAAGGAACTTCATGTGATTCTGTCACTCGCACTCTTGAAGCGACTTGCTAATGTGCTTCCACAGCCAGCCCGCTCGCACACGCTGGAGGCGGTTCGGGTAGGCTGGGAAATGGCGCACCTTGTCAGACCCGGAAGAACGGCGTTTCGGCTGGCGTTCCGTCCGAGACGACGGATCGTCACCTATCCGGACGCTCCGTCGCGTTATCAGGTGCTCTTCAAGCTTGCCGCCTACAATGGGTTCCGTATCGTGACCGATCCGGGAGATCGCCATGACCTGGCATTCCACTTTCAATACCACGCAAGGCCCTGCGAGCTTCCCCGATCGACGCCCACGGTCAACCGTAACTGCGGAGACGTGTCCAAGCAGCGTGTTGCGCAGACCTTTGCTGACACGTTCGGATATGCGCTTGCAGTCGATCCGCTGACCTTTCAGGGGCTTCTTGTCGAGAAGCCGGACAGCAATCACACGTTCGAGGGCCGAGTTCTGCAAGGGCCTTTGCGGCGCGAAGACATCAAGAGTGACCGCGTCTACGAAAGGTACATCGACACAGTCGCGGACGGAGAGGCCGTGGACCTGCGCACTCCGATCTATGGGCGGGAAATTCCGGTGGTTTACGAGAAGCGGCGGCCGAAGGACGTGGGGCTTAAGGATGTTCGTTCGGCCAAGATTCGAAGCCCTGGTGCGGTGTTTTCGCCGCAGGAGCAAGCGCTTCTCGTCCAGTTCGCCGGCGCAATCGGGCTCGACTACGGCGAGCTTGACGTTCTACGCGATGTGAAGGATCAGCGGATCTATGTGGTGGACGTGAACAACACCCCGGCAGGGCCGCCGAAGCAGATGACGTCGGCCGAGATCGCTGCAGCCCTCGATCTGCTGTCCCCCAGCTTCAATCGGATGCTTGATCACGTCATTGAGCGGGAAGGGGCCTGGCGTGGTGCATAGGCAGACGCGGAGCGGCGAATACAAACCCGCCTCACAAGATCAGACGTCAGCTTTTAGGCCCGGTTCGTTTCCTCAGGCGGATCCGGATCCGGGGCTATCGGCAACTGCCTGATCGACGCCAGCCGCCGGAACAGATCGCGCTCCAGCGCCACCACTTTCGGATCCCGTTCGGTTGCTGAGGCCAGCGCACCAGGCTGCGATTCCGACGAGGCGTTGCTAGTTGGCTTCTGGTCCGATGTACCATGCGACACTTCGACTCTCCGTCTGTTGTTCGCCTCGGCGCGGGGGGAAAGAACCGGAAGAATACGAGAATCCGGCTGCGGCCGCCACACGCGTTGTGGCTGATACCTGTCCCGCTCTGGTCGAGATCCTTGAGGCGTCAAACGGACCGGAGTTCTGGTCATCGAGAGAGGCGGGGTGTGATCGGCAGGCCTCGGTCAGCAATGATCTAATTCGCATAAGATATATTATGGAACTAAAATGCACGGGGGATCCAAGCCTGCCAGGGCGGCTCACAGTTCCAGCCGCATGCCGTCGAACGCCGGCTCCACGCCGATCGGGAGACTGCCCTTCAGCGCCGCGTAGTCGAGATCCGTGTGCAGGTTGGTTAGGATGGCGCGCCGGGGCTTGACCCGCTCGATCAGGGCCAGCGCGTCGGCAACCGAATAATGCGTCGGATGCGGCGTATAGCGCAGAGCGTCAATGACCAGGATGTCGAGCCCATGAAGGCGCGCGACGCTTTCCTCCGGCATTTCGCTCACGTCGGGCGCGTAGGCAAAGCCTCCGATCCGGAAGCCGAGCGCGTCCGTGGAGCCGTGTATCATGCGAAACGGCTCCGCCACGATCTCACCGCCGGCTCCGGCGATCACGACGGCTTTCCCCGAAGCGATTTCGTGCATGTCGAGGATGGGCGGATAGTTGCTTCCTGGGGGCGTCCGGAAACAGTACTCGAACCGCTCGAGCAGCGTCTGGCTGGTTGTTTTGTCTGCATGAATCGGGATCCTGCGCCGCATGTGGATCACGAGCGGGCGAAGATCGTCGATTCCGTGTGTATGATCGGCGTGGTCGTGCGTCATCAGGATCCCGTCGAGGTGCCTGACCTTCGCATCGATCAGTTGCTCGCGCAGATCGGGTGACGTGTCGACCAAAACGAACGTCTCCCCGACATGCTCTCGCCGGGACAGAAGAAGCGAACAGCGACGCCGCCGGTTACGCGGCTCCGTGGGGTCACAGGCGCCCCAGCCGCTCGCCACACGAGGAACTCCGCCGGACGACCCGCAGCCGAGAATGGTGACCGCGAGGCTCATCTCGGCTCTGCCTCGCGCCTGTCCGCTTGGGCGGCCTTCTTGAACAGGCGGTAGAAATTGCTGGTCGTGGCTTCTGCCAGTTCCTCGAACCCGATGCCGAGCGTATCCGCCAGGGATCGGGCCGTATGAGCCGTATAGGCCGGTTCGTTTGTCTTCCCGCGAAATGGCTGCGGCGCGAGATAAGGCGCGTCGGTCTCTACAAGCACACGCTCCAGCGGGATCTTGCGGGCGATCTCACGCAACGCGTCGGAGCGCTTGAACGTGACGATGCCCGAGAAGGAGACGTAAAGGCCGATTTCGACGCCCGTCAGGGCCAGTTCCTCGGAAGAAGAAAAGCAATGCAAGACAGCATCAAAGCGCCCTTCCCTCATCTCAGAGGTCAGGATCTCGATCATGTCGGAATCCGCGTCCCTCGCATGGATCACCAGGGGCAGGCCGGTCTGACGGGCGGCCTTGATGTGGGTGCGGAAGACCCGGCGCTGTACGTCGCGCGGGCTCTTGTCGTAGTGATAATCGAGCCCGGCCTCGCCGATCGCGACGCAGCGAGGGTGGGCCGAAAGCCGAACGATTTCATCGAGCGGCATGTCGGGCTCGTCGCCGGCGTTATGCGGGTGCGTTCCCACCGTGCAGAAGACGCGGGCGTCTCGCTCCGCAATCTCACGATAGGTCGCGAAGCGGCCGACCCGCGTGGAAATCGTCACGATCCTCTTCACGCCAGCCGCTTCGGCCCGATCGATCACTCCGTCAAGATCGGCCTGAAGCTCGGGAAAATCGAGATGGCAATGGCTGTCAACGAGCATGTCTCACCTGCCGCTCAGGCTGCGTCGGGTTCAACAAAGCGCGGGAAGATCGGGACGGGAGGCGGCAGTTGCGTCCCCGGAACCAGTCTGTCAGCGGGGCCGACATGTGACAACAGGCGTTTTTCCGCCGACACCGCAAGGATATCCAGCAGCCCGCCTGCAGCGGCAGGAATGAACGGCTGCGCCGCGATCCCGATGGCGCGCAGGGTCTCGGCGGTCACATAGAGCACGGTCTCCATTCTCGCCGCGTCGGTCTTGCGCAACTTCCAAGGCTCCTGGGCCGCGAAATAGCGGTTGGCTTCGCCGACGACAGCCCAGATTTCAGCGAGCGCGTGATGGAGGGCGTACTCCTCCATCGCCCCCCTCACCTTATCCGGCAAGGAATCAGCTGCTGCCAGAAGGCTCTCGTCGGCCTCCGAGAGCGGACCGGGCGCGGGAACCCCTCCGCCGCAATTCTTGCCGATCATCGACAAGGAGCGCTGCGCGAGATTGCCGAGATCGTTGGCCAGATCCGCATTGATCCGGTTGACGATGGCCTCATGGGAGTAGTTGCCGTCCTGTCCGAACGGAACTTCGCGCATGAAGAAATAGCGAAGCTGGTCCACTCCATACGCGTCCGCGAGGGCGAAGGGGTCGATCACGTTGCCGACCGACTTCGACATCTTTTCCCCGCGATTGAAGAGGAATCCGTGGCCGAACACGCGCTTCGGCAGGGGCAGGCCGGCGGACATGAGGAAGGCCGGCCAGTAGACCGCGTGAAAACGCACGATGTCCTTGCCGATGATATGAACGTCCGCGGGCCAGTAGCGCCAGCGGGGGGCGTTCTCGTCCGGAAAACCGCAGCCGGTGACGTAGTTGTTGAGCGCGTCGATCCAGACATACATGACGTGCTTGGGGTCGCCCGGAACCGGCAGGCCCCAGTCGAAGGTCGTGCGGCTGATCGAGAGATCCTCGAGGCCGCGCTTCACGAAGGACACGATCTCGTTCAGGCGCGTCTCCGGACCGACAAATGCGGGATTGGACTCGTAATGGGCGAGCAGCCTGTCCTGGTAGGCGGAGAGGCGGAAGAAGTAGCTCTCTTCCTCGACCCATTCGACGGGCGCGCCGGTCGGCGCGATGCGGGCGCCGTCGGGCTGCAGGGTGAGTTCGCCCTCGTCGTAATAGGCTTCGTCGCGAACAGAGTACCAGCCCTCATACTTGGACAGGTATATGTCGCCCGCGTCCTGCATCCGCTTCCACAGCTCCTGCGTCGACGCGAGGTGATCGGAATCGGTTGTGCGGATGAAACGGTCGAAGGAGCAGTTCAGGCGCTCGCCCATGGCGCGAAACTGCGGCGCAAGCCGGTCCACGAATTCCTTCGGCGAGACCCCGTTCTTGCGCGCCGTTTGCTGCACCTTCAGGCCGTGCTCGTCCGTTCCCGTCATGAAGAACACATCGTACCCGTCGATCCGCTTGAAGCGGGCAATCGCGTCGGCCGCCACGACTTCGTAGGCGTGACCGATGTGAGGCGCGCCATTCGGATAGGAGATCGCCGTGGTAATGTAGAATTTCGGGGCGGCCATTCGGCGAAACCTTTCGGCGGATTCGATCTGGAGCTATTCCATCGACCGGACCGCATCCGCGAGATCGCCGAACATGGTCAGGACGAGTGGACGCCGGTCGAGGTTATAGGTATCGACTTCCCTCGCGGCGCGGGCGATCTTCTCACATACCTCGACCAGTGGCGCAAGACGGGTCGCGCCCTCGCCTGCCCTGTCGTTGAGCTTCGCCGATGCCCATCTCTGGACCGAATCCAGCGCAAGCTCGAGGTCCTGCTCCGCGCCCTTGCGCGAAAGCCTCTCGGCTATGGCCAAGGCGCCCTTCACGTCGAACCTTGGAAGCTCGCCCAGCAGGCGGTTGACGCCCTCCACCGTCTCCGCGCGGCCGGGATCGAGGAACTCGATTGCCCTTCGGGCGGAGCCCTCGCTGAGCCTGACCGCACGCGCGACATCTTCATCGCGCGGCTTGTCTCCGAACGAGGCCTCGAGAGAATGCAGGACCGCCCTCAGGTCCTCGTCCCCGAGCGCTCGCAGCATCAGGCGGCGGCAGCGGGAGCGGATTGTCGGAAGCACGCGCCGCGGCGCATGGCTGATGATCAGGAACAGGGAGCGCGGCGGCGGCTCCTCGACCACCTTCAGGAGCGCGTTCGCGCTCGCGGGGGTGAGATCCTCGGCGCTGTCGACGATGCAGATGCGGTAGCCGGCATCTCCAGCCGTGGCGTTGAACAGATTCAACGCGCGGCGCACTTGGTCCACGGGGATCGTCGTCGTCGCCGCCTTCTTTTCCGTGGCCGGCTGCCGCCGGAGGACGAACAGGTTCGGATGCGACAACGCCGCAACCTGTCTGGAGACCGGATGTTCCGGGGATATGTCCAGCGCATCATCCGAACGCCCGCGCCCCTCCCCCTGGGCAAGGACATAGCGCGCCAGCCTGTAGGCAAGCGTCGCCTTTCCGATGCCCTGGGGACCGCCAATCAGCCACGCATGATGAAGGCGATCCGCCGAGAAGGCTTGAAGCAGAGCTTTTTCGGCTTCGCCTTGTCCGAATAGCACGTTCCGCTCGCGCGGATGTGGCACGCCGGCCATTCCATCAGGTTCGTCTGACGCGGAATTATCCTTACTAGACAGTGGCATGCCCTCTTTTTTTGAGCGGCTTTCCAGCAAGCATCGGCTCCACCGCCCTCCATACCGTTCTTTGGACCTCGTCCGCCGGCTGGGTCGCGTCTATCAGTCTGCAGCGCTGCGGATCATCCTGAGATATCGCTCTGAAAGCCTCGCGCAAACGCTTGTGAAAGCTGAGTTCTTCCCCTTCAAACCGGTCGACTGTCGCGCCCGCCTCGCTCCTGCGCGCATTGGCGCGAGCCAGGCCGGTTTCGGCGGGGAGATCGAGGATGAGGGTCAGGTCGGGCCGCGTTTGGCCGACGACGACGCGCTCCAGCCGATCGATCAGCGCGGGCTCGATGGCGCCCATGGCACCCTGATAGGCGCGCGTCGAATCCGCGAAGCGGTCGCACAGGACGATGATCCCGTCCCGCAATGCGGGGCGGATGGTGGCTTCGAGATGGTCATGGCGCGCGGAGGAGAACATCAGCGCTTCGGCGAACGGTCCATATGCTTTCCCGTCGCCGCGCAAGATGCTCGTTCGTATCGCCTCCGCCCTCGGCGAGCCGCCGGGCTCGCGGGTCGCGACAACGCGATAGCCCTCCCCCTCCAGCCGCGCTTTCAACCGCGCGATCTGGGTGGACTTTCCCGCCCCCTCGCCCCCTTCGAGCGTGATGAACAAGCCGGTCATCAGCTGTCGCTGCCGAAGATCGCCCTTCGCACGGCGCCCGATCCTAGTTCCCAGAGGCTATCGAAGGCGCGCTGCGACAACGTCCCCTGCCCGATTTCCTCGCCGGCAAATACAGGCTGTTCCAGCGCAACCGTATCGCCACGCGTTACCCGGAGAATTCCGACCCTCGTTCCCTCTTGTACCGGCGGAACCAGAGGCCCGTCATAGACGATCTTCGCCGAGAGGCGCTCGCTGGCGCCGCGCGGGATCAGGACATTGACCGGCCGATCGCTGACGAGGCGGACATAGCTCGACGATCCGCCAAACACGCGCGCTTCTCCAATCGTCTCGCCGGCCTCGAAAAGCTGGCGTGTTTCGAACGCGCGGAAGCCCCAGTCGAGCAGCTTGCGGGCCTCCTGCTCGCGCTCGCGCGCGCTCCCAAGGCCGTTGACGACCAGGATCAGTCGTTGGTCCATCTGGACCGCCGATCCGATCAGCCCGTATCCGGACTGGCTCAGAAATCCGGTCTTCACCCCGTCCGCGCCGATGCTCAGGTTGAGGAGCGGGTTCCGGTTTCGCTGCCTGATCCCGTTCCAGGTAAACTCCTCCTCACCGAAAATCGCGTAGATTTCGGGAGCCGTGCGGATGAGATGCAGCGTGAGAAGCGCCAGTTCACGGGCGGTTGTCACCTGGTCGGGATCGTGGAAACCAGTCGAGTTCGTGAAGACCGAACGCTCTAGCCCCAGTTCGCGCGCTCGCGCCGTCATCATTCTCGCGAAGCCGCCCTCGGATCCGGCGATCGTCTCTGCAGCGGCGATGGACGCGTCATTCCCCGATTGCACGATGATCCCGCGCAGGAGGTCCTGCAGCTTGATGCGGCTGCCGATCTCCGCAAACATGGTTGATCCGCCCGAGGGCGCTCCGCCCGTGCGCCAGGCATGTTCCGAGATGACGAACTCGGTGTCGTCGTCGATGCGCCCGCGCCGGATTTCCTCCGCGATGACCTCGACCGTCATCACCTTCGCCATGCTCGCCGGAACCATCAACTCGTCGGCGTTCTTCTCGAACAGGACGGTTCCCGAGTCCGCGTCGATGAGGATCGCCTGCTCGGCGCTTGTCTGAAAACCCTGCGCATGCGCCGCGCCGGATAAGGCCCACGCCAGCGCAAGGAGCAAGAACACGCGAGGCGCCATCAGGCTCCCCAGCCGCATCGCCATGATGTTGTTCACGAAAATGTCCCGTTTCCCCTGATCCGCTCTGTAATGTGCGGCGAGCCCGCGGGGAAATCAACGGTAACGAGTCGCCTCACGGATGGCGGCGAAGACTCGCGAGGTTGAGAGGCTCGAGGCTCTTGAACGGGCTGCCGCGCTCGATCGCGCCCGCCATAGGGCTCGCGGACGCATAAAACACCCCGCGGAGGCCGATTGTAGAGGCGGCGGGAGGGGCAATATCCGCGGCGGCGAGCTTGAGCTCCGCCGGGCGCTCGGGCGGCAGGGGCGCCGTCGACTGGGTCGCAGCGGCGGGCTGCGGGGCTGCGGCAAGGCTGGCATGCGTGAGGATGGCAGGCGCCGCGGGGCCGGGCTCCCTGACAAGCCGTTCCGCTGCAGCGGGCTCTGCGGAAGCCACCATGACCGGCGAGGTTCCCGTCGCCGGAAGCTGCGCCAACATTCCGTCGGTCCTGAGCGTGGAAATCAGCGTGCGGTCGTCACTGCCGTCGACGGAGGCGGGGCCTACGTAATCCACGCGGACGCGGGAGACGCCCCGGTCACGGAAATCGAGAGCTTCCGCCACCGTCCGCGACACGTCGATGATGCGGTTGCCGTGGAACGGTCCGCGATCGTTCACGCGCACGATCAGCGAGCGGTTGTTCGAGAGGTTCGTGACGCGCGCATAGCTCGGCAGCGGCATCGTCGGATGGGCAGCGGTCACCGCGTATTTGTCGAAGATCTCGCCATTGGCCGTCTGCCGCCCGTGGAACGTCTTGCCGTACCACGAGGCGAGGCCTTCGCGGCTGTAATTCTCCTCGACGCGAGGGACGAAAGTCTTGCCGGCAATCGTGTAGGGGCGGCCCACCATGGCGCGTCCACCGCCCTTCGGCACGTCGCTCCCGTCGCTGACGCGCACCGGGCTAGGCGCCACGCCGAGCTTCGGGTCGACCTTCGAGACGGACGATTGCGACGAGCAATTGGCAAGAAGCAGGGCGGCCGATACGGCGATCGCCGTGCGTACAAGAGGCGTTTTCCGGCTTGTCGAAGCGGGAGTCTCGACAGAGGAGCGCGCCTTTTGCGCCGCGAATTGCTCTTGCATATCTGGACTTCCCGCTGAACCGACCGCGCCAGGTTATGGCAGGCCGGCAAAGATGCCGTTAACGAATGACGCGCTCGCGCAAGCGCGACTGAACCCGTTTCCGTGGCGAATGAGCCGAAATTGGGGCAGCCGCCACGTTTCGCCGTCCCGCCGCCTCACTCTTCCCATGATTGCGGCCAAGGCAACATTTTTTTGCCTGAGCGGAGCCGCGCAAAAGGATGACGGCGACTTATCTTTCCGATTGTGCCGGATTCGCCACATCCGCGCCCGTCTGACGACGAAGGCCGGCGCGTGACGCGCCGGCCGTTCCCGCCGCGAGCGGAACGTTCAGCGGTTCGGCTCCGCCGCCAGCTGCCTGATGGATCGCGCGCCGCGCTGCCTGAAGAGCATGTCCAGCGCTTCGAGCATCAGCGGGTGGATCTTCGTGCGCTCCGCATAGGCGATGTCGCGCAGCTGGTCGTAGACCGGCGGCTCCAGATAGACGGACATCTGCTTTGCCCGTTGCTTGAGGGTTTTCGGCTGCGAAGGGCTCCTGTCGTTGTCTTGTTGAGCGTGTGGGGGCATCTGTGCTTCGAAAGCCACCGGAGCGGCGACCGAAGCAGCTACGATCGAGCGAAGGCTCACCTTATGCGGCTTTGACATCCTTGAAGACCTGTCCTTGCTTGTCCTTGTTGAAATTCGTGCGCTTCTCGATCCAGGACCAAAGCTGGCGGATCTCTTTTGCTGCGAGGCCGCCCGGGTTGAACTCGGTCACGCCCTGCCCCATCCCGATCGCATCCTGGTGGTCGTTTCTCATGACGACATTGACGTCCGGCAGGACTCCGAGGACCGCGAGGCCGTCGGCTGCGTCGCGCACGCGGTAGCTGCGCGGCGGCGTCTGGTTGAGGACGAAGGCGAAGCGCTTCTCGAGGCGATAGATCGCGGCCAGCGTGGGCTTGAAGGCCCGCAGGTCCGCCGGCGTGGGCCGGCAGGGGATGATGCACAGGTCCGCGGCGCGAATCGCAGACAATGTCCCGGGGCTGTCGACGCCGGGGGTATCGATGAACACGTAGTCGTAGTCGAAGTTGCGGAGCCGGGCGACGACGTCGTCGAGCTGGGTTGCGTCGATCTGCGCGACTTCCGGCCCCTCGCTGTCGCGATGCTCCGCCCAGTCGCTGATGGTCGCCTGGCGGTCCATCTCGAGGATGCAGACGGAATGCCCCGCCTGCTGGGCGGCGATGGCGAGATTGATGCACATCGTGCTCTTGCCGCTGCCGCCCTTTTGCGTAACGAAAGCGATTGCTTTCATGATGAGATCCCTTTTTCGCGTGAACGCAAGGCGGAGCCGCCAACACGGGCGCGCCCCTCCGTCGTTCCCCGGATCGTCTGATCCTTGGATGACCGGATGCCTTGACGCGACAATGGTCGGTTATGGTTAATGCTCCGTTAAGCCGGGACATGATCATGGCGCGACAGGATCACATGATCCCGTCATCCGTCGATCCGGGGCGAGCGACCATCCCCCCCCTCGCGCAAGAGCCCCTTCCCTTCGCGCAAGGATCGCGATATGGCGTGTGCCTCGCGTGGAAGGGTGGCCGAGTGGTTTAAGGCAGCGGTCTTGAAAACCGCCGTGGGTGCAAGCCCACCGTGGGTTCGAATCCCACCCCTTCCGCCATCAATCCCGTTGCGAACAAGCAAAGGGCCAGTCACGGCTTTCGGCGCGATTTGGCGTCCATCGCGCTGCGCACGAGTTTCCCAAAGGCGCGGTCCTTTTCCCGGCGCTCGGCAAGGGTGGCAGAGTTGAAGGCGTCCTCGGCCTGCAGCTTGCGCCAGCGAGCGAGGCGCGCGGGGTCGAGTACGCCGTTCGCGATGGTCGCCTGGACGGCGCAGCCGGGCTCGGAATCGTGCCGGCAATCGGTGAAGCGGCATTCCGCCGCCAACGCCTCGATATCGTCGAAGACGTCAGCGATGCCGGACGCGGCGTCGGTGAGCTGCAACTCGCGCATGCCGGGCGTATCGAGCACGAGGCAGCCGCCGGGGACGGCGTGAAGCTGACGGTGCGCCGTCGTATGACGGCCGTGCGCGTCATCCTCGCGGATTCCCTGCGTCGCGATCGCTTGCTGCCCGAGAAGCGCATTCGTGAGGGTGGACTTGCCGACGCCGGACGAGCCGAGGAAGGCAACGGTGCGGCCGGGGCGGCACCAGTCGGCGAGCGCCCTCGCGGGCTCTTCTCCGCGGGCGTCGAGGGCAATTACCGGCACCCGGTCCGATACATCCTTCGCCGCGTCGATATAGGGCGCAGGGTCGTCCACGAGGTCGGTCTTGGTGAGCACGATCAGCGGCTCTATTCCCGCGTCGAAAGCCAGCGCGACGTAGCGCTCCAGCCGGGCCACGTTGAAATCCTGGTTGCAGGAGGTGACGACGAAGATCGTGTCGATGTTCGCCGCGATCAGTTGCACCTGCCGGTCCGTGCCCGGTGCACGGCGCTTGACGAGGCTTTTCCGTTCCAGCACGCGGCTCGACCGGGGTCGCGCGCGGTCCAGCAGAATCCAGTCGCCTACCGTGGCCTCCGGCCCCGGCGGGATCGTCTCGTCGATGCCGTCGCCAGCCACCTGCAGACCGCTGCGATGAACGGCGACCACGCGGACGGGCGGCGTTTCCGTCAGCGCCTCGGCGTCGATCTGTTGCGCAAAGAAGGGGCCCCAGCCGAGCTGCTCCAGCGCGGTTGGTTCACGTCGGGCCGGCGCGGCGCCGCCGGGAAACAGGGCGGAATAGTCGCGGACCATTACCAGAGCCTCGAGTCGTTCAGCGCCGCGACGCGGCGCAGGTGCAGGGGCCCCTCAGCGGCATCGGTTACGTCCCCGCCAGCGATTGGTCGATCCAGCCCTCGAAATGGCTGAGGGCCAAGGGCCCGCGCGCGGTGGTCTCGCTCGGGGTCATGAACCCGACCCTGTCACAGAGGGCTGCAATCGTCATGGTGACACCGACGCCCTCCGCGCGCAACTCCGCCAGCGCCTGACGCAGGAGCGACTGGTGAACATGCCCCCGCCGATCAGGCTTTCCAATTTTGGCGTGAAGCGCGCAGTGCTACATCTGCGGCTCCGTGCGCAGCTATGGATGCTCGTGCGGCAGGGAGGTTCTCGTGGCGGATTGCGGATGCGATGCGGCGGCGGTTTCGGCCGGGCAGCGAAAAACGCTGAAGATCGCGCTCGGCCTGAACGCGGTGATGTTCGTAGCCGAGGTGACAGCGGGTATCCTCGGCAACTCATCCGGCCTGATTGCCGACGGGCTCGACATGCTTGCCGACGCATCGGCCTACGCTGTCGGGCTCGCGGCCGTCGGGCGGACCGCCCGCTTCAAGGCAAACGCCGCGACTGCAAGCGGAACGCTGCTCCTCGTCCTGGGCATCGGCGTCCTGGTTGATGTCGTACGGCGGTTGATCACCGGAGAGCCGCCAGAGGGCCTCGTCATGATCGCCGTCGCCGCGATCGCGCTCGGGGTGAACGCGACTGTCCTGAGGCTTCTGAAGAAGCATCGCGACGAGGGCGTCCATTTACGCGCGACGTGGATATTCACGCGGGCCGACGTCGTCGCGAACATCGCCGTCATCGCGTCCGGTGTTGTCGTGCTCCTGAGTGGCATCCGCTATTTCGACCTGATCGTCGGCGCGGGCATCGGCCTCTATGTGATTAAGGAAGCACTGGAAATCCTTCGGGAGGCGCGCGAGGCCAGGCAGGCGTCGTATGAGTCAGGTCGGACGCGATAATGGGGGTTCTCTCGCCCTCGCCTCGCCGGGCGCCCACGAAAGCTTCGCGCCTGTCGCTTTTGCTCGTTCGAAATTATTGAATGTTCTACAAAATCGGGAAGAGCAGATCCGAAGGCAACGGAAGGAACGGTCCCGTCGGATCGGTGTCCGAACCCGCCCGGATCCGGATCTGCTCCCGTCAGGTGACTGACTTGGGCTTTATCGAGGGATCACCCACGAGTTGTCGCCCTCACTGTAGCAGACGTCGCCCGGGCCAGCCGGTCGTGCAGTCGGCTGATCGCGGCCCCTGACTGCATCGGGGCTAACCCAGCTTTCGTCGCCTTCGCTGTAGCACGTGTCGTCAGGTCTGACCTCGCGGATCACGAGTCCAGGAGTAGGCGCGGTCGCCATGTCCGGCGGAACCAGAACGCATTCTCCTTCTGTACAGACAGTCTGTTGGGCTGAGGACGGGCTCACCATTGCGGTAAGCGCAATCGCTGCTGCTAGGCCAAGATAACGCGTCGAGTGCATGATGCGGTTCCTCCGTTATTGAGGATGAAGTCCCACCTCGGGGCCACCGACAACGTACGAGACGAGAAACAGTTCTGCTTGGAGGATGAATTTCTCTACAGGTCACAGGCAAGGAGAGGCCGCAGCGGTGAAGCAGCGCGATGTTCAACCCGCCGCCCTCCTCAGAACTCGACGTGGATCCGCGCGTATTCCAGCTTGGAAACGCCAACATAGGGGTTGGCGTGGAGCGCGATGATCCAGAGGGAGACGCTAGCCGCGAGGGTGTAGATGGCGAGCGCTCCCCTCCCCGCGCGCGGCCGGTCGGCATGGACGGAGGCGATCGCGATCTGGGACAGCAGCGTCAGGGCGAGGACGAGGTACCATTTGTAGTCGCTGCCGGCACCCCTGCCGATGGCGAGGCGGGCGTTGCGGGCGTCCTGCAACTCGTCGAAATCCTGGACGATCTTCGACAGCAACCCGTCGAGCGATCCGCCCCGCGCGGCGCCCACGATAGCGAGCCGGATGTCCTGTAGCGCAGCATCCGCGGCCGGCGATGGCTGTCCATTGGCGAAGTGCCCCCATTCCTCTTCCGCGACGCTTTTCTTGTAGGCGGCAAGGGCGTCCAGGATGCGGGGAATATCCAGCGCGTTCTCATGGGCGATCCCGGCGAGCCGGGTGATCGCCGAACGCTCCGCGCTCGCGGACCGGGCCGCCTCGCTGTTCGCTGCCCAGATATCGGCAGCGGCGAAGCTGAAGCTGAGGGCCCAAAGGGTGGTCACGGCCGTGAAAAATGGCGCGACGGGTCCCGTTGCGGCGCTCCGGCGGCTGAACCAGTGAAGATAGGCTACCGCAAGCACGAAGGTGATCAGGCCGAAGGAGGCGACGATTGCAAGCAGTGCCGCTGCGGGGAGGGAAAATAGCTGGTTCACGCTGATGCCGTCCTTCTGCCTCGGCGACGGGTTCCAGCACGCCGTATCAGGCGTGAGGGACGCTCGCGCGGGATCCCCGATGCACGTCACCTACGGCATGCGGCGCTAAGACCGGGTTACCGGATAAGCGCCCGATGAAGAGATTGTGAACCGATCTCGTCTTCCCGGAGCACTCAAGACGCCTCAATAGCTTGCGCACTGGCGCGGGGCGCGCCATACGACAAGCCGCGCGACTATCGCACTGATTTGCAAAATCCTACCTGCGGGTGGGCAGACCGGACGCAGAGACGCATGAACACCCCTGTCACCGACGAACTGGCGACGCCCAAGATCTCTTTTGTTTCGCTCGGCTGCCCCAAGGCGCTGGTCGATTCGGAGCGGATCATCACGCAACTGCGGGCGCAAGGCTATGCCCTGACCCGCGAGCATGACGGCGCGGATCTCGTCATCGTCAATACCTGCGGCTTCCTGGACAGCGCCAAGGCCGAGTCGCTCGAGGCGATCGGCGAGGCGATGGCGGAGAACGGCAAGGTCATTGTCACCGGCTGCATGGGTGCCGAGCCGGAGCAGATTTCCGAACAGTTTCCCGATGTTCTCGCGATCACCGGGCCGCAGGCCTATGAATCCGTCATCGCGGCCGTGAACCAGGCGGTTCCTCCCGCGCATGATCCGTTCATCGACCTCGTGCCGCCCCAGGGCGTCAAGCTGACGCCGCGGCACTACGCGTATCTGAAGATCTCGGAGGGCTGCAACAACCGCTGCTCGTTCTGCATCATTCCCAAGCTGCGCGGCGACCTCGTCAGCCGCCCCGCCGGAGACGTCCTGCGCGAGGCGGAGAAGCTGGTCAGGGCGGGAGTGAAGGAGCTTCTGGTGATCTCGCAGGATACGAGCGCCTACGGCGTCGACCTGCGATACGCCGAAAGCCGGTGGCGCGATCGGGACATCCGCACGCGGTTCTTCGACCTGACGCGGGAACTCGGCACCCTCGGCGCCTGGGTGCGCCTCCACTACGTCTACCCCTACCCGCATGTCGACGAGGTCATCCCACTGATGGCGGAGGGCGCCGTCCTGCCCTACCTCGACATCCCCTTCCAGCACGCCTCGCCGAAGGTCCTCAAGGCAATGAAGCGTCCGGGCAACCAGGAGAAGACGCTCGAGCGGATCCGGAAGTGGCGCGAGATCTGTCCCGATCTCGCCATCCGCTCGACCTTCATCGTCGGGTTCCCGGGGGAGACGGAGGAGGATTTCGAATACCTTCTCCAATGGCTGGACGAGGCGAAGCTCGAGCGTGTCGGCTGCTTCCAGTACGAGCCCGTCAAGGGAGCGGTGGCGAACGATATCGCGGAACTCGTGCCGGACGAGGTGAAGGAAGAGCGCTGGCACCGGTTCATGGCGCGGCAGCAGGAGATCAGCGCCGGCCTCCTCCAGCGTCGCCTCGGCAAGACAATCGACGTGATCATCGACGACGTCGGTCCGACCGTGGCGACCGGCCGCTCGATCTGGGATGCGCCGGAGATCGACGGGAACGTCTTCGTTTCGTCGCGGCGGAAGCTCAGTCCCGGGGAGATCATCAAGGTGCGGGTCTCGCGGGCCGACGAATATGACCTGCACGGGGTCGAGGCCTGAGCGTGATCCGGATTGGACGTGGGTCCACATGCCCGCATGTCTGCACGATGGCGTGCCGGAGCCGGTGCGCCCCCGCCTGATTGCGGCGTCCTCGCAGGATTATTCGCCAAGTATCAACGGCCTAGTGGGGTCAGGCATCTGCGCTCTCCGAGCCATTGTCCGCATGCCCACACGCCAGCACGCCCGCGCGGACGCAGGTGGACCAAACATCCACCGGTTCCGTAATTTCCGGATCTGCCCGTTGCCCTACCGCGTGACGGCGTCCCGGAGGCGCTCGATCGTCAGTTCCTCGTCCACCTCCAGGATGGCAAGGGTCGCGGGGTCGAGCTTGAGGTCATACTCGCGGCCGTCTGCGCTGCGGGCGTCATCAATCTCCCAGACTTCGTCGTCCAGTTCGATCTCTTCCCAGGACACATAGCCCTCGGCGCGCAGCACCTCCTCGATCCGCTCGCGCTCGGCGGGTGTTGGTTCACGATCGGCGAAGGCCGGAGCTCCGATCAGCATCGCGGCGAGGATAATGATTGCTCTCGTCATGGTTGCTCCTTTCGCTTGATCAGGAAATTCAGACCGTGCGGCAAAGGTTCCAGCCATGTCCTCTCGCCGACGGCAGAAGCAGCGTCGCGGGGGCCGTCACGGAAGCACAAAAGAAACAGGATTTGATGCGATAGCCGTCGCTGAGCTTGGCGGCGCGAGGGCATCACCATCCCCATTCCAGCCCGGCTGAAGCCCCGCAAGGTGATCGCCATAGTCAAGCCGCTCGATGGTGCGAGCGCCTCACATCGGACCCCGAACCTTCGCCTCTTGCCGCGGCCATTGCTAGAAGCGAGCATCACGCCGTGCCGGGCCGAAAGGCGACGGTAGGGATTCCAGGCTACCACCACACCCGAGGAGGCGACGACCCTGAACGAGCCCCGGCCGACACTCACCGAACAGGAGGACACCGCCATGATGGCCACTTCGCTTCGCGACTTTGCCAGCAGAACCGCCGCGAGCGGGCGCATCCGCTTCGGCGACCTGCGCCGACTTCAGCGTGATCTTCTCCCGAACGGCATTACGACGCGGGAAGAGGCCGAGGCGCTCCTCAATCTCGACCAGGCCGTAAGCCGGGCTGACCCCGACTGGCCGGGCTGGCTATCCTCGGCGCTGAAGGCTTACGCGGTGTCCGGAGAGGGCGTTGATTCGCAAAGGGCGTCCTGGCTCGCCGAGCGCCTCTCCGAGCGGCGGACCAAGGCTGCGCAAGTCCTCGCCCGGCACCTCGCGACCGAGACGAGGTGTGAGGCTGGAAGTGATGCCGGTGAGGCTTGCAGCCAGCGCTGACGCCTTCTCTGCGATTCCGGAGTGAGGCTGTGGCTAGCGCGGCAGCGACCACTGCCTCGCCCCGGGAATGGGACGCAATCCGGACAGCGGGCGAAGGCGATACTCATCCACCAGGGCGCGAGCAAACGCCGCCGCGTCCGGGAGTAAGACCGACTACTGGTGAGAAAGCGCCACGCTCGCGAACTTGCCCGCGGACGCATCCTTGCGGCGCGCCGCGACGTTGCCAGACGAGACAGGTATCTGCTGCTGAAGAGGGCGGCTATCGCCCACCGCCACCGCCACCGCCACTACCTCCGCCACCACCTCCGCCGGAACCGCCGCCGCCGCCAGCACCAGAACCTCCGCCTCCTCCGCCACCACCGCCAGAACTCCCGCCTCCTCCGCCGCCGCCAGCGCTAGCGCCGCCCCCTGGCCCTCCCTGGCCATTACCGCCAGCGTTACTTGCGGCAGCGGCCGCATTGGCAGCCCCTGCGTTTGCCTGCGCCGCAGCCGAGACGGCGGCACCGAATTCCGCGCCCTTCTCAGTTGCGAAGAGTTCCATGATCGTGCTGACGACGGAGCCTCCATGCGTACCCTCTGCGCTGACTGCAGCGGTCGCGAGGCCAGCCGGCACCAGGTTTGACTCGCCCTCCTGGGCGAGTGCCGTACCGCCGCTCACCATCATCAACACGGGCAAGATCAGGATAATCCGCGACTTCTTGATCATTGTAAGCTCTCCGAGGCGCTCAGTCGTCCACCGGGAGAATAGGGATTAAGAAGCGAATAATCTCTTGCGTCGAAGAGACTTATTTAAATCTTTCTTGCGGGCAGTAGTTGTCATCTTGTCAGAAGAACCGCCGACGCAGGGGCATCGCGACCTCGCCCTGCTGGAATGACCTCGGCGATAGACGTCAAAGCTATAAGCTGGCTCGCACGGCGCTCGCAAACGTCGAGCCCACACTGGCCCCGCACTTTACCGATTACTGAATTTCAGGAGGAGAGGCTGACCGTTGGAGCGTATGGCTCCCGGGGAGGGATTCGAACCCCCGACCAAGCGGTTAACAGCGGCTTTCCATTGCGACACACCGCGACACACTGAAACCCGCTCCGGCCTCAAGACGTTGTGCCAGATAGATTTTCCTTGTGCATTTTGGCGCGGCTTGTCGCAATTGGTATCGACATGACGCCGGTTTCGGCGTACTTAATTTCGTACTTATTACGAAACCGATTGGTCGAAGGGGCACGCATGCCGGTGGTCGAGCTTACCGATCGCTTCTGCAGATCCGCCAAGGGGGTCGAGGCGAAACAGACGGATTACTTCGACGAGGCGGTAAAGGGGCTTTGCCTTACCGTCTCGCCTGGAGGCACGAAGACCTTCAACCTGATCTATACGCGGCCAGTCAACGGGAAGCGGGCGAGGATGAAGCTCGGGCGTTATCCCGAGCTCCAGCTCGCGAAGGCGAGAGAGCGCGCGAGAGCCACGCGGGCCGAGGTTAGCGAGGGCAGCGACCCAGTCGCCGCGAAGCGCGCGGCGGCGGCTTCCATGACCGTGCGTGACCTCGTCGAGAACTACATCGGGCGGCACGCCTCCACGAAGCGAACGGCGGACGCAATCGCGCGCCGGCTCCGAAAGAACGTCTCGGAGGTGATCGGAGATATCCGCGTCGCCGAGCTCCACCGGCGGGACATCACGCGCGTGATCGACGAGATCAAGGACCGGGGCGCACCGATTGAGGCGAACCGCGTTTTCGAGGATCTTCGGGCAATGGTGCGCTGGGCGCGCGGGCGCGGCGACCTCGATGAAAACCTGATGGAAGGCATGCGCAAGCCGAGCGAAGCCGTCGAGCGTGACCGCGTGCTCGATGCGCCAGAAATCAAGACGATGTGGACGGCGCTCGCGTCCGCGGACATGCGGGAGTCGACCCGCAACATCATCCGCCTATGCCTCGTCACCGGCCAAAGGGTCGGGGAGGTTTGCGGCATGACGCGCGACGAGCTCGACCTGCAGCGAGGCGTGTGGCTGATTCCGCCGGCGCGATCGAAGAACAAGCGGGAGCATGCGGTTCCCCTCCCCTCCCTCGCGCTGGAGATCCTCGACGAGCAGATCAACGCGATCGATACCCTCGCGGATCGCAAAGGCCGTGCGGCCTCCGGCTTCGTTTTTCCTGCGCCGGGCGGGCGCGCACCGATGACCAACGCGGCTGTCTCGAAGGCGATCAAGCGAAACGAGGGCGACGGGCTCACGCTCGGCATCGAGCCGTTCACGCCGCACGATCTGCGCCGGACCTGCGCCACGCGGATGGAGGAGATCGGCATCTCTCCGTTCATTGTTGGCCACGTCCTCAACCATATCTCGATCACGAAGGCCTCGATCACATCCCGGATCTACGCCCGATATTCGTACGAGAAGGAGAAGCGCGAGGCGCTCGAAGCTTGGTCCAAGCGGTTGCTCGCGCTTGTCGGCGAGGTGACCGCCCAAAGCCGGGGAGAACAAGCATGAGCGATCAGATTGGGCCGCAATCGCTGAAGGCGGCTTTGCAGCGTGGCCTATCGGATGCTGAATGGGACGACTACGAGCGCCTGCGGTCTAGACGCCGCGCTTCTGAATCATGGCAGCGGGTCCTAGATCGCAAGGGAATGCTCAAGCCGGGAGCACATGAAGAGTATGCTGATAATTACCGGAAGATCGCTGATCGCTTGAGAGAGTTGGAGGTATCCGGACTTCTGGCGAGACTCGCCGAGGGAAAGTTGTCGGCACGGGGCCGCGAGGCGTCGCCGACCGCTCCTCTCCGCGATATTCCTGCCGTGGCTTGGCATGTAGTTGAGATTCGAAATCTCGAAGCTGGCGAGGTAGGTATCGGCGAGACAGTACTCTATGACGTGCAAATTTTTGGATTTAAGTCGACGCCGAACCACATAACTGCAGCCTCAATTCTTCCGACCGCCGCGAAGGCGAAGCTGCACGGGTTCCTCAGTCGTCACGTCTCAGATATTCCTGCGCGTGATCCGCGCCTAACGGAGGGAGCCCTCCTCAAGGAGGCGCAGGACGCATTCGCGGGACACAGGGTGACCCGGGAAATGATTCGCCAATGGATCCGAACGGAGATGCCCCAGGGAAAGCGGTTTCCTCGCGGCGATCGTCCGCTTGCTCGGCGATCTAGATAAATTTCCTCATATTGTTCAGCGGCGTAACTCCGATCGCGGCAAAATGACGGCGGCGATTTCGCGATGATAGACCGCGATCTACGGTAGCCTGACCTTCCTCGCGTCGATACGCAACGTGAGGAACCGAGATGAATATGGTTGAGCATCCGAAGCTCACTGATGAGGCCGGCGCACGCCGCCTCATCGGGGGCGAGGATACCCCTATCCACCGCTCCACCCTGTGGCGCGGCATTCGTCAAAAGCGCTACCCGGCACCGATCAAGGTCGGGCCCGGCACGAACCGGTGGCTCGTCGACGAGCTGCTCGCTCTCCACAACCGCGCTGTCGCTGCGCGTGAGACGGAGGCGGCGTAACAGAGATGCCCAGAAAGCAGATCGCCCGCGTCGCTGTCGCGAAGCGCGGGCTCTCCGAAGGTGTCCAGATTGGCGTCTCGAACACCTTCGAAAATAGCGACAACTCCTCGACCCGGCAAGTTCAGATCGTTCGCCAGCGAATCAATGTCTCGACAGCGCTCGCCGCGGTGATCGCCGGGCACGCTTTCGCGAATGGAAGGGCCGGCTGATGCACGGGACCCTCCGCACCATCCTTGAGCAGGCCCGCGCCGAGATCCGGTGCAGCCGCGCCGATCTCACCGTTCTGTCTGCGTCGGTCGATCCCTACCGGCTCGACACGCCCGCTGGGCACCGCAATGGCGCGTGGCTCGGCGAGCAGATCGAGCGCACGATCGGGAGCGCCCGCCGCATCCACTGGCGCGGACTTCACTACGCCCTCGTGAGCACGGCCTCGACTTTGAAGCCGAACGGCGAGGTCTACCGCAACACCGAGGAGGATTGGGCCTGGCTTGTTGAGGATGCCGGCAAGACTGCGCGCTGGCTCGGCTACATTCCGTTCGACCGCATCGTCGACAACCGCAACAGCCCCCCGGTGATCCACCGGAGGCCGCGCGCCGAGCCTGCATCCTTTCTCTCGATCGGGCTCGACATCAACATCCCCAACCTCGACGACCTCGAGCCGTATGTGGGCGTCCACGGGTTCGAGGGGCGGCAACCCTATGCCTTGAGCATCTTCGGCGAGAAGGCGTCGATCGAGGAGGTGGTTCTTCCAATTGCGCGGCGGTACGAGGCCGATCTCTACCTGCCCGCCGGCGAGATCAGCGACTCTCTGCTTTACCGCATGGCCCTCGACGGGGCGCGCGACGGAAGGCCGATGGTTGTCTTCGTGATTGCCGACTGCGACCCGGCGGGCACGCAGATGGCGGTGTCAATCGGGCGCAAGCTCCAGGCGCTGCGCGATCTCCACTTCCCGGATCTCGCCTTCGAAGTGGTGCCCGTGGCGCTCACGGTCGAGCAGGTGAAGCAGCTCGGCCTGCCGTCGACGCCGCTCAAGGAAACCGAGCGGCGAGCGGAGAAATGGCGCGAGGCCTTCGGGATCGAGCAGACCGAGATCGACGCGATCGCGACGCTGCAGCCGCACGTCCTGCGCGAGATCGTCGTCGAGGCGATGAAGCCCTACGTCGACGAGACGCTTACCCGGCGCGTCAACCTGGCTGAGGCAGAGTGGCGCGAGGCGGCGCAGGAGGCAGTGAACGATCAGGTCGACGCCGAGATGCTCGACCGCCTGAAGGCTGAGGCCGAGACCAAGCTTCAGCGCCTTCGCCAGGAGATCGACGCGATCAACAAGGCGCTCCGGATTGCCTGCGACGGCCACGTCTATCTTCCCGATATCGAGATCCCCCAGGCGGTGATCGGCGACGAGAAACTTGCGAGGCAAGCCTCTCTTGTTTCGTCGCAGTGGTCGTGGGCCGAGGCGACGCGGTCACTGATCGCCCGCAAGGCATATTCCGGCGGGGAGGCAGATCAATGATGGATCTCCTCTTCGCCCGCGGCGAACTTCTCAAGCGTGCGCTCCCGGGCGCCTGCTTCCTCGACTACGTGCGCCGGCACGGCCTCGACCTCTCCCGGATCGAGCGCTTTGCCGGCGCCACCGCGGTCGCGCCGATCATCGACTGCGGCAACCGTCGTTTCGAGTTCGGTGACGGGCACCGGGACGCCACGCCCGGCTTCATCGTCGAGGCGCGGGGGGCGGACGGCGAGACCGTGATCGATCTCGCCGCCTGGCCGCTCGACCGCCCGGATCACCCGATGAGCATGTTCGGGCGCGTCGGCCTGATCGGCGTCGCGGCGGCCATGAACCCGACGACCTACATCTTCGACAAGCCGCTCGTCATCCACCGTAGCCCGATCGACTGGCTTCGGTCCGGCTGCGCCGGCGCGGCTATGGTCGATCCGCGCCGCGCCGCGTGGGAGCTGATCGATTGCCCTGGCCGCATCGCCGGTCAAGACGCAGCCCACGCCCGCCAACTTCTCGAGATCGCCAATTCCGTAATCAACCGGTCGCGCTTCGTCGCGCCGGCCCGACAGCAGGGGGCCGCATGAAGACCATGCCCATCGAAACCACCTTCGAACCCATCGAACCCGCCGACGACAACGACGACATCGCGCGGCTCGCGCGCCTGTCGCCGATCGACTACGACCGCATTCGCGACGAGGAGGCGAAGCGCCGCGGCGTGCGCGTCTCGACGCTCGACGCCGAGGTGAAGCGCCTGCGCGCATCCCCCGACGAGGAGGAGTCGAGCGCAGGCTTCAGCCTCGCCGATCCGGATCTCTGGTCGAACCCGGTCGATGGCGCAGATCTCCTCGACCGCTTGGCGCAGGCGGTGCGCAGGCACATGGTGCTTCCGAGCGGCGCAGCCGAGGCCGCGGCGCTGTGGATCGTGCACTCGCACGCGCATGACACCGCCGCGATCTCCCCAATCCTCGCCGTGACCTCCCCCACGCCCGAATGCGGCAAGACCACCTTGCTGACCTTGCTTCTCGCCCTGGTGCGCCGGCCCCTGCCGGCCGCCAACATCACCGCCGCGGCGGTGTTCCGCGCGGTGGAGAAGTGGTCGCCGACGCTCGTAATCGACGAGGCCGACACGTTCCTGAAGGACAGCGACGAGCTGCGCGGCGTTCTCAATTCCGGCCATAACAAGCAAACCGCCTTCGTCATCCGCACCACCGGTGAGGACCACGAGCCGCGCGCCTTCCGCACCTGGGCACCGAAGGCGATCGCGCTGATCGGCACACTCCCGCCGACGCTGGAGAGCCGCGCCGTGCATGTCGAACTTCGCAGGATCGGCGACGGCGAGACGGTGGAGCCGCTGCGCGGGGATCGCCTCGACGCGCTGGAGCCCCTCCGCAGGCAAGCCTTTACATGGGCGCAGGACCACGCGAACGCGCTCAAGCGGGCCGAGCCGGACTTGCCGGCGGGGCTGCGCGGACGGGCGGCGGACAACTGGCGGCACTTGATCGCCATCGCTGACGAGGCGGGAGGCTCTTGGCCGCAGCGAGCGCGGCACGCGGCGGAGACGCTCGACGCGGTGCGAAGCGAGGTGACCACCGCTGTGATGCTCCTGGAGGACATCCGCGCCGCCTTCGACGAGGCGCAGGTCGACCGGATGACTTCGGGCCATCTGACCGAGGCGCTCGCCGCGGGGGAGGATCGCCCCTGGCCGGAATGGAAGGCGGGGAGACCGATCACGCCGAACCAACTCGCCCGGCTCCTGAAGCCGTTCCGGATCTGCCCTGCTACCATCCGCACCAGCCTCGGCACCGCTAAAGGCTACATGCGCACCGCCTTCGATGACGCCTTCGCCCGGTACCTACCCGAGCGAAACGTCACACCGTCACAGCCCTTGCGCGGCAGCGGTTTGAACGAAAGCCAAACCGTAACAGACGCTGAGGCTGTGACGGTTCCGAAATCGCTGGAGCCCTTGCGCAGCAGGGCTTGTGACGCTGTGACGGATCAGAACGCCGAAGGCTGGGCAGAGGATCTTTGATGAACGCGATCGAGATCATCGACGCGGCGCGCGCGAGCGGCGTCGTCATCACCGTGACGGGCGACCGCCTCAAGCTGCGAGCGCCCGCGGAGCCCCCGCGGGAGATCGTCGAGGCGATCCGCATCCACAAGCCGCAGATCATCGAGATACTGACGACGCCGACCACCGGCGTCGTCGCCTGGATGGAAGGCGTCGCAGCCCTCGACGTCGATCGTCCGCCTCCCGGCTTCCCGCCGCTGCGGTGGGAGCGCTTCATTGAAGACGCGCATCGCTTCCTTCGGGATTGGGCGCACCCAGCGGAGTGCATGAATTGGCCGACGACCGCGATCTTCGGCGTCGACGCTCGCGCGCCGTGGGCGAGAATCGACAAGGCAGGCCTTGTCGTTCTTCTCGATGGCGGGCGCGTCGTTGCGCTCGCGCACGACCGCGCTGCGATCGTGACCAGGCGCGGTGGAAGGCTCACCTTTTATCGCCAGGCAAGGGTTGAAGCCGAAGCCGTCGCGATCTGGGAGGCGCAGTCATGAACGCCCTCGCCACATTCGACCGGGACGAACTCGCGTACGCCGCCGCCAGGCTGCGGGACGGGCTCGAGATCGACGCGGAGATCCGCATTGCGATCGCTGACCTCGTCGCCGATGCCGCGCGAGGTCCGGGGGAATGGCCCACGGCAACCCGGCGCGCCTTTGCCCGCCGTGACGAACTGCTTCGCGAGGCCCATCGCATCTACTGGCCCGATGCCCGCCCCGCCCCGGCGGCGCAGGAGATCGCCATTCGCCTGAACCGCTATGCCGCTTCCGCCTGGCTGCGCGAGCGCCACCTCGACGCCTGCCCGCCCCGCCACGAGGGAAGACCGGAGGCCCTGTTCTGGCAGGCGCTGCGCCTCGTCGAGCGCACCCCCAGCCCCGAGCGGATCAGGAAAATTCTGGTCGAAACCGCCCCGCTTCTTCTGCCCGCGCCCGCGCCTCACCTTGGGTGATAGAAGAGGAGGACCGCATGCGTCGCCCATCCGCATTCATGAAACCGGCCACCGCCGCCGAGGCGTACGGCACGGAACCGCCGAGATTCAACCCGAACACCTTTGCCGGGCAGGCATGGCAGGCCACCGCCGAGGACCGCCTTCCGCCCCGCGCCCGCGATCGATACAAGCACATCCTAGAAATGGCGCGGGACATGAACGCTGTGGCCCGTTCGGCGCGTGACGCCGCCAACGAGGCGATCCGACTGCGCGAAGAGCGCGCCCGCGAGCTGCGCCATGTCACGGAGGCTATCGAGCGCATGCTTGGCAGGACCGGCGACGTGACGGAACGCCCCGAGCACCAGAGGGCGCAAGCTGCCTTCGACCGCGCCGACGCCGACGCCACCCGCGCGCGGGATGTTGCCGACCGGAAGGCCAAACGATCCGCCCCGATCATCGCCCTGGCGCAGCAGCTTGAGCGCAGCCTCGACCGCATCCCGCCCGATCCCACGGATGACGAGACCCGCCCCAAGCTCAAGAAGGGCGAAGGCCACGATGCCGCGCTCGACCGCATCCGCCGCGAGATCGGAAGCCGCCGCGCCGACGCCCAAGCCGTGCGGACAGCACCTACACCTTCAACTGAAGCCATCGCCCTCATGCACCAGCAAATCGATGCCCTTGCCAAGCGCGGCGCGCCCGATTGCTTCGCCCTCGTCGAGCAGCGCGGCGATATCGCTTTCCCCACGCTCAAGGCGAAGATCACTCGCTGGACCAGCTCCAGCGACGGCTCGCGCACGGTTCTCGATCCGACCGCCGGCCACGCCGACAGCCCCGACGCCCTCGCCGTGCTGGCCTGGCTTGCCCGCGACGACCTGAAGGCCGCGCTCCAGGCCGAGATCAACCAGATCGCCGACGATGCGAACGCGCTCACGCCCGCCGATCGGAATGCCCGCCTCGCCGCGCTCGAAGCGGAGATCGCCGAGCTTGAACGTGAGGCCGCCCGCATCGCCTGGGATTGGCACGAGGAACACGGCGCGGATCTCGCGCTCGGCGACATCAGCAATCCTGCAATCGTTCTCGGAATTGCGGCCGCGCCTCCAACAGCGCGGACGTGATCGACGTGCTCGCGCGTGCGGACAGGGGCGGTGTTTCTCCTTTCCACGTGTCCGCAACTTTCCCCGCGAGCACGACGCGCGGAATCGGAGTGCCCCCTCCGAATCCGTCGAATCCATCAAAGGCCAACAGGACAGGGGCGGCGGGACCACCTCGCCGCCCCATCACACACCAGGACCACGAGACAATGACGACCCGGACCACGACGCGACGACGGCAACGCCCGAACGAAGAGCAGCACGACCACTCGGCGACGATGCACGGGATCGCCACGGCATGCGGCATCGATCCTGATCACGTCATGGCGAAGGTCGCGGAATTGGTGAGGGCGGGTGTGAGCCCCAGCGAAGCCCGGCGCAGGGCGATCGCGTCTGCGCTGATCCTCTGGCCGACAACGCGCACGAGCGCGCATTGATAACATGGACGCATAGCGACCGGGGGCCCCTGAGAGTCAGACATATACGGGTAATACGAAGTGCCCGACCTCTCACTAGCTCCAAGATTCTCAAACTCGTTCCACCACAATGCAGTGAGGTAATGGCCGCAATGGCAATGAGACGAAAGCTTTGGAGCCTAAACGCGCTCGGCGTCGAGTTGGGCATGGACCGCCGCACCGCTGCCCGGATCATGGACGGCGTGCGCGCGGACGGCAAGCTGCAGGGTCATGATGCCTGGTTTCTGACGACGGCGCTTGCTGCGGTCGCGGAGGACGAACAGCCGAACCTCCCGCGCGCCGCCGGCCTGTCACCCCTGGCGCATTTCGCGGACCGCCTTCCGTATTGGCAGGAGATCTATGCCGACGATCGCGAGCCGAATGCAGTCGACCTCGGGGCCATGGCCGAGTTGCTCGGCGAGGAACGCGAAACGCTGCTCATCTGGCTGCACGCGGGGCTCCCCTACGTGTCTGCCGGCGACTGGCACACGGGCGGCGGCTTCACGTTCCGCCCGGCCTGGGTCATCGACTGGGCTCTCGCGCTGGGATGCCTTGCGCGCTTCTGCGGCGACCGTGAGGCCGCTCGGAAGCTGCGATTGAACCGTTGACGATCCCCGACGGGGGAACAGAGGGGCGGGTCTAGGCTATGGGCTGTTAACGCTCTCTTGAGGCATATCTCAGGGAACCGAACAGATCATCGGATTGCCTTGCCGTTTCTTCGAGCAATTTGGGCCACTCAAGGCTTTCTGTCTGCGGCTTAAGAGCGAAACTGATCTTAAGCAAGGCGGCCATCGCAACCGCCACAAGCTCGCGCACTTCCTGCCATTGAACTGGGTGAATCGCGCCTTCCCGCTCCGCGCGTGTTCGAAATATCGGGTGAGCGAGATGCTTATCACGCCACTGTCGGAGCCGCCTCATACGGCTCGAACTCGCCTCTGCTTTGACTTGAGTAAAGGCCGCTTGCAGTTCGACGATTCGCTCATGCGCCTGGCGACGTACGTCGCCCAGATCGCCTCCCGTGGTGATACGAAGCTGGATTTCGTCGAACAGGGTTGCAATTACGTGTCGGTCGTCAAGGAGAGCTACGAGCGTAGGAAGACTGTAGCCCGCGAAATCTACACGATCCCACAGCCGGGCGACCTGAAGCAGTTCAAAGGAGGACGCGGTCCATTTTAAGGTGTCGAAGGCGCGGTCGGACCGCGCGCCCCCGACCGATTCCGTGAGCGTTGTGAAAATGGAGCGCGTTTGTTCGCCTAGGCGGATCACTTCTAACAGCAGCATTTCTGCGCTCTGCAGCCTGAACGCTGCCATAAAAATTCGTTCCTTCGGCGCCAAGCTCTGTACGTCAAATCCGTTCTTGTTGCTCATTCGGCCGGATCCTGCTCCACACCTGTGCGCGGCGGTAGGTCGCCCCGCGCGAGCAGCGATGATGTCTCAGCGCCGTTAGATGCGATCTCCTGGTCGCCGGATTGCCCTCGCGTTAGGGCGCTCTTCGAATGGTGCGAACGGTATGCCTCGAAATCGCTGAGCGCGAAGCTCCGGACGGCGACGCCGATCGTTTCTGAAACTTAAGGCGTTGACCGCCCAATCGGGGCGCTTTCTCATTTTCGTCTTGTATAGCACACCTTACGCGGGAGCTAGACGATTCGATGGCCGCGCACGTATGCGGCGCATCTTGGTCTTAGCAAATGCTTTCGCAATTTCCCCCTGAGTGTCGCTAATTGCCGACTGCAACCCCTCAGGGGTGCTCGGAATGTGCTTTGACCAGCCTCGGCGCTCTTCTTCCTGAAGAACGAGGGCTTCCAAGTAGCGCGACGTTACGGTGCTAACCATCAGATCCTCCCATGTACCGTTTGCGGACCCGGTCGAAGTAGCGTGAGTTCAACTCTGCTGGAAAATAATGTTTCCGTTTCACCCAGACAAAACCCTCAGATTGAGAAATCAGTGCGACATCGATGGGCCCACCGACCGTTTCCATCCCACGCGAGACCCGGCGCTTGATTGATGTCAAGTTGACCAGCGCCTCTGCCATTTTTGCGAGTTCGGGCTTGGGCATGAACTCCACCATATCCTCGATCTCGGCTTGAGACGCTTTTCGTATTTCCGCAAACGCCTTCTCGCGCAATCCCTGAAGAAAAGCCTCTTCTGCCGCCTCCGCCTCGCGCTCCAGCGTCTTTCTAGCTTCCTCGTCATCAATATCAATGCTCGCCACAATCTGTCGCCGAATGCTAGGAACCGTGGCTTTGCAAAATTCCGTGACATCTTTCTCGATCGTGTCATCAAGTCCGTAAAGAAAGCGTTCTACCATTTCTTTCTGCGCAAACGGTATCACGCCCGCGCGAGCTCCGCCACGATCAATATCTACACGATTTGTCTGTATGTGTTTCAATTTTCGACAAATCATTCCATCTATTTCATACGAAACGAGCGTAGGGAAAATCTCACCAGAGCCAAAGCCCGCAATAACAATCCCTGTTCTTCCGGGGGAAAGCCAACGACTTTGGAGCAATTTCTTTATGACAACGACAATCCGACCAACCTGCTCGTCTGTAGCAACTTTTATGTTGTCCTTGATAATGCGTTCGATCAACGTATTTTCATGCGAGGTAAAGCGTACTGATTTTCCACCGACAAAGCTGGCCTTGTCGATGTTTTTTACGATCCGCTCATACAGCGAAATCGCTTCCGAAAGGATATTTGTGTATTCCGTTTTAAGATCTCCCGGCTTTTTTCTTGAAAAAATAAAATCTTCAAATTTCTTTTGAACTCGCTCAACGATCTGCTGAACTAAAAAGGCGGATATACGTCGCAGATTGTCATCGATTACACTTTGCGGCGAAGACTTCCCGAAAACATTCAAAAATTCTAAAAACGCTTTTGCGGCAGCGTCAACGGTCTCATGCGCATCGCATTCGTCTCGGAACTGCTTTATCAATGACTGAAGAGGCGTTTCAGCAAAGCTCATCCCATTATAAATCATGATCCCGATGGGATTATGATGAGAAAGCTCGAAAAGCTTATCTGCGCTGTCAAATATCTTTTCTTCCTTCTTTCCTGCTGAGAGCGTGACGGCACTGTCGGCAGCTAGAGCGACGGCTGACTTGTTGAGAATGGCGATTTCGGCAGTCATGCACTTTGCCTCTCTTCAAGCTCCGCCGCATTGAGGTTCGCGCAGACATTTGGCGACGGGACTTGCCTAAGCCTTACGCGATTCGCTGCAAAAAAGTGAACCCTAGAGGGGACGGCATTTTCGTACCTTCGCGCCGTGTCCACCCCAAATGTACAAGCTGGGCGGAAGGTACAGGAGAGGCCGTCGCTCAAAAAACAAGGATCATGTCCGCCGGCATGGGCCGGGCTGGTCAGCTGGCGAATGCCTGGAGGCTGACGAGGGGATCATCGCTCGTCGGGGCGATGGCTTCCAGCGTCATGTATCGGGCCTGCTGCGCGGCTCTCACTGAGCGAACTATCGATGGCCACCCCGCGCACACGACGAGAAGGGACGTGACCAAAACATGCACCGACTGCTCCGTGGGGGCTTCGCGTGGCTTGCGGGAGAGCAGTTTTTTGAGACCGATGATTCCGATTTTTGAACACGCCGTTAACATCGCGGAGCCGTGTCGCAGCGGCGACTCCCACGACTTAGCTCGTGAGTTTGTGCTCATTGCGCGATCCGAGAGCGCGAGCAAGACACCCGCCAAGATTGTTCGAGCGTCGAAGACCCAACCACTGGCGGACGATGCGGCGCACGCACTGCGACGGTGAGGCGAGCAATTGTGGAAGCCGCACTTATCCCGCACTTAATCGGTTTCTGCACTTCTTCAGCGTATAATGAACGTCTTGCTGGGTATGGCTCCCGGGGAGGGATTCGAACCCCCGACCAAGCGGTTAACAGCCGCTTGCTCTACCACTGAGCTACCCGGGAACAGCGCTGGCAAACCGTGGCTTGCCGCCTTGGAGCGGTCTTTTAGAGGGGGCTCGGATGCGCGTCAACTGCATTTCTGCGCCCGTCCTGAAATGATCCGGCGCAGGACGCGCAGGGATGCGGCTGCTGGCCGCGTCGGTTCACGCATGTCCATTTCCCCCGATCGCGCTACATCATGCGTCGGGATATCTTTTGGAGGAGCTGGTGACTGCGCCTGTCTTGGTCTGGTTTCGGGAGGATCTCCGCATCGCGGACAATCCGGCGCTCAGCGCAGCGGCTGCGACAGGAAGCCCTGTCCTCTGCTGCTACATTCTCGATGAGGAATCGGCCGAGGTCCGGCCCCGGGGCGGCGCCTCGCGCTGGTGGCTGCACGGGTCGCTTGCGGCGCTCAACGTCGAACTTGAGTCGCTCAAGGCAGGATTGCTCCTCTTCACCGGCGCCGCGCGCGAGGTCTTGCCATCGCTGATCAAGGAATCCGGCTGCTCGCAGGTGTTCTGGAACAGGCGCTATGGCCCGGAACGGCAGATCGATGTCGAATTGAAGGAGAGGCTTCGCGACGAAGGCATCGCCGTGACGAGCTTCGAGGGGCGGCTGATCCAGGAGCCCGGCCGGCTGACGACGAAATCGGGCACTCCCTTCAAGGTGTTTACGCCTTTTCACAAGGCCGCCCTGCGTGCTGAACGGTCGTCCGAGCCGCTTCCCGCGCCGCGCTCCTTACCCGCTGCTCCTGTCCCTGCCCGCCTGCTTGAACGCACCGTCGCGCTCGAGGCCCTGAGGCTCGAGCCAACCAAGCCCGACTGGGCGAAGGAGATGCGCGCTTCCTGGACGAGGGGCGAAGAAGGCGCTCACGAGCGCCTCTACACCTTCCTCGAAAATGGTTTTCAGGGATACGCGACGATGCGGAACCGCCCTGACCTCGAATCGACATCGCTACTGTCGCCCTCCCTGCATTTTGGAGAGATCACGCCCCGACAGGTCGCCCACGCGGCGCGGCATGCAATTGATTCGGGGCGCAGCCCTGCGAGCGAACGGGATTTCGAATCGCTGCGCTCGGAGCTCGGCTGGCGGGATTTCTCCTACGAACTTCTGTTCGACAACGGGGAGATCGTCAGCACGAACATCAACCGTGCGTTTGACGCGTTCCCATGGAGAGACGACGCAAAGGGCCTTGCCGCATGGCAGCGCGGCCGGACGGGCTATCCCCTCGTGGACGCGGGCATGCGGCAACTCTGGCGCACCGGGTTCATGCATAACCGGATCCGCATGGTGACGGCGTCCTTCCTGATCAAGCACCTGTTGATCGACTGGCGTCATGGCGAGAAATGGTTCTGGGATACGCTCGTCGATGCCGATCCGGCGAACAACGCCGCGAGCTGGCAATGGGTAGCGGGATCGGGCGCGGATGCGGCACCCTATTA
This sequence comes from Saliniramus sp., assembly GCA_041686895.1. Classification (GTDB taxonomy): domain Bacteria; phylum Pseudomonadota; class Alphaproteobacteria; order Rhizobiales; family Beijerinckiaceae; genus Saliniramus. The sequence goes on along the minus strand of JAWLCY010000004.1, from coordinate 355,299 downwards.
TCGGATCTTCAATCCGGTCATGCAGGGCGAAAAGTTCGATCCGAACGGTGACTACGTCCGAAGGTGGGTGCCAGAAATCGCCGGATTGCCAAGTTCTGTGATACATCGGCCGTGGGAGGCGTCAGCGTCCGTGCTAGAATCATCGGGAGTAAAACTCGGTGAGACTTATCCGCTTCCCATCGTGGCGCATGCCGAGGGCCGTCAGCGGGCCATGGCAGCGTTCGAACGCATGAAGTCGGAGAGCGGGCCGTCGGCCTGATGCGTCAGTAGAGGTGGTGCATTTGAAGAAGCGTATTGCCGTGATCGGCTCTGGCATCGCCGGCAACGGGGCGGCCTGGGCGCTCGTGAACGGGTCCGATCATGATGTCACCCTTTTCGAAGCGTCACCCCGACCTGGCGGCCACAGCGCGACGATCGACGTCGATTATGACGGCGCCGTCCTGCCGGTCGATACCGGTTTCATCGTCTACAACGAGCCGAATTATCCGAATTTCACCCGTCTTCTCGCCCACCTGAATGTCGAGACGCAGCCGTCCGACATGAGCTTCTCTGTCTCGGACCGCGAAGGAGCGCTAGCCTGGACGAGCCGTCCGGCGGATTTTTTCGGCGGGCGGGTTTCCGTGCGCGCCGGCATTCCTTCGCCCGTGCATCTGCGCGTTCTGCGCGACGTCATCCGCTTCAACCGCATGGGCGTTGCGGATCTTCACGAGGGGCGGCTGGCCGGCCTTTCCCTGGGACAGTATCTTGATCAGGGTGGATTTTCCCGGCGGTTCAAGGACGAATACGTCATCGCCATGGGCTCGGCGATCTGGTCGATGCCGCCGGGAAAGCTGCGGGATTTTCCGGCTGAGACGTTTCTCTCCTTCTTCGAAAATCATCGCCTCATGAGGCTCTCGCGGCCCGTCTGGCGCACGGTCAAGGGCGGAAGCCGCGCCTATGTCGACGCGATGATGCGGACGATGAACACGGCGCTGCGTCTCGATACGCCCATCGCGCAGGTCGCCCGGGATGACGATGGCGTGTTGGTGGCGGCTGTCGACGGACGCCGGTGGCGTTTCGATGAAGTGGTCATGGCCTGTCACAGCGACCAGTCGCTCGCGATCATCGGAGACGCCAGTGAGCGTGAGCGCGCGCTTCTTGCCGCCGTCAAGTATAGCGCGAACGAGGTCGTTCTCCACCGGGACGCATCGCTCATGCCCGCGAGGAGATCGGCCTGGGCGTCGTGGAACGTATTCAATGGTCCGGTCGAGCAGGTCGCCGTAACCTACTGGATGAATGCCCTGCAGGGGATCGACGAGAGCTTCCCTCTTTTCGTCAGTCTCAACCCTCCCCGCCCTCCCCGCCCCGAACTGACATTCGCCCGTTTCAGCTACGAGCATCCGATGTTCGACGAGCGAGCCCTTGCGGCGCAGGCGGCGCTGCCGGATATCCAGGGGCGCGACCGCCTCTGGTTCTGCGGCGCCTGGACGCGATTCGGGTTCCACGAAGATGGCCTCCTGTCCGGGCTGTCAGTCGCAGAGGCCCTGGGTGCTGAAATCCCATGGCGGCTCAGCCGCAGACAGCTCCTCCAGGCGGCGGAATAGGCTAATGGACGCGGTCGACGAGGCGCGAAGCGCTCCTGCCGCGCTGTTCGTCGGAAAGGTGATGCATGCGCGGATCAAACCGAAGCCGCACAGGTTCATCTATCGCGTTTTCATGATCCTGCTTGACCTGGACCGGCTTGACGAAGCCGGTCGACTGTCGCGGCTGATGTCGATCAATCGCTTCAATCTGCTCAGCTTTCGCCCGGACGACCATCTCCTCGTCCGCCCCGATCTCGCCGGGACGCTTCCTGACCGGGCGCGCCGGCTCTTCGCGGCTCACGGCGTGAATCTGGAGGGCTGCCGTATCCTGCTTCTGTGCCTGCCCCGCGTTCTCGGTTACGCGTTCAACCCGATATCGATCTTCTATGCCGTCGATCCCTCGGGAGAACTTCGCGGCGCTCTCTACGAAGTGCGGAACACCTTTGGAGAGCGGCACTGCTATGTCGCAGCGGCGAGCGAGGCAGGGGCACGGCTTCGGCACACGACGAGGAAGGCGTTCCACGTCTCCCCCTTCCTGCCGATGAATCTGGATTACCGGTTCAGCGTAACCGCTCCGGGGGAGAGCCTCCTGCTCCGAATCGTCGAACATGACGAGGACGGCGCAATCCTGAGTACCGCGCTGGAGGGGAATCGCCGGATCTTGACAGGTTTCAACATCTTGAGGACCCTTGTTTCGCTGCCCCTGGTGACGCTCAAGGTGATTTTTGGCATTCACTTTGAAGCCGTGCGTCTCCTGCTAAAGGGCGTCAGGGTGCACCCCCACCCGGAGAGGAACCGAGGGGGGTGAGCCGGAGTATTCTCTGGAGTTGGGAGCGCGCGCGATGACCACCGCAATGCTCGACAGTCAGCCGAGGGTCGTAACACCTGATAATCTCAAGGAAATTATTGGCGAGCTTCCCTTCCCACTGCGGCTTCTGTGCCGCATCGCCTCGCGTTTCAAAGTGGGTACGCTGGATGTGAAGACGCCGGCGGGGCATGTTCTGCGCTTCAAGGGCGATACGCCGACCCCGCATGCGCAAATGGTGATCCGCAATCCCGTCTTTGTCCGACGCCTGATCATCGGCGGCGATCTCGGCTTCGCGGAGGGTTATCTCCGACGGGAATGGGACACGCCGGATCTCGCGACGCTCATGCTCCTCCTCGCTGCCAATCAGAAATCCGGCACGCGGCTCGTCCCGGGGCGCCCGATCCTGCGCATCTGGCAGCGTCTCCGGCATTTCCTCAACAGGAACACGAAGCTCGGGGCGAAGCGGAACATCCACGCGCATTATGATCTCGGCAACGCCTTCTATGAGGCATGGCTCGACCGCTCGATGACCTATTCCTCGGCGATCTTTGATCAGGGCGACAATGATCTCGAGAGCGCGCAGCGGCGGAAATACCAGCGGCTCGCGGAGAAATCGGAGATCCGCGCCTCTGATCACGTGCTGGAGATCGGCTGTGGCTGGGGCGGTTTCGCGGAGTACGCCGCGCGAGAAATCGGATGCCGCGTGACCGGCCTGACCATCTCGCAGGAGCAGCATGACTTCGCCAGCCGCCGCATACAGGAAGCGGGGCTGGGGGACAGGGTCGAGATTTCGATGCGCGATTATCGCGACGAAGCGGGCGTCTACGACCGGATTGTCTCGATCGAGATGTTCGAGGCGGTTGGCGAGGCATACTGGGATACGTTCTTCCGCCAGATGCGCGACCGCCTCGTCTCGGGCGGCAGGGCTGGACTCCAGCTCATCACGATCCGCGACGAAGCATTCGCGGGATACAGGCGCGAGATCGATTTCATCAGGCGGTACGTCTTCCCCGGCGGGATGCTGCCTTCGAACAGCATCCTGACAGAGCTGAGCTCGCGCTTCCAGCTCCCGATCCTTTCTGACGAAGGCTACGCGAGCGACTATGCGCGCACTCTGTCGCTTTGGCGGGATCGTTTCCTGCAGGCCTGGCCGACCATCGAGAATTTGGGCTTCGATGACAGGTTCCGCAGGTTGTGGGAATACTACCTGACCTATTGCGAAGTCGGTTTCGCAACAAACAACATTGACGTGAGGCAGATCGTCTTCGCGAAGCCGTAAGGCGGAACCCGCTCAGCCCTTGAACAGCCGCTGGACGATGCGTCCGATCGGCCCGGTCAGGCGAAGCGGGGCGTCCGTTACCGCGAAGCAGAAGCAATCCTCGCCTTCGTCGGCAATCGGCCGGTGGTCCACGTCCATGTCCGCGATGGCAATGTCGCCTCGGCCGTAATGTCCGTTCATGTCGCTGAAGGCGCCCTTCAGGACGAGCGTGAATTCCGAACCCTCGTGCGTATGAGAGGGCATCTTGCGACCCGCGCGGATCCAGTAGAGGGTCGCCTCGCCGTCCTCGTTGTCCTCGACGCGGAACTCCTTCACGCCGGGGAGAAGAGTTCGCCAGGGAACGTCCGCGAGACCACGACCGAGATATCGCGCCAGCGGGTGCGGCAAGACCGGGTCGTGAAACTTCCTTACCGCCGGGCTGGGCGTCTCTTCCAGGGGAGACTCGAAGATGCGCGCCAGCCGCTCATCGCGGCGCTCCAGCGGAATCACAGGCGCGTTCAGGAGTTCCGACGCCCCGGCTTCCTCGAGTGTCGCCACGAAACTGCGGTTCTCGGGCCGGATGGCGAGGTGGCTGGCCACCAAGGCATGCATGGGCGCGCTTAATCCCCCTCTCGCGTAGGTCGCGAGAAGCGTATCGAGAGCGTTCTCCTGCACGTTTCCGCTCGTATCCACCGTCACCTACACCACCTGATCCAGTGTCGCCGGCCCATCCGCCTGCTCACACCAGCTTACGCGCCCGACTCACAACCGGATCAATGGCATAGCGGAGCGCAGGCGGACAATTGGAGAAAAAGAACCGTCAGTCAAACCGGAAAATTCCGGCCTACGCAGAACTCCTCATCCAGTCTCGGACCAGAGCTCGCTTGCGCCTGCGCCCGGCGGCTTCTACCGTCGGCGCTCAAGTCATTCCGAGACGAGGACAAGAGGTTGACGGAAAAGCTGTTCCGCGAAGATGCCTACCGGCGCGAATGCGAGGCGACGATCACGGAAGTTGCGGACGAGGGCTACATCCTTGACGCTACGGTCTTCTATCCACAAGGCGGCGGACAGCCGGGCGATACCGGCTTGCTACGCGCTGAAGACGGAACCGAGGTTCGCATTGCGACGACCGTCTATGATCAGGACCGCACGCGGATCGTTCACGTCCCCGCAGAAGGCGAGCCTGCGCTACGTCAGGGCCAGCGCGTCACCGCGATCCTGGAATGGGAGCCGCGCCTTGCGCGCATGCGCGTCCATACAGCGCTGCATCTCCTGTCGGTCGTCCTCCCCTACCCCGTCACCGGCGGCGCGATCGGCACCGGCGACGGACGCCTCGACTTCGACATCCAGGACGCCGGGCTCGACAAGGACGCCATTACAGCGGAGCTCAATGCGCTCGTCGCCCGCGCCGCGCCGGTCACCGAGAGGTGGATCACGGATGAAGAGCTCGATCAGAATCCCGGCCTCGTCAAGACGATGTCGGTCAAGCCTCCGCGTGGCTCCGGCCGCGTGCGCCTGATCGAAATCGAGGGAATCGACCTGCAGCCCTGCGGCGGAACGCATGTGCGGGACACCTCGGAGATCGGCTCGGTGCGCGTCACCGACATCCAGAAGAAGGGCAAGCAGAACAGGCGCGTGCGAATAGCCCTCGACTGAGCGGAGTGCAGAAGCGCGTCGCGCAGCGCATCGGGAGAAGACGAATGAGCAACAATGGGCAGTCCGAGGACCCGTTCGTCACGCCGGAATGGCTTCTGGAGCATCTCGATGCGCCGGATCTCGTCGTCGTGGACGCTTCATATTACCTTTCGACCATGAACCGCGATGCGGATGCCGAATTCGTCGCGGGGCATATTCCGGGAGCGATCCGGTTTGATATCGACGCGATCAAGGACAAGTCGAGCGATCTGCCTCACATGCTTCCAGATCCATCGTTTTTTGCCTCTGAAGTGGGGGCGATGGGCATCGGCGACGGCATGCGCATAGTCGTTTACGACGGGGCCGGCATCTTCTCCGCGCCGCGCGTCTGGTGGACATTCAAGATCTTCGGCGCGACCGATGTGGTGATCCTGGATGGCGGGTTTCCCGCCTGGAAGGAAAAGGGCTTCGCCATTGAGGAGGGCCCTGCCCGCGCGCGGTCTCGCCGGACCTTCACGGCGCGCTTCGATCATTCCGCCGTGGCCGATCTCGGCGATATTCGTCGCGCCCTCGCCGATCCCGGGGTTCAGGTGGTCGACGCCCGTTCCGCAGAACGCTTCCGGGGGGAGGCGCCGGAGCCGCGGCCGGGATTGCCTTCGGGACACATGCCGGGGAGCCTCAATCTCCCCTTCTCGGAGATCGTCTCCCGCGGCCGCCTGCGTGATGCTGACTCGATCCGCTCCGCGCTCGAGCGCCACAATATCGATACCAGCCGGCCGGTGATCACCACTTGCGGCTCCGGGGTTTCCGCCGCGATCCTGTCGCTCGCCTTCGCCAAGATCGGCCATCCCCCGAAGGCGCTCTATGACGGCTCGTGGTCCGAATGGGCATCGCGCGACGACACTCCGATCGCGACGGGCGAGCCGGATCGGTCGAAATAGCGGCCGCCGCCTCGGCCTTCATATGACGAAAAAGGGGATCCCTTGATGCCGGGATCCCCTGATCATGTGATTGCGAAAGGTCGAGGCTCCGGATCAGTTCGGCAGCCGATCCTCGATCCCCTTGACGTAGAAGTCCATGCCGAGCACCTGTCCGTCGGAGAGCGCGCCGTCGCCCTCGCAGGGGACTTCGCTGCCGTCCTGCTTGAAGACCGGGCACGCGAAGGGGTTGAGTTCGCCGGTGCGGATCGCTTCTTCCGTCGCTTCGGCCATCTCGCGGACGTCATCCGGCATGTTCTTGTAAGCGGCCATCTCGACCATCCCTGAATCGAGCCCTCCCCATACGTCGGTCGATTCCCAGGTTCCGTCCAGAACCGCCTGGACACGCTCGATATAATAGTCGTTCCAGTTGTCGATGATGGCGGTGAGTTGGGCGTTTGGCGCGAAATTCTCCATATCCGACGCCTGCCCGAAGCCGAGCTTTCCGCGCTCTTCCGCCGTCTGCAGCGGCGCGGGGCTGTCGGTATGCTGGGTGATGACGTCGACACCCTGATCGAGCAAGGCCTTGGCGGCATCGGCCTCCCGCGCCGGGTCATACCACGAATTCACCCAGACGACCTTGAGCTCGATGTCCGGATCGACTGATTGCGCCCCGAGCATGAAAGCGTTGATCCCGGCGATCACCTCCGGAATCGGGAATGCGCCAACATAGCCAATGACGCCGCTTTCCGACATCTTCGCCGCGATCTGCCCGATGATGTAGCGGCCTTCGTGGAATCGCGCCGCATAGGTCGCCAGGTTGTCCGCCCGCTTGTAGCCAGTCGCGTGCTCGAACTTCACGTCCGGATAGCGCGCCGCGACACGCAAGGTCGGCTCCATGAAGCCGAAAGAGGTCGTGAAGATGATGTCGTGGCCAGTCCGCGCGAGTTGCTCGATCGCCCGCTCCGAATCCGACTCCGGAACACTTTCGACATACGTCGTCTCGACGCGATCCCCGAAGGCTTCCTCAAGGGCAAGGCGACCCTGATCATGCTGGTAGCTCCAGCCATGATCGCCGATCGGCCCGACATAGATGAAGCCGACCTTCACCTTGTCCTGCCCCTGCGCCTGCGCGCCGATGCTGCCCATGCCCAGCGCCACCGCGATAGCCGTGGCGGCAATGAATCCCCTTCTTCTCATGACGTCCCCTTGTTCATCGTTGACAGGCGTAGAGTGACATCTCGGCTCGCGTTTCGCAATCCGAGGAAATCAATGATTTTCAGCGACTTACCGCATCGACGGATGCCTGTTCATGCGGCATTCCGCCCTGTTTTCCGGCATCTTGGTCACCGTTCCGGCACGAAGGGCAGCCCGAGCGAACCGGGCGCGCCAATCACCGTTCCGCGACGGGCGGAAAGGATCACGAGGGCGATGATCGTCGCCAGGTATGGAACCGCCGACAGGAACTGCGATGGCAGCCCGAACTGCGCCGCCTGGGCATGAAGCTGCAGCACCGTCGCCGCTCCGAAGATATAGGCGCCGACAAGCGCCCAGCCAGGACGCCAAGCCGCGAACACGACGAGGGCAACGGCGATCCAGCCGCGCCCGGCGGTCATGTTAGGCGCCCAGAAGCGCGTGTAGACGAGCGAAAGATAAGCGCCGGCGAGCCCCGCGCAGACGCCTCCGAACACGACGGCTAGGAAGCGGACCTTGAGCACGGGCAGCCCCAGCGAATGCGCGGAGGCATGGTTCTCGCCAACGGAGCGCAGGGTCAGCCCAGGGCGGGTTCGCATCAGGAAGAATGCGACGGCGACGACGAGGAGGATTGAGAAATAGACGAAGAGATCCTGGCTGAAGACCGCCCGGCCGATAATCGGAAGATCGGAAAGATACGGAATCTCGAACCGCGCGATCGGATCGCGCCGCGCGCCGACGAAAGGCGCTCCGATCAAACCTGATAGTCCGAGGCCAAGGATCGTCAAGGCGAGGCCGGCGCCCACCTGGTTCGCGGCGAAGCCGAGAACGACGAGACCGAAAAGAGCGGCCATCAACGCCCCCGCGATCATCCCCAGGGCAATCCCGATGAGGGTCGAATCAAAGACGATCGCCCCGGCGAACGCGCTGACGGCGCCCATCGCCATCATGCCCTCGACCCCGAGATTGAGAACACCTGCCCTTTCCGCCACGAGCTCGCCGATCGCGGCGATCAGAAGCGGCGTGGAGGCCGTCACGATCGTGAAGAGGATCGCTTCGAACGTCGTCATGCGTGCGCTCCGGCGGTAACGATGCGGATGCGGTAGGTCACCAGGGCGTCCGCCGAGAGGACGCAGAGAAGGACCAGCCCCTGGAACGCCACCGTCAGATCGAGCGGCAGCCGGAGCATGATCTGCGCGTTCTCGCCGCCGATGAGAATGAGCGCCATCACAAGGCCTGCCGCAAGGATGCCGAGGGGATTGAGGCGGCCGAGAAAGGCCACGGTGATCGCGGTGAACCCGTAACCGGGCGAGATCGTCGGAATGATCTGCCGGATCTGCCCCGAGACTTCCGCGATCCCGGCGAGCCCTGCCAGCCCCCCCGAAATCGCGAAGACGAGCAATGTCGTGCGCCCCTGGCTGAAGCCTGCGAAACGGGCAGCGCGGGGCGCCTCTCCGCTCACGCGCAACCGGTACCCGAATAGGGTCTTGCCGAGGACGACGACCGTGACGAGGACTGCGATGAGGGCGAATACGGCCCCCAGATGCACCCTCCCCGTCCCGAACAATGTCGGCAGCGTCGCCGCGGCGTCGAAGGTGACGGATTGCGGAAAGTTGAAGCCGCGCGGATCCCGCCATGGCCCGCGCGCGAGATAATCGAGGAAGAGCTGGGCGACGTAGACCAGAAACAGCGAGGTCAGGATCTCGCTTACGCCGAAGCGGACCTTCAGCATCGCAGGAATGAGCCCGTAGAGCGCCCCGCCGAGGATGCCGAGCAGCATCATTGCCCATATCACCCACGCGCCCGCGCCGGTTTCGTGAATGGCAAGCGCCAGCCAGGAGCCCAGGACCGCCCCCATCACAAACTGCCCCTCGGCGCCGATATTCCAGATATTGGCGCGAAAGCAATAGGACAGTCCGATTGCGATCAGGATCAGCGGAGTCGCCTTGACGATCATCTCGCGCAGGGACCAGGCATCCGTCAGCGGGTCGCGAAGATAGACGTTGAAGGCAGCGACGGGCGATCGTCCCAGCAGCCAGATCACCAAGCCAGCGATGGCGAATGAAACCAGCAGGGCGGCGACTGGCGCCAGCGCGCGGGCCCAGGCCTTCGGAGCGGGCCGCGGAACCAGTTCAATGCGCATCGCTCGGCTCCACCCCCATCATTTCGAGCCCGACCGCCTCGCGCGTCCACTCCCGAGCCGGTCGCGTTACGCTGATGCGTCCCTCGTGGATGACGGCGAGACGATCCGCGATCGCGAAGAGTTCGTCCAGGTCCTGGCTTATCACGAGCACCGCCGCTCCGCTCGAGGCAAGATCGATGAGCGCCTGGCGGATCAGCCGCGCGGCGCCGGCGTCGACCCCCCACGTCGGCTGGTCCACGACGAGGAGTTTCGGCGAGCGCAGGATTTCCCGCCCCACGACGAATTTCTGCAGGTTTCCGCCCGACAGCTTTCGCGCCTGCGCATTCGTGCCGGGGGTGCGAACGTCGAAGTCGCGGATGATATCCGCCGCGACCCGGCGGGCCCGGTCGAACGACACGAACCCGGCTCTGACGGTTTCGCCCACCGCGTGGTGCGAAAGCACGACATTGTCGCCGAGGCCGTGACCCGGCACTGCCGCATGTCCGAGCCGCTCCTCCGGCACGAAGGCGGCTCCGAGCTTCCGGCGCGCGTCGATCCCCAGGCGTCCGACCGCGCGGTCCCCCATGACGATCTGCCCCGCATCAGCGCTCAGGCGCTCGCCGGAGATCGCCGCGAAGAGCTCGCCCTGGCCGTTTCCGGCGATCCCCGCGATCCCGACCACCTCGCCCGCGCGAACGGCGAGGTCGATGTCATGGAGCGCTCGTCCGTGTACGACTTCGCTCGGGAGGCTCAGGTTCTGGATCTGGAGAAAAATTTCGCCCGCATCATCCGTCGCATGGGGACGAACATCGCCCACCTCCGCACCCACCATCAGCGCCGCGATCTCGCGCGCGCTCTTCGCCTTCGGATCGATGGTCGCCACCACCTTGCCCCCGCGAAGGACGGTTGCGCTTCGGCAGAGACGCCGGACCTCCTCCAGCTTGTGCGAGATGTAGAGAATGGCGCGCCCCTCGCCCGCGAGGCGGCCGAGGGTATCGAACAACTTCTCGCTCTCCTGGGGGCTCAGCACCGAGGTCGGCTCGTCGAGCACGATCAGCTGGGGGTCTTGCAGGAGACACCGGACGATCTCGATCCGCTGCCGCTCACCCGCCGAGAGCGTCCAGACATGACGATCCGGCTCGAGAGCCAGGCCGTAGCCGTTGCTCACCTCGGCCAGCCGCTCCCGCACCTCGCCGAAGCCGGCGCCATCGAGCGCAACGGCGACGTTCTCGGCGACGGTCATCTCTTCGAACAGGGAAAAGTGCTGGAAAACCATTCCGATGCCGAGACTTCTTGCGACCTTCGGTGAAGAAATCTCGACAGGCGTTCCCCTCCACCTGACTTCGCCCGCGCTGGGCTCGATGACCCCGTAGAGGATCTTGACCAGCGTCGATTTTCCCGCGCCGTTTTCTCCCAGGAGCGCGTGGATTTCGCCAGGGGCAATCCTCAGGTCGATGCCGTCATTGGCGAGGAGGTTGCCGTAACGCTTCGAGATGCCGAGCAGCTCGACGAGCGGCGCGTCATTCGCTTGCGGGTCGTCGCGCACGCTTCCCTCTATCTCAAGGCGTCATGATCGTGGCGCCGGTCGTCTCGCGCGCCTCGAGCGCCCGATGCACCTCAGCCACATCGCTGAGCTTCGCGCGGGCGTGAACGGGGATCTTCACCGCGCCGCTGGCCACGACGTCGAACAGATCGCCGGCAACCTCCTCGAGGTCGGCGCGCTTCGCGATGTGGGTGAACAGCGTCGGGCGGGTCGCGAAAAGCGAGCCCTTTTGCGCCAGGAGACCGAGATTGAAGGCTTCGACCGCGCCGGAGGCGTTTCCGAAGCTCGCGAACAGGCCGAAAGGACGCAGGCAGTCAAGCGAGGCGGGAAAGGTCGCCTTTCCGACGCCGTCATAAACCACGTCGCAGAGCGCGCCGTTGGTGATTTCCTTCACGCGGGCCGGGAAATCCTCCTCCCGGTAGTAGATCACGTGGTCGCAGCCGTTCGCCATGGCGAGCTCGCCTTTCTCGCGCGATCCCACGGTTCCGATCACGGTAGCTCCCAGATGCTTCGCCCATTGGCACGCAATCAGGCCGACGCCGCCGGCTGCAGCATGGAAGAGGATCACGTCGCCCTTCTTGACCCTGTGCGTACGGCGCAGGAGATACTGAGCGGTCATCCCCTTGAGCATCATTGCGGCAGCCGTCTCGTCGCTCACGCCCTCGGGTATCTTGACGACCGTGGCAGCGGGCATGACCCGCATTTCGGCGTAGGAGCCCAGCGTTCCCGCATACGCCACGCGGTCGCCGGCCTGCACCTCCGAAACATCGGGGCCGACCGCCTCGACTATGCCCGCACCCTCGTTTCCGGGCGTGAAAGGCATCTCCGGGGCCTTGTACAGCCCCGTCCGGAAATAGGTGTCGATGAAATTCACGCCGATGGCGGTGTGCCTGACGCGGATCTGCCCCGGCCCCGGCTCGCCCACCTCGACATCCTCGTAGCGCATGACTTCGGGGCCGCCGTGAGCGTGAACGCGAATCGCCTTGGGCATGTGGAAACCTCCTGCATTTCTTGTTGAGAGATCATAGGTTCCCGGCGAGACCAACGGCAACGCCGAACCCATGTGTTTTTAGCAAAAGAACACAGGCAAACGGCGCGCGGCAAGCCTATATCAATATTCACATAAAGAGTATGTGAAATGAAGCCGCGCAGCCGCGAAACACCGGGTGAACCAACCTTCCGAGAGCTTTTCACGCCCAAGCTCGTGACGGTCCTGCGCGAGGGCTATGGCTTCTCGCATCTCCGCAAGGACGTTTTGGCCGGATTGACGGTCGCGATCGTCGCGCTTCCCCTGTCGATGGCGATCGCCATTGCATCAGGCGTGTCGCCGGACCGCGGCCTGTACGCCGCCATCATCGGCGGATTCATTGTCTCCCTCATGGGCGGGAGTCGTTTCCAGATTGGCGGCCCCGCGGGCGCATTCATCGTCCTCGTCGCGGCGATCGTCGCCAGGGAGGGTGTCGACGGTTTCCTTCTGGCGACCTTCATGGCTGGGATCATCCTTGCGCTTGTCGGAATGCTTCGGCTTGGGACCTACATCAAGTACATCCCCCACCCTGTCACGGTCGGCTTTACCGCCGGGATCGCCGTCATCATCTTCGCCAGCCAGTTGCGGGATCTTTTCGGCCTGCGTCTCGACGGAGCGGAGCCGGGGGAGATCGTCGAGAAGATCCAGTCGCTTGCCCGCGCCTATGAGACCGTCTCGCCGTCGGCCGTCGCTCTTGGCTTCGCGACCATTCTGGTCATCCTCGGCCTCAAGCGCCTGCGTCCGACGGCGCCCGGAATGCTCGTCGCGGTGGTCGGCGCGGCCTTTGTGGCGGCGCTGCTTGATCTGCCGATCGAGACGATCGGCACGCGTTTCGGCGGTATCCCGGAAGGCCTTCCGGCGCCCCGGCTGCCGGCGGTGAGTCCGGGGCGGGTCATCGAGCTGCTGCCGGATGCGTTTTCGATCGCTTTCCTCGGCGGCATCGAATCCCTCTTATCCGCCGTGGTCGCCGATGGAATGACCGGGCGGAGGCACCGCTCCAATTCCGAACTCGTCGCACAGGGCGTCGCGAACATGGCGTCCTCCCTGTTCGGAGGAATTGCGGTCACCGGTACGATCGCCAGGACCGCGACGAACATCCGGGCGGGTGCGGTCGGGCCGGTCGCCGGCATGCTGCACTCCCTGTTTCTGCTGGCCTTCATGATGCTGGCGGCGCCGCTTGCCTCCTACATCCCGCTTGCGGCGCTTGCCGGCCTCCTGATGGTCGTGGCCTGGAACATGGCGGAGAAGCACGAATTCGGGGCGATCCTGATGCGCTCGCGCGCCGAGGCCGTCGTTCTCCTCGCGACCTTCCTGCTCACGGTCTTTCGCGACCTGATGACGGGGATATTCGTCGGCGTGGTCCTCGGCTCCCTCCTCTTCATGCACCGGATGGCGACGCTTGTTCACGTCGACCGCGGGATGCGCGATGCGCCAGACGCCGAGGGCAACGGCGCGCCCGATGAGGCATCCGACGGTGTCATGCTTTACCGGATCAATGGCCCGATCTTCTTTGGGGCGTCATCCACGATCGCGAGCGCCTTCGAGCGTATCGGCGGCTTCCCGCCGGTCATCATTCTGGATTTCTCCGAGGTCCCGTTCGCGGACACTTCGGCTGCCGGCTCACTCATGACATTCATCCGGCATGCCAAGCGACAGAATTCACAGGTTTTTTTCGCTGGAGCCAACCGGGACGTCCGTCGCATGCTGGCGCGAGGCGGGCTGCGACCGCCGCTCGTGCGCTATGCTCCCGACGCCGCCCGCGCCCGGGAGGCCGCCCTCGCCGGCTAGCCGCGAAAGCTTTCGAGAAGGGGCTGGAGCCCGATCGCGCTGACGGAGAGCGCCGCGCCGGCGGCGATGAGCGACAGGCCGATGAGCCGCGGCAGGCGCTCCGATGCGCTCATCTTCTCCGCCGCCATGATCGCAGCCAGGACAGCCATCCAGACGATGTTCATCGCGCCAACCACGACCAGAACCCCCATCAGCGCCCAGCAGCACCCGACGCAGTGCATTCCCTGCGCCAGACCGAGGCGGAACGCCGAATCGTTGTTCGTGAACATGTCGTCCGCGCCCGGCGCGAATGGATGCCGGATCGTGATCAGGCAGACGCGCTTCAACCCGGAGAACTGGTAGAAACCGGCCCCTCCGATCACCATTCCGGCGAGGATCGTGAGAAAGGAATCGGGGATCGCCATGCCCGCCACGGCCATTGACATCCCCGTCTGCGCCACTGCGGCAAGAGCTGAAACGACGGCCCAGACGAGAAGATAGCCAGCCGCGAGGGCGATCGGCGATGCTGCGGGCGCACCCTGCGCGCGGAGCGTCTCGACGCGATCCGCAAATCCGACGATCAGCAAGCTTGCGGTCGGCAGCATCATCGCGACGCTCATCGCGATCCAGATGCCGATCGACAGCGCCATGCGCTGCATGGCCTCCCCGAGCGATGCCGCGCCGAGCAGCTCCGCAGGCGTGCAGAGCGCCTCCATGAACGCGTCCACGCCGCCGCCGCGGGCGAGCGCCTCGGCGAGCAAGACGGTCCAGCCTATGAAGGTGAGGACGACAATGGTCCCCATCGCAACCGGCAGGGGGCGCCGCAAAGTCTCGACGATGGTCATGCGCAATCCGTTGGCTTCTGCACGGCTCTTGTCGCCGGGAAGAATGAGCTGCGCATTGATCGAAAGCAAATGCGCGTCCGCCCTATTTCCTTCCGGCGGGATTTGCCGATATTGAGTGCCATGTCCGAGCATCATTTCGACATCTGCATCGTTGGAGCGGGAGCCGCCGGTCTTGCCGCTGCGCTGGCCTTCGAGCGCGAAGGCTACCGGGTCGCGCTCGTCGGCAAGGCGGAGGCGCGCCGGGATGGCCGCACGGTCGCGCTCCTCGACGGATCGGTCCGTTTCCTCGAGGCGCTCGGTGTTTGGGACGAGATCGAGCCGCTCGCCGCGCCGCTCGAGGTCATGCGGATCATCGACGACACGCCGAACCTGTTTCGCGCCCCGGCGGTCTCCTTCACCTCCCGCGAAATCGGTCTCGATGCGTTCGGCTGGAATGTGGAGAACGCGTCCCTCGTGGAGATACTTGCCGCTGCCGCCCGCAAGCGGCCGGATCTCCTGATATTCGAGGCCAATGCGCTATCGACAGGATACCAGGATACCGAGAGCGGAGGATCAGCCGATCACAGGATCACGGTGCGCCTTTCGGACGGCGCCACGCTTGCGGCGTCGCTCCTCGTGGCGGCTGATGGACGAAAGTCGCGACTGCGCGAAGCCTCCGGGATCAGGACGCGCGAGTGGCGCTATCCGCAATCGGCGCTGACGACCATCCTCTCCCATGAGAAGGATCACCGTGACACATCGACGGAATTTCACACCCGCCACGGCCCCTTCACCCTGGTCCCCCTGCCCGGCCGGCGTTCAAGCCTCGTCTGGGTGACGGATGCCACCGCCGCCAAACACATGAGCCACTACGACGATGCGTCGCTTGCAGCCGCGATCGAGCGGCAGGCGCATTCCTTGCTCGGGCGAATGCAGATCGACGGGCCACGCGGTCTCGTGCCGATGACCGGCCTTTCGGTCGACAGGTTCCACGCCGCACGCCTTGCTCTCGTCGGCGAGGCGGCCCACGTCTTTCCGCCGATCGGCGCGCAGGGGCTGAATCTCGGGTTCCGCGACGTCGCGGCCCTGCGCGATGTTGTCGTCGAAGCATCGGGTCGCGGCCAGGATATTGGTTCGGAAGAGCCGCTGAGGCGCTATGAGCGCAGCCGCCGACTGGATGTCCGGATACGCACTGCGGGCGTCGACATGCTCAACCGCACGCTTCTCGCCGGCCTCCTCCCGGTCGACCTCCTGCGCGGGGCGGGCCTGCACGCGCTGCAATGGATCGGACCGCTTCGCCGTATCGTCATGCGCGAAGGGGTGACGCCGCGGATCGGCACGCCGCAGCTGATGAGGCGGGAGCGGACGGCGCCCGTTTCCTGAGCCGCACCCGCTTTCCTCTCATCATCCCCGATCCTGTGATCCTCCGATCCCCTGATCCTGCGCTCACGTATTTCGCACGGTGGCGCATCGTCACGTCGGAAAGAGATCGTGCGGCAGCCTGCCGGTCTTGATGAACCAGAGAAAAGCCGTCAGCGTGAAAACGGAGACGATCGTGCCGAGAAGCACGCAGGCCGAGGCGCGCTCCACCCCCACGCCGTACTGGGTCGAGATGACGAAGATGTTCATCGCGGGCGGAAGCGCGGCCATCACGATCGCGGCATAGACCCAGATCGGATCGAAGTCGCCGATGGCGGAGAGCAGCATCCAGATCAGCAGGGGGTGCAGAATGAGCTTGATGAAGATCAGCCCCGGCACCTCCGCCGGCATCTTCCCCATCGGACTGAGCGCCACCGACACGCCGAGAAGAAAGAGGGCCGCGGGCGCTGCGGCGTTCGAGAGCCAGAGGGTCATCGTGTCGAGGGCCGTAGGCAGGCTCAGGCTGAAATAGCTGAAGAAAACGCCGATCAGCGTCGCCAGGTTGAAAGGGTGCGTGACGACCTTCCAGGCAACTCCCCCGACCGTCGCCAGCGGCCCCTTGCTCTCGACGCCCGCGACGGCCATCAGAAGGGGGATAAGTGAGAAAAGCAGAAGATTGTCGAAGACGAAGATGAGAACCACCGGGGCGCTCGCCGCCGGGCCGAGGGCGGCGAGGATCAGGGGCGGCCCCATATAGCCGATATTCGAATAGGAGCCGGCGACCCCCTGCATCACGGATTGGGGCATGTCGCGCGTGTGCCACATCCCGAGGGTGAAGGCCAACGCGAAGGCGCAATAGGTCGAGAGCGTGGTCCCCATGATGTAGGGCCAGTTGGTCAGTTCCTCCAACGGCTTGTCGGCGATCAGCCGAAAGAAGAGGCAGGGCAGCGCGACGTAGATCAGGAAAAATTGCATCCAGAGCAGCCCCGACTTCTGGAGCTTCACGATCTTCGCGCATGCGAAGCCGATCGCGATCAGCCCGAAAAACGGCGCGATGAGGTCGAGAAGCCCGACGAGGTCGGACATGCGGGCGTCTCCATGGCTGGTGGATGGAGCAGGAATGGACCCGGAGGGTAGATCGACGCGCGGTCTCGGGGCAACAGGCGCAATGCGGCAATGCGGCTATCGAATCCTTACCCCCGGGAGAACACCCTGCTATTGGAGGGAAAACGATCCACTTGCGTTTCAGGAGACAGGGCATGAAGCTGCCGCGCCGATTCTTTCAACCGCTCGCTCTGGGAGCCCCTGCCCCGATCCGCGAGTTGCCGCTGCGTCTCGAGCGGATGATCCACTTCGTGCCGCCTCACATCGAGAAGGTGCGCGCGAAGGTCCCGGAGCTCGTCACGCAGGTCGACGTGATCCTCGGCAATCTGGAGGACGCGATTCCCGCCGAAGCGAAGGCTGATGCGCGGCGCGGCTTCATCAAGATGGCGCTCGACAACGACTTCGGCTCAACCGGCCTGTGGACGCGCATCAATGCGCTGAACTCGCCCTGGATGCTGGACGATGTCACCGAGATCGTCGCCGAAGTCGGCGACCGCCTGGACGTCATCATGCTTCCCAAGGTGGAGGGGCCTTGGGACATCCACTACATCGATCAGCTGCTTGCGCAGCTTGAGGCGAAGCACGGCCTGACCAGGCCGATCCTTGTTCACGCGATCCTCGAGACAGCCGAGGGTGTGAAGAACGTCGACGACATTGCCGCCGCATCCCCTCGCCTTCACGGGATGAGCCTGGGCCCCGCCGACCTGGCCGCCTCGCGCGGCATGAAGACAACGCGGGTCGGCGGCGGACATCCGGAATACAAGGTCCTGGGGGATTCCGACGGTACGGCTCCGCGCAGCGTCGCCCAGCAGGATCTCTGGCATTATACCCTCGCGCGGATGGTCGATGCCTGCGTCTCGAATGGGTTGAAGGCGTTCTACGGCCCGTTTGGAGATTTCTCCGATCCGGAGGCCTGCGAGACCCAGTTCAGAAACGCCTTTCTCCTCGGCTGCGCCGGCGCGTGGTCGCTGCATCCGACGCAGATCGGGATCGCGAAGGCAGTTTTTGCCCCGGAGCCTTCCGAGGTACTCTTCGCCAGGAGAATACTCGAGGGAATGCCTGACGGGACGGGGGCGGTCATGATCGACGGAAAGATGCAGGACGACGCGACCTGGAAGCAGGCGAAAGTCATTGTCGATCTCGCTCGCCTCGTTGCCGAGAAGGATCCCGCCATGGGGCGTCGCTACGGAATCACATGAAGGGCTTTGTGAAATCGCAGGAGACCGAGACCTTTAAAAATCGGCCGATGCCCATTAATTCCCGGACCTGAGAGGCAGAGACATGTCGGTTCGATCAGCCAAGTTTGCAATCGGTCAGGTGGTGCGCCATCGCATCTACCCCTTCCGGGGAATCATTTTCGACGTCGATCCGGAATTCGCAAATACCGAGGAATGGTGGCTCGCGATTCCGGAGGGCCGGCGGCCCCGCAAGGACCAGCCCTTCTATCACCTGTTCGCGGAAAACGCCGAGACGGAGTACGTGGCTTACGTCTCCGAGCAGAATCTCGTCCCCGACACGTCGGGGGAACCGCTTCGCCACCCGATGGTGAGCAGCGTCTTCGCCCTCGATCCAGATGGCACCTACCGGCAGAAGTCGCCGGTGGCGAACTGAGCTACAAGAAAGGCCGGGGTGAACCCGGCCTTCTTGCTTCTCTTCAGGTGAGCTGAAGCATTATTGCTGAGCCGGCGCGGGCTGCTCGCCTGCCTGCTCTTCGAGGCGCTGCCGCAACTCGTCGGAGCGGCGCTGGAGTTCTTCCTGCAAACGCTGCTGCTGCTCCTCGAGCGCCTGCGGATCGATCGGATCGCCGTCAAATCCTGCGGTGAAGCCTTCCAGCGGCACCGCGAAGGTCACGACCTGGCCAATCTGGTTCTGGACGCTGACGTTCAGGGTGTTGCCGCGCTTGAACTGGGTGATGATCTCGTCCGTCACCGGGGCTTCCGCAAAGCAGCCGTTGGGAAAGCAGATCGCGAAGGTGCCGTTGGTCGCGCGGTTCTGATCCGCGGCGAAACGAACTCCTGGCTGGAGGAGCAGGCCGAGCGGCATGAGCAGTCGCACGATCTTACCCGGCGCATCCGGCGCCGCGCCAGAAATGTCATAGACTGCGACTGCGAGAACCGGCTGCCCCTGATCCGAGACGAAATCGCGAGTCGTGTAGCAGATTTCCGCATCGTTCCCCTGATCCCGGCCGCAGACCTTCACCCATTCCGTCTGGGAGGGTTCCGGCACGACCTCGACGATCATCGGCTCGCCATCAGCAGTCGGTTCCGTGACCGAAGGAGCAGCGGGCGGAGTGGCCTGGGCAAGCTGAATGGGGGCGTTCTGAGCCGCAGCGTCGAGGGGCGCCAGAGCGGTGGCCGCCAGCGCAAGAGCCGCAGCGAGACCGATGGGTCCTCGCGAACGCGAGAGACGTGCCGAAAATGACATTCTGGGTCCTTCTAGATTTCGTCGAGCCGATGGCTCCATACGTGGATCGGGGCCGATGGCGCAACTCGCAAGTTCCAACCTGCGCAGCCTTTTCCACTGATTGAGGCGAAGGCGTGACGCACGCTGCGTCCTTTTAGCGGCTTGCACCAGTTCTTTCCAGTCGTTTAACGCGCATGCACCTGTGTTAGCGTTAGCGCGATTCGGGAACGCGTTGAATTGGACACCATGGTTGCACCGTTCGAAATTCCGGGAAATCTGTTGAAGAACCTGCGCCGCCTCCTCTTTATGGCGGTTCTCGCACCGTTGACCCTGCTGCCGGCGGGTGATCCCGTTGTCGCCGGGCCGGCGGACCAACCGGAGCCGCGGCACGGGATTGCGATGCACGGCGAGCCCGCGTTGCCGGACGGCTTTGCTCACTTTCCCTACGTCAACCCCGAGGCGCCGCGCGGCGGACGCCTGACTGTCGCTCTTCACGGGACGTTCGACAGCCTCAACCCGTTCATCATCCGGGGCGTCGCCCCTGACGCCGCGCCGAAATACGTCCTCGAAAGCCTCATGGCGCGGTCCCTAGACGAGCCCTTTTCGCTCTATCCGCTCCTTGCCCAAAGCGTGGAGATGCCGCAGGACCGGTCCGCCATCACCTTCAATCTCGATCCGCGTGCGCGTTTTTCCGATGGGGAGCCTTTGACCGCGGACGATGTGCTTTTTTCATTCGAAGCCTTGAGAGACAGCGGTAAACCCTTCCACCGCAGCAATTTCTCCCTCGTGAAGGCGACGATCGAAGACCCTCACCGTATCCGCTTCGACCTGAACAGGGTGAAAGATCGGGAGCTTCCCCTTCTGATTGCGATGATGCCGGTCTTCGCTTCGCACGTCGTGGAGCGCGAGCGCTTCGACGAGACGACCCTGACGGCGCCGGTCGGATCCGGTCCATACGAGATCACGGAAGTTCGCGCGGGCGAGCGCCTGACCCTGCGCCGGCGAGACGACTACTGGGGCGAAGACCTGCCTACCCGCCGGGGCCTCTTCAACTTTTCAGAGATCCGCTACGAATTCTTTCGCGACGCCAACACGATGTTCGAAGCCTTCAAGGCCGGCTACTACGATCTGCGTATCGAGGGCGACGCGACGCGATGGGCGACGGGCTATGATTTCCCTGCCCTGCAGGAGGGGCGGATCGTCAAGGAGGAGATCCCGATCGAGACGCCGCGCGGCATGAACGGGTTCGTCTTCAACACCCGCCGTGCCGTATTCGCCGATCCGCGGGTCCGTGAGGCGCTTGGAATGCTCTTTGACTTCGAGTGGGTCAACCGGAACCTGTCCTTCGGACTTCTCGCCCGGACGACCAGCTACTTCGACGGCTCCGACCTCGCATCGACAGGTCGCGCGGCAAGCCCGGCAGAACTTGAACTGCTGGCGCCATATCCCGACGCGGTCCGCCCCGACATCATGGCCGGGACGTGGCGCCCTCCCTCGACAGATGGTTCGGGCCGCGACCGCGCCCTTGCGCGCGACGCCGTCTCGCTTCTTCGCGAGGCCGGGTGGGACCTGCAGGGCGGTGCGCTCCGCAATCGCGAGACTGGCGAGGCGATGTCCTTCGAAATGCTCGTCGTCTCGCGGCAGCAGGAGCGTCTGGCGCTGAATTTCGCCCAGGGGCTGCGGCGCATCGGCGTGGACGCGCGTGTGCGCCTCGTGGACGACGTGCAGTTCTGGCGGCGGCTCGGATCGTTCGATTTCGACATGATCCAGTGGTTCTGGCCGGTATCGGCATCTCCGGGCAACGAGCAACGCAACCGCTGGAGTTCCTTGGCCGCCGAGCGGGAGGGGTCGCTCAATTATTCCGGCGCAAGCGAAGCGGCCATCGACGCGATGATCGACGCGATGCTTGCAGCGCACGAGCGGGAGGAGTTCGTCGCAGCCGTCCGGGCCCTCGATCGCACGCTCCTTTCCGGTTTCTACGTCATCCCCCTATTCCACCAGCCCAGCCTCTGGATTGCATATGACAGCGGCCTGAAGCGCCCCGATCGCGTTCCCATGATGGGGCTTCCCCCTGAACTCTGGTGGCGCGAATCGCCCTGAGCGGCCATGATGGCGGCAGCGAATCGTTGTTTTGCGCCATAACTTGTCGGGATGACCATGACTTTCGCCGCGCGCGCTGAAGACGAAGTATTGCAACCAGAGAGCGTCGACGTCCAATCGTCGCTTTCCGGTCTTTCGGCCCTCCTTCGGGGAAACGCGAAGGCGGCTCCTTCAGAACTCGCATTTTCGGATCAGCCTGAGCGGACCGCGTGGAGCGGGCGCGGCGATAGCCGCTGGACGTTCGCGGTCGCCGACAGGACCGCAACACAGCTTGCGGCCGTTTTCGCGACGCTGAGGCTGCCTCCGGGTTCGCTGGTGGCCGTGTGCCTGCCGGGCGGCGCCGAGAGCGCTGTCGTTCTGGCGGCCCTCGATCGTGCAGGGCTGAACGCCTTCCTGATACCCGCCGGTTGGACGCGCGAGACCATCGCGCCGCTCATGGAGACGCACGGCATTGCCTGCGTCATTACGCAGACCCGCATCGGCCCTCTTCGCCCGGCCGAAATGTGGCGTGAAATCGCGGCTCGCTACTTCGGCCTGCGCTTCGTCCTCGCCTTCGGACCGGACGTGCCCGATGGCGTCATCGACATCGACCGCATGATCCTTGACGCTCCCGATATACAGGAGGCGGAGCCCGAAGGGGCGGATCGCGGGTATGTAAGCTTCGACACGCGCGAAGGCGAGATTCGTCCCGCCTTCAGGACCTGGCGTTCGGCCTGCGCCGCGGCCGATGTGTTTCTGGCTTCCGCCGGCTACGCCGCCGGCGACCGGATCATCACGCTGCTGGCGCAGGACGATCACCGTTCGCTGACGACCGGCGTTATCGCCGGGCTGCGGGTCCGTGCGCATGTCGAGTTCCACGGCCTGTTCTCGAGCCTGGCGCTGAGGCAGAGCCTCGCCGGCGACGCGCCCACCAGGTTGGTCGCTCCCGGATGGATGGAGGCCGACCTCGCCCGGCTCGACCTCCAGCCGGCCCTTTGCGGCGTGGTGCTTGTTCATCAGGCGCCCGTCAGGTTCAAGGCGAGCGCCCCCCTCACCCATGGCGTCGTGGACGCGCTCGCCTTCGGAGAAGTCGCCCTGCTTGCAAAAGCCCGCGATGCACGCGGTCGCTTCGCTCTCTCCCTCGACGCGGACACGGCGGATGCCGCCGACGGCTCTCCGTCCCTTATGAGGGTCAGGCGCGACAGCAATGGCGAGATATACTTCGGCGGACCAGCATCGGAAATTTTCCCGCTTGATCGCGGCATGATCGGCGAGCCCCCGCCCGACTGGCGCGCCTCATCCTTCTGCGCCGACCTGTTCGCCGGAATCGTCATTGGGGTATCCTGAAGGATTACGTTAATCCTTTTGTGCGCTGCGAAGAAAACTGCTGCTTTTCGGGGGCGGACGTCTGGAACTTGCACCTTGGATGTGCGTTTATTCGACGGCTCACATCCAGAGCTGATTTTGCAGCGCGAAAAAATGGTCGAACTCAATCCTGTGATTGTCGTCGATAACGGCGACCGACGGCCCGATGCGGCCCTTTCAGCCGACCTCGCGGAACTCGGTTACGCGAGCGTCACCACTTCGCTGGAGGCAGTCGACGAGGTACTTGAGCTGCTGCCTGCTCCATGCGCCATCCTCCTGCAGCTTCCCCGCGGCGCAGACCAGGCGACGCGGTCAAGCTTCGCCGAGTTTGCGGAGCGGCTGCGCGGAGCCATGCCCGAAACACCGGTAATCGTTATCGATCCGTCGCGCGGGGTTCCCGAGAGCGGCTTCGCGGCATTGTTGCAGGCGCAGGTGGGCGCGCCCGCTTTCGCCAAGCCTGATCATTCCTGAGCGGATGGAAGCGGAGAAATTGCTCCACTGAGCGATATCCTTGGCCTTCGGACAGTTTATCCTGCCCGTAGATGCCTCGTCTCGGTGTGGAGAATTTCATGATCTCGCTTGCCTTTCACGGCGCTGCGCGCGCGGTCACCGGATCCTGTTTCCTGCTTGAGACGGAGAGTTCCCGAATCCTCATTGATTGCGGGCTGGTCCAGGGCTCCAAGTCGGAGCGGGAGCTGAACTACCGCGACTTCCCCTTCGATCCGAAGGCGCTTGATGCCCTCGTGCTGACGCATGCGCATATCGACCACAGCGGCCTGATCCCGAAGCTCGTGAAGTCGGGATTCTCCGGCCCGATCTTCGCGAGTGCGGCGACCGTAGACCTCTGCGCCTTCATGCTCCCCGATTCCGGCCACATCCAGGAAATGGAAGTCGAGCAGTTGAACCGCCGCAACGCCCGGCGGGGGCGCTCCAGCGTCTCTCCCATCTACACCGCGCGCGACGCGACGCTCGCCCTCGCCCAGTTCGCACCGGTCGATTACGAAGCCTGGGTCAATGTCGCCCCGGGGATACGGGCACGGTTCTGGAATGCGGGGCACCTGCTCGGATCAGCCTCGGTGGAATTCGCCATCGAACGCGGCGGAAAGCCGCCGATGAAGCTTCTCGCATCCGGCGACATCGGCCCCGAGAACAAGCTCCTGCATCCGGATCCTGACGCGCCGGCTGGCTTCGACTACGTGATCTGCGAAAGCACCTACGGCGACCGCGACCGCGCCGACGCGAGCGAGAAGAACCGACGGGCGCAGCTTCAGGACGAGGTCGCGCAGGCGATGGCGGCGGGCGGCGCCTTGATCATCCCCTCCTTTGCCGTCGAGCGGACGCAGGAGCTTCTCGTCGACATTGCCCACCTGATGAATACCGGGGCGGTGGAAAGGGCGCCGATCTTCATTGACTCCCCGCTCGCCACCCGCGCGAGCGAGACATTCGCCCGGCATGCCGGCGAGCTCACCCACGGGCAGGCGCTCATCGATGCGATGACCGCTCCCAATGTGCGCTTCACCGAGAGCGTGGAGGCTAGCAAGGCGATTGACCGCCTGCGCGGCTTCCACATCATCATCTCGGCCAGCGGAATGTGCGATGCCGGGCGCGTGCGCCACCACCTCAAGGCATGGCTGTGGCGCAAGGATGCGACGGTCCTCTTTGTCGGATACCAGGCCCAGGGGACACTTGGCCGTATCCTTCAGGAAGGAGCGGCGCGGGTTCGCATCATGGGCGAGGAGGTGCAGGTGCGGGCCCGCATGCGGACCCTCGACCTCTATTCGGGCCACGCGGACCGGTCTGGCCTCGCCGAATGGGTTTCGGAGCGCCTTCCGATCAGGCAGGGCATCTTTCTCACTCACGGGGAAGATGGCGCCCTTGAGGGACTTGCGGAGCGCCTTTCGCAACTCCTTCCATCCTCGCAGATCCACATCCCGCAACTCGATGCGCGATACGGCCTTACGGATGAAGGCGCGCAGGAGACGAAGCCGGCGCGAGCCCCACGCGTGCCTCATGAGGCAGTCGGGCATGCGGACTGGAGCAACGAGATGTCCCGCTTCATTCTCGACCTGAACGACGCGGTGGAGCACGCAGCCGATGCCCGCGCAAAGAGCGCGCTCCTGCGCAAGCTGCGCCGGGCCCTCGAGAACGATCGGCCCGATTGACGCGAAAAAGAATGGCCCGCCTGTGTGGCGGGCCAGTCGGGTCTCGTCCGGTACTCCAAGAACCGGTTGGAAGCTCAGTTGACCTGTTCGCTCTCGTCTCCGGGCGCGCGCGCCATGGGCACGCCGGCAATGCCGTCGCGCTCATAGATATCGTCCCGGAACTGAACGAGGCCGTCCGGCGTCGCCCAGGCGGTGATATAGGTCCAGTAGACGTTCACTGGCCGCGACAGGCGCGCATCCAGGCGCTCGCCGGATTGGAAGGCATCGTTGATCGCCGCGCGATCCCAGCCCTCGGTCTCGCTCAGGAGAAACTCGACGAAATCGCGTACGCTCTGCACCCGGACGCAGCCCGAGGAAACAAACCTGAAATCATCACCGAAGATACCGCGCGACGGCGTATCGTGCATGTAAACGCCGTGCGGGTTCGGAATGTTGATCCGGACGAAGCCCATGGAGTTGAGGTCGCCGCCCGGATCCTGCCGGAACATGTAGCGCGTTGCCTCGTCCGAAAACCAGTCGACGTTGCGCGGATCCAGTTCTTCCCCGCGCTGGGTGAAGATCCGGATCTTGTGGTCCGTCAGGTAGTTCGGGTCCTCCTGCATCTTTGGGATCAAATCCTTGCGGATGATCGATGCGGGCACCGTCCAGAACGGGTTGAAATTGATCTCCACGATGCGCGAGTTGAAGATCGGCGACTGCCGGTCAATCTTTCCGACGCCGGCGGCATGACGGCTCGCCACCTCGCCGTTCTGCACGCTTTCAACACTTGCGGAGGGAATGTTCACGATGACATAGCGATCGCCGAGATCGCCGGAATAGGAGCGGAGCCGAACGGCGTTCAGTTCGAGCTGCTGCAGCCTGACATCCGCCGGAACATTCATCGCGGTGATCGTCGACGTGTTCAGCGAGCCGGTGGGCGTCAGCCCGTGGCGGGTCTGGAAGCGGCGGACGGCCGCCTCGACAAACGAATCGTAGGTTTCGGAGGACCCCGCGGCCGGATCGAGATCGCCGCTCAGGATGAGGCGCTGGCGTAACGCAATGACGCTCGGGCTGCGCGAGCCAAGGGTCAGAGCCTCCGCAGGGACCGTCCCCCATCCGCCCCGGGCGACGATATCCTGATAGCGCGCGAGCATCTGTTCTGTTGTCGCGGTCGTCTCGGGGGAAAGGATCGGCGTTGCGGAGCGCGTCACTTGCGTCCGCGAGACGGCGTCATAATTCTGCGCCCACTCGGCCTGTGAATTGAATGCCATCGACGTCTGGGCGACGACGGGGCTCGCAAGGGCGAGGCCGGCCGTTGCGATCGATCCGGTCAGCAGCAGGGCACGAAAATCCATTTTCAACAGCACTTCTTTTCGTCGGAGCCAGGTCTGGGGCGAATGTCGCGGTGGCGACGTTGCGCGCCTTGGCGGCATTGGGAGGATGGTTTGGTGTCGTTAACGAAGCATGACCACAAGGGCCGATTTGTGGCAACTCACATCCTTGTGCGCGGATTTTTTCGCCGGAAGCGCAGAGCCCTGTTTGCCGGGACATCCCGTCGCGGGCGCCTGCGTGGCGATCGGCGGTTTCAGCGGTTATCTTGCTACATGTACCGTTTTTGTTCTAGAGACGCTTATCGCCTGACGCCGTGGGCGCATTATATGTGTCGCGTGACCAGCAGCCCGCCCGATGCCGGCCCGCAATAAACGAGCAAAAAGATGTCTGACCTCGATGACCTGTTTGATCGCGCCCGCGCCGGCGACCCGAACGCCCGCGTGATTTCGGTGCGCGGCGCGCGCGAACATAACCTCAAGAACGTCGACCTGATGATCCCGCGTGATCGCCTGATCGTCTTCACGGGACTTTCCGGGTCCGGAAAATCGTCGCTAGCGTTCGACACGATCTATGCGGAAGGCCAGCGCCGCTATGTCGAGTCGCTGTCCGCCTATG
This sequence comes from Saliniramus sp., assembly GCA_041686895.1. GTDB lineage: Bacteria > Pseudomonadota > Alphaproteobacteria > Rhizobiales > Beijerinckiaceae > Saliniramus. The sequence continues at coordinate 328,244 of JAWLCY010000004.1, read as the reverse complement.
CGCGGCAGTTCCTGGAGATGATGCAGAAGCCGGATGTCGACCAGATCGACGGGCTTTCGCCGGCCATTTCCATCGAGCAGAAGACAACGTCGAAGAACCCGCGCTCGACGGTCGGAACCGTCACCGAGATCTATGACTACATGCGGCTCCTCTGGGCGAGGGTCGGCATCCCCTACTCCCCCGCGACGGGGCTGCCGATCGAGAGCCAGACGGTTAGCCAGATGGTCGACCGCACGCTCGCGCTGCCCGAGAAGTCGCGCCTCTATCTTCTCGCGCCCGTGGTGCGGGGGCGCAAGGGTGAGTACCGCAAGGAACTGGCCGAATTCCAGAAGAAGGGATTCCAGCGTGTCAAGATCGACGGGGCGTTCTACGAGATCGACGACGCGCCTGCGCTCGACAAGAAATACAAGCACGATATCGACGTGGTGATCGACAGGATCGTCGTGCGTCCCGACATGGGAGCGCGTCTTGCCGAGTCCTTCGAGACCGCCCTCGAGCTTGCCGACGGAATTGCGATCATTGAGTTCGCCGACGAAAAGGACGACAAGGGCGCGCCGCGCCGGGTGACCTATTCCGCCAAGTTCGCCTGCCCCGTTTCCGGCTTCACCATATCTGAAATCGAACCCCGCCTCTTTTCGTTCAACAACCCCTTTGGCGCATGTCCGGCCTGTGACGGGATCGGGCACGAGATGCGGATCGATCCCGACCTCGTCGTTCCCGATCCGTCGCTCAGCCTGAAAAAGGGAGCGATCATGCCCTGGGCGAAATCCAGTTCGCCCTATTACGGGCAGACACTGGAGGCGCTGGCGCGGCATTTCGGTTTCAAGATGACCGCTGCCTGGGAAGAGCTTCCCGAGGAGGCGCGCGACATCCTTCTCTATGGCTCCAAGGGCGAGGCGGTCCGGTTCGCCTATGACGACGGATTGCGCGCCTACGAGGTCCGCAAGCCCTTCGAGGGCGTCGTCACCAATCTGGAGCGGCGCTACAAGGAGACCGAGAGCGACTGGTCGCGGGAGGAAATCGGGCGCTATATGAGCGCGACGCCCTGCGCAGCCTGCGGCGGCAAGCGGCTGAAGCCCGAGGCGCTCGCAGTGAAGATCGCAGGACGCGATATCGGCGACGTGACCCGGCTTTCGGTGCGCGAGGCCGAGAAGTGGTTCGGCGCCCTCCCCGAGCAACTCGACGACAAGCAGAACGAAATCGCCGCTCGCATCCTCAAGGAGATCCGGGAGCGCTTGCGCTTCCTCCTCGACGTGGGGCTTGAATATCTCACTCTCTCCCGCGCATCCGGAACGCTCTCCGGTGGCGAGAGCCAGCGCATTCGCCTCGCCTCGCAGATCGGATCCGGCCTGACCGGGGTGCTCTACGTCCTCGACGAACCCTCGATCGGACTTCACCAGCGGGACAACGAGCGCCTGCTCGGCACCCTCAAGCGCCTGCGTGATCTCGGCAATACCGTGATCGTCGTCGAGCATGACGAGGACGCGATCCTTCAGGCAGATTACGTCGTGGATATCGGTCCCGGCGCGGGCATCCATGGCGGCGAGATCATCGCGAAAGGGACCCCGGGGGAAGTGATGTCGAATCCCGCCTCCCTGACCGGGAAGTACCTTACGGGGGAGATGGCGGTGAAGACGCCGTCGAAGCGCAGGAAGCCGACGAAGAGCCGAATGCTTCGGGTCGTCGGCGCGCGCGGCAACAATCTCAAGGACGTCACGGCGGAGATCCCCCTCGGGACATTCACCTGCGTCACCGGCGTCTCCGGCGGCGGAAAGTCAACGCTCGTCGTCGACACGCTCTATAAGGCAATCGCGCGCAAGCTCAACGGCGCCATGGAGCATCCCGCTCCGCATGAGCGGATCGAGGGTCTGGAGCACCTCGACAAGGTCATCGATATCGATCAGTCCCCGATCGGACGCACGCCGCGCTCGAACCCGGCGACCTATACGGGGGCGTTCACGCCGATCCGCGAATGGTTCGCCGGCCTCCCGGAGGCCAAGGCGCGCGGTTATCTTCCCGGTCGTTTCTCCTTCAACGTCAAGGGCGGACGCTGCGAGGCCTGCCAGGGCGACGGGCTGATCAAGATCGAGATGCACTTCCTGCCTGACGTCTACGTGACCTGCGACGTCTGCAAGGGAAAACGCTACGATCGCGAGACGCTCGAGGTGAAGTACCGCGACAGGTCTATCGCCGATGTCCTTGACATGACAGTCGAAGAGGCGCGCGAGCTGTTCAAGGTCGTGCCTTCCATTCGCGACAAGATGGAGACCCTGGCGCGCGTCGGCCTCGATTATGTGAAGGTCGGCCAGCAGGCGACGACGCTCTCCGGCGGCGAGGCGCAGCGCGTGAAGCTGTCGAAGGAACTTTCGAAGCGAGCGACCGGACGCACCCTCTATATCCTCGACGAACCCACCACGGGGCTGCATTTCCACGATGTCGCAAAGCTGCTCGAGGTGCTGCACGAACTCGTCGAACAGGGGAATACCGTCGTCGTGATCGAGCACAACCTGGAAGTCATCAAGACTGCCGACTGGATCATCGACCTTGGACCGGAGGGCGGCGACGGCGGCGGCAGGATCGTGGCCCAGGGGACGCCGGAACAGATCGCGTCATCAGAGGAAAGCCACACGGGACGCTTCCTGCGCGAGGTTCTGGCGCGCCGGCCGGCAAAGTCTCGAGCTGCCGCGGAGTAAGCGCCGGACGCGGGGCAGGCTGTGATTTTGGCGGAAAATCTCCTGCAGCATGCACACAATGCATGGCTGGCGAGCGAATTTCTCCATGGTGCTTTGATCAATCGTGACCATATTGCAGTGCAGCAACGCGCCACTTCAACCTTGGCGCCCGGTTCGGTTTCCAGGAGTACCCGATGTTTCTCTCCCACCTTCTCGCCCGCTATCGCGCGTGGCAGCGTTACCGCGCGACCCTTGACGAACTTTCGCGGCTCAACGACCGCGAGCTGAGTGACGTGGGCCTTTCGCGCCATGATATCCATCAGACAGCGCGCTACTACGCCAGCATCTGATCTTTCCGCATCCTGCGCGGGCCACAAGCCGGGACGGCCGCGCGTCGTCCCGGCTTTTTGCATCTCAAGGACCGGTCCCCGCCTTTCGCGGCGGAGAGAACAGCGTTGGCTCCGCTTCTTCCCTCGCATCCGCAAATTCCAGAGCCTCGATCCGCCGTCCCCGACGCGTGATCTTGTCCGCCGAGGTGCGGATGAGGCCGACATCCTCCTGCGCCTGCCGGAAATGCTGGTCGAGCCGCGTCACCCGGTCGCTCAACCGGGAGATGTCGGCGACGAGATGCCCGACCTCGGCCTGGATCACCTGCGCCTCTTCTCGAATGCGCGCGTCGCGCACGAGGCCCTGCATCACCTGGATCGCGAGCGAGAGCAGGGACGGCGATACGATCATCACCCTGGCGCGGCTGGCCCGCTGGACGACATCCTGGAAGTGCTCCTGAAGGTCCGCGTGCAGGGATTCCGCCGGCACGAACATCAGGGCGATATCCTGCGTCTCCCCCGGAATCAGGTACTTCTCCGCGATGTCGCGAATATGCGTTCCGACGTCGGAGCGCAGGCGTTGCATCGCCCTCCCCCGCGCCTCCGCGCCCCTGGCTTCCCTGAAGGCCGTGAACGCCTCCAGCGGGAACTTGGCGTCGACCACGATCGGACGCGGATCGCCCGGGAGTTGAATGATGCAGTCGGGTCGCGTGCCGTTCCCGAGTGACGCCTGGAACGCGTATGCGTTCGGCGGCAACGCGTCCCGGATGATCGCCTCCATGCGCCCTTGCCCGAAGGCGCCGCGCGTCTGCTTGTTGGAGAGGATTTTTTGCAGGCCGGCGACCTGGCCCGTGAGTTCGGAGAGATTGGCCTGCGCTGCGTCAATCACCGCAAGACGTTCGTTGAGCTTTCCCAGCGTCTCCGTCTGGCTGGCGGCTCCACGGTCGATCCGCTCCGCCAGCATGCGCGCGAAGTCGCCCTGGCGCGAGCCGAAAACCTCCGTGAAGCTCTGCATCCGCCCCGCCATTTCCGCCTGCAGGCGCGAGATCTCGCGGACCTGCTCCGCCAGCTGCCCCCGATCGCGCGCGCGCTGCACGACGAAGGCGAGGAGGATGACGAGCAAGGCGCCGGACAGCGCCATCTCGGTCCAGGTCAGGGCGTAGCCGCCGAATCGGAGAGCGATTTCACTCATGCCCGAAGAATATACCGGAAAAGCGAACGAACACTGAACAGGTCGCTCGCCCGTCGCATTCGCTGCTACTTGCCCCGAGGCGGCGCGCGCGCTACCACCCTCGCTAATCAACGAGACGGATGGCGAGCGACATGTCCAGCACGGACAACAAGAACGACAGGAAGAAGACCGACAGGCTGAAGGCCCGCCTCCCGCGCGGCTTCATCGACCGCCGGCCCGATGACCTCGCCGCCACCAACCGGATGCTCGCGAAGATCCGCGACGTCTACGAGCTGTACGGATTCGAAGCCGTCGAGACGCCCTTGATCGAATACACGGACGCGCTCGGCAAGTTTCTCCCCGACCAGGACCGCCCGAACGAAGGCGTGTTCTCCTTCCAGGACGACGACGAGCAGTGGCTCTCGCTTCGCTACGACCTGACCGCGCCGCTGGCGCGCTTCGTTTCCGAAAATTTCGACGCGCTCCCCAAGCCCTACCGCTCCTATCGTTCCGGCTGGGTCTTCCGCAACGAGAAGCCGGGCCCCGGCCGGTTCCGCCAGTTCATGCAGTTCGACGCAGATACGGTGGGAGCGGCATCGGTCGCGGCCGATGCCGAGATCTGCATGATGGCCGCTGATACGATGGCGGCCCTGGGGCTCGCCGGGCAATACGTCATCAAGGTCAACAACCGCAAGATCCTCGACGGGGTCATGGAGGCGATCGGCCTCGGCGGCGACGACAAGGCGGGCCAGCGGCTAACCGTGCTTCGGGCAATCGACAAGCTCGACCGCCTCGGGATTGACGGCGTGCGTGCGCTTCTCGGCGCCGGGCGCAAGGACGAGAGCGGCGACTTCACCAAGGGCGCGGGGCTCGCGGTCGAACAGATCGACCGTGTGCTCGCCTTCACGCGCGCCGGAGGCGGCGACGTTCAGGCGACGCTCGCCAATCTCGCGGCGGTCGTCGAGGGATCAGAGCGTGGAGCCGAGGGCGTCGCGGAACTCGCGGAGATCGCGGTTCTCATCGCCGCTGCGCGCTACGAGGACCGGGTTATCATCGATCCCTCCGTCGTCCGCGGCCTGGAATACTATACGGGCCCCGTCTTCGAGGCCGAGTTGACCTTCCAGGTCACGAACGAGGATGGCCAACCGGTCCGCTTCGGCTCGGTCGGCGGCGGCGGCCGCTATGACGGGCTCGTCGGGCGCTTCCGCCCCGAACCCGTTCCGGCGACCGGATTCTCCATCGGCGTCTCGCGGCTTCTCTCGGCCCTCCAGATGGTGAAGAGCCCGATCGTCACCGGAGCCTCCGCTCAGGCGCCCGTGGTGGTGCTCGTGATGGAGCGCGAGCGCATCGCGGAGTATCAGTCGCTGGTAGCCGTTCTCCGGGGCGCGGGAATCCGCAGCGAGCTCTATCTCGGCTCCTCCGGGATGAAGGCGCAGATGAAATACGCCGACAGGCGCGGCGCGCCTTGCGTCATCATCCAGGGTTCCGAGGAGCGCGAGCGCGGCGAGGTCCAGATCAAGGACCTGATCGAGGGCGCGAGGGCAGCGCAGGCCATCGAGACGAACGAGGAATGGCGCGCCGCGCGGCCGGCACAGTTCTCGGTCGCCGTCGAGGGACTCGTCGACGCGGTACGCGATGTGCTCGCGCGGCACGCTTGACAGTCCAGCGCAGCAAAATGCGATGCGAGGTTGGTATTCTGTGATTCTTCGCCGCATCGCATGCGCTTAACTGGCGTTGCGGCCCGATCCTCTCCCGTTTAACGTCTCGCGGCTCCACGCAGATGGGGCATGACGAGATCGCAGCAACGCGACGTTCGGGAGTGAACCTTGGGCGAAAACCAATCGAGGCAGCGCGCGCCGAAACTTCCCATCGGGTCGGTTGCAGACGACTATACCGGCGCGACCGACCTGGCGAACAGCTTCGCGCGCGAGGGACTGCGCACCATCCAGACGATCGGCGTTCCGCGCGAAGGGCTCGTGCCGGACGATGTCGAGGCAATCGTCGTCGCGCTGAAGAGCCGGTCGATCCGGGCGCAGGAGGCGGTCGCACAGTCGCTCGACGCCTATCGCTGGCTCGTGGAGCGCGGCGTCGGGCATGTCCTGTTCAAGATCTGCTCGACATTCGATTCGACCGATGCCGGCAACATCGGTCCCGTTACCGAGGCGCTCCGCAAGGAAAGCGGCGCGGGCGTGGCGATCGTCTGCCCCGCCTTCCCCGGCGCCGGACGCACGGTTTATCAGGGGCATCTCTTCGTTGGCGATCGCCTCCTCAGCGAGAGCCCCCTGCGCGATCATCCGCTGAACCCGATGCGCGATCCCGACCTCGTCCGCGTGATGCAGCGCCAGAGCCGCGGAGATATCGGCCTCGTTCCCTTCAGCGTGGTGGATCAGGGGCCCGACGCAGTGAAGGCAAGGATATCCGAGCTTGGACGGGTCGGCGCCGTCGCCGCTATCGCGGATGCGATTACCATGCAGCACCTCGAGACCCTTGGCGAGTCGGCACTGATGGAGCCGCTTTCGACAGGAGGGTCGGGGCTTGGAGCCGGACTTGCCCGGGCGCTCGTGCGAAAGGGGCTGAGCTCCGGCGCGGGCGGGGATGCCCTCCAGCGCGTGGACGGTCGCCCGGCGGCGCTCGCCGGGAGTTGCTCCGCCGCGACGCTGGGCCAGATCGCCCAGGCGCGGGCGCAGGGAATGAGCGTGCTGCAGATCGACCCCGCTTCCGCGATTGCCGACGCGGGGGAAGCCCTCGCCGCCATCGAACGTTGGCTGGCGGAGCAGAGCGGTGACGCGCCGATCCTGATCGCAACGAGCGCCGCGCCGGATGTCGTTGCGGCGGTGCAGTCCAGATTCGGCCGCGAGGAAGCGGGTCGAGCGCTGGAGAGCCTTCTGGCGGAGGCTGCGCTTCTGTTGATGTCGCGGGGCTTCCGGCGGCTCGTCGTCGCAGGCGGCGAGACCTCGGGAGCGGTGACCGATGCGCTCGGAATCGAGGCGCTGCTCATCGGCCCCGAGATCGCCCCGGGCGTCCCGGTGACGACGGGGCTCGGACATGCGAGCGGTCCCATCGGGCTCGTGCTGAAATCCGGGAATTTCGGCGACAAGGACTTCTTCGCGAAGGCATTCGAGGCGATGGCCTGATGCGCGCGACGATGATGGCGGGCGCAGACGCCCGAGACGTTCATTAACAATAACCGGGAGGTTCATCTCTATGCGTATCGCGCAAACCCTGAAGGCCGGCTTGCTGGGAGCGGCGCTTGCCGCCGTATCCCTCGGGGCGGTCTCCGCTCAAACCTCTTTGAAGCTCGGCTATTCGCTGGCCCCGACTTCACATTACGGCGTCGGCGCGACGGCCATGGCCGAAGAGCTGGAGCGGATTTCCGACGGAAAGTTCACGATCGAGCAGTTCCCCGCCAACGCCCTCGGCGGTGAGCGGGAGATGGTCGAGGGAGCGCAGATCGGCACCGTCGATCTTGTCGTGACGTCCACCGGCCCGGTCGGCAATTTCGTCCCTGACACGCTGATCACGGACATCCCCTTCCTCTTCCGGGACTACGAGCATGCGCATGCCGTGCTCGACGGCCCGATCGGACAGGAAATCCTTGACCAGTTTCCGAACCACGGGCTCGTCGCCCTCGCCTGGGGCGAAAACGGATTCCGCAATCTGACGAACAGCGTCCGGCCGATCCGCACGCCGGAAGACAGCCGGGGCCTCAAGGTCCGCACCATGGAAAACCAGGTCCATATGCAGGCCTTCCAGCAGCTCGGCGTGTTGCCGACTCCGATGGCGTTTCCTGAACTCTTCACCGCGCTCCAGCAGGGGACGGTCGACGGACAGGAGAACCCGATCGGCGTCATCCTGTCCGCGAATTTCAGCCAGGTGCAAAAGCATCTTTCGCTGACCCAGCACGTCTATTCGCCGGCGCTGATCATCATGTCGCCGAGCGTCTGGGACGGCCTCTCCGACGAGGAAAAGGGCTGGTTCAAGGAAGCGGCTGCGGCCGGTGCCAAGGCCATGCGCGCCAAGGTCCGTGAAGACGCCGAGAACGGCGTCGCCAAGCTCCGCGAGCAGGGCATGGAAGTTGTCGAGGACGTTGATCGCGCCGCCTTCGAGGCAGCGCTCCAGCCGGCCTTCGCGCAATTCGCCGAGCGTTTCGGTCAGGAAAAGATCGACGCGATCCGGAACGTCGGCAAGTGACCTTGTGTCCCCTCCCGCACGCGGGAGGGGACACCCCCGACAAGAACGTCAGACCTCGCCATGATCCCAAGGCCATGATCTCACTCCTCCGGCGCTTCGAGCGTATCGTCTTCCTGTCGGCGCTCGGCTTCGCCATGGCGCTCATGGTCGTGATGACCGGCGTCTCCTTCTACCAGGTGATCACCCGTTTCGTCTTTGCCCAGCCCTCCACCTGGTCGGAGGTCACGTCGCGTTCGCTGAACATCTGGATGGTCTATATCGGACTCGTCGCGGCCTTCCGCACGGGATCGTTGATGGCTGTCGAAATGCTGGTGCGCAAGCTTCGCGGCACGCCTCGCCTCGTGATGCTCGCGGCGATAACCGGGATCAATCTGGGGGTCCTTGCCATCGTTTTCTGGTTCGGCTGGGACATGGCGTACCGGGTCCGCTTCCAGACACTGGCGGGTGTCGACAACCCCTTCACGGGAGGCGGCATCTCGATCGCCTGGGTCTACGCAGCAATTCCAGTCGGGGCCGCGCTGAGCATGATCGCCGTCCTCGCCCGTGCGGCCGAGGAAGTCGGCCGGATCCGGTCGGGCGTCTTCGAGAACGAGGACGAGCCGCCCGCTTCTTCTCTCGCGACGCGGGAGATCTGACCCATGGCCGGATTCATGCTCGCCGGGATGGTGTTCTTCTTCGCCCTTGGCGTTCCGATCGCCGTCGCCATCCTCGCGGCCTCGATAGGAGGCATCTCGCTCTTCACCCCGCTGCCCCTCGTTGTGGTCGCCCAGCGGCTGATGACGACGATCGACAGCTTCCCCCTGATGGCGATCCCGTTCTTCATCCTCGCGGGCAACCTGATGGAAGCCGGCGGCATATCAGGCCGGCTGGTCGAATTCGCGAAGGCGATCGTGGGCGGCGTACGTGGCGGGCTGGCGGTGTCCTGCGTCGTCACCTGCCTGATCTTTGCATCCGTCTCCGGCTCGTCCGTGGCGACCACCTTCGCCATCGGCGCAATCATCATTCCGGCGATGATCCGGCATGGATATCCCCGGACCTTCGCCGCGTCCCTGCAGGCGACCTCGGCGGAACTCGGCGTCATCATCCCGCCCTCGATCCCGCTCATCCTCTATGGCGTCAGCGCCGAGGTCTCAATCGGCGAACTCTTCGTCGCGGGAATCGGGCCGGGCCTGCTGATCGGCGCAGCCCTCATGCTTTTCGTCTATCTCTACTGCCGCAAGAACGGGTGGGGCGAGAACGACCACGTTGGCCGCCTGGGGATATGGGCCGCCACAAAGAACGCGGCCTTCGCCCTGGTCATGCCGGTCATCATCATCGGCGGGATCTATCGTGGAGTCTTCACGCCGACGGAGGCTTCCGTCGTCGCCGTGGTCTACGCCTTCATCGTCGGGACGCTGATCTACCGCGCAATCTCGCTCACGGACCTGATCAATGTCCTGCGGCGCTCGGTCATAGCCTCCGCCATCATCATGTTCGTCATTGCCGCGGCGGGGCTGTTCAGCTTCCTGATCACCCGCGCCGGCGTACCGGCTGCGATCGGCGACTGGATCTCGACGATCATCGAAAGCCCGCACGCCTTTCTCCTCGCCGTGAACCTTTTCCTCTTCATCGTGGGAATGTTCATCGAGACTTCCGCGGCGATCATCGTCCTCGCCCCGATCCTCGTGCCGGTCGCCATCGTATTCGGCATTGATCCGGTCCATTTCGGCCTGATCATGGTCGTGAACCTTGCGCTGGGCATGATAACGCCGCCTTTCGGCGTCAATCTGTTCGCCGCGTGCCAGGTCGCGAATGTGCCGCTGGAGCGGATCATCCGCCACCTCGTGCCGTTCGTTCTGGTCATCATCGCGTGCCTGGCGATCATCACCTATGTCCCGTCGGTCACCCTGGTCTTCCGGGACGCGCTTTTCTGAAATCGGAGTGGAGACAATGGAACTGCCCGCCCCCCGCCTCCTGATCGCCGGCCAGTGGACCGATGCATCCCAACGCGATGTGATCGATGTCGTCGACCCGAGCAGCGGCGAGACCTTCGCTGCGATTGCGCGCGGAAGGGCTGCCGACATCGACGAGGCCGTGCGCGCCGCCGAGGCTGCCCTTGCCGGCCCCTGGGGCAGGATGACCGCGACGGAGCGCGGCCGGATTCTGCATCGCCTGTCGACGCTGATCGAGCGCGAAGCTTCCCGCCTCGCCCATCTCGAGGCGCGTGATGTCGGCAAGCCGATCTCGCAGGCGCGCGCCGACGTGACAGCCTGCGCCCGCTATTTCGAGTTCTATGGCGGCGCCGCCGACAAGGTTCATGGGGACACGATTCCGTATCAGGCCGGCTACGCCGTCATGACCTGGCGCGAGCCGCATGGCGTCACGGGGCACATCATCCCCTGGAACTACCCCCTCCAGATCATCGGGCGCAGCGTCGGGGCGGCGCTCGCCATGGGCAATACCTGCGTAATCAAGCCCGGCGAGGATGCCTCGCTGACAGCCCTCGTCCTCGGCGAGCTTGCCATGGAGGCGGGATTTCCGGACGGTGTCGTCAACATCGTCACGGGCTATGGCGAGGAGGCAGGCGCGGCGCTCTCGGCTCATCCGGGGATCGCCCATGTATCGTTTACCGGAAGCGTCGAGGTGGGGGCGCTGGTGCAGCAGGCGGCGGGCCGCAACGTCGTGCCGGTCACGCTGGAGCTCGGCGGAAAGTCGCCGCAGCTCGTCTTCGCGGATGCCGACCTGGAAGCGGCCCTCCCCTTCCTCGTACGCGCCTCCGTCCAGAACGCCGGGCAGACCTGCTCGGCGGGCTCGCGGGTTCTGATCGAACGTTCGGTCTATGAGAGGGTCTCCGCGCTGCTCGCGGAGCGGTTCGCCGCGCTGACGGTCGGGGCTGCATTGGCGGACCCGGATATCGGCCCTATCATCAACCTTCGGCAGAAGGAGCGCATCCGGGCTCTCGTCGAGGGGGCGCAGGCGAAGGGTGCAGCGCTCCTGGCGGAAGGTTCGATCGCGCAGGATTCCCCTGGCGGCGGCTTCTATGTCCGCCCTGCCCTGTTCGGCCCGGTCGATCCGGATTCGGACCTGGCGCAGCGCGAGGTTTTCGGTCCCGTCCTGGCGCTCATCCCCTTCGAGGACGAAGAGGACGCGGTGCGGATCGCGAACGGCACGGATTACGGTCTCGTCGCGGGGGTCTGGACGCGCGACGGGGGCCGCCAGCTGCGGATGGCGCGCCGTTTGCGGGCGGGCCAGGTCTTCGTCAACAATTACGGCGCGGGCGGCGGGGTCGAACTGCCCTTCGGCGGCGTCGGCAAGTCCGGGCACGGCCGGGAGAAGGGGTTCGAGGCGCTCTACGGCTTCTCGACGCTCAAGACGATCGCGATCAAGTACGAGTGAGGCCGCGGGAGGGCTGGGGATGGACATCAGGGAGAAGATCGTTGCCGTGGCAAAGGCGATGGATGCCGCAGGCTTCGCACCGAACAAGTCGGGCAATGTCTCCGCACGCGCAGATGAGGGCATGCTGATCACGCCCTCCGGTCTGCCCTATGCCCGGATGACGCCCGCCGACATCGTGTCGCTCGATCTGGAGGGAGCGGTCCGCGCCGGGGGCAAGCCGTCTTCCGAATGGCCGTTCCACGCCGAAATCTACAAGGCGCGGCCCGACGCGCTCGCGATCGTCCACACCCACAGTCCCCGTGCGACCGCCCTCGCCTGCGCGCGCAAGCCGATCCCGGCCTTTCACTACATGATCGCCTATTGCGGCGGGTCGGATGTCCGCTGCGCCGACTATGCGACCTTCGGAACGCCGGAACTCGCGGAGGCGGTGGTGCGCGGGCTTGAAGGCCGCAAGGCGGTGCTTTTGGCCAATCACGGCGTGGTTGCGATCGGCGCCACCCTCGAGGGCGCCTTTGCCATCGCGGCGGAAGTGGAGAATCTGGCGGGGGAATACCTGACGCTTCTCGCGGCCGGCCTCGAACCTGTCATCCTCGACGAGGCCGAGATGGCGCGCGTCGCCCAGCGCTTCTCCGGCTATGGCAAGGTCGGCTGAGCCCTTCAGCTTCGGTCGAGCATCGCCCCGATCTGATGCTTCAACTGGTCCTTGATCGCGTCGCCGGCGGCGAGGATGGGCTTCACCCTGAAGAAGTCCAGTACGGTAAAGCGCCCGACATCGGGCCGGAGAACCGTGTGAGGGCGGTCGACCAGCAGCTTCGCGTTCACGATGGCCTCCTGCATGATCTGGATCGTTCCGATCGTGATCTCGATGCCCGTCGGGAGCCGTCCGTGATCAGGGCTCGATCCGCCGGCCACGTCTACAGCCACGACGAGGTCCGCCAGTCCGATCAGGTGATCAAAGGGCAGCGGGTTAACCGCGACGCCATCGATCAGCACGTGCCCCTTGTGCGTAACGGGTTTGACAAGCCCCGGAATCGCCATTGACCCCGCGACGGCGGGGCGAAGGGCGCCTTCCGAGAAGACGACCTCCTTGCGCCGGAAGTAATCGGTGGCGACGGCGCGAAACGGGATCTCCAGGGAGGCGAAGTCCTCCGGAATCCCCTCCGGCCAGAACGCCTCGAGGACGAGTTCTCCGTCCACCAGCAACGGGTTCCCGAGACCCGCGAACATGTCCGTCAAGCGGCCGACGCGCGTCTCGATAAGCCGCGCCATCGCCTTCCGGCGGTCCAGCAGCACATCGAGGGCGTGCGTGCGCAGCTCCTTGCCCGATATTCCCGCGCAATAGGCGGCGCCAATGATCGCGCCGATCGATGCTCCGGAGACGATCTTCGGCCGGATCCCCAGTTCGTCGAAAACCTCGAGAACGGGAATGTGCGCGAGACCGCGCGCGCCCCCCGAACCCAGCGCAAGCGCTACCGATACCCCATGCTTCGAAGCCATCGCCTGATCCTGTTCTGCGCAGGCCAGGAGATAGCCGAGAACGCCCCGCGCGACAATCGCGGGCTCGGATCAGGCGCCGTCATGCACCGTCAGCGCTCCTCAGGAACCCGTCGAGCGCCTGCAGCACGCCGCGCGGGTCCTCTTCCGCGACGAAGTGCCCGGCATCGAGAACGCGTCCTTGCGCATTCGGGGCGAAGCTCGCGCGCCAGGTGTCGAGCGCCGTCTCGGCTTTCGGATCGTCGCTTCCGGTGAGAAAGAACTCGCCCGCGAGCACCAGCGTCGGAACGAGGATCGTTTTCCCGGCGGCAAGATCCTCCTCGTCCTGCTCCCGGTCGACGCCGGCTCCGGCTCGATAGTCCTCGCAGAAGGCATGGATGCGCGAGGGCTCGTTGTTGGCCGCCCGATAGGCCGCGAGCGCGCGCGGGCTGAACGCGTTCAGCGTTCCGTCGTGGGTCCACCCGGCCATCAGCTTGTCGAAGAAGGAGACGGGGTCCTTGCCGATCGCGTTCTCCGGCTCCGGTTGCGGCCGCGCCAGGAACTCCCAATGCGCCCCCGGGATCTGCCCCGCTTCGATGCGTCGCCAGGCGATCGCCGTCGGGATGATGTCGAGGAGCGCAAGATGCGTGAGCCGTCCGGGATGATCGAGCGCCAGCCGGTAGCCGACGCGCGCGCCACGGTCATGCCCGACGAGGGCGAAGCGCGTATGCCCAAGCTCGGACATGAAGCGGACAGCGTCGCGGCCCATCGCGCGCTTCGAATAGGTCGTATGGGCGGCGTCGCCACGCGGGGCGCTGGACCAGCCATAGCCCCGCAGATCCATGCAGACGACGTGGTGCGTTCTCGCCAGCTCCGGCGCTACCCGGTGCCAGCAGACATGCGTTTGCGGAAAGCCGTGCAGGAGGAGAACCGGGGGCCCCTCCCCGCCATGGCGCACGAAGACGCTGCCTTCCTCCGAATCAAAGTACCCGGACTTGAATCCGGGAAACAGATCGCTGCCGTCGCTCATGATCATCTCCTCGCCATTCAGCGAAAGGCCAACGAGCGACGAATGCAAGCGCAAAGATCGGCCAAGCTCAGGCCGCTTTCTTTCCTTCCGCGATCCGGACCAGGTTTCGCAGGATCGCAGTCGTCGTCTTCAGGCGCTGGTCGATATCCTCGACATTGCGCATGAACACGATCTTCATATCCGGGCGAACCTTGGCCGTCGGCCCCTGCTCCGCGACATAGGCGACGAGCGCTCCCGGGTCGGCAAAAGCGTTGTCCCGGAAGGCGACGATGATCCCCTTGGGGCCGCCCTCGACCTTTTCGACATTGGCGCGCCGGCACAGGACCTTGATCAGCATGATCTTGAGAAGCTGGTCCACCTCCGCCGGCTTCTCCCCGAAGCGGTCCACCAGTTCGGCGCCGAACTCGGCGATCTCCTGATCGTCTTCCATGCCGGCGAGGCGGCGGTAGAGGTCGAGCCGCAATTGCAGGTCAGGCACGTAGCTCTCCGGGATCATCACCGGCGCGCCGATGGCGATCGTCGGCGACCATTGATCCTCGGCATAGGCCTCGTTGCCCTCCTTGAGCTGGGCGACCGCCTCCTCGAGCATCTGCTGGTAGAGCTCGTAGCCGACCTCACGGATATGGCCCGACTGCTCCTGCCCGAGCAGATTGCCGGCACCCCGGATGTCGAGATCGTGGGAGGCGAGCTGGAAACCGGCGCCGAGCGTATCGAGCGACTGGAGCACCTTGAGGCGACGCTCCGCCTGCGGCGTCAGCGTCCGGTTCGGGGGAACGGTGAACAGCGCATAGGCGCGCGTCTTGGACCGGCCGACACGGCCCCGCAACTGGTAGAGCTGGGACAGGCCGAACATGTCGGCGCGGTGCACGATCAACGTATTGGCCGTCGGAATGTCCAGACCCGATTCGATGATCGTCGTGGAGAGAAGGACGTCGAACTTCCCCTCGTAGAAGGCAGTCATCACGTCCTCGAGCTGCCCGGCAGCCATCTGCCCGTGGGCGACCGCGACCTTCACCTCGGGCATTTCGCGATCGAGGAAATCCTTCACCTCGGCGATATCGTCGACGCGCGGCACCACGTAGAAGGACTGGCCGCCGCGATAGCGCTCGCGCAGCAGAGCCTCGCGCACCGCAAGCGGGTCGAAGGGCGTGACGAAGGTGCGGACCGCGAGGCGATCGACAGGCGGCGTCGCAATAAGCGACAGCTCCCGTACCCCAGTCAGGGCCAGTTGCAGCGTGCGCGGGATCGGCGTGGCGGAGAGGGTCAGGACATGCACCTCCGCGCGCAGCTCCTTCAGGCGCTCCTTGTGGTTGACGCCGAAATGCTGCTCCTCGTCGACGATGATCAGGGAAAGGTCGCGGAACTTCATCGCCTTGCCGAGGAGCGCATGCGTCCCCACCACGATGTCGATCGTCCCGTCCGCGACGCCCTCCTTGACCCGCTTGAGCTCCGCGGCCGGAACGAACCGCGACGCCTGCCCGATCTTGACGGGAAGGCCCTTGAAGCGCTCCTGGAACGTCTTGAAATGCTGCCGCGCCAGCAGCGTCGTCGGCACGATGACCGCGACCTGCCGTCCCGCCATTGCGGCCGCGAAGGCGGCGCGAAGCGCAACCTCGGTCTTCCCGAACCCCACATCGCCGCAGACCAGCCGGTCCATGGGGCGGCCCGACGCCATGTCCCCGAGGACGGCGTCGATCGCGTTGAGCTGATCCTCGGTCTCCTCATAGGGGAAGCGCGCGGCGAATTCGTCGTAGAGCCCTTCCTGCGCCACGAGTTTCGGCGCCTCGCGCATGACGCGCGCCGCCGCGACCTTGATGAGCTGATCCGCGATCTCGCGGATGCGTTTCTTCATCCTGGCCTTGCGCGCCTGCCATGCGCCGCCGCCAAGCTTGTCGAGCTGGACCTCCGTCTCTTCGGAGCCATAGCGCGTCAGCAGCTCGATATTCTCCACCGGCAGGAACAGGCGGTCGCCGCCCGCATAGTGGATCTCGAGGCAATCATGCGGCGCGCCCGCTGCCTCGATCGTCTTCAGGCCGACGAAGCGCCCGATTCCGTGATCGGCGTGAACGATCACATCCCCCGGCGTCAGCGCCGAGACTTCGCTCAGAAAATCCTGCGGCCGCTTCGAACGGCGGCGGGACCGCACGAGCCTGTCCCCGAGGATGTCCTGTTCCCCGATCACGGCAAGGGCGTCGGTCTCGAACCCTGTTTCAATGCCCCAGACGGCCAGTCCCGCCTCGGCCTTCCCCAGCGCCATCGCCTCGTCGAGCCGGCGCACAATCTTGAGCTGCGACAGCCCGTGATCGCCAAGGACGTGCTCCAGCCGCTCGCGGGATCCGTCGGACCACGCGGCAAGAACGACCTTCTTTCCCGCCTTCTGGAGGTCCCGGACGTGGGTTGCAGCTGCCTCGAAGACGTTGACGCCTTCCGATTCGCGCTCGGCGGTGAAGTTTCTGCCCTGCCGGGCCTCGCAATCGATGACGATCGTGTCGCCGGAGCCCATCACGGAGAAGGGCGTCGTGCGCGCCACCGGCATCGCTTCGAGACGCTGCCCCCATTCCTCCGGCGAAAGGTAGAGCGCATCCCGCGGAAGCGGGCGATATGGGGCAACGCCCGGCTGGCGTTCCTCCATCGCGCTGCGGCGCGCCTCGTAATAGTCGTTGATCTGGGTGAGCCGCTCGCGGGCCGCATCATCCGCCAGGCTGTCGAGGATCACCGGGACGCCGGCGAGATAGTCGAACAGGGTGTCGAGTTGCCCGTAGAACAGCGGAAGCCAGTGCTCGATGCCCGCGTAGCGCCGGCCCTCGCTGACCGCCTCGTAGAGCATGTCGTCGCGCGTGGGCGCGCCGAAATGCGCGACATAGGCCTGGCGAAATCGCTTGATCGTCTCCGTCGTGAGCTGCGCCTCGCTGATCGGCACGAAGTCGAGGGAGCGCAGGCTGGTGGAGGAGCGTTGCGTCTCGGGATCGAAGGTCCGGATTGTTTCGAGGGTATCGCCGAAGAAATCGAGCCGGACGGGCGCCGGAAGGCCGGGGGCGTACAAGTCGAGAATGCCGCCGCGAACCGCGTACTCGCCCGTCTCGTGCACCGTGCCGGTGCGCAGGAAGCCGTTGACCTCGAGCCAGTCGACAACGGTCTTCATCGTGATGACGCTGCCGGGGGCGGCCGAGAAAGTCTCTGCGAGAATGCGCTCGCGCGGCGGGATGCGCTGCAGGATGGCGTTGACGGTGGTCGACAGAATACGCGGACGCTCCTCCGAGGAGCGCGTACGGGCGAGCCTCGCGAGGGTTGTCATGCGCTGGGCGGAGACGGCGCTCGTCGGCGAGACACGATCATAGGGCTGGCAGTCCCAGGCGGGGAAGGACATGACCTCGATCGCCGGCATTGCGAAATTGACGGCGCGCTCAAATGCCTGCGCCCGCTGGCCGTCGCGGGCGACGTGCACCAGAACGACCGGTGCGTCGACAGTCGCGCTAAGTCCCCTCACCAGATCGGCGACCACGATCGCATCGAACCCGTCCGGGACGTTCGACAGCGTGACGCTGGCGCCTGTCTCCAGGCTTTTCAAGGCTTTGGCGACTGTTTTTGACATATTGGTTCAGGCCGTCGGCAGGATCAGCTGCGTTTTCCGCCGGGCAGGCGGAGTTCAAATGCGTCGATCGAGCCGGATAGATGGTGAAGCGGCCGCCGCGCGTCAAACGAATTCGGCGCCCCGGCGTCACACGTTGATGGGCGAGGCGTGCTCATGAAACGACTTCAGGCGCCGGAAGACAGGAGTGTCGTAATTCTCCGGCGTCTCGGCCTCCCCCGTCAGCCAGCGGAAGATATCCCGGTCCGGGGCCTCGATCAGCGCCTCGTAATCGTCCAGCTCGGCATCCGTCAGGTTCCCGATCTCCGCGTCGGCGAACTGCCCCATGAGCAGATCCATCTCGCGAATGCCGCGGTGCCATGAGCGGAAAAGGATCCGGCGGCGGCGGATGTCGAGATCCGCGCTTGTGCGGACGGTGCCTGTCATTACGATTGCTCCAAGTCACGTGTCCGGCGGCGTGACGCCGGCTGGAGACAGCTATATAGCCCGGGCCTGTACGTTTGCCACCTTTAACCCGGAACCGATGTCGCTGCGACCTTCCATCCTCGACCCGCTTTTCGCAACAGCCTCCACGCTTCCAGGCGTCGGGCCGAAAATGGTCCCGCTCGTCGACCGGCTGGTCGGTGAGCCGGGCCGGCCGGCGCGCGTGCTGGACCTCCTGTTTCACATCCCCACCGGCGGCGTCGCGCGGGAAGTGAAGGGAAGCGTCGCCGATGCTCCGATCGGCGAACTCGTCACCCTGTCGGTGACGGTGACGGATCACCAGCCGGGTCCCCTGAGCCGCAACAAGGCCCCGTACCGCGTCGTGGTGGAGGACGAGACGGGAGACGTGGCGCTCGTCTTCTTCAATATCCCGCGGCAGCGCATCCAGAACCTCCTGCCCCTCGGCGCCCGCCGCATCATCTCCGGCAAGATCGAGCTGTGGGACGGCCGGCGCCAGATGGTTCATCCCGACCGCATCCTGGACGAGAAGGCGGCGCAGGACATGCCGCGCGTCGAGCCGGTCTACGGGCAGACGGAGGGGCTCACCTCGCGGCTGATCGCGCGTTTCGTGAAGGGCGCAGTCGAGCGCATCCCCGAACTTCCCGAATGGCAGGATGATGCGTGGATGAGGCGCAACAAGTTCCCCGCCTTTCGCGACGCCCTCGCCATGCTGCATCGGCCGGAAAATGTCGCGCAGGTCGCGGGGGAGGATGCGCTGCGCAATCCCGCGCGGCGGCGGCTCGCCTATGACGAGATTTTCGCCTCGCAGCTGGCGCTGGCCCTGGTGCGCAGCCGCATGCGGCGCAAGCCGGGACGGATCAACGCTGGGGACGGACGGCTGGTCGAAGCCGTCAAGGACCGCCTCCCCTTCGCCCTGACCGGGGCGCAGGCGCGCGCCGTCGCGGATATCCGGGCCGACATGGTGAGCGAGAAGCGCATGCTTCGACTCCTGCAGGGCGATGTCGGATCAGGGAAGACGGCGGTCGCCATCCTTGCGATGGCGAGCGCGATCGAGGCGGGTCGGCAGGCCGCAATGATGGCCCCGACGGAAATTCTCGCGCGCCAGCACTACGAGCGCATCAAGCCGATTGCGGATGAAGCCGGCCTGACCATCGCGCTTCTGACCGGTCGCGACCGGGTTGCCGAGCGGCGTGCGACGCTTGCCGGTCTGGCGGACCATTCGATCGACATCGTGATCGGGACGCACGCCCTCTTCCAGGACGATGTCGTCTTCAAGGAACTCGGCCTCGCGATCGTCGACGAGCAGCATCGCTTCGGCGTGCACCAGCGCCTCGCCCTGGGAGGCAAGGGCGAGGCTGTGGACGTCCTCGTGATGACGGCGACGCCGATCCCGCGGACCCTCGCGCTCGCCTATTTCGGCGACATGGACGTGTCGATTCTCGACGAGAAGCCGCCGGGCCGGCAACCGATCTCGACACGCCTCGTTTCCCTCGACCGTCTGGACGAAGTGGTCTCCGCAATTGGGCGCGCCATCGACACGGGCGCCCGCGTCTATTGGGTCTGCCCACTTGTGGGCGAGTCTGAAAGCATCGACCTCGCTGCCGCGGAGGAGCGAGCCGAGGTCCTGGGGCAGATCTTCGGCGACAAGGTCGGCCTCGTGCACGGCAAGATGCCGGGACGCGAGAAGGATCTGGCAATGGAGCGCTTTGTATCCGGTGATACAAGGATCCTTGTATCCACGACCGTGATCGAAGTGGGCGTCGACGTCCCGAGCGCGACCATCATGGTGATCGAGCACGCCGAGCGCTTCGGCCTGGCGCAACTCCATCAGCTTCGCGGCCGCATCGGGCGCGGCGCCGGCGCCTCGACATGCCTTCTCCTCTTCAAGGGACCCCTCGGGGAAGTCGCGAAGGCGCGGCTGGAGACGATGCGTGAAACGGAGGACGGGTTCCGGATCGCCGAGGAGGATCTGCGGCTGCGCGGCGAAGGCGAGATGCTTGGTGCGCGCCAGTCCGGACTACCCGGGTTCCGGCTCGCACGGATGGAGGCCGATGGCGATCTTCTGGCCGTCGCCCGCGACGAGGCGAGGCTTGTCGTCGAACGGGACCGCGATCTGACCGGAGATCGTGGGGAGGCTTTGCGAATCTTGCTCTATCTCTTCGAGCGCGATGCCGGGGTGAAGCTGCTGCGGGCCGGATGACGCGCCCCGGATTACAATTCTTGGTAGATTTCGCTAGGCTGGCGGAAGCTGATTCGATTTCCGGGATTGAGCATCGTGCGGAGCTTTGTTAAGCGCCTGCCGGCACGCACTGGGGCGCAGGTCGCAATCAGGGTCGAAGCCTTCGACCCTGACACAGCCCATCTGGCACGTGAGGCCTGCCTCGAGTGGCACGAGGAGGTGCAACCCTTCATCCGGTACAATTCGAGCCGCCGCGACCGCCACTGGAACTGGCCGATGATCGCCTCGCTGATGTTTCACGGCGCCGGGGACAAGTCTCCGAAGATATTTGTCCTGCGAGCTGTCTATCCGGCTGGCACCGCACCCGTCGCCATTCTTGCACTCCTTGAGCACGCTCGATGGGTGACAAATGCGGAACAGCAGGCTGTCTGCGTCTGGCGCCTGTCGACAGCACCCCCGATGGTTCTCCCGCGGCTTGTCGAATTGCCCGAAGGCTCAGGTCCGCCGCGCCTGCTCGGACGCGCCGCTCTTGATGTCGCGACGACCGTGGCGATCGAGGGGAACGCAAGGGGCCGGATCTGGATGTCCGTTGGGACGGGCAATGACGTAGAACGTCTCGCCTTCTGGCTTGCACTCGAGAACGGCCTGTGCCGTCTTCCGCCGGGGGCGGCGCCCCTGCTGCCCGCCATGCCGGGCATCGAGCGGCTGAACGTGGGCCAGTGTTTCGTGCATACGCCCGCGACAGCGCAGTGGGCGCACGCGGAGATGGACCCCTGGCGGCAGGTTTCCGAGGAAGAATGAGATGGGGCCGGATTCTGCATTCAGAACGATTGGTGAGCTTCTCGGAGGCGTCGTCGCTGGCGATGTGCGGCATCTGGAGGTCTTCTTCGCCACGGAGTTCCCGACCCTTCCCGCGCCCGTACGGGAGGCGGCATTCGCGTGGGCGCTTTCTCTCGACGGCGAACCGAGCGAGGCGGATCGCGAGACTTTTTCATCGCTCTTGCGCGAACTGGACTTCACGCCGCGTCAAGGCGAAGCCGTGGGCGACGCGCCTCCGGACGACGATCGACATTCGGCCTGAAGTCCCCCAATCCGCTATTGCGCCGTGGAGCTGATCTCCAGTTCCTTCCCGCGCCCCCTCGCAAACCTCTGCGTCAGTTCCTCGGGCTGGATCACGCCGGCCGACATGATCAGCTTCGCCGCGTCGTCGACGCTCATCGAGAGCTCGATCACGTTGCGTTTCGGGAGATAGAAGAAGAAACCGGTCGTGGGGTTCGGCGTGCAGGGCAGGAATACGCTCACATGCTCGTCATTTCCCGGGAGTTGCGCCGCAAGTTCCGACGACGGAGGCGTGGACAGGAAGACGAGCGACCACGTGCCCTTCACCGGAAATTCGATCAACCCGACCGTACGGAATGACGTCCCTTCTTCCGCGAAGACAGTCTCGAAGACCTGCTTCATCCCGCGATAGATGCTGCGCACGACGGGCATGCGATGCAGGATGTATTCGCCGGCGCGGACCAGCGTCCTCCCGAGCAGGTTGGCCGTCAGGAAACCAAGGAGCGTCAGCCCAGCGAAGGCGACGATAAGGCCGAAGCCGGGGATCGTGTACGGGAGGTAGGTCTCCGGCAGATAGGCCTCCGGGATGAACGGCTTGACCCAGCCGTCGACCCAGTTGATGAACCACCAGGTGATGTAGAAGGTGATCGTCAAGGGCCCGCCGACAATGAGGCCCGTCAGGAAGTAGTTCCGCAGCCGCTGGCGCCCGCTCTGAAGCGGACGCGCCGCAGCCGATGGCGGCATCAGGGGCAACTGCTCTCCGTCAGGATCAACGGACATTCGACGAAAGCCTCATGCAAAGGGCGCAAACGCCTGTCGGAGAAGAGATATGCTCTAAAGCCTTCCGGAACAAGCTTGCCAGCGGCCCCTCTTCGCCCCATATCCGAAGCGTCGGAATTCCCTGAAAGGCGGCAGCGATATCATGACTGGCGACCCTTCCGGAGCCGCTCCGATCAATCGCGCCATGCGTGCGATGCTGGCGCCGCTCTGGGCGCGGGCGGTTCTGTTCGTGCTCGGCATCATCTTTCTCGGGATCGGTGTCGCGGGATTGCTCCTCCCTCTCCTTCCGGGGGTCGTGTTCCTGATCCTCTCCGCCGCCTGCTTCTCAAGATCCTCCGCCCGCTTCGAGGCCTGGCTCCTGCGCAATCCTTATCTCGGGCCTCCGGTCATCGCCTGGCGAACGACCGGCGCAATTCCCACGCGGGCCAAATGGATCGCATGCCTCGCGATGGGCGGATCGTGGGTGCTCCTCGCATTGTCCGGCGCGCCCGACCTCGTCAAGGTCGCAGCCAGCCTGATCATGCTGGCGAGCGCCGCTTTCATCGTCACGCGGCCGGGATAGGGCGAAACGCGCCGAGCATTATTCAACCGTCACAGACTTTGCCAGGTTTCGCGGCTGGTCCACATCCTTGCCCATGAACACAGCCGTATGATAGGCGAGCATCTGGATCGGGACTGCGTAGAGGATCGGGGCCACAGTCGGGTCGACGTCCGGCATGATGATCGTCGCCAGCGTTTCGATGCCGGCTGCCTCAGCACCCTTCTTGTCAGTGATCAGGATGATCCTCCCGCCGCGCGCGGCGACCTCCTGCATGTTCGAGATCGTCTTCTCGAATACCGCGTCATGAGGCGCGACGACAATGACGGGCACCGTCTCGTCGATGAGGGCGATCGGGCCATGCTTCAATTCCCCTGCGGCATAGCCTTCCGCATGGATGTAGGAGATCTCCTTGAGCTTGAGCGCCCCTTCCAGCGCTATCGGATAGGATGCGCCGCGACCGAGATAGAGCACGTCCCTCGCCTTCGACAGCTCCCGCGCCAGACGCTCGATCTCCGGCTCCATCAGCATCGCCTGGCTCATGAGCCCCGGCACGCCGATGAGGCTGGCAACAAGTTCCTGCTCCCGCGCCTGCGTGAGGTGCCCGCGAGCGCGGCCCGCCTGGAGCGCGAGGGCGAGGAGCACCGTCAACTGGCAGGTGAAGGCCTTCGTCGAGGCAACGCCGATCTCGGGCCCGGCGAGCGTCGGCGCGACCGCATGGCTTTCGCGGGCGATGCTCGACGTCGGCACGTTCACGATCGCGAGGACGTGCTGGCCGGCGTCGCGGGCGTATCGCAGCGAGGCGAGCGTGTCTGCCGTTTCGCCCGATTGCGACACGACCATCATCAGCCCGTTCTCGTCGAGGGGAGCGTCGCGGTAACGGAATTCGGAGGCCACGTCGATCTCGACGGGAATGCGCGCGAGCTGCTCGAACCAGTACTTTGCGACGAGGCCCGCATAGTAGGCCGTGCCGCAGGCGGTGATCGTGATGCGCCGGAGGTCCCGCCAGTCAAAGGGGAGCTTTGACGGCGCGGCGGTCACTCCAGCCTGCATGTCCACGTAATGGGCGAGCGTGCGGGCAACGACGTCCGGCTGCTCATGGATCTCCTTGGCCATGTAGTGCCGGTAGTTTTCCTTGTCGGCCATGAAGGCGCCGGCGATGATCTGCTGGCTCAGCCGTTCCGCGGGGCGCCCGCAATCGTCGAGGACCCTGACGCCCGACCGGTCGAGTACGGCGACATCTCCCTCTTCGAGATAGGTGATCATGTCGGTGAAGGGCGCGAGCGCGAGCGCGTCGGAACCGAGGAACATCTCGCCGTCCCCGTGCCCGACGGCGAGAGGTGAGCCGCGGCGCGCGCCGACGAGAAGATTGTCCTGCCCTTCGAACAGGAACGCCAGCGCAAAGGCCCCGCGCAGTCGGGGAAGAACCTTGCAGACGGCGTCGACGGGATCGAGCCCGTTCGCCATCTCCCGGGTCACCAGCCGGCCCACGACTTCGGTATCCGTCTCCGATTCGAAGACGATCCCCTCGTCCTCGAGTTCGCGGCGAAGCTCGCGGAAGTTCTCGATGATGCCGTTGTGAACGAGCGCGAGCTTCGCCGTCGCGTGCGGGTGCGCGTTGATTTCAGTCGGACGGCCGTGGGTGGCCCAGCGGGTGTGCCCGATGCCGATCATGCCGCCAAGGGGCTCGCGATCCAGCTTAGCCTCGAGATTGCGCAGCTTGCCCTCGGCGCGCTGCCGGGTAATGCGCCCGTTCTCGAGCGTGGCGACGCCGGCGGAGTCATATCCGCGATACTCGAGGCGCTTGAGCGCATCGACGACCAGCCCCGCCACGGGGCGCTTACCGACAATTCCGACAATTCCGCACATGGAGCGGCGTCCTCTTTTTTGAACGCATAAAGACGTGGCTAGTTAGCCGAGGGCTTGGCTTTGGGGCCAATCAACTTATTTCTCGCAATATTGCACGTTTCTTGCCTCATTTCTTCGTCGAGCGAGACCGGAATTCGGTCGCCCAGCCCGGCTTGTTCTGCTGACGCCCGCGAGCAACCGCAAGGGCATCGGCGGGCACGTCCTCCGTGACGACCGAACCGGAGCCCACGAAGGCTCCCTCCCCGATCGTGACCGGCGCGACGAGGGCGCTGTTCGAGCCGATGAACGCGCGCGCGCCAATCACCGTGCGGTGCTTGGCGAACCCGTCATAGTTGCAGGTGATGGTTCCCGCGCCGATATTCGCCCCCGCCCCGATGCTCGCGTCGCCGATATAGGTCAGGTGATTAACCTTGGCCCCATCCGCGAGTTCCGCGTTCTTGATCTCGACGAAGTTCCCGACTTTCGCCTTGCCCCCGAGCCGGGCTCCCGGACGAAGCCGCGCATAGGGACCGACATTCGCCCCCCTTCCGACATGCGCGCCTTCCAGATGGGAAAAGGCGTGAATGACCGCCTCATCCTCGACCACCACGCCGGGACCGAAGAAGACCTGCGGCTCGATGACGACATCGCGGCCGATGACGGTATCGAAGCTCAGATAGACGCTGCCCGGGTCGAGGAATGTCGCGCCCTCGCGCATGGCCCGCTCGCGCAGGCGCTTCTGCATGACCTGCTCCGCCGCGGCAAGCTGGACGCGGTCGTTGACCCCCTGAACCTCCACCTCCTCCGCCTCGACGACCGCCGTGCGCAACCCGCGGGAGATGGCGGCGGCAACAGCGTCGGTGAGATAATATTCGCCCTTCGCATTGTCGTTTCCGATGCCTTCGAGGATCGCGATCGCCTCGCTGCCGGCCAGTGCCATCAGTCCCGCGTTGCACAGCCGGACGCGCCTCTCCTCCTCGTCCGCATCCTTCTCCTCGCGGATCGCGACGAGCCGGCCGTCCTCGACCAGCAGGCGCCCGTATCCCGTCGGATTCTCTGCTCGGAAGCCAAGGGCGACGACGGTCGCGCCTTGCGCCAGCGGCCCCCTGAGGGCAGTAAAGGTCTCCGGCGCCACGAGGGGGGTATCAGCATAGGCGACGATCACGTCGTCAACCGGGTCCTGCAGGGCCTCGCGCGCGGCGAGGACCGCATGAGCCGTACCGAGACGATCCTCCTGAACGAAGACCTCGGCGCCGGGCGCCGCCAGTTTGACCGCTTCCGCCACATCCTCCCGACCCGGCCCCACCACGACCGCAATCCTTTGCGAGCCTGCTGCTTGAACGGCGGCGAGAACATGTGCAAGCATCGTTCGCCCGGCGATTCGGTGCATCACTTTCGGCGTGCGGGACTTCATCCTCGTCCCTTCGCCGGCGGCGAGGACAATGGCTAGGCACGTTCTCTGCTTCGTCTCGTTGGGCATTGATCATCCGTTCGTGTCGAGATCCGTCCTCGATCGTCGAGGAAGAAACCCGGAATCCTGTCGCTATCTCTGTTTGCATCAGAATCCGCCCGTCGGAAAGGGGTCCGGCGAAGCAGCTTTGCGGCGGTGTTAATTTCAGCGAGGGGCTTGATATCGCGGCCCGCCTCCCAGAAATGACGCGTCGCCGATAACCGGTATATCCAAAGAGACTTGAGATGAGCATTCGCGCTGTGAAGGGCAGATCGGCGGAGCGGCGAGACGCGGCGGGACCCTCCCGCCGGGAGGCGATGGCGATGATCGCCGGAGCGGGAGCCGTTCTCGCCACGGGCGCGGCGGCACAGCCTGTGGACGGGGGCTTCGGGCTTTCGGAAGGGGATGCCTTCAGCTTCGAGTCTGTCGTTCAGCGCGCGCGGGCACTGGCGGACCAACCCTTTGAACCCCTGGCCGCGGAGCTTCCGGCGCAGTTTGCGGAACTTTCGCCCGGCGAGCACGCGGCCTTGCGGGCGAATGCGGATGCCGTGATCCGCAGCGGCGGTCCGAATCCGATCCTCATCGAGCCGCTGCACCGGGGTTTCATATTCGACAAGCCGACGGCGCTGCATGTCGTCGAGGGCGGGCGCGTCCGGCGTCTTCTGTATCGCAGCGCTGACTTCAATCTTGGCGCCATCGCGCCGCCCGAGGAGGAGGCGAATTTCGATTTCTCCGGCGTTCGCCTGCATGCCGATATCGGGGGCGGAAACGAGGCGCCCTTCGCAATCATCCAGGATGCCAGCTTCATCCAGGCGCTTGCGAGCGGGCAGCGCTTCGGGGCCGTGACGCGGATGCTCATTCTGCGGGCGGCCGATCGGCGGGGTGAAGAGTTTCCCTTCGTCAGGGCGCTGTGGATCGAGGCCTCGCCGACAGCGGGGGCCGTCACCGTCAACGCGTTGCTTGATTCCGAGTCGACTGCGGCAGCCATCCGCATGACCTTCCGCCCCGGGAGGACGACGACGGCAGACGTGGAGATGGTTCTGTTCGCGCGGGTGGAACTCGACCATATTGGAATCGGCGGCATTGCCGGCTCCTACCTTTTCGGGCCCGGCGACCGGCTCGGGACAGACGATCTGCGCGCCGCGGCGTACGAAGTCGAGGGGCTGGCAATGGACAACGGCTTCGGGGAGGCGCTATGGCGGCCCCTCCACAATCCCGCCAGCCTTCGGATCTCCTCATTTCTCGATCACAATCCGCGCGGGTTCGGCCTGATGCAGCGGGCGCGGACATTCGAAGCCTTTCACGACGAGATCCGGCGCTGGGAACTACGGCCCAGCGTCTGGGTGGAGACGGTGGGCAGTTGGGGCGAAGGGTCAGTGCAGTTGATCGAGATACCCAGCGATTCCGACACGAACGACAACATCCTCGCCTACTGGCGCCCGAAACTTCCCGTCGTGCCCGGTTCGCCCTTTCGCGTCGCGTACCGGCAACATTGGGGCCGGGCCCGCGAGATCAGGCCGGGACGCGCCCGCGTGACGAGGACCCGAACAGGGGCCGGCGCGGATGAACGACGCGCCTTCGCCGTGGACTTTTCCGGGACTGTGCTGATCGACATCTCCCTCGACCGGATGAACCCGGTGATTTCCGCGAGCGCGGGCACTGTGCACGGCTTGCGCCTCTGGCGGCATCCGGATGGCGATGCAGTGCGCGTCACCTTCGAGCTGGAGCCCGATGGCGATGTCTCCGAGCTCCGGCTGGCAATCTGGGGCGACCGCAATCCCCTTACCGAAACATGGCTGTATCAGTGGACGCCGTAACAAAACCCTCCCTGCGCTCTCCGCCTGCGCTGCCCGCCACGCCGGACGAGGCGCCGCTCGCCATGCCGGTTCAGTCCCTCTCCGCCTGGCATCCGCAGCGGGCGAGGCGACTGGCGGGAGGGGAGTCGGCCGCCACCCCGTGGGTTCTCCGAGCCGTCGTCTTCGGTTCGGCTCTCCTCCTGACCGCCTTCGGCGCTTATGAGATGTACCTGGTCGTCTCCGTGACACGGACGACCTTCTTGCAGTGGATCCTGCTGGCGCTGTTCACGGTGAACTTTTCCTGGATCGCCCTCGCCTTCACGAGCGCGATCGCAGGATTCTTCAAACTGGTCCGTCGCCGGGCACCCATGCCCCTTCCGGCGTCCCTCGCCACCCGCACCGCGATCGTGATGCCCGTCTATAATGAGGAGACGAAAAGAACCTACGCCGCCCTCCAGGCGACCTGTGAATCCGTGATGGCGACCGGCCTCGGCGAGGCTTTCGATTTTTTCATCCTGTCTGATTCCACCCATCCCGACGCATGGATCGCCGAGGAGAGGGCTTTCCTGGCCCTGCGGGAAAGGTTGGGGCCGGCGCAACCGGTCTATTACCGGCGCCGGCCGCGCAATCATCACCGCAAGGCGGGGAACATCGCGGATTTCGTCACCCGCTGGGGCGGCCGCTACGAACACATGATCATCCTCGACGCGGACAGCCTCATGACGGGCGACTGCATTGTCCGGCTTGCTGCGGCGATGGAGGCGGATCCGGATGCCGGCATCATCCAGACGCTGCCGCTCATCGTGAACCGCAACACTCTCCTGGCGCGCGTCCAGCAATTCGCGGCGCGCATCTACGGCCCCGTCATCGCCGCGGGGCTATCGGCCTGGATGGGTCGGGACGGCAATTACTGGGGCCATAACGCCATTATCCGGATGGAAGCCTTCGCCGCGAATGCAGGCCTGCCTGACCTGCGGGGCAAGCCTCCCTTCGGCGGTCACATCCTCAGCCACGATTTCGTCGAGGCGGCCCTGATCCGGCGCGGCGGCTGGACGATCTACATGCTGCCGGACCTCGTCGGGAGCTACGAGGAAAGCCCTCCGTCGCTGATCGATCTCTCGATCCGGGACAGGCGCTGGTGCCAGGGAAACCTGCAGCATGCGCGGCTGCTCTTCACCCGCGGCCTGAAGCTCGCATCACGCCAGCATTTCGCCACCGGCATCATGGCCTATCTCGCCTCCCCGTTCTGGCTGCTGCAGCTCTTCGTCGGAATCATTCTCGTCCTGCAGACGACATATATCCGTCCCGAATACTTCGCCGACGAGTTCGCGCTCTTTCCCGTCTGGCCGAGTTTCGATCCGGAGCGCGCGCTCGCCCTGTTCGCCCTGACGATCGGCATTCTCCTCGCGCCGAAATTCCTGGGCCTGGGCCTCGTGCTCGCAAACAGGGAGGAGAGACGCGCCTGCGGCGGCGGCTTTCGCCTTACGCTGTCCTGCCTGATCGAGATCATTCTCTCGGCGCTCTACGCGCCGATCATGATGCTGATCCAGTCCGGATCCGTGTTTCAGATTCTGCTCGGGCGCGATACCGGCTGGAATCCGCAGAAGCGGGATGACGGCTCCATTCCCTTTCGCAGCATCGTCGTGCGCCATGGCTGGCACACCCTCCTCGGCATCGTCACCGGAATCGCCGCCTTCCTGATCGCGACCGCGCTTTTCGTCTGGATGTCGCCGACGATCCTCGGCCTCGTCCTTGCAATCCCGCTTTCGTGGATGAGCGGGCAGCTCGTCCTCGGCCTCGGATTGAGGCGGGCCGGGCTGCTGGCGACGCCCGAGGAGACCTCCCCGCCTCCCATCGTCGCGAGGGCGAACGCGCTTCAGTCGGAATGGTCGATTTATGGTCACGACGAGGACGAGGCCCTTCGCGTGCTGCATCGCGACCGGGATCTTCTTGAGCAGCACATCGCAATGCTGCAGCCGGCGCCGCCGCGCATGCGGGGGGTCGTGGAACCGGCGCGGGCCTTGGCGGAAGCCAAGCTCGCCGACGCGGAAACCATCGACGAAGCCGCGCGCTGGCTTGCTCCTGCGGAGAAGATGGCCGTTCTCCAGGATCCGCGCCTTCTGACGCAGGCGACGCAACTCCTCCCTGAGCGCTCCGCGCATCCCTGATTGGAAGCGGCGGGCTTGAGGCCGGCGCGGGGAGAACCTAGACGAGAATGCGTCCGCCCTCCCCTTGAGCGTTCCGGCAACGAGCACCACGCGATGAAGCCTGCCTCCGACGCCGACGGACTGCACTTGTACCTTCGCGGCGTTCGCGATGCGCTCATCCTCCCGGCGTGGGTCGTCGGTCTCGCCCTTCTCGGCGTGGGCTCGCTGGCCCATGACGTTGGCCACCCGGTCGCGGTCGCGGTGCTTTCAACCCTGCTGATCTGGGCCGGCCCCGCCCAGGTCATCTTTTACGGGGGACTTGCGGGGGGCGCGGCGCTTCCGGTGATCGCCATCGCGGTCTGCCTCTCCTCGATCCGCTTCCTGCCGATGACGATGTCAATCTTGCCGCTCCTGCGCACGCCCGGACAGCGGCTGCCATTCCAGTTCCTGATCGCCCATTTCGTCGCGGTGACGGTATGGGTCGAGAGCCTGAGGCGCCTGCCGGATATCCCGCCATCCGGGCGGCTCGCCTACTATTTCGGGTTCGCGAATGCCTGCATCGTGACGAGCGCGTTCCTGACCGGGCTCGGCTATTTCCTCAGCGAAGCCTTGCCGCTGCCCTTCGTGGCGGGCCTGCTTTTTTTGACGCCCGTCTTTTTCACCCTCTCGCTGATGGCGGGTTCGAGGACCCGGCTAGACTGGTCTGCCCTGGGCCTCGGCGCAACGCTGGCGCCGATCTTCGGCCAGATCGCGGGGAAGGATTTCGATCTGCTCCTGACCGGGCTTGTCGGCGGCACGCTCGCCTATCTCATCGGAAGGAGGCGTCCATGAGCGTGTGGGATCTCGCGATCGGTCCGCTCTGGCCGTACCTGATCCTGATCTTCGTGGGCTTTCTTCCAAGCGAGGTCTGGCGCGTGCTCGGCGTTCTCCTGGCGCGAGGAATGCGCGAGGATTCCGAGATACTTGTCTGGGTCCGCGCAGTCGCGACCACGCTGCTGGCGGGCGTCGTCGTCAAGCTCCTCGCCAGTCCAAGCGGGGCCCTTACGCTGATCCCGATCTGGGGGCGCTTTGGGGCGCTCGCCGTGGGAATCGCGGCGTTCTATCTCCTTCGCCGCTCGGTGATGGCAGGCGTATTCGCAGGAGAGGCCGCCTTGATCAGCGTGGCCTACTGGGCAGTGTCACGGTAGATGATTCGCAGTTTTTCTTGTGGCTGCCGAAATTTCGCCCCATGATCAAGTTTCAATGTTCGTTTCGTTATTGTGATCCACTGCTTTTTTTGAGGTTGGATGATCGCCAAGGGGAGGGATCGATGGAACACAAGCGTGTTGATCAACTCCGTAGCGTAGCTGATGTTGCATACCAGTTGCCGAAGGAAATGCTTACACGTCGTGAGCGGCTGGAACGCTGGGCCGAGCTTCTCGAGATCGATCCCCTGCGTCGCTTGAACTCCCTCGGCGAGATCGAGTTTCAGCCGGCAGAAAGTCGGCATCGCCTGCGCGCGGACAACTCTCCCCTCACGGTCGCGTTCAACGACCCGATTTTGCGTGACCAGGGCCTGCGTAGCGACCGACTTGGAGACGGAACTGCTTTCTTCGGACTGTCGGAGGGCGATGCGCACAGGATCCTGTGCTCCTGTCTCAACGGACGTGTCACGGATGCCGGGACGACGGCCAGGCGAGTCCGGGCCGTTTCCTCGCAACGCGACAGAACCCTCGTCGCTGCCGGAATTGCGACCACGGCCGTGATTTCGGTGCCGGTGCTGGCGTTTTTCTTTGGTTGAGCAGGACGGGTTTTCCAGCCGTCAGCGGGATGATCGGTCTCCGATCACGCCCACGCGGTCGCCTGCCCTTGCCAATCCCCGATATTCGGTTTCGTCTAGGCGCGGTACGTAGGTGCGTGCCTGATTCCCGGCGCAACGTCTATCGAGGGAGTTTTGCGGTTGGAAGCCCTGTTCATCGGCCAGACCTATATCGACGTCACCTTCGTCACCGAGGATATACCGACGGGCGATGAAAAGGCCGTCGCGAGCGACTACGCCATCTCCTTCGGAGGCAATGCGGTGACGGCGGCATTCTGCTGCGCCAAGCTCGGCATTCCGCCGGATCTGCTCGCCTCCGTCGCCGATGACTGGCTCGGCCGGATGTTCATCGACATGGCGGCGAAGTACGGGATCAGCGTTCATCATCGGAAGGTCCGCGAATCGTCGCTGTCGTTCATCATGCCGCGGGGCGACAAGCGCGCCATCGTCCGCTGCCGCGACGACGACTATCTCCATCCGTTCCCGCCGTTGAACCTGTCAGGCTGCCGCGCCCTTCATCTCGACGGGCATCAGCCCGACGCCGCCCTTAATTACGCTCGCACCTGTCGTGAAGCGGGGATCCTGACATCCCTCGACGGTGGCGGCTTGCGCTCGAACACGCACGATCTTCTCGCCTTCATCGACGTCGCCATCGTCGCCGAGCGGCTCTGCGAGCAGATGGACCTCACCCCGCCGCAGATGCTCGCCTACCTCAAGACGCGAGGCGTCAGAATTGGCGGCGTCACGATGGGGGAGCGCGGCATGATCTGGTACGACGAGACGGGATCGCAGCGCCACCTGGCCGCGCTGGACGTTCCCTCCGAACGTGTCATCGACACCAATGGCGCGGGCGACATTTTCCATGGCGCCTATGTCTATTCGGCGCTCGCGCGTCCGGAAGCTCCCTGGAGCGAGCATTTCGCCTTCGCCCGCGCGGCCTCCGCGCACGCCATTCAGCGCCTCGGAAACGAGGCGAGCCTTCCCTTGCTGAGGGATGTGGAGGAGGTCCGCGCAAGCTTAGAGGAACACGTCTAGCGGATGACGAAACTGCGCGAGTGGCATATAACGACAATCCCGACGCCAGATCCCGGCCTGGAGCAGCAAGAAGCATGACCGATCCGCGCCTCCCGTTTCTCGCGGAGCTCGAGAAGAAGATTCTCTGGCTCTCGACCTGGACGATTCATCACGCAAACCATGTCCGAGAAAGTGAAGACGGGCTGAAGGTCGGGGGGCACCAGGCTTCATCCGCCTCGCTCGCGACGATCATGACCGCGCTCTACATGGCGGTCCTGCGTCCGGAGGACCGTGTCGCCGTGAAGCCGCATGCGAGCCCGATCTATCATGCAATCCAGTATCTGATGGGCCATCAGACGAGGGGGAAGCTGGAGAATTTCCGCGGCTACAAGGGCGCCCAATCCTATCCGTCACGCACCAAGGACGTGGACGACGTGGATTTCTCCACGGGTTCAGTCGGGCTCGGCGTCGCGCAGACCCTCTTTGCCAGCATCGTCCAGGACTACGTCAAGGCACATGGCTGGGGGCAGGATCGACCCGACGGCCGCATGATCGCGCTCGTGGGCGATGCCGAGATGGACGAGGGCAACATCTTCGAGGCTTTGCTCGAGGGTTGGAAACAGGGCGTCCGCAATACCTGGTGGATCGTCGACTATAATCGCCAGAGCCTTGATGCGGTCATCCGCGAAGGTCTCTATGCGCGCTTCGAGGCGCTGTTTCGTGCTTTCGGCTGGGATGTCGTCACGCTGAAATACGGATCGCTGCTCGAGGAAGCCTTCAGGGAGCCCGGCGGTGACAGGCTGCGCGAGTGGATCGACACTTGCCCGAACCAGCTCTATTCCGCCCTCACCTTCCAGGGCGGCGCGGCCTGGCGCAAGCGCCTGATGGACGACCTCGGGGACCAGGGCCCCCTCACGCAGCTGATCGAGAAGCGCTCTGATGCGGAACTAGGTCGCCTCATGACCAATCTCGCCGGCCATGACCTGCCGACGCTGCTCAAGGCGTTCGAGGGGATCGACCATGACCGGCCCGTCGTGTTCATCGCCTACACGATCAAGGGGTTCGGCCTGCCGCTCGCCGGGCACAAGGACAACCATGCGGGCCTGCTGACGCCGGCCCAGTTCGAGGGGTTCCGTCAACAGTCGAAGGTCCGCCCGGGACATGAATGGGACCATTTCGAGGGTCTCGACATTCCAGCGGACGACCTGCGCGGCTACCTGGCGAGTGTTCCCTTCTTCGCCGATGGCCGCCGTCGGCTAGAGGCCCCGAAAATTCCCGTGCCGGAAAGCCTTGCGGCGCCCCGGCAGCCCAGCCTCTCGACGCAACAGGGCTTCGGTCTGATCCTCAACGAATTGGCTCGCGGCGAAGCCCCGCTCGCCGACCATATCGTCACCACCTCACCCGATGTCACCGTCTCGACCAATCTCGGCGCGTGGGTCAACAGGCGGGGACTGTTTGCGCGCCAAAGCATGACCGACACGTTCAAGGCCGAGCGCATCCCCTCCACCTTCGCCTGGGAGTTCAAGCCGGAAGGGCAGCATATCGAGCTCGGCATCGCGGAGATGAATCTCTTCATTCTCCTCGGAGGGCTGGGCCTCTCGCATTCCCTGTTCGGGGCGCGCCTCATCCCGATCGGGACCCTCTACGACCCCTTCATCTCGCGTGGGCTCGACGCCCTGAACTACGCCTGCTACCAGGACGCCCGTTTCATCCTCGCCGCCACGCCCTCGGGCGTTACGCTGGCGCCGGAAGGGGGCGCGCATCAATCGATCGCGACCCCTTTGATCGGCATGTCGCAGGACGGGCTCGCATCATTCGAGCCGGCCTACGTGGATGAACTCGCGGAGATCATGCGGTTCGGCTTCGAGTACGTGCAGCGCGACGGCGACTCCGAGCCGGACGAGCGGACATGGCTCCGCGACGAGACCGGCGGTTCGATCTATCTGCGCCTCTCGACCCGCACCATCGAGCAGCCCAACCGGACAATGACGCCGGAACTGTCGCAGGCGATCGTCGACGGGGCGTACTGGCTGCGGAAGCCGGGCCCGAACGCCCAGGTGATCGTCGCCTATACCGGAGCCGTCGCGCCCGAGGCAATCGAAGCGGTCGGCCTCATGGCCGAGGATCGCCGGGATGTCGGGCTTCTGGCCGTCACCTCATCCGACCGGCTCAACGCCGGATGGACGGCGGCGCAACGGGCGCGCGAGAAGGGTCTCGTCCACGCGCGCAGCCATATCGAGCGGCTGCTCGGCGAGATTCCGCCCCATTGCGGGATCGTCACGGTGCTGGACGGACATCCGGCAACCCTCGCCTGGCTGGGCGCTGTTCACGGGCATCGCACACGCTCGCTCGGCGTCGAGCATTTCGGGCAGACAGGGTCGATCCAGGACCTGTACCGCCATTACGGGATCGACGCCCAGGGCATCGTCGCCGCGGCGGAGATGATCGCGCCCGGCCGGCCGATCCGTCATCTCAAGGCGCTCTGAGTGGTATCGCGGTCAGGCGAGCGCCTGACCGCCGCGAACCGCGCGGCGAAGCTCCGCGATTTCCTGACGCAGCAGGCGGATATCCTCAGCGAGCGCCTCGCGGGATTCGCGCGCCGCATCGCGGGCGGCGGCCTCCTCCGCCCTCTCCTCCTCCGCAACCTGCTTGAGCGCCGCGG
This sequence comes from Saliniramus sp., assembly GCA_041686895.1. Classification (GTDB taxonomy): domain Bacteria; phylum Pseudomonadota; class Alphaproteobacteria; order Rhizobiales; family Beijerinckiaceae; genus Saliniramus. Next base: position 292,702 of record JAWLCY010000004.1, on the reverse strand, counting down.
CCTCCTCTTCGAGCACTTCCTCATGTTCTGTCTGCATGGCATTGACGACAATGCCGATAAACAGGTTCAGCATGGTAAAGGTGGTGCACAGGATGAAGGGCACGAAGAAGAGCCAGGCATAGGGGTAAACTTCCATGACCGGACGCACGATGCCCATCGACCAACTCTCGAGCGTCATGATCTGGAAGAGCGTATAGGCGGAGGCGGGTATATGCCCGAACCATTCCGGGAACGACGCCGCGAAGAGCTTCGTCGCCATGACGGAAAAGACGTAGAAGAGAAGCCCCAGCAGCAGCACGATCGAGCCCATTCCGGGAAGCGCGCCGACCAGGGCGCCCACGACCCGCTTCAGGGACGGCACGATCGTGATCATGCGCAACACGCGCAGGACGCGCAAAGCCCTGAGGACCGAGAACGTGGCCGTCGCCGGAGCCAGGGCAACGGCGACCACCGCGAAGTCGAAGATGTTCCAGGCGCTTCTGAAGAAGGCCAGGCGATGGACCGCCAGGCGCAGGGCGATTTCGATGACGAAGACGCTCAGGATGGCGCGGTCGAGCGCGTAGAGCAGTCCGCCGAAATTCTGCATCGCCCACTGGCTCGTCTCGAGCCCGAGCGTTACGGCGTTGATGATGATGAGCGCCATGATGACGCGCTCGAGCTGACGCGATTCGACGAACGCTTTCAGGCGATCCACGGCTCTTCACTCCGCTGACGATTCGGATTGGACATCTATTCGTGCGGGCGGTTCGCATCAAGCGCAACATCGCCGGGCACCGGCTTCCGGGCTTGAAATCCGGGCGGGCCCCACGCTTTGCGGTTGACCGCCTGACGCCAAGGGCCTATGTCACCAGTGCTTTCGAGCGCGTAGCTCAGTTGGTAGAGCAACTGACTTTTAATCAGTAGGTCCTGGGTTCGAGCCCCAGCGCGCTCACCAAATTTTCGCTTTTTAAACAGAAACTTGTGATGTGGCGCTTGCGTCGCCCTTTTGTTTTTGATCCTCGGGGTAACGCTGAGGGTAACGCGGGCACAGAAAAACCCGGGGCTTTATGGACGGCTGCGTTAGCCTGATCGACAGTCACACCTTCGTGTTTTCCTCCGACGCGGCGAAGGTCTCGGCGATCGCTGCGAGATTTGCAATCAACGCTCTCGTCTTGATCGAGGAAGCCGCTGCAAGGAGTTTCTGGATCGCGTTGTCTGCCAGTGGACTTTCACTGCCCCCTGAAGCCGTCTCGTCATCCGCTCCGAAATTGAAGAAGAACTCGATCGGGTGGGCGGTCGCGGTCGCGACCTGGTACAAGCGCCCCGCCCCGATTCGGTCCGTGCCGTTCTCGTACTTCTGAACCTGCTGATATGTGACGCCGATTTCTCGCGCGAGCTTCGACTGGCTCATCTTGGCAATCCTGCGGGCAAGCCGGACCCGCTGCCCAATCGCGCGATCGGTATCTGTGGGCGCACGAGTCGTCATCGTCCGTCATCCCGCAATGTTGAAACTGGACCGAGCGGAAGGCAAGGCGGAGAGCGGCCGGAGCCGTTTTCTAAAGGCTTTCAACGCCGAGGAGTGCGTCGGCTTGTGAAGTACCAGATCGCCGCTGCTATAATGACGAGGACAAGGATGATCCATACCCAGCCGGTTCCATCGGTCGTTGTGGTAGTAACTGCTGGGCCTCCCGGGCCTACGGGGGCGGGTGTGCCAGGTGCGGGCGCAGGCTGGGTAACCTGCGCCACGGCCGACGAGAGAACGAAGAGCTGAAAGCCCACCAGTGTTGTGATCGTGTTCAGTCGCATGTGTCTCTCCTTTCACCTCCCAACGAACCAGCGTTGCGGAGTTTCAGACGTAGCGCTCCAATCGTCCACAACTTAGCCGATGTTGATGTTCTGCTGTCATGATTTCGCCTCATCAGCGTTCAGAAAAAGATTAACTATTTCAAATAGTTAAGTTGGAACGATCAGTTATTACGGCCGTTGGGATGCCAGTTCGATCAACTGAAAGGAATAGCTATGATGCGCTCAACAATTCTTTCTGCTGCTGCTTTTAGTCTTGCACTCGCAGCTCCCGCTTACGCACAGAGCGCGGGTGGAGCCGACATGGACCAGGTGAAGGACAAGCTTGGAGAGGCAGGTATCGAGGAGCGTCGTGATTTTGGCGGCATGCTTCTGCGGGCCCGCACCGAGGAAGGCCAGACGGTTTTCATGCTTGTAAGCCCGCGCGATCTTGGCCAGGAAGGCGAGATCGAGGTAAGCGAGAGCGATCTGCGTAAGCGCTTCGAGGATGCCGGCTTCACGAATGTTGAGGTCGTCGAAGGCGCGAGCTTCGCGTTGGGCGATCTCGACGATGAGTCGTCGGTCATCGTCATGCGTGCGGAGGACGTGCGCGACATGCAGTCGGGTCCGGCTTCCACGGGCACTATTATCCCGAACTCTCCGACAGGCGTTCCAGGCGGCAGCGCACCCGGCGCCAGTCCGGGCGTGACGCCTGATCTTCAGACGGATCCGGCAGTTCCGGGTGCGCGCCCCGCTCCGGACGCTTCGGGCGGTCTGCGCGGTTCCAATCCCTCCGACGCCCTCGGTGGGGGCTCCGGCGCCAGCGGAACCATTCGCTGAGCCCGGCTGGTCCGAGGTGAAACGGGCGGCGCGGCGCGCTCGCCCCCCCACGCTGGGAGCACGGCGAACCTTCGTTGTCTGGTACGTAGAGAAGGGGACGGTCGCCCGTCCCCTTCTTGCTGCGCTCTCTGGTGCAGATTCGACAGTACGCTCAGTTCGGCTGGCCGGGAGGCGGGGCGCCCATGCCGCCGCCACTACCCAATCCGCCACCGCCCATTCCTCCGGGAGCAGCGCCAGGCGCCATGGCCGGGTCGGGCGCCGGCGGCTCGAGGCGCGTGAACTCGGCGGCATCCGTGAGTTGTTCGCGGGTCATGTTGACGCGGATTTCCTCGATCTCGCGCGCCTGCGCTTCGCCCGAGCCCACCGCTGCGGTGGTGTCCACGTCCGGCACGATGTTCAACTCGGCCATCGGCAGGCCGATCTCTTTCTCCCCAATCCCGAGGAATCCACCGACGCCGACGAGCACGCCGACGACGCGATGCTCGGCGTCGAGGACGAGATCCTTGACGGATCCGATCGAGGCGTCGTCCGCACCGATCACGTTGACGCCGATCAGATCGTTCGCGAGCACGTGGTTCGGGCTCTGCATGGCGATCACGCCGCCTTCAATCTGCAGATCCGCGCCGGGCGGCTCCTGAGCTGCGACTTCCTGCGTCGGCTCTGCCGCAGGCTGCTGCGCAGTATCAGCTGAACCCGTAGCTGGGACAGTGGTGATCGGCACCGACCTCTCCGTGACAGTCGGATCCTCGGTAGCGGGCTGCGTTGCCTGGGTATCGGCTGGCGCTCCCTGTTCATTCACCGGCGGCTGCATGGTGTCGCCAGCTGCCGGCGCCTGGGCAGGTTGGGTGCCGGTCTGGGCAAGCGCCGGGGCCGCGACAAGGGCCGAAGCCATCAGGCAGGCTGCGATGTGCGTCTTCAGCATTGCTCTGCTCCTTTGTGACAGGACTACTGTCTTTAGATAGAAGCTAAACTGGAATATCATTGGAAGGTTCCCCATGAGGCAAAGCACTAACAGAAGCGCAGCTTGCCTTCTTCTGTAGCTTCTCAATTCCATTACGCATACGGAACCTTAGCCGCACCATCCGGCTTTAACATCTGACGGGCGCAGCGATGTCCGTTTGGATGCTGGTATACAACCGAGGAAAGGAGCTTGATATGGATGGGGTTGGATGGATCGCCGCGATTATCATTGGAGGAATTGCAGGCTGGCTTGCCGAAATGTTCATGAAGAGCAACATGGGCGTGTTGATGAATATCTTGCTCGGAATCGTCGGCGCTGCTCTGGCAAGTGCTCTGTTCGGGCTTCTCGGCATCGAATTTGGCGGTTGGATCGGCTACCTCATAGCAGGCTTCATCGGAGCGTCGATACTGATCGCGATTGTTAGAGCGGTTAGAGGTTAAAAGTCGGCACTGGATTGCATCGTATTGCCGATCCTTATGAAGGCCACGAGCTGGTCGTCGCTGCCGTCGATGGTCTCGGGTTCATGGGTCATCGATCAGTCCTCAATGTCTGGTGAGGGGCGACGCTTGCCGGAACACCCGGCAGGGACTGTCAGCGGTTCAATCGCAGCTTTCGGGCGGCCTCGCGGTCGCTGCTGAAGCGCGCCAGGCATCCGAGCGCGAGAGCCCAGTCAATCACCCAGGCCGGGCGGAACGTGAAACCGCCGCCCGTGTGCCAGTTGCCGGCAGAGATATAGGGGAGCCCCGCGTGCAGCCAGGTCAGCAGCGTTTCGGGATCCTCGCCGAGCAATTCGGCCATGGTTGTGAAGTCGACTGCATTCGGCTCGCGATCGTTCGCGTAGATCTCTTGCCAATAGGGAAGGCGGTCCGCGAAATGCGCCGGTGGTGACAGGCCGGTGGCGCGCGGGAGGTTCGGCTGTTCGTCCTCCGCGACCGCAGCGAGCGCCGTCGTCAGATACCAGGCATCATGCCCCTGCAGCTTCCCGTCCGGGCGAACCCCGTCCATGATCCGAGCGATCGTTCTGCGGTCTTTCCCAGCTCGATCCCGAGGGCGTTGAGGCTCCAGAGCTTACGTAGCATAGCCATGAAAGGCAATACGGGGAGTAGCCGGTAGACAGAAAGAGCCGCCGGCTGTGGGGGCGATATGCCGGCGGCTCTTCCCGTTTTCACCATCAACAAGGAGTGTCTCGGAAGGAGACGTGTCGAGAACGTCTGGCGGCGGAATTCGTTCTATCCCCGAGCGCATTTTTTTAGGGAAGAACATGGTCAAGCCGCCGTGCAGTGTCGAGGAGCTGGTGAGCGCCTTCCGGGTGAGGGATGCGAACGGTCGCTCTGTCGCCTTCGTCTATTTTGCGGAGGGCTCATACTCCCTTTTGCCAAGGGTTATTTCGCTCCACGAGTAACAGCACCCGACGCCATCATCTGCTCAATCGTGTGGCTGACGATAGCGTCTACCTCGCTGTTTCCAGCGGCAACCTGGCCGAGGATCTTTGCGGCGATATCCTGCTTCACAGCCGGTGATTCCACCGCTTTCGAATTACTCCCGGCTAAGCGGTCCAGTGTGGCATCGAAAGCTTTTCCGGCGATTGCAAGCTCGCCGGGCGCCAGCGACTCGACGGGTCGGTTCACGAGAGCCTCCTCCCTGATCCGAGATTGGAATTTCACCCCCCTGACGCGATCACAACGCGCGAAAAGACCGAAAGTTCGGACGTCTTACCTTTAGCCCCCTTTGCTTCTTCCCCATGCAAGCCCGCAGGAGAGGAATTGGTTCCGGCTCCCAATTGGTTAGCGAAGGGATACCCTTTGCCGTGGCTTCCTCAAATGACAAATGCGGCGATCACTGCCATCAAGAAGAACAGGGCGATTCCGACATAGCCAGACGCCGCAGTGCGGTCCTTGCCGATCAACATGAGGGCGATCGCGAGGCCAGCAAGAACTGGCAAGAATTCCATGCCTTCCTCCCGAGGTTAAGTGGCGGGCGGAAGGTTAACCGTTTGACCGTGGTAAGAGGTTCCTACCTCCTGCGAGTCAGCCCAGCAAAGCCGCGACGAACGCCGCCGTGAGCGCCCAGCCCGTCAACCAGGTCATCGCGTAGATCCAGAGCGCGCGCCTCATCCGCCTTCCGCCTCGATGCGCTTCGCCTTGACCGCGTTCCGCCGGCGCCGGCGATCCGCTCTATGATCTTTTTCCCGGCGCGCCTGGCTCTTCGTCCGGGCGTGCTTTTTTCTCTCCAACTGCCAGGCCTGCCGGTCGGAAAGAAGCAGCCGCTTCAGCTTCCGCAACGCGCCGTCGATGTTGCCGTTTACCTCCACGCGCATCGATCAGTCCTCGAATCTCTCGATTTCGGCTTCCAGCCGCGCGGCCTGAAATTCGAGGTCGCGCCGCCGCGCCTGGAGAGATTCCAGCCGGTCCGGGTCGCGCTCGCGAGCCTCCATCGCCCGCAGCTCGCGGATGAAGGCGCGGGCGTGCTCGTGTTGATCTTGGAGGGCCGCGAGGCGCTTGGAGCGGAAAACGACGGTCATGCGGGCCTCCCGGTTTCTTCGCTCGCGTGATCCGCCTCGTCCTCGCCGGCAACGGGCGGGCGCAGGTTCTCGGAAACGACGCGCGCGACCAGGCGGCGCAGGCGGTCAACCGCTGCGGGGTCGTCCTTGGCAACGAGGTCGGCCTCGTCGAGCACGGGCTCGTCATCGTGGTGGTGGTGGTCAGGCATTGCGCAGGATCTCCGTTAGTTCGTCTTCGTCCATCTCGTCGCCGGCAAGCTGCGCGAGGGCCTCGGCGCTCAGCTCCAAGGTGAGGGCGCGGGCCTCGTCGGCGGTCGCGAGCGTCTGGAACAGCGGCGCGCCACGCGAGGGGATCGCCAGCAGGCGGGCGCGGAAATTCGCGATCCGGTCGATGATGTCCGTCTCGATCGCCGCGATCAGCACCATCTCGCCGCGTGCAGTGGCGTGCAGCGTCTCAAGCCGCTGCGCCTGGAGATCGGCTTTCAGTGCGACGAGGTCCGTCAATTCGAGCGCGTCGAGCCGGACGCCAGCGAAGGTGGGCGCGGCCTCGTCCTCGATCGTGCGGGTGGTGGCGCGGGTCTCGGCGATCGCCGTCAGGCTCGTGAAAACGGCTTCCGTCAGGGTCGTGAAGCAGTCGACGGGAACATGCCCCGCCAGCCCCGCGCCGGCGTCGACCACGCCGATGCTCTGCTTTGCGCAGAGGGTCAGCAGGTCGCGCACGAATTCCCGCGCCGCTGCCGGCGAAACCCGCTCGTCGATCAGCGTCGTGACTTCGTCTTGGAGCATAGCAATCTCGGCGGCGAGCTTGCGCTTGCGGGCGGCGTCGACGGCGGGAATGGCCGAGCTGCGGGTGAGCGAGCGCGCGAGGATGGCGTCGGCGAGATCCGCGTCGATCGTGTCGTCGGGCAGAAGCGCCGGGGCCAGGAGCCCGCTCGTCAGATGACGCCTGACGGTCGCGTCGCTCACGCCGCGCCTCTCGGCGTAGCCGCGCCGCGACATGCCGGAACTGCGACGTTTTCCGCTTCCCTGTCGCACCTTCATTGCGCTCCAATCCCTTTGTGCATAACGGTTTCACATACCTTCGCCGTGGGTGCGACGTCATTTTTCAGTTCTGTCTCAAGGAAAAGCCCGAGCACCTTGTATCACCCGTATACATTTTAAGTCTCAGGGTCCCTGACTGCTATGCTTACAGGTTATTGGATGAAGTCGGGAGGCCAGGAGCGGAGCGCGGTCGTCGTCGCGAAGATCACGGCTTCCGCTTCGGACATTCCGGTCGCTTGCAAGACGTCGAGCCCGGCGAGGGCTCGGGCCGGTTCGAGGCCGCAGCCGTGCGCGACCTGGACGAACCTTTCGCGCGCGGTGCGGATGATGGGGCGGGCCTGCGGGCGGAGCGGATAGACCGTCGCCCGCTGCCTTCGCCTCAGATATCGAACGTTCATTGGCATAGCCCCAGGTGTTGCCGGGCGGCGCGGGAGACTCCATGCCGCCCGCACGCGTACGGAGTGACGCGTGATCCGCAAGTTACTCCCCCTTGCGAATTCGGATTTCCAGGATCGCGAGCGGGCTTGCCTCGGCCCTGCGCAGGATCTCGACGCCGTTCGCTTCCGCCGTGGCGATCGTGCGCTCTTCGATCCGTTCCAGCGTCTCTATCTCCCCGGCGAGCTGCGCCAGGCGTTCGGCCTTGGCCCCGGCGTCGAGAGCGTCCTCGGGGAATTCCTCGCTGACGGCTGCCAGGATGCGCTCGCGGAAGCCGGTCGGGTTCAACCAGGCGAAAGTTGCGATCGGGTCGGTGGTGCGTGCACGCCCGTTGATGCTTCCTTCCTTTGTGAAGGTCACGACTTCCGCAGGGGTGTTCGGCCACGCCACGGGCTTGTCATGGCGTGAGGCGATATCGCGAAGGTCGGGGGCGCCTGCCTCGATCGTGCGGGCGACATAGGCTTCCGCAGCGGCGAGGGCTTCGGCGCGGGAGACCGGGGCGGTCTTCAGTGCGTCCGCCTCAGAGACACGCGCGGCGATATCGGCGCGGATCGCATCGACGACTTGAACGAACGTCTCGCCTTTGCGCAGTGTCGCGGCCTTGGCCGGGGCCGCCTCGAAGGTTGCATCCGTGTGGCGTTCCAGCCAGCGCTCCAGCGCGCCGGATATCGCCTTCGCGGCGGTGAAAGCCGCGCCTCGTTCGTCGGCCAGGATCTTCGCCCGGTCATAGGCGGCGATTGCCCGATCAGCCCGTGCGCGCAGGGTTTTCCATGCCGGATCCGCCGCGAAGTCGATCTCGCCGTCATCCTTCTTCGGCGGGCGCAGCATGGCGGCGGTTTCGGCCTCGTTCCTCTGCAAGCCAACCAGCGCGGCTGACTTCTCGGCGATGGCCTCGCGCAGCTGGTCACTGGCGGCGCGCGAGAGCAGGAGCAGGTCCTCGGCCCGTTGCTTCAAAGCCCGGAATTTCGCCGCAGCCTCGGCGGGCAGGATCTCGGCGGCATCGAATTCGCCGAACTTCGTGCGGGAGAAGCTGGGAAGCGGCGTGTCGTCGGCGGTCGGCTGCGGGAAGGCCGAACGCCCGGACAGGGCGAACGGCGTGGGCGCGGCCTGCGCGGTCGGCGAGGGCGAGATGCCCACCTGAAGGTTGGTGCGGTGAAAGGGGATGCGGGCCATATCAGTTCGCCCTCCGGGGCGCGTTCAGGGTGTCAAAGGGAAAGCCGTCCGGGCGCAGTTTTTCGGCGACGGCCTGGCGGACAAAGGTGCTGGGATTCATGAGCTGCGCGCGGGCGGCGTCGCTGATCGCAGCGGCGAGACGGCTCGGGAAGCGCGCGGCAATGATCCTGTCGAACTCGCGGGATTTCATGGTCATGGCGGCGGTCCTTCAGTGTGACGCCAGGGCGTCGAAATCGAACAAATAGGATTATACGTCGAACAAATAGGAATAACAACGCTAGAAAGCAGATTGCAGGAATATATCCACAATGTGCATGGAGCGTGGGGGGCTGGGATTGCGCTAGCCGGACAGACGGGACACGGGACATGTCTATAGACACATGTCCCCGTCCGTCCCGCCTAACTGTCACCGGGACGCGGCGGGACGTGTCCCGCTTTGTCCCGAGATGTCCCGCTTGTCAGTCATCGAAGACCCTCCACACGTGGCCGTCGAAGATGCGAATGATGCCTTTGTCGAGTAGGCCGTCACGAACCCGATGAAACGCCTTCTTCCGTGTGTCCGCCTTGTCCGCATCCGTGAGCCCGTGGCGATCGCAGGAGCCCCGCCATTGATCGACAAGCACCACGGGGCACGGTGGCCAGTCGTTGCCATCCTTGCGCTTCCCGTGGCTGGTGAGGGCGTCGTCGAGGGCGTCGAGGGCGATGCGCTGCCGCGTTGTGAGGTTCCTCGCCTTCGAGGGCTTCACACTGCTGTCGAGGACCGGCACAAGGCTTTCGCCGGCAGCCTCCATCCGAAAGCCCCAGGACCCACTCGAATCGGCGTCCTTGTGGCGCTCGACCGTGAGCGTTGCCGTGCGCGCCTCCTTGTCCCCCTCGACCCGCAAGCGGCTGTCGAACGAGCCCCAAAAATGCGTGTGCATCCTGGCGCGGCTGTCGTCTTGCCACCCCGTGTGCGCCACGGTGAGAACGGATGCGCCGGTCTCGCGAAGAATGCGTTGTATGCCGTGAACCCATGCCCGCGCCGTCTTGTCCTCGATCTCGGAGCCGGACATGGAGCCGCCGAAGATATCAACGATGACGAGAGAGAACGGGCCGTCATCGCGCATCGCACCGATCAGTCCCTCGATATCCTCCGCCACGTCGAGCCTGATCTCCTGCGGGTATAAAAACGCCCCGCGCTCCCTTTCGGGAACGTTGTGGAAGTCGTACCAGGCAGGGATGCGCAGCCTGCCAACGCCGTTCGCGCCCTCAGTGGCGACATAGAGTACGCCGCCGCCTTCCACGCTGTTGCCGTGCCACGCCCGCCCCGTCTCCACCGACAAGCCAAGGTCGATCGCAATGAAGGATTTGAACACGTTGCTCTTGCCGAAGATAAGTGCCGTCGACTGCTTCTGTATCACGCCCTCGACAAGCCATTCCGGCTCCGGCAAGGCTTTCATTTCGGCGTAGGTGAGGAGGCGAAAAGCGCCTCGCTCGATTGTCAGGGGATGCCCGAAAGCAGGCTCCGCCGCAGGTGCGGCGAGCCGGTCATACATGTCGTCGAGTTCAGGGAGATCGCGATCAAGTGAATTCATTCGCGATCTCCTTCTGTGCTTTCAGATCCTTCAGGTCCTTCATGGAGCCGGCCGCAGAGCGGACGATCGCGATCAAGCCGCGAATGTCGTACTCGCAACCGGCATGGTCCCCGATGGAAGCGTGCAATCCAAAGAGCTCCGCCTTGGCGATCAGCAACCAGGCCAGCTCCATGAAGTACTCGTTGAATTGCGAATAGTCCGGGTTCGCGTGAGGGAGGGGGCGCTGGGTCATTTCCGCACCTCCTGCCGAACGCCGATCCACGAAGGCAGAAAGCGAATGCGCCGCCATACCTTCACATCGCGGTCGCAACCTCTACCGTGATGGGCAAGCACCCATTCCTCGCCGGGAGGAGTCGGTGCCTCCACATAATCGACAACGATCGCGGGGTATCCTCCAGGGCCGTATCCGTGCGTGCTCATTTCGCGCCCCCGTTCTGCTCGTCATATTCGTGCGGCGTGAGCGTCTGCGGCCCATCTGCGTCGAAGTCCTCTGCGATGATCTCATCGACCCAGGCAACGATGCGGTCCCGTCCACAGATCGGCCCAAGGCCGCCGATCGCGTCCTTGATCGCGCGCTTGATCGGCCCGATCGTCTGGAGGATCAGATCCGGATCGTTCGTCTCCTCAAGGTGAGAGACGCGGACGAAACGCCCGTCGTCAGTTTCGAGGAAGGTGCGATAGTTGATGCGCTTCCCGTTGTCGTTTATTGGACGGCCCTCCCGTCTCCGGAGAAGGCGAGTTCCGCGACTAGCGCGGCGGTGGAGGCCGAAACGCGGCAGTGCCGCGAGATCCAGGCAGCCGCAATATCTTGCGAGGTGGGGGTTTTGGGGCTATTGTAGGAAGTGATCACGCCGTCAAGCCGATCACACTTCGGAAGCCGCCGCCCGCCGGCGGTTTTCGTCATTTTGGGCATGGGTTCACGCGGCCTCCGTCTTGGAGGAGCGCGAGCGTTCCCAGGCCTGCAAATCCGACAGACGCCAGTAACGGAACCGCCCCAAATAAGTCGGCTGCGGGAAGTTCATGCGCTCATCCCGCAGCCAGCGGTAGAGCGTCATCGCCGTGACGCCATAGCGTTCCCAAACCTTCCGTGCGGGAACGAACGCGCTGTCGGGGCTCGGAACTGGATCCGCGTAAGGCTGATATGCCAATGGACTCGTTTGCATGTTTAACCTCGTGTTCGTTCGTGTGAACACGAGAGCAATGCCAAAGCCCAGCGGGTCGCGATAATTGGCGTTAGAGCGCGAAAATTCGATCCCGTGCCGTGCGAATAGCCTCCGCTATCGCCTCGTCGCTATCCGATCGACCCAACTGAAAAAGACACAGCTTAACTGCCTCGAAAAATGGTCCCGTTAGCGGTGGCAGATCGCCATGATGATTCACAGTGTAAGCGAGGCTCTTGCCGCGAGCCCGAGCAAATCTGCTTCCCCAAGCCACCGCCAGGGTCGAGATCAGGAAATACCTCTCCCAATCCATCCGCGCGGGCGTGGGGCCTTCTTTCTCAAGCCACTCGCGCGCAGCATCAACCGCATCGTCGTGAGGCTTACCCATCATTTCCCAGCGGACGCGCGGCGGAAGCGGCTTTGTCTTTCGTGGTCGCCCGCGCCCGCGCTCCGGCATCTTCTCCGCCAAAACACCAGCAAGCGCCTTCTCCGATTCAGAGCGCGTCATGCGCGCTTTCGCGGCGGTCGCACCATCAAGAAGAAGAGCAAACCATCGGCGATCGTGATCCGAGATCGGACCGGTGAACTTTTCCATCTGCTGAAAAAACTCGTCTGGCAGGTCGATCATTGCGCGATCTCCCGAATAGAGACGACGTTCGCCGCCGGCTTGTCGCTGACAAGATCGAGCACGAACCGCGCCCATGCGTCGAGCGCGCGCTCCATTTCTTCCGAAAAGCTATGCCTGTTGTAGACGCCCGCCACGCCGCCAAACGATCCCGAAACGTGGTTCAACACCTTCTCGATCACCGGCAAGTTGACGCCGATCCGCGCCATTCCCGATGCAGCGCTGCGCCTCAAGTCGTGCAACGTCCAATGCGCAATCGCGACGCGCTCCGGGTCGCCGCCAGCCGCCGCAACTTCCTCGCGGGCGATGGCGAGCATCAGGCGGTCGAGCCGCTCCTTGGCCTTGCTGTAGCCGCTCGCAGGGCGCTCGCCGGTCGTGGTGAAGATGTACCCTGCCCTCCCCGCGATCCGCTTCACGCTGTAGAGCGTCGCAATCGCCGCCTCCGATAGATGCACCACATGGGCGCGACCGTTCTTTGCGCGCTCGGCGGGGATCACCCACTTCTGGCCGTCGATTTCACGCGCCCGCATGTCCCCCACTTCGTCGCGACGCTGCGCCGTCAGCAGCAGCAGGCGGAACAGCGGGCCGAAGGGCTGCCCGAGCTTCTCCGTCGCCTTCCAGAACCAACGCAGCTCGTTGTCGCTCAAGATGCGCTCGCGGCTGCGCTCGGCCTCCACCGGCTTCACGCCAGCGGCAAACGAAGCTTGGATGATGTCGCGGGAAACTGCCCAGTTGCCGAGTTTGCGCACCGTCGCAAGCACCCGGTTCGCCATGATCGGCGAGCCGCGATCGGCTATCTTGTCGAGAAGGTCGATCACGTCGCGCCGCGTCACGTCCTGAATCAGCTTCTGCCCCCAGGCCGGCAGGATCTCCCGCTCGAACTGCCGTTTCGTCTCGGCTGCCGTCCGGTTCTTCGACGCGTGACGCTTCAGGAACTCGTCGGCGACCGTGGTCACGCGGTCGCGGTCGATCCGTTCCGGCGCGGCTGCCTTCTCCGCCTTCTTTACCGCACCGGGATCGATGCCCTCGGCGACGGCGCGCATCGCGGTGCGGGCCGCCTCGCGCGCCTCGACGAGCCCCAGGAGCGGATACTTGCCGAGCGTCACCTTGGCGGGCTTGCCGGTCGCCGGCGAGCGGTATCGCACTGCCCAGGATTTGCCGCCGCTCGTCTGAACGACGAAGTAAAGGCCGGGCAAACCGCCATCGGGGATTTCAAGGCGCTTCGTCGGATCGGGTCGGGCGGCCTCGACGCCCTTGGCCGTGAGAACCTTCGACATGCCTTGCCCTCCCTCGATTTGCGAAATCAAACGATAGTCAGTGATGCTCGTCGGGTAACGCGTGGGTAACAAGAATGACGCGTTACCCTCTGTTACCTACTGTTTGTATCATGGCCTAACATTTGAGTTAAAGCAAGGTGCATAAAGGCGTTCAAACGCGCTAGACGTTTTGATTTGTTAGCCCGTGTGAGTTGTAAAATTTTGACTTTTAATCAGTAGGTCCTGGGTTCGAGCCCCAGCGCGCTCACCACAATTTCAAGTCCGGCAACTGTCTTCGGAGCGGGCCGGACCCTCCCTCAGGCACTGCAGAACGACCGGTATTACTGCGCGTAATCCGGCGGCACGCTGTCCGCGCCGGCGCAAGGCGCGGCTCTACGCGACGAATCGCGCACCTCCCATTGAAGGTCTGAGTCCGCGTAATCTCGTCTCCGAACCTCCCGCTCTGCGCTGATTATTGCGCGTTACGTATCGATACAAGATTTTCGCATTCGAAGAAGTGCGCACGCGCAAGCTTGACAATAACCGCGGGCAGGAATCTCTGGTAACCCCACCCACCTGGAGGCAATAATGCTTAATTTAGTATCTCAGACGTCGAAGGTTATCGGAGTCGTTTTCCTGCCCCTGATGCTGCTGGCGTGCCAGACCACTACGGCACCAGAGGCTGCCAACGTAGCTGCCATAGAGGTCGATTTCTCCTGGGCTGGAACAAGCAGCTGTTTTGATTCTATCTCGCCGCCGTTCACTGTCGGAAACGTTCCTGCTGATACTGCGGAACTTGAATTCAAGATGGTTGACCTGAACGTCCCGACCTATTCCCACGGCGGCGGTACCGTCGCCTACGACGGGCAAGGTTCAATCCCCGCCGGGGCCTTCCGTTACACTGGTCCCTGTCCTCCCGGCACTCATATCTACCAGTGGACTGTTACCGCGAAGGAGGCGAGCGGCGCTGTAATCGGGCGTGGGCAGGCGCAGAAATCTTTCCCGCCGTCAAAGTCGTAGCCTGTTGCATACAGTTCGAGGGGGCGGCGTCTATCCACCCAATGTGCGAAGTGCCGCCCCCTCGTGCACCTGCGAGAAGCCCAACATTCGGCCGCATCACCCAGGCGAGATCTTGCCTCGATCAGAAGCCCCTGCAACTATGGTTCGTCAGCAGAACTTGTTCGGATCCTGTGCGGCAGTCCCGCATGGGGTGTCGCCAGGACCTTTGCCTCGACCCCGCTTGGCAAATTCCGCGATCTTGACGGCGACACTGGAAAATGTCGATCCAATCCCGACGGTCATGAACATCGGGCTCGGCAGTAGCGCTTCCCAGGTCATCCCTCCCGAAGTCATGGCTCCTCCTTTACGCCAGAACGTCTTCACACCCCCATGCCGTACGACGACGTGGCGAGCGGCCTCAGGGCTGCCACGTCGCAAGCCTCCCCTCGGTCCGTGTGCTGTCAGAATGTCGCGGTCGAGCCCCCCGGACTGCCCGCGTCCATCAGGGCTCCCGCATCGCCCGGCGCCAGTGGTCCGTCAGCGGCTTCATGAGATAGCTCATCGCCGTGCGCTCCGGGAGCCTGAGGTGAGCCTCCGCCGGCATGCCCGGCAGGAGACGCAATTCACCAAGGCGAGCGATCTCCTGTGGCGTCACGTCAATCGCAAGGCGATAGAATGCCGCCCCGGTGTGTTCATCGACCACGCTCGTCGGCGAAATGCGCACCACGCTTCCGAACAACTCCGGTGTCGTGTTCAGGTTAAAGGCCGGGAACAGGATCACTGCCTCCTGCCCGAGATGCAGGTGATCGATGGAGTGGCTCTCCACGTTCACCTCGATATCGAAGCCCTCCTCCGTTGAGATCAGCTGCATCAGGGTTCCACCCGGCGGGATGACGCCGCCGATCGTGTGGACGGCCAGTTCGTGCACGATCCCGGATATCGGAGCGCGGATCTCGATCCGCTCCAGTTGCTCGATCGTTGCGACGATCTGCTGTGTCATATCCTCGACCTGGGTCGTGACCTGGCGCAACTCTGACAGAACGCTTTCCTGAAACTGTCGATGCACCTGCAGGATGCCGATCTCCGTTTCCCTGATCGCGTTCCCGATGCTCGCGAGCTCCGCGCGCTTCTCCGCAAGGCGACCCGCCAGTTCGGCGCGCGCCCGCTCCTGGGCGAGAACGCGGCTGAGTGGAGCATGGCCGTCCGCCTGCAATTCGCGAAGGCCCTCCAGTTCCTTGTCGAGGGAGGCAAGCTGGTCCGTCAACGCCGCAATCAGCCCCTCCGCGCCGACGAACTGGTTTTGCGACTGCGCGATCTTTTCCTGCAGCTGCTCGACCTGCCCCTGTCTTGCGATGCGCCGCGCGGTGAAGAGTTCCCGCTGGGCCCTGCGCTGAGGCTCTACATTACCGAGACCCAGCCTGGAAGCGATGGAATCGTCAAAGACGATCTCTTGCAGGCCATCGCGTTCGGCCTCGAGGCGCGCCCTGCTGCTGATCGCGTCCCGCAGGCGATTGCGGTAGATCTCCAGATTTGCGAGGAGCAACGTCTCGTCCAGCCGCACGAGAAGATCACCCCTTCGCGCCTGATGACCGTCGCGTACGTGAATCTCCCGCACAATGCCGCCGTCAAGATGCTGCACGAGTTGGGGCCTCCCGCGGACAACGACGCTCCCCTGTGCAATGACCGCGCTTCCCATGGGCGCATAGGCGAACCAGCCTCCAAGCACGAAGGCCAGCAGGGCGAAAGCCGCAAGCCCGATGCGCATCGGTCCGCGGAAGTTGGTATTCACGCCGATGGTCGCGCCGCCCGGTGCCGAGGGCGACGGAGGGCCAACCCGCGCTTCGCTTGACTGCATGTTCATGAGGCCTGCTGCGCTCCTTCTGGCTGCACCTGGCGCGTGACGCGTCGCAGGACCTCGCTCTTCTCGCCAAAATCCACGACCGCGCCGTTGTTGAGCATCAGGAGCTTGTTGACTGCCGTGATTGCGCTCGGACGGTGCGCCATGACGATGACGATCGAGCCGATGGCCCGCATCTGGCCAATTGCGGATGTGAGGGCATCGTCGCCATCGGCATCGAGATGGGCATTCGGCTCGTCGAGGACGACGATATGCGGTCGGCGAAACAGCGTGCGCGCCAGACCGATGCGCTGGACCTGTCCGCCCGAGAGATGCGTCTGTCCCGGACCGATCGGGGCGTCGTAGCCCTCCGGGAGGCGCAGGATCATCTCGTGCACGCCAGCGATCGTTGCGGCGTCAATCACCTCCTCGTCCTTTGCTTCCGGATCGAAGCGCGCGATGTTCTGGCGGATCGTGCCGGCCAGAAGTTCCACGTTTTGCGGCAGGTACCCGAGATGGCGGCCCAGCGCCTCGAGATCCCAATGTTCGATCGCCGCCGCGTCGATCCGCACCGAGCCTCCATCCGCCGTCCAGCCCCCCGTCATGATGCGCGCCAGCGAGGTCTTTCCGGAGGCGCTGGGGCCGATCACGCCGAGCCCGTCGCCTGCTTCAAGGCCAAAGCTGACCTGGCTGAGGATGGCCCGCCGCCCGCCCGGCAGTGAACCGGAGTGGTCGGCCACGAATTTCGTGACGTTCCTGACCTCAAGCGACTGTCTTGGCGGCGGCAGTTGCAGCCGCGCTTCCTCCGGGCCAATCCCTGCCAGATAGTCCGACAGCCGGCGGTACGCCTCCCTCGCCCGCGCGATCATCCGCCATTGGCCGATGAGTTGATCCACCGGCGCGAGCGCCCGCCCGCCGATGATCGTGCCCGCGATGATCATTCCCGGCGAGATCTCCTGCAGGATGGCGAGCCAGGCGCCAAGCCCGAGCAAGGCCGACTGGAGAAGCAGGCGGAACGCCTTGGAGGCGGCGGCATACCCCTCGCCTGCCTCCGCGCCCTTCTGCGCGTTGAGCCCGGCCTCCCCCCCTACCTTTCTCCAGTGTCCGGTGACCGCGCCCGTCATGCCCAGTGGCAGGATGACATTCGCGTTGCGATGGCTCTGCTCCAGAAAACGCTGCTCGACGGTTTCAAGCGCTGCCGCACGGCGCGCCGCCTTGCGGGTCGCATACTCGGTGGCGAACGCGAGCGCAGTCACAAGCAGCGCGCCGAACAATGCCAGGGTTCCAAGCTGCCAGTGTATGAGAAACAGGATGCCGAGATAGAAGGGCACCCAGGGCGCATCGAACAAGGCGGCTAGGCCCGGGCTTCCAAGAAACTGCCGCACGATCGCCAGGTCGGCGAGGGGACGTGACGCTTCCGGCGCCCCCGTCGCGCCCCGCGCCATCCAGAGCTTGAAAAGGCGGGGGCCGAGTTGCCCCTCGACCCACCACCCCGCGCGCGACGTGACGCGCGTGCGATAGAAGTCGAACAGCCCGAGAAAGATATAGAGCAGCGCTGCGATCAGACACAGGGCGACCAGCGTCGGGCCCGAGCGGCTCGCGAGCACCCTGTCATAGACCTGCAGCATGAAGACCGAGCCAGTGAGCATCAGAATGTTCACGGCGGCGCTGAACAGCGCGACGCTCACGAACATGGGCCGCAAGCCGGCGATTGTCCGCCGCATCAAATCCTGATCGCGGCCTGCGCCGGACTTTCCTTCGTTACGCATTCAACAAGACCATTCAGTATGGCGCGGGACCTGTGGCCCTCACACTAAGGTGAAGCTGTCCTTGTCCAGCGCGGCCAGCAAAGTTCCCATGAGGAAGAGATCGTCGCCATTGCCGAAGTCGAAGAGAACGCCGTCGTCGGTCTCCTGCGCCTTCGCCATCAGCTGCTCGAAGTCGTCGATGCCCGTGACATCGATCTCGATCGTATCGCCAGCGATGAACATGCTGCGCGTCCTTCGGCCCGGATTGAAGTCGGTGATGATGTCGCTGCCGCCGCCATCGCCGAAGACGAACGTGTCGCGGCCCCTTCCGCCGGTGAGAACGTCGTTGCCCTCCCCGCCCGAAAGCCTGTCATTGCGCAGGCCGCCGATCAGGCGATCATCCCCCTCGTTGCCCGCTAGTTCGACGGACCCGATGAGGCCTATGAGCGTGTCGTTGCCCGTCCCGCCGGCGAGCCTTCCGCCGAGGAGGCCGGACAGCATCGTGTCGTCGCCCGCGCCGCCGAAGAAGTCGCCGCGCCGGATGCCGCCGAAGACGGTGTCGTCACCGCTCGTTCCCTGCCGGAAGCCGACATAGCTTGCATCGACATTGAGAGCGACGGTGCCGGTGCTTGTCGTATATCCGTCGCTGACCAGGTAGGTGAATTCGTCGGGACCGGCGTAACCTGGCAGCGGTGTGTAGGTAACGAACCCGTCGGCCAGCGTCACAGCGCCATTGGCCGCAGAGGAAACGGCCGTCACAGCCAGCGCATCGCCATCGGCGTCGGTGTCGTTCGCGAGCAGCGCCGACGCTGCGATGTGGATCGGCTGCGGCTGATAGACGGTAAACGTTCCGTCCAGATTGGCGATGGGCGCCGAGTTGCCCTGCTCGATGACGATGCGGAAGACGTCGCTGCTCTGCGCCTGGCCGTCGGTCGCGAGAATCTCGATGTCGTAGCTCCCCGCGGCGACGTGGGGCGCGTTACCGGTTATCTTCGTGCCGTCGAAGCTCATCCAGGCCGGGAGTTGCTCGCCGCTCGCGAGGCGTGCCCCGAACTGGAGCGCGTCGCCGTCCCGATCGGTGAAGGTGTCGGGCGCTATGGCGATCGTGAAGCTCGCCCCCGTCTTCAGCGACGCTCCGTCGATACTCGTCACGTCAGGCAGCGGCCGGCTTACCACAGGGGCGTCGTTGACGGGGGTCACGGTCAGCTTGAACGCGTCCGAGATGATCGTCTGACCGTCGCTGGCGCTGACGCGCAGGTCGATGCTTCCGTTGAAATCGAGCGGCGGCAGTCCCTGCAGGCTGAGCGCCTCGTTATTGATGCTGATCCAGCCCGGCAGAGGCGAGCCGTCCAGCGCGGTAATGCTGTAGGAGAGCGCATCGCCATCCACATCGGAGAAGAGCCCCTGCTGCAGGCGGATGTCGAAAAATTCGTCTTCCGGCGTGTAGCGATCAGAGAAGGGCGAGGCGAGAACCGGCGCGTCGTTGACCGGATCGACGACGATGTCGAAACTGCGCGTCGTGGAAACCTCGCCGTCGCTTGCGGTCAGCTGCAGCGCGATCCGACCGTTGTAGTTCTCCGGCGGGGTGCCCGAGAGGGTGAGCGTGGCGTCGTCGAAGGACAGCCACGCGGGTAGAGCGGCCCCGCCGATGCGGGCGACCGAAATCGCAAGCGCATCCCCCTCCACATCGTTGATCGCGCCCTCCGGGATCTGCCACGACAGGCGCTCGTCCTCGGGCGAATGGACGTCAGCGATGGCCGCAATCGCGGGCGCATCGTTAACCGGCTGAAGAATGAGCTGAAACGGCTGGCTAGCTTGCATCTGCCCGTCGCTCGCGGTCACGACGAGATCGATGGCGCCGTTGAGGTTTTCCGGGGGCAGCCCGGTCAGGCTGCGTGTGACCGGATTGTAGACAAGCCACGAGGGGAGCGGATCGCCATTGGCGAGGCGCACGGAGAGCGTCAAGGCATCGCCGTCGATGTCCGTGAAGGCTGCGGACGGCAGTTGCACGGCTATGAATTCATCCTCTACGCCGGTCAACGGGCCAAAGGGTGCGATCACGGGTGCGTCGTTGACGGCGGCGAGCCGCACGGTCACCGTCGCCTCGTCGGTGCGGCCGGTCACGTCGGTCAGCGTATATCTGAAGGCCGCGTCGCCGTTGATGTCGGCTTCCGGCGTGAAGATAACGTTTCCGACGCCGTCGAGGCCGACCGATCCGCCGGACATGGCCGTGACGGCGGTGATCTCGATATCCTGTGCGTCGGGATCACGGTCGTTATCGAGCAGCAGCGCCAGCGGGATGACTAGGGGCTCGTCCTCGACACCCTCAACGCGATCGTCCCCGGCACGGGGTGCGTCGTCAATCGGCAGCACGCGCACCGCAAACGTGCCCGTAACGGGAACGCCGCTCCCGTCCGCGATGCTGTAGGACGAGGTGAACAGGCCGTACTGGTCCGCGCCGGGCGCAAAGCGGATCAGGCCATCCGGCGTCATCGTCACGCCCGCCCCCCAGGCGGACAGGAAGGTCAGCGGGTCGCCGTCGGGGTCGTAGTCGTTGGCGAGAAGTTCGAGGGGATCGATGAGCACGAAGCTGTCTTCGTCGATGACCCAGCCCGTATCGGGAACGGCGATCGGCAGATCCTGCTCGGGCGTGACCATGATGGCGACGAAGCCGTCGGTGAACCCGCCCTCCCCATCCGAGACAGTGTAGCGGAAACCGGCATTGCCGAAATAGTCGCCGCGCGGCGTGAAGAGCGCGTATTCGCCTTCGATCATCACGGATCCGTTCACCGGATCGCCGACGGACACGATGCTCAGCGGATCGCCCTCGACATCGCTGTCGTTGGCGAGAAGCTCCGCGAGGCTGATCCGGATCGCCGTGTCTTCCCTGGTGACGAAGCCGCTTTCGCCGATGACGACCGGAGCATCGTTCACGGGGGTGACGTCGAGGATGATTGCGCCCTGCAGCACCGTGGTCAGGCGTCCGTCCGTGATCGTATAGGAGAAGCTGAGTTCTCCGTTGATGTTGTCGCGCGGCATCAGCTGCCAGTCGCCGCCGGGGAGGAGGAATGCCCGCGCCCCCTCCCCCGCCTGCAGCGAAACGAAACTCAACGCGTCGCCGTCCGGATCGCTGTCGTTCGCCAGAAGATCGGCGACGGGTACGATGATCGGCGTGTCTTCCAATGTCTGGAAGCGGTCGATACCGATGCCGGGAGCGCGGTTGGTCGATTCGACATCGACCCGGACATGGCCCGTATCGCTGCCGTCCGTACCGTCCGTCACGGTGTAGTCGAAGCCCGCAACGCCATCGAAGTTGGCGAGCGGCGTGAAGACGATCATGCCGTCGACGAGCTCGACCGTACCGTTGACGGCGTTGAACACGTCGACGAGGCTGAGCGCATCGCCGTCAACATCGGTATCGTTCGCAAGCAATGTCGCCGGGTCGATGAGGAGCGGGGTGTCCTCCACAGCCGCGACGATGTCATCCACGGCAACCGGCGGATCATTGGCCGTCGTGACGTCGATCCGGATCGTGCCTTCGACCGCGCCTTCGCTGTCGTCTGTCAGGAGATAGCTGAAGACCACCTCGCCGGAGAATTCCGGATTGGGATCAAACGTGACGAGCGCGCCCGCATTTCCGTCGACATCGAGCGAGACCGGGGTCAGCGCGCTGCTCACGCCATCGGTCGAGCTCACGACGATTGCAAGCGTGAGCTTTGCGGAGAGCGGTGGCGTCCCTGAAATCCGCCCCGTCGCCGGGTCGATCGAAAGCCAGGACGGAAGCTCCGCGCCGCCGGCCAGCGTGGCGGAATGCGTGGTGGATGCAGGATCCAGCCCCTCCACCGGCGGCAGGTCGAAGACGATCTCCTGCGTCACAACGCTGATCGCGCCCTTGTCCGTCTCGCCGACGCCAATGATGCGAATCGGGTCTCCGTCGTCGTCCTTGTCGTTGGCGAGGAGGGTTGCGAGGGAGAATGTGATCGGCTTGTCTTCGACCGTGGTGAAGACGTCCTCCCCTGCATCCGGAAGCTCGCGCTCGGGCGAAACATTGATCACGATGATGCCGGGCGCGGCCGATACCGCGCCCTTGATGTCGATCGCGTCGTACCTGATTGCGAAGGCCCCGTAGAAGTCCTCCGGGGTCGTGATCCGGATGCGCTCGGCGTCATGCGTGACATTGAAGCCGCCGAGCGGTGCGAGCGTGAAGCCATGGTCGATGACGATATCGGTGATCAGGGCGTAGGACGGCCAATCCCCCGACGCCGAAAAGTCGATACGCGCCTCGACCGCGCCGACATAGCTCTGAGGCGGCGCGCCGGTGAAGCTGAACGTCTCCTCGTCGAAGATCAGCCATGACGGCAATTCGAAACCGTTCGCCTTGGCGGCGGTGACTGTCGCCCCCGCTTCGACCGGAAGCACGAAGAGGCCGTGCATGCGGAAATAGTCCGGCTGCGCGAAGATCGTCTGGATGGCCGGATCGATCGGCCGATGCGGATCGATCACCACTTCGACGGCGAAGGATTCGATCCCCGGGTCGTCGGGGGTGAAGTTCACCCGCACGCGCGCATGGGACTCGTCCGCCAGCGGCGCGACGCCGGTCTTCGAGAAGAGGCCCGTCTGCGCGTCGAAGGCGAGCCATTGCGGCAGATCGCGACCGCTCGCGAGGAGCGCCGTGACCGCGCCATTGCGCGCAACCGGCAGGGCAATGAGGCCGGGATCGTAGGCGAAACCTTCCGCAGCCAGCGCGGGGTTCGCGGGATCGAGCGTGAAGCCGTTCTCCCAGACCGCGATCTCTCCGGTCTCCGGGTTGCTTGCCGTGAACGTGAGCCTGAGATCGAGCGGCTCCGTCACATCGATCGGCGGCGTCCCATGAAAAACCAGGGCGTGTGCGTCGAAGCCGAGCCAATCCGGAAGGGGATCGCCGTTCGCCAGGCTTGCGACGACGCCGGTGGTGAAGGCGAGCAGGGGTGATGCGAGGGCGACGCTCTCGCGGTGCCCGGAGCGGTTCGAGAAGTCGTCCGTCAGCACGCCGAGGAACCTGGCATCGTGGAAGGTGATGAAATCGCCCTCCGGGTCCATATCATTGGCGAAAGCTTCCGCTGCGAGAACGACGATCGGATGATCCTCGCGGGCATCGAGCGTATCGTCTCGAAGCACGGGTCCGTCATTGTCGATCTGGACGGTGATCGACACATAGGCCGTGTCGAAACCGCCCTGCCCGTCCGAGATCGTATATTCGAATCCGGCCTGGCCATTGAAATCGAGCTTCGGCGTGAAGACGATCATGCCGTCTTCGTCAAACGCGACCTTGCCGTTGTCGGGGAAGCGCGCCAGCGACGAGACGACGAGCGGGTCCCCGTTAGGGTCGCTGTCGTTGAGCAGCAGCGTCGCCGGATCGATGATCAGCAGCGTGTCTTCAAGCGTCGTGAAGCCCCAGTCGTTGCGGGCATTCGGCGGGTCGTTGAGCGGGACGACCCGGATCACCGCCTCACCTTGCGAGCTGGCGCCGTGGCTGTCGGTGACCTCGTAGACGAGTGTCGCCTCGCCGAGTTCCGCGCCTTCGAAGTCGATATACCGAATGCCGTTTTCGTCCCGCAGGGTGTATACGCCCTTGTCGAGGGAAACGATGCGCGTGAAGGAGAAGGCGTCGTTTTCCGGGTCGCTGTCATTGGCGAGAAGCTGGTCGACCTGGAAGCTGAACGTCCGCCCGAGGCGCGCGGTCAGGTTGTCACGGTAGGCGTCCGGCGCGTCGTTGACGCCGAGGAAATTGAGCGTCACCGAAGCCGTCGAGGTGAGCCCCTCCGGATCGGCGATCGTGTAGGTGAAGCCTGCGAAGCCATAGTGATTGTGCGTCGGCCGAAAAGTCACTCCGCTACCGGAATTCAAAGCGAGCCCGTTCGATGCGTTTCCCGGGAGCGAGTGATAGAGCGGCGCGCCGTCTTCTCCATAAAGCGGACCGACACCGACGATCATCAGCTGGTCGCCATCGACGTCGATGTCGTTGGCGAGAAGATCCGCGAGCGGGATGAAGAGATCCGTATCCTCGACGCCGGTGAAGATGCCATCGTCCCCCGCCTCCGGCGCGTCGTTCACGGGAAGGATATTGACCTCCGCGCGCGCCCGGGATTCACGCCCGAAGGCGTCTTGCACGATGTAATCAAAGAACGCATCGCCGTTGTGATCCGGCGCGCCGATGAACTGCACGGAACCGTCGGCGTTCAGGCTGACCGAGCCATCGACCGCGTTTTCGACGGCGACGATGGTCAAGCCGTCGATGTTCTCGGCGTCGTTTGCGAGCAGACGCACCGCCTCGATCCGATAGCTCTCGTCTTCCGTCGCAAAGCGGATGACATCGTCCTGCGCATTGAAGCGACCGTCGCGGACGAGCGCGTCGATCTGGTCTCGGTTCCAAGCGGTGCCGTTTGCGAAGACGATCTCCTCGATGCCGGCCTGCGCGGAAAGGAAGTGATCGCGCACGCGCAGCGTGTCGATCAGGAGACCGTCGTCGCGCTCCAGCTCGATCAGTAGATCGTCGCCTTCGCGGATGATGCTGACATCGGCGGGGCGAACGTTCTCGGCCATGACGATGCGGTCGACGTCGCCTTCGTTGCCGGCCTCGACGACGAGATCCTCGCCGGAATCATAGCCGAAGTGGTAAGTATCCGAGCCCGCGCGTCCCTCGAGAGTATCATTGCCGAAACCACCCACGAACACGTCGTCGCCCGCGCCGCCTCGCAAGATGTCGCTGTAGGCAGAGCCCACGAGCCGCTCGATATTGACGAGCGTGTCCCCCTCGGCCTCGCCCGACAGCCCTTGGCCCAGCCCCAGATCGACGATGACTGCCTCATCGGCTTGACTGTAATCGGCGGTATCGAACCCTGCGCCGCCATCAATGAAGTCGGCGCCGCACCCGCCCATGATGATGTTGTCGCCGTCATCGCCGATGATCGTGTCGTCGTGGAAGCTGCCGACGATGATCTCAATCGAATGGAAGGTGTCGCCTTCGGCGTCGCCGCCCCCGGCCGAACTGTCGAGCATGTTGACGATGACGCCTTCGGCCGACTGCGAATAATCCGCCCGGTCGATCCCCTCCCCGCCGATCAGGGTATCCGCGCCGCGGCCGCCGATCAGCGTGTCGTTGCCCGCCTCGCCGATGAGGACGTCGTCCCCGCGACCGCCGATCAGAATGTTGTCTACGTCATCGCCCGTGAGATGGTCGTCGAAATCGGAGCCGACGAGATTCTCGATCGAGATCAGAATGTCGCCCTCGGCGTCGCCTCCCATGGCGAGGCCGGTCGCCAGCGAGACGAGGACGCCCGCCCCGGACGTGGAGTAGTCGGCCGTGTCCCGGCCTTCCCCGCCGTCGAGGGTGTCTGCCCCCTCCCCTCCGATCAGCCGATCGTCGCCGTCGCCGCCCTCCAGCCTGTCGTCGCCGCCGCGACCGATGAGGAGGTCGCTTCCGCCCATCCCCTTCAGCACGTTGTCCTGGTCGTCGCCGCCGAGCTCGTCGGCGAATTCGCTGCCGGTGAGCGCCTCGATGTTGATATAGACGTCGCCCTGCGCATGGCCGCCCTGGCCGATGCGGGCCGCGATATCGGCGCGGACGCCGATGTTTGAGCCGGTGAACTCGACCGTATCGAAACCCGCGCCGCCATCGATCCGGTCCGCCCCGTCGCCGCCGTCGATAATGTCGTCGCCCTCGCGGCCGAAGATATCGTCATTGCCTGCGCCACCTTCGATCCGCTCGCCGCGGAACGAACCGATCAGGAGATCCCGCTGCTCGGAGCCACGGATTACTGCTGCCGCCTCTTCGACGACCGCCACCGTCACCGTACCGTCGTCCTCGACGCCCTCGGGATCTCTGATGATGTATTCGAGGCTCGTCGCACCGGAAAAGCCGCGGGCGTAATCCACCACGACGAACTCGCCGCCATAGATGCTTGCGATGCCATGGGTGGTGGAGCGCACGCCGACGAACTGCAGCAGATCGTAATCCCTCTGGTCCAGATCGACGTCGCTGTCATTGGCCATCAGGTCGCTGATCCGCAACACCAGCGGCGCGTCGAGCGTGGTCGATCCGAAATCGGGCATGGCGGTCGGCGCATCGTTAACCGGGATCATCATGATCTGGACCCGACCGGTATCCTCGCCGTCCACGCCGTCGCTGACGGTGTAGGTCAACGCGGACATCATGGTGGAGTTGAGCGCGGGCGTGAACAGGATGTCGCCCGTATCCGTGAAGGCGACGGTTCCGTGGCCGCTCAGGTCGCGGCTGATGCTCGTGATCATCAGCGGATCACGATCGATGTCGATGTCGTTTGCCAGAAGGACGTCGCGCGGGATGATCGTCGGCACGTCTTCGTAGACATGGACGATGTCGTCGCCCGCAACCGGCGGGCCATCGGCGACGGGATCGAAGTAGAGCGTGACGAGCGCATCGTCGACGCGTCCTTCGGCATCCGAGACCACGTAGCGGAATGACGCGACGCCCCAATAGTCCGGTTCCGGCGTGAAGCGAACGACTCCGTTGTCGAGAATCTCGGCCTGTCCATTCTCGGAATACGAAATGGTGTCGAGCCTCAGCGTCAGGCTGTCGACGTCGTAATCATTCTTCAGGAGCTCGGCGAAAGGTATGTCGAGCGCCGCATCCTCGACGCCGCGCAGATAGGCGCCCGCATCGTCGGCATAGCTCTCGTCGCGCGCGACCGGCGCATCGTTGACGGGATTGACCTGTATATCGACCCGCTGCTCTGTAAAACCACCCTGCCCGTCGCTCGCGGTATAACGGAACCATGCCTGGCCAAAATGATCCTGCCACGGCGTGAACAGGATCGTCTGGTTGTCGTAGAGCTGCACCGAGCCTCCGAAGCCGAAGCGGACCGAGGCGATGGTCAGGAGGTCGCCGTCGGGATCGCTGTCGTTGCCGAGAAGATCGACAGCGGGCAGCAGGATCGGATGGTCCTCGTCGATAATGAACGCGTCGGGTTGGGTCATCGGGGCGTCGTTGACTGGCACCACCTGAACTTGGACCGTGGACGTGGAGGTGAGGCCTGACGGATCCGTGATCTCGTAGGCAATGCTCGACGTTCCAAAGAAATATGCGCGCGGCAGGACGAGGATATCGCCCGTCTCCGTGATGAAGGCCTCCACATCGGCGTTTCCAAAAACCGCGCTGATGCTGAGCCTGTCGCCGTCCACGTCGGAGTCGTTTGCGAGGAGCGCGGCCTTTCCGATGACGAAGGACTGGCCTTCGAGCGTTTCGAAGCTGCTATCGGGCCGTGCAACCGGCGCATCGTTCACAGCCGTGACGTCGATCCGCACGACCGCCTCCGCGCGGCCGCCCTCCGGCGTGTTCGCCACATAGGTGAAGCTCGCCGGGCCGTTATAATCCGGCGCCGGCGTGAAGCTGATCTCCCCGTTGCTGGCGAGGCTCGCGCGGCCGCCGACAGCGTCCTTGACCTGCGCGACGATCATGCGGTCGCCGTCGGCGTCGTTCGACAGGAGCCGACGCGCCTCGATGGTGAGGAACCCGTCTTCTTCAACGGCGAAGCCGGCGTCATCGCGCGCGACGGCCAGCGGCGACACGCGAATGTCGACTGTCCCCGTGGCGATGCCGTTGCGCCCATCGGAGACGACATAGGTCATCTGCGCCGAGCCGAAATAGCCCGGATTGGCGCGGAAGGCGATAATGCCGTTAGCGTCTATCTCGGCGGTGCCCTTGTCGCCGCCGTTGACGGAAATCACGCGCAGCGTGTCGCCATCCGCGTCGTAATCGTTGCGCAGGAGCGTCGCGGGATCGATCAGCAGAACCTGATCCTGCCTGGCGGCAAGAATGCCGTCCTTCACCGCGACCGGGGCGTTGTTTGCAAGGAGTTCAAGGATCGTTTCGCGCGTCCAGGTCACGCCGTCGCTGAACACGATCTGCTCGACGCCCCCGCCCGTAGGCGAAAGGACGTCGCGCAACGTCACCGAGCCGGCGGCGGTGGCAAAGCTGATCACCACCGAATCCGAGCCCTTGTAGAGCCGCTTCACGCTCGCTTCGGAGGAAACGAGGTTTTCAATGAGCAGCCGGTCTCCGGCGGAGTTCGACTGGTCGTCGATCACGTCATGGCCATCGCCCGCGCGGTAGACGTACGTGTCCGCTCCCCCATCGCCGATAAGGGTGTCGTCGCCGCCAGCGCCGTGCAGCGTGTCGGCTTGGGAAAAACCACGAATGGTCTCGTCGCCGTCGCTGACGGCCGAAGCGAGAACGGCGGCTCGCATCTCGGGGAGCCCCCAGATCACGCCGTCGGAGAAGTGGACCTCCTCGACTCCGCGATAATTGTCACCAAGGGAATCAGCCAGCACGATGCGATCCCGCCCCGTGTCGAAGCGCAGGACGAGATCGAGCCCGTTGGCGGGGCTTCGGGTCGCATGCAGGGCGTCTGTCGAGGCGACATCGATCAGTCGCAGCACGTCGCGGCTGGAGGTCGCGCCGTCGACGATGCGATCGTCACCGTCGCTCCTGCTCCAGACATAGGTGTCGTCGCCGCCGAGGCCGACGAGCAGATCGTCGCCCCGTCCGCCGTCGATAGTGTCACTGAGCGCCGTCCCGATGATCTGGTCATTGCCGTCGCTCGGGGCGCCAAGTACCAGCGAAGACAGGACCACGTCGATCGGCAGGATCGTGCCGCTGTCAGTCAGCAGGATTTCCTCGATCCTGTCGGCGGAGCCGGGAAGCAGGCCGTTGATCACCGTGATCGAATCGTCCGTGCCCGCAAAGCGGATGATCAGGTCCGGGGCGTCGCGACCGCGCCGAGCGAAGCTGACCTCGTCGAGTGCGTAACCGGAAATCTCGATCCGGTCGAACCCGCCGCCCACGTCGCGGATCGTGTCCTGCCCGTCGCCCCTGCGGAAGACGAACACGTCGTCGCCGAGACCGCCGGTCATGGCATCCGCGCCTGCGAGCCCTTCCAGCGTGTCATTCCCGGAGGTGCCAGTGAGAACATCATTGCCGCCGCTCGCGACATTGCGCTCCGCCAGCGCCTCGAACTCGGCGCGCGACCACTGCGTACCGTCGTCGAATATGATGCTTTCAATGCCTGTCGTGTTCGTCGCGAGGAATGATCCGCGGACGGTGACGCGCCCGCCGTCGCCGCCGCCGGGATTGGTTGGCCGGACGACGATCTCGAGATCCTCGCCCACTCCGCGCGTCAGGACGACCTCCTGCGGCGTGATCCCGGTCAGCCGAAGAACGTCGCCGCTTTCCGCCGTGGTTTCGCGGATGATGTCGTTGCCGTCGCCCCGGGCATAGACATAGGTGTCCAACCCCTGCCCGCCAGCCATGATGTCGTTGCCGGCGCCGGCCTGGAGCGTATCCGCGCCGTCGAAGCCTATGATATAATCGTCGCCGGTCGATTGCTGCTGCGCGACGAGGCGCGCGCGGATATCGGCCAGTGTCCAGACCGTACCGTCGTCGAAGACGAACTGCTCGATCTGGTCCTGTGCGTTATCGGTCAGCGTATTGACGATCGTGACGCTGTCGTCGGTGCCGGCGAACTGTATCAGCAGGGTGCCGGCTGGATGGAACTGGCGCGAGAGGATCAATTCGTCTGGTGCATAGCCGACGAGCTGCAGCGTATCGAGATCTCGGAAACCCTTGTCGTGGATGATGTCCTTCCCGTCGCCACGGCGGAAAACGTAGGTGTCGCTGCCGTCGAGGCCGTTGATCACGTCATTGCCGAGGCCGGCCGTGAGCAGATCGCCCGCAGCCGTGCCGACGACGCGATCATTGCCGTCGGTCTGGCTGGATGCCAGGAGAACCTCGATAATGTTCGACAGAACCCAGACGGTGCCGTCGGCGAAGCTGATCCGCTCCATCCCGCGCTCGTAATAGGTCGTCGCGGATTCGAGCAGCACGATTTCGCCGCCGTCGCCTGCGCCCGGCGAAGTCTCGCGGATCGTCAGGATAATGTGGTTGCCGGATTTGCGGGCGCTGACCTCGGAGGGAAGGATGTCGG
Organism: Saliniramus sp.; assembly: GCA_041686895.1. Classification (GTDB taxonomy): domain Bacteria; phylum Pseudomonadota; class Alphaproteobacteria; order Rhizobiales; family Beijerinckiaceae; genus Saliniramus. Next base: position 262,793 of record JAWLCY010000004.1, on the reverse strand, counting down.
CGAAGACGAGGGTGTCGTTCGCGCCACCGTGAGTGCCGGTGTCGTCGATGACGTCGTCGCCGTCACCACGGCTGTAGACGTAGGTGTCGTCGCCATCATAACCGACGAGCAGATCATTGCCGTGGCCGCCTGTGATCGTGTCGTTGCCCGTTGTCCCGTAGGCGACATCGTCGCCATCGGTTGTGTACCCGGCCACGATCATCTGGCGCAGGTCTGCCTGCGTCCACTCTGTCCCGTCGTCGAAGCGGATTGCCTCGACGCCGCGCTCGAAATAGGGATTGAGCGTCTGGCGCAAGACGATGCGCCCGCCGTCGCCCGCGAAGGGTGCGCTCTCGGCGATGTGCAGGAAGACGTCGCCGCCGTTGCGGTCGAGCCGGACGTCAGCCACCGCGATGTCGTGCAGGATCAGGACATCGTTCGAGCCGCCGTGGGTGTCGCTATCGTCGACGACGTCGTCGCCGTCGCCGCGCGTGTAGACGTAGGTGTCGTTCCCGTCATAGCCGACGAGCCGATCATTGCCTGGGCCGCCCACGATGACGTCGTTGCCGGTGGTCCCGTAGACGATATCGTCGCCGTCACTCGCATACCCGACGACGATCATCTCCCGCAGCGTCGCCTGCGTCCATTCCGTCCCGTCGTCGAAGCGGATCCTCTCGACGCCGCGCTCGAAATAGGGATTGAGCGTCTGGCGCAACACGATACGCCCGCCGTCGCCCGCGCCCGGCGCGCTCTCGGCGATATGCAGGAAGACGTCGCCGCCGATGCGGCCGAGCCAGACATCCTCCCCTGCGATGCCGTGCAGGATCAGAACGTCGTTCTTGCCCCCGAAGGTCTCGCTCTCGTCGATGATATCCTGGCCGTCGCCGCGGCTGTAGATATAGGTGTCGTCGCCGCGATAGCCGACGAGCAGATCGTCGCCCTTGCCGCCGACAATGGTGTCGTTCGCATCCGTGCCGTAAATCTCGTCGTCGCCGTCGCTCGTCTGGCCGGCGACGATCATCGCCCGCAAGTCGGCCTGCCTCCATTCCGTCCCGTCGTCGAAGCGGATCGTCTCGACGCCGCGCTCGAAATAGGGGTTGAGTGTCTGGCGCAGGAGGATGCGCCCGCCATCGCCCGCGCCCGGCGCGCTCTCGGCGATGTGCAGCGAGACATCGCCGCCGATGCGGTCCAGCCGCACGTCGGCCACGGCGATGTCGTGAAGGATCAGGACGTCGTTCGCTCCACCGAAAGTGGCGGTGTCCTCGATGATGTCGTCACCGTCACCGCGGGTGTAGACGTAGGTATCGTTCCCGCCATAGCCGATGAGCGTCTCCGGCGCGGCTGTCGCGTCGAGAGTGTCGTTGACGTTCGTACCATTTATGCTGACCCGCGCAGGCGCTGCCGTCAGCGCCGCGATGACCTGTGCGATGCTCCATGTTCTCGAGCCGTCGGCAAGGCGGATCTGCTCGATCTGGTCCCACGCATCGCCGTCGAGCGTGTTGCGGATCGTGATGCTGTCGTCCGTGCCGACGAAGGTGATGACGAGGCGGTCCGGGATTACCGTGTCGCGGCTGAAGATGATTTCCTCTTCCGCATAGCCGGAGATCGTCACGACATCGGTATCGTGCCAGCCATTGTCGTCAATGAAGTCGCGCCCGTCGCCCCGCGCGAAAATGTACGTGTCCGAGCCATCGCCGCCCGCTAAATGATCGTCGCCCAGGCCGCCATTGATAATGTCCGCGCTGTCGAAGCCGGTGATGCGGTCGTCCCCGTCCGTCGCTTGCGCTTCGACCAGCAACTGCTTGATCTGCCCGATCGTCCAGGTCTTGGAGCCGTCGGCGAGGCGAATCTGTTCGATCTGGTCGTAGGTGTCGCCATCGAGCGTGTTGTGGATCGTGATGCGATCATCGGTGCCAACGAAGGTGATGACCAGGCGATCGGGGATTGCGGGATCTCCGCTGAAGACGATCTCCTCTTCCGAGTAGCCGGAGATCGTCACCACATCGGTGTCGTGCCAGCCATTGTCTTCAATGAAGTCGCGCCCGTCGCCCCGCGCGAAGTGGTAAGCGTCCGAACCGTCGCCGCCCCTTAGATAATCGTTCCCCGTGCCGCCATTGATCGCGTCCGCGCTGTCGAAGCCGGTGATCCGATCGTTGCCGTCCGTCGCTTGCGCTGCGACGAGCATCTGCTTGATCTGCCCGATCGTCCAGGTGCTCGAGCCGTCAGCGAGGCGGACCTGCTCGATCTGATCCCAGTCATCGCTGTCGAGGGTGTTGTGAATCGTGATCCGATCATCGGTACCGATAAAGGTGATGACCAGGCGATCGGGGATTGCGTTATCTATGCTGAAGACGATCTCCTCGTCCGTATAGCCGGAGATCGTCACGACGTCGGTGTCGAAGTAGCCATTATCGGCAATGAAGTCGCGCCCGTCGCCCCGCTTGAAGACATAGTTGTCCGAACCGTCGCCAACATAGAGGCTATCATTGCCGGGGCCACCGACAATCGTGTCCGCCGTATCGAATCCGACGACACGGTCATCGCCATCGCTCTGCTGCGCGGCGACCAACATCGCCTTGACCTGCGAAATCGTCCATGTGGTGCCGTCGGTGAAACGGATCTGCTCGATCTGGTCGCGCGAGTCGGAATCCAGCGTGTTGACGACGGTCAGTTTGTCCTGCGTTCCGTCAAACGTGATGATCAGCGTGTCGCTCGCCAGCATGGAACGGGAGAGCCGCGTTTCCTCCGGCGAGTAGCCCTCGATCAGGATGACGTCGGCACCCGCCCAGCCGTTGTCCCGGATCGTGTCCTGGCCATCACCCCGCCTGTAGATGTAGGTATCGGCACCATCTTGACCAGAGATAGTATCGCTGCCCATGCCTCCGGACAGGATCTCGCCTGCGGACGTCCCCTGGATGTCGTCGTCGGCTTCGGTGCCGGTCTGCAGGACGAGAGCGAGAATCTCTGCATGCGTGAAGGTCGGGCCATTGTCGAAGACGATGCGCTCGATACGGTTGCGGGCATCATCGATACCGCCAACGATCGTGATCTGGTCCAGCGTCCCCGGGAAGCGGATGACGATATCGGATGCGTTTGTGATGGAGCGCTCGAACCTGGTTTCTTCCGGCGTGAACCCGTCGATGCGCAGCATGTCGAGGATCGTGCCGTCGGTCTGGCCGAAATCCTCAATGACGTCGCGCCCGTCGCCGCGGCGGAAGATGTAGGTATCCGCGCCGTTGCGCCCGGAGAGGTAATCGTCGCCCCCGAAGCCGACGAGCACATCGTTCCCCGACGTTCCGATCAGCGTTTCCGCGCGATCCCTCGGCCTCGTCTGCTCCAGCCGGAACAGCACGTCGGCGAGGCTCCAGACCGACCCGTCCTCGAAGGTGAACGAGGAGATGTGCCGCCCGTTCTGGACAAAGCCGCCGACGACGACGATTTCGTCGGTCCCGCTGAAGCGCAGGACAAGGTCGTTCGGGCGGTCTTCGGCACGCACCACGGTGACGTCCGCCGGCGCGTAATCGCGGATGACGAGCTTGTTGTAATCGCCGGCGCGACCGCCATCGGCGATGATGTCGCGCCCATCGCCGCGCCCGTAGATGTAGGTGTCCGAGCCGTCGCCGCCGGAGAGCCGGTCGTTCCCCGCTCCGCCGATCATGGTGTTCGCGGAGGCCGTCCCGACGAGCACGTCGTCGTAGTCGGTGCCCTGCCCCACCGCCTTGTCGAACAGCGCCTGCCGGCTCCACACCGTGCCGTCGCCGAACGTGATCGTCTCCACGCCTGCGGTTCCGGAATTTCCGAACCGCAGCAGGATCTGGTCGTTCGTGCCGACGAAGCCGAGGAGGATTTCCTGCCGGTCCGCCACGGGCCGCGAGATAGTCGCCTCATCCGGGCGATAGCCGCGGATATCGAGCCTGTCCGTGCCGCTCACGTCGCTGATGACGTCGCGTCCGTCTCCACGCTCGTAGCGATAGACGTCGTTCCCGGCTCCACCCTGGATATCGTCGTCGCCCGCCCCGCCCCGTATCAAGTCGTCGAGGCTCGAGCCGGTGATGGCGTCGCTGCGCTCCGTCGACTGCGCCGCCACCGCCGCCGCGACCAAATCCGTACGCTGCCAGATCACCCCGTCTGCGAATTCGACCTGCGGCGTCCGGCTGCTCGTCATCGCGCCGCGAACGAGAACCTGGTCGCCCGATCGCGGGAAGGCGATGATCAGGTCCGCCCCGTCGAGGTCCGCGCGGCGTACCTCCGCGTCGCTCGAGGAAAGGTCGGTGAAGACGAGCCGCGTCGAACCGGTGGCCGACAGCGTGTCGAGCACGTCGAGCCCGTCGCCCGCCTTGAACAACGCCACGCCGTCATTGCCGAGGATGACGAGATCGTCGCCCGCGCCGCCTTCGACGGTGACCGGACTGCCGATCCGGGCGTCGATGACATCCTGGCCGGATGTGGCCTTCGCGCGCACGAGCTTCTGCAGGACATCCGCGATTCCGATCTCGCTGCCGTCGTCGAAGACGAAGCGTTCGACCCGACCGGAGGTCACATCGTTGCGCGAGCCGCCGAAGATGATCAGCGTATCGTCGCTCCCGTGCAGCCGCAGGAGAAGGTCGCCGTTCTCGTCCTGGAACCGGAGCATCTCGCCCGTCACGCCGCGTCCGAAGAGCACCGCATCGACCCCGCCGGTATCGCGGATGGAATCGTCTCCCGAGCCGATGCCGAAGCGATAGCTGTCGTTGCCGAGCCCGCCTTCCAGCGCGTCCGAGCCCGCGCCGCCGTCGAGGACGTCGTCGCGGTCGTCGAAACCGATGAGCACGTCGTCGTCCGGCGTGCCAGTGAGCACAAGGTCGCGGATATCCTCCAGCGTCAGCAGGCTTCCGTCGGCAAAGAGGAATTCCTCCACCTGCCGCGTCGTGAATCCCTGGACGATGGTGAGCTGGTCCTCGCCATTGCCGAGGCCGATGACGAGATTGTCGCTGTCGCGGCGCAGCTCGAGGGTGTCGCGGGCAACCGTGGAGCCGAAGACGACGCGGTCGATCGCCCCGACAAAGCCGTCTTCGCGCTCGATGATGGTGTCGAGGTCGTATTGCGCGCCGAAGGCGTAGGTATCGCCGGCCCGCCCGCCGATCAGCTCGTCGTCGCCCTGTCGCCCGTCCAGAACATTCGGATTGTCGAGGATGCCCTCGATCCGATCGTCGCCGCGGCTGCCGCCGACGATGGCGAGACGCTCCTCGATGTCGGATGCGTGCCAGCGCGTGCCGTCCTTGAACTCGAACCACTCGATCTGGTCTTCGATGTCGCGGAACTGGTTGCGGATTCGAAGCGTGTCGACGCGATCCGTGATCGAAATCAGCAGGTCGTCGCCATCCTTGGTGAAGACGGCATTTTCGATCGTGATGTCGTCCCCGAAGAGGATCCTGTCGTCCTTCTCCTTCTCGGGCCGCAGGTCGCGGCCGGTCCAGGCCGCGCGCACCTGCCGATCGATAATGACTTCGTTGCCATAGCCGACGTCGAACCGGTAGGAATCACCGTCGCTTCCGCCGATCAGGATGTCGTCGCCGCCGCGGCCATCGATCACTTCGCCGAAATTCGTACCGATCAGGATTTCGTCTGCCGAGGTGCCGACGAGGTCGATATCCTCAGGGTTGAGATGCGTGAAATCGACAGTGATGTCGCTGAAGACGAAGGTCTCGATCGCGTTGCCCTGCGCGCCGTCGCGGCTGTACTGCCTCTCCAGCGTCAGCCGCTCGCCCGTGTCGCGGATGCGCAGGATGAGGTTCTCGCCGGCCCGCCCGAACTCGACGTCGTCGAGGGCGATGCCCTCGAGGATGAGCGTGTCGCCCGCCTCGTCCGAACTCGTGTCGAAGATCGTGTCGTTGCCGTAGCCGCGCGCGTAGATGTAGGTGTCGTCGCCGCCCATGCCCTCGATGCGGTCGTCGCCCGCGCCGCCGTCATGCGTATTGGCGATGTCGAAGCCGTAAATCGTGTCGTCGCCGTCGGTGCGGGCGAGATTGATGTAGTGCTGGGCGAGCTTCGTCGCGTCCCACACCGTGCCGTCGGCGAAGCGCAGTTCCTCGATCATGTTGTTGAAGCCGAGGAAAGGCGCTGCCTTGTAGCTGTCCTTCAGGATGACGCTGTCCTGCGTCCCCTCGACGCGCAGCGCCACCGTCGGCGAGGCCCCGTCGCGCTCGAAGACGAAGTCCGTCCAGACGAGCCCGTCCTTGAAGATCAGGACGTCGTAGCTCGGGGCGAAGAAGTCGTCGTCCTGGTCGTGGATCACGTCCCGGCCGTAGTCGCGGCCGTAGATGTAGGTGTCGTCCTGCGCGCGCCCGACGAGCAGGTCGTCGCCCTTGCCGCCGTCGAGAACGTCCCTGTTGTTGAAGCCGTAGATGACGTCCGCGCCGTCTGTCTTCATGTCCTGCAGCACGCGCGCCATCACGTCCGTGTACTGCAGGTAGCCGCCGTCGGCGAAGCCGATCGACTCGATGCGGTAGGGGAACATCAGGCCGAGGAACGGCGCGTTCGCCCAGAAGAACTGCCCCTCGATCGTCACCCGGTCGCCGGTCCACGCGCCCGCCTCGTCGAGGAAGGTGATCTCGACGTCGTCGCTTTCGCCCGCCCGGTGGAACTTGATGCGATCCGCCGAGAGCCCCTCGCCGAACTGGATGAAGTCGTACTTGTCCTGCCCCCTGTCGGCCCACCAGTCGTTGTCGTCGAAGAAGCGGTCGTCGCCGTCGCCCTCGCGGAAGATGTATATGTCCCCGTCGCGCCCGCCCTTGACGACGTCGTTGCCCTTGCCGCCCTCGAGCCAGTCGCGCGACTGAGAGCCGATCACCGCGTCGTTGGTGTCCAGGGGATGCGAGACCGCCTGCGCGATCCCGAGCCGGTCCCAGATCACGCCGTCGGCGAAGATGATGGCGCTGATCTGCGTCGCGGGCGAGAAGTTGTAGCCGAAGAGCGGGTCGATCCTGTCGCCGAGGAACTGGTCGCGCACGCGCAGCACGTCGTCCGTGCCGATCACCTCCAGCACGAGATCCTGCCCGTCGCGGGTCGCGCGGATATCCGTCGATTTCGCCTGCGCGAAGCGGATCTCGTCCGCCTTCTCCCCGCGCATCACGGGATCGTCGACATCCGCGATCACATCCTCGCCGAAGCCCTTGCCGACGATATAGACGTCCGCCTGCCTGCCCCCGTTGTAGACCTGCGAGCCCGCGCCGGTGACGTAGATGAAATCCACGCCGTTCGTGCCGGCCACAGCACTCGCATCCGCTTCGCCCCGGATCAGCTTCGTCTCGTCGACGCCGAGCACGTTGAAGGCGGCCGCGAGGTCGATGTCGATGGCGACGTTCTCGAAGGCGGCGACGATCATCTGCGCGAGGAACTTCTCGTCGACGCGCATCGCGCCGGAGACGAAGTTGGCGCTGCCGTCGATGCGGTAGTCCGGATAGATGATTTCGAGGATCTCGTCCCACGCCGCAAGATAATCGAACGTCGCCTCGTAGCCCTGCGGCGCGCGCTCGAAAATCGCCTCCAGCATCGGCGCGAGTTCGCGGTCGGTCGTGGCGAAGAACTTGTCGGCCTCTGCGTCATATCCGAGGCCGCGCGCGTAATCCTTCAGGCCGCCCTGCAGCGCCACGCGCACCGCGAAGGCGCGGCTCACCGTGATGTAGTTGTCGACGACCACTTCCATGAGATCGATCGTCGGCGCGATGGCCGAGCGATACGAGCCGTCCTCGTTCGTGTCGGAGAGCGCATCGCCATTCCAGCTCCCGACGGAATAGTCGATCCGCTTCGTCAGCGGGTCGATCCGCGCCGCCATCATCTCCGGCTGGAAATCGATGCCATAGGCCGATGTCGCGAAGTGGAACTGCCCCGCCGTCAGGATCTCGACGCGATAGGCGCTGTCCTCGGTCGCCTGCACTTCCGGCAGCGTCTCGAAATCGAGGGCGTAGTTGCGCAGCTGGAATTCGCCGGGGCGGCCGAGCTTGTGCTGGAGCTCCAGCGCCCGGTCGAGATTGCGGGCCCAGACGTCGAAATTGCCGTCCGCGTCGGTGACCTGCACCGAGTAATCCACCACCCGTCCATCGACGATATACACCGCCATGCGGTCGACCGCGAGATCGGCATAGGGGTTGTGGCCGAGCGCCTCGACGCGCCACTCTTCCCCCTCGCCAACCGCCAGCGCCCGGATATCCGCAACCCCCGGCTGCGCGATCGGAGCGCCCTGCGCATCCACGATCTCCCGCCCGCTGGCGAGCCGCCACGTCCCGTCCGCGTTCTCGATCCCGTGATCGAGCACCACCACGCGCCCGTCCACCACCTTCGCGAGATACGGAGCCTCCGCCCGGTGCTCCAGCGCCGCCGCCCGCGAGGAGGGCGAGAACATCTGCTCCAGCCGCCAGGCCGACCCGTCTCCCGCATCCTGCGCCAGCACATCCGCGAGCGTCGGCCGCGCGATCTCCGCGCCCTGCGCATCCAGAACCGGCGCGCCGCTGTGCAGCGTCCACCAGCCCCCCGCCGCATCCTCGACCCAGACCGCCCGGTCGATAAGCGTCGCCCCGTCTGGCCCCTGCGAGAGCAGCACCGGCACGATTTCGCGCGTCAGCTCCAGCGATTGCGCCCACGCGCCGAAGACCGGCGTGATCGCGGCGCGGATATCCTTCAGCACGGGCGAAGTCGCGTTCGCCGCCGCAGCTGCGACGATCTCCGCCAGCTCGAAATCGTTCGACTGGCCGACCGCGAGCGAGGTCATCGCGCCGAACCCCTTGGCGTCCGGCACCCCGCCCGTCAGCCACTCCGCCACCCCCCGTTCCCCCCGGAAGATCGTGTCCGTGGGGTCGGTGTCGAAGGCCATGTCGTACATGGCGCCCGTGGTGCCGTCCGCGCGGGTGAATTCGCCGCGCGCGAGGAGGCGGTTGCCCTGGGGGGTTTCGATGTCGAGCGCCGCGCCGGCGACGCCGAGCGAGACGATGCCGAGCGCGTCGAGGGTGAAGAGTTCGCCCGCATCCGTGACGCCGTCCCCGTCGAGATCGCGCCAGACGCGCAGTTCGCCAAAGCGCGCATCCGCCGCCGTGACGAGGCCGTCGCTGTTCGTGTCGAATTCCGCCAGCTGCGCCAAGCCCGAGCGGCCCGGCCCGCCGAACATCTCCGAGATGTCGTCGATGCGGCCGTTGCCGTTGCGATCGAGCACCACGAACCCGTCGTCGCCCGAGAGCCAGCCGGTGCGTTCCGCAAAGTAATCGCCGTCGAGATCGTAGTAGACGCCCGATTGCAGCTTCGACACCGTCTCGATCCCGTCCCCGTCGAGATCGAGCACGAGGGGGTCGTCCACCGGCTGCCAGCGGATCGCCTTGGTGAGGTTCCACAGGACGTCGATCTTCGTGAACAGATGGCCCCAGACGGCGTTCCAGCGCGAAAGCTCGACCGCGCCCTCGCCCTCTCCCGCGATGCGGAAGGTCATGCCGAGATCGCCCGGAGCCGGGCGGCCCCATTCCGCATCCTTCCAGCCGCCGAAGGTGTAGTTTTCGACGACCATGATCCCCTTCATGTCCTCGGGGCCGACATTGGCCATCAGCGCGTTGTAGATCAGCAGCTGGCCGCCCTCAGAGTAACCGTAGAAGACGAACGGCATCAGCCAGTCCATCGCCAGCGCGCCGTCGCCCGCATACACGCCAGCGACAGAATTCGTGCCGCCGAGCATCGGGACGCCGAAGAACTGCAGGATGTCGTTTGGCCTCGCATCCATGATGAACGTGCCCGGCCAGTACCAGAACACATCCGAATCCGTCTTGCCCGAAGCGGAAGCCCGCCCGTCCGACTTCCCCTGCCCGTCAACCGAATCCCCGAACAACTCCCCATAGGCCGAGGTGTTGAACACAAAATCCCGCCCCAGCCCGCCGCGCGTGATCGCCCCCGTGCCGCCGAGCGCAATCACCCAGTCGTCGCCCTCCCCGCCGTCGAGCACCATCCGCATGTCGCGGTCGGCGAGTTCGCTGTTCGGGTCGGCGGGGTCGAGCCGCTCGCCCTTGCGGACGTAGCGCGAGCGCCCGGCGATCAGGATGTCGTCGCCTGCGCCGCCACGCCCCTCGCCGAAGCCGTTCTTGAAGATGATCTCGTCATTGCCAGCGCCCGCGTCGATGGCGGCGCTGTTGCGGCCGTAGAAGCGCTCGGCCCCTTCGCTCCCTTCGATTGCGTCGGGCTGGGCACGGTCGAGCGGATCGACGACGTAGACCCTGGCAAGACCGTCCGGCTGCGCAAATTGTGGCGGCTCGAAATCGTTCTCGATGATGCCGAAGATCGTATTGACGGCCCTCGCCAGAACGTCCGCGCGCTCCTGAATTTCCTCGATCGTACGCCCGATTTTCGGGATCACGTCGGCGAGATCCGCCTGGATCTTGTCGAGCAGCTCGGAGCCTTCCTGGACGGCGTCGTAGAGCCCCTTCGCCGCCCAGCCCGCCGCGACGAAGGTGGTCGCGATCGCCGCCGCCGGCGCGCCCGCGATCGCGGTCACCACGGCCCCCGTCACCACGATCGAGGCCGTCACCAGAATGGCGCTGATCACCGCCGCGACGCCGTATTGCACGACGACCTCGCCAAGATCGCTCCAGTCCCCCGTCTGGAACCCCTTCTTGATCGGCTCGTAGGCGGCGTTCATGAACTCGACGATGTCGCCGATCACACTCCCGCCCAGGCCCACCAGAAGGGCGTTCACCGACGTTGCCGCCTGCCCGACGATGCCCCTGCCAAAATCGTCGAGGCTGGCGAGGAAGCTGTCCTTGTACTGCGCCAGCTTTGCAAATACGGATTCAACCGAGGCGATCATCGCATCGAGATTAAGGTTGCCGCTTTCGTCCGCACCGAACTTGGCCAATACGATCGCCAAGTCTGCCCCGAGCACCTCGACCTGCTCGCGCGTCGTCAGAGGCTGGCCGAGACCCTTCTTGATATCGCCGATCAGCTTGATGGTCGCGGCGCTCGTGGCCTTGTTCTGCTCGAATGTCCGGCCATCGGACGTGCCGGCGAGGGCGAGATTTTCGAGAAACTGCGCATGCCTCTCGCTGTCGATGATGCCGGCGGTGAAGGCAAGCTCGCCCAGCGACTTGCTCAGCACATAACGCGCATCAAAGTTGGTCTTCAACCCCGCATCGACGAGCGTCGGATCAGCGTCCTTGACCAGCGTCTCCAGTTCCGCCGCCTGCGCGTCAGGGCTGAGCGCCTTGATATTCAGCTTGCGGCCTTCCCATGCTTCAAGCAGCGTATCGGCGTGCGCGAGCCCGCCGACGACGGTCAGCCCGTCGATCCTCCGCTCGGCGATGTCCTTGACGAAGCGCCGAAGATCGAAGACGGCGAGCTTCTGTTGGTCAGGTTCGAGCGAGGTATCTGCGCGAATTTCGTCGATCGCATCAGTCAGGAACTTGTTGTAGCCCGGATGGGCGTAATGGTCGTCCAGTCCAAAGCCGATTTTTGCGAGGAGGTCTTTGAGCCACGGAACCGCCCTGAACGCATCCGCCGTGGATGAGCTCGAAAACAGGGCGATCTTGTTGCCCCACATGTCGAGGGTGATGCCCATCTCATTGAGGAAATCGGCCCTCGGCTTGAATTTATAGACTTCTCTCGCGAAGAGATGATGGAGGTGGAAGTTGAAGAGGTACTTTCCGCTTTCCTTGAAATCGCTCACGTCAAATCACCTTCAACCATCAATATTCAAGCAGAATTTTGTAGCTGCGCTGCTGCGCAAAAAAAACCAGCGATGGAAGCCGCTTCACGGCTCCGGGAGCGAAGCGGCGGAAGCCTGATCGAGCACCCGGCAGCGTAACATCCTGATCGTGCGCGTGACTTTCGCCGCGCGCAGAGCCTGCGCCAGCGCATCGCTCAGGAAGAATGCGGCATGGACCCGCGGATCGATCCACAGATCGCATCCCGTCAGCGCATCCCGCGAGACGGCGCAATCATCGTCCGAAGTTGTTGATCGTGCTTGCCAAAGTACGGGCTTGTCCCCGATTGGAGCAAGGCGCTTGCTGTTTGATTCCTCCGGCAGGAAAGCGTTTTTCCGGCAGCCGAAGTTGAGCAGGAAGAACGAGCCCTCGACCAGGGTCTTGCAGTTGCCCTGGTAGATCTCCACGGGGTAGAGCCCGCCCGTGCCGAGATCGAACTGCCGGAACACCTCCGCGCAGCGCTCGGAGACGACGAAGTAACTGTTGGCGAAGAAGAAGTCCGACAGCTTCTTGATTCGCGTCGTCGGAAAATCTCCGCAAAACCTTGGTATTTCTTCCTCTCGCAGGCCGACGCCGCTATGGTAGCGGTTTGCCATCTCGACCAGGCGCTTAGTCTCTTCGGGCGTCTCCTCGCGCCGCGGCTCCCCGTCCAGCATCACGCTGAGTTCCGCATAGATGGTGGTGTTGTTCATCGACGGGCTTATCCACACGCGCTCGACCTTGCTCATCTCGACACTCCCATCCCGCACGGGGCGGATTCAGCCAATCTCATCATCTGATCCAGCATCCTCGTCACGCCCTCTTTAAACGACGACACCCCGCCGCCGCTCCCGAACGGGATCGTGCGCCATGCCCGGCATGGCGGCAATCCGCACGGCAGCACTTCTCCGTCGCGGCGGGCCGCTGCCCGCCACGCAATCCTCGCTCCACCAATGACCGGATGATCTGTCAGCCCGCCCGGATTATCGACATTTGCGCAACCTTAAAGGGCAATTTTCCTCATGCCGCAAGCGCGCTCTTCACCTTTTCCAAACGATTTCCCCCGCCATGGTGAACGGCCCCGCCCACCCCTCGCGCGGGCGCGGATTCGGCGGCTGTGGCCGCGCTCCCCCCGGAAGATCGTGTCCGTGGGGTCGGTGTCGAAGGCCATGTCGTGCTTATTGTCGTACATGGCGCCCGTGGTGCCGTCCGCGCGGGTGAACTCGCCGCGCGCGAGGAGGCGGTTGCCCTGGGGGGTTTCGATGTCGAGCGCCGCGCCGGCGACGCCGAGCGAGACGATGCCGAGCGCGTCGAGGGTGAACAACTCCCCGTCGTCCGTGTAGCCGTCCCCGTCGAGGTCGCGCCAGACGCGAAGCTCGCCGAAGCGCGCATCCGCCGCCGTGACGAGGCCGTCGCTGTCCGTGTCGAGTTCCGCCAGCTGCGCGAAGCCCGAGACGCCCGGCCCGCCGAACATCTCCGAGATGTCGTCGATGCGCCCGTTGCCGTTGCGGTCGAGCACCACGAACCCGTCGTCGCCCGAGAGCCAGCCGGTCCGTTCCGCAAAGTAATCGCCGTCGAGATCGTAATGGACGCCCGAATGCAGCTTCGACAAAGTCTCGATCCCGTCCCCGTCGAGATCGAGCACGAGCGGGTCGTCCACCGGCTGCCAGCGGATCGCCTTGGTGAGGTTCCACAGCACGTCGATCGCGGTGAAGAGATGGCCCCAGACGGCGTTCCAGCGCGAAAGCTCGACCGCCCCCTCGCCCTCTCCCGCGATGCGGAAGGTCATGCCGAGATCGCCCGGAGCCGGGCGGCCCCATTCCGCATCCTTCCAGCCGCCGAAGGTGTAATCCTCGACGACCATGATCCCCTTCATGTCCTCGGGGCCGACATTGGCCATCAGCGCGTTGTAGATCAGCAGCTGGCCGCCCTCAGAGTAACCGTAGAAGACGAACGGCATCAGCCAGTCCATCGCCAGCGCGCCGTCGCCCGCATACACGCCAGCGACAGAATTCGTGCCCCCCAGCATCGGAATGCCGAAAAATTGCAGGATGTCGTTGGGCCTCGCATCCATGACGAACGTGCCCGGCCAGTACCAGAACACGTCGGAATCCGTCTTGCCCTTCTCGCTCGCCTTCCCGTCCGACTTCCCCGTTCCGTCGACCGAATCCGCGAACAGCTGCCCGTAGGCCGAGGTGTTGAAGACAAAGTCCCGCCCCAGCCCGCCGATCGTGACCGCCCCCGTGCCCCCGAGCGCAATCACCCAGTCGTCCCCGTCCCCGCCGTGGAGGGTGAGGCGGAGGTCGCGCGTGGCCTTCGGGCCGTCGACCGGAACCTGGAGTTCCGGCGGGAGATCCGCGTTGCGCGCCGCAGCCTCCCGATCGCTCTGGCGGATGTATTCGCCCTTGCGGACGTAATCCGCTCCCCAGCCGACGATCTTGTCGTCGAAGCCGCTCATTTCACCACTCCGGACAATCTTTTATCGAAGCCATTAGATGGCTGAGCGCTGGCTGGCCTCAGGCGTTTGCACTTTCCGCAGGCTTGCTTATTGTCTCGAACGGGTACTTCGACGTCGACATCATGCGTCCTCAGATCTCGGCCCATTCGGTGGTCAGCACCCAGCCCTCGGTGCCCGCGTCGCGCAAAGCCGCGATCAGGGCGTCGGAGATGAAGTCTCGCGAGATCATCCTGACGTCGCGCCAGGCGGCCCTTCCGGCAATCGTCGCCGCGTCCACCGCGAGCTGCTTGCGGTCGTGGTGCTTGACACCGCTGGTGATCACCCACCCGTGGGTGCCGGGTCGGTTGGGGTCCCCCATTTTGTGAACTCCACCGAGATCGGGCCGGATGGCGTCGATGGCTGTGGTGATGTTCCAGTAGTAGAGCGGCTCGCCATAGGGCGTGCCGTCCCTGTGCAGCAGTTCGACCGGGAAGAACTGATGTACGCCGGGCTCGATCGCCTCGACGGCATCCCTGAAACGTTGGCTGACGGCGCCGCCGCCCGCAATGTAGTTGTTGAAGTCGAAAACGCGCTTGCCCTCGGTCAGCTGCACGCGACGCGGAAAATGTTCTGACAGGTAGGGATGGGCGTAGACTTTAAAGCGGGCTGAAAACAGGTCCTTTTTTGCCGCGATGCTTTCCTTGAAAGCCTCAAGATCAATCGCATCATGATACGCCCTGCGCGCTTCGAGCGCCTCCCGCCCCTGTTCGTCGCAGACCTTGGCGCGATAGGAACTCGCGTATTTCGGTTCGAGAGACCCTTCGATCGTTCCGGCCATCGGCAACCTCCACGCGCGGGCTATTCGCCCGTCACAAAAAATTCAGCCCCTTTGCGTTGCGGCAGCCCTCATCCCTTACTGAGCCGCGCGGCTGAAATTCCTGAACTGGCCGACGATGACCGGCTCGGTGACCTTGTCGTCCTCGGCAAGGAGGAAGGCCTTGGAGAGCACCATGGACAGGACCGCATCGCCTTCGAACGGCACGAACGGCATCTGCTCGCCATCCTCTTGCGCTCGCACGATGCAGAGATAGCGGCCGTTCTTCGCAAACGCGCTGTTGCCCGATCCGAGATGGATCTTGTAGCTGTGCAGCCGTCCGTCGACGATCAGCCAATCGCCCTCGACATGGCATTGCGGGCCGATCTTCAGGCTGGGCAGGAGCGTATGGAGAAATTCGCGGCGCATCCCCAAGAGCGTGCCGCGGTTCTCCGTCTGGAAGCTCTGCCTATAGATTTCGGCGCCGAGCAAGGCGGAGACCGGTGGCGGTGCACCGTCGCCCCGATCGATCCAGAAGCGATCCGCGCCGATGGAGGTGATCCCGACCACGAGGTCGATATCGCGCATGACTTCCGAGAGCGCCATCGCCGGAACGTCCTCCACCCGCATCGGCGAAGTCTCGGGCTCGCCCTTCTCGTCGAGGCGATAGAACACCAGCCGGTCGGTGGTGACGTATTCGAAGTTCGTGGCGCCGTAATCCGCGTTTGCATTCTGCACCCGGTCGCCGATCCCCGCGAACCAGTAGCGCGCCGCGACCCCGAACGCTGGGAGCCGGATTTCCGTCGGCCTGTCGTCGCTTTCGTTATAGCCGGCGATACGCGCGGAGGAGGTCCAGCCGCGCTTGCGCAGCATCGCGATCAGCGGCGGCTGGTGCAGGATGTGACCGGCGAAGCGGTTGGAATACGTCCCCGTCGCCCGCTCGGCATCGGTGACGAGCGAGTTCGGCCGCCAGGCCTGCATGAAGGGCTGTCGCAGTCGCTCGTTTGCGAGCGTCTCGCGCCACGCGGCGACGGTCTCCGCCGTAGCGTCGAGCGGATGCCAGAGGCGCACGGTGGCATCCGTCGGATCGAACGCGCAGCGCCCGCCGCCCTCGACGATAAACGACCCGTCGGCTTGCGGAATGCCGTCGAACACGCTCCCGTCCGGCCGCTCAAAGCGCCAGATCAGCCGGCGCGTGAGCGTCGCGACGAGGCCATTGTCGAGATAGCGGTCGCGCCAGTCCACGCCCGGCCAAGATCGCGCGTAGCGCCACGAGGGCGTACCTCTCTTCAAAGGTGTTGACGATGGCTTCACGATGACGGGCGACATGCGCGGGATATTCAGCGTCCGGGTCTTGCAGCCATCGGGGCATTAGAGGTCCCCTCGGCCGGCGATCAACCGGTGCTGCGTCGGATCCCTTCCCGCCTGGCGGGCGCTGCGATCCGTCGATAACGCGCTCGGGACTGGTGGAGCGTGCGGGTTCATCCTCGGGAAGTCCGGGCAATGGCCTCAACATCGGCTCAGCCCCCCTTGAGCGGAATCAGGCGAACAAAGGTCACGCTGCTCGTCGGCGTAAGCACAAACGCCGCGTCGAGCGTTTCCACCTGCCGACCATCGACGACCACGAACATGCGGTTGGTCTCGAACCCCCGGCAGGCGCGGTCGATCGCCTCGTCCAGCGTGCATCGCGCGGCCGTTGGAGAGAGTTGAACAAGATGATTGGCGCTGCCTTCGCTTCGTTCATGCGCCAGGTCGTATTCGATCCGCACCCGCTCGCGGATCAGGTCGCGGGCCGTGGTCGGCACGCCTTCGTCCCAGTCGAGAATGAACGCGGAGGTCGGCGGGCGTGCGCCGATCTGGTCGACAATCTTGATCTTCATCTCGCAATGGCTCGCAAAAGAATGTGCACAGAAACGCCATCAAAGATCTCAATCGTTAAGAAACGCACCAATCCAGGGATGATGATCGGCAACCCGGGAAAGTCGCGACGCCCGCTCGCGCAGGATCTCTTGCATACTATCTTTGGCTGCAAACATGCGCCGCTTGATACTGAAAGTTAAATCGTCGGCGCTAGCATGTCGCGGTTTCAAGAGGGGCAAATTGATGAAGATCACGCCGATGCCCGGGGTCGAGTGCGCCATCCTTCACGCCGAATTCGATCCCATTCCCTCACGTTCGATTTTCCAGGAAGCGCAACGGATCGCGCGCGATCTAGGGATTGTCGACGAGATGCAGCCCATGGTCACGTCGAGCGAGAAGGACGCGCATATGTTCTTCGGGAACCTGCGCGTCATGGTCTCGCAGAATCCGCAGCCGCTGGGGCCGGCGGGTTTCGAGGGCGCCCTTGCGATGTCGTCGACGCAGTTGCGTTTCCCGGATGCGCGTGCCGTCGTGGCGGCGCACCGGGCCAACAGCTTCGTGACGATCGGAAAGGGGCCGATCGACCCGAACCAGATCGGGCGGGAACAAGCAGAATTCCTTCTCAAGACGCTGCCTGACGCGTCGTTCTTGACGACGAGCAGGGAAGTCGAGCTCGGCATGCGGTTCTGCGGCGAGCTCAGCGCGTTCATCCATGCGCAGCATGCCGCGACGGCGATGCACTGGTGCATGAACGACTATCTCCTGCGCCCCGACGACCTGTTGAGGCTGACCTCCGGCCCGCCGGAACTCGCGGCGGTCAACCCTGTCCTGACCTCCAGCGCGGGACGATTGGGGGAAGATGCGCCGGTGGGGATCGTGGGCAGGGGGAGCCAATACCTGATCGGGCAGATGGTCTTCATCGAAGAGGAGCGCGTGCCACCGAAGTACATGATCGAGCGCCTTATGCAATTCGTCGCCATGTGCCAAATGCGCGGATCGATCATCCCCGACGGCGACACCTTCGGGATCGACGAGACCGAGGTGATCAAGGTGAAGTGGCAGGGCCCGGACGAGCAGCTGCCGCTCGAGCGCATCGTCTTGACGATCACCCGCAGCGATGCCCACGGCATCAACAGGAACCCGCCGCCGCAAATGCGCGTCCATTATGACCGGTACGGCCAGGTCGAGGAAATCGACGCGGATGATCTGCCGCCCGGGATCCGCGACGAACCGGCATTCGCCGCAGCGTTCTCGGAGCAGCGTGCGAGGCTGGAGGTTCGCCATGCGAGGGTGGATCTCGCGGAGTTGCGCGCGCTTGCAATGGCGAGCGGCCCGCCGCCCGGGCCGGAGAAGCGCTCCTTCTTCGCAAGCCTTCTCGCTCCACTCCTGCGGCGCTGAACGCCGGCTCGAGGCGGAACGGCCAGCAGGCGGAACGGTTGACCGGAAGCGGCTCGACAAGCGCCGCACCCGGATTCGGAGCCGTTCATGACTGTCATCCTCCTTGCCGCCGGCATCGGA
This sequence comes from Saliniramus sp., assembly GCA_041686895.1. Taxonomy (GTDB): domain Bacteria; phylum Pseudomonadota; class Alphaproteobacteria; order Rhizobiales; family Beijerinckiaceae; genus Saliniramus. The sequence goes on along the minus strand of JAWLCY010000004.1, from coordinate 244,498 downwards.
ATCGTCCTGTTTGCCGTGTACGATATTTTCCGGACGACCCTGACGACGCGCGGCGCGGGCCCCCTCACCTGGTGGCTGGCGCAGAATGTATGGCGCGGCCTCCTCGCCATGCATCGCCGACGCCCGCACCATCGCACCCTCGCAAATGCCGGGCCCCTGATCATGGCGCTGGTCGTCGTTCTCTGGGTTCTGCTGCTGTGGTCCGGCTGGTCGCTCATCTTCAATGCGGCCGAGACTTCGGTAATACACTCCCATACAGGCGAACCGGCGGGAATTTGGGCCAGGATCTACTTCGCCGGCTTCAACCTCTTCACACTTGGCCTCGGCGATTATAGCCCGAACGGCGCCTCCTGGCAGATTGCGACCGCGCTCGCGGCCGCCAACGGCCTCCTGACCATTACGCTGGCGATCACCTACCTCGTCCCGATCGTCTCCGCCGCGGCGGAAAAGAGGCGGCTGGCTACAATGATCGCGGGGCTGGGGATGACGCCCTCGCAAATCCTGCGCAATGCCTGGGATGGCGAGAGCTTCGGCGCGCTGGATCAGCACCTGCTCTCGCTCGGGCCAATGATCGCCCTGCAGGGCCAGCAGCACCTCGCCTATCCGATGCTTCGCCATTTCCACAGCGAGAACCCGCAGACGGCGCTTGCGCCGCGCCTGGCCGCGCTCGACGAGGCGCTTCACCTGATGCGGAGTGTCGTTGCACCGGAAGCGCGCCTGCATCATACGATCACAGGCCCCACCGCCAGCGCCATCGACGTCTTTCTGAGCTTGCTCGGCATGCCCCCCGCAGGGGAGGCGCCGTCTGCGGACCATGTCGCCGGGCTGCGCTCGTCTGACATCCCCCTGGAGGCGACCGCCGATCTCGCAGCATTGGCGCGCGCGCGAGAAAAGCGTCGTCGCCTTCTCCTGAGCCTTGTGGAGGGCGACGGCTGGTCCTGGGAGGAAGTTGTCGGGTCAGACGTCCAGGGTGAGGGCCGGTTCGCCGCATAGGGCGTGAAGCGCGCATTCCGTGTCAGAAGTCAGGCTCCGCTTCCCTCCAGTTGACTCCGTGTCGCCGCGATTGCTGTCCGCTGATCCCGGCCTGCCGCCAGCGTTCCACGATGGCGGAAATGCCCGGCTGAAGAAGCGGCGTATTTCGCGGCGAGTGGAATACCCCTGTCTCAGGCGAGGGCAGGAACGCCTTCGGGACCTCCCCGAAACGGATCCGCGTCGGCAGCGCGACGCCCTCGCCGAAGGCGAAGACCTCACGCGTCCCGAGCGCCGGCACGAAGGCCATGAGGCTCTCGGCGGCATCCGAGACCGCGGACCGCACGATCGCCTGGTCGCGGTCATTGGCCATTCGCATCGCGAACAAAGTGCTGCACTGGGATATGATCGTCGGATCGAGATCCGCCGGCCTCTGCGTCACAAGACCGAGAGAGACGCCGTATTTTCGACCCTCCTTGGCGATCCGCGAGATCGCTTTCCTGGTCGGTCCGAAGCCCAGCGAACGGTCCCCGGGCGCATAGCGATGCGCCTCTTCGCAGACGACGAGTAGCGGCACCGCGCCGCCGCTCCACAAGCCGAATTCGAAGGCCATTCGCGAGAGGACCGAGACGACCGCGTCAACGACCTCCGCCGGGAACCCGGCGAGTTGCATCACCGTCATCGGGCGGGACGGGTCCGTGAGGTTGAACAGGTCGTCCAGGATCTCGGCCATGGTATCCCCGCCGACGTTCGCGCTTTCGAACATGAAGCGGTAGCGCGGGTCATTGCTGAGGCTCTCGATCCGCATCATGAGGCGATGATATCTCGGAAAATCCGCGCGGTTCTCAAGCTTTCCCATCTGCCGGTCAATGAGGACGAGCAGGTCGGCGAGGCGGTAGGGAACCGGGGTGTCGACCGTATAGCCCCCTCCCCCGAGCGGCGTCTTCCTCAGCCGCACCCGGGTCGCATCCCCCTCTTCGGCGTAAAGGTTCTTCGCTTCCGCGATGGCTTGGGCAAGAATGGCGACCTCTTCCTCCACGCCCGGGCGCGCTCGGAAGATTGCGTCAACGATCTCCTCGAAATTGAACAGCCAGAACGGCAGTCTCAGGTTTCCTGGCGAGATGACCTGCGCGCAATCCGCGAAACAATGGGCATATTCGTTGTGCGGGTCGAAGAGGAAGATGCGTTGAGACGGACGCGCCCTCAGGACCTCCCGCAGAATAAGCGCGACGCCGGTCGATTTCCCGACCCCCGTCGTCCCCAGAACGGCGAAGTGCTTCCGGAGCATTTCATCGACATTGACGAAGGCGCCAATCGTCGGATCCTGCGCGAGGGTTCCGATATTGATCGTGTGCGACGCCGCAACGTCATAGATCACGCGCAAGTGCTCGTGGCTGAGGATGCCGACGCGGCTTCTGACGGAGGGATACTCGCTGATGCCGCGCTGGAAGAACGGGCGCCCTGACGGATCGGGGATGATCTCGCCCAGGAGATCGACCTCCGCCCTCACCGACGATCCCGCTTCGTCATCCTCCGCGATTGCGGTCACGACAGCGATCGTGAACGACCTCGCCGCGCATATTTGCAGCAGGGTCCCGACTGAAAGCGGGACCGCGACATCGCATGCCGGGTCCTTAACGAGGTGAACGCTGGCGTGCGAACCGTCAAGCCTGGTGAGACGGCCGCCCCAGGAACCGGATGCTGAATCGTTGCGCATTGAACCTTAGCGTGTCCAAACTGACAATTTGCTATTCTGGATCACTATCATTAAGAGCCCGTTTCCCCGGGACGCGCGAGCCGCCGCGCTCACCAGCCCATTTCGGCTTGCCTCCCCGCGCGATGAACGCCACGGTGAAGCCGGAACGGAGGCCAACAATGACCCAGGACGAAGATGATCCCCGCGAGGAAGGCGAAGCGCCAAAGCCCGAGGAGCCGCAGGAAACGCGCGCGGAAGCCTTGAAGCGGCGCGAGGAAGACGCGCTCAGCGCCCGCCTCGATTACGAGAAGAACGCGCAGGCGGTGGAGGAGAAGACCGAAAGACTCAGGGCGCTTCGCCTCACCAGGGAGGCCGCGGAGCAGAAGGCGGCGAAAAGGAGAGCGGCGGCGAAGCCCAAGCCCAAGGTCAAGGCCAACTCCAAGCCAAAGGCCGGGGCTTCTTCAAAACTCAAGAAGAGCTGAGCCCGGGGATCCGAACTTCCTCCATCCGGCTGCGTTGTAGCACGGGGCGAGGAGCGGGCGAGGCTTTGGATGAGCATAATCTGGACGATCATCATCGGCTTTGTCGCCGGCGTCATCGCCAAGCTGATCACACCGGGGAGGAACGAGCCCTCCGGCTTCATCCTGACCACGCTTCTCGGCATCGGCGGGGCGTTCGTCGCGACGTTCATTGGGCAGGCGATCGGATGGTATCGGGCCGACGAGGGGGCCGGATTCATCGGCGCGATTGTGGGCGCCGTGGTCGTCCTGCTGATCTGGGGAATGGCGACCCGGGGTCGCTCTTCAACCTGAGGAGCGCGGCGGAACTACCCGCGCCGCAGCCGTTGCGAATTGTCCGCGCCCGCTCCGGTGAGCGCCTGCTTGGCGGGACAGTGCCCGTTATATCCGGTCCAGGCGAGATAGGAGCCCGCAGCAAGGGCGACAACGTTCAGCAGAGGATTTGGCCGAGGCTTGGCGCCGGCTGCGGCGATGCCTAAACCCAATGACATGTAGATCATGCGTTCCGTCGTCGAGAGGTTCCTTGGCCCGTCGAATAATCCGTTCTTCATGCGCTTTCTCCTCGGCGGGGAGAACGGCGGCGGGGGTGGAACGTTCCGTTGCGGCCGAGGCCCCGCGTCAGCGCATGGGGCGGTTGTCGAACAGGCGCGCGCTGGCAATTTCAGCAGGTGTCCTGAGGCGCGGCGCCTGTCGCGCCCGCTGCCCGACGGCCTCATTAACGGCCTCCTCGCGCGCGACGACGTATCGCGAGGTGCTGAAGCCTGCGGTTCCGCCTCCGAGCACCGTCACCGGCCGCGACGCCTCTTCCGCCTGCACCGTTTCGCGCAGGTCGGCGAAACTGCGTAGCGTCAGAACCAGATGCCCCGTCCGCTGCGCCAGCGCCAGGATCTGCGCCTGTGCGGGCGTCACCTCCACCGTGGCCGTCTCGCCATGGACCGTGGTCTGCCCGCGGGGATCAGTCTGCACGTTGGGACCGATCGCGAGGACCCTCACGTTCGTCATCAGGGTCTCCGCACTGAACGGGCCCGAGCCCTGATCGCTCTGCTCCTCTTCGCGAAACAGGCGGATTACGTCGACGCGGTCGTTTGGATGTATGAAGCCGCCGGCCGAACTCGTTCCCTGGGCGTCGATGGAAATGGCGACCGCGCGCATGCCAGCCGGGAGCGCCGCCGACAGGAAGCCCGTCTCGCCGCTCGCATCCATCAGCCGGTCGAAGCGCAGCGGCTCGCCGCGGGCAAACGGGGTGCGGGTCATCATGCTGGTGAGGTCGGAGTAGACCTGGTCCTCGTCGATCCGCCTGATCACGCCGTCGGGAATGCTTTCGGTGGGCCAAGCCTGCCAATGCAGGTCATGCTGGCTGAGCGTCTGCCAGAGCGGGATATCGGCGGCGGCGACGAGAATTTCGGTCATCCCCATCTCTTGCGACGGCATCACCACGATCTGCTGCGTCGACACGGCCTCACCGCGCGGGCGGACGAGGAAGATGGCCCCGATTGCGGCGATCACTGCCACCAGAAGAACCAGTATCTGTGCGCGCTTCATTGCCGGTTTCCATGTTTTTGTTCTACTTGGCCAGCAAACCACGGAATCTTCAAAGCGCTGTTAGGACCTTCCCTAAAATTTATTGTCAAAGACGTAGCATGACGGGCAGCAATCCGCTCATTCCACAAGGCGGACGGTTGCTGCATGCCTCGGAAGCTCGGCGACCATGTCGACGCCTTCAAGGTCGATCCCCATTTCGGTCGCCCCCGTGATCGCAATCGTATCCGAGACGATCGGCATATACGCGGCGCTCTGGCCGAATCCGCTCGATCCGTTGAGGCGCACGGCCTGCGTTGGGGTGTAGATCGCACCGGTGATAATCGTGCTCGAACCGCCGTTCAGCTTGTTCTCGGCGCCGGGATTGGCCAACGGGTCCTGGGAGATCAAGATACCGCCATAGGGACCGTCGACGGGCGCCGAGAGTTCTATATTGCCGCCGCCATTAATCGTGAATCCGGCGCCTGTTCCCGTAAGATGCAGATGCACGCCCTCCCCGATCAGGGAGGCCTGGCTGTTTACCGAAAAGGCGCCGTTCTTGAAGACATATGTGCCGGGCTCGAGTTCGGCCGTGCCTCGCACCGTCAGCCCGCCGCAATAGACGCCCGGCTGGAGCGTGCGGGTCTGGTTCGGCTGGACGGAGACATTTGTGAAGTCGCATCCGGCTGAGGAGGGGCGGTCGATCTCCGCGAATGGATCAGCCGCCCGGCGGCAGCCACCTCTGGGAAGCGGCCCGAAGCCATCGGGAACGCTGAAGCCGCCGGCGCTGCAGAACGCTGCAGCCACGGGGCGGGCGCTCCCTGAGACGGTCAGAGCTTCCGCGTGGTCGGAATTCGTGAGCACGGCGCAGTCCCTCCCCATATAGGAAGAGGACCCGCTGAAGCTGATCGCATCCTTGACGGAGCGATTGAGGGCAACGATACAGAACGGCGGTCCGTCATCTGCCTTCTCTGCACGGGCGCGAACGGAGACATCGATCTCATCAATGCGCAGCAGCTTGAGGACAGTTGTCTCAACTCGCCCGGAAGCCCACACCAGCACGCCGTCGTCGTCTCCCGCGACCTGGACGTCCTGGACATCCGGACTCACGCGCAATGCGCGGTTTGTCGCCTGCGCCAGACGGGCGTCGTCTGGCAGGCCGATGATGGTCAACGCGCTTTCGTCGACGGCGACCTGCATCTTTGCCTTGAGGGAGTTCGCGCGCGAGTAGTCTATCGCGGCGCCGACAAAGCCAAGCATCGGGATCAGCGCGAAGGCGAAAAGCGTGGCGACGTTTCCGCGTGTGCAGCTACGCATGGCATCAGCGTTCGCCAGGACCTTTGCCGAAGCGATGGAATCGAGAAAGCCGGACATGCCAAACCCCTTTGCAGTCAACTGACCTAGTGGTAGGGGCTACGGCGAAATCGTCGCTTAAGTGGTTGTGTAGAATTTTATGAAATTGTCGTTTTTCACCGTTTTCTTCAAAATGAATCATAGAAGAATACAATCTAAAATTGGCTTTACGCAATGCTTGATCAAGTTAATTGTCAGATGGACCAGCCGCCTCAATGACGGTCACGCATCGCAGGCTGTCGCACTCTTCGTCATCCAGATGGAAGTTTTCGCTTTTATGGCGATCGCGGCTGGCGTAGATTTTGGCGGAAATCCATCCACTCAGCGTGCGTCGGACCGGAAGGGTCGCCTTCCGCCGTGTCTGCGCGTCAGGCTCCGGGACCCTCCCATGCGGATCGAGAACGAACCCAAGCTCGACTTCAAGGATGTCCTCATCCGCCCCAAGCGCTCGACCCTATCCTCGCGCTCGGATGTCGACGTCAACCGCACCTTTCGCTTCCCCCATACCGGACGGGAATGGACCGGCTTCCCCCTCATCGCCGCGAACATGGACGTGGTGGGAAGCATCGACATGGCGAAGGCGCTGTCGCGCTTCGGAGCGCTGGTCGCCCTTCACAAGCATTATCCGCTCGAAACGCTCGTGGCGTTCTTTGGCGGTGACGAGCCGCACAATGCGTTCTACTCGCTCGGAACCGCCGACAGCGACTGGGAGAAGTTCAACGCGGTCAAGGCGCAGGCGCCAATCGGCATGATCTGCCTCGACGTCGCCAACGGGTATACGGAGAAGTTCGTCGAGATGGTCGCGCATGCGCGCGACGACAATCCCGACGCGATCATCATGGCAGGCAACGTGGTGACCGGCGACATGACGGAGGCGCTACTCCTTGCGGGAGCCGATATCGTCAAGGTCGGGATTGGCCCCGGCTCCGTCTGCACCACGCGCAAGATGACCGGCGTGGGATATCCGCAGCTATCGGCGACGATCGAGTGCGCGGACGCCGCCCATGGCCTCAAGGGGCTCGTCTGCGCAGACGGTGGATGCACGGTTCCCGGCGACATTGCCAAGGCCTATGGCGGAGGCGCGGATTTCGTCATGCTCGGCGGCATGCTCGCCGGCCACGACGAATGCGAGGGCGAGATCCTGTACGAGGAAGAAGACGGCGTGCGCGTCCCGCGCTCAATGGTCTTCTACGGCATGTCCTCGGACACGGCGATGAAGAAATACGCCGGGGGCGTGGCCCATTACCGGGCCTCGGAAGGCAAGACCGTCGAGGTTCCCTATCGCGGCCCGGTCGAGGACACGATGCAGGAGATCATGGGCGGGGTGCGCTCGATGATGACCTATATCGGCGCGGTGACGCTGAAGGAGGTGCCCAAGCGCACCACCTTCGTGCGGGTCAACGCCCAGCTGAACAACGTCTTCGGCGGTTAAACGTCAGATCAGGGGCAGGCCGGACCATGCCTGCCAGGCGGTCGCGAGGCAGGCGACGAGGATCGCGAGGGCGGCGGCGTAGACGATCGCGCCCGCCCGCTCCCGCTTCCAGGCAATGGCGGCGAGCCCGATCAGCGGCATCGCCTGCGCTGCATGCAGGCCGATGAAGTGGCTGACCCGCAAATCGCCCACCTCGCGTGACCAGCCGAAGAGCGGCCATGCGGAGGCCTCGGCGGAGGGGATGCCGACGAAATGCCCGCCGTTGAGGCTCAGCATCGCGCCCGTGAGCAGGCCGAGCGCGCCGGAAAGCACCAGACCGAGCCCCACGGCCCGGCGCATCGGACAGCCCTCCCCGGCTTCGCGGACGACAAGTATGGCAATCCCGGCAGCAGCCGTCGCGCCGACGAGAACCGTCGCGCCGACCCCCATCAGCTGATACATCACGATGCTGAACGTGGTCGCGAGATTGTAATGCGATCCGCTCCCGAGCGCTCCCTGATGCGCAATGTAGAGCAACTCAAAGAGGCTCATTGCAATGAGCAATCGGATGATGATCGTCCCGCCCGCCCCATCGCGAATTCGCGGCGAAAGCCAACTCCATAGGAAGGCCATGGTGACGAGGTGCACGCCGAGCGAAACGGCGAACTTCGTCGGCTTCACCCAGGTCGAGACGCCCATGACCATCCGCGTGTCGAGTCCCGTCAGGACATTGAAGGCGAGCGCCATGACGAGCATCGTCAATCCGCTTGCGAGCAATGCGGGCTCGGGCCGCGGCAAGGCAGAGCTGAGTGCGGCAAAGCGTTCGCCCTGAGAGATCGGGTGCGAGAGAAGCGAAGGCGAGGTCATCGTTTCATCCGTTCAGGAAGCCGTCGCCACGCTGCGGCGAGCGATCAGCGGGCGCAGGAGGTGGTAGGCGAGATAGCCCATGGGGCCGAACAGGAAGGTCGCCGCGAAGATCGGCAGCATGACGAGGCGGGGCACGCCGTCGCGCTCGCTGCGCTCCGCAAGATGCACGCCGACGAGGAGGTCGAAGGCGAGGTAGTGGATCCAGCCCGCCAGCAGGAGGCCCCGGCTCTCGAACAGAAGGGCAACATTGTCGAGTGTATCGAACCCGCCTTCCCCGTTGCCCCAATAGGCCACGATAAGCGCCGCATAGAACGCGCTGAGGACGAGGGGGACACCGAGCTTGGCGACGTATTCGCGAAGGAACGACCGCTTCAGCAGCAGCGACGCGACGAGGGCGAGCCAGCCGAGCATCGCGAGGCTCGACGAGGTCGTGAAGAGAAGGTCGAGGTTCATCGGCTTGCCTCTGGTTGGCGCGCTCGTATCTTGACGTTGACAAGATTATCTGGAGGCGCGATCTTGTCAATGCCTAAATTGAGATGACACGTGGCTCGCGAACAGCTAGACCTGCGGGCGAGCATGGGACCACAGGGGGACGCCGATGGCGCAACGGCCTGCGACCGCGAAGAAATCCGCAAGGAGAAAGGGCAGCGACGGCTATCACCACGGCTACCTCAAGGATGCGCTCATCCTCGCCGGGCGGCAGATCCTCCAGGAAGAGGGCGTTCGCGCGCTCACCATGCGCGAGGCTGCTCGCCGCGCCGGCGTGTCCCATGCGGCTCCCGCGCATCACTTCGCCAGCATCGGCGTCTTCCTCGCCGAGATCGCCGCCCGCGGCTTCGACGACTTCACCCGGACGCTCGACGACGCTCGCGCCGATTGCGGCTCGCGGTCGGTCGCTGAGCAACTCTGCGCCATGGGTCGCAACTATGTCCGCTTCGCCCTCGCCCACCGCGCCGTCTTCCGGCTGATGTTCGACCGCGACACCCACACGACGCCGACCGAGGCGCTGGAAGAAAGCGCGAGCCGCGCCTATCAACGGCTGGTCAACGCCGTGCGGGATCTTGCGCCAGATCTCGACGAGACGGAGCTGTCGCATCGCGTTGATGCAATCTGGGCGCTGGTCCACGGCTTCTCGCACCTGCTTCTCGAAGGGAAGGTGTGCCATGGCGATCCCACGCCGGAGAACATTGACCGACAGGTCACGCAGGCCATCCGGGCCTATATCGAGGGGCTGGGCCGCGCCCCTGCCGCCTGACGCCCGCAGCTTCTCATGCCCGATGCGGTCTTTCCCCTACCCAACTTCGCCACAGGTTGCTAAGCAGCGGCTGAATGAAGTCTGGAGCCTCTGCCATGTCTCACGCCGATCTCGCCGCCACCATTGACTCAGCCTGGGAGGATCGCGCCTCGGTCTCTTCAAGCACGACGGGCGCGGTACGCGACGCCGTCGATACGGCGCTGTCCATGCTCGACACGGGAAAGGCGCGGGTCGCCGAGAAGTCCGGTGACGGCTGGCAGGTCAACCAGTGGCTGAAGAAGGCGGTGCTGCTGTCGTTCCGGCTCAACGACATGGAAGTGATCGCGGGCGGCCCCGGCCAATCCGTCTGGTGGGACAAGGTCCCCTCGAAATTCGACGCCTGGGATGCAGGACGATTCCGCGAGGCGGGTTTCCGGGCCGTGCCGAACTGCGTCGTGCGCCGGGGATCGTTCATCGCGCCCGGCGTCGTCCTGATGCCCTCCTTCGTCAATCTCGGCGCCTACGTGGACGAGGGCACGATGGTCGATACCTGGGCGACCGTCGGCTCCTGCGCCCAGATCGGCAAGAACGTGCATCTCTCAGGCGGCGTCGGCATCGGCGGCGTGCTCGAGCCGTTGCAGGCGAACCCCACAATCATCGAGGATGACTGCTTCATCGGCGCGCGCTCGGAAGTCGTCGAGGGCGTCGTCGTCGGCCAGGGCTCGGTGCTCTCCATGGGCGTGTTCATCTCGGCCTCGACGAAGATCATCGACCGGGAGACGGGCGAAATCTTCCGCGGGCGCGTTCCCCCCTACTCCGTCGTTGTTCCCGGCAACATGCCCGGCAAGCCCCTTCCGGACGGCACGCCCGGTCCGTCGCTCTATTGCGCCGTGATCGTGAAGCGGGTCGACGCCCAGACCCGCTCGAAGACGAGCATCAACGAACTCCTGCGGGACTGACGAGACCCATGCCGGTCGCATCGGCTCTCGCCTATGCCGAAGCCCTGCTTCGCTGCCCCTCCGTGACGCCGGAGGAAGGCGGAGCGCTGGGCGTCGTCGCCGATGCGCTGAAGCAGGCAGGGTTCGCCGTCAGCCGCCCGGTCTTTTCGGAGCCTGGAACGCCGGACGTCGAGAACCTCTACGCCCGATACGGCACCGGCAGTCCCTTTCTCCTCTTCGCCGGACACACGGATGTCGTCCCGCCCGGCGACGAGGGCCGCTGGAGCCATCCGCCATTCGCCGCGGAAATCGCGGGCGGCGAGCTCTACGGGCGCGGCGCCGTCGACATGAAGGGCGCGATCGCCGCGATGCTTTCCGCCACCCTCGGCTTCATCGAGGCGAACCCGGACTTCGGCGGATCCATCGGCTTCCTGATCACGGGCGATGAAGAGGGCCCTGCCATCAACGGCTCGGTCAAGCTGCTCGAATGGGCGCATGCCCGTGGCGAGCGGTTCGACCACTGCATCCTCGGGGAGCCGACGAACCCCGAGCGGCTCGGGGACATGGTGAAGATCGGGCGGCGGGGCTCCCTGTCGGGGACGATCACCGTCGAGGGAATTCAGGGGCACGTGGGCTACCCCCACCTCGCCCGCAATCCGATCGACGGGATGGTGCGCCTTCTCGCCGCCCTCAAGGCGGAGCCGCTCGACGAGGGAACGGAGCATTTCGACGCGACGAACCTCGAATTGACGAGTGTCGATGTCGGCAATCCCGCCACCAACGTCATTCCGGCCCGCGCCACAGCCTCCTTCAACATCCGTTTCAACGATCGCTGGACCCCCGGAAGCCTGTCCGACGAGATCCGGACGCGACTGCGGCGCGCCGCCGGCAACGAGATCACCTTCGAGGTGGAGTTCCAGCCGACGAACGCGGTCGCCTTCCTGACGCCGCCGGACGAATTCGTCGGATTCGTGCAGGACGCGATCGAGGCGGAGACCGGGATCCGTCCTCAGCTCTCGACGACCGGCGGGACCTCCGACGCGCGGTTCATCCAGAACTACTGCCCGGTCGTCGAGTTCGGCCTCGTCGGGCAGACGATGCACCAGGTCGACGAGCGGGTTCCGGTGGACGATCTCGAACGTCTCGCCTCGATCTATCGCGGAATCCTGCAACGCTATTTCGACATGCCACGTGAAGGATAGCGAGCGGCCGGCCTTGCCTTGAGCCGGGCGATCTCCTAACTCTGACCTGACATTTGATCTCCCGGGGTGCCTCGCAGAGGCTGAGAGTCGCGTGGCGACAACCCGTCGAACCTGATCCGGATCATGCCGGCGGAGGGATGAGAGATGACAAGCGGACCGGACCAGTCGACGAAGCCACCCTCCCCCGCCACCGAGGCCGCAATCCGGCTGCTGGATGCGCTGCGCGCGAATCCGGTGCGCGTTCACGCCATCACCAATTCGGCGGCGCAGGTCCTCACGGCGAACCTCCTTTTGGCGGCCGGCGCGGTTCCCTCCCTGACCCACGCCGAGGACGAGGTCGGGGCCTTCGTGCGGCGCGCAGACGCGCTTCTCGTGAACCTGGGAACGCTCGACACCGAACGGCGGAGCTCTATCCCGATCGCCGTCGCTGCTGCAAGAGCACACCGAAAGCCCTTCATTCTCGATCCCGTCTTCGTCGAGCGCTCGCCTACCCGCCTCGAGCGGGCGAAAGTCCTGCTTCATGAGCGCCCCGTGATCCTGCGCTGCAACGCGGGGGAATTCGAAGCGCTCCGGGGGGCCGCCGCGTCCGAGGAAGGCGTTGCCGAGGCAGCGCGGGACTGGGGCTGCGTGATCGCGCTCACCGGAGAGACGGATCTTGTGGCGGACGGAAAGCGGCTGACGCGCATCGCCAACGGCCATCCCCTCATGACCCGCATCACGGCCATGGGATGCGCCGGAACGGCGCTTGCCGCCGCCTTCGCTGCCCTCGAGCCTGACGCGCATCTCGCCGCGAGCGCTGCCCTCCTCTGCCTCGGAATCGCCGGGGAGGTGGCCGCCGGCAGATCCTCGGGTCCGGGCAGCTTCCAGCCCGCCTTCCTGGACGCGCTCTACGCGCTCGATGCCGACACCTTGACGACGCAAGCGAGGCTTTCATGAACCCGGTGGATATTCGGCTGTACGGGATTGTCGGCCCCGGGAACACGATGGGCCGCGATATCGCAACCTGCGTCAAGCAGGCGGTGGCGGGTGGCGCGACCGTCATCCAGCTGCGCGACAAGACCTCTGATACGCGGCTTCTCGTCGAGACCGCCCGCACGCTCAAGAAGGTGCTCGCGGGGAGCGGCGTGCCGCTTCTGATCAACGATCGTGTCGATGTCGCCCTTGCGGCCGAAGCGGACGGGGTGCATCTCGGCCAGGGCGACATGGCCCCGGCGGATGCCCGCCGCCTGCTCGGCCCCGGGCGGATCATCGGCCTGACGCTCAAGAGCGTGTTTCACGCCGAGGCGATGGCCGATCTTGATCTCGACTACGCCTGCATCGGCGGCGTCTTCGCCACCACGAGCAAGGACAATCCGGAACCGCCCGTTGGCCTGGCGGGATTCGCGCGCGTCGCGAAAGCTGCGCGCGTGACGAAGCCAGGGCTTCCGGTCGGGGCGATCGCCGGGATCGACGGCACGAATCTCCGCAGCGTGATCGGGGCTGGAGCCGATGGCGTCGCCGTCATCTCGGCGCTCTTCGCCGCCGAAGACATCACGGCCGCGGCCGCGGAACTGCGGCGGGCCGTCGACGAAGCCCTCGCCGCCCGCGGCGCATAGCAAGGAAGAAAAGAGATGACGCCGATAGCTGTCACCATTGCAGGCTCGGACTCGGGCGGAGGCGCGGGCATCCAGGCGGACCTGAAGACCTTCTCCGCGCTCGAAGTCTATGGCGCAACAGTGATCACGGCGCTGACGGCGCAGAACACGCAGGGTGTCCAGGCGATCCACGACATCCCGCCCGACTTCATCGCGGCGCAGATTGACAGCGTCTTCTCCGACCTGAAAGTCAGCGCCGTCAAGATCGGGATGCTCTCGCAGGCAAACGTCATCGAGACCGTCGCGGCGGGGCTCGTGCGCCATCAGGTCCAGCATGTCGTGCTCGACCCAGTCATGATCGCGGCAAGCGGCGACCGCCTCCTCGCCTCCGACGCCGTCGACGCATTGCGGCGCATCCTGATCCCCCTCGCCGAGGTTGTGACGCCGAACCTGCCCGAGGCCGCCGCCCTGCTCGACGAGCCGATCGCCACGGACGAGGACACAATGCTCGCGCAGGGCAAGCGCATCCTCGCGATGGGGCCGCGCGCCGTGCTCATCAAGGGCGGGCACGCGGAGGGCGAGGAGAGCGTCGATTTCCTGATCGAGGCGACGAACATCCATCGCTTCAGCGCGCCCCGCATTCACACGAAGAACACCCACGGCACCGGTTGCACCCTGTCGTCGGCGGTCGCGGCCGGCATTGCGAGGGGGCTATTGCTGCACCCTGCCGTCGAGGCCGCAAAGACGTATATCAGCGCCGCCATCGGCGCTTCCCGCGAACTCGAGATCGGACACGGGCATGGCCCCGTGCATCACTTCCATGCCTGGTGGTAAGAACCTCACCCGCCGCGTCGCCCTCGGCCTCGGCGCCTCCGCCCTCGCAGCGCCTGCGATCGTGCATGCGCAGGAGCGCCTGAGCTGGCGGCTCGTCACCTCATGGCCGAAGGGACGCGCCGGACCCGGCGTCTCGGCGCAACGGATCGCCGACCGCATCAACGCGATGGCGGGAGCCAGGCTGCATGTCGATCTCTTCGGCGCAGGCGAGATCGTCCCGGCCCTGAGCGTCCTTGATGCCGTTTCGAACGGCACCGTCGAGATGGGCCACACGGCTGCGCTCTACTGGCAGGGCAAGATGCCGGCCGCGGGCTTCTTTACCACTGTCCCCTTCGGCCTTGGCCCGATCGAGCACCAGGCCTGGGTCGAATTGCGGGGCGGGCAGGCCCTGTGGGACGAGCTTTACGCGCCGTACGGAGTGCGCGTCTTCATGGCGGGCAATACCGGCCCGAGCATGGGCGGCTGGTTCCGCCGCAGGCTGGCGGGCGTCGAGGATCTCGAAGGCATGCGGATTCGGGTCCAGGGCCTCGGGGCGGAGATCTACGCCAGGCTCGGGGCGATCCCGATGAGCATTCCCGCCGGCGACCTCGTCACATCCCTCGACCGGGGCACGATCGACGCGGTGGAGTTCCTCGCCCCTTCGACGGACTACGAAACGGGCCTTCACCAGCACGCGCCCTTCTACTACGCTCCGGGCTTCAACAAGCCGAATGGCGCAAGCGAATTGCTGGTCTCCGAGCGCGCCTGGTCGCTCCTGGACGCGGACCTGCGGGCGATCGTCTCGGAGGCCGCGCGCGCCGAACATGCGCTGGGGCTCGCCGACGCCCACCAGGAGAACGCAGCCGCCTTGACGCGCATCCTGCAGACCGGCAACGTCCAGCTGGAAGCCTTTCCCGTCGAGATCATGAACGCGGCGCGCGCGGCTGCGGACGACCTCATGGACGAGATCGCCGGCACGTCCGAACTCGCAGGCCGGATCGTGGCGTCCTACCGGGAAGCGGCTACGGAATTGCGCGGCTGGTCTGCCCTGTCCTCGGACATGGCGCGATCGATCGCGAGATCATGAGGCACGCCATGGCGCGATCGATTTCTTCGCTGGGATTTCTCGGGATGTTCGGCCGCTCGGGCGACCTGCGTCAGCTCGATGCGGCCCTGCGCGCCGTCGACCTGCATCCCAATCTTGTTCCGGAAGCGGTCAAGCTGACGGTCGTGAACCTCCTCAAGGACCATGCGATCGGGAAGGAGCCCGCGCCGCAGGCTTATCGACCGGCGGCGGAAATGATCGCCTATTGCATGCTCGGCGCGGCCGGGTTCGCCGCCTCGAACACGGACGAAGACGTGGCGCGTGTGGAAGCCCGGATCGAGAAGGCGCTCGAGGCCGGTGACAGCCTTGATGCGCAGCTCGTCCTGCTGGCGCTCCACGCGAAGGTCATCCAGCCCTCCGTCGTCGAGCGCTTCGGGCTGCGCGCAGACGAGAATTGATCAGGGCGACAGCCAGCGGGCCTCGCCGTTCTCGAAGACCGCACGGCGATGTCCCGAATGTTCGAGAAACAGCGTCTCGAGTCGCGACACCCGAACGAGAACAACCGCGAAATTCTCCTGTCCCGCCTCGATCTCGTCTGGCGTCTCCGGCAGCCGGAAGTCGTCCCCCTCTCCTATCGCCGCGCCCGGTGCGGGATGCACGCCATAGCAAAGCTTGCTCATCATGCGTGACGCCTTCCAGGCATCATTCGCAATCTCTTCGCCGGCGTGAATGCGTGCACGTCCCTCGACCCGCACCTGGAACTTCCAGCGCGGCTCGTACGCCATGACCGCCACGCGGTCGTCGCGCTCGATCTCGGCCACCTTGACTCCGCGAATATCCGTGTGGAACCGCAAGGAACCGTCGCGCCTGTCGGCGCCCCGCAAGACAACGGTTCGCACGCGCGGCTCCCCGCCGAGGCCGATTGTGGCGACGCCTGGCGTGTGAAAGGCGCAGCGCCGGTCACGCACCCCCCGCGCCCAGCAGTCCCACGCGTATGAAAATGTCTGCTCCAGATCATCAGCGAAGGGCGGTCGCACGTCCGGATGCCTTTCTGCTTCAAAAAGGTTCATTTGCAATACCCGCGCTTCGCAGGCGAAGGAGGATTTCCCTAATTCCGTGCGAAAAGTCAAATCCGGGCGCGGGGCGCTCGGCATTGCCGGGGACGGCTGCCGCGTTCATCAATGGTCAGTCCCGGAGATCGACATGACCATGAACCGACACCGCATCGACGCCTCGCCGGAAACCGCGCATTGGGGCTATTTCGACGCAGCCCTCGGCCCGATCCTGACCGTTGAGAGCGGGGATTCCGTGACGATGTCGACGGTATCCGGCGCGCCCGAGGTGATGCCTGAGGGAACCTTCGAAATCCCCCCGGCGCTTTCAGCCATTCATGAGTCAATGCGGCCCCGGCTTCCGGGCCATATCTGCACGGGACCGGTCGCGGTTCGAGGACTCCGTGCGGGACAGGTCCTTGAAGTCAGGATCGACGACATAGCCCTGCACTACGACTGGGGCTACAACAGCCTCGGCCCCCTGCGCGGGGCGCTGCCGGATGATTTTACGGAGAACCGCGTCATCCATATCCCCCTCGACGCCGAGCGCATGATCGGACGGATGCCCTGGGGCCTCGAGCTTCCGCTCAAGCCCTTTTTCGGCGTGATGGGCGTCGCCCCTCCCCCGGCGTGGGGTGCAATTTCCACCCTTCCGCCCCGCCGTAACGGCGGAAATCTGGACAACAAGGAACTCGTCGCCGGAACGACCCTCTATCTTCCGGTCTTCGTTGACGGCGGCAACTTCTCCGTGGGCGACGGGCATGGCGCCCAGGGCGATGGCGAAGTCTGCATCACGGCGATCGAGACCGGCCTGATCGGCCGCTTCACGCTGATTGCGCGCGGCGACATGAAGCTCGCATGGCCGATGGCCGAGACGCCGGATCACTACATCACCATGGCGTTCGATCCCGATCTCGACGACTGCGTCGTCATCGCCCTGCGCCAGATGATCGACCTCATCGTCGAGAAGGGAGGGCTCTCGCGAGAGGACGCCTATACCCTCTGCAGCCTCGCCGCGGACCTGCGCATCACGCAAGTGGTGAACGGCAACAAGGGTGTTCATTGCATGCTGGCCAAGGAGCTGCTGGCGCGCTCTTGAGCAGTACGCCAGCATCCCTTGCGCGCCTTGACGATCCCGTCGGTTTCGGTATCGCATCACCCTGCATTCCGATCCCGGTCGGCCTGAACGGAAAGTCCCGATGTCATCCACAGGCGCCTCGCTGAGCCGCGCTCTTTCCACGCCCAATGCCGCACTCGGCATCGGGGTGATGCTGTTCGGAATTTTTCTGTTCTCACTTAATGACGTGATGGGGAAATGGCTGGTCGCCACATATTCGGTTGGCCAGGTCCTCCTTATCCGCAGCGCCGCTGCCCTCCTGATCCTCATTCCCTTCATCTGGAAGGCCGGGGTGATCACGCTGTTTCGCGTGGAGCGTCCGGGCCTGCAGGCGACGCGCGTGGTCTTCTCCACCGCCGAGGTCTTCTGTTTCTACGCCGCCGTCATCTACCTGCCGCTGGCGGACGTCATGACGTACTGGCTCGCCGCGCCAATCTATGTCGCAGCGCTCTCGCCCTTTCTCCTTGGCGAGCGGGTTGGGTGGCGGAGGTGGACCGCCATCGGCTTTGGCTTCCTCGGCGTGATCATCGCGCTCAAGCCGTCGGCCGCGACACTCACGCTGCCGGCCTTCATCTCGATTTTCGGAAGTCTTGCCTTCACCTTCATGATGTTGTCGGGGCGGACGCTCCGCAACACGCCGGACACCACCCTCGTCTTCTGGCAGACGATTGGCGCGGGGCTGGCGGGGCTGGTGATCGCCCCCTTCACCTGGGTTGCGCCGACCGGATTTGATTTCGGCCTGCTCGCGCTTTTGGGAGTTGTGGCCATGTTCGCGCATGTCTGCATCAACCGCTCCCTCAAGCTTGCCGACGCCGCCATCGTGACGCCCTTCCAGTACACGCTTCTCTTCTGGGCCATCCTGTTCGGCTGGATCGTATTCGGGGACAAGCCGCGCCCGGAAATGCTCGTCGGAGCTGCGTTTATTGTCGCAGCCGGCCTTTTCATCTTCTTCCGCGGCCGAAAGGTCGCGCAACAGATGGACGGCGAGGCTGGCTAAGTCGTCTCGGCAGCCTTAACCTGCGGCCCCGCAATTCCCAGATGATGCGGGTCGGATTGGAGTGAAGCAGTGGCAATCAGCGCGCAACAGGTCTTGCAGGTACTGGCGACCGTGAAGCTCGGGGCGAGCGGCGAAAGCCTCGCGGGTTCAGGCCGGCTCTCGGACATCGTCGTGCAGGACGGGCGGGTCATGTTCTCGATCGCGATCGATGCAACGGAGGCCTCCGCCATGGAGCCCGTCCGGAAGGCGGCGGAAGAGGCGGTGAAGGCGCTTCCCGAGGCAGGACAGGTCTTCGTGACGCTCACGGCAGACCGCCCCGTTCCCAAGGGGCCGTCGACGCAGACGCCCGAGCGCGCGGGCATTCAGCCGGGACGGCCGGCGGCGGCTCCCCAGGCGCGCGTTCAGTCAATACCCGGCGTGAAGCATGTGATCGCTGTCGCATCCGGAAAGGGTGGCGTCGGAAAATCGACGACGGCCTGCAACCTGGCGCTCGGGCTGCGCTCTCTCGGGCTGAAGGTCGGCATTCTGGATGCCGACATCTACGGCCCGTCGATGCCCAAGCTGTTCGGCCTCCATGGCAAACCGCGCGTCCTCTCCGGCCGCATTCTGGAGCCCCTCGACGGTTATGGCGTCAAGGTCATGTCGATCGGCTTCATGGTCGACGAGGAGACGCCGATGATCTGGCGCGGCCCGATGGTCATGTCGGCGATCACGCAGATGCTTCGGGAAGTCGCTTGGGGCGAACTGGACGTGCTGGTGGTGGATATGCCCCCGGGGACCGGCGACGCACAGCTTACGATGGCCCAGGCGACGCCGCTGGCAGGGGCAGTGATCGTCTCGACGCCGCAGGATCTCGCGCTTCTCGACGCGCGCCGCGGCGTGGCCATGTTCCGGCGCACCGAGATTCCCATCCTCGGGATCGTGGAAAACATGGCGACCTTCGTCTGTCCCAATTGCGGGGCGGTTTCGCATATCTTCGGGCACGGCGGCGCACGCAAGGAGGCGGAAAAGCTCGGAGTGCCTTTCCTCGGCGAGGTCCCGCTCAACATGACCATCCGCGAGACCTCCGATTCCGGTCGGCCGGTCACTGCCGTCGATCCCGAGGGTCCGCACGGCCTCGTCTATCGCGCGATCGCAGAGGCGGTTTGGGGTCAGCTCAGCGGCGGCGGGAAAAGCCGGACGGCGCCACGAATTGTTTTCGAGTGAGCGCCAGGCATCTGCCCCACGCTTCAGTTCAACGAGTTCGTGAGGCACAGGCCGATCGAAGTAATTGGAGCCGATGCCGGGGACATGAATCCGAGTGGGGCAAAACGGAAGGTAATTGCATCGGTACGGTCAAAGCGCGCTCAAGAAGTTCGTTCGTTGAACATTTGTCGAAAAAATGTCGGCATGAACTGCGCGTTTCCCTTGAGACGAACCTTCCGCGAAGCGAATCGATTCGAAGCAACGGCCTCCTGTATCTTATCGCAACAGAGCCGCTAGTTGATTCACGGTCAGATTGCCCCCGAAAATCCGCGACTCAGCGTGTCGAAGCATCGTTTGAGCGAATTTGCAGCCATTTTAAGCGCAGTTGCATCCGGGCAGTAATACACATTTGAAAAGCGTGTTTTTCGAAACCGGAGGTTCTGCTCCGCCCTCCCTCCTGCTTGCGGCCTGACGCATGTGTCGGATATCCGACTGAGATCGCAGCCGATTTTCTTGCGACCCACATCTATCCGCAACATACCTTCCGTTGCGGCATGCGCCGTTCGTCGGATCCTCCTACTTCCGTTTTTGTCGAATTCCCTCAATCGAGGATTTACATGAGGACGGAAGCGCTCTAATAAGATTTATCTCTCTCAACCAGAAGATGACGCGCCCATGACTACGCGTTGCCCCACAGATATCGACCGCTTCGTCGGCCAACGAGTGCGCCTCGCCCGTCGGATCGCCAAGATGAGCCAACAGAAGCTCGGCGAGATGATCGGCGTCACGTACCAGCAAATCCAGAAGTATGAGAACGGCACCGATCGCATCGGCGCTGGACGTCTGCATCAAGTCGCCCTTTCGACAGATCAGCCCATCGAGTTCTTCTTCAGCTTCTCGGAAGATGTGGAGCCCCGGGAAACCGGTCGGCAAGACATTCTTGCGGATGACGGCGTCCAGCGCCTCATCGTTTCGGCCTCCAAGATCAAGTCGCGGAAGCTCCTCGACAATCTTGCCCAGATTGCCGAGACTTTCGCGAGCACCGAGGGCGCGGAAGCTGCCGCCGGGAAACGCGCCGAGTAAATTCGGCGCCAAGCCAAGCCGGACTGTCTCCCAGGCTTCGTTTTCGAACGGAGGTTGGCAGACGGTCGCGCCATGGATCCGGCAAGAGATGCGAGCATTCCACACGCCGGCCTCGGTCGCGCATGATCCCGATCGCTACTTCAGAAGGGGCGCGATCGTGACTCATCCCGAACAGGCGGATCGCTATGCGATTCTCCTTCGGGCGCTGGAAGCGCATGACGTCTCGCTCGCGCAAGACCACGGGCTCGACTGCATCCTCGCGGCTCATGACCCGGAATATGTTTCCTTCCTGCGGGACGCGTGGCGCCGGCGCGACGAACTTCCCAAGGTCGGAGACGAAATCCTGAGCGGCCACTTCGCGCGCCCGCAAATGCATCGGCGTCCCGAGGCGTTGCTTGGACTGATCGGCTATTACTGCGCGGACACCTCGACCCCGATCCGCTCGGGGACGTGGGAGGCAATCTATGGATCCGCCCAGGTTGCCGTCTCCGCAGCCGACGAAGCGCTTCGATCGGGCCATGCCTATGGCCTGTGCCGACCGCCCGGACATCACGCCTATGCGAATTCCGCGGGCGGCTTCTGCTTTCTCAACAACTCGGCCATTGCCGCCTCCCGGCTGCTGACGAAGTCGAAGGCAGAAGCTGCCCGCGTCGCAATTCTCGACATCGACGTCCATCACGGGAATGGAACGCAGGGCATCTTTTACGAGCGCCCGGATGTGCTGACAGTTTCCGTCCACGCGGATCCCTCGAACTATTTCCCCTTCTTCGCCGGCTATGCGGACGAGACCGGAGCGGGAGCCGGGGACGGTTACAATCTCAACATCCCGCTCGCCCACGGATCGGGCGACGACGCCTTTCTCGCGGCGATCGAGCGCGGCCTCGAGCAGATCGCCGGTCACGATCCGGGCGCGCTCGTCCTCGCGCTGGGCCTTGACGCCTCGGAGCACGACCCGATTGGCGCGCTGAAGGTCACGACCGCGGGCTTCGCGGCGGCCGCACGGCTGATCGCGGGGGCCGGACTCCCGACCGCGATCATCCAGGAGGGCGGGTATCTCTGCGAGGCCCTCCCCGTCAACCTCTCGGCGTTCCTGTCCTCGTTCGACGCCGCCCGCTAGGGCGCGCGTCTTGCATCCGCGCCCGTCTGCGCCATCAGCCAGGCGAGCGTGCCCGTCTCCATGTCCGTGACGGCGAGATGAGCGATGAACGGAGTATCGTAAGGGTGAAGCGCCTTGATGCGATCCTCGACCTCCCGGGTCAGACCCTTGCGTGTCTTGACCAGCCCGACGATTTCGCCGGCCTCTGCAACTTCCCCCTCCCAGCGATAGACGCTGCGCATTCCCGGTATCAGGTTGACGCAGGCTGCAAGCCCCTCCTCAACGAGAGCCTTAGCAACCTTTCGGGCGCTGTCGTCGTCGGGAAAGGTGGTGTAGACCATGCTCGGCTGATCCATACTATACCTCGTCGAGTCGGCGTGCTCCGCCGCAGGGTGGGCCAGCGATCTGAAGCGGGTCAAGTTCGGCGGCTCGCGGGGCCAGGGCTCTTCGCGCGCGCAAGATTGCTCGAGGTGACCAGTAACCGCGATTTCGGGATTTCGAAATTGCTCCAGGAGGTTTGTGAAATGGCCGCCCTCGAGAAGATCGCCATCGTCGCGAGCCCTTCGGATGAATCGCAGGCGGCGGCGGCGCGGCTCGCCGCGCTTTATCCCAATGTGAGCCCCGAAGAAGCGGATGTCATCGTCGCCCTTGGCGGCGACGGGCTGATGCTACAGACCCTGCACCGCTTCATGGGAACCGCGAAGCCAATCTACGGCATGAACCGCGGCTCGGTCGGCTTCCTCATGAACGACTTTCGCGAGGATTCCTTGATGGAGCGCCTTCGGGCGGCGCATCGCAGCGTCGTCCACCCGCTCCTCATGGTCGCCCGGGATCTCGAGGGCAAGACGCACACGGCCCGCGCCATCAACGAGGTCTCGATGCTGCGCCAGACGCATCAGGCCGCGAAGCTTGCCATACGGATCGACGGGAAGGAGCGTCTCGGGGAGCTGATCGCCGATGGAATCCTGATCTCCACGCCCGCCGGATCGACCGCGTACAATCTTTCCGTCGGCGGCCCGATCCTGCCGCTCAACGCACCTCTTCTGGCGCTGACCCCCATCTCCGCATTCCGCCCGAGGCGGTGGCGCGGAGCCTTGCTGCCGAACCACGCGCGGGTCGGAATCGAGGTCAAGGAAGCCGAGCTTCGCCCCGTCTCGGCCGTCGCGGATCATACGGAGTTCCGGCGCGTCGCTCATGTCGAGGTCTCCATGGACCGTACGCTCGACCTCGTCATGCTGCACGATCCGGGGCACAGCCTCGACGAGCGCATCCTGCGCGAGCAGTTCGGCGTCTGATCCGGAAGGGGGCGTCATGCGGCTGGAATTCGACCGATTGAGCTTCCTCGTCGCCGAGGACAACGTCTATATGCGCCGCACGATCGTCGCGATGCTGGAGGCATTCGGCGCGCAAAAGATCGTACAGGCGCAGGACGGCAAGACGGCGCTCGAGCTTTTCGATCAGGAGAAGCCCGACATCGTCCTGCTCGACTGGGAGATGCCGGAGACCGATGGCCTGACGGTCGCGAGGCGTCTCCGCGACAGGGCAAGGAGCCACAATCCGTTCGTTCCCATCCTCATGATCACGGCCTATGCGGAGAAAGGGCGGGTCGTCGCCGCCCGCGACGCGGGGATCAACGACTTCCTGACGAAGCCGGTGAGCCCGCGGCTTCTGCACGACCGGATCATGGGGCTCGTGATCGACCAGCGCCCCTTCATCGCGACGGCAAGCTACTTCGGTCCCGACAGACGCCGCCCCAGCCCGCCACCCTATCGCGGGCCGGAGCGGCGCAAGAACCCGCCACATGGGCCGGATTCCGGCATGCCGGGGGAAGGAAGTTCGCAATGAGAATCATCCCGGCGAAACCCGCCACGAAACGTGCTGCGGATGTCGCGGTCTTTCCAGCGCCGACGGAGCTGATGCGCAAGGCGCTGGTGGTCGATGGCGAATATGAGGAGGCGGCGGCCCCGGCCATTCGTCGCGCCGCCAGCGCGTGCGAGCGCATCAACAGGCAGTTCCGCGACGCCATTCCGGACGAAATCGAGCGTCTCGCTTCTGCCTTCGAGGAATACCGCCCGGCGCCCCATCAGGATGCAGCGCGCCAGAAGCTTTTTCGCCTTGCGCACGACCTGAGGGGATCGGCGGCGAGCCTTGATGAAGCCTTCGTCGCCCGGGTGGCGCGGAGCATGGCGCACCTCATGACCCTCTGCACATCGCCCCCCGCCGGCCTGCTGCGTGCGCATGTGGACGCGTTGC
This sequence comes from Saliniramus sp., assembly GCA_041686895.1. GTDB lineage: Bacteria > Pseudomonadota > Alphaproteobacteria > Rhizobiales > Beijerinckiaceae > Saliniramus. Next base: position 220,577 of record JAWLCY010000004.1, on the reverse strand, counting down.
GCGCCGCGAAGCGGGAGAAGATCCGCGACCTCGCCCATCCCCTGGCCGGCGAACTCGTCGAAGAGCTTGAGCGCCGCGTCCAGGATGCGATCGACGGCGAGAGCGCCTGCATCCCCGACCGCGGCTAGGCGGCGTTCATCAGCGCGCGCATCCTGATGGCGTTCGCTATGCCGTTTTCGACGTGCTCGAGCGCCGCGTCGAGGGCGGCGTCGTCCATGAGCGCAACCGCGAATTCCCGCGCCTCCTCCCGCGCTGCTTCCGACTCATATCGCCGCAGCAAGGCCATCAGCTTGCCTGCCTCCTCCGGAGGCAACTGGGCGCAAGCTGAAAGAACCCGCTCGATGATCCGGCGGGAAAGGTGCAGTCCAGCGGCGACGCCATCGGCCTGTGGCTCAGAGAATGCCGAGAACGCCGCTTCGAAGGCCGGAAGCAGGCCCGCGGGCAATCCCGCCTTTCGATAGAGCGCCGTGAAGCCGGAGCTGCGACGGTCCCGCAGCAGCCCTGCAACCCGCGCAAGAGGCATCCCCGTGAGTTCCGCGAACGCCGCTTCCGCGAAGCCGAGGCCGCGCGAGAGAACCGCCCTCAGGATCAGCGCCGGCGTGAGTTGTCCGGTGTCGCGAAGATGGGCGATCAGGCCAGCCACCGCCTGCTGATCGACGGAGGCGGAGAGCGCGATAGTGGTCTTCTCGCGCGCCTCGCGAACCACGCGTTCAGAGCGTTCGACGTTCATCCAGCCGCATTCCACGACGAAGTTGCGCAGGCAATCGGCGATGGCGACGGCGATTGCCTGGCGGATATCCACCGGCAGATCGGGCCGCGCCAGAAGCGCCTCCCGCAGTTCGGGGACGTCGCGAAAGCGCTCCAGCATGCGCGCCAGAGCCGATCGCGGGATATCGGCGCCCGGATTCCCCAGCAACTCGATCAGGGCAGCAACCGCGCCGATTTCGGCCAGCGCCGCGCAAACTGGCCGCGAGACCCTGATCCGCAGTGCGATGGCCGTCTGCGCGAAGGCATCGCCGAGGGCGGCGCAATCGACGAGATCGGCATCGCCGAGAAGCGGCGAGCGCGCGAGCACGAGCGCCGCGATGTCCGCCTGATCATTGGCGAGCGCGACGATGATGTGGCGAGGCGCGTCGGGCGCATTGGCCATCGCTTCCGCAAGCGCGCGACGCACCAGCGGCGAGGCATCGTCCAGCATCGCCGTCAGCGCGGTCTCCGCCTCCCAACGGTCCTCACTGGACAGTTCGGAGTAGAGATAGCTGCGGGCGAGGGCACTCACCGCGTCCGCACGCTGTCCGGGAGAGGCGCTCTGGGCCCAGAGAAGAAAACGACGCACGATCATAAGCTTCGCCGCCAATGCATGAATCCGTTGAGGTCGAGAGGCGCGTCACGCGGACGCGTCGGCGGAAGTGGAGCCACGCCCGCCGTCTCCGCTGCCGCATCCGGGCGGCCGCTTCCGGGGAAGAAGGAGGCTCGCGGACCCTCCGTCCCCTCCTCGGACCGGATCGACCACAATCGCGATACCGCATCCGAGATCGCGCCCTGCCGCCCCGCCGTCTGGAAAAGGCCATGGAAGGCCGGACCGTCCGTCTTCGCCAGCGGAATCTGCGGAAAGCCGGCATGCTCCGCCTGCGCCGTGGCGTTGCCGACCGAGGTGGAGGCCGTGGTCGCATGATAGGAGGCGAGGAGCCCGTAGACCTCCCCTGCCCCGCGCGCGGCCCCGGCCCGGTCGTTGAAGATCGAGCGGTTGGCGGCGGCCGCTTCTGGGAAGAGTTCCGCCGCCGGGAGTTGCGGATTGGAGCCCGCCTGCCGGATCAGCTCCGCCGCCCCGGCGGCGCCCAGGAAATGCGCGATGTAGAGATCGGCGGGCCGCGGCTCTCGCTGAAGCTGCGATGACAGGAATTCGCGATTGTACTGCGTGAACGATCCCGCGATCGTCGAGGCGATCTTCGGATCCTCGCGCAGCGCAAGGATATCCCGACGCATGGCGGGATCGGCGACCGTAAATCCGCCATCCGGGCGCTGGGTGATCGCCCTCGCCTCCTCGGAGAGCCCGATCTTCGCGCCCTCCTTCTTCACCATCCCGAGCCAGGTCTGCTCGATGAACTGGAAGAGCCCCGTGGCGCTGGAAGTGCGGGCCCGCGCAGCGGGGTCGAGCGAGGATTCCCGCTGTGCAGTCGCCAGGAGATACTCGAAATCGGCTCCGCTCGCTCGCGCCCCCTGACGAATCGCGTCGACCACCGGGCTCGTCGCCTTGGCCGCCTGCGGCGTGTCGGGGGTGGTGAACAGGAACATTGCGATCCTTGCCGGGCTGCATGATGAAGAATCGACCCTGCGAAGCCTCCTCTTCGTCGTCGACGATGCGGCTCTTATGGTAAAGGAAACGCTAAGACGCGGCCTGTAGCCCAAGCCGTCCTTCACATCGCGCAGTCTGGAGACACCGGATGACAAGCCCGCAGCCGCATCCTCGAGGGGGGCTCTACTTCGAGGATTTCGAGATCGGCAAGACCATCGAGCACCGCCTCACCCGGACGGTGACGCAGATGGACAACATGCTGTTCTCAAACATGACCCTCAACCCCCAACCCCTTCACATCGATGCGCATTTCTGCGCCACCGAGACCGAATGGGGGCGTCCGCTGATGAACTCGCTGTTCACCCTGGGCCTGATGATCGGGATCTCCGTCAACGACACCACCGTCGGCACCACGATCGGCAATCTCGGAATGACGGATGTGAAGTTTCCCGCGCCGCTTTTCGAGGGCGACACGATCCGCTGCACGACTGAAATCCTCTCCAAGCGCGAATCGCGCTCCCGACCGGATGCCGGAATCGTCGATTTCCAGCATCGGGCGTTCAAGCAGGACGGCACACTCGTCGCGGAATGCCGCCGACAGGCATTCATGCGCAAGCGCGAAGGGTAGGAATAGATGCGATCATATCTTTTCGTCCCCGGAGATTCGCCGCGCAAGCTGGAGAAGTCGCTCACATCCGGCGCGGATGCGCTGATCGTCGATCTCGAGGATTCCGTCGCCGCTGGCGCGAAGGACGAGGCGCGCCGCATCACCGCATCCTTTCTGGCGGAGGCGAGGAAGAAGGCCGACCGTCCGCGGCTCTTCGTCCGGGTGAATGATCTCGCCACCGAACTGACAGGCCTCGATCTCGACGCGGTCATGGAGGCGGGGCCGGACGGGATCGTCCAGCCGAAGGCGGTCGGAGGAAACGACGTCACGCATCTCGCCGCGATGATGGCGGTGCGCGAGGCGGAATACGGCCTCCCGGACGGCGTCACCTCCATCCTCGCGATCGGCACCGAGAATGCGCGCGGGGTCTTTGCGCTGGGAACTTTCAGGGGCGCCAGCCATCGCCTCGCCGGGATTGCCTGGGGCGGCGAGGACCTTTCCGCCGATCTGGGGGCGGAGACGAACAGGGATGCGCAAGGTTGCTTCACCGACCCCTATCGCCTCGCCCGCTCGCTCACGATCCTCGGCGCAGCGGCGGCGGAGGTCGACGCGGTCGACACCGTCTACACGAACTTCAAGGACATTGAGGGCCTCGCGCGGGAATGTCGGGAAGCGCGTCGCGACGGCTTCGTCGCGAAGATGGCGATCCATCCCGGGCAGGTCGCGACCATCAACGAGGCCTTCGCTCCCTCCGACGAGGAAGTTGCGAAGGCGAAAGCCATCGTGGCGGCATTCGAGCAATCACCCGCCGCGGGCGTCGTGGCCATTGACGGCGAGATGATCGACCTGCCCCACCTCAAGCGCGCCCGGCGCCTGCTGAAACGGGTTTGAGGTCACCGCCGCCCTCGGGACGCGTGAGCGAGAACTTCGTCTCCGGAGTCGCGACGAAATACTCCTTGTAGCCCGCGCGCGCGATCGGGCGCATGGCGGCTGTGTCGACCAAGCCATTGGAGATGAAGCGGTCGTCGATATGCACGCCGACAACTTGCCCGATGGCCATGACATAGCTGCCCTCGCCATCCAGCGATTTCAGCGGGACGATCTGCAACAGCTTGCATTCAAGGGCCACAGGGCTCTCGGCGATGCGCGGCGGCTTGACGAGGCGCGAGGGGGCGGGCGTGAGACCCGCATGCAGCATCTCGTTCTGGCCTCGGGGAAGCGGCGCCGAGGTCAGGTTCATCTGCTCGCGCAGATCCCACGTCGCCATGTTGCAGACGAACTCCCCGGTCTCCTCGACGAAGGCGAGCGCGTCCTTGTACCCGGACGAGGAGAAGCAGACCATGTGCGGCTTGTCGGAGATCGCGTTGAAGAAGGAATAGGGCGAGAGGTTGACCTCGCCCGCCTTGCTCACGGCGGTGATCCAGCCGATCGGACGCGGGACGACGAGGGCCTTGAACGGGTCGTAGGTGAGCCCGTGGCCGTTGGCGACTTCATAGAACATGCCGGCATTCTCCGGAAAACTTGAGCGGACCTGTTCGTTCTATCTGGCGCGGTGGGCCGCGAGAACCAGCGCGCCCGTGAGGAAGAGGCCATTCCCCATGGGCGCGCACAGGCTCACAGATAGGTGACAATTTCCTCGAGCGGAGGGCGCGGCCGATCCGGCATCGCCTTGTCGGCCGTCCCGATATGAACGTAACCGGCGATCCGCTCATCGGGAGCCAGGCCCAGAAGATCGAGAATGCGGCGATCAAACGCGATCCATTCGGTGATCCAGTTAGCACCAAAGCCCATCGCATTGGCCGCGAGAACCAGGTTCTGGCAGGCCGCTCCGGCGGAAAGGACCTGCTCCCATTCCGGAATCTTGGGATGGGGCCGCGCGCGCGAGACGACGGCCACGACGAGCGGGGCGCGCGAGAGCAAGCCCCGCTGCTGGGCGAGCTTCTCCTCGTCGGCCTCGGGATTATCGGCGGCGAAGGCGGCCTCGATCGCCTCGCCGATGCGTCCCCGCGTCTCGCCCCGGATGACGACGAAGCGCCAGGGCGCGAGCTTTCCATGATCGGGAACCCGCGATGCGATCGTCAGAAGCTGCCGGAGCTGGTCGTCTTCCGGGCCAGGCTCCTGGAGCATGTTGGCGGGGGTCGAGCGGCGCGCCTGCAACAGGGCGATGATATCGTCGGCCATGGGTCGTATCCGGTCCTCTCGCTGTGGTCTCGGCCGCTGTTATCAGACGGCTGCCGGAGCAGGGCAAGTGGGGGCGGCAAGGGCGTCGCCCAAATTTGGTCCAGCTCCTGGTTTCCAAACGCTCGGCTTCGCATATTCATGCTATCAGACACGCTGGTTCACCATTGATTCCGACACGCATGAGAATTCTCGCACTTCTCGCCGGATTGCTGCTTCTTGCGGCTCCCGCTACGGCCCAGACAACACCCGGCTCCCCCGCGCTTCCGGGGGGCGGCCCCACCATGCATTCCGCTCCGCGCCCGATGCTGCCCCAAACGGGCACTATCAGACTGAGCGCGGTCTTCGCCGAAAGCGGTGCGCCCATCACGTCCGGCCTGATCTGGCGCGTGTTCGAGGATCGGGGCGACGGCGCATCGCCCAGCCTGATCGAACGGAAGGACGATCCCTCGCCCAGTTTCCAGCTCCAGCCGGGAAACTATGTCGTTCACGTGTCCTATGGCTATTCCAGCGCCACGCGCCGGGTGACGATGCAGTGGAGCAATCTGAACGAGCAATTGCGCATCAGCGCCGGCGGCCTCAAGCTGAACGGCGTGGTCGGCGATGCGCCGATCCCTCCCTCGCAATTGTCGTTCTCGGTCTATGTCCCGTTCGGGAACGATGCGGAGGGGCGGCTCGTCGTCGCCAATGCCCGCGCGGACGAGATCGTGCGCCTTCCGGAAGGCTCCTATCACGTCGTCTCCACCTATGGGGACGCCAACGCCATCATGCGGGCGGATCTCGATGTCGAGGCGGGCCAGGTGACCGAGGCGACGCTCAATCACCGCGCCGCCACGGTGACCCTCAAGCTCGTCGCGACAGAGGGGGGGGAAGCCTTCGCGGGAACGGCCTTCACCGTGCTGACGCCCGGGGGCGACGTCGTGCGAGAAGCCATAGGCGCATTTCCGACGGTGACGCTGGCGGAAGGCGAGTACGTGGTCATCGCGCGGCATGACGGGCGTGTCTTCACGCGTGAATTCTTCATCGAGAGCGGCCTGAACCGCGATATTGAGGTCACCGCGCCGAACTGAAGAAGCGTGACGGAAGGCGAGCCGGGGCCGATCTAGATGCCGTCATCCGGGTCGGGTTCGGGGCGCTTCTGCGCGTACTCCACCCCCACGAAGTAGAGCCCGCAGGCCGGCGCCACGGGTCCGCAGGCCTTGCGGTCGCGTGCTGCGAGGGCGCGGCCCACATCCGCGATGCTCCAGCGGCCGATCCCCGCCTGCGCCAGGGTCCCGACCATGGAGCGGACCTGATGATGGAGGAAGGAGCGCGAGGCTGCATGCACGTGGATCTCCTCGCCCGCCGCCTCGACATCGAGGCGCTCCAGCGTCTTCATCGGGCTGAGGCCTTGGCACTGGCTGGCGCGGAAGGTCGTGAAGTCGTGATGGCCGACGAGCTGCTGCGCCGCCTCGTGCATGACGCGCGGATCGATTCGCTGCCGGACGTGCCAGACGCGCCCGCGGTCGACGGCCGGCGGACCGGGGCGGTTGAGGATGCGATAGAGGTAGAAGCGCTTGGTCGCGCTCAACCGGGCGTGAAACTGCTCCGGGACCTCCTCCACGGCGCGCACGACGACGGGATGGTCGCGCATCTGGGCGTTTGTCGCGTCCCTTACCTTGTCGACCCGCATTGGCCGGTCGAGATCGACATGGACGACCTGATTCAGGGCATGCACGCCGGAATCGGTTCTGCCAGCGCAATGAAGCCTTACCGGGCGGCCCGCGAAGACCTCGATCGCCTCCTCCACCACCTGCTGGACGGAGAGCGCGTTTTCCTGCCGCTGCCAGCCGGCGAAGGGCGCGCCGTCGTATTCGATGATCAGCTTGTAGCGAGGCATCTCGCTCTATCCCGCAGCAGGGCTCACGGCAGGACCGTTCCCACGCCGATTCTTGCGCCGCGCAGCATCTCCGCCGCGCTCATGGCCGATTTTCCAGCGCGCTGCACCTGTACGAGGCGCACCGCGCCCTCGGCGCAGGCCACGAGACCGTCGGCATCGAGAACCGTGCCCGGCGCCCCCTCCCCCTCCCCGACGGTGCTGCGCAGGACCTTCACGCGCTCCGGCCCCTTGCCGAAATCAGCCATGAAAAACGCCCCCGGGAACGGAGACAGGCCCCGGACGAGATCGTGGACACGGCGTGCGGACAATGTCCAGGAAAGCTGCGCGTCTCCATTCGTGATCTTTGCCGCGTAGGTGACGCCCTCTTCCGGCTGGGGCGTGAACGACAGCGCGCCGCGCGAGAGCGCAGCGAGCGCGCGCACCATGAGATCCGCGCCGAGCACCATCAACCGGTCATGAAGTTCGCCGGAGGTCATGTCCGGCGTGATCGGCACCCGCTCGGCCATGGCGACGGGGCCGGTATCCAGCCCCTCCTCCATCTTCATCACGGCCACCCCGCTCTCGGCGTCGCCGGCCATGACCGCCCGCTGGATCGGAGCAGCCCCGCGCCAGCGCGGGAGGAGCGAAGCATGGAGGTTGAGGCAACCGAGTTCGGGGATGTCGAGAACGCTCCGGGGCAGGATCATCCCGTAGGCGACGACGACAAGGACATCCGCGCCGTGGGAAGCCAGCGTTTCGACGACGGCGGGGTCGCGCAGGGATTTCGGCGTGAAGACGGGAATTCCGAAGCTCTCGGCCATCCGGTGAACCGGCGATGGCCGCGTCGCCATGCCTCGACCGCCGGGAGCGGGAGCGCGCGTATAGCAGGCGACAACCTCGTGCCCCTGGCCGATGATCTCCGACAGGGTCGGGACCGCGAAGTCGGGAGTTCCCATGAAGACGACGCGCAGGCTCATGATCGCGCCCTCATGCGTCGGCCGCTTCCCGCTTCGCCGCCTTCGAGAATTTCTTGATGACCCGGTCGCGCTTCAGCTTCGAGAGATAGTCGATGAACATCTTGCCATCGAGATGATCGACCTCGTGCTGGATGCACGTCGCGAGAAGGCCGTCCGCCTCCAGTTCGCGCGTTTCACCGTCGAGGGTCTGATACCTGAAACGGATACGGGCGGGGCGCTCGACCTCCTCGACATAGTCGGGAATCGAGAGGCATCCCTCTTCGTAGATGCTCGTCTCCTCGCTGCGCCAGACGATCTCCGGATTCACGAGCACCTGCGGATCCGGCTCGCGCTTGTCCTCCTCGTCCTCGCTCTCGGGGGGCGGACCCTTTCCAAGATCAACGACGACGAGGCGCGTCGGAATTCCGATCTGGATCGCGGCCAATCCGATGCCGCGCGCGGCATACATCGAATCGAGCATGTCGCGCGCGAGCGCGCGGATCTCCGCGGTGACGGCGGCGACGGGCTCCGAAACCAGCCGCAGCTTGGGATCGGGAAGTTTGACAATCGGTTTTTCGGCCATAGCGAAGCGGAGATAAGCGCGGAAGAAGCCCGGGTCAACGGACAGGTTGAAAGTAGCGCATATTCTTCGATTCTAGCCGCTCCCGCCATTACGTATTTGAACAAGGTCGATGGTGCGCCCGCCCGCTGCCTCCGCATCCTCGACATCATGGGTGACAAGCAGTGTCGGCAGCCCGCGCGCGCGGGCATGGGAGAAGACGAACGCGCGGAAATCGGTGCGGAGCGCCCGGTCGAGCTTGCTGAAAGGCTCGTCCAGCAGGAGCGCGTCGGGGCGCGCGAGGAGCGTGCGCATCAGGGCGGCGCGCGCCCGCTGTCCGCCGGACATCGTCGCGGGGTCGCGATCATGGAACCCTCCGAGCCCGGCCTGGTCCAGCGCCTCCTCGACCAAGCGCCGACGCTCCCTCCGGCCCCTGACGGCGGGATGAAGTCCGAATGCAAGATTGCCTCCCACGGTGAGATGGGGAAAGAGCAGGTCATCCTGGAAAAGGATCCCGACATTGCGGCGCTCGGCCGGCAGGTCCGTGATGTCGTCGCCATTGAGGCGCACGACGCCATTTGCGATGAAGGCGGGATCGAGGAACCCGCCGACAAACCCGAGAAGCGTCGACTTGCCGGAGCCGCTTGGTCCGACAATCGTCGTGATCTCGCCCGGGGCGACCGTCAGCGTCAGCCGCTCGACAAGCGTTGCGCCTTCAATGGCGATCGTCACCGCGTCGAGGACAAGCCCTTTTTCGCCGACGCTCATCCCATCCCCTTGCGATTGCGAAACACGACCGCCGGCAGCGCCAGCGCCGCTGCATAGACCACAAGCGGCAGCATCGCCTGGACGAAGGCGAAAACGCCTATGACGCGCCTGTCCCCTCCGCTCGACAAGGTAACCGCCTCCGTCGTCAGCGTCACGACGCGCCCCGCGCCGGCAAACAGCGTCGGAAGATAAAGCGCCACGCTCACCGCGAACCCGACGGCGCAGGCCACTGCGATCGGACGCGCGAGCATCGGCAATTTCATCACGAGGAAAACCCGCAGGGGCGAGGCCCCCAGCGCCGCAGCGGTACGGGCAAAGCGCGGATCGAGGGCGCGCCATGGATCCGCGAGGGAAAGAAACATGTAAGGCAGAACGAATAGGAGATGCGCCCAGATCACCGCCATCAGAGTGCCGTCGAATCCCGCTCGCACGAGCAGCGTCTGCGCCCCGAAGAGAAAGGCAATCTGGGGGATGAGGAGCGGGAGATAGAGCACCCAGAGCACGCTTCGTCCAGGCTTCAGGCGGCGCTGCTGCTCGTTCTCGAGGCAGGCAAGAACAAGCCCGAGGGCGATCAGCGTGGCGGCGCCTCCGATGAACGCCGTACGCAGGGCGATATCCGCCACTTGCCCGGCATAGCGCTCCCAGGTCGCGACGCTCCACGCGGACGGCAGTACATCGGGATAGCGCCAGATATGTGTGATTGACCACACGCCTACAATAATGATCGCGGCCAGGGCGAGGACGAGCGTCAGGCAGGCGGCGATTCCCGACCCGCCAACGACAAAATCGCCCCATCCCCTGCGGATGCCGCGCGCGGCCCATTGCCTCTCGAGGGCGACGACCAGGTACTCGATCCCCCGCCACGCCATGATCCCGCCGATCACGATGAGGAACTGAAGGGTCGCCGCCGCCGCGGCCGGATAATAGGACGCAAGATCGTGATCGGAGAACAGGCGCATGGCGAGGACGGCGAGCGGCGGCGGATTGCCTGGCCCGAGGATCAGCGCCACCTCGACATTGGATAGCGAGAAGGCGAGCACCGCGTAGACCGGAAGGCGGATCTGGGGATAGATCCGGGGCAGCACGACAGCCACCCACGCCCTTAGAGGATTGTAGCCGAGGGCGCGCGCCGCGTTCAGGCTTGCCCGCTCCGCCGCCTGCGCCGTCGCCGCGATCATCATCAATATGAGATAAGCGGTCTCCTTGAGCACGAGCCCCGCAATCAGGCTGAGGCCGTAGATGTCGTTGACCGTCGCGATCGCCGGCGGCCGGTCCCAGCCGGTGAGCCACGGCGAGATCAGGCGAACCAGAAGCCCGGTCGGCGCGATGAGGAAGGCCAAGCCGATGGCAAGCGCCACATGTGGGGTCGCGAGCAGCGCGGGAAGAACGCCCTGCAGGCGGCGGACGATGCGCGTCTCCACCATCAGCGCGCAGAACCCGATCGCCAGGATGAAGGATACGATCGTCGCGCCAAACCCGACCCCGACAGTCAGCCAGAGTGCGGAGCGTAAACCGGGATAGGCGACGAGCTCGCGCCACGGCGCAAGGGAGAATTCCCGCGATCCGAGCGCGGGGAGAAACCCGAAAGCCGGCAGGACGGTCCAGAACAGCCCCAGCGCCACCGGAACGATGAAGACAAGGAGCGTCAGGGACGGCGCGAGGCGCAGCATGGGATCAGCGCGTGTAGCGTCGCTCCCATTCCTCAACGAGCCGCGTCATCCAGGAGGCATGCGGCTCGAGCAGGACATCGGCCATCTCCTCGGGATCCGGCATCGCCGGATGCGCGGCGGTCGACGCGAAGTGGGCCCGCTGCGAGGCCTCAAGGCCGCCGATATCCAGGACGGTGAAAGCGCCCAGAACCGTCGGATCCTGCGCCCGTGCCTGCGCCTCCGGTTCGAGGAGGAAATTGGCCACGACCATAGCCGCCTCGGGATGCGCCGCGTTGTACGGGATCGCGACAAAGGAGGTGTTTCCGATCGTCCCGTCGTCAAGGAAGAATACACGGGCTGTCTCCGGCAGGAGCCCGTTCGCCGAGAGAAGCGCCGCAGTGGCTGGATTAAAGGTGATCGCGATATCGATCTCGCCGTCGCCGAGCATCTGGTTCATGACGGCCTGCGCCTCCGGAAACGCCTCGCCACTTCGCCAGAGATTCGGGCGGAGGGCGTCGTACCAGGCCCAGAGCGGCTCGGTCGCGGCAGTGAAAGCAGCGTCCTCCGCCGGCTCCAGCAGCGCGCTCCGATCCGGCGCGAGTTCGTAGAGGGCCTGTTTCAGGAAGGTCGCACCCAGGAAGTCCCGGGGGTGGGGATGCGTCAGCCGCCCCGGATTTGCCTGCGCCCATTCTTCCATCGCCCGCATCGAGCGTGGCAGATCAGAGCGATCGTGACGCGCCTGGTCATAGACGAACGCGACCTGCGCGATGCGCCAAGGCGAGGCCATCCCCTCGACGGGTATCGTGAAGTCCACGACGTTCGAGGGCTTGCCGCTCTCGTCGACGAGGGCGTAGTTGGGCAGCATCTGCGTGAAGGGACCGTAGAGGAGCCCCCGCTCCTTCATGGTCAGGAAATTCGGTCCGTTGATCCAGATCAGGTCTACCGCGCCGCCGCTGTCGCGCCCTGCGGCGCGCTCGGCCACGACCCGCGACACCGCTTCCGCCGTATCCGAGAGCTTCACATGCTCGACGCTGACGCCATAGCGCGCCTGCACCTCGTCCCCGACCCACCGGATGAAGTCATTCGTGCGCTCGTCTCCGGCCCAGGCGTTCCAGTAGACGGTCTGCCCGCGGGCGGCATCGAGGATTTCGTCCCAATCCCGCTCCGAGGCCTTGGCCGGCATAGCCAGTGCCGCTGCGGCCAGAACAGAAGCGGCCAGGGAGCTGAAGAGCGTAAAGCGGATTGTCATGCGGATGGTTCGCCTGATCGTCTGGGGTCGCCGGGGAATCCGGAGCGACGCAATGCCGCCACGTTACAGGGAGGGCGACCGCGCGCAACAGCCGCGTCGTCACATCCTCGTTATCATGGAAACGACTTGCGCGGCGGGCGGCGAGACTTACGTTGAGTTTCGCATCGACAGAAGAGAAGAGAGTCTCGCGGTAATTTGATTGGCGATGATTTGGATGAATAGCCTCAAAATTCTGACAGTATGGCCAAGCTTTGGCCAAACAACCTTTCCGAGTTGCTTTTCGAGGCTATATCATGTTTTCTCTGAGACGCGACGAGGCCTTCCCGTCGCATGAATTTTGGCTTCTTGTCGCCACTTGCATCGAGACAGCGGCCGTGAAGCGCCTTGAGAGTTGGTGAGTTCATGATGCGTTTGACGAGCCTGCGGAAGGGGGCGACGCGGGTCCTGCAGGTGGTTTTGCTCGTTGCCGCTGCGAGTCTCTCGCCGGCCGGCGGCGCGTTCGCGTTCGATCTGTTCGGCCTGTTTGGCCGCGCCGAAAGTCCGCCGGACCCGAGCCCGGATGCGCTTCCCTACGATCTGACGATCGACGTCGTCGGCGAGGACAGCGCGCTGGAAACCGCCATCGAGGACGTCTCGTCCCTTTACCGCTTGCGGGCTGACGCCCCGCCGGATGCCGACGCCCTCGCCCGCCGCGCGGAAAGCGACCTCATTCCCGTCATCGACGCGATGTGGGGCTCGGGCTATTACAACGCCCGCGTCGTCGTCGAAGTGGCGGGCGTACCCTTGCAGATCGGCGCGGAGCGGCTGCAGGCCGCGATCGCGGCGGCGCAAGCCTACCAGGCGCGGGCGCTCGTCCCCGTGCGTATCGCCGTCGATCCGGGCAACCTCTTCGCCATCCGCAGCCTCGAACTCGTGGAGGCAGGAACAGGCCGCCGCCTCGGCCCCGAAACCATTCCCGAGGACGTCGTCGCCCTCGCGCCGGGCGATCCCGCCACTGCGGCGCAAATTCTGGCAGCGCAGGCGCGTATCGTGGACTTCTACCGCGAGCGCTCGCGCCCGTTCGCGCAGGTGACCGACGTCCAGCCCGTGGTGAACCATCCGGCGAACGCGATGGACCTGACCATCGCGGTCGCCCCAGGTCCCGTTGCCGGGATTGGTCCAATCGCCGTCACCGGCAACGAGAACATCGACGAGCGGGTGATCCGCTCCTTCATCTACACGGAGCCGGGCGACCCCTACTCTCCCGCCGCCATCTCGGGGATCCGTACCTCGCTTGGGCGGATCGAGGCCATTTCGGCGGTGAGGGTCCGCGAGGGCGAAGCGCTCGACGCTGCAGGCAACCTGCCGCTCACCGTTGAAGTGACGGAGCGCCTGCCCCGCGTTTTCGGCGTATCGGCGCAATATTCCACGACCGACGGTCCGTCCACGCGCGTCTACTGGACCCACCGCAACCTTTTCGGGGGTGCGGAGCGCCTGCGCCTCGAGGCCTCGGCCTTCTACCTCACCCGGGGGCAGGGCCAGCGCTTCAATGGTGACAGGGGCTTCGTCAATGATCTCGGCGGTCGGGTCAGCGCAAGCTTCCTCAAGCCCGCCCTCGGCGGCACGCGCAATGACTTCCTGGCCGATGCCTTTGTCGAGCGCGACCGCACCGACGGCTACACCGCGGAGCTGATCAACGCCACCATCGGCATCCGCCACCGCTTCAGCGATACGTTCTCGATCCAGGGCGGGGTCGAATACGAGCGCGGGCGCGCGAACAATGCGCTCGGGAGAAGCGATTACACCCTCGTGGGCCTGCCCCTCTCGCTGACCTACGATTCCACGGATCGCGCCCTCGATCCGACCCGCGGCTGGCGCGTGACCGGCGGCGTGACCCCCTATGCGCGCGCCCTCGGCTCGTCCGTCGACATGTTCGTGACCCGCGCGTCAGCCTCCACCTATTTCGCGCTCGACGAACGCGCCCGATTCATTATCGCGGGACGCATCGGCTTCGGTTCCATCGCCGGAGCGGGGCTGGCGGAGGTTCCGCCGAACAGGCGCTTCTACGCGGGCGGCGGGGGCTCCGTGCGCGGTTTCGCCTATCGCAGCCTGAGCCCCATGCTCAACGGCGAGCCGATCGGAGGGCGCAGCCTTCTGGAAGGCTCCATCGAAGCGCGGCTGCGGGTCACGGATACGATAGGCATCGTCCCCTTTATCGATGCCGGGGGCGCTTTCCGCGAAAGCTATCCGGATTTCAAGCAGCCCATCCGCGTCGCGGCGGGGCTGGGCTTGCGTTACTACACGGGCATCGGGCCGCTGCGGCTTGATGTGGCGGTGCCCCTCGATCGCAAGAAGGGCGAGCGCGGCTACGGCATCTATCTTGGGATTGGACAGGCATTCTGATGCGATTCATTCGTCACACGCTCGCCGGCCTGTCCTTCGTCGCATTTGCATGCCTCGCGCTCTGGCTGGTCCTGGCGACGCCGCTGAAGGCACAGGATGACCAGAGCGCCCTCGCTGGCCTGCTGTCGGGACTCCTGTCCACCCCCACGACGACCGTCTCCATTGGCTCCGTCGAAGGCGCGCTTTCCTCGAACGCGGTCATCAGGGATATCGTGATCAGAGATGCAGACGGTCCATGGCTGCGCCTCGATCGGGCCGAGATCGTCTGGAGCCGCACCGCCCTGCTCCTCAATCGCCGCCTCGAAGTCGAGAGCCTGCGTGTGGGGACGCTCGAGATCCTGCGCCGCCCGGGAACGACCCCGGCGGATGAAGCAGCGGCGGAGTCCGGACCCATCATTCCCGAGCTTCCTGTCGAGGTGCAGATCGACGAATTCCAGCTCGAGGAACTGTTCCTCGGCGAGGGAATCCTCGGCACGCAGGCGCGCCTCTCCGCCCAGGGAAGCGCGAGCCTCGGCGATCCGAGCCAGGGGCTGGCGCTGACCTTTTCCGCCGAGCGGCTCGACGCGCCGGGAACCTTTTCGGTTGAGCTCGACTACGTTCCCGAAACCAACATCCTGGATGTGGACCTCGTCCATGACGAGCCGGAGGGGGGCATCGTCGCCCGCCTTCTCGACCTGCCGGGCCTTCCGCCGGTCAATCTTCAGCTCTCCGGCGAGGGGCCCATCACGGATTTTGCCGCGACGCTCGACTTCGCCGCCGGTCCGGCGATAGGCGCGGCCGGCACCGCCCGCGTGTCGCGTCAGGAGATGTCCTACGACCTCGACCTCGACCTGCAGGCCCGGCTCGCGGGCCTGATGCCCGGCGCGATCGCCCCCCTCTTCGAAGGGGTTACCCAGCTCACCGGGCAGGCGAGCGTCGTCGACGGCGGCAGCTTCGCCCTCGACGGGTTGAGCCTGACAACCCCCGTCGCTGCGCTGACGGTGACGGGCACCGTCTCGGCCGAGCAGCGCCTCGACCTACGCCTCACCGCCGCGGCCGTGCCCAACGAAGCGGGCGTGACGCAGGCGGGCGCCGCCTCGCTCGAGGAATTGTGGGTGGACATGGCGGTCCAGGGCCCCCTCCTTTCCCCACGATTCGACGGACTGATCGAGGCGTCCGGCGTCGTCACCCCCCAAGGGCGGTTTGAGACCCTCGACCTCACGATTGAATCGGCGCCCATCGGGAACGATCCCGAAGCGGAGCGCTTCACGATCGCGCTGCTTGGCGATCTTGAGGGCATCGCCCTCGCCGACGAGGCGCTCGGGCGCGCGATCGGAGACAGCATTAGTGTCGTGGCGCGCGGCACCGTGGACCGCGACGGCGTCGCCGACATCACGCAGGCGCGGATCATGACGCCGACCATGGCCGGAAACTTCGCCGGACGGGTTGCGCCGGACCTGGTCGACGGAACGCTGAGCGCTTCGATCACGGATCTCACAGCTTTCTCGGAACTCGCGGGGCTGCCGCTGCGCGGCGCGGCTGAAATCGAGGCGAACATCACGGGCGACCCCTCCGTGTCGGAACTCGTCGCCCGGCTCGAGGGCGAACTGACCGGTTTCGCAAGCGGCCAGGAGGCAATCGACGGCCTGTTCGGAGAGACGGTAACGCTGAGCGGGGGCGTCGCCCGCGTTCCGGACGGGTTTGCCGTCGACGATCTGCGGCTGAGGGGAGGCAACCTGGATGTGCTGCTCAACGGCCGGGCGGAGGAGGACGTCGCCGATTTCGGTCTGAACCTTACGATTGCCGATCTATCGGCCATCGATCAGCGCATCGAGGCCGGCCGGCTCGCTGCCGATGCGCGGCTGACCGGCGCGCTTCGCTCTCCGGATTTTGCCGGGACAGTGACGATCACTGATATGCAGGCGCTCGGCCAGGCCGTTCCGCGCCTGGCTCTTGAGGTCGAGGCGGTCGACCTCTTCGGCATGCTCGTCGCGGATATCACGCTTGACGGAATCGTGGCCGGAAACGCCGCGACGGGAGCGGCGCGCATCAGAGCGGTCGATCTCGGCGGATATGCGCTGGAGGATCTGGACCTGCGCGTCGGATCGGTCTCCCTCGCGGGAGACCTCACAGTCGACGAAGCATTGCGCGCCGAGGGCGAAGTGAGCCTGCGCGCCGGGGAACTCGCGGATATCGGGCCGCTCCTGCTCGCGCGCCTGAATGGCGAGCTCGACGCGCGGATCGCGCTCGAAGTGGTTGATGGCGGACAGAATGCGCGGATCGTCGGCGATGGCTCCAGCATACGGTACGAGGACATCGCGCTGACCGGCTTCAACGCGGATCTGACGGCCGTCGATATCTACCGCGCCCCAGTCATCAACGGCGTCGTCGAGGCGAATGCCTTGACTGTCGGCGGGCAGACCTTCTCGGAGATTCGCCTGAGCGCCGAGGGGACGGCCGATCAGACCAGCTTCGACGTCTCCGCCGAGGCCGAGGGCTTTGATCTCGAAGCCGGCGGGCGGCTCATTCCTGCCGACGGCGATATCCGCATCGTCCTCGATACGTTCAGCGCAACGCGCGGGCAGCAAACTATAGCGCTCTCGGATCCTGCATCGATCGTCGTCGCGGATGGCGCCGTCGCCATCGATGACTTCGTCCTGCGGGCAAATGGAGGAACCGTCTCCGTTTCGGGGCGGGCGGGCGAGGAACTTGACCTCGCCGTCGAGATCACGTCCCTTCCCCTCTCGATCGCCGAGATCGCCTCGCCGGGCCTCGGCCTGAGCGGCACCGCGAATGGGCAGGCGAGGATCACAGGCACCGCCGGCAACCCGAGCGGGAGCTACTCGCTCACGCTGTCGGACGTTTCGCTTCCTCAATTGCGCGACGCCGGCCTGACCTCTCTCGATGCCAGCGCAACCGGAACCTTCGCCGATGGCCGCGCGAGCGTTGATGCAACCGTCAGCGCGGCCAATGCCCAGCTTCGGATCACCGGCAGCGCACCGCTGGGGGCGACGGGCGAGCTTTCGCTCGAAGCGACCGGCACGATCGAGCTGGCCGCCGCGAACGTCTTTCTGGCGCCGCAGGGCCGGCGTCTGAGCGGCGTTGCGCAGGTTGCGCTCGACATTGGCGGGACGCCAGCCGATCCGCAGATCAATGGCACGCTCGAAGTGCAGGGCGCGAATTTCACAGACGAGTTGCTCGGGCTCGACATCTCCGGAATCTCCGCTCGCGTCAGGGCGGTTGGAGATGCATTGCAGATCGAATCCTTCTCGGCCACCACGGCCAATGGCGGGACCGTTTCCGCCACCGGGCGGGTGCAAATCGATCCGGATGCCGGATTCCCCGGGGAAATCGCGGTCACGGGACGCCGGGCTCAGCTCGTCGACAGCGATCTCGCCACGGCGGTCGCCGATTTCGACATCACTGTGTCCGGGCCATTGGCGACATCGCCTCTGATCGCGGGCAGGGTCGTGCTGATCACCCTCGACATCACCGTTCCCGACCGCCTCCCGACGACACTGCAGCCGCTTCCGGGGACGGTGCACGTGGCTCCCCCTCCGCAGGCGCAGAGGCGCCTTGCCGTCGCCCGGGAGCGGGAAGCAGCCGTCGAACGCGGTCCCGCCTTCGAGGCCCGGCTGGATCTCGTCGTCATAGCCGCGAACCGGATTTTCGTGCGCGGCCGTGGGCTCAATGCGGAGCTGGGGGGTGAACTGCGCCTTACCGGCACGACCCTCGACCCGGTCGCGATCGGGGGCTTCGAGCTGCGTCGCGGCCGTCTTGACCTGCTCGGCCAGCGCCTGGACCTGACGCGGGGGCGCATCGACTTCGCCGGCGATCTCACGCCTTCACTGGATTTCGTCGCGGAGACGCAGACGAGCGACGTCCTCGCGCGGATCATCGTCGCCGGGCCGGCGAACAACCCCGAATTCCGGCTCGAATCGTCCCCGGACCTGCCCCAGGACGAAATCCTCTCGCGGATCCTGTTTGATCGCGCCGCCGGAGGTCTCTCCGCAGCACAGGCCTTGCAGCTTGCGCAAGGAATCGCAACCCTCGCCGGCGGCGGGCCGGGCGTCTTCGAGCAGCTGCGCCGCTCTCTCGGTGTCGACAGCCTCGAGATCACGGCGGGAGCCGAGGGGCCGGCGGTCGGCGTCTCGCGCTACATCACCGACAATGTCAGGCTCGGGATACGCGCCGGAGCGCGCCCGGAGGATACCGGCGTCTCCGTCGATATCGACCTCTCCCGCCGCCTTCGCCTGCAAGGCCAGGTCGGAGCGGACGGAGGGACATCCGTAGGCGTCGGCTACGAGATCGAATACTGAGCCGAACCTCGCTTTGCCGCAGAAGGAACCCCCTCGTGAAGATCGACGGACGCCACTACCGCACCATCTTCCCCGCCAATTCGGCGGATGCGGTGATGGTCATCGACCAGACACAGTTGCCCTTCGCCTTCGACCTGAAGCGCCTCGAGAGCGAGGATGACGCCGCCATCGCGATCCGCACGATGATCGTGCGCGGCGCCCCCCTCATCGGCGCAACGGCCGCGTACGGCGTCGCCCTCGCGATGCGGCGTGATCCGGCCGACGAGGCCCTCGACGCTGCCGTCGCGAGGCTCGGGGCAACCCGCCCGACCGCGGTCAACCTGCACTGGGCTCTCCGGCGCATGGAGCAGCGGCTGAGGCCCCTTGCCGGCGGCGAGCGCGCAGAGGCCGCATGGCGCGAGGCTGGGGCGATCTGCGACGAGGATGTGGAGCAGTGCCGCATGATCGGGGTCCACGGCAAGGCGCTCATCGAGAGACGCCATGCGGAGACGCAGCGGCCCGTGAATGTCCTGACCCATTGCAATGCCGGCTGGCTCGCCACCGTCGACTGGGGAACCGCCCTCTCCCCGATCTATCAGGCGCATGACGCGGGAATCCCGGTCCATGTGTGGGTGGATGAAACACGCCCGCGGAACCAGGGCGCGGCGCTGACCGCCTATGAGCTCGGGGCGCATGGCGTCCCGCACACGGTGATCGTCGACAATGCCGGCGGCCACCTGATGCAGCATGGCCGGGTCGACATGTGCATTGTCGGCACCGACCGCACCACGGCGGCCGGCGACGTCGCCAACAAGATCGGGACCTATCTCAAGGCCCTCGCGGCGAAGGATAACGGCATCCCATTCTACGTCGCCCTCCCCGCTTCCACCATCGACTGGTCGATATCCGACGGCCTCGCTGGGATCGAGATCGAGGAGCGGGCACAGAACGAGGTGACGCACCTGACCGGCCAGACGAATGACGGCAGGATCGAAACCGTCCGGGTCGTCGCGCCGGGAAGCATGGCGGCCAACCCCGCTTTCGACGTCACCCCCGCCCGCCTCGTCACCGCGCTCGTCACGGAACGGGGGGTGGCGCCGGCGAACCGCGATAGCCTGCTCGGCCTGTATCCCGAGCGCCGCTCAAACGCTGCCTGAACTAGGCAGGCCGGCGCTGGTGAAAGACCGCGCTGCGGAATTCCAGAACGATCTCCCCGTGCTGGTTCATCCCGGTATTATGGCGGTGGACGAGGCCCCAGCCGGCGCGGGAGCGCAATTCCCGCTTCTCCACGACCCGCGACGCATAGCGGATCTTGTCGCCGACATAGACCGGCTTGCGCCATTTGAGATCCCGGAATCCCGGGGATGGGCCGAGTTCCGCGCCCGGCGCGCCCAGGCGCTCCGCTTCGGCGCGGCAGCGGTTGCGATGACCGACCATCTGCTTCATCCAGATCGCCGCCGTGTGCCAGCCTGAAGCGCAAAGCGCCCCGAAATGGCTGCGGGCGGCCGCATCGGGGTCGACATGGAAGAGCTGCGGATCAAAGGCCGAGGCGAAGTCGATAATGTTTTCCGCAGTGAAGAGATAGGCCCCGAGTTCGTCGCTCGACCCGATTTCGAGATCCTCGAAGAAGGGCAGCGGAACCGGCGGCGGATCAGCTTCCGCCACATGGGGGGCGGCGCCGAGAGGCGGTCTCGTCCCCTGCCCCGCCTCGCGGTACCTCTCCCTGAGCGCGAACATGATCCAGTTGGTCTGCTCCAGGACGACCTCGTCGTTCTGGTTGAGCGTCTCGAACCTGAAGCGGACAAGGCCCATTTCCGGACGGCTCCCGGAACGCCGGGCCTCGAGGACGGTATGGCGCGCCCGCAGGCGGTCGCCGGGCCGGACGGGCAGCATCCAGCGCACTTCGTCGATGCCGGGAGAGCCCATCGAACTCGCATCGAGAATGAAGGCGTCGGCGACCATCCGCATCTGCAGCGCGCAGGTATGCCATCCGGACGCGATCAGTTCGCCGACGAAGCTTTTTCGCGCGGCCTCAGGGTCGAGATGGAATGGTTGCGGATCGTACCGGGCCGCGAAGGCGACAATATCCTCTTTCGAAACGCGGACGTCGCCGTAGCTCATTGTCGAGCCGGGCTCGAAATCCTCGAAACAGAACCGTGGGGCCATGCGCTCCGCCTCCCTCTCGTGCGATGCCGTCGAGAGACAACAACCCCGCAGGCGGGTCAATGGGCGAGAATGCGCGTCGGCTTGTGGCCGTCAGCGGCGCTGGTTGAGATATTGCTCGAGATTCGCGAGGGCGGAACTCCGATCCGTCTCGCTCGCTCCGCGAATGGCCTCGGCGTAGAGCCCCTCGATCCAGGCGTCGCGCACCGGATCGGCGGCGTCGCGCGCGAGCGTGAGCCACATGAGCCCCAGCGAGCGCTGCCGCGGCACGCCGTCTCCATTGATCAGCATATGCCCGAGAAGCGCCTGGGAGGGATGGTGCCCCTTCTCCGCGGCGAGGTTCAGCCAGCGTGCGGCGGTCCGGGAATCGGCGGTCACGCCCTTCCCTTCGATATAGAGGCGGGCGAGGCTGAACTGCGCGTTCGGGTCGCCGAAATAGGTGGCCGCGTAATGGAACATCTCATGCGCGCGGCCTGGATTGGCGCGGACATAGGTCCCCTTGATGCCTTCAAGGAAATACCCGCCCAGCGCCACGAAGGCGGCCGAGACAACCGACGCCTCCGCGGAATCCGGGAACTGGTCCGCATTGTCGTCGGCGATCTTCGAGAAATATTCGAAAGCCCGAAGGTCATCGTGCGGCACGCCGTCCCCGGCGGCATACATGCTCCCGAGCTTCCACAGCGCAAGCGTATGCCCCTTCGTCGCGGCGAATTCGAGGGCGCGCACCGCCCCCGCCTTGTCGCCGGCATTGTAGTCGCGCACGCCGGAGCGCAGGGCGTCCCGGACCGAGCTGAACGGGGATTCGGGATCGAGCGCCACGGGCTTTCGCCCGTCGAGGGCGAGAACCGGGCCTGCTCCGATGAGGAGCAGGCCGAGCGCCGCGACCGTCAGTCTAGATGTCGGCATAGCATTGCTTTTCCGCAGAGCCGCCCGGATGCGTGACCGCACCGCTCTTGGCGGGGCCGACGGTCTGGGCATATTTCCAGAGGACGCCGGAGGCGAACCCGATCTCGCGCGGCTGCCATTCGGCGCGCCGGCGGGCAAGTTCCTCGTCCGACAGATGAACCTCGAGACGGCCGTTGATCGCGTCCATCTCGATGATGTCGCCATCCTTCAGGAGGCCGATCGGGCCGCCGACCGCCGCTTCCGGGCCGACATGCCCGATGCAGAAGCCGCGCGTCGCGCCCGAAAAGCGTCCATCGGTGATGAGAGCGACCTTGTCCCCCATGCCCTGGCCGTAGAGCGCCGCCGTCGTCGACAGCATCTCCCGCATGCCGGGGCCGCCCCTGGGCCCCTCGTAGCGGATGACGAGCACGTCGCCTTCCTTGTACTGCTTGTTCCTCACGGCCTCGAAGCAGGCTTCCTCGCCGTCGAAGACCCGAGCCGGCCCCTTGAAGACCTGCTTGTCGGCGGCCATGCCGGCGACCTTCACGATCGCGCCGTCGGGAGCGAGATTCCCCTTGAGGCCGACGACGCCGCCGGTGGGCGTGATCGGCTTCTCGGCGGGACGAACCACGTCCTGATCGGGGTTCCACTTCACCGCCGCCATGTTCTCCGCGATCGTGCGGCCGGTGACGGTGAGGCAGTCGCCGTGCAGATAGCCGTTGTCGAGCAGCGTCTTCATGAGGAGCGGAATGCCGCCGACCTCGAACATGTCCTTCGCCACATAACGCCCGCCGGGCTTCAGGTCGGCGATATAGGGCGTGCGCCTGAAAATATCGGCGACGTCGAACAGGTCGAACTCGATGCCGCATTCATGCGCGATGGCCGGCAGATGCAGCGCGGCGTTGGTCGAGCCGCCGGATGCGGCGACGACCGTCGCGGCGTTCTCCAGCGCCTTGCGGGTGACGATGTCGCGCGGGCGAATGTTCTTCGCGATGAGCTCCATCACCATCTCGCCGGCGGTCATGCAGAATTGATCGCGCATCTCGTAGGGCGCGGGCGCCCCGGCGGAATAAGGCAGGGCAAGGCCGATCGCCTCCGAGACCGTGGCCATCGTGTTGGCGGTGAACTGCGCGCCGCAGGCGCCCGCCGAGGGGCAAGCCACCTTCTCGAGTTCCTCGAGATCCGCATCCGACATCGCGCCGACCGAATGACGGCCCACCGCCTCGAATACGTCCTGAACGGTCACGGGCTGGCCGCGGAAGGTGCCCGGAAGGATCGAGCCGCCGTAAATGAAGATCGAGGGCACGTTGAGCCGCACCATCGCCATCATCATGCCCGGAAGCGACTTGTCGCAGCCGGCCATGCCGACGAGGGCGTCATAGCAATGGCCGCGCATCGTCAGCTCGACCGAATCTGCGATCACGTCGCGGGACGGGAGCGACGAATACATCCCCTGGTGGCCCATGGCGATGCCGTCGGTCACGGTGATCGTGCAGAACTCGCGGGGCGTGCCGCCGGCGGAGGCGACGCCCTTCTTCACCGCCTGCGCCTGGCGCATGAGGGAGATGTTGCAGGGAGCCGCTTCGTTCCAGCAGGTCGCGACGCCGACGAAGGGCTGGTGGATCTGCTCATCCGTCAGCCCCATCGCGTAGAAATAGGAGCGGTGCGGCGCCCTTGAGGGCCCCTCCGTCACATGGCGGCTCGGCAGTTTGTTCTTGTCAAAAACGTGCTGGCTCATCGATCCCTTGCGCTCCCTGGACGTCGACCTGTTTATCGACCGGTTTCATAAAGAATCCGTACCGATTTAGCCACGCCCACGCTTGCCCGTCCCAATCACGGCAAAGCCGCGAGCGCACGCGCCGAAACGCTCCCGCCCTGTGCCCTGCCAGCGAAAAAGTGTTGAGGTACAAGCACTTTGAAGTTCGTAAAGGATGCTCAACGTTTATGGCGGGATCGCGGCGGGCTTCATCCTGAACGATGGCTGAATAAGGATCGTTCAAAGGTGTGGCGCGCGGGCAACATCAGCGCTGGCGCAACCGGCGCCGAAAACCATCCATCCAACATGAGAAAGGCCGCCGAAGCCGGCGGCCTTCCGATCTCCTGCGCGAATGCCCGCGCCTGAGCTTACGCAGCGTCGGCGGCGACTGTCATCGAGACGATCCGGTCGGGATCGCGCACGGGCTCGCCGCGCTTGATCTGGTCGACGACCTCCATCCCCTCGGTCACCTTGCCCCAGACGGTGTATTGCTTGTCGAGGAAGCGGGCGTCGCCAAAGCAGATGAAAAACTGGCTGTTGGCCGAATGCGGAGCCGCCGTGCGCGCCATCGAGCAGGTGCCGCGCACATGCGGCTCGGCATTGAACTCGGCCTTCAGGTCCGGCAGATCGGAGCCGCCGGCGCCAGTGCCGGTCGGGTCGCCCGTCTGGGCCATAAAGCCGTCAATGACGCGATGGAAGGGCACGTCGTTATAGAAGCCCTGCCGCGACAGGGTCTTGATCCGTTCGACGTGGCCCGGCGCGAGGTCCGGGCGCAGGGCGATCACGACGCGCCCCTTCGTGGTCTCCATGATGATCGTGTTTTCGGGGTCAGCCATCTCTTCGTCCTTGGTCTGGAATTGAAACAGGTCGTCAGCGGCCGTCGGCCATCATGCGCATGGAGATGATGCGGTCCGGGTCCTGCACCATGCCGCTCTGGCCCGAGCCCTTGCGGATCTGGTCGACGGCATCCATGCCGGAGACGACCTCGCCGACATAGGTGTACTGCCCGTTCAGCCAGGGCGCATCGCCGTAGACGATGAAGAACTGGCTGTTGGCGGAATTCGGGTTCTGCGAGCGCGCCATGCCGATCGAGCCCCGGATGAAGGGTTCGTCGGAAAACTCCGCCGGGAGGTCCGGGAGTTCCGAGCCACCCATGCCGGTCCCGGTCGGGTCGCCGGTCTGCGCCATGAAGCCCGGGATGACGCGGTGGAACACGACGTCGTCGTAGAAGCCTTCGCGGGTGAGCGTCCGCAGGCGCTCCGCGTGGGCAGGCGCAAGATCGGGCCGCAGCACCATGACCACCTCGCCGTGAGGCGTCTCCATCAGAATGCTGTTCTCCGGGTCGTCCGCGCCCTGGGCATGGGCGATTCCGGTGGCGGCGAGCAGAAGGACCGCGGCGGCGACAAGTGCTTTCATGAGTGGCTCCGTGTGGCGCGGCAGGTCAGCCGCGACTGAATTTCGCCCGCAGCCGCGCAACGACCGCCGGCGGCGCAAAGGGGGTGACGTCACCGCCCATCGCGGCGATCTGGCGCACGAGGGTGGCGGTGATATGGCGCACCTGGCTGGAAGCAGGAAGAAAGACGGTCTGGATGTCCGGGGCCATCGTGGCGTTCATCCCGGCCATCTGCATTTCATAGTCGAGATCCGTCCCGTCGCGAAGGCCGCGCAGGATCATCGCCGCTCCCTCGCGCCGCGCGGCCTGGACCGCGAGATCGGCGAAGGTCACGATCGCGATCTCCGTTCCCTCCCGCGTGGCGATGGGGGCGCAGACCTCCCGCAGCATCTCCTCCTTCTCTTCCGCCGGGAAGAGAGGGGTCTTGCCCGGATGGACGCCGATGGCGAGGACGAGCCTGTCCACCAGACGCGCCCCCTGTGCGATGACGTCGAGGTGGCCGTTCGTCACCGGGTCGAACGAGCCCGTATAGAGAGCGGTGCGGATCGTGCGGGAATTCGTCATCGTCAACGCTTAGCGGCTGGCGCGGCGCCCTTCAAGCGCCACGCGCTCCGATCATTCGCCGGAGCCGTCGGCGGCCTCGCCGCCGGGCTCGTCCGGCCCCGCATCCTCGTCGACCACCTCGGCCTCGGTCTCGCCCTCGATGTGCTCGACCGAAACAACCCGCTCGTCGTCCGCCGTGTCGAAGACGATCACTCCCTGCGTCGACCGACCGGCAATGCGGATCCCGTCAACTGGGACGCGAATGGTCTGGCCGCGATCGGTGATCAGCATGAGCTGGTCGAGATTCTCGACGGGGAACGACGAGACGAGGCGGCCGTTGCGCTCGTTGGTCACCATTGCCACGATGCCCTTGCCCCCTCGCCCGGTGACCCGGTACTCGAAGGCGGAACTGCGCTTGCCGTAGCCGTTCTCGGACAGGGTCAGGACGAATTGCTCGGCGGCGCCCATCTGCGCGTAGCGCTCCTGCCCCAGCTCAATCTCCGGAGCCTCCTCGGCATCACCGTTGCCGTTGCCGTTTCCGTTTCCGAGGGTGCCCTCTTCGACTTCGGCGCCCGCCGCGCGGCGCATCGCGGATGCGTGCCGCAGGTACGCCTGGCGCTCCTCGGGAGAGGCCTCGAAATGCCGGAGGATGGCGAGGGAGATCACCTCGTCGCCCTTGCCGAGCGTCATGCCGCGCACGCCCGTCGAGTCGCGTCCCTTGAAGACGCGGACGTCGGGAACCGCGAAGCGTATGCACTGCCCGCCCGCCGTCGTCAGCAGGACGTCGTCGTGCTCGGAGCAGACCTGGACGTCGACGATCGCATCGCCCTCGTCGAGCTTCATCGCGATCTTGCCGGCGCGGTTGATCTGCACGAAGTCGGACAGCTTGTTGCGCCGTACGTTCCCGCGCGCGGTGGCGAACATCACGTCGTAATTGTCCCAGGTGCTCTCGTCCTCGGGCAGCGGCATGATCGTCGTGATCCGCTCCCCCTGCTGGATCGGCAGCATGTTCACGAGCGCCTTGCCCTTCGCGTTGGGCGCTGAGAGCGGCAGACGCCACACCTTCTCCTTGTAGACCTGCCCGCGCGAGGAGAAGAACAGGACCGGCGTATGCGTGTTCGCCACGAAGAGCCGCGTGACAAAATCCTCCTCGCGGGTCGACATGCCCGAGCGGCCCTTGCCGCCGCGGCGCTGCGCCCGGTAGGTGGAGAGCGGGACGCGCTTGATGTAGCCCGCATGCGAGACGGTGACGACCATGTCCTCGCGCTGGATCAGGTCCTCGTCGTCGAGATCGGAATCCCACTCGACGATCTGCGTGCGGCGCGGCGTCGCGAAGGCCGCGCGGACCTCCATCAGCTCGTTTTGGATGATCTCCATGATGCGGACGCGGGAGCGCAGGATGTCGAGGTAGTCGCG
Source organism: Saliniramus sp. (assembly GCA_041686895.1). Taxonomy (GTDB): domain Bacteria; phylum Pseudomonadota; class Alphaproteobacteria; order Rhizobiales; family Beijerinckiaceae; genus Saliniramus. The sequence goes on along the minus strand of JAWLCY010000004.1, from coordinate 193,642 downwards.
GATCTCGTCGGCGAGCTTCTGAAGCTCGCTCCCGATCTCGTCGCGCCCGAGCGCTGTGAGGCGCTGCAGGCGCAGATCGAGGATCGCGCGCGCCTGCGTCTCCGAAAGCCGATAGGTGCCGTCTTCCGCGACACGATGCAGCGGATCGTCCACGAGGGCGATCAGCGGCGCGATGTCCATGGCCGGCCAGTCGCGCGCCATCAGCGCCTCGCGCGCCGTGTTCGGATCGGGCGAGGTCCGGATCAGGCGGATCACCTCGTCGATATTTGCCACTGCGATGGCGAGGCCGCACAGCACATGGGCGCGGTCGCGCGCCTTGCCGAGCAGGAACTTCGTCCGCCGGCTGACGACGTTCTCGCGGAAATCGATGAAGGCCTTGATCAGGTCCTTCAGGTTCATCGTTTCCGGACGCCCGCCGTTGAGCGCGACGATATTCGCGCCGAAGGACGTCTGCAGCGCCGTATAGCGATAGAGCTGGTTGAGGACGACGTCGGCGACCGCATCGCGCTTGAGTTCGACGACGATGCGCATCCCGTCGCGGTCGGATTCGTCGCGAAGATCGGAGATGCCCTCGATCCGCTTCTCGCGCACGAGATCGGCGATCCGCTCGATCAGCGTCGCCTTGTTCACCTGATACGGGATCTCGGTGAAGATGATCGCCTCGCGCTCCTTGCGCACCTCCTCGATCTCGGACTTGGCGCGCATCATGATCGAACCGCGGCCGGTGTGATAAGCCGAGCGTACGCCGGCCTTTCCAAGGATCATCCCGGCGGTGGGGAAATCGGGGCCGGGAACGATCTCGATCAGTTCGTCGATCGTGATCGCCGGGTTCGCGATATAGGCAACGCAGGCGTCGATGACCTCGCCGAGATTATGCGGCGGGATGTTCGTCGCCATGCCGACGGCGATGCCGCCCGCCCCATTCACGAGAAGATTCGGGAAGCGCGCCGGGATCACCAGCGGCTCCTTCTCCTTGCCGTCGTAGTTGTCGCCGAAATCGACGGTGTTCTTGTCGATGTCATCGAGCAGCGCGACGGCCGGGCGAGCCATGCGACACTCGGTGTAGCGCATGGCCGCCGCCGGGTCGCCGTCGATGGATCCGAAATTCCCCTGCCCGTCGATCAGCGGCAGGCGCATCGAGAAACCCTGCGCCATGCGCACGAGCGCGTCGTATATCGCCTGGTCGCCGTGGGGATGGTACTTGCCCATCACGTCGCCGACGACGCGGGCGCATTTGACGTAGCCGCGCTCGGGAAGATACCCGCTCTCGTGCATGGAGTAGAGGATGCGGCGGTGAACGGGCTTTAGGCCGTCGCGGGCGTCCGGGAGGGCGCGGCTCACGATCACGCTCATGGCGTAATCGAGATACGACTTCTTCATCTCGTCGACGATGGAGATGCTCTTGACGTCGCCGCCGGAGGGGGGCTCGCCCGGACGTGTCTTGTCGTTATCGGCCAATTTGAATCTTTCTCGCGGGTCTTCGCGGAGCGGGGCGACACCCAGCCCGGCACCGCCGCGCGTAAGCCGCCGAATCCACCCCGAATCTCTTCGGAAATCACCTCGTTACATGGCCGTTTTGCATATGATTTTCAAGCGCTCCGGCTCGCTATCAACCGAAAACCACCTGGTACATGAGCCGACCCGGAAGGAGCGTGAAAAGCCCTGTCACGACGAGCGCGAACACATAGACATTCGTCATGATCCTGCCATGCGTCACCCCCCTGCTGCGGCGCGCCGCGACAACGCCCGCCAGGATCATCACAATGGTGAGGATCGAGAGGATATGGATGTAGCCGTATCCCCAGACAACAGGACGCGCCGAGATCAGAAAGGAGGAGAGCGTCACCACCAGCATGGCCGCAACCCAAGCGTAGCCAAGCGCCCGATGCCTTGCGACGCCGGGACGGGTGGTGAACTGAACGGCGCCAATCAATACGGCCGCAACAGCGGCAAATGCATGGGTCCGGATTGCGAGCTCCGAGCCCAGCAACGGTGAAAAATTCATACTCCCTCTCAAATGGCCTCGAAATGAATGTTCGCTTCTAGCAGTTCAGACAAAATGCATGCAATCGAAAGCTGCATCGATTTTCAAGAAGGGCGAGGGGTTCGGCGGCAACGAGAAAGAACGTTCTTCTACACCGGGCGCAAAAAAAAGGCCGCAAGATGCGGCCCAAGTCTAGGGAGGAAACGCCCATGAAGGGCATGGATATAGCGAATCTCGCCATCACCACATGCCAAAATTAGAATTGATTGCTTTAAGGTGCAAGCTGAACCAAAACTCTTGCTGCCGATACCGTGGGATAAACCCTTCTTTTGCGGCGAATGTTGCGCGAATGCATCATTTTGTGTTTCATTAAGAATAAGTCGATGCGTTCGAATACGAAATTTTTCATGCTTTTTCCGCTGCGATAGGAATATCCGCGTCTCAGGAGCCAGAATCACGGGTCGCTCACCTCCTGATCGCGTCCGAACACGTCTTCGTCATCACCATATTCAACTGGCCAATTCGACGTGCACGCAGAAAAGAAATCCGTATCGTGGCCCATCTCACGATCAATCACCGGGGCACGGATGTCGAAAGCAAACGAAACGCGGCAGGCGCACGATACAGAAAAGCCCTCCGGCGGCGGCGGCAAGGGCATTGTCAGGCGCCTCCTGCCCGTGGCCGCCCTGCTCATCGCGGCCGTCGCGTTCTTCGCCCTTGACCTCGACACCTATGTCTCCTTCGATACCGTCCGTGAGAATCACGCGGAACTGAAGGCCTTTGTTTCCGACAACCTGTTTCTCGCAGCCGCACTTTATCTCGCCATCTACGCGGTGATCGTAGCGGCCTCTGTTCCCGGAGCGCTGATCCTCACGATCACGGGCGGCTTCCTGTTCGGGGTCTTCCTCGGCACGGCGCTGACGATCGTGGGCGCGACGCTCGGGGCGACCGGCATCTTCCTGATTGCCCGCTCTGCACTCGGAGACCTGTTGCGGCGCAAGACCGGCGGGGCCGTCGCCCGCATGGCCGAGGGCTTTCGCGAGGATGCGTTCAACTATCTGCTCGTGCTTCGCCTGATCCCGATCTTCCCGTTTTTCGTCGTGAATCTCGCGCCCGCGTTTCTGGGGGTCACGCTACGGACCTTCGTGGTGGCCACCTTCATCGGGATTGCGCCAGGCACGTTCGTCTATACCTCGGTCGGCGCGGGTCTCGGCAGCGTGTTCGCCCGCGGCGAGGAATTCACGGCGCGAGGGGTCCTGACGCCGGAAATCATTACGGCGCTGGTCGGTCTTGCGCTCCTGGCGCTGCTGCCGGTCGCCTACCGGCGCTACAGGGCACGTCTGTCGCGCGTTTCGCGCGATGGCGCTGCGGAGTGACTCCCTGAACCACTTTCCCGCGCGCGCGAGACTTGATACGGACAAAAAGTGAAGGCCGCCCTCCGGAAAGGGCGGCCTTCGCATTGTCACACCACGGTCCGGCTCGACCGTGACAGCGGCTCAAGCCGCAAGGACCTCGACAGAGGCGAGAATCCAGGTCACGGGAACCTCTGACTGCGGGATCAGACAATGAGACACTGGATCACCTCCTTTCGTTAAGTTGACGACAAGAAGGAGCCTAGCCTCATCTCACTGATTCTGAAAGCGGAAATCCACGCGCAGCGCCTCATCGCGCGGCAACCCGCGCTGAAAAAGGAGGCGTTGTGGAAAACGTCCGGCAGGCAACCTGTCAGCGCCGCCGATTCTGGCCGCCGCGCGGCGGCGGACGGGGGCCGCTGAAGCCGCGGTCGTCCTTGTGGCGGAAAACCAGCCGCCCTTTGTCGAGATCATAGGGAGACATCTCGACCGTGACCCTGTCGCCCGCGATCGTCTTGATGCGGAACTTGCGCATCTTGCCGGCCGTATAAGCGATCACCTCGTGGCCGTTCTCGAGTTCGACGCGGAACTTCGCGTCAGGAAGCACCTCGGTGACGACACCCTCGAACGTGATCAACTCTTCTTTCGACATTCACACACTCCATGACCCATTTTAGCAAAAGCCGCCGCTCATTGAGCGACGGCTTACATCCGAATGCGAAGACGAGCAATCGTCTTCAAGCATGTGGGACAATCTTAGGCAACCTGAAGGTTGACGGCGGAGGACTTGCCTGTGCGGCGGTCTTCCTGCAGTTCGTAGGAGATCTTCTGGCCCTCGACGAGGCCGCGCAGCCCGGAACGCTCCACCGCGGAGACATGGACGAACACGTCCTTGCCGCCCTGGTCGGGCTGGATGAAGCCGTAGCCCTTTTGGTCGTTGAACCACTTAACCGTACCAGTTTCCATAGTCGTAGTCCTATTGCAGTGCGTAGTCGTAGCTGACCGGTCGCGAAAGACGCGTCCCGATCGATGAGTCGAATTCAGGAGAGATTATCTGAACGTACGCTCTTCTTCATGAGCGGAGCGGCCCAGTCGTCCGGCCCAACATCGATTGTTCATATTCAACTTTATCGCAGGCGTTTGCAACCCGCGTTTTTTTACTTAGCGAATTCAGCGTCATGGATGAAGCCCCCGCGAACCGGCGAATCCAGGGCCGTTGACGGAACCTTCACCGGAACCTGCGAGGTTCACCCATCCGAAGACGACAGGTCTCGACATGCTTCGCCTTGCCCTTGACGACCGCGCCCCGCTGATATGGTCACTGATCGCGTTCCTGTTCGCGCTCTACGCGGTCGCGCTGACCTCGGGAATGATCCTGTTCAAGCCCCTCGACCTCGCGGGGGTCGGCGCGACCATCGTCGCCGGGCTCGCTCTCTCCGGCGTCTACTCCACGATACGGCCAGATGAGCGTATCGCGCGCCTCGCGCGCGGTACGGTTGAACTGTTCCTGCTCTCGTTTCTGGCAGGCGCGCTTTCCTACGCCGCCGCCACGTTCAACCGTCCGCTCTGGGACGAGGTCTTTCACGCCTGGGACCGCGCAATCGGGTTCGACTGGCACTACTGGCTTGCCTTCCTGAACGCCAATCCGCCGATCCACTACGTGCTCGCCGCAGCCTATCTGTCGATGATCCCGCAGATGGTCCTGGTCGTCGTCGCGCTCGCCTCCTTCCGACGTTTCGAGGCGCTCGACACATTCCTTCTCGCTTTTGGAGCCACGGCCTTCGTGACCGTGATCATCGCCGGCTTCATGCCCGCGCTCAGCCCGCTGGTGCATTATGGCGTCACGCCGGACGACTATCCAAACATCACCCTCGCGGTGCCGCTGGAATTTGCCGAACAGGTCTTCGCGCTTCGCGACGGCTCCATGCGGATGATCGACCTGAGCGGCGCTCAGGGGCTTGTCACCTTTCCGAGCTTCCATACGGCATGCAGCGTCCTGCTCCTGCTCGCCTTCTGGCAGGCGCCTTACGTGCGCTGGATCGGCGCCGTGGCGAACACGCTCATGATCCTCTCGGTGCCGATCGAGGGAAGCCACTATCTCGTCGACGTCTTCGCCGGCGGCGCCCTTGCCGTGATCGTCTGGGCCATCGCGTCCCGCCTCGTCGCCTCTACCGGTCGAAGCCGACATGCCCCGGCGGCGAGGCCCGCTCCCGCCGAGTAGTTGCTGTCGGCCCCGTCAGCGAAAGCGCCTGCGCGCGCTGGCCGTATGTTCGGCGAGCACCGCCCCGCCCTCAGGGTCGATCTCCTTCATGAGGACGTCGTAGCCCCAGAGATCGGCAAGATGCTGCAGCGAGCGGCGGGCATCCCCCTCCTCCAGAACGATCCGGTTCAGGACGTTGTGATGCAGGATCAACCGGCGGTCGCCGGCGAGGTCGACATCCGCGATCTGGATGTCAGCGTCGAGCCAGGCGACATCGTATTGACGGGCTAGCGCCCGGCGCAGTCGGCGGTAGCCGCGCTCGTCGTGGATCGCCTCGACCCTGAGATCGCTCTCCTCGTCATCGTCCACCACATGGAAGAGTTTGAGCTGGCGCATCAGGTGCGGGCTCAGGAACTGGAGAATGAAGCTCTCGTCGCGGTAATTCGCCCACACGTCGCGCAACACCGCCATGGGCTCGCCGCAGCCCGCGATTTCCGGGAACCAGTCCCGATCCTCGTCGGTCGGATCCGTGCAGATCCGTTCGATGTCGCACATCATGGCGAAGCCGAGGGCATAGGGATTGATGCCCGAATAATGCGGCTCGTTGAAGTTCGGCTGATAGACCACGTTTGTATGGGAACGCAGGAACTCGAGCATGTCCCCGTCCGAGATCTGCCCCTTCTCGTGCAGTCGGTTCATGATCTTGTAATGGACATAGGTGGCGCAGCCCTCGTTCATGACCTTGGTCTGGCCCTGAGGGTAGAAGTACTGCGCGATCAGCCGCACGATCCGCAGGCATTCACGCTGCCATGGCGCGAGCCGCGGCGCGCTCTTCTCTAGGAAGTAAAGAAGGTTCTCCTGCGGCAGCTGCAGCAGGGCGCGACGCCTGATGAGGTCGGCGTCGTCGCCGATCTTGCGCTCCTTGACGGGAACGGTCCGCCAGAGATCGTTATACATCTGCTCTTCGTGGATCCGGCGCTCGCGCTCGCGGATCTCCTCCGAGCGGAGATCGGGGTGCATCTTCCGGGGATAGCGATGGACGGCGTGCCCCATCAGCGCATGGGCGGCGTCGAGCAACTGCTCGACGGGGCCGTGGCCATAGCGCTCCTCGCATTCGGCAATGTAGCCCTTGGCGAATTCAAGATAGTCGAGGATGCCGTCCGCGTCGGTCCATTGCTGGAACAGGTAGTTGTTCTTGAAGAAGTGATTGTGACCGAACGCAGCGTGAGCGATCACCAGCGCCTGCATGGTCGCGGTGTTCTCCTCCATCACGTAGGAGATGCAGGGGTTGGAGTTGATCACGATTTCATAGGCGAGGCCGCGCATCCCCTTCCGGTAGGACGCCTCGTGCGCGGCGAAGTGCTTGCCGAAGGACCAATGCTTGTAGAAGAGCGGCATTCCGATCGAGGAGTAGGCGTCGAGCATCTGCTCGGCGGTGATCACCTCGATCTGGTTCGGATAGATGCTGAGCCCGAGTTCGTTTATCCCGATTTCCTCGATCGCGTCGTGGATCCGCTGGATGGTCTTGAAGTCCCAGTCGGCGCCCTCGAAGAGAAGCCCCGTCCCGCCGCTATCCGCCTTCTTCGTCGCAAGCTTCGCGTTCATGTCGAAGGGTCTCCCCAGGCCAGGCTCCCGACCGGCTGGCTGGCGCCGCCCGCGCCCTTTTTCTGAAACAGGTCGCGGAAGACGGGATAGATGTCCCGGCGATGCCTGACCTTGCGCATCGCGATGGGCGAGCCCGCCTCCCGCAGGATGTCGTAGGTGCGCCAAAGATCGCTCTGGCGATAGCCGAAGCCCATCGGCGAGGGATCATCCTCGCGACCGACCTCGAGATAGGCGAAATACTGGCAGGCCGGCAGGATCTCCTGCGTCAGCAGGGAGGCGGTGCGCGCGTTGTCGCTCGACGTATTGTCGCCGTCGGACGCCTGCGCCGCGTAGATGTTCCACTCCTCCGGGTTGAAGCGCTGGGCCACGACCCGACGCATCTCCTCGAGCGCGGTGGAGACCACGGTCCCGCCTGTCTCCGTCGAATAGAAGAATGTCTCCTCGTCCACTTCCGCCGCTTCGTGCGTATGGCGGATGAAGACGATCTCGACATGCTTGTAGCGCCGCTTCAGGAATAGATAGAGCAGCGTGAAGAAGCGCTTGGCGAGATCCTTCATGTGCTCGGTCATGGAACCCGAGACATCCATCAGGCAAAACATCACGGCCTGGGCGACAGGTCTCGGATAAGGCTCGGAGCGGCGATAACGCAGGTCGATCGGATCGATCCAGGGAATGGCCCGGATGCGCTTGCGCAGCCGCGCCAGTTCTTCCTGCGCCTCCTCGAGACGCAGCGGATCGTCCCCCGTCCGCTCGAGCTCCGCGATCTCGGCCTCCAGCAAGGCCACCGCCTCCGGCCTCGGACGCCGCAGGGCGATCCGGCGCGAGAGGGAGTTGCGCATCGTCCGCGTCAGGGCAAGATTGGCCGGAGAGCCCGTGACCGAGAAGCCCGCGCGCCGCCAGCTCACATGCTCCGTCGTCGCGAGCTTGCGCTTGGCGAGGTCCGGGAGCTCGAGATCTTCCAGAAACAGGTCCACGAACTCGTCATGGGTGAGGGCGAAGCGGAAATCGTCCTCTCCCTCCCCGTCCGGGCTCCCCTGGGAACCGCCGCCACCGGCGCCCGAGGGCGGGCGCGGGATTGTCTCGCCCTCGACGTAGTCCTTGTTGCCCGGCAGCACGTGATCCCGCAGGCCGCCATTCGACGAGCGGCGAAAACGGGGCTCGCGCACGCCATCGACTGGGATGGAAACCTCGCCGCCCGCATCCACGTCCCGGATGCTGCGCTCCTTCGAGTTGTCCCGCACCGCACGCTTCACGAGCGCTTTCGCGCGCCTGAGGAACCGTTGCCGGTTCGCCAGGCTCTTACCGCCAGGATTGAGGCGGCGATCAACGATATACATTCAGTCGCCTCATTTCTCTTGCGGCCGACTCATGCAGCCGAAGCTCAACCAGCTTGCTTCACTCTCATGTACCACTCGACGAGGCGTCGGACCTGACGCTCGGTATAGCCGCGCTCGGTCATGCGGTCGACGAAATCGCCATGCTTGCGTTCGGTGTCGCTGTCCTTCTTCGAGCCGAAGCTGATGACCGGCAGAAGGTCTTCGACCTGGCTGAACATGCGCCGTTCGATGACCTCGCGGATCTTCTCGTAGGAGGTCCAGGACGGGTTCTTGCCGCCGTGGCTTGCGCGCGAGCGCAGGGCGAACTTGACCACCTCGTTGCGGAAATCCTTCGGATTGGCGATCCCCGCCGGCTTCTCGATCTTCGTCAGCTCCTGGTTGAGGAGCTCGCGATTGAGCAGCTGCCCGGTATCGGGATCCTTGAAGTCCTGATCCTCGATCCACGCATCCGCATAATCGACATAGCGATCGAACAGGTTCTGCCCGTAATCGTGATAGCTCTCGAGATAGGCCTTCTGGATCTCGTTGCCGATGAACTCGGCGTAGCGCGGCGCCAGCTCGGCCTTGATGAACTCGAGATAGCGCTTCTCCTGCTCCTCGGGCACCTGGTCGCGACGCACCGTCTGCTCGAGGACGTACATCAGGTGGACGGGGTCGGCCGCGATCTCGATCGTGTCGTGATTGTAGGTCGCCGCCAGCACCTTGAAGGCGAAGCGGGTGGACACGCCATCCATTCCCTCGTCGACACCTGCCGCGTCGCGGTATTCCTGGATGGAGCGCGCCCGCGGATCGACCTCCTTCAGGCTCTCGCCGTCATAAACGCGCATCTTCGAGAATACGTTGGAGTTCTCATGCTCGCGCAGGCGGGAAAGCACTGCGAAGCGGGCGAGCATCTCTAGCGTGCCGGGGGCGCAGGGCGCCTCCGCCAGCTCCGAACCGCGGATGAGCTTGTCGTAGATCCGCTGTTCTTCCGTGACGCGCAGGCAATAAGGCACCTTGATCACATAGATGCGATCGATGAAGGCCTCGTTGTTCTTGTTCGTCCGGAAGCTCTGCCACTCCGCTTCGTTCGAGTGGGCCATGATGATTCCCTGGAAGGGAATCGCCCCGATATTCTCGGTGCCGACATAGTTGCCCTCCTGCGTGGCCGTCAGCAGCGGGTGGAGCATCTTGATCGGGGCCTTGAACATCTCGACGAATTCAAGAATGCCCTGGTTCGCGCGGTTCAGGCCGCCCGAGTAGGAGTATGCGTCCGGATCGTTCTGCGAGAGCATTTCCAGCTTGCGGATATCGACCTTCCCGACGAGCGACGAGATGTCCTGGTTGTTCTCGTCCCCCGGCTCCGTCTTCGAGATGGCGATCTGCCTGAGCCGCGACGGATTGACTTTCACGACCTTGAACCGCGAAATGTCGCCGCCGAACTCATCCAGCCGCTTGAGCGCCCACGGGCTCATCAGGCCGCTGAGCCGCCGCCGGGGAATGCCGTAACGGTCCTCCAGCGTTTCACCCATGGTCTCGGGATCGAAGAGGCCGAGGGGACTCTCGAAGACCGGGCTGATCTCGTTTCCAGCCTTGAGGACGTAAACAGGATGGACTTCCATCAGCGCCTTCAGGCGCTCCGCCAGGGACGATTTGCCGCCGCCGACGGGGCCGAGCAGGTAAAGGATCTGCTTGCGCTCCTCCAGCCCCTGCGCCGCATGACGGAAGAACGAGACGATTCGCTCGATCGTTTCCTCCATGCCGTAGAATTCGGAAAAGGCCGGGTAGACCCTGATCGTCCGGTTCATGAAAATCCGGCCGAGGCGCGCGTCCTTGGAGGTGTCGAGCATCTCCGGTTCCCCGATCGCCGCGAGGATCCGCTCAGGAGCGCTTGCAAACATCATCGGGTCGCTGCGACAACCCTCGAGATACTCCGCCAGGGACATTTCAGCTTCCCGGCGCGCCTCATAGGTACGCACGAAAGAGGAGAAAAGGTCGTCGCTCGGATACATCGTTCCTCGCCCCATGTTCTGTCACCACCGTCAAGCAAACCCGGTGCTTACGCTTCAGGTTCCCCGGTAAATGCGGCTGGGGCCAGATAACATGTCGTCGCAGATCTCTCGCTTCCGATTCTGGCCCCGCACCGATTCGACTCACCACACTGAGTGTCGCACGAATTCCGGAAATGGCTATCCGGACGCTGACTTACAAAGTGCATATTTTGATGAAAACAGCCAAGAATTGCTTTCTGGTTACCGGCGGAAGCGGAATCCACCGCCTCGACGCCCGGAAGCTGCTCCGCATGATGGTCTCCCGGCGGTAGGCGATTCATGAAGGCGGCGCTGCGCTCAATCCTCGTACTCCTCGTCGCGGTGAGCCTCCTCATGGCCGGGGCGGGCCCACTCTCAACCCTTGTCAGCGTCAGGCTTGAGGCGGCGCAGGCGTCGACGATCGTGATCGGCATCGTCATGGCGGCCTATTTCGCCGGCCTGACCGCGGGCTCCCTGCAGACGTTCCGCCTCGTCACGCGGATCGGGCACATCCGCGCGTTCACCGCCTTCGCCTCGCTGATGGCCGCCTGCACCCTCGCCTATCCGGTCCTGGAGAATTCCGTTGCATGGGCGGGGTTGCGGCTCGTTCAAGGATTTTGCATGGCGGGTTTGTTCGTCTGCATCGAGAGCTGGCTCAACGACAGCGCGTCGACGCAGAATCGCGGCGCCATCCTCGCCACCTACATGACGTGCCTCTATCTGTCGCAGGCAGCCGGACAATTCATTCTGCGCTTCCCGGACGAGACCGGGTTTCTGCTCTTCGTGATCGTCGGCATTCTCATGAGCCTCGCGGCGATACCGGTGGCGATGACGCGGATGGCGCCACCGCTCCTCCCCGACATCGCCTCGCTCAGTTTCAGGCGGTTGTATGAAGCCTCTCCGCTCGGGATATTCGGCTGCGTCTCGTCGGGGCTTGTCCTGGGAGCCGTCTACAGCCTCGCTCCCCTCTACGCGTCGGGGATCGGCTTCGATCTGTCGCAGACGGCGACCTTCATGAGCGCCGTGATCTTCGGCGGCGTCCTGCTGCAATGGCCGGTCGGACGCCTGTCCGATCACTTCGACCGCCGCAAGGTAATCGTCGCCGTGATCGTCGCGGGGGCGATTGTCAGCGTCGCGATGATCGCCGCGCCGGCGGGCGGGGAACTCGTCGTCATGCTTCTCGGCGCCCTCTTCGGGGGCATCGCCTTCGTGCTCTACCCGCTCTGCGTCGCGCACACGAACGACCATCTCGAACGCGACGAGCGTATCGCAGCGAGCGGCGGCCTCGTGCTCTCCTATTCCGCCGGTGCGACGATCGGCCCGCCGCTTGCCGCCTTCGTCATGAATTTTGCCGGCCCCAACGGGCTTTTCCTGTTCACCTCCGTCATCGGCCTGGCCTCGATCGCCTTTGCGGCGTGGCGGCTGAAGGCCCGCCCCTCAGTTCCCGCCGACCAGCAGGGGCCGTTCCAGACGCTTCCGCGCACCACGCCCGTGGCGGCCCCGCTCGATCCGCGCGGAGAGGAGGATTATTCAGGTCCCCCGCAAGAAAACGAGAAAGCCGCCGAGCCGGCCTGAGCGCAGATGCCCCAAGCCGGCCGGCGGCTCCCGCCGGGAGAGGCGGGACCGCGCCCGCCTCGTTTCTTCGTCAGAAGTCCATGCCGCCGCCCGGCATGGCCGGGGCGGTTTCCTTCTTAGGCAACTCGGCGACCATCGCCTCTGTGGTGATAAGGAGCGCCGCGACCGACGCGGCGTCCTGGAGAGCCGTCCGCACGACCTTGGCCGGATCGATCACGCCGAACTTGAACATGTCTCCAAACTCGGAGGTCTGGGCGTTGAAGCCGAAAGCATAATCGGCGTTCTCGAGCACCTTCCCGACCACGATCGAGCCATCCTCGCCCGCGTTCAGGACGATCTGGCGCGCCGGAGCCTGGATCGCGCGGCGCACGATCTCGATCCCCGTCTTCTGGTCGTCATTGGCCGGGGTGAGCTTGTCGAGCGCCTTGACCGAGCGAAGCAGCGCGACGCCGCCGCCGGGCAGGATGCCCTCCTCGACGGCCGCCTTCGTCGCATGCATGGCATCGTCGACGCGGTCCTTACGCTCCTTCACCTCGACCTCGGTCGCGCCGCCCACGCGGATCACGGCGACGCCGCCGGCGAGCTTGGCGAGGCGCTCCTGGAGCTTCTCGCGGTCGTAGTCCGAGGTGGTCTCCTCGATCTGGGCCTTGATCTGGGCGACCCGCGCGTCGATGTCCGCCTTCGCGCCGGCGCCATCGACGACGGTGGTGTTCTCCTTCTCGATCACGACCTTGCGGGCGCGGCCGAGCATGTCGAGGGTGACGTTCTCGAGCTTGATGCCGAGGTCCTCGGAGATCGCCGTGCCGCCGGTGAGGATCGCGATGTCCTGGAGCATGGCCTTGCGGCGGTCGCCGAAGCCGGGGGCCTTGACGGCCGCGACCTTGAGCCCGCCGCGGAGCTTGTTCACGACGAGGGTCGCGAGCGCCTCGCCCTCGATGTCCTCGGCGATGATGACGAGTGGCTTGCCGGTCTGAACGACGGCCTCGAGGACCGGGAGCATCGCCTGGAGCGAGGACAGTTTCTTCTCGTGGATGAGGATGTAGGCATCCTCCAGCTCCACGCGCATCTTCTCGGAATTCGTCACGAAATACGGCGAGAGATAGCCGCGGTCGAACTGCATGCCCTCGACGATGTCGAGCTCGGTCTCGAAGCTCTTGGCTTCCTCGACCGTGATCACGCCCTCGTTGCCGACCTTGGCCATCGCCTCGGCCAGATAGCGGCCGATCTCGGAATCGCCGTTGGCCGAGATGGTGCCGACCTGGGCGATCTCGTCGTTGTTCTGGATCTTGCGCGCGTTGGCCTTCAGGTCCGCCACGATCGCCTCGACGGCCATGTCGACGCCGCGCTTGAGGTCCATCGGGTTCATGCCGGCGGCGACCGCCTTGGCGCCCTCGCGGACGATGGCCTGGGCGAGAACCGTCGCGGTCGTCGTGCCGTCGCCGGCGAGATCGTTGGTCTTCGAGGCGACCTCGCGGACCATCTGCGCGCCCATGTTCTCGAACTTGTCGGCAAGCTCAATTTCCTTGGCGACGGTGACGCCGTCCTTCGTGATGCGCGGAGCGCCGAAGGACTTGTCGATCACGACGTTGCGGCCCTTCGGGCCGAGCGTCACCTTGACCGCGTCGGCGAGAATGTCGACGCCGCGCAGCATGCGTTCGCGCGCGTCGGCGGCGAATTTGACTTCCTTGGCTGCCATTTCTGTCACTCCTTCAGAGACATGACGATATCGAGCCTGGCCCCTTGTCAGGCGGCCTGCTTCCGGGCTTCGGTCGAGGCGAGGACGCCGAGAATGTCGCTCTCCTTCATGATCAGGAGATCCTCGCCGTCGATGCGCACTTCGGTGCCGGACCACTTGCCGAAAAGGACGCGGTCGCCGGGCTGGACGTCGAGAGCGACCAGAGCGCCCTTCTCGTCACGCGCGCCGGGGCCGACGGCGATCACCTCGCCCTGCTGTGGTTTTTCCTTGGCTGTATCGGGGATGATGATTCCGCCGGCGGTCTTTTCGTCGGCCTCGATGCGCCGAACCAGAACACGGTCATGCAAAGGACGGAACGTCATTTTTCGTCTCTCCAATTGTTGCGAGATCGTGATGATCCTCACGAGAAACCCGGCGCGCGGCACCGCGCCGCCAAGCTTCTGGCGGCGAGTTGGTTTCGCCTCGCGGCATCTTCAAGAGGTCGACGAAAAAATTTTGGCACTCTCCAAGACGAGTGCCAGCACGTAGCCTCACCCCATCGGAGCGCAGCTGGCAGCACTCATCAGCAACCGCTGCTAACAAATTGGCATTGTTGTATTTTTCGATTTTTTTGTTGAAGCCTTCTACAACCGCAGGCATTCTTGAGCAAGCGGAGAATACGCGCGGAGATGATCTGAACCTGGAGAAAGTCGGATGGTTTCACCTGCCTTCATCAAGCAGCTCGACGGTTACGGCCTCACCACGGCCAATATCCTCTACCGCCTGCCCGACCACCCGGGAATCCTGCAGAACTTCATCTGGCAGGAATACGACCTCGCACCGGACTTCCCGGTCCTTCATCGCTTCCTCGATTTCTGGAAGCGGGAGATCGAGGGGCTTCTCCATTCCGTCACCGTCGCCCACGACAAGCTCATCAAACCGGCGGAATTCAAAGCGGTGGGAGGGATCATGACGATCCACTGAACCTTGTCGGCTTGCGGGAGCAGACTATCGGAACACGCGAATCGTGCCCATATAGCCGCGAGAACGACATGACCGGGCTGATGGGTGCTCAAGACGTCTGAAATCCTTGCGCGTCTCGCCGCGCATCCGAGCGGTGAGAGGGTTTCTCTCTTCGAGATTCTCGCGCGGCTGCGGGCCCGCGCATTCGGCGTGCTCCTGATCCTGTTCGCAGCCCCGATCAGCATTCCGATGCCCCCCGGCTTCTCGACTGTCGCGGCGGTCGGGATCCTGCTCGTGGCGAGCCAGCTGGCGATCGGACGCACCTCGATCTGGGTTCCGCAGCGCCTTGGCTACAAATCTGTCCCCACCCATCAACTCGTACGGGTCATCAACTGGGTCGTGCCCAAGCTGCAGCGCGTGGAGCGCTGGAGCAAGCCGCGCGCGATCCGGTTGACGCGGTTGCGCGCCCGGCAGCCCCTGGGCATCCTGATCATCGTGATGGCCATCATCATGGCGCTGCCCATTCCCATCGTCGGAAACACGCCCCCCGCGATTGCGATCATCCTGATCGGCTTCGGAATGCTGCAGCGCGATGGTTACTGGGTCGCGGCCGGCGTGGCCGTCGCGCTGGTGGATATCGCGGTCATTGTCGGCCTCGGCCTTGGGCTGACCCATGCCGCGGAGTATTTCCTGCCCACGGCCTGGTGGCCGTTCTGATCCGCGGGTCAGGCGGCGGAAACGCGGGATCGCTCATGGACCTCGACGCCGAGAAGCGCATCGATTTCCGAAGCGGATAGCGGCTTTGAAAAGAGATAGCCTTGCAGTTCGTGGCAACCGAGCGCCTGCAGGAAGCGATGCTGCTCCTTGGTCTCGACGCCTTCGGCCGTGACCGTGAGCCCCAGTGCGCGGCCGAGATGCACGATCGAGTGGACGAGGATCGCCGATTCTCCCGTCGCCTCCATGCTTTCGAGAAACGAGCGGTCGATCTTGATCTTGTCGAAGGCGAAGCGCCTCAGATAGATCAGCGACGAGTAGCCCGATCCGAAATCGTCGAGCGCCAGATGGAAACCATGCGCGCGAAGCCGCATCATTGCAGCCTCGGCGGCATCGGCATCCTCGACAACGACACCCTCCGTCAGTTCGAGCTCCAGTCGCGCCGGATCAAAATTCGCCTTCTGGACAATGTCCAGCACGTCCTGGACGAAGTCGCGCTGCCGAAACTGGATTGGCGAGACGTTCACGGCGATGCGCACCCCTGGCCAGCGATGGCCGTCCCGGCAGACGCGGCGCAGCACCCATTCGCCGAGGGGGATGACCAATCCGCTCTGCTCGGCGAGCGGGATGAACTTGGCGGGCGGGATCATCCCCTGGCTCGGGTGCGGCCAGCGCACGAGCGCCTCGAGGGAGACGATCCGGTCTCCGGTTGAGGAATAGATGGGCTGATAATGAACCGTCAGTTGGTCGCTCGCGATGGCTTCGCGAAGATCGTCCGCCACGACCTTCCGCATGCGAATTGCTTCATCCATCTGCTGCAGGAAGAAGCTGTAGCGGTTGCGCCCCTCGCTCTTGGCTTCGTAGAGAGCGGTGTCGGCGAGGCGCATGAGGCTCTCGCGATCCATCGCGTGCCGCGGGGCCATCGCGATGCCGATCGACACGCCGATATTGACCGGGGTCCCCCCGAGGTCGAAGGGGTCTGTCAGCGCAAGCAGGATTCTTCGGGCGAGCGCTTCGGCGTCCTCGTCCGACTTCACGCCTGTCTGGATGATGGCGAATTCGTCGCCGCCAAAGCGCGAAAGCGTATCCGCTCCCCGGAGCACCGTCAGAAGTCGCCGGGCGACCTGCTTGATCAGTTCGTCCCCCGCCTGGTGGCCGTAGGTGTCGTTGACCTCCTTGAAGCGATCGAGATCCAGGAACATCAGGGCGAGCCCCTCCTCCTGCCTCTTCAGGGCGGCCAGTTCCTGGTCGAGCCGATCGCTGAAGAGGAGGCGATTCGGCAGGCCCGAAAGCGGATCGCGACCGGCAAGGCTCTCCGCCCGGGCCTGGGACGCCGCGAGATCCCGCGCGATCCGTCGCGTGTTCACCACCACCAGCGCGAACAGAATGAATGTCAGCGCCACCGGCGCGGCCGCCGCCGATGCGACCATGTTGCGCATGTAGTCGCCCGGCCTTGAACCCGACCAGGTGAGGCTTATCGGCTCCCCCGTCACGACATCCACCAGGCTCACCCCGTTGCGGCCTTCGGGTATCTCCCCCCGGATCATCGCGAAATCAGAGATCGCCGTGAGTTCCGCGATCAGGCGCAGTTCTTCGTGAGCCAGCCGATGCAGGCCGACAAGAACCCGGTCATCGCTCAAGCGAACCGCCGCCCTCACGGTCAGGGCGCCATCTATCGCGAGGAAGACGGAATTATGCAGGTCTCCCTTCCGCTTCGGGATGATATCGCCGAAATTGCTCGAGGCCCCGTCCGCCAATTCCGGCTTGGCGCGAAGGAAAAGCCAGCTGACAATGTCTCCCCTCTTGTCGAGCGATCCCACGCCGACGAAGTCGAAATGAGGCTCTGCGAAGGCCGACAGCTTTTCGTGCGGCGCCTCCTCCCCGATGGCCCGGACAATCCCTTCGAGCGTCTTGCCGAGGAACTCGGCGCGCTGCATGATCGCGGAGTTGATGCGAAAGTGCTCGTTCACCGCCGCCTGCTTGTTTCCCCACCAGGCTGTTAGGTGCACGAGCGCAGCCCCGAACAGGATTGTCCCCGAGAGCAGGATCGCCGTCCACCAGACCAACCGCGATAGCAGTCCATTCGAGGTGCGCGGCTGTGAGAATGAGAAGGGCTTCATGTCGTCTCGACTTGTAATCGGACGCCAAGCGTAGGTTGAATTTCCTTAGAAACCGTTGCGTGCTTCAGGTAGAAAACAGCAACCTATTGTGCCTGCCCTTGCGCCCCCGCCCACACCGCCCGTGCTCCGGAGAGGCGCACCGCCCCGGAGGCGAGATCCGCCAACGCCTGCGGGTAGATTTCATGCTCACGTACGAGCACACGAGCGGCAAGCGCGTCTTCATCATCCCCCGGGAATACGGGAATGCAAGCCTGGGCGATGATCGGCCCGGAATCGAGCTCGGGCACGACGAAGTGGACACTGCAGCCATGCACGCGAACGCCTGCCTCGAGCGCCTGCCGATGCGTATGCGTGCCGCGAAACAGCGGCAGCAGCGAGGGATGGATATTGACCATCCGCCCGACCCAGCGCGAGACGAACCAGGGGGTGAGCACCCGCATGAAGCCAGCGAGGCAGACTATGTCGACCTTTGCAACCTGCAATGTCTCGTCCACGGCGCGCTCGAACGTTTCACGATCCGCGTAAGCCTTGTGGTCGATCGCGACCGCCTCTATACCTGCCTCGCGCGCCCGATCGAGACCGCCGGCGGCAGGCCGGTTCGAGAGAACGAGGGCGATCTGGGCCGGATAGGATTCTTCCTGCGCAGCCGCGATCAGCGACGCCATGTTCGATCCCCGCCCCGAGATCAGGATCGCGACGCGCTTCTTCCCGGTCATCGCAGCAACGCACCCTCATAGGTCACGCGGGCGCCTTCGACGCCGGACGTCATCCGGCCGAGCCTGAAAGGCTTCTCGCCCGCATCCTGGAGCGCACGAACAACCCGCTCCTCGGCCTGCGGCGAGACCACGGCGATCATGCCGACGCCGCAGTTGAAGGTCCGCAGCATTTCCTCCTCCGCAACGCCGCCAGCCTCGGCGAGCCAGGCGAAAACCGAAGGAACCGCAATGGCCGCAAGGTCGAGATGCGCGCCCAGTCCTTCGGGGAGGACCCGCGGGATGTTGTCGGGGAAGCCGCCGCCGGTGATGTGCGCGAGCGCCTTGATGCCCGACGTCTCCCGGATCGCCGCAAGGAGCGGCTTCACGTAAATGCGCGTCGGCTCGAGAAGCGCCTCGCCAAGCTTGCGCGAAGAATCGAACGGGGCCGGGGCGTCCCAGGCAAGCCCTTCGCGGGCGACGATGCGGCGTACGAGCGAAAAGCCATTGGAGTGTACGCCCGAGGACGGGAGGCCGAGGATCACGTCGCCCGCCGCGAGGTCGTTCGTCGGCAGGAGCCGCCCGCGCTCGGCCGCGCCGACTGCGAAGCCCGCGAGGTCGTAGTCGCCGCCGGAGTAGAGCCCCGGCATCTCCGCCGTCTCTCCGCCGATCAGCGCGCAGCCCGCGCGCCGGCAGCCTTCCGCGATGCCCCTCACGATTGCCACGCCTGCGGCAGGGTCCAGCTTGCCGGTGGCGTAGTAGTCGAGGAAGAAGAGCGGCTCGGCGCCCTGGACCACGAGGTCGTTCACGCACATGGCCACGAGATCGATCCCGACAGTGTCGTGGATACCCGTCTCGATCGCGATCTTCACCTTGGTGCCGACGCCGTCATTGGCGGCGACGAGGATGGGATCGGAGAAGCCGGCGGCCTTGAGGTCGAACAACCCGCCGAAGCCTCCGATCTCGCCGTCCGCGCCGGGGCGGCGCGTCGCGCGCACGAGCGGCTTGATGGCTTCGACCATCGCGTTGCCCGCGTCGATATCGACGCCAGCCTCTGCATAGGTCAAACCGTTGCGCGGCTTCTCTGCCATGAAACGCCCCTGCTCCCAGCGGATCTGCTCTTCCGGATTGCGCGCAGTTAAGGCCGCTCGCCCCGTCGCGCAAGCAAAGATACGCCGAATCCGGAAGATTCCCGCGCAAAAGCGGCTTGCCGCGCCCCCGGCGCGTCACCTATCCCTGTGATGAGTGGAACCCGGGCGGCGCGGCATGACGATACCCAACATCATTACGGTCTTCCGCCTCGTGATCATCCCCTACCTGATCGTGATGATCCTTCAGGAGGAATGGGTGACCGCCTTCGCCCTCTTCGCCATTGCGGGGATTTCGGACGGCGTCGACGGCTACATCGCCCGGCGCTTCGACATGCGAAGCGAGTTCGGCGCGGTCATCGACCCGCTCGCGGACAAGGCGCTCCTCGTCTCGATCTACATCACGCTCGCCATCGTCGGGCAGATTCCCGCATGGCTGGCGATCATCGTGGTCTCGCGCGACATCATGATCGTGATGGCCTTCATGGTGTCCTGGGTGATGGCGCAGCCCATGGCCGTGAAACCCATGTTCGTGAGCAAGGCGAACACGGCGCTGCAGATCGTCTTCGCCGCCGTCGTGCTCGGAGCCCTCGCCTTCGACCTCGACATCCGCTGGTTCGTGGACCTGTTCATGATCCTCATCGTGGCCTTGACCATCATCACGGCAGCCGCCTATCTGGTCCGTTGGCTGAAGCATATGGCACATTGACTTTCGGGTGCGGCAGCAACCGTGGCGAGGACGACATGACGATCCAGCGGCAGGTGGGGTTCTGGATTGCGGCGCTTGTCGTCCTGATACTCTTCATCTGGACCTTCAGCGGCATCCTGCTCCCCTTCGTCGCCGGGCTCGCCCTCGCCTATCTGCTCGACCCGGTGGCCGATCGCCTCGAGAAGCTGGGGATCGGCAGGCTTGGCGCCACCCTCCTGATCCTGTTCCTCTTCATTCTCATCTTCGTCATCTTCATGATGCTCGTCGTCCCGCTGGTGGTGCGGGAGCTGACCGCCTTCCTCCTCTCGCTGCCGAACTATGTCGGCCAGCTTCAGCGGATCGCCATCGAACGCGGCGGGCCGATCCTGGACTTCATGGGCATCGAGGCCACCGGCCAGGATCTTGAAACCTCCATCGGCGAAATGGTGACTCAGGGAAGCCGGTACCTGGTCGCCCTCCTCGGCTCCATCCTCGCCGGGGGCCAGGCGCTGATCTCGGTCTTCTCGCTCCTCGTCGTGACCCCCGTCGTGGCCTTCTACCTCCTCGTCGACTGGGACCGCATGATCCGCACCGTCGATAGCTGGCTGCCGCTGCGCTATCGGGAGACGATCCGCCGCCTCGCCCGCGACATCGACAAGGCGCTCTCGGGATTCGTGCGCGGACAGGCCACCCTGTGCCTCATACTCGGCGGATTCTACGCCGTCGCGCTCATGGTGATCGGACTGAACTTCGGCGCGCTCATCGGGATCACGGCGGGGTTTCTCAGCATCATCCCGTATGTCGGCTCGCTCACCGGCCTGATCCTCTCGGTCGGCGTCGCGATCGTCCAGTTCTGGCCGGATTACTTCTGGATCCTCGTGACGCTGGGCATCTTCGCATTCGGGCAGTTCGTCGAGGGCAACATCCTGTCGCCGAAGCTTCTCGGGCGGTCGGTCGGCGTCCATCCGGTCTGGCTGATGTTCGCCCTCTTCGCCTTCGGCTCGATGTTCGGCTTCGTCGGCGTCCTCCTCGCGGTTCCGCTTGCCGCCGCGGTCGGGGTGCTGACCCGCTTTGCGCTCGAAACCTATCTCCAGAGCAGCCTCTACAGCGACGGGCGCGCGACGCCGCCGGGGCCGCCCGATGAGTGAGCGCAAATCCGGCCGCAAAGGGCGCAATCAGGCGAAGGGAGCCGATCAACTCGCCTTCGATCTCCCGCTGGAGCCTCGCTTCGGAAGCGAGGATTTCCTCGTCAGCGCCTCGAACGAGCAGGCCTACGGCCTGATCGAGACCTGGCCCGACTGGCCAGATCCCATCGTCGTGCTCGAGGGGCCGCGGGGAAGCGGCAAGAGCCATCTTGCCGCGATCTGGGCGGAGTGCGCCCATGCCTGGACGGTCGACGCCTTCGAGGTGACGGCGCCGCGCGTGCCGTATCTCGTCTCCAATCGCGCACTCGTGATCGAGGATGCGGACCACCCCGAGCGGGACGAACCCGCCCTGTTCCACCTGCTCAATCTCGCCCGGGAGCAGAAGACCTCGGTGCTTCTCACGGCAAGTGCGCCTCCCTCCGCCTGGAACATCCGGGTCCCGGACCTCCTGTCGCGCCTTCGCCTTGCGCCGGGCGTGAGGATCGAAGCGCCCGATGACGCCCTGCTGAAGGCGGTGCTGGTGAAGCTGTTCGTCGATCGCCAGCTCGTGGTCGACACGCGCGTCGTGGAGACGCTCGCCCTGCGCATCGACCGTTCGCTCGCCATGGCGGGAGAGGTCGTGGCGGCTCTCGATCGCGAGGCGCTGCAGCGGGGGCGGCGAATCACCCGCAATCTGGCCCTCGAAGTCGTCGAGGCTCTGGCGGGCGCCGCGGGAAATCCGTCTTCGGACGGGCTCGAAGAGGATTGACGATCGTGTATCATGAGAACGTCATGGAGCTGTTGTGAAATCGCCGTCCGGACAACGTCGCCCGCGGCGGCGAGGAGAAAGCGTCTTGCGCGCCATCATGAGCCCCGCGGAAGCGGAGGAAATTGCATCTGTCGAAAGCCCGCCCGTCGTGCAGAAGGGAGAGCCGCCCGAAGGCGCGGCCATGCGGAACACCCCGCATCGCTTCGTCAACCGCGAGCTCTCCTGGCTGCAGTTCAACCGCCGGGTTCTGGAAGAGGCATCGAACACGAACCACCCGCTGCTCGAGCAGGTGCGCTTTCTTTCCATATCGGCGAACAATCTCGACGAGTTCTTCATGGTCCGCGTCGCAGGCCTGAAGAGCCAGGTGCGGGAGAACCTCACAGCCGTCTCGCAGGACGGGCTCACGCCCAGCGAGCAATTGTCCCGGATCGGACAGGAGGTCGCCACCCTGACGACCGACCAGCAGACGCGCTGGCGCGAGTTGCGCGACGAGCTGCTCCACGAGGGGATCGTGCTGGCCGGCGGCGAGAGCCTCTCGAAATCGGAAAGGGCATGGCTGGAAGATCACTTCCTGCACCACATCTTCCCGATCCTGACGCCGCTGGCGATCGATCCGGCGCATCCGTTCCCGTTCATCCCCAACCTGGGCATGTCGATCGCGCTCAAGCTGCGCCGGCAGAGCGATGGCCGCCTGCTCAACGCCCTGATCCGCCTCCCCCTCAAGATCGACCGTTTCATCAGGCTCCCCGATTTTGCCGAGACCGGCGCGAGCCGCTTCATCGCGCTCGAACAGGCAATCGTCATCCATACGGGACGACTCTTCCCCGGCTACGAGCTGATCGGCCAGGGCAGCTTCCGCGTGATCCGCGATTCCGATCTGGAGATCGAGGAAGAGGCGGAGGACCTGGTACGGGTCTTCGAGACGGCCCTGAAGGAGCGCCGCCGCGGCGTCGTGATCCGCCTCGAGGTCGAGGAGCGCATGCCGGAGGACCTGACGATCTTCGTCGCCTCCGAACTCGATGTCGCCGCCGACGAGGTGGTGACCGTGGATGGCATGCTGGCGCTGACGGAGCTGTCGCAGCTCGTGGCGCTGGAGCGGCCGGACCTCAAGTTCAAGCCCTACAATCCGCGCTTTCCGGAGCGTATCCGGGAGCAGGGCGGGGACAGCTTCGCGGCGATCCGCCAGAAGGACATCATCGTCCATCACCCCTACGAATCCTTCGATTCGGTCGTCCAGTTCCTGTTCCAGGCCGCCCGCGATCCGAATGTGGTCGCGATCAAGCAGACCCTCTACCGGACATCGTCCCAGTCGCCGATCGTCGCCGCCCTTGCGGAGGCGGCGGAGGCCGGCAAGTCGGTGACGGCCCTCGTCGAGCTGAAGGCGCGGTTTGACGAGGAGGCCAATATCCGCTGGGCGCGTGATCTCGAACGCGCCCATGCTCAGGTTGTCTTCGGCTTCATCGAGCTGAAGACCCACGCGAAGCTCTCGATGGTCGTGCGCCGGGAGGGCGGTCAGCTCATCACCTATTGCCACGTGGGAACGGGGAACTACCATCCGATCACGGCGCGCATCTACACCGACCTTTCGTTCTTCACGGCCGATCCGGTGATCGCGCGCGACGTGGCGCGGATCTTCAATTTCATCACCGGATACGCGGAGCCCGCCGAGCTCGAGCGCATGGCCGTCTCGCCGGTCACCCTGAAGAAGCGCCTGCTTCAGCACATCCGCGAGGAGATCGCTCATGCGAAGGCAAAGCGCCCCGCTGCGATCTGGTGCAAGTGCAATTCGCTCGTCGATCACGAGATCATCGATGCGTTCTACGAGGCGAGCAGCGCGGGGGTCCAGATCGATCTCGTCGTCCGCGGCATCTGCTGCCTGAAGCCGGGCATCCCCGGACTTTCCGAGAATATCCGGGTCAAGTCGATCGTCGGACGGTTCCTCGAGCACAGCCGCATCTACGCCTTCGGGAACGGTGAGGGGCTGCCCGGGCCGAACGCCCATGTCTACATCTCCTCGGCCGACCTGATGCAGCGAAACCTGGACCGGCGCGTCGAGGCGCTGCTCCCCATCCTCAATCCGACCGTGCACCAGCAGGTGCTCGACCAGATCATGATGGCGAATCTGCTCGACAATCAGCAAAGCTGGCGTGTACTCCCCACCGGCGCGTGCGAGAGGATCGTCCCCGGCGAGGGGGAGGAACCTTTCAACGCGCACAAGTATTTCATGACCAATCCGAGCCTCTCGGGGCGCGGCAAGTCCCTGAAGACCTCCAGCCCTCGATCGTTGCCGAAACGTGGACATCGCAACTGAACAGTTCCTGATGCGGGACGATGCGCCGGGCAGGCTGAAAGTCGGCCGCCCGGTCGCGATCATCGACATCGGCTCCAACTCGGTCCGCCTCGTGGCCTATGAAGGCCTCACCAGGGCGCCGACGCCGATTTATAATGAGAAAGTCCTGTGCGGCCTCGGCCGCAACGTCGTCTCGACGGGCCGGCTCGACGAGGAGGCGGTGGAACGCGCGCTTCAGGCGCTGGCGCGGTTCCGGGTGCTCTGCGCCACGATCCGCGTCGGCGATGTCCGCGTCCTCGCCACCGCGGCCGCGCGGGACGCGCAGAACGGTCCGGACTTCCTGGCCCGGGCGGAGGCTATCCTGGGCCAGCCGATCGAGCTCCTGTCGGGGGCGCGCGAGGCCGAACTCTCCGCGCTCGGCGTCATCTCCGGCTTCCATCGCCCCGACGGCATCGTCGGCGATCTCGGGGGCGGAAGCCTGGAACTCGTCGACGTGAAGGGGATCGAGGCCGGAGCCGGAGTGACGCTCCAGCTTGGCGGCCTCGCCCTGCAGGACCTCTCGGACAATTCCCCCCGCAAGGCGCGCAAGATCGTGCGCGATGCGCTGGAGGGAGCAGCTCCGCTCCAGGCGCTGAGCGGCCGGATGTTCTACGCCGTCGGCGGGACCTGGCGCGCGCTGGCGCGGCTGCACATGGCCGCGCGCGGCTATCCGCTGCGCGTCATGCACGACTACCGGATCGAGCCGCAGGACGGGCTCGCCTTTCTCGAATTGCTCGAGAAGAGCGACACCTCGACCCTCAAGGAGATCAACGCGATCTCCAGCGCCCGCCGTCCGCTCCTCGCCTACGGGGCGATCGTGCTCGAGGAGATCATCCGCGTCGGCAAGCCAAAGGCGATCGTCACCTCGGCGCTGGGCGTGCGCGAGGGCATCCTTTACGAGCGCCTCGACGACGAGCTGAAGGGCATCGACCCGCTGATCACCGCCGCGGCGGACTTCAATCTCCTGCGCTCCCGCTCCCCCGGCCATTGCGTCGAGCTGATCGGTTGGACGGACCGGCTTTTCGAAACGCTCAAGCTCTCGGAGACCGAGGACGAGCAGCGGCTTCGTCACGCGGCGTGCCTGCTCGCGGATATCGGCTGGCGCGCGCATCCCGATTATCGGGGCGAGCAGAGCGTGAACATCATCGCGAACGCAGCCTTCGTTGGGATCGATCATCCCGGCCGCGCCTTCCTCGCCCTGTCGAACTTCTTCCGCCACGAGGGTCTCGCGATCGAGCGGGCGAGCCTCGAGCTCAAGAGCCTCGCGACGCCGCGCCTGATCGATCTCGCGCGCATCCTCGCGGGGACCTTCCGCGTGGCCTATCCCATCTCCGTGGCGATGGAGGGCGTCCTGCCGAAGACGGCGCTGTTCGTGCGGGGCGACCGGCTGATCCTCGGCCTGCCTGACGACATGGCACCGCTGGCCGGCGAACGCCTCCTCGGGCGCATGCGCCAGCTCGGCAAGCTGCTCGGACTCGAAGCCCGCATCCAGGTGGGGTAAGCCCAGCGCGCGACGCATCGATGCGCCCTTCCACGGGAGCGGGACTCGCCCCATATTGCGCGCATGGCGAAATCCCCATCATCCCCCCCTGCCTCTCCGGCGGCCACCGGAAGCCCCCGCAAGACGGGCGCGAAGCGGACGGGCGCGAAGGCATCGAAGCCCGAGCTCAAGCCCCTCGACGCCCATCTCGCGGAGCTCCTCAACCCGGCGCTGAACAAGCCCCATGTGAGCGCCTATTCGGATGACGGGTTCGGCGAGGCTCCTCAGGCGGGATTCGACTCCGGATCGACACCGGTCCTCGCCTCCGATGCGGTCTCGGCGACGATGCAGTCGCTTGAGCGACTCCTGACCGAAGGCAATCCGCTCTTCAAGGACGGCAAGGCCTGGGTTCCCCATCGTCCAGCGCGTCCCGAGAAATCGGAGGGCGGGCGCCCCTTCGTCATGAAGAGCGACTACCAGCCCGCGGGCGACCAGCCGACGGCGATCGCGGAACTCGTGAAGGGGGTGGATTCGCAGGAGCGCGACCAGGTGCTTCTGGGCGTCACCGGATCGGGCAAGACCTTCACCATGGCGAAGGTCATCGAGGAGACGCAGCGCCCGGCGCTGATCCTCGCCCCGAACAAGACGCTGGCGGCGCAGCTTTACGGAGAGTTCAAGAGCTTCTTCCCGGATAACGCCGTCGAGTATTTCGTCTCCTATTACGACTACTATCAGCCCGAGGCCTATGTCCCGCGCTCGGACACGTTCATCGAGAAGGAATCCTCGATCAACGAGCAGATCGACCGCATGCGCCACTCGGCGACGCGGGCGCTTCTGGAGCGGGACGACGTCATCATCGTCGCCTCCGTTTCCTGCATCTACGGCATCGGCTCGGTCGAGACCTACACGGCGATGGCGTTCTCGCTGAAGCTCGGCGAGCGGATCGACCAGCGCCAGCTCATCGCGGATCTCGTGGCGCTGCAATACAAGCGCATCCAGTCCGATTTCGCGCGCGGCACCTTCCGCGTGCGCGGCGACGTGATCGAACTCTACCCCGCCCACCTGGAAGACCGCGCCTGGCGGATCGGCCTGTTCGGCGACGAGATCGAGCAGATCGTGGAATTCGACCCGCTCACGGGGCAGAAGACGGCGGAGCTCGAATTCGTCAAGGTCTACGCCAACAGCCACTACGTCACCCCGCGCCCGACGCTGCAGCAGGCGGTCAAGGGCATCAAGGGGGAGCTGAAATGGCGCGTGCAGGAGCTGACCCGCATGGGACGGCTCCTTGAGGCCCAGCGCCTGGAGCAGCGCACAAGCTTCGACCTCGAGATGATCGAGGCGACGGGCGCCTGCAACGGCATCGAGAACTATTCGCGCTACCTCACCGGCCGCCGCCCCGGCGAGCCCCCGCCAACCCTGTTCGAGTACCTGCCCGACAACGCCCTCGTCTTCACCGATGAGAGCCACGTCACCGTCCCGCAGATCGGGGGCATGTACAGGGGCGACTTCCGCCGCAAGGCGACGCTCGCGGAGTTCGGTTTCCGCCTGCCCTCCTGCCTCGACAACCGCCCGCTGCGCTTCGAGGAATGGGACCTGATGCGCCCGCAATCGGTGCATGTCTCGGCGACGCCCGGCCGCTGGGAGATGGAGCAGACCGGCGGCGTCTTCGCCGAGCAGGTCATCCGCCCGACCGGCCTCGTCGACCCGCCGGTCGACATCCGCCCCGCCCGCACGCAGGTCGACGACCTTCTCGGCGAGGTCCGCGAGGTGGCCGCCGCCGGCTACCGCAGCCTCGTCACCGTGCTCACGAAGCGCATGGCGGAAGACCTGACCGAATATCTCCACGAGAACGGCGTTCGCGTGCGCTACATGCATTCGGATATCGACACGCTGGAGCGCATCGAGATCCTGCGCGACCTGCGCCTCGGGGCCTTCGACGTGCTGGTGGGAATCAACCTCCTGCGCGAGGGGCTCGACATCCCGGAATGCGCCCTCGTCGCCATTCTCGACGCCGACAAGGAGGGCTTCCTTCGCTCCGAGACCTCGCTGATCCAGACCATCGGCCGCGCCGCGCGCAATGTCGACGGCCGCTGCATCCTCTACGCGGACAAGGTCACCGGCTCGATGGAGCGCGCCATCGCGGAGACGACGCGCCGCCGCGAGAAGCAGCTCGCCTACAATGCCGAGCACGGGATCACCCCCGAGAGCGTCAAGCGCAATATCGGCGACATCCTCGAAAGCGTCTACGAGCGCGACCACGTGCGCGTCGACACCGGTCTCGCGAAGAGCGCCGAGACGGTCGGGCACAATCTCAAGGCCGTCATGGCCGATCTCGAGAAGCGCATGCGCGAGGCCGCCGGAAACCTCGAATTCGAGGAAGCCGCGAGGCTCCGCGACGAGCTCAAGCGCCTCCAGGCGACGGAGTTGCTCATCGGCGACGATCCGATGACCCGCCAGCGCGACATCGAGACCGCCGCCGGCGGCTACGGCGAGAAGCGCCGCGGCGGAGGCTCCCGCGTGGCGAAGCCCGGCCTCGACGACATGGGGCCGGGGACGGACCGCGAGAGGCCGCTGGGGGCCGCAGGTTTCGTGCGTCCGGCGGGGAGGAGCACGGAGGGGATCGCGGGCAAGCGGCCGAAATACAAGGGGAAGAGGGGACGGTGAGTTTGGAACTTACATCGAAGAAAAGATCAACTTCATTACTTTTTCCGCTGCTATCTTTCCTGCATTTCCAAGCATACTTTTACCGAAATTAACAGCAATCCAACGAAGCGGCTCGACAAGAAGATTCTTTAGAATATTTGCTGACGGCGTTTTATTCCTTAGCCATTCCAAGCCTTCTCGAAGTGCGTCAAGTACGCCTGCTCGTTGCTCTGGATATTTCTCTGAAAATTCAATAGTCGCCACGGATTAGCTCGATCGATTCTTCAATTACCTCAACAGTCGACTTGAATTCATCGTTCTCCCGATCGATTTCCAGTGGGGACCAATCATCGAAACTACTCCGTTCCGCTGGAAAGTAAAATAACCCGTCGAAGCCCGCGATCTCGTAAATGTCTGCGTCTGGCTGCTTAAGAAGGAATGCAGCAATTGAATCTCCACGGTTGATACTCTGTTCAACTTCCAGTATTCCGTCTCTTGTAATGGAAAATTGATAATTTTCTTTTCTGCCGTGCCTTACAAGAAGACGCACTCCACCAGCTCTGTACTCCCGTAGCAATTCTATAGCGTTGAGAAGCAGGTTTCTAGGGATATCTGCAGAAACAATTCCCTCTATATCAGACAAAGAGAATTTTGACATGCGATCATTATTCATAGTCGCATCGTATATTTTATATATCAAGTATTCCGCTACGGGCATAAGCCGCAATGGCTTGCGAGTATTCTGAATCATAAAGCTACGGTCTGCGTTAAAGATGTATCGCCATATCAACTCCATCGACGCGTGCTTGGCAACCATCGCCGGACTTGATGCTGTGGGTAAGTCCGGCGCTAATCGCGATACGGCTTCAGTTTTGAATCCGGGTTAATCGGCACCCCAAAATCGTCCCTGACCCGCCAGATCGCTCTGCTGCGTTCCCTCCCGGATGTTCTCCCTGCATCATTTCACTCCCCTCCGTGTCATCCCCGGCGGCGCGCAGCGCCGGGAAGGGGATCCAGGCTCGCGCGTCATGGAGCCTCAGTGGCGAGCGCCACCCCCCCCTGCATCGCCGTCGCGGCAGGATCCCCTTCCCTTCCGCCGCTGACGCGGCTCCAGCCGGGGATGACACGGAGGGTGGAGCGGGGCTTGGGCGGGGGATGCGCGTGGGGCTTCCCGCGCCACCGCCAGCGCTCCTCCCACCCTCCGGGACACACCCATCCCAGCCCCACCCCCTCGTGTCATCCCCGGCGGCGCGTAGCGCCGGGAAGGGGATCCAGGCTCGCGGGTCATGGAGCCGGGCGGGCGGGCGCGCCGGCCCCCTGCATCGCCGTCGCGGCAGGATCCCCTTCCCTTCCGCCGCTGACGCGGCTCCAGCCGGGGATGACACGGA
>JAWLCY010000004.1:0-163807 GCA_041686895.1 Saliniramus sp. | reverse complement strand
GAGCCGGGCGGGCGGGCGCGCCGGCCCCCTGCATCGCCGTCGCGGCAGGATCCCCTTCCCTTCCGCCGCTGACGCGGCTCCAGCCGGGGATGACACGGAAGGGGGGAGTGTGGCTTTGGCGGGAAAACGTGTGGAGCTTCGACCCACGCCACCGCCAGCGCTCCTCCCACCCTCCGGGACACACACATCCCAGCCCCACCCCCTCGTGTCATCCCCGGCGGCGCGTAGCGCCGGGAAGGGGATCCAGGCTCGCGGGTCATGGAGCCGGGCGGGCGGGCGCGCCGGCCCCCTGCATCGCCGTCGCGGCAGGATCCCCTTCCCTTCCGCCGCTGACGCGGCTCCAGCCGGGGATGACACGGAGGGGGAGCGGGGCTTGGGCGGGGGCGTGACAATTGTTTTGTCGCGTGCCAACAGAACAAATAGCAACCTGAGGAAGACCGATGGACCGGTACGCCGTCTACATTCTCGCGAGTCGCCGGAATGGAGTGCTCTACATTGGCGTCACGGGAAACCTCCCGCAGCGGATGGAGCAGCACAAGGCGCTCGTGGTTCCCGGCTTCACGCAAAGATATCGGGTCACCACGCTTGTCTACGTGGAAAGGTTCGCGGAGATCGCGGACGCGATCGTGCGCGAGAAGCAGCTCAAGAAGTGGAATCGGGCGTTGGAAGATCAGATTGATCGAGGCCGCAAATCCCGAGTGGGCTGAACTCGAGACCTGGTAGACGCATGAGGGCAAGGATGGAGAAGGGGCGATCGCGCTCACGCAACCGCCCCCCGGATCCTCAATCCAGATGGAACTTCGCGAATTCGCGGTGCTCGGCCTGGATGCGGCGGACGGTGCCGGTGGCGGAGCGGTAGACGACCGTTTCCGTTTCGATGATTTCCTTGCCGAACTTCACGCCGTTGACGAGCGCCCCGTCGGTCACGCCCGTGAGCGCGACGATGACGTCGCCGGAGGCCATTTCCGACATGTCGTATTTCTTGTTCGGGTCGGTGACGCCCATTTCGAGCGCCCGCGACAGCGTGTCCTCGCGGTCAAGGATGAGCCGGCCCTGCATCTGTCCGCCAATGCAGCGCAGCGCGCCGGCCGCGAGGACGCCTTCCGGCGCGGCGCCGATGCCGAGATAGATGTCGATCCCGGTCTTCTCCGGCATCGTGGTGAAGATCACGCCGGCGACGTCGCCGTCGCTGATCAGGCGCACCCCGGCCCCCGTGCTGCGGATCGCGGCGATCAGTTCCGTGTGGCGCGGACGGTCGAGGACGAGCGCCGTGATCTCCGCGGGCGAGACGCCCTTCGCCTTGGCGAGAGCGTGAATATTGTCCTGCGGGGACGCGTCGAGATCGACAAGGCCTCGCGGATAACCCGGGCCGATGGCGATCTTGCTCATGTAGACGTCGGGGGCGGCGAGCAGCGTGCCGCCCTCGGCCATCGCCATCACGGCGCAGGAACCGGGCATGTCCTTGGCGCAAAGCGTCGTGCCCTCCAGCGGATCGACGGCGATGTCGACCTTGGGGCCGCTGCCGTTGCCGACCCTCTCCCCGATGAAGAGCATTGGCGCCTCGTCGCGCTCGCCCTCGCCGATCACGACGGTGCCGTCGATCTGGAGCTTGTTGAGCTCGCGGCGCATGGCGTCCACGGCGGCCTGGTCCGCGGCCTTCTCGTTCCCGCGCCCGCGCAGGCGCGCGGAGGAGACCGCGGCGCGCTCGGTGACGCGCACGAGTTCCAGCGTGAGGATGCGTTCAATAAAAGGATTGGGAACGATTTTCTTCTCGGCCATAGACCTCGTGCCTCCTGGATGCCGGTCGTCGACTCGCCGCGACCGCTAAGGTTCTAACGTTCTTCACTCGCGTTCGATCCGGATGACCCGCGCCGGCTCCGCGATCAGCCCGTCATCGGCGATCTGCTGCAGCGCCGCCCGGATCGCTCCTTCCGAGGTGGCGTAGGTGATGAGCACGACGGGCACGGGCGCGCCTGAACGCCCCGTCGGATCCATCGCCGCCGCCTCCGAGCGCCTTTGCAGGATGCTCTCGAGCGAAATTTCGTTCTCCGCCATCCGCGTGGCGATTCCGGCGGCCGCGCCGGGACGATCATACACCGCCAGGCGAACATAGTAGCCGCCCTCGTGGCGCTGCATGGGGGCGCGCTGGGCGACTTCGAGGCTGCCCATGGGCAAGCCGAAGGGCGCACGCGGGGAGCCCGACGCGACATCCGCGACATCGGCGACGACGGCGGAAGCGGTCGCGTCGCCGCCCGCGCCGGGGCCGATGAGGGTCAGCTCGCCGACCGCGTCCGCGTCGATGGTGACGGCGTTCGTGACGCCCATGACCTGCGCGATGGCCGAGGTCCTGGGGACCATGGTGGGATGAACGCGCTGCTCGATCCCGGTGCGCGTGCGCTCGGCGACGCCGAGGAGCTTGATGCGGTAGCCGAGCTCGTCGGCCATGCGCAGGTCGAGCGAGGCGATCGAGGAGATGCCCTCCACGTAGATCGCCTCCGCGTCGAGCCGCACGCCGAAGGCGAGGCTCGTCAGGATGGCGAGCTTGTGCGCCGTGTCGAACCCCTCGATATCGAAGGTCGGATCGGCCTCCGCGTAGCCGAGGCGCTGCGCGTCCGCCAGACACTCCTCGAAGGACAAGCCCTCCCGCTCCATGCGCGAGAGGATGTAGTTGCAGGTGCCGTTGAAGATCCCATAGATGCGCGAGACGGCATTCCCCGCAAGCGCCTCCCGCAATGTCTTCACGATCGGGATGCCCCCGGCGGACGAGGCCTCGAAGGCGAGCCAGAGATCCCGCTCCTCCGCCTTCGCACCCAGTTCATTGCCGTGCCGGGCCAGCAGCGCCTTGTTGGCCGTCACCACATGCTTGCCATTGGCGAGCGCCGTCTCGACCGTGGCGCGGGCCGGCCCCTCTTCGCCGCCGATCAGCTCGACCACGCAATCGACGTCAGGCGAAGCCGCGAGCGCCACGGGGTCGTCGAACCAGGCATATCCCGAAAGGTCGATTCCCCGATCGCGCGCCCGATCACGGGCGGCCACCGCAGTGATCCTGACGGAGCGCCCGCAGCGCGCGGAGAGCGCCTTCTCGTTCCGCGTTAGGATGCGGACCACGGAAGCGCCGACGGTGCCGAGCCCCGCAATCCCGACGCGAAGAGGTTCACTCATGCTGACATCCGTTGACAAGCCGGCGCCGCACGCGCCGTTGGTTGCGATTTGCCGCTCCTATTGCACCGTTTTCAACCCCGTTTCAAGGAAGCGCAGGCTTGTTGGCGCGGGAAAGAAGTGGCGTTGACGCCAAAGTCTCGTTCTCTTAAAAGAACGTTTGTTCTTTAACGCGCACTCCGCTCTTCCGCCCATCCTGAACCAAACTCCAGACGAGGAACCAGCGATGACCGACCGCCAGCCCGGGTTCAGCACCCTCTCCATTCATGCCGGCGCCACCCCCGATCCGGCAACCGGCGCGCGTGCGACGCCGATCTACCAGACCACGTCCTTCGTCTTCGACGATGTCGACCACGCCGCCTCCCTGTTCGGCCTCCAGGCCTTCGGCAATATCTACACCCGGATCGGCAATCCGACCAACGCGGTTCTCGAGGCGAGGGTCGCCGCGCTCGAGGGCGGAACGGCGGCGCTCGCCGTTGCCTCGGGCCATGCGGCAGAATTCCTCACCTTCCACGCCCTGATGCAGCCCGGCGACGAGTTCGTGGCGGCGAAGAAGCTCTATGGCGGGTCGATCAACCAGTTCACCCATTCCTACAAGAACTTCGGCTGGACGGCGAAATGGGCCGATACCGAGGATCCGTCGAGCTTCGAGGCGCAGATCACGGAGAAGACGAAAGCGATCTTCATTGAGTCGATCGCCAATCCGGGCGGCGTGATCGTGGATATCGCGGCGATCGCGGCGATCGCAAAGAAGCACAACATTCCGCTCATCGTCGACAGCACCATGGCGACGCCCTATCTGATGCGCCCGATCGAGCACGGCGCGGACATTGTCATCCACTCCGCGACGAAGTTCCTCGGCGGCCACGGCAATTCGATCGGCGGCCTCATCGTCGATGCCGGGACCTTCAACTGGGTCGGCGACAAGCGCTATCCGATGCTCTCCGAGCCGCGGCCGGAATATGGCGGGATGGTGCTTGGCGAGACCTTCGGCAACTTCGCCTTCGCCATCGCCACGCGCGTGCTCGGCCTGCGCGATCTCGGGCCCGCCCTCTCGCCGTTCAACGCCTTCATGATCCTGACGGGGATCGAGACCCTGCCGCTGCGCATGCAGCGTCATTCCGACAACGCCCTCGCGGTGGCGCAGTATCTCCAGAAGCATCCGGCGGTGGAGTGGGTCAGCTATCCGGGGCTTGAGGGCGACAAGTACAACGAGCTTGCGAAGCGCTATTGCCCCAAGGGCGCGGGCGCCGTCTTCACCTTCGGCCTGAAGGGCGGCTATGACGCCGGCGTCTCGCTCGTCTCGAAGCTCCAGCTCTTCTCGCACCTCGCGAATATCGGCGACACCCGATCGCTCGTCATCCACCCCGCCTCGACGACCCATCGCCAGCTCACGGACGAGCAGCGCGTCGCCGCCGGAGCGGGACCGGAAGTGGTGCGCCTCTCGGTCGGGATCGAGGATACGGAAGACCTGATCGCCGATCTGGAGCAGGCCCTCGCCGGCTGAGGCGGGCTATGCGCAGGCCCGGCGGCGGTTTCTGCCGCCGGGACGGCCTTACCCGCGCCGGGTCATGAAGGCCAGCTTCTCGAAAAGGGCGACATCCTGCTCGTTCTTCAGGAGCGCCCCGTGCAACGGGGGGATCAGCTTGCGCGTGCTCGTCTCGCGCAGCACCTCGGGCGCGACGTCCTCCGAGAGAAGCAGCTTCAGCCAGTCGAGGAGTTCGGAGGTCGAGGGCTTCTTCTTGAGGCCGGGAACCTCGCGGGTGTCGAAGAAGACGCGCAGCGCCTCCTCGATCAGCCGGCGCTTGATGCCGGGGAAGTGCACTTCCACGATCGCCGCCATCGTGTCGTCGTCGGGAAACTTGATGTAGTGGAAGAAGCAGCGCCGGAGGAAGGCGTCCGGAAGCTCCTTCTCGTTGTTCGACGTGATGATGACGATGGGACGCTGCGCGGCGCGCACGACCTCCCCGGTCTCGTAGACGTGGAACTCCATGCGGTCGAGTTCGAGCAGGAGATCGTTGGGGAATTCGATATCCGCCTTGTCGATCTCGTCGATCAGTAGCACGGGGCGCTTCTCGGCGGCGAATGCCTCCCAGAGCTTGCCGCGCCGGATATAGTTGCCGATATCGCTCACGCGCGGGTCGCCGAGCTGGCTGTCGCGAAGCCGCGAGACGGCGTCGTATTCGTAAAGCCCCTGCTGCGCCTTGGTCGTCGACTTGACGTGCCAGGTGATGAGGTCGGCGCCGACCGCCTTGGCGATCTCCTCCGCCAGCACCGTCTTTCCCGTTCCGGGCTCCCCCTTCACGAGCAGGGGCCGCTCGAGGACGATGGCAGCGTTCACCGCCACCTTGAGATCATCCGTCGCGACGTAATCCTTGGTGCCGGTGAAGCGCATGAACCGTTTCCTCCTCGGGGCTCGTCCTCAGGTGGCCGTTTTCCCACGCGCGCCGGAACACCGCAACCGCGCGAAGCGCAAGCCGGGTTCGGGACACATCGCGCATTCCCCGTCAGGCGGTCGTCCTGACGCGGCCGAGGGCCTCGGCCCAGCCGGCAAGCCGGGCGTCGCGCGTCTCCGGCGGCATCGACGGCGTGAAGCGATCGCCCTGCAGCCAGTTACGCGCGAATTCCGCCGGTTCCGGGCACAAATCGACGGCAAGGCCGGCGAGATAGGCGGCGCCGAGCGCCGTCGTCTCCAGCACGCGGGGGCGGTCGACGGGCAGGTCGAGGATGTCGGCGAGGAACTGCAGGGTCCAGTCGCTCGCGACCATCCCGCCATCGACGCGCAGGACCGTGTCGGGGCCGATTATCCCCGGCCGATCCGCCTTCATCGCCTCCAGCAGATCGTTTGTCTGGTAGCCCACGCTCTCCAGCGCGGCGCGGGCGATCTCGGCGCGCGTCGTGCCCCGCGTGATCCCGAGCAGAGCCCCGCGCGCCTGCGGGTCCCACCACGGCGCGCCGAGCCCGACGAAGGCGGGAACGAGATAGACCTGCTGCTCCGGATCGGCCGCCTCGGCGAGCGCCTGCGTATCCGCCGCCGCATCGATCATCCGCACTCCGTCCCGCAGCCATTGCACCGCCGCACCGGCGACGAAGATAGCCCCTTCGAGCGCGTAGGTGCGCTTCCCGCCGAGCTGATAGGCGATGGTGGTCAGGAGCCGGTTTTGGGAAGCGACCGGCGCATCCCCGATATTGACGAGGGCGAAGGCGCCGGTGCCGTAGGTGACCTTCGTCATGCCGGGGGCGAAGCACGCCTGCCCGACCGTCGCCGCCTGCTGATCGCCGGCGACGCCAGCGATCGGGATGGCCGCACCGAAGAGATCATCGCGGGTTTCGCCGAAATGCCCGGACGAGTCGCGGATCTCCGGCATCATCGCCAGCGGAACGCGGAAGATCTCGCCGAGTTCGGAATCGTATTCCCCGCTCGCGATGTCGCAAAGAAGCGTGCGCGAGGCGTTCGTCGCGTCCGTCACATGCGCGGGGCCGCCCGTCAGCCGCCAGATCAGGAAGGAATCGACGGTGCCGAAGGCGAGGTCGCCCCGCGCTGCCGCCTCGCGCGCGCCGTCAACGTGGTCGAGGATCCACGCGATCTTCGTGGCGGAGAAATACGAATCGAGCAGCAGGCCCGTCTTTCGCGAGATCAGCGGCTCGACGCCATCGTCCCTGAGCCGCAGGCATGTGTCCGCCGTGCGCCGGTCCTGCCAGACGATGGCGTTATGAATGGCGCGTCCGGTGCGCCGGTCCCAGACGACCGCCGTCTCGCGCTGGTTCGTGATGCCGAGCGCCGCGATATCCTTCGCGGTGAGGCCCGCGCGCGCCAGCGCCTCCGAGACGGTGGAGACGGTGCTGGCCCATATCTCCTCCGGATCATGCTCGACCCATCCGGGGCGCGGATAGAGCTGCGGGAACTCGCGCTGCGCCATCGCGACCGGGATCAGGTCGCGCCCGAAGACGATCGCGCGCGTCGAGGTCGTTCCCTGGTCGATGGCGAGCAGATGGCTTTTCGCGTGACTCGTCATGGCGCTCCTCCCGTCCCGCATCCTAGCAGGCAGGGCGGCGCGCTCGCCACCGCTCCACCAAGAGCGTCAGGCGATTGCGGCCGCGATCGCCTCGATCGCCTCGTTCGCCTTCGCGCCTTCGGGACCGCCGGCCTGCGCCATGTCGCGCCGCCCGCCGCCGCCCTTGCCTCCGAGCTTCTCGGAGCCGACGCGCACCAGGGCGACCGAGTCGAACCGCTCGACGAGATCGGGCGTGACCGAGACGACGATCCCGGCCTTGCCGTCCTCGGACACGCCGACAATGGCCACGATGCCGGAACCGAGGCGGCGCTTGGCCTCGTCGGCGAGGCTCTTGAGGTCCTTCATCTCGACGCCCGTGACAGCGCTGCCCATGAACTTGACGCCGCCCACGTCGCGGATTTCATCCCCGCCGCCCGCGGCGCCGCCGCCCATGGCGAGCTTCTTGCGGGCTTCCGCAAGATCACGCTCGAGCTTGCGACGCTCCTCGATCAGCGCGTTGAGGCGCACCGGCGCATCCTCGACGCTTGTCTTCAGGAGCGCCGCGATTTCACGCAGGCCACGGCTTTCGCGAGAGAGATGCTCGCGCGCGGCATTGCCCGTCAGCGCTTCGATGCGGCGCACGCCCGCCGCGACGGCGCTCTCGCCGACGATGGTGACGAGGCCGATATCGCCGGTCCGCGCCACATGGGTGCCGCCGCAGAGTTCGATCGAGAAGGTCCTGCCCGCAAGCTCGCCATCGGGGTTCGTGCCCATCGACACGACGCGCACCTCATCCCCGTATTTCTCGCCGAAGAGCGCCCGCGCCCCGGATTCGATCGCCTCGTCCACCGCCATCAGCTTGGTGACGACAGGCGCGTTCTGCAGGACGAGGGCGTTGGTCAGGCGCTCGACGCGCGCCAGTTCCTCGTCTCCGACGGGCTTGGGATGGCTGATGTCGAAGCGCAGGCGCTCGGGGGCGACGAGCGAGCCTTTCTGCGCCACGTGATCGCCGAGCACCTGGCGCAACGCCTCGTGCAGGAGATGGGTCGCCGAATGGTGCGAGCGGATCGCCGAGCGCCGGTCATGATCGACCTCGAGCTCGAGAGCCTGCCCGACCGCGAGCGCCCCCTCCTCCACGGTGACGTGGTGGACGAAGAGATCGCCGAGCTTCTTCTCGGTATTGGTTACGCGGGCGCGCACGCCATTGGCGAGGATCACGCCGGTATCGCCGACCTGACCACCGGATTCCGCGTAGAAGGGCGTCTGGTTGAGGAGCATGAGGCCGGATTCTCCCGCCTTGAGCTCCGCCACTTCCTGGCCCTCGCGCAGCAGCGCCTTGACGACGCCCTCGGCCTTCTCTGTGTCGTAGCCGAGGAAATCGGTCGCGCCGACCTTCTCGCGCAGCCCGTACCAGACGGCCTCCGTCGCGGCCTCGCCGGAACCCGCCCAGGCCGCGCGCGCCATCTCGCGCTGGCGTTCCATCGCGGCGTTGAAGCCCTCGACATCGACACCGATCCCGCGGCCGCGCAGGGCGTCCTGCGTCAGGTCGAGGGGGAAGCCATAGGTATCGTAGAGCGTGAACGCCGTCTCGCCGGAAAGCTTCTGCCCGGCGGAGAGATCGTGTGTCTCGTCGTCGAGGATCGACAACCCGCGCTCGAGCGTCTTGCGGAAGCGGCGCTCCTCGAGAAGCATCGTCTCCTCGATCAGCTGCTCGGCGCGCACCAGTTCCGGATAGGCCTGCCCCATCTCCCGCACGAGCGCCGGGACGAGACGGTGCATCAGGGGATCCTTCGCCCCGAGGAGCTGCGCATGGCGCATGGCGCGGCGCATGATGCGGCGCAGGACGTAGCCGCGGCCCTCGTTCGAGGGCAGGACTCCGTCCGCCACGAGGAAAGAGCAGGCGCGCAGATGGTCGGCGATGACGCGGTGCGAGGCGCGCTGCGGGCCGTCGGCATCGACATTGGTGAAGTTCTCGACCTGCCCGATCAGGGCGCGCATCATGTCGGTCGCGTAGTTGTCGTGCGTGCCCTGCATGACCGCCGCAATGCGCTCGAGCCCCATCCCCGTATCGATCGAGGGCTTGGGCAGCGAGAGCTGTTCGCCACCGGCGAGCTGCTCGAACTGCATGAAGACGAGGTTCCAGATCTCGATGAAGCGATCGCCATCCTCCTCGGGCGAGCCGGGAGGACCCCCGGGGATGTGATCGCCGTGGTCGTAGAAGATCTCCGAACAGGGGCCGCAGGGGCCGGTATCGCCCATCCGCCAGAAATTGTCGTCGGACGCGATGCGGATGATCTTCGAGTCCGAAAGCCCGGCGATCTTCTTCCAGAGCGCTGCCGCGTCGTCATCCTCGGCGAAGACCGTGACGAGGAGCTTGTCCGCGGGCAGGCCGAATTCCTTCGTCACGAGGTTCCAGGCAAGCTCGATCGCGAGCGGCTTGAAATAATCGCCGAAGGAGAAATTCCCCAGCATCTCAAAGAAGGTATGGTGGCGCGCGGTATAGCCGACATTGTCGAGATCGTTGTGCTTGCCGCCGGCGCGCACGCATTTCTGGGAGGTCACGGCGCGCGAATAGGGCCGCTTCTCGACGCCGGTGAAGACGTTCTTGAACTGCACCATGCCCGCGTTGGTAAACATCAGCGTCGGGTCATTGCGCGGCACGAGAGGGCTGGAGGCGACGATTTCGTGCCCGTGCTTCGCGAAGTAGTTCAGAAACGCCGACCGGATCTCATTCACGCCGCTCATGGACGAAGACTCTTTCAATCATGGGCGCCGCGGCGCCGTGCCGTGTGTTGGCGGCGGTTTTAGATGCAGGACAAGGAGTTGTCGAGGGCGCGCCTCAATCGTCGTCACGCTCCGCCCCGAGCGTCTTCGGCGTCACGAACCGGTCGAGCCGCGCCGAGCGCTCCGCAAGGTCGCGCCAGCTTTCCGCGTCGAAATCGAGCACCGCCACGCCGGCCGTTGGGAATTTCTGCGTCAGGCGTGCGAAAGCATAGCGGTCGCCGTAGCCGACGAGGCGCGCCGCGAGTTCCTGCATGCCCGGATTATGCCCCACGAGCATGAGGATTTTCGCCGCATCGTCAGCCTCGCGTACGATGTCGAGCAGGTTCGACGCGGCAGCTGCATAGATGCGCGGCTCGAAGCGCATCGTCACCGGTTCGAGCGGCGGGGCCGCGAGTTCCCATGTCTGGCGGGTGCGCAAGGCGGGGGAGACAAGGACGAGATCGGGCAGGAGCCCCTCGTCCTTGAGGTATTGCCCCATGCGGGGAGCGGCCTCGCGGCCCCGCGCGCCGAGGGGCCGGTCGATGTCGGAGACGCCCTCGGGCCAATCGGATTTCGCGTGCCGGAACAGGATCAGTTTGCGCATGGCGCGAAGTTAGACCGATTTGCCGCGCCGTGTGAAGAGCGGGCCGCGACCTCAGGCGGCGCGCGGCCGCAGCCGTACGCCCGGACGTATCCGCGTGAAGGCGAAGCTCGCAGGATCGTCGAGATTGACCCCCGGGCTCAGCGCGATGATCACCTTCTCGGCGATCTCCTGGAAGCCCGAGCGGAAATGCGCCGAGCTCTTGAGCACGACGATCGCGGTCTTGTCGAGATCAACCCCGATATGGGTGAAGGTCTCCCGATGAATCGGCTGCTGGCGCAGGGTCACCACGAGCACCGAGACCCCGTCCTTCGTCAGCAGCGCCGTCGGCCCCATCTGGGTCACGGGGGTGCGCAGCATGGGCGCCGTCCCGCGAAACTGTCCGTCGCTGAGCGCGGTCACTGTCCACGGGCCGGGGACCGGCTCCTGCCCCGGCCCCTCCCCGCCGCCGCCGAGGCTCTCGATGACCCCGCCGACGCCGAGCGCATGGGCGCGCGCGGCTGTCTCCGGAGCGTGGAAGATCCCGACGACCGCCCGCTCCGCTCCCTGCCGCAGGAGTTCGGCAATCATTCCCGTCGTGTTGGAGGGAGCCCCCGCGCCAGGATTGTCCTGCGTGTCCGAGATCACGACCGGGCGCGACGCCGACCGCGCGATCGACATCGCCTCCGCGATCGCCTCCCCGGCGGGAAGCGGGGTATGCGCGGCATAGAGCTTTTCGGCGTCGAGCAGAGCCTGGAAGAGGCGGTCCGCGGCAGCGTCGGTCGTCGCCTGATCGGGTCCGTAGGCGGTGACGCTCGGGCCGACATCGCGAATGTCGGCGGGCGGGAAGCCCATGTTGAGCGAGAGATGCACGCCGGTCTCAGCCTCGATCCGCTCAAGCTCCTCATAGAGGCCCTTCGACGTGTCGAGATAGGTCGAGCCGGCAGGAACGGGGATCAGGAAGGGAGACTGGCGCAGCGCCCGCCCGCCCGCGCCCGACGCACGCCAGGTCATCAGGCGGTCGAGCCATTCCGCGCAGCGCCCGCCCGTCGGCCCCCAGTCGTTATGGGGATACATCCGGTAGGAGGAGACGAAATCCGCGCGATCCACGAATTCCGGCGAGACATTCGCGTGGAGGTCGAGCGAGACGAGGACGGGCATGTCCGGGCCCACGACCTCGCGCACGCGGCGCAGGATTTCCCCCTCCCCGTCGTCATGGCTCTGCGTCACCATCGCCCCGTGCAGTTCGACATAAACGGCGTCGATCTCCATGTCCCGCAGCGGCTCGATCAGGAGCGCGCACATGCGCTCGAACGCGTCGTCCGTCACCTTGCCGCCGGGCATGGCGCAGGACCAGGCGAGCGGGAGGATCTCATGCCCGCGCTCCTGCGCCCTCGCGATGAAATGCGAGATGCCGAGATTGAGCCCCTCGAAGGTCTCGAAAATCGCCGCACCCTGCGTCATGACCGGCCAGGGACCGCCTTCGGTGAAATCGCCCCAGGGCGTGGGGCGGGTGACGAAGGTGTTGGTTTCATGAAGAAAGCCGCCGGCGGCGATACGCATCTGGAGATCCTTGCTGACAGGAAAGATTCGCCGGATCGTCCATCAAAGCGGACTGGCTGTCACGCCATCCCCCCGCACAGGCGACTGCGCGCATCCGCACGGGGCGGCGTCGATGCAGGGCGCAGGCGCGGCGTCTGCGCACTCGACGCCGTTCGCGTTCTGGTCCATGGTCCGCCGGATGAATCGCATGGATGAGACACCTCCGCCCGCCCCCCGTCAGGCAGGCTCGATCAGCGAGCGCGCCCGCGCCGCCGCCTCGCCGGCGGCCTCCTATCTCGCGGGCCTGAATCCGGAGCAGCGCCTTGCCGTCGAGACGACGGACGGGCCGGTTCTCGTGCTCGCGGGAGCGGGCACGGGCAAGACGCGCGTCCTGACGACGCGCATCGCGCATCTCATCGCCACGGGCAAGGCCCGCCCCTACGAGATCCTGTCGGTGACCTTCACCAACAAGGCCGCGCGCGAGATGAAGGAGCGCATCACGGCGCTGATCGGGGATGTCGGCGAGGGCATGCCGTGGCTCGGCACCTTCCACTCCATCGGCGCGAAGATCCTGCGCCGCCACGCGGAGCTCGTCGATCTGCGCTCGGACTTCACGATCCTCTCGATGGACGACCAGCTGCGGCTCCTCAAGCAGGTGATCGAGGCGGAGGGGATCGACGAGAAGCGCTGGCCCGCGCGGCAACTCGCGGGGCTCATCGACAGCTGGAAGAACCGCGGGCTCGGCCCCGAGAAGATCCCGGCGGGCGAAGCGGGGGCGTTCGGCTTCGGCAAGGGCGGCGAGCTCTACGCCGCCTATCAGCAGCGGCTGAAGACGCTCAACGCGGCGGATTTCGGCGACCTCCTCCTCGAATGCCT
Source organism: Saliniramus sp. (assembly GCA_041686895.1). Lineage (GTDB taxonomy): Bacteria > Pseudomonadota > Alphaproteobacteria > Rhizobiales > Beijerinckiaceae > Saliniramus. The sequence goes on along the minus strand of JAWLCY010000004.1, from coordinate 150,892 downwards.
GCGGCTGTGGCGCGACAACCCCGACATCCTGGCGAACTACCAGGAGCGCTTCCGCTACATGCTGGTGGACGAGTACCAGGACACCAACGTCGCCCAGTATCTCTGGCTCCGGCTCCTCGCGCAGAAGCGGCGCAATCTCGCCTGCGTGGGGGACGACGACCAGTCGATCTATGGCTGGCGCGGGGCGGAGGTCGACAACATCCTGCGCTTCGAGCACGATTTCCCCGGTGCGACGGTGGTGCGGCTCGAACGCAATTACCGCTCCACCGGCCACATCCTGAAGGCGGCCTCGCATCTCATCGCCCATAACGAGGGCCGCCTCGGCAAGACGTTGCGCACGGAGGACGCCGAGGGCGAGAAGGTCACCGTCACCGGCGCGTGGGATTCCGGCGAGGAGGCCCGCATCATCGGCGAGGAAATCGAGTCGCTGCAGGCGAAGCGCTATCCGCTCTCGCAAGTCGCGGTCCTCGTGCGGGTTTCCGCCCAGATGCGCGAGATCGAGGAGCGCTTCGTCCAGCTCGGCCTCCCCTACCGCGTGATCGGCGGCCCCCGCTTCTTCGAGCGCGCGGAAATTCGCGACGCGCTGGCCTATATGCGCTGCGTGAACTCGGCGAGCGACGACCTCGCCTTCGAGCGCATCATCAACACGCCCAAGCGCGGCCTCGGGGATGCGACCGTCCAGATTCTCCACAACCATGCCCGCGCCGCGCAGGTTTCGCTGCTGCACGCTGCCCGTTTTCTCGTCGAGACGGATGACCTCAAGCCGAAGCCGCGCGGGGCGCTGCGCGATCTCGTTCGCTCCTTCGAGCGCTGGAGCGAGATGCGCGAGCGCATGCCGCATCACGAGCTGGCCCAGGTCGTGCTCGAGGAATCGGGCTATACCGACATGTGGCAGAAGGACAAGTCCGCCGACGCCGCGGGGCGGCTCGAGAACCTCAAGGAATTCGTGCGCTCGATGGAGGACTTCCCCGATCTGATGGGCTTCCTCGAACATGTCGCCCTCGTGATGGACAAGAACGAAGGCGAAGGCGAGGAGCGGGTCAGCCTGATGACGCTGCACGCCTCCAAGGGGCTCGAATTCGACACCGTCTTCCTCCCCGGCTGGGAGGAAGGGCTGTTCCCGAACCAGCGCGCCCTCGACGAAAGCGGCATTTCCGGCCTCGAGGAGGAGCGTCGGCTCGCCCATGTCGGGCTCACGCGCGCGCGGCGAACGGCGAGAATCTACTTCGCCTCCAACCGCCGCATCCACGGCATGTGGAATGCGACCTCCCCGAGCCGCTTTATCGACGAATTGCCTGTCGATTCCGTCGAGGTCGCGGAGGCCCCGGCCAATTTCGGCTTCGGTGGCGGCGGCGGATCGCGGTTCGACAGGCTCGAACCGTTCGGCTCGACCTATGAGACTCCGGGCTGGCAGCGGGCGCAACGCAATGCCGGCTTCGAGGAGACGCGCTCGCGGGGCGGCTATCGCAGCCAGGGCTCACGCGGCCCGATGCTCATCGAGGGCGAACTTGTCGCCAAGTCCACCGGCCCGGCATCGGATTTCTCCGTCGGAACCCGCGTGCTCCATACGAAGTTCGGCCCCGGCACCGTCGCGGCCGTCGACGGCAACAAGCTGACCGTCGATTTCGACAAGGCCGGCCGCAAGATGGTGCTGGACAGCTTTCTCGAACGAACCGGCTAGCGCCGGATCAGGGCGGCTAGACCGATCGCGGTCACGATCGCCGGATAGGCCCATGGGAAGAAATAGTTCGGGCCGAAGATGACGACATACCCCGTCGGCTCGAAGACCATCCGCGACGCAAGAAAGCGCAAGCCATGCGCGTCGATCCCGTTCGTCAGGGAATAAACCAGTTCCGCGCCGCCGTGCTGGAGGGAGAACCCTCCGAGGAAGAAGGCCGGGAAAAGACAGAACCCGAATGCGGCCGCAAGGAGCGCCACGCGCGGCGCCGGATAGCCCCGCCCACACCAGTTCGCCAGAATAAGCGAGAGCCCGCCTGCGACGAATCCGGCAAAGGCGGAGACCGCGACAAGCGCAATCGTACGCTCGTTGAAGGGCTCGCCGCGCTCGACGATCCGCAAGGCGACGGCGCCGGCAGAAAAGGCGCCGATCGCGAAAGCACGAAGGGCGGTCGCCGGAAGGGTCGAGCCGACAGGACGCCGCAAGGCGGCTTCGCTGATCACCCGCGCGCCGCCTCTGCCGCCTGCCGGATGGCGGCCATGTTGCCGGCATAGGCCTGCGGGCCGCCCTTGAAGGCTGCGGACCCGGCGACGAGGACATTGGCGCCGGCCGCGGCGACAAGCGGCGCCGTCTGCGGCGTCACCCCGCCGTCGACCTCGATCTCGATCGGCCGGTCCCCGATCATCGCCTTCACCCGACGCACTTTCTCGCAGACGCTCTCGATGAAGGCCTGCCCGCCGAAGCCGGGATTGACGGTCATCAGCAGGACGAGATCCACCATGTCGAGAAGCGGCTCGACGGCGCTTTCATGGGTGCCGGGATTGAGCGCCACCCCGGCCTTCTTGCCGAGCGCGCGGATCGCCTGAAGCGACCGGTGGATATGCGGCCCCGCCTCGGCGTGAACGGTGATGACATCCGCCCCGGCCTTGGCAAATGCCTCGAGATACGGATCCGCCGGCGCAATCATCAGGTGGACGTCGAAGACCTTGTCCGTCGCCGGGCGGATGGCCTGCACCACGAGGGGGCCGAAGGTGATGTTGGGCACGAAGTGACCGTCCATCACGTCGATATGGATCCAGTCGCCGCCCGCCTCGGCGACGCGGGCGACCTCGGCCCCGAGCTGGGCGAAGTCGGCGGAGAGGATCGAGGGCGCGATGCGCAGGGGAAGAGCGTTCGTCATGACGAGCGCGCTATCACGGCCCGGAGCGATCCGCAACAATTACAGCGGGCGCGATGAAGCGCTTCGCGAAGGGCTTGATGATCTGCGGCATCAGGTAGATCGGGAACTGCGCCAGGGCGAAGAACAGAAAGGTGGTGTCGGGCGTCGCCGCACCGAGCGCCGCGACCAGCAGCCCCATGTTCCTCTGCCCCGTCGCATAGCCGAGAACGAACCGGTCCGACGGCGCCACCGGACGCAGGATCAGCATCGTCCCGAACATGCCCGCGAGGGAGATCGCGAATGCGATTCCCAGGAATGCGAGGACGCGCGCCGGAGTCTCGACCATGGCCGCGAGCACCCCATCCATCGCCGCGATGGCGAAGACAGCGTACATGACGACCCCGATCCCGTCGAAGCTCGCCTTGTGCTCGCGGATCCGGCGCTCGCCGAGTACGAGCCTGATCGCCGCGGCGGCCAGGATCGCACCGCCAATCAGGAAGACCATGCGCCAGACGAGGACCGTCACATCGAGGGGCACAGCAGCTCCGGAAACGAGTTCGGCGACGAAGGGCGAGAAGAACGGCGCGAAGGTCGTCGTCACGAGCACCGCCGCCATCAGCATCGTCGGCGCGAGCCCGAGCAGCATGGCGACCGCCGGCGACGACATGATCGGCGGCGCGGCGGCGAGGAGCGCGAGACCGAGGACGAGACCCGGATCCATGTTCTCGCGGCCGACGACAGCAAAGATGCCCGATATCATCGCGATCGGCGCGAAAGTCACCCAGAGAAGCGCGAAGATCAAAGGCGTCGGGCGGCGCAGGATGGCGGAAAGCGCAGAGAGGTCGATGCGCGAGAACGTCACCGAGACGAAGACGAAGATGCTCAACGCGAGAAAGGGCCGCGCCGCCGCCGCAAACTGGGGAAGCGAGAGCCCGAGGAAGATGCTGATGGCGAAGCCCTGCGTCCCGTAACGCCCGATGAATGCGAGAAATCTGAGGATCAACGACATCTGGCGTATCCGGGCCGGGGGAATCAACAATGCAAAAGGCACGCGCGAAATCTGCGCCTTGCTTCGCCCGTGTGATTGAGTATCCCGCAGGAAGGGGAATGAACAGAGCCAAAGGTAGAAATATCGATGCGCACCGATGTGGTGGTCCTCGGCGCCGGGATCGTCGGCGTTTCCGTCGCTCTCCACCTGCAGAAGCGAGGCCGCTCCGTCGTGCTGCTCGACCGCCGCCCTCCCGGGCAGGAGACGAGCTACGGCAATGCCGGCCTGATCGAGCGCGCGAGCATCGTCCCCTATCCATTCCCGCGCGATATCGGCTCCGTCTTCAAGTATGGCCTGAACCGCTCCAACGAGGTGCGCTACGACATCTCCTTCCTGCCGCGGATTGCGCCCTGGCTGCTCCAGTACTGGCGACATTCGTCGAAGCCCCGGCTGGCGGAGGCGACGCGGGCGATGGTTCCCCTGATCGAGCGCTGCGTCCTGGAGCACGAGGCGCTCGCAAACGAGGCGGGCGTCGCCGCGCTGATGCGCCGCAACGGCTGGATCATGGCCATGCGGTCGCAGAAGAGCCTCGACGCCGCCGCCGCCAATGCAAGGGCGCTCGAATCCTACGGCCTCGCCTACGGCATTCTCGACCGCGACGCCCTGCAGCAGCAGGAGCCGCATCTGAGCGACATCCTCGTCGGCGGCATTCACTGGCATGATCCCGCGACGGTGACGGATCCCGGCGGGCTGACGAGCGGCTACGCGGATCTCTTCGTGCGCAACGGGGGCCGCTTTGTCTCCGGCGACGCCCGCTCGCTCGGCGAGGATCCGCAGGGCTGGCGCGTGGACGGGGAGGACGGCCCGATCCTCGCGCGGGAGGCCGTCGTCGCGCTCGGCCCCTGGTCCGACGCGATCTACAAGCCGCTCGGCTACGCGATCCCGATGGCGATCAAGCGCGGCTATCACATGCACTACCGCGCATCCGGAAACGCCAGCCTCAACCACCCCGTCCTCGATACCGATGCCGGGGTGCTGATCGCGCCGACGAGCAAGGGAATCCGGATGACGACCGGAATCGAATTCGCCCCGCGCGACGCGCCGCCAAGCCCTGTCCAGGTCGAGCGCTGCGAGCCCTACGCGCGACAGATCTTTCCCCTGGGCGAGCGGGCGGAGCCCGAGGCCTGGATGGGGAACCGGCCCTGCCTTCCGGACATGCGCCCGGTCATCGGACCGGCGCCGAGGCATCCCGGCCTCTGGTTCGCCTTCGGCCATAACCACCACGGCCTCACCCTGGGGCCGGTGACGGGACGGCTGCTCGCAGAGATGATGACCGGCGAAACGCCTGTCGCGGACACGCGCCCGTTCCGGGCGGATCGCTTCTGAGACCGGACACGAAGCCGCTCTCGCCACGGCGCGAAGCTTGCGATACCGATAGGCCGATCGCCCGACATGAAGAGGATTCCATGACGCTCCATCCCGTTCCGAAGACCTTCGAGACCCGCCTCGACCGCCTCGCCGAGGTCGCCGTCCGGATCGGGCTGGGCCTCCAGCCGGGGCAGGAACTCGTGATGACCGCGCCGGTCGAGGCGCTGCCTCTGGCGCGGCGGATCACGGACGCCGCCTACAGGGCCGGGGCGTCCCTAGTCACGACCTTCTATGACGACGAGCAGGCCACGCTTTCGCGTTTCGCCCATGCCCGCGACGACAGTTTCGACAAGGCTCCCGTCTGGTTCTACGACGCGATGGCTGCCGCCTATCGCTCGGGCGCGGCGCGGCTGGCGATCCGGGGCGACAATCCCTCGCTCCTCGCCGGGCAGGACCCGGAGAAGGTCTCCCGCGCGAATCGCGCCCGGTCAAAGGCCTATCTCCCCGCCCTCGAGCTGATCAGCAACTTCGCGATCAACTGGACCATCCTCTCCTACGCGACCCCCGCCTGGGCGCAGGCGATGTTTCCCGACGACGCCCCCGAGACCGCCGTCGCGAAGCTCTGGGACGCCATCTTCGCCGCCTCGCGCGTCGATCGCGACGATCCGGTCGCGGCCTGGGAGGCGCATAATGCGGATCTCCACCGCCGCACCGCGATGCTGAATGCAAAGCATTACGCAGCCCTGCACTTTCGCGGCCCGGGAACCGATCTGCGCGTCGGCCTCGCCGATGGCCACGAATGGTGCGGCGGGGCCTCGCGCGCGCAGAATGGCGTCGTGTGCAATCCCAACATCCCCACCGAGGAAGTCTTCACCACGCCCCACAAGGATCGCGTCGAGGGGATCGTGAAGAGCACGAAGCCGCTTTCCTACCAGGGCACCCTGATCGAGGACATCGCGGTCCGGTTCGAGGGCGGGCGGATCGTCGAGGCGACAGCGAGCAAGGGAATCGACGTGCTGCGCAAGGTCCTCGAGACGGACGAGGGCGCGAGCCGCCTCGGCGAGGTTGCGCTGGTTCCCTATTCCTCCCCCATCTCCAGCAGCGGGCTCCTCTTCTTCAACACCCTCTTCGACGAGAACGCGGCAAGCCACATCGCGCTGGGCCAGGCCTACAGCAAATGCTTCCGCGACGGAGAGACGCTGAGCGAGACGGAGCTCGCCGCCCGCGGCGCGAACCGCAGCCTGATCCATATCGACTGGATGATCGGCTCAGGCGAGATCGACGTCGACGGCATCACCGCGGCGGGCGTGGCCGAGCCGCTGATGCGCAAGGGGGAATGGGTCGACTGACGCTCCCGCCGGGAACCTCCGCTATTTGCCTTTGTTGACCCTGCGCGGGGCCGTCAAAGCTCCGCGCAGCGATCGGAAGCGGATGCCGGAACAGGAAACCAACGGGATTGTCATTGTCGGGGCGGGCTTCGCGGGGATCGAAGCCGCGCGGGAACTCGGCCGCGCCGGGATCGCCTACACGCTGATCGACCAGCGCAACTATCATCTGTTCCAGCCGCTGCTCTACCAGGTCGCGACGGCGATCCTTGACGATGGCGACATCGCAGCCCCTGCCCGCTCGCTCGTGACGCGCCATCCCGGCGCGGATGTCCGCATGGACAAGGTCGTCGACATCGACACGCAGGCGAAGCAGGTCGTGACGGAAGCGGGCACGTTTCCTTACGGGCAGCTCATCCTCGCCACCGGCGCGCAAACGAGCTATTTCGGCAACGACCAGTTCGCCCGGCATGTCTTCCCCCTCAAGACCCTCAACGACGCGACGCGGCTGCGCCATCAGATCCTGACGGCTTTCGAGCGGGCGGAGATGGCGGCGGACGAGGACACGCGCAGGCGGCTGATGACCTTCATCGTCGTGGGCGGCGGACCCAACGGCCTTGGCGCTGCGGTCGCCATCAGGGAACTCGCGACGCGAACGCTCTTCCGCGACTTCAGCCACATCAACGCCCGCAGCGCCCGGATCATCGTCGTCGAGGCGATGGATCAGGTTCTGGGCGGCCTCGATCCGGATCTCTGCAGGAAGGCCGAGGAGACGCTGCGCCGCAAGGGCGTGGAACTGCGAACCGGCACCATGGTCGAGGATGTCGACGCCGACGGGGTGGTGATCGGCGGCGAGCGCCTTGATGCGGGAACCGTGATCTGGACAGCGGGCGTCGAGGTGCCCCTGCTCGCCGACTGGCTCGGAGCCAAGGCGGACAAGAAGGGGCGCGTCGAGGTCGAGCCCGAGCTGACCTTGCCGGGGCAGCCGGAAATCTTCGTCGTCGGCGATGCGGCCCTGAGCCTCGATGACGAGGGCAAGCCCCATCCCGGCCTCGCCGCGCTCGCAAAGCAGCAGGGCCGGCACGCCGCGCGCACGATCATCGCCCGGCTTCGGGGGGAGCACCCGCCTGGCCGCTTCGTCTATCGGGACTATGGCTGGATGGTGCCGCTCGGGCAGTATGACGCGGTCGCCAGGATCCGGGGCAGGAAGCTGTCGGGCTTCATGGCCTGGGCGATATGGGCGGCCACGCATCTCTTCTTCCTCATGGATGCCCGCCGCAAGATCCTCGTCGCCATCAACTGGATGTCTGCCTACGTCACCCACCGGAGGGGGGCGCGCATCATCGTGACGGAAGAAGGCGTCGCCCTGCCCGAACCGACACCCGCCGCCGCCCGGAGAAAGCGCAAGGCGAATCCGGATGAGCCTTCCAAGCCGAAGGAGAGGAACGGGAAGGCGTCGAGCGGCTGACGCGGCTCGAACCACTGGCCGACCGGCCCCGAAAGGTGATATTGGATGCCCGTGACCGATACTGCGCTCGATCTTTTCTCGCTATGCCTCGCGCTGGCTCCCGCCGCCCTTCCGGACATGATCTGGCGGCAATGGAGCCTCGCGCCCGCAATCGTGTTGCCGCTCGTCCTCATGGCGATCCTCTATTACGGGGGAATCCGGCGGGCCGGACCGCACCGGACGGCGGGCGACAGCATCGCCTTCGCTGCGGGAATGGCCCTCCTCGCAGTCGCCCTCGTCTCCCCCCTCTGCCGGCTCGCGGCGACGCTCGTCTCCGCGCACATGGCGCAGCTGATGATCCTCGCGATCGTCGCTCCGTTCCTGCTCGCCCTCGGCCGCACCTGGGAAATGATCGGACTCGGCATCCGCCAGGAGGACGAGCAGGGAATCGCGGGGCGGCCAACAGCGGCGCTCCCGCTCCTGCCGGTCGGGGTCGCCTACGGCGTCACGATCTGGGCAGTCCACGCCCCGCCCCTCTACACGGCGACGCTGACCGACGCGACCGTCCACATCCTCGGCGTCGTTGCGCTCGTGGGGACCGGCACGGCCTTCTGGACATCGCTCCTCGCCGCGAGCCGGAACGCGCCCGGCCGCGCGCTCGCCATGCTGTTCGCCACGATGGGCCATACCGGCCTGCTCGGCGCGATCCTCACCTTCGCCAACACGATCCTCTACCCGGTCCAGACCGAAGGCGCCCTGATCTGGGGGCTCGATCCCCTCGCGGATCAGCAACTGGCCGGCATGATCATGTGGGTCGTCGGCAATGCGCTCTACCTGTCCGCCGGGCTGTGCCTCGCGGCGGGGCTGATGGCGCGGCTCGGGCCGTCCCCCCGGGCGGGAGACCGCTGAGCGCCGAACGCGCCCTGTCAGCCGCGCCCGGTTTCCGGTTCGTAATCGGCCCGGTCCCGGAGCGCGTCGAGCAGCCGCCTGCATTCACGCAACTCGTCCAGCGCCGCCTGCAACTGCCCGAGATCCAGGCCGCTGGAATGAGCCCTCGGCAGGTCACCGAGGTTTCGTTCGCGCTGCGGGGCATCATCGTCGGCGGTGTCCTCGTCGAATTCTTGCTCGCTTGAGGCGAGACCGGAATCATCGTCCTCCGCATCCGCGAGTCGGCGCTCCAGCACCACCTCGCCGCGACCCAGTTGCTCGATGAACCGGACCCCTTCGCTCTTGAAGATGCGCTGGACGCCGCGGATCGTGTAGCCTTCGCCGTAGAGGAGCTTGCGGATGCCCTTGAGAAGATCGACGTCGCCCGGCCGGTAATAGCGCCTGCCGCCGCCGCGCTTCAGCGGCTTGATCTGGGGAAACCTGGTTTCCCAGAAACGCAGGACATGCTGCGGAAGGTCCAACTCCTCGGCGACTTCGCTGATCGTGCGAAAGGCGTCGGGACTTTTGTCCATCTCTCAGGCCTCTCCTGCTCGACTGCGGGGGGTGATCGTCAGTCCTCCGCGACGGCATCTAGCCCGTTGATCCGGGCCTTCATCACGTTTGACGGCTTGAACACCATGACCCGGCGAGGCTCGATGGGAACCTCCACGCCCGTCTTCGGGTTTCGGCCGATCCTCTCGCCCTTCTCGCGCACGACGAAGGAGCCGAAGGAGGAGAGCTTCACGGTTTCGCCCCGTTCGAGTGACTCGCAGATTTCTCCCAGGACCGATTCGACCAGTTGGGCCGACTCGGTGCGGGAGAGCCCGACACGCTGATAGACGGCCTCGCAGAGATCGGCTCGCGTCACGGTCTTACCAGCCATTGGAAGCCCCCTTCCACGTGAGTCAAAAAACTAGCTATTTGATTATCCTGCCACGCTATTCCCATGCGTAGCAGGAATCAACCGGCGTTCGCTCACCAGCGGATGAGCGCGGAACCCCATGTGAAGCCGCCTCCGATCGCTTCGATCATCACCAGATCGCCGCGCTTGATGCGGCCATCCTTCACCGCGACGTCGAGCGCGAGCGGAATCGAGGCAGCGGATGTGTTACCGTGGCGATCGACCGTAATCACGACCTTTTCCGGCGCGATCCCCAGCTTGTCGGCGGAGGCGTCGATGATGCGCTTGTTGGCCTGATGCGGCACGAACCAGGCGAGATCGTCGGGAGTGGTGCCGGTCTGCTCGAAGGCCGCCTTGACCACGTCGGTGACCATGCCGACCGCGAAGCGATAGACCTCCTTGCCCTCCATGCGCAGGACCCCCGTCGTCTTGGTCGAGCCGGGACCTCCGTCGACGAAGAGCTTCTCGCGATAGCGGCCGTCCGAGCGCAGCTGGGAGGTCAGGACGCCGCGATCGGCGCTCGTACCCTCCCCCTCCTGCGCCTCGAGGACGATCGCCCCCGCGCCGTCGCCGAAAAGCACGCAGGTCGTGCGGTCCGACCAGTCGAGGATGCGCGAAAAGGTTTCCGCACCGATCACCAGGGCGCGCTTGTGCGATCCGCAGCGCAGGAAGTTGTCCGCGGTCGCGACGGCATAGACGAAGCCGGTGCAGACCGCCTGAAGGTCGAAGGCTGCCCCGTGATGCATCCCAAGTCCGGCCTGGATCTGCGTCGCGGTCGAGGGGAAGGTGTGGTCGGGCGTCGAGGTGGCGCAGATGATCAGGTCGATATCCGCCGGCGTCAGCCCGGCATCGGCGAGCGCCGCCTGCGCCGCGCGCAGCCCGAGCACCGAGGTGGTCTCCTCCGGCGCCGCGATGTGGCGCTGGCGGATCCCCGTGCGCTGCACGATCCACTCGTCGCTCGTCTCGACGACGGCCTCGAGATCCGCGTTCGGCACGACCTTCGGCGGGAGATAGGAGCCGCAGCCCCTGACGACGGAACGTATACAGGTCAAGATCAGGTCCTCAGGCCGACGGAGCGACGGGGGTCTCGTCGAGCATGTCGCGGATCGTCCGCATCAGATTGTAGTGCGCCATGTCGTAGCCGATATCGATCGCGGCGGCGAATCCGCGTTCATCCGCCCCACCATGACTCTTGATCACGACGCCTTCGAGCCCGAGGAAGACGCCGCCATTGGCGCGGCTCGGATCCATCTTTGCGCGCAGGGCGTCGAACGCCTTCTTCGCCAGCAGGTAACCGAGCTTCGCGGACCAGGTCCGGCTCATCGCGCCGCGCAGATATTCCCCGATCTGCTTGGCCGTGCCCTCGGCGGTCTTGAGGGCGATATTGCCGGTGAAGCCCTCGGTCACCACGACATCGACGGTCCCCTTGCCGAGATCGTCGCCCTCGACGAAGCCATGATAGTCGAGATTGGGCAGGTTCGCGTCGCGCAGGGTGCGCCCCGCTTCCTTCACCGCCTCGATGCCCTTGATCTCCTCGCGGCCCACGTTGAGCAGCCCGACCGTCGGGCGCGGCACGTCGAAGACGATGCGGGCCATCGCCGCGCCGAGAACCGCGAGATTGACGTAATGGCTCGCATCGGCCCCGATGCTCGCGCCGACATCGAGAACGATGCTCTCGCCTCGGACCGTCGGCCAGATCGCCGCGATGGCGGGGCGCTCGACCTGCGGCATCGTCTTGAGACAGAACATCGACATCGCCATCAGGGCACCGGTATTTCCGGCCGAGACGCAGGCATCCGCCTCGCCGTCGCGGACGGCCTGGATCGCCAGCCACATGGACGACTTGTAGCGCCCGATGCGCAGCGCCTGGCTCGGCTTGTCGTCCATCTTGATGGCGACTTCCGCATGGCGGAACGTCGTCGCCGCCTTGAGCTTCGGATGCGCGTCGAGAAGCGGGAGAACCGCCTTGCCGTCGCCGAACATCAGGAAGCGCAGGTCAGGATGACGCTCAAGGGCCAGCGCCGCGCCGGGAACGACGATTCCGGGGCCGTGGTCGCCCCCCATGGCGTCAAGCGAAATTCGGACGGGCTTCGACATAGAACGGAAGCATTCCTGCGATTCGAGCAAACCCAGCCCGATCAGCGAAGCGATCGGGAGGCCGGACCATAGCGCCGGCAGCGCAGGCCGCAACCGGAATCTGGCGCTTTGTCAGTCATCCCGGCGCAGCTTGCCGAGGGCGGCGAAGGGCGATTTCTCGCCTCCCTCCTCCCGGGGCGGCTGGAAATCGACCCCAGGCTTGCGCGGGTATGGATCAAGGCCAAGCGCGAGAAACTCGCTTGTGACCGCCCCGAGGTCGATCTTGCCGTCGAGGATCTCGTCCGGCGGATCGATCTTCCGGCGCTCGATCTCCTCGGGAGAAAGATTATCCCGTTCTTCTGCGAATTCGAGATCGACGGGCTCCTCCACATCCGTCTCGAAGGGGTCGAGGCTGACGCCGCAGATCTGGGTGACGCGTCCCTTCACGACGCCCTTCACCTTCGCGCGGCGCGCATTGCCGGAAATCTCGAATTCGCCTGTCAGGCTGTGGATGGCGGGCAGCTTCAGAAACCGCGCCAGATCGGCGCGCTCCGCCTCGCTCGCCTCTACCCGGACCTCCCCCTCGCGCTGCGCAATGCGCTCGACATCGACCATGCGCACCAGTGGAAACGGATTTACTTCTGTCATGGGAAGCTCCTATTGCGCGGGCGCGGCGGGAGCGGCGAAGGCCGGCCCCTGTGCGATGAGGGCGTTGAAATCCTGCGCGGACAAACGGGCGCAGGATTCGAGGAGATAATCTGCGAGCTTTCCGGCCGGTTCCTCCTCGCCGGTCACATTGCGGCGCAGCGCCTCGACGAGGCCTCCGCGATCGTCGGCGTCGAGGGCGGCGTCGTAGGCGTGGGCGCGACCGTAGAACGCTTCGACAAGCGTCTTCATGCGCTTTGGAACGGCGAGATCGCCAACTCCCATGTCGCGCAGCGAATTGTCGAGCCACTTGAACGTTGCATCGACCAGTTCCTGTCCGAACTCATCAGCCGGCGGCGGAAGCTCCCGCAGACGCCGCAGCGTCAGGATCATGTGGAAGCTCAGCGCCTCGAATCGTCCTTCTACGGTATCCGGCACCCCAAAATCCGTGTAGAGGAGCGGGGCTCTCGACGCGTCGACGATCCGCCCGAACGTCACGGCGATGGCGTCGGGAGCGTTGTCTTTGCGGAAGAAACGAAAAATCATGCCGATGTTCCGGGTTGCCCAGCCTTGTCAAAGGCTCTAGGTCGGGTTACGCCATTCTTATGCTCAGGCGCAAGTTTCCTGAGCCTCTATCGTTGATCGGACCCAGCGCCAGATGCGTTTCGAGATGAAGACAATCACCCGCCTCTTCGCAGTCGCCATGCTCGCCGGCCTCACCAGCGCCTGCATCCAGGGCGAGGAATTCCAGCGTGGCTATGTCCTCGACGAGCAGGCCCTCGCCAAGGTCCAGCCCGGCATGTCCGCGGAGCAGGTGCTCGAGACGCTGGGAACGCCGTCAACGGTATCGACCGTCGGAAACCAGTCCTGGTATTACATCAGCCAGGTCTCCCGCCAACGGTTCGCCTTCCAGAAGCAGGAGGTGGTGGACCAGCGGGTAACCGCCGTCTACTTCACGCCCAACCTGCGCGTCGAGCGCACCGCACTGTACGGGATTGAGGACGGCGTGATCTTCGACTTCATCTCCCGCAAGACGCCGACGAGCGGCGAGGAGCAGAGCTTCCTCGGGCAGCTCTTCCGCGGCGTGACGAGCTTCAACCCACTGCGCTGAGCAGCATTTCCGTCGCGGGCGACGGCTTTCAGCCGTTGTCCCGGAAACCGGGATAGAGCGCCATGCCGCCATCGATCACGAGGGTCGTCCCGGTGACGTAGTCGCTTTCGTCGCTTGCAAGCCACAACGCACCCCGCGCGACGTCCTCGGGCTCGCCGACGCGGCCATAGGGTATCAGTTCGAGAAGATCGCGAAGGGCCTCCTCATCCTCCCAGGCCTCGCGGTTGATGGCGGTCTTGATGGCGCCGGGCGCGATCCCGTTGATCCGGATGCGGTCCTTCGCGTATTCCTGCGCGAGGCTTTTCATCATCAGCATGACGCCCCCCTTGCTGGCCGCATAGTTCACCCGCCCCGCCCATGGAATGAACTCGTGGACGGACGAGATGCAGACGATCTTGCCCAGGGCGCGGCTGACTTCGGGGCGCGGACCCCGCGCAAGGAAATGCCGGATGGCCTGCCGGCAGCAGAGGAACTGGCCCGTCAGGTTGACGTCGATGACCATGCGCCAGTCCTCGAGGCTCATCTCGTGGCTCGGCGCGTCGCGCTGCAGCCCCGCATTCGCAACGAGAATGTCGACGGCGCCGAAGGCGTCGAGCGCGCAGGCGAACAGCTTCTCGACCTCGCCCTCCTCCGCCACGTTGGCCCCGACGGCAAGCGCCTCGCCACCGGCTTGCCGTATACCCGCGACGACCTCGCGTGCGTCGTCCGAGCCCGAATGATAATTCACGAGCACCTTGGCCCCGGCGGCGCCGAACGCGGCGGCGATCCCCGCCCCGATCCCCGAGCTTCCGCCGGTGACGATCACGCTCTGGCCGGCGAGAATGCGGTTTGAAGGCCTTTCTGCAGTGGACATCGTCTTCTCCGGCAAGGGCAAAGCCCGGGACCAACGCACCAGTTGCCGGAGTGTTCGCGAGGCGGATGACGAACGCCAGCGCGTTCAGCTCTGCGCCCGGCTCCGGAATCGGACCCGTTCTTGGCGCCGCGTCGCCGCGTCGGCTCGAAAGTTATCGCAGAATCCGGTTCAAATTTACTCTCAATGCGTGTATTAAGCCGGTAATTGCTGTCTATGGTCGGAATATTGTGATCATGTCCCTCGATTCCGTTCGCATTTCCCGTCGCTCCTCCGCCGATCGCCGTCGGCTTCCGCCTGAGACGCGACGCGCAAGAATCGTGGAGGCCGCCGCCGCGTTCTTCGCGGAAGTCGGACTGGAGGGGAGTACACGGGACCTCTCGTTGCGCGCGGGCGTGACGCAGCCTCTCCTCTACAAGTATTTCGAGAACAAGGCGGCCCTGGTGGAAGCGGTCTTCGCCCATGTCTATCTCGACCGCTGCTCCCCCGACTGGCCGCGCCTGATCGTCGACCGCTCGATTCCGATCAGGGATCGGCTCGTCGAGTTCTACGTCGCCTATACTGACGCCATCGTGACGTACGAATGGATGCGCATCTTCATGTATTCCGGCCTCGCCGGCGGCGAGTTGAACGACCGCCATATCAGCCACTTGCGCGGGCTGATCCTCGAGCCGCTCCTTGGCGAGCTGCAAGCCGAGGCGAAGGGCGGCATCGTCCCGGAGATGGAGGATATCTGGAACCTCCACGGAGGCATCGTCTATCTCGGCATCCGGAAATACGTGTATCAGACACAGGCGCCCGACGACGTGCGCCGCCCGATCGAGAGGGCTGTCGACCGCTTCCTCAAGGGCCTCGCGATCCAGTGACGCGACCTGCGGCAGCGCTCGCGGTCGCACCCGGAGCGCTGAAGGAACGCAGGAAGAACTCCCGGAATGAATCCATCCGGTGGATCACGGCGTCGCCCGCCTCGGAGGCTTCCGGCGGCCGCATGCCCTTGACGAATCCCAGCTCCGCGAAGGGCGCGAGCAATTCCGGATCGCGGGAGAAGACGTGCACCGGAACCGCGCGCGACGCGTCCGGACCGGTGATGAGCGGGGCGGCCTGATGGTCCCCCAGCACGATCACGATCGCATCGTCCTCCACCCGGTCGGCGAGGAATTGTGAAACCGCATCGAGCGAGTGTCCGATCGACAGGCGATACTGGTCCCGGATCGCCTCGATGTCGCGCCAGACATCGCGGGGCAGCGGCGCGCCCTCTGTCCAGCGCTCGTAGACCGACCCGTCCCCGAGTTCCCCCCATCCCACGACTTCCGGAACGGGCAGCCAGGGCGCATGACTGGAGATAAGCGCGATGGTGGCGAAGACGGGCAGGCGCGCCTCCCGTTCGAGCTCGCTGCGCGCGAAGAAATCGAGGGCGAACTGGTCCGGCACGATGCCCCAGTAGAATTGCGGGCCGCGATACCCCATTTCCCCCGCGACCCGCGTCGCCTGGTAGCCAAGCCGCCCCCCCTCCGGCCAGGGGAGCGTGATCGCCGGCTTGATCTGGACGGTGCGCCATCCGCGCCCGCCGAAATCATGGACAAGCGTTCGCGGCTTCTCCGCGAGGAAGAGCGCGTAGAGCGTCTGGTCGTCGATCCAGCGCCCGGAGGACAGCGTCGCGTGGTTCAGCCAGGATTGCCCTCCCGCCGTCGCCGCGACGAGGCGGCCGGACATGGAGGAGAACCCTGCCCTCTCCGCCTGGTCGCCGAATTTGTCGAGGCGCGGCAGGACCACGTCGCCGTAGCGCGGATCGTCGATCGCCGAGACGCCATAGCTCTCGATGAAGACGACGAGCACATCGACGCCGCGGAGCCCGGAGAGCAACTGACGCGGCGGGATCGCGGCAGCCGGATCCTCCGCCAGTTCCGCCCGGAAGGCTGCCCGGCGAACGAGGGTGCGAGCGAGGCGATCAGCCTGCTCGTAGACTGTGTAGCTGGCGGAGGCCGCCACCGGTCGCCAGGCCATGATCTCGAACGGCAGGACCCGCTGACCGGCGAAAACCGCAAGGGCCGCCACGGCGACGAAAGCGAAGGTCCGTCGCGCCGGGGCGGGCGCAAAGCCCGCACCCACGCGCCGGAAGAGATGAACCAGAAGCACGTGCAGGGCCGCCAGCGTCAGCGCCACGCCGATGACGGCTCCCGCGGCCCTCGTCGCCCCGAGCATTGTGACGGCGACGTCCCACAGCGCAGGCAGTAGCGAGATATCGAGAAACAGGTTCAGCGGCCGGTCGACCACCGACCGCGCCGTCAGGTCCGCGATGCGCAGGAAGACGAGCAGAACCACGATGCCCGCCAGCAGATGGAGCAGCCCTTTCGGCAGCCTCCCCCATCGCCACTGGACGATCGCGAGAACGCCGAGGAGAACGCCTACTTCAAGCGCGAGAGCCCAATGGAAGGGCCCCAGCAGCGCCCATCCATAGGGCGGCAGGTTGACGAGGAGACTGAGTCCGAGCCAGAGCGCGATCAGCGCGAGGGCAACCCTGGAAGAAGCGCCAGCCAGTTTCATCTCTCCCGAACGAGTTCGCGTCACGGCCCACCTATACACGTGCCGACGCGTAAAGGAACTGGGGAGGCGGGACGTGTTTGCCAAGAGCGCCAGGCTGCTTCACCCTGAAGCAATAAACTGGAACGCGAAACAACGGCATCGGGAGACCTCATGGGCCTGACCATATCCATCATCGCCCCCGGCAACATGGGCGCAGGGCTGGCGGCGCGCCTCGTGGAGCATGGGGCAAGCGTCCTCACCCTGACGGAGGGCCGCAGCGCGGACAGCATCGCACGCGCCGAGGCGGCGGGAATGCGCTCGGCCGGTCTTGAGGAGAATTGCGCCGCCGACATCCTCCTCTCGGTCGTCCCGCCGGGCCAGGCGATGGCGCTTGCCGAGCGGCTCGCGCCGGTGATTGCCGCGTCGGCGAAGAAGCCGGTCGTCGTCGACTGCAACGCCGTCGCCCCCCGGACCGTCGAGCGCATCGGGGAGGTTGTGGCGCAGGCCGGCGCATTCTTCGTCGACGGCAGCATCATCGGGCTGCCGCCCCGGCCGGGAGGCGCGGCCCCGGTGATCCATGCCAGCGGAGCAGAGGCCCCGCGCCTCGGCGTGCTCAACGAATACGGGCTCGACATACGGGTGCTCGACGCGCCGATCGGAGCCGCCTCCACCCTCAAGATGTGCTATGCGGGCATGACCAAGGGGCTCACCGCCCTTGCCTCCGCCATGATCCTGGCAGCGGAGCGCGCGGGGGCCGCCGAGGCCCTTCACCAAGAATTCGCCCGCAGCCAGAAGATGCTCCTCGACCGGTTCGGGCGCACGATCCCGGATATGTTCCCGAAAGCCTATCGCTGGATGGCTGAGATGGAGGAAATCGCCGATTTCCTCGGCGAGGATCGACCCGAGAGCAAAATCTATCGCGGCATGGCGGGGCTGTACGGGCGGATCGCGGAGGATCACGTCGGAGCGGGGCTGGAAACGGAAGCGTTGCGCGCCTTCGTCACGCGGAAGGCCGGCCAGGTTTAGCCGTCGCGTTCCGAACCGAGGGCGGCGAGCGCCTCGGGGGTATCGATGTCGCGCAGGATCGCGGGATCATCGACTTGGATCTCCACCACTCCGGGGAGGCGCTTCAGCAGCGGCCCGGCCCCCTGGTCGCCAGCCAGTGCGGCGATCGCCGGGAAAATCCTCCGCGACAGTAGCACGGGATTGCCGCGCCGACCCTCATGCACGGGTATGACGGCGGGGGCGTCGGGGGCAGCACGCCAGCCTTCGATCAGGGCGTCGACCGTTTCGGGGGCGACGAGCGGCATGTCGGCGAGGAGGATCACCGCCGCCGAGGCGTCGCCGGGAAGAGCCGCGAGGCCCGCCTGGAGGGAGCGCGAAAGACCCTCCGCATAAGCGGGGCTATCCACGAGGACGAGATCAAGCCCCTCGAGCGCCCGGCCCACCTCCTCGCCGCGATGTCCGACGACGACGAGGACCGGCCGTGCGGTCGAGGCGAGCGCGGCGTCGCAGACATAGCGGATCATTGGCCTGCCCCCGAGGCTTGCCAGCGGCTTCGACGAGCCGCCGAACCGCTTCCCGAGCCCCGCCGCGAGGATGATCGCCGCGACGGCGCTCAAGCCTCTTCCTCCGAAGTTTCCTCGCCGCTGCGTGGCTGCGGCCGCGAGACGATCTCCATCAGGAGGCCGCCCACTCCCATTCCCATGATATCCGCGCGGGTGACCGGAAGGCAGGCGAGCATGCGGTGGAGGATCCAGTCGAAGCCGTTCTCCTTGGGGCTGCGGGCGCAGCCAGGGGCGCCGATGACCGGCTTGCCCGCCACGCTCCCGATCAGGAGAAGGTTTCCGGGATCGACGGGCATCCCGAAATGCTCGATGCGCCCGCCCACCTGCGCGACCGCCGCGG
Organism: Saliniramus sp.; assembly: GCA_041686895.1. Taxonomy (GTDB): domain Bacteria; phylum Pseudomonadota; class Alphaproteobacteria; order Rhizobiales; family Beijerinckiaceae; genus Saliniramus. The sequence continues at coordinate 131,986 of JAWLCY010000004.1, read as the reverse complement.
GGATGACGTCGCGGCGATCGGAAACGGCGGACGCGCCGAACACGATGATGATCTCGCTCTCGCCCGCGGCCATGCGGGCAAGCTCCTCCGCCAGCGGCTCCATCGCATGAGCCGCGCGCGCTTCTGCTACGACCTCCGCGCCCGTCGGCTCGAGGCGCTTGCCGAGGACCCGCAGCGTCTTGTCGACGATGGTGGGCTTCAGCGACGGCGTCAGCGTCGAGATCACGCCGACGCGACGCAGCCGGTAGGGCGCGACCCGTACGGCTCCGCTTGCGCCGCGAGCGACCTCGACCGCCTGGTTGAGCCGCCCCTCGCCGATCGCATACGTGATGATCTTCACCGTCGCCACCATCTCCCCCGCGACGACCGGCTTGAACTGCGGCAGCGTCGCGAAGGTGATCGCCTCGTCGATCATGTTGATGCGGTCGATCGCCGTCTTGTCCACGAGCAGCACGCCAGCCTTCTCGCTGAACAGGTTGCTGCGCCCGGTGAAGGGTGGATCGAGCCGGACGGCCGCGCCCGCAGCCGCGTCCGCGAGGAGGGCGGCCGCCTCATCCTCGGCGACGTCCCCGGCCTCGAGGACGACGGCGACGACTTCGCCGATCCCCGCCCGCCGGAGCCCGGCCACATCCTCCGCCGTGATCGTCGCTCCCTTCTTGATGACGACATCCGGCAGGCGGATGCTGTGCGCCGCCATCGCGCCGGCCGCATCGTCGAGGGGGAGCGGGCCGAACCTCATCCCCGCCGCCTCCGCTCGCGCCGCAGGACACTGATGATTTCGCCGAGGATCGAGACGGCGATTTCCGCCGGGCTCACGGCTCCGATATCGAGGCCGATCGGGGCATGGATGCGCGCGATATCTGCGTCAGAGAAACCGGCCCCGGCCAGGCGCTCGACCCGCCGCGCATGCGTCTTCTTCGAGCCGAGCGCGCCGATATAGAAGCATCCCGCCTTCATCGCCGCATCAAGGGCGGGATCGTCGATCTTGGGGTCGTGCGTGAGGGCGACGAAGGCGGTGTAGGGATCAAGGCCCAGGCGCGGGAGCGCCTCGTCCGGCCATTCGGCGAAAAGGGGCACGTCCGGGAAGCGCTCGGGCGAGGCGAAAGCCGTGCGCGGGTCGACGATCACGCAGTCGAACCCTGCCAGCCGCGCCATCGGCGCGAAGGCCTGGCTGATATGCACCGCCCCCACGATGACGATCTTCACCGGCGGAACCTGGACCGTCAGGAAGCATTCGCGCCCCCCGATGTCCGCAATCCCGGACTTCCCCGAACGAAGGCGCTGCTCCAGCACCTCCGCCGCCGGATCCGCATCGACCTCGCTCTCGCGCAGGAGCCTTTGCTCCCCGCTTTCGAGATCCGTGACGATGATCACCGCCCGGCGCGCCTCGCGCTCGGCGTTGAGGATGGCGAGGTGTTCAAGCTTCATGGCGATCGCCTCCCCGGCGCGACCTTCCCCCGGAGCGGGTCGGCGCGGCATGCGCAGAGCGGTCAGTCATCGAGCCGCTCCACATAGACGCGGATCCGGCCGCCGCAGGAGAGGCCGACGCGCCAGGCCGTCTCGTCGGCAACGCCGAATTCAAGCATCTTCGGCTTGCCGTCCTCGATCACGTCCAACGCATCGGAGATCACCGCTCCCTCGACGCAGCCCCCCGAGACGGAGCCGGCGAAATTGCCCTCCCCGTCGATCACGAGGTGCGAGCCGACGGGACGCGGCGCGGAGCCCCAGGTCTCCACCACCGTGGCGATGGCGACGCCGCGGCCGTCTCGCTTCCACGCCTCCGCCTGCCTCAGGATATCGTCTTCATTCGCGATCATCGGCTGCCTCCCGGCACGTTCCTTCATTCAAATGGCGTCTCACGCGACCGCTCTCAACCACCGGCGCGGGTCGGCCTGCGGAGAGCGCTCCGCGGAGAGCGCATCGCACAGTTCCTCCATCGAGCGCAGGCTATGGATCGGGCGAAACTCGTGGACATGCGGCAGCATCGCCCGGATGCCCGAGGCGCGGGCCTCGAAGGCGTCGTAGCGCAGGAGCGGATTGAGCCAGACGAGCCTGCGGCAGGAGCGCTTGAGACGGTCCATCTCGAAGCCTAGCTCCGGCCCGAGATCGCGCTCGAGGCCGTCGGTGAAGAGGAGCACGACCGCGCCCTGCGAAAGCACGCGCCGCGACCAGAGACGGTTGAAATCGTGAAGCGCCCGCGAGATGCGCGTGCCGCCTTCCCAGTCCTGCACCAACGCTCCCGCCCGCGCCAGCGCCTCGTCGGAATCGCGGCTCCGCAGCTCCCGGGTGATGTTGGTCAGCCGGGTGGCGAAGACGAAGGAATGCACGCGCCGGCGCTTCTCGGCGATCGCATGCAGAAAATGCAGGAACAGCCGCGAATAATCGGCCATGGAACCGGAAATGTCGACCAGCGCCACGATTGGCGGGTGACGGGTGACCGGGGATCGAAAGGCAAGGTCGATCGCTCCGCCGCCCGTGCGGATCGAACGCTGGAAGGTCTTGCGCATGTCGATGCGGCGGCCGCGGGCATCGGCGCGGAAGCGGCGCGTGACGACCTCCTCGGCGGGCAGGCGCAGCTCCGAGATCAGCCGTTTCGCCCGCGCCAGCTCCGCCGCCGTCATCTGGGCGAAATCGCGCGAGCGGAGCACCTCCCGGTCGGACACGGTGAGGCGCGCTGAGAATATCTCTTCCCGCTCCTCCTGCGGCTCCCGCCCCCCCGGAGGGCGCAGCGCCTCGGCGACCCGGGAGGCGGCGGCCTCCGGCTTGTCCTCGTCCCTGCCCTTCCCCGGCGCGATCGGCGACATCTGCGCGATCAGCTTTTCGACAAGACCGCGACGACGCCAGAAGAGACGGAAGGCCTGGTCGAACACGATCGAATGCTCGTGCTTCTTCACGAAGACGGCGTGCAGCGTCCAGTAGAAATCCTCGCGGCTGCCAATCCGCGCCGCCTCCACCGCCTCGATCGCGTCGACGACAGCAGCCGGCCCGACGGGCAGCCCCGCCGCGCGAAGCGCGCGCGCGAAATAGGCGATGTTTTCCGAGAGCTTGCCGGTGTCCCGGGAAGATGAGGCCTCGCTCATGACGAATGCGTGGCCCCCGCCCGCCGCTGGCGGGCCGACGAGAAGAGCCCGCCCGTTTGCCCGGCGCTCATCCCCGCACCTCCGCACGAATGGAATCGAGCAGTTCCTTCGCCTTCGATCCCTGCATCTTCTGGATGTCGTCCTGGTATTTCAGCAGAACGCCAAGCGTATCCGAGACAAGGTGCGGATCCAGCGCGACCGCGTCGAGTTCGACGAGCGCCGAGGCCCAGTCGAGGGTTTCCGCGACGCCGGGGGCCTTGAACAGCTCCTCCTTGCGGATCGCCTGGACGAAGGCGACGATCTCCCTGGACAGCTTGCCGGGCGAATGCGGAACCTTGGCGCGCAGGATGGCCAGCTCACGCTGGGCGTCCGGGTAGTCGACCCAGTGATAGAGGCAGCGGCGCTTGAGCGCGTCGTGGATCTCGCGGGTGCGGTTCGAGGTGATGATCACGATGGGCGGATGTTCGGCGCGCACGGTGCCGAATTCCGGGATCGTCACCTGGAAATCCGAGAGGATTTCGAGAAGAAAGGCCTCGAAGGCCTCGTCGGTCCGGTCGAGCTCGTCGATGAGAAGGATCGGCGGACCTGCGGTGTCCGGCTCGAGCGCCTGCAGCAGGGGGCGCTTGATGAGATGACGCTCCGAGAAGACATCCCCCTCGAGATGCTCACGATCGACCCCTCCGCCCGCCTCCGCGAGCCGGATCGCCATCATCTGCCCGGCATAGTTCCATTCGTAGACGGCGGAGGAGACGTCGAGCCCCTCATAGCATTGCAGCCGGATCAGCCGCCGGCCCAGCGCCGATGAAAGAACCTTGGCGATCTCCGTCTTGCCGACGCCCGCCTCCCCTTCAAGGAATAATGGCCGTTGCAGCTTGAGCGCCAGGAACAGCACGGTCGCGAGCGAGCGCTCGGGAACGTATCCCGCCTGCGTCAGAAGGGAGAGGGTCTCGTCGATGCTGGTGGGAATTTCGGCCACGAATGTCTCGTCCGGATTGCGCGCTGTTGAAACACCTGTATCGAAACGGCCCCCCGGACGATCGCCGGGAGGCCGGGAGCCGGATCAGCGCCCCGTCGCCGCCTGGACCGCGCGGCGGGCCATGACGCCCACGAGATGCGCCCTGTAATCGGCATCCGCATGGATGTCGCTGTTCATCATCTCGACCGGCGCGGACATCCCGTCGAGCGACTTGGCCGCGAATCGCGTCGCGAGCGCCTGTTCCGCCTCGAGCCAGCGAAAGACGCCGTCCGCCCCCGCCCCCGTCACCGCGACGCGGATCTCGGAGCCGCGCTTGCAGACGAAGACCCCGGCAAGCGCATAGCGCGAGGCGGGATTGCGGAACTTGGCGTAGGCCGCCTTGCCGGGAACCGGGAAGGAGACCTTGGTGATGATCTCGCCTTCCTCCAGCGCCGTGTCGAACATCCCGGTGAAGAAGTCGTCCGCCGCGATCTTGCGCTTGTTGGTGATGATCGTCGCTCCGAGCGCGAGGCAGGCGGCGGGATAATCGGCGGCGGGATCGTTGTTGGCGACCGAGCCCCCGATCGTACCGCGATGGCGGACGGCGGGATCGCCGATCAGCGCCGCGAGTTCGGCAAGCGCCGGTATGGCTTCGCGCACCTCGTCGGACGCGGCAACCTCGGCATGGGTCGTCATCGCGCCGATGACGACGGCTCGCCCCTTCTTCTCGATCCCGCGCAACTCGCTCATGCCGCCGAGGTCGATGAGGCTGGCGGGGGAAGCCAGCCGCTGCTTCATGGTCGGGATGAGGGTATGCCCGCCAGCGACGAGCTTGGCGTCCTCGGCCTTCTGCAAGAGAGCCGCGGCCTGACGGACATTGGCCGGGCGGTGATATTCAAACGCGTACATCTGCGATCCTCCAGGATTGTCTCGAACGGCCCGCGCGCGGATCAGGCCGCCGCGGGCGCTGCGAATTCATTCGGCCGCCATGGGCATCTTGGCCTTGCGGATCGCGCGCCACACCGCCTGCGGGGTGGCTGGCATCGCGATGTCCTCGTGGCCGATTGCGTCTGTGATGGCGTTTATCACCGCGGGAGGCGCGGCGATCGCCCCGGCTTCGCCACAGCCCTTGATCCCCAGCGGATTCGAGGGGCAAGGCGTAACCGTCATCCCGACATGGAACGAGGGCAGGTCCTCCGCGCGCGGCATCGTGTAGTCCATGTAGCTCGCCGTGACGAGCTGGCCGGATTCGTCGTAGATCGCGTTCTCGAGGAGCGCCTGCCCAACGCCCTGCGCGATGCCGCCATGCACCTGGCCCTCGACGATCATCGGATTGATGACGACCCCGAAATCGTCCACCGCTGTGAACCGGTCGATCTTCGTCACCCCCGTATCCGGGTCGATCTCGACCTCGCAGATGTGAACGCCTGCCGGGAAGGTGAAGTTCGTGGGATCGTAGAACGCCCCCTCCTTCAAGCCGGGTTCGAGATCCTGCCCCGAGAACTTGTGCGCGACATAGGCCTGAAGCGCGACGTCGGCGAAGCCCAGGGACTTGTCCGTTCCCGCGACCGAGAACTTGCCGTCCTTGAACTCGATATCCTTCTCCGAAGCTTCCATCGCATAGGCCGCGACCTTCTTGCCCTTCTCGATGACCTTGTCGATCGCCTTCGTGATCGCCGACATCCCTACCGCGCCGGAACGCGAGCCGTAGGTGCCCATGCCGAACTGCACCTTGTCGGTATCGCCATGGACGATGTTGACCTGGTCGATCCCCACCCCGAGCCGCTCGCAGACGAGCTGGGCGAAGGTCGTTTCATGGCCCTGCCCGTGGCTGTGGGAACCGGTCAGGACCTCGATGGAGCCGGTCGGATTGACCCGGACCTCCGCCGATTCCCAGAGGCCGACGCCCGCGCCGAGGGACCCGACGGCGGCGGACGGGGCAATTCCGCAGGCCTCGATGTAGCTCGAGAACCCGATGCCCCGAAGCTTGCCGCGACGGGCGCTCTCGCGCCTGCGCTTGTTGAAGTTCTTGTAGTCGGCGATCTCCAGCGCCTTCTCAAGCGACGCGGAATAGTCGCCGATATCGTAGTTCATGATGATAGGCGTCTGATGCGGGAAGCGCTTGATGTAGTTCCTGCGGCGGAACCTCGCCGGGTCCATCCCGATCTCGCGCGCCGCGACCTCGATGAGGCGCTCCACCACGAACGCCGCCTCCGGCCGTCCGGCCCCGCGATAGGCGTCGGTCGGGGCGGTGTTGGTGTAGACCCCGTCCACCTCGACATAGATCGCCGGGATATCGTAACAGCCGGAGAGCAGCGGCGCGTAGAGATATGTCGGTGTGACAGAACCGAAGAGCCGCATGTAGGCCCCGAGATTGGCCGTTGTATGAACCCGCATCGCGAGGATCTTTCCGTTCTCGTCCAGCGCGAGTTCCGCCTGGGAAACGTGATCCCGGCCATGCGAATCGGAAAGAAAGGCTTCCGTGCGGTCCGACGTCCATTTCACGGGGCGCCCCACCTTCTTCGACGCCCAGGTGCAAACCGTCTCCTCGGAATAGATCGAGATCTTTGATCCGAAGCCACCGCCCACGTCGGGCGCGATCACGCGAAGCTTGTTCTCGGGCGCAATGCCGATGAAGGCCGAGAGGACGAGCCGCGCCACATGGGGGTTCTGGCTCGTTGTGTACAAGGTATAGGTGTCGGTGCCCATGTCGTACTCGCCGATTGCCGCGCGCGTCTCGATCGCATTGGGGGCGAGGCGGTTGTTGACGATGTCGAGCTTGGTGACGTGCTTCGCCCTGGCAAATGCGGCCTCCGTCGCCGCCTTGTCGCCCAGGTGCCATTCGAAGGCGGTGTTGTCGCTGGCGATGTCATGGACGACAACATTGCTGGTGCGCGCCTTCGCCGTCTCGGCAATCGCGGGGAGGACCTCGTAGTCGACGCTGATCGCCTCCGCGGCGTCGCGCGCCTGCGAAAGGGTCTCCGCGATCACGACAGCGACGTGATCGCCGACATAGCGCACCTTGCCCTGCGCAAGCGCGGGATGCGCGCCCGCCTTCATTGGCGAGCCATCCTTGGAGTGGATCATCCAGCCGCAGATCAGACCGCCGATATTGTCCTTCGCCAGATCCTCGCCGGTGAGGACCGCTAGAACGCCCGGCATCGCGAGCGCGGCGGCGGCGTCGATCGACCTGATGCTGGCGTGGGCATGCGGCGAGCGCAGGAAATAGGCGTGCGCCTGACCCGGCCGCGCGAGATCGTCGGTGTAGCGTCCCGAGCCCGTGATGAATCGCTGGTCTTCCTTCCGGCGCACGGCTGCGCCGATCCCCGTTGTCGTCATGGCATATTCCTCCTCGACGCCTCTTTGCCGGGCGCTTCGCGAATTTTCATGGCTGAAGGGAAATCCCGCGCAGTCTCGGCGCGGCAAAGTCAGGCATCATTCGGCGGCCTGCCGGACCTCCCCGCCCGTCATGGCCTTCGCCCCTGCTTCCACGGCGCGCACGATGTTGTGGTAGCCGGTGCAGCGGCAGATATTGCCTTCGAGTTCATGGCGGATCGTCTCTTCGTCGAGATCGGAACCCATCCGGTTCACGAGATCGACCGCCGTCATGATCATGCCGGGCGTGCAGAAGCCACATTGCAATCCGTGATGCTCGCGAAAGGCGGCCTGCATCGGGTGCAGTTCCGAGCCGTCGGCGAGGCCTTCAATGGTAAGAATGTCACGGCCATCCGCCTGAACAGCGAGAACAGTGCAGGCCTTCACGGCCTTTCCGTCCATATGGACGACGCAAGCCCCGCACTGGCTGGTGTCGCAGCCCACATGCGTACCGGTGAGACGCATATGCTCCCGAACGAACTGGGACAAGAGGGTGCGCGGATCGAGAGCCGCGGTGACGGATTTTCCGTTCACCGTCATCGTGACGTTGACCATACGTTTGTTCCTCCTCTGAAACCGGCCTTTGCCGGGAAGATTCGATCGGCGTGCGCCATCGATCCTGTTGGACGATCGGGCGAGCGAGGCCGCCCGTCCAGATTGAAAATCGTCGAAATCGAATGTGAACCCCTCAAAAACGGCGGTCAAGGCCAACCTGCGGCGGGGCAGGCTGGATTTTCGCGCCGTCTGCTGGGCATTTGCACTCCGGTCGCGGCGCGGCCCGCGACGCCGCTTCTCATGTTCAGGCGAGGGATCGGACCATGTAGCGGGCGCTGGCGTCGTAGCTCGCGAGCGCCGCGTGTATCGCGGGTTCGTCGTTAATCGCGAAGCCCCTGGCACGCCAGAAGCTCTCCAGCCCGTCGATGCTTACGAGGGACGCGGTGGGATACAGGCGCGAGGCTCGATGCAGAAGATCGCGAATGGCGGCAAGCGCCTCCCCGCGCCCGCGGCGCGCCGGGTCGATAACGATATCGTGAAGGTACAGGGTGTCGGCGTCGGGGGGCAGCAGGCCGAGCAGCGTGTCGAGGGCGGGCGGCGCATTCAGCCGCCACGGATGGGCGACGAGATAGCCGACAATGGCCCCGTCGTCATCCAGGACCCGACACCAGTCCGGGGCGAGCATGAGGCGCTCCGCAGCAATTTCCGGCCGCTCCGGATAGCCGGCATGGACGCGCTTCGAAAGGGAATGAACCGCTCGAAGGTCCTCCTCGCGCATCGCCCGCCAGACCGCCTCTGCCATGGTCTCAACCGCCCCGATCCTCGCGCTGCCGTTTTTCGCCCGATGCGTTTTTCGATCAGCGGCGTCGCTTTGACGCCGGGAACCGGTATTCTCGCCACAAGCGCCAACGTCAAGGGCGCGCCAAGGAGAAGACCCCATGCAGGATATCACCATCGACGGCATCAGCTTCCGCGTGTCCCTGGAAGGACGGGAGGACGCGCCCGTCCTGATGCTCTCGAACTCCCTGAGCTCGAACCTGACCATGTGGGACCCGCAGATGCCGGAGTTCCTGAAGCATTTCCGCGTCCTGCGCTATGACCATCGCGGCCACGGAAAAACGGATGCGCCTCCCGGCCCCTACAGTTTCGCCCGCCTCGCGCAGGACGCCGTCGACATCCTGGACGCCTTCGGGATCGCGAAGGCTCACTGGTGCGGATTGTCCATGGGCGGCATGACGGGGATGCGCCTACTCACGCATCATTCGGAGCGGATCGAACGCGCCGTCCTCGCGAATACAGGCGCTCGCATGGGCCCCCCGGACATGTGGACGACCCGCATCGAGACGGCGCGCTCCGGAGGCATGGCCGCGCTTGCGGACCCAACGATCGAGCGATGGTTCACGACCGGCTTCCGCGAGCGCGATCCCGAAACAATTGCCAAGGTCCGCGAGATGATCCTGACGACGCCCGTCGAAGGTTATATCGGCTGCTGCGGCGCGATCCGCGACATGGACCAGACAGAGACGATCCGCGGGGTCCGTAATCCGACCCTCGTGATCATCGGCGCCCATGATCCGGCGACGACGCCGGAGGCGGGCGAATACATCCGCGCCACGATTCCCGGCGCAAAGGGCGTGACGCTCGACGCCGCGCATCTCTCGAACCTTGAGCAGCCGGAAGAATTCACGCGGGCCGTGGTCGACTTTCTGGAGGGCGGGAAATGACCATGAAGGACGAGCGCTACGCCCGTGGCGAAGAGATGCGCCGCAAGGTGATGACGGACGCCTACGTGGATTCACGCCGCGCGACGCGCAACGCATTCAGCGGCGACCTCGACGACATGATCACGTCCTTCGCCTGGGGCGAGGTCTGGACCCGTCCCGGCCTCGACCGGAAGACCCGCTCGGTCATCACCCTGACGATCACGGCGACGCGGTCGCAGTGGGACGAATTCCGCGTCCATGTGCGCGGTGCGATCAATAACGGGCTCAGTATCGAGGAACTGAAGGAGGCGCTCCTGCATATCGCCGTCTATGGCGGCTTCCCTGCCGCGCGGACCGGCTTCAAGGAGGCGCAGGCGGTTCTGGACGAGATGGCGAGGGAGGACGAGGCGACAAGAAGCGCCTGACGGTCACATGCCGTGGAACACGCGCTCGCGATAGACCAGCGCCCGGCGATGGCGTCCCGTCCTCACGGCGACGACCTCGCCGATCACCACGTGATGCGTCCCGACGACGCTGCTTTCGAGCACCCGGCAATCGAAGGCGGCGAGGCTCGTCGAAAGGATGGGCGAGCCGGTCTCCAGCACCTCCCACGATCCCGCGCCAAAGCGCGCGTTGCCACGCAGCTCCGTGCGCCCCGCGAAGATCTCCGCAAGCGGCTCGTCATCGAAGGAGAGCGTGTTGACGGCGAAGACGCCGTTGGCGATCAGGGCCTGTGTCGAGAGGCTGCGGCCATTGGCGCAGATGAGGATCGTCGGCGGATGATCCGACACCGCCGTCACCGCCGTCGCGGTGAAACCGGCGCGATTGCGCCCGTCGGAGGTCGTCACCAGATGCACGGCGCCGGCGACGTGGCTCATCGCGTCCCGGAAACGGGTCGCGGAAAGCGGCTCTGTTTTCCGCAACTCCACTGCAAGCGCCTCGTCCGGCTTCAAGTCGGTCCCTTTCGTCTCGTCAAAACATATCTCGCGCAACCTCAATATGGCCTGTTACGGTCCCGCGAAAAGAGCGGATCGCGAGATCGCCCTCAGAAAAAGACCTCTTTGGACACGGCCCGTGGTGTTGGCGATCCGCGCCGGGGAACATACCTTGCGGTTCGCCGCGTTCCGGCACGACCCGGAGGAACCATCTTGATATTGCGAATCTGCGCCGTCGTCGCCCTTGCCGCAACCTTTACGCACCAGGCCGTCGCCGAGATCAGAATCGGCGTGGTCGGGCCGATGACCGGCGTCTTCGCGCCCTACGGCGCGCAGATGGCTGGAGGGGCGGCCCAGGCCGCGACCGCGATCAATTCCCGCGGAGGGATCAACGGCGAGCAAGTCGAGCTCGTCGCGCTCGACGATCTCTCGGATCCGGCGCGCGCCGAGGCCATCGCGCGAAATCTCGTCGAGCAGGATGTCGCGGCGGTGATCGGGCACTTCACGACAGGCGCATCCAACGCGGCGGCGCCAATTTACGCCGATGCGGGCATCCTCATGATCTCCCCGGCCTCGACCGACCCTACCCTCACGGATCGCGGCCTGTGGAACGTCTTCCGCATCCCCCCGCGCGACGACCTCCAGGCTGAACTCGCCGGGCGGCACATCGTGCGACAGTACGCCGGCGGACGCATCGCCCTCGTCCATGACAAGTCGGCCTACGGGAAGGGGCTTGCGGACGGCGTGCGGCAGGTCATCAATGCCAGCGGCCTGAACGACGTCCTGTATGCGGGCATCGATGTGGGGGAATCGAGCTACGCGGCCTTCGTCGCCAGCCTCGCGGAGGCCGATATCGACGTCGTCTATTTCGGCGGCCTACATGCAGAAGCGGCGATCATCCTGCGCGAGATGCGCCAGCGGGGGATCGAGGCCGAATTCATCGCGGGTGACGGCATTCTTTCGCCGGAATTTCCCGTCCGCGCGGGCGGAGCCGCCGAAGGCGCGCTGATGACCGCGGCGCTGGAACACGGCGACGAGGAAGCGCGAAGCGGCCTCATGCGGGGGCTCGAGGAATCGGGGCTTTCCGGTGGGCGCTACGCCCTCAACACGTTCATCGCCCTGCGCGTCCTCGAAGAAGCTGCCGCGCTGGCGGGGACGAACGACATGACGGAAATCGCGCGCCTCCTGCGCGCGGGCGAGACGCTGCAGCTCGAGATCGGACCGGTCAGCTTCGACGCGAAGGGCGACGCGGCATTCGCCGAGTTCGGGCTGTTCCGCTGGCAGGCCGGCGAAAGCGGATTCGTCGACTATCGGGACAACCTCGTCGCCCGGTGACCCGTCAACCGAGTCGCCCCAGCGCCGGGAAGGTCTCGAGCAGCCAGAAGGCCGCCATCTCGATCCCGCCCGTGAGGAAGGCGATCCCGGTCAGGACGAGGAGCCCCCCCATCACCTTTTCAATCATCCCGAACCGGGTCTTCATCCGCTTGAGGAAGGCGATGAAGGGCTTCATGGCGAACGCGGCGAGGATGAAGGGTATGCCGAGCCCCGCGGAATAGACGGCGAGCAGGAAGGCCCCCCGCGCCACGCTGGCCTCCGAACCGGCCACCGCGAGGATCGCCGCGAGGATCGGGCCGATGCACGGCGTCCAGCCGAAAGCGAAGGCGAGGCCCATCACATAGGCGCCCCAGAGCCCGACATTCGACCCGGCCTGGAACCGGGCCTCGCGATAGAGCAGCGCAATGCGGAACACGCCGAGGAAGTGCAGCCCCATGATGATGATCACGACCCCGGCCACGATGCCGAGGATATCCATGTATTGCCGCACCACCTGCCCCAGCGCCGAGGCGGTCGCGCCGAGCAGCGTGAAGACGGTCGCGAATCCGGCGACGAAGACGACAGAGGTCAGCAGCGCGCGGCGGCGCACGGCGCGTTCGCTCGCATCCTGCATCTGGTCGATCGATGCCCCCGCCAGATAGGTCATGTAGGGCGGCACCAGCGGCAGCACGCAGGGAGACAGGAAGCTGATCAACCCGCCGGCGAGAGCGGCCAATATCGAGATATCCATCATGCCCCGCTTGTAGCCCCGGCCTGCGCCGCGGAAAAGCGCCTGCGACGCTCTCTCGCAGCCTCGTGATGCGCTGTGATAGACAATAACGGGAAATCTGTCCTGAGCTGGATCAAACCGACGGGGAAATCGCGATGCGGCGCAATCTGATCACCGACATCGCCGGCCTCAAGGTCGGGAATGCGCATGACGGACGACTCGCCTCCGGCGTCACCGTGGCGCTCTTCGACGAACCGGCGATAGCCTCGGTCTCCGTCCTCGGCGGCGCGCCGGCCGGTCGCGATCTCGGCTGCCTCGAGGCGGATGCGACCGTCGAGCGGATCGACGCGATCGTCCTGTCAGGGGGATCAGGCTACGGTCTCGACGCCGCGAGCGGCGTGCAGGCCTGGCTGCGCGAGCGCGGGCGCGGGTTCAGGATCCGCGACGCCGTCATTCCGATTGTTCCGCAAGCGATCTGCTTCGATCTGCTCAACGGCGGCGACAAGGGCTGGGGCCGCTTCCCGCCCTATCGCGATCTGGGCTTCACCGCCTGCGAAAAAGCCTCGCTGGACTTCCCGCTCGGCAGCATCGGGGGCGGCTACGGCGCGACGACGCTCGACCTGAAGGGCGGGCTGGGCTCCGCGAGCGCCCGCACCGCTTCCGGCTTCACGGTCGGCGCGATCGCCGTGGTCAACGCGGTCGGCTCGGCGATCATCGGGAGCGGACCGCATTTCTGGGCCGGCGGACTGGAGGAAGGCGATGAATTCGGCGGGCTAGGGCTTCCCCGGCGCATCCCGGAAGACCAGCGCCGCCCCCGGTGGAAGGGCGGCCCCCAGCCCGGCACGACCATCGCCCTCGTCGCGACGGATGCGGCGCTGACGAAACCCCAGGCAAAACGGCTCGCCATTGCCGCGAATGACGGGCTCGCCCGCGCGTTGCGCGTCACGCACGCCCCCTTCGACGGCGATACGATCTTCTCGGCGGCGACGGGAAAGCGGCCGCTGGGCGATCCCGCCAACGATCTCGCCGATATCTGCGCGACGGCCGCCGATTGTCTTGCCCGCGCCATCGCGCGCGGGGTCTACGAGGCGACTGCGCTCCCCTTCGAGGGAGCGCAGTCCGCCTGGGGGGATCTGTTCACGCGGCGGGCGTGACGGCGATCACCAGCGCAGGACCCGTGAGCCCGCGAACGCACCCAGCCCGGCGATCACGAGCGCGCCGATGGAATACCAGGTGGCGACGAAGAGCGGGCTGTCGTCGGGGCAATGGAGCGCGTAAAGGGTCGCCCCCAAGCCCGCCGAGAGCAGCCCCGCAACGGCTCCCGTGAGCGCCGGCCGCAGCGGCGCGCCGCGCCGCAGGGCGGAGAGGGTGACCGCGAGCGGCGCGAGCGAGAAGAGCGGGATGTAGAACAGGCATTTCAGCGCGTTCTCGCCGACGAGCGCATCGTCCCACGCCCCGGCCGGCAGCGCGACGAGTTCGGCAACGATGGCCAGCAAGAGAGCGGCGGGAGCCAGCGCCAGAGCCCATAGAGGCGCGCGCGCGCCGGGCCGCCACAAATGGGAGAGCGCATACATCGCGCCGCCCACGAGAAGCATCGTGTAGACGGGCTTCGCGACAAACCGCAATGTCTCGATCGCCTGGGCGAAATCAGGACGCGGACCGAGCGTCACGAGGAAAAGCACGGCCGAGACGGCGAGGCCGAGGGCGAGCGCCGGCCACAGCGCGCGCTCCACGGGAGGAGCGGGCGTCGGATCCGCGGCAAGCGTCCTGATGAAATCCTCTGTCCTCATTCGAGCATCCTCGTGCGTAACTCCGCAAGTTTCTTCAAGCCCCGGTGAAGGGCGACGCGCACCGCGCCTTCGGTCATCTGGAAACGCATTCCCACTTCGGCAATGCTCGCGCCCTCCATTCCGATTGCCCGGACAATGTCACCGGCGCGTCCGTCGAGGGCTGCGACCACACGTTCCATGTCGCCCCGCTGGGTCGCATCCTCCCCCTCCTCGGCCGGAAGAATCTCGGCGAAATCATCCACCGGAAGGTCGATGCGCCGCCCCCTCGAGCGAAAGGCGTCGATGACCTTGTAGCGAGCGATCGCAAAGAGCCACGGCCTGAGCGGTTCGCTCTCGCGCCACGTGTGGCGCTTGAGATGAATGGCGAGCAGCGCCTCCTGGACGACATCCTCGCATTCGGCGGCGCCGAGACGGTCGGCGCGCGCCCTTATGAGCCTGCGAAGGACCGGCGCGATTTCCGCAAGCAGGGTGCGGTAGATCTTCTCGTCGCCCCTGATCGCCTCGCGCATCATTTCAGCCCATCTTTCGTCGTCCGTCACCGGCTTCAAACTCCTGTTCGAAAGACGCATTCAACTTGTTACATACCCGCTGCGGGGCATCACGAAAAAGTGTGTAGCAGCCCGTTCGCAAACACATCGGCGTGATCGACGTAACACTTCCCCCGACATCGGCGAATACCGTCACGGGAACCGATACTGGTCCTGTAAACGAGGGAATGAACGATGCAAATCAATTCGAAGAAGATTGCGCTCGCCGGTTCGATCGCCGCCGCCCTGACGCTGATGGCGGCGCCCGGCCACGCCCAGAACGCGACCATGGAAAAATGCTTCGGCGTCGCCCTTGCCGGCGAGAACGATTGCGCCGCCGGCCCCGGCACGACCTGCTCGGGCACCTCGACGGTCGACTATCAGGGCAATGCCTGGAAGCTCGTTCCGGCCGGCACCTGCGAGAGCATCGAGACGCCGCTCGGCAAGGGCTCCCTCGAGGAAATCGAGCGCCCCGCATAAGGCGATTGCCGGCGGGGAGGAGGGCTTCGCGCAGCGGCGAAAATGCACGCCGCTCCGCCACCGCCCTCCCCCCGTCCCCGAAACTCTTGATCCAGCCGCAAGCGTCCCCAGGAGAGCGCCATGAATACTCATCTCCCGGCTTCGGCCGGCGTCGGGTTCAAGAACGAGCATTTCGACGCGATCATCGCCACGAAGCCGAAGCTCGGTTTCTTCGAGGTCCACGCCGAGAACTACATGGGCGAAGGCGGCCCCGCCCACGCGCGGCTCGCAGCCCTGCGGCGCGACTACGCCCTCTCGATCCACGGCGTGGGTCTCTCGATCGGGGCCCATGGCCCGCTCGATCGCGAACACCTGCACCGCCTGAAGGCGCTCTGCGACCGGTACGCGCCCGAAAGCTTTTCCGAGCATCTGGCCTGGTCGACGCATGACACGGCCTTCCTGAACGACCTCCTGCCCCTGCCCTACAACGACGAGACGCTGGCGCTCGTCTGCGACCATATCGACGAGGTCCAGGACGTGCTGGGGCGCCGGATGCTGCTCGAGAACCCCTCCACCTACCTGCTCTTCGCGGACAGCACCCTGCAGGAGACGCAGTTCCTGCGCGAGGTCGCTTCCCGCACCGGTTGCGGATTGCTCCTCGACGTCAACAACGTCTTCGTCTCCGCCGTCAACCACGGCACGAACGCGCTCGACTACCTGGCGGACTTCCCGCTCGACCGCGTCGGCGAAATCCACCTGGGCGGGCATGACGAGGAGACGCTCCCGACGGGCGCGCCGCTGCTCATCGACGCCCACGGCTCCCCCGTGGCCGATCCCGTCTGGGCGCTCTACGCCCATGTCGTCGCCGCGACCGGGCCGCTCCCGACGCTGATCGAGTGGGACAACGATGTTCCCCCCTGGCCGGAACTGATGGCCGAGGCGGCGCGAGCGGACGCGATCCTGCACCCGGAGATGCTCCATGCCCGCGCTTCGTGAGAGCCAGGACGCCTTTGCCGCGGCCTTGTTCTCGGGCGCCCTGCCGGGGAACGTCACCGCAGTGAACCCCGAGGAGGCCCAGCGGCGCTTCGCCGTCTACCGCAACAACGTCATGGTCGGGCTGACGAAGGCCCTCGCCACGCGCTTCCCGGTGGTGGAGCGTCTCGTCGGGGAGGACTTCTTCCGGGCCTGCGCGCGCGAATTCGTGCTGCGCCATCCGCCCCGGTCGAGACTGCTGATGCGGTACGGGGAGAGCTTCCCCGACTTCCTGGCGGCCTTCGGGCCGGCGAAGACCCTCCCCTATCTCCCGGATGTCGCGCGCATCGAGGTGGCGCGCGGCGAAGCCTATCACGCGGCCGACGCCAGCCCCCTCGGGCCGGATGTGCTCGCGCAGGCGGCGGAGGCGGGCGCGGAGGATCTGCGCCTGTCGCTGCATCCGTCCCTTCGAATCGTTTCGTCGGCGCATCCCGCCTTCACGATCTGGAGCATGAATCAGCCGGGGCGGACGCCAACCCGAATCGCCGACTGGCGCGCAGAGACGGCTCTCGTCCTGCGCCCGCGCATGAGCGTCCTGGTGGAAGCCATCGCGCCCGCACGCACGGCCTTTCTCACCCGCATTCAGGAGAGAGGCCTCCTCTCCGAAGCCCTCGAGGCCGGGCTCGCGCAGGACCCGGAATTCGACCCCGGAACCGCCATCGCCTGGATCTTCGCGACCGGGCTTGTGGTCGCAGTGAACTGAAAGGAGACAAGGAATGGTGACGATCGAAGCAGAAAAGGCCCGGCCCGCGATCGGCGGGCGGTACTCGATCCCCGGAATGGTGGCGATGAGCATCGCGCTGATGGAGCGCCTGCCCTACGCCGTCGTCGCGCTCGCGGCCCGCATCTTTCCCGCCGCCGTCTTCTGGCAGTCCGGGCGGACGAAGGTGGACGGCTTCGCGCTCAAGGATTCGACCTTCTTCCTTTTCGAACACGAATACGCGCTGCCCGTGATCGATCCCGCCATCGCCGCCTATATGGCGACCATCGCGGAACATGTCTTCCCGGTCCTGCTCGTCGTCGGTCTCGCGACCAGGTACTCCGCCCTCGCCCTGCTCGTCATGACCGCGACGATCCAGATCTTCGTCTATCCCGGCGCATGGGTCACGCATGGGCTCTGGGCGAGCGCGCTCCTGATCGTGATCGCGCGCGGGCCAGGGATCTTCTCCCTGGACCACCTGATCGCCCGGCGGCACGGCATGGCGCGGTAAGACGCGTCCCGGCAAGACAAGAAAAGAGCCCGGCGTCTCGCGACGGCCGGGCTCGATCCATGTGCGTCAAGTGCGCGGGCCTTTTGACCTCTCTTACTCGGGGAGGTTCAGCCTGATATGCAACTCGCGGAGCTGCTTTGCCGTCACCTCCGACGGGGCGCTCATGAGGAGGTCTTCCGCCTTCTGGTTCATCGGGAAGAGCACGACCTCGCGCAGGTTCTGCTCCCCGCAGAGAAGCATCACGATGCGGTCGATGCCCGGCGCGATGCCGCCATGCGGGGGCGCTCCGAGCTCGAGCGCGCGCAGCATGCCGCCGAACTTCGCCTCGAGGACGTCCTCCCCGTAGCCTGCGAGGCCGAAGGCCTTGCGCATCACGTCGGGGCGGTGGTTACGGATCGCGCCGGAGGACAGCTCGGTGCCATTGCAGACGATGTCATACTGGAAGGCGGTGATGCCGAGGATCTCGTCCGCATCCGCCGGGTTGAGGGCGAGGAACTTGTCGAGATCGTAGTTCGGCATGGAGAACGGGTTGTGCGAGAACTCGATCTTCTTCTCGTCCTCGTCCCATTCATACATCGGGAAGTCGGTGATCCAGCAGAAGGCGAACTGGTCCTTGTCCCCGAGCCCGAGCTCGTCGCCGATGCGGATGCGCGCCTTTCCGGCGAGCGCGACCGCCTTCGCCTTCTCGCCGGCGGAGAAGAACACGGCGTCGCCCGCCTTCACGCCGGCCCTGGCGGCAATCATCGCCTGCACTTCCGCCGGGATGAACTTCGCGATCGGACCCTTTCCGACCAGCGCGCCGGCATCCTCCTCGAAGACGACATAGCCCAGCCCCGCGGCGCCTTCCGAGCGCGCCCAGTCATTGAGCTTGTCGAAGAAGGAGCGCGGCTGGCTCGCCGCTCCCGTCGCCGGGATCGCGCGGACGATGCCGCCCGCCTTGATGACGTTCTTGAAGGCGTTGAAGGTGACGTCCTCGCGCGAGAACTCCTCCGTCACGTCGATGATGACGAGCGGATTGCGCAGGTCCGGCTTGTCGACGCCGTATTTCAGCATCGCCTCCGCATAGGGGATGCGGGGGAAGACGGGTGTGACCGGCTTGCCCTCGGCGAATTCCTCGAACACGCCGCGCAAGACCGGCTCGACCGCCTGGAACACGTCCTCCTGGGTGACGAAGCTCATCTCGACATCGAGCTGGTAGAACTCGCCGGGCGAGCGGTCTGCGCGGGCATCCTCGTCGCGGAAGCAGGGCGCGATCTGGAAATAGCGATCGAACCCCGACATCATGATCAGCTGCTTGAACTGCTGCGGAGCCTGCGGCAGCGCGTAGAACTTGCCCGGATGCAGGCGCGACGGCACGAGGAAGTCGCGCGCGCCCTCCGGCGACGAAGCCGTGAGGATCGGCGTCTGGAATTCGAAGAACCCGCCCTGCTTCATGCGCGTGCGGATCGAATCGATGATCTGCCCGCGCTTCATGATGTTCTGGTGCAGCTTCTCGCGGCGCAGGTCGAGGAAGCGGTACTTGAGGCGGATCTCTTCCGGATAATCATGATCGCCGAAGACCGGCATCGGCAATTCTTCCGCCGCGCCCAGAACCTCGAGATCGGTGATGAAGATCTCGACCATGCCCGTGGGCAGGTCGCGGTTCTCCGTGCCGGCCGGGCGGCGGCGGACCTTGCCGTCGATGCGCACGACCCATTCCGACCGCAGCGTCTCCGCAAGCTTGAAGGCGGCGGAATCGGGGTCGATCACGCATTGGGTGATGCCGTAATGGTCGCGCAGATCGATGAAGAGCACGCCGCCATGGTCGCGGATGCGATGGCACCACCCGGACAAGCGAACTTGCGCGTCGATGTCGGACTCGCGGAGGGCGGCGCAGGTGTGGGTGCGATAGCGATGCATGGAACCGGTTTGCTCGATGAGGAGAGTGCCTTTCGAGTGCACGCTCAGCCGCCGACTTGTCAAGGCCGCTCAACCGGCCCGCGAGCAATTCGGCGGGCCACCCGACCGGCCCGCGCCGAGGGACATTGGAAAAGACCACGGAGGCGCTTTGGTCTTGCGCAATTTCGCCGCAATGGGCAAAGGAAAACCATGAAGCTCATCACGACGACAGAGGCGCTCGCCGCCGCCTGCACCCGCCTTGCCGCGCATTCGTTCGTCACGGTCGATACGGAGTTCATGCGCGAGACGACGTATTACTCGAAGCTTTGCCTGATCCAGATGGCGAGCCCGGACGAGGGCGTCCTTGTCGACCCGCTCGCGCCCGGCATCGACCTCGCGCCGTTCCTTCACCTGATGGCCGACGAGCGCGTGGTCAAGGTGTTTCATTCGGCGCGCCAGGATGTCGAGATCATCTGGACGATGGGCAGGATCATCCCGAAGCCCCTCTTCGACACGCAGGTGGCGGCCATGGTCTGCGGCTACGGGGATTCGGTTTCCTACGAGCAGCTCGCGAACGATGTCGCCAAGGCGCGTATCGACAAGTCGTCCCGCTTCACGGACTGGTCGCGCCGCCCGCTCAGCGACGCCCAGCTCGCCTACGCCCTCTCGGACGTGACTCATCTCGTCGTCATCTACGAGAAGCTCGCGGCGCAGCTCGCGGAAACGGGCCGGACGGAATGGCTCGACGAGGAGATGGCAATCCTCACCTCACCCGCGACCTACGCGGCGGATCCGGCGTTCGCCTGGAAGCGTCTCGCCGGACGGGTGCGCAAGGCGAAGGAACTGGCGGTCCTGATGGAAGTCGCCGCCTGGCGGGAGAAGGAGGCGCAGACCCGCGACGTCCCCCGCAACCGTGTTCTCAAGGACGACGCGCTGGTGGATCTGGCGATCTCGCAGCCCCGCACCACCGAGGCGCTGGCGCGCCTGCGCTCGATACCAAGCGGTTTCGAGCGCTCGCGCACCGCGGCCGACATCCTCGCCGCCATCGAGGCAGGCCTCGCCCGGGATCTCACGGAGATCGCCATGCCCGGCCGCCGGGGCGGGAGAGGCAATACCGGCGCGACGGTCGAGTTGCTCAAGGTGCTGCTCAAGGCCGTTTGCGAGAACGAGGGCGTGGCGCCGAAGATCGTGGCCACGGTCGATGACCTGGAAGCGATCGCCGAAGACGACAAGGCGGATGTGGCGGCGCTGTCGGGCTGGCGTCGGACGATCTTCGGAGAGCCGGCGATCGCCCTCAAGAACGGACGGCTGAGCCTTGCCATCGAGAACGGCAAGGTGATTCTGGCGCCAAGAGTTGCAAGCGAGGAAGCCGCCGAGGCCTGACGGTCAGGTGCGCTTCTCGTCCTTGTCCATGATCTCGGCCAGCGCCGCCTCCTCCTGGGGCGTCAGCGCTGGAGCGACCCGCGCGACGCGCCGCCGGCGCAGGGTCATCAGAATGCCTGCGGCCCCGGCGAGCAGAACCAGCGCCGGAGCGATCCAGAGGATCAGCGTGTAGGCGTTGAAAGGCGGCCGCAGCAGGACGAAATCGCCGTATCGCGCCACCACGAACGCCTTGACATCCGCATCGCTGTCTCCAGCCTCCAGCCTTTCGCGGACGAGAACCCGCAGGTCGCGGGCGAGCGGGGCGTCGGAATCGTCGATCGACTGGTTCTGGCAGACGAGGCAACGCAAGCCGGCCGAAATCTCGCGGGCGCGCTGTTCGAGAGCGGGATCGTCGAGGAGTTCGTCGGGCTGCAGGGCATGAGCCGGCGACAAGACCAGACCCGCCGCGAAAACGGCCGCCAGCACAGCCGGCAGGAGAACAGCGAAGAGACGTTGCAGCATCATCATCTCACTCGGCCGGCGCCGGCACGCCCTCGGCGGGGCTCCTGCGGGTGCGGGCGGGGGCGCCGACGCGGAAGCGCCGATCCGTCATCGAGATGCCCGCGCCGACAGCCATCACGATCGTTCCGATCCAGATGAAGAGGATGAACGGCTTGTAGTAGAGGCGCATGCCGAGAGAGCCGTCGGGCTGCGGTTCCCCGACGCTGATATAGACCTGGCTCATCCCGAAGGTACGGATGCCGGCTTCCGTCGTCGGCATCTGCCGCGCCGGGTAGAAACGCTTCATCGTCTCGAGCGTCGTCAATTCCTCCCCGTCCCGCAGCAGCGTGAAGCGCGCCACGTCGTCTTGATAATTCGGGCCAGTCCGCGGAAAGACGGCGTCGAGACGCGCGACATAGGAGCCGACGGGCTCCTCGTCGCCGATCCGCATGGAGACGATCCGCTCCGTCGACCAGGCGGTGGCGGCGATGCCGATCACCATGACGCCCACGCCCGCATGGGCGAGCACCGTTCCCCAGGTCGAACGCGGCAACCCTACGGCGCGGCGCACGGCAACCCGGATATCGGAGCCGCTTGTCCATGCGCGCGTGGCGATCTCGTTGAATGCGCCGATGATGATGAAGATGCCAAGCCCGATCCCGAGCGGCGCGGCCACCGGGCCGCCGAACGTGAAGGCGAAGATCAGGATCGTCAGGAGGATGCTCGCGCCGATCGCGAAGGCGAGGCGTTGCGTCACGCCGAGCAGGTCTCCCCTCTTCCAGGAAAGCACCTGGCCGAAGGGCAGGATAAGCAGCAACGGCAGCACGACGGGAATGAAGGTGGCGTTGAAGAAGGGCGCGCCGACGGAAATCTTCGCCCCCGTCAGCGCCTCCAGCGCGAGCGGATAGAGCGTGCCGATGAAGACGGTCGCGCAGGCCGTGGCGAGGAAGAGGTTGTTCAGGACGAGGGCGCCCTCGCGGGATACCGGCGCGAAAACCCCGCCCTGCCGCAGCATCGGCGCGCGCCACGCGAAAAGCGCCAGCGATCCGCCGATGAAGAAGGCGAGGATCGCGAGGATGAACATCCCGCGGTCCGGATCGACAGCAAAGGCGTGGACCGAGGTCAGGACGCCCGAGCGCACGAGGAAGGTCCCCATCAGGGACAGGGAGAAGGTGAGGATGGCGAGGAGGATCGTCCAGACCTTCAGCGCGTCGCGCTTCTCCATTACGACGGTGGAGTGCAGCAGCGCCGTGCCCGCGATCCACGGCATCAGCGAGGCATTCTCGACCGGGTCCCAGAACCACCAGCCGCCCCAGCCGAGTTCATAATAGGCCCAGTAGGAGCCCATCGAGATCCCGACGGTCAGGAAAGCCCAGGCGGCGAGCGTCCATGGCCGCACGGCGCGCGCCCAGACCGCGTCGATCTTGCCCTCGATCAGCGCCGCCATTGCGAAGGCGAAGGTGATGGAGAACCCGACATAGCCGATATAGAGAAGCGGCGGATGGATCGCGAGACCCATGTCCTGCAGCACGGGATTGAGGTCCTGCCCCTCGAAGGGTGCAGGAACGACGCGCTCGAACGGGTTCGACGTCATCAGCAGGAAGAGCAGGAAGGCCAGCGTCACCGCTCCCTGGACCGCCAAAGTGTTGGCCCGCAGCTTCGGCGGGACCGAATTGCGGGCGATCGCGACGATGGCGCCGAAAAGGGCGAGGATGAGGATCCAGAGGAGCATGGAGCCCTCGTGGTTTCCCCAGACGCCCGTGATCTTGTAGATGAAGGGCTTGGCCGAATGCGAATTCGCGTAGACGTTCATCAGCGAGAAGTCGGACGTCGCATAGGCGTAGGTGAGGATTCCGAACGCGAAGGCGGTGCAGGCGAAGACCGCAAGCGCCGCCGGCGCCCCGACTCCCATCAGCACGGCATCGTTCGACCGCGCGCCCCAGAGCGGCACGATGAACTGCACGAGCGACAGCCCGAGCGCGAGAGCGAGTGCGAAATGTCCGGCCTCTATCAGCAAAGCATCGTCCCCGCTGTCACTGTGTTCCAGGCGCCGGATCGCCGTGCTGCCAGAGGCCTTGGGCCTTCAACGCATCGGCGACCTCGCGCGGCATGTAGTTCTCGTCATGGCGGGCAAGTACAGTATCGGCGCGGAACACGCCGCTCGCGTCGAGCGCCCCTTCCGTCACGACCCCCTGCCCTTCGCGAAAGAGATCCGGCAAGAGACCCTGATAATGGACGTCGACCACGCCCGCTCCGTCACTGACGCGAAACAGCACGATCTGCCCGTCCTCACGCCGGATGGAACCGTTCTCGACGAGCCCCCCGAGACGGAACCGCACGCCGGGCTCGATGCCCTGCGCCGCGACTTCGCTCGGCGCGCGGAAGAACACGATGGTGTCGCGCATCGCGAAGAGCACGAGCCCCAGCGCAATCGACAGGACGACACCGGCGACGGCGATCATGGTGAGACGGCGTTGCTTGCGCGTCATTGCCTGCTTCCTTCCAGCACACCCATCTCGTCGGCGACGGCTTCCACGCTGGCCCGGCCGGCATCATCGGCGGCGAGGGCGCGACGTGCGTCCCCGAGCGCCTCGACCGCGCGCTCGTTCTGGCCGAGCACCGCGTAGGAGCGCACCAGACGCCCCCATTCCTCCGCGGTGCCGCCTTCGGTCTCGAGGCGCTCCTGCAGGCGCGCGACCATCCCGGCGATAGCATCAACCGAGCCCGCGTTTTCGGTCATCGGCGCTGCGGGCTCGCCGCCCAGAGCCGCGACGCGCTGGCGGACGAGGGGCAACCAGGGAGCATCGGGCGGCGAGCGCTCGGCGAGCCAGTTGTACTGCGACAAGGCGGAGTCCCGATCACCGTCCTGCTCGGAGGCCTGCGCGAGATAGAAGCGGGCCTTGGGCTGGCCTTCATCCAGCGCGACCGCCGCCTCGAAGGCCTCGCGCGCCATTGCGGGCACCATCCCGTCATTGGCGCTCACCAGGGCCTCGCCGTAATTCGCCAGCCGGAAGGGGTCATCCCCCAGATGGTCGAGCGCCTTGCGATAGGCGGCGGCAGCCTGCTCGAACCGTCCCTGGCGCATGTAAACCGGGGCAAGAACCTCCCATCCCCGTCCATCCGTCGGATTCTGGGCGAGGTGCGCCTCGATGCGGACCACGGCCTCGTCGATGTCGATGTTCGCAAGGTCGCGGTTGTCCTGAAGCCGCGCCGCGAGAGGCTGGGCCGGAAGGCCCGGCGAACCGTAGGCCCCGTACATGGCGAGCGCCAGAAGCGGCACCGTCGAGAGCGCGACCGCGGAGGCTGCCCGACGGCGGCGCAGGGCGGGTTCGTCGAGGCTCCTCTCGGGCGCCTTGTTCTCGGTCGTGGAGCGGATGAGCCGCCGCGCCGCCTCGGCCTTCGCGGCGGCGGCTTCCTCGGGGGAAAAGAGCCCGCGCGCAAGATCGCGGTCGATCTCCGCGAGCTGATCCTCGTAGAATCGTTTCTCGCCCTCGCGGGCAGTCAAATCGCGCGAGCCGAGGGACCGCGACAACGGCCATAGCACCGCCATCACGGCGGCGCCCGTCATCAGCGCAAATAAGATCCAGACAGACATTTTTCCTGTTTACAGCTTACGGCCCCGCAACACGATCCAAAGATGCGGCGACACGGTGTCACGTGAGGGGTAGTACGCGGAAAAAAGGGGCTGAACCAGCCCCTTTGCGCAACGATCATACAGGTTTCCCTCAGCTGACGATACGCCAGGATCCGTCCGGCTCGCGGCAGGCGGTTCCGTAACCCTCCCGGGGACGCCCGCCGATATAGATCGTATGGCTATACTCGCGGCAATATTCCCCGCGGCTGCGATAGGCGGGACCCGGTATCACCTCGCCATAGACGTCGCGATCCCCGCGCCAGCGCCGTGGCTGGCCGGTGTCGAAGGCAACGAATTGCGCCTCATAGGCGAGGCGGCGTTCGCGCTCGTCGATGTCGAAGCCGATCGCGCCCCCGACGAAGCCGCCGAGCACGGCGCCCGCGAGCGTCGCCCCCGGATCGCCATAGCCGATGGCATTGCCGGCAAGCCCACCGAGCAGCGCGCCGCTGACGATCCCGACGGACTGGTTTGGCCCGGCCCCGTAGGGAGAGCACGCGGCGAGGGTCAACGCGGAGGCCAGTACAAGACCCTTCGCCAGCTTCTTTGTCATCATGTGTCGATTCTCCAGAAGGCCAATGCCGCGGAAGCTAGACATTCGTGCGTGAACGGCGGCTGAACGCCATCAATCCGCCGAATCGCCCGGCAGTTCGAGCACTGCTTGCAAGCCTCCAATGGAGGCCTTTTCGAGGCGGAGCCCTCCCCGGTAGAGCGCGGCGAGGTCGGCGACGATCGACAGCCCCAGCCCCGAGCCCGGCTTGCTCTCGTCGAGACGCCTGCCCCGCTTGAGCATGTCGGCGCGTGCGTCGGGATCGTCAATTCCCGGGCCGTCATCCTCGACGATCAGCCGCAGGCGGGCGATCTCCGGGTCTTCGGGCATCACGGCCCGCATCACGACCCGCCCCTCGGCCCATTTGCACGCATTGTCGAGGAGATTTCCCAGCATCTCCTCGAGATCCTGCTTCTCACCCCGGAAACGCGAACCGGCGACGCCCGAGACGTCGATCGCGAGGTCCTTGTCGCGGTATATCTTGGCGAAGGTCCGCGCGAGCCCCTCCGCCACCGGCATGATGGGAGTGACCGTCCCGAGCGTCCCCGCGAGCGCCGCCGCGCGCGCCCGGTCGAGATGGTAATCGATCTGCTCGCGCATCACCCGCGACTGCTCCTCGACGACCTCCGTCAGGGGTCCAGGCAAAGCGCGCGCCTCGTTGACGAGTACGCTGATCGGTGTCTTGAGCGCGTGCGCGAGATTGCCCACCTGCGTGCGGGCGCGCTCGAGGATGTCGCGGTTGCTCGAGATCAGCAGATTGATCTCGCCCGCGAGCGGCGCGATGTCGCGGGGATAGTCGCCGCCGATCCTGTCGCTGTCGCCGCGCCTGACGGAGACGAGGGCGGAGCGCAGCCGCTTGAGCGGCCTCAGCCCGAATCGGATCTGCAGCAGGGTGGAGAGGGCAAGCGCGCCGCCCAGGAGCGCGAAGGTCGCCGCGATCGCCATGGTGAAGGCGGCAACATCCGAGGAGATCTCGCCCGCCGGCCCCGCGACGGAGATGACGAACGCCCCGCCGTCGCCGACGGCGATGTCGCGCTCGACGATGCGAAGGAGCCTTTCATCCGGCCCGGTGGCGTATCCGCGCCGGATTCCGGTCTCCGGGTCGATCTCGGCCGCCTCGCCCAGCATCGGAAGGGTCGCGCCGATCAGCGACATCGAGGTTCGTATGTCGCGAAGCGCCTCCCCCGGCCGGGCGACCTGCCAGTACCAGCCGGAGAGCGGCAGGTCGAAATATGGGTCGCGGGCGCTCAGCCCCCTCTGGTCGGCCTCGCCGCTGGCGAGATCTCCCGCGAGCGCCGTCACATAGACCAGCATCCGACTGTCGAACGAGCGCTCCGTCGCCTCCCGGTAGAGCGCGACGAGGATCAATCCCGCGACGAGGAGGATCGTGAAGCTCCAGAACAGCGCGGAAACGGCGAGGCGGACCGCGATCGCCCGGTTCGAGAGAAAGTTCATCGAAACCCGCCGCCCCGCGCCGTCATCCGCCGCCCCCGCCTCATTCGCCCTTGCCGGGATCGAGCAGATAGCCGAGCCCGCGAATCGTCTGGATCGCATCGACGCCGAGCTTCTTGCGCAGGCGCCCGACGAAGACCTCGATCGTGTTGGAATCGCGATCGAAATCCTGGTCGTACATGTGTTCAGTGAGTTCGCTGCGGGACACGACGCGACCCTGGTGGTGCATCAGATACGAGAGCAGGCGGTACTCGTGGGAGGTGAGCTTGACGGGGTTGCCGTCGACCGCCACTCGCCCCGCCCGCGTGTCGAGGGTGAGCGGCCCGCAGACGATCTCCGAGGTGGCATGGCCCGCGGCGCGGCGCAGAAGCGCCCTCACCCGCGCGAGCAATTCCTCCACGTGGAAAGGCTTCGTCACATAATCGTCCGCGCCGGCGTCGAAGCCCTGCACCTTGTCGCTCCAGCGGTCGCGCGCGGTGAGGATGATCACCGGCATCTTCCGCTCGGCGCGCCGCCAGGACGCCAGCACGCTCACGCCGTCGATCCTGGGCAGGCCGAGATCCAGGATGACGGCGTCATAGGGCTCGGTCTCGCCGAGGAACTGCCCCTCCTCGCCGTCGAACGCATGGTCGACGGCGTAACCGGCATCCGTCAGGGCGGCCACGATCTGCCGGTTGAGATTGGCATCATCTTCGACGACGAGAATGCGCACGAGGAACCTCGGTTCTGACGATCAGCGGACGCTGCCGGACGAGCCGTCCACGGTGACGCGCACCACGCGCCCGTCCCGCTGCAGCATGGTGACGGAATAGACGAAGCCGCCGCCGGCGCGGCAAAGGTCGACGCGCGTCACCTCCGCCCCCGGCGACTGCGCCTGCGCGGCCCGTGTTGCCGCCACGGGCGCGACGACGGCCCCGGACGCGACCACCTCGCGCATCTCTCCCTGCGAGAGGCAGCTTTCCTGCGCGGCGGGGACGCCGAGCGGGATCAGAAGGAAGGCGATGAGGATGAGGACACGCATGAATGCAAATTGCCCAAGAACGCCTGAACGGGCAATGAATATCGCCGTCGGGGACCGCTCATCCCGTGTGGCGGGGCGAGATCCGCAACGGCAGGCCGCCGTCGAGCCGCAGCGTGACGCGGTGGAGCGGCTTGACCTCGTGGCCTTCGGGCATCGCGAAATCCACTGATTGGACGATCCGCGCCAGGACGATCATCGCCTCCTGCATCGAGAAGGACTGCCCGATGCAGACGCGCGGACCCGCGCCGAAGGGGAGATAGGCGAAGCGGTCGATTGCGTCCCGCGCCGGCGGCATGAAGCGCTCGGGATCGAAGATGTCGGGGTCGCTCCAGAGCGTGCGATGGCGATGGAGCACCCAGGGCGCCATGGTCACCAGCGTCCCCTTCGGAATGCGGATCCCGCCGATCCTGTCCGCCGCCAGCGATTCGCGGCTCATGAACGGGACGGGCGGATAGAGCCGCATGGATTCCTCCAAAACGGCGCGCGTATAGACAAGCCTCGCCAGATCGGCGGAGGTGAGCGGACCGTCCCCGAGCACGGAATCGACCTCCCGCGCCAGCCGGCTTGCGACCTGCGGCGAGCGGGCCAGCAGGTAGAGCGTCCAGGACAGGGCATTCGCCGTCGTCTCGTGTCCCGCGCCGATGAAGGTGACGATGTTGGCGCGGACCGACAGATCGTCGAGCGGCGCGCCCGTCTCCGGATCGCGCGCCTCGAGGAGCAGCGTGAGGAGATCGCGCGGCGCATCTCCTCCCGCGGCGAGAACCGCCCTGCGGCCTTCGATCAGTTCGCCCACGACTTCGCCGAAGAAGCGCATCGCCGGACGGGCGCGGATTTTCGCAAGGCGGGGAATCCAGTCCGGCATCTTCAGGACGTCCAGAGGATCGATCGGCCCGATCGCCTCGAAATAGCGGGTAATGGCCGCCCCCAGCGCATCCGGATCGCGGTCGAGGCCATGGGTGAAGATCGTGCGCTCGAGAACGTCGAGGGTGACGCGGGTCATGTCGAGCGTCGCCTCCACGAGCCGCCCCTCCCGCCGCTTCCAGCGCCGGACGAGCCGCATCGCCGCCGCGTCCATGACGGGGATGAAACCGGTCACCGTGCGGGGATTGAAGAGCGGCGCCAGGGTCCGGCGCAGGAGCCGCCAGTCCTCCCCCTCGGCGCTCAGGAGGCCCTCGCCGGGACCGGGCGCAAGCACGCGGCGCTGGAGATCGTCCTTGCGATAGTTGGCGGCATTGTCGAGGAGCACGTGCCGGATCGCGGCGGGATCATTGACCACGAGGACGCGCCCCATCACGCCCTTGCCGTAGACAATCGGCTTCTCGAAGTGGATTTTCGTCCAGGTGTCGAGGGGGTTCGACCGGGCGGCGGCGAGGAAGCCGAACAGATCCGGGGGCGTCGCGCGCGGCTCCGGAGCGGGCGGGCGAAGTCTCTCCTGCGTCACGGCATCCATCGTTTTCACGTCTCGCAGCCTCGCGGTTTGATGCGAACCATCGTACATGTGGGGTGGAAGCATCCCCGGAGGAAGCCCATGAGTGACGCACCCACCCGCACCGAACGCGACAGCTTCGGCCCGATCGAGGTTCCCGCCGATCGCTTCTGGGGCGCACAGACCCAGCGCTCGCTGCAGAATTTCCGCATCGGCGACGAGCGGATGCCCGTTCCGCTCATTCGGGCGCTGGGCATCGTCAAGCAGGCCGCCGCCCTGACCAACAAGGAGCTTGGCGAACTCGACCCCGCCCTCGCCGACGCCATCGCATCGGTGGCCGGAGACGTGGCGGCGGGCGCCTATGACAGCGAATTCCCCCTCGTCGTCTGGCAGACCGGCTCGGGCACCCAGTCGAACATGAACGCTAACGAGGTGATCGCCAACCGCGCCAACGCGGCACTGGCCGAACAGGGCGGCGCATCGACGCAGATCCATCCCAATGATCACGTCAATCGCGGCCAGTCCTCGAACGACACCTTCCCGACCGCGATGCACATCGCCGCCGTGCAGGAGATTCACCACCGCCTCCTGCCGGCGCTGATGCATCTCTATGACGCGCTCGCGGACAAGGCGGATGCCTTCGCCGACATCGTCAAGATCGGCCGCACGCATCTCCAGGACGCAACGCCGGTGACGCTCGGGCAAGAGTTCGGAGGTTATGCGGCGCAGGTCGCCCATGGAATCGGGCGCGTCGAGGCCACCCTCCCCTCGCTTCTCGACCTGGCGCAGGGGGGAACCGCCGTCGGGACCGGCCTCAACGCGCATCCCGAATTCGCCGAGCGCTTCGCCGAGCGCGTCGCGCTGCTCACCGACCTCCCCTTCGCCACAGCTCCCAACAAGTTCGAGGCGCTGGCAAGCCACGACGCGATGGTCTTCGCCCATGGCGCGCTCACCGCGCTCGCCACGGGCCTGTTCAAGGTTGCCAACGACATCCGCCTGCTCGGCTCGGGGCCGCGCTCCGGGCTCGCGGAGTTGTCGCTCCCCGAGAACGAGCCCGGCTCGTCGATCATGCCGGGCAAGGTCAACCCCACCCAGGCGGAGGCGCTGACGATGGTCTGCGCGCAGGTGATGGGCAACAATGCGACGATCGCCTTCGCGGCCTCGCAAGGGCATCTCGAGCTCAACGTCTTCAAGCCGGTCATCGCGAACGCCTTCCTGCAGAGCGTGCGGCTTCTCGCCGACGGGGCGCGCAGCTTCACGGATAACTGCGTCGCCGGGATCGCGCCCAACCGCGACCGCATCGCCGACCTGCTCGACCGGTCGCTCATGCTCGTCACGGCTCTCGCCCCGAAGATCGGCTATGATGCGGCGGCGGAGATCGCCAAGGCGGCGCACAAGAACGGGACGACCCTCAAGGAGGAGGCGCTTGCCTCGGGGAAGGTCACCGCGGAAGAATTCGATGCGATCGTGCGGCCGGAGCGCATGATCGGGGAGAGCGGAGCTTTGCGATGAGCGGGGAGATCGTCAATCTGCGGCAGGCGCGCAAACGCAAGGCGCGCGCGGAGGCCGAGGCGAAGGCGGCGGACAACCGCGTCAGGTTCGGGCGCACGAAGGTCGAGAAGGCACTGGGCGACGCCAGGCGCGACCTCGAGGCGCGCCGCATCGAGGGCCACCGTCTCGCGGGGAGCCCGGCGGAAGGCGAGCCAGAGGACGATCAGCGGAGATGACTGCGCCGGCGGAGCGCGGAGTGGTCAAGCGCTCGATCTCGATCGCGGGGCACCGCACCAGCATCTCCCTTGAAGAGCCGTTCTGGGAGGAATTGCGGAGCATCGCGGCGCGGCGCGGCGTCTCGGTGCAGCGCCTTGTCGGCGAAATCGACGCAACGCGGATGGGCGAGAACCTGTCCTCGGCGCTGCGCGTCTTCGTCCTCACCGAGTTGCGCACCCGGATCAGCGCTGACGCTTAGCCGGCATAGCCGAAACCGATAGCCGGCTCCGCAGCCGTCTCCACCCAGACGCTTTTCGTCTGCGTATAGGACATCAGCGCGTCATAGCCGCTGGAGCGCCCGTATCCGCTCGCGCGGAAGCCGCCAAAGGGCGACATCACGCTGATCGTCTTGTAGCTGTTGATCCAGAACGTGCCCGCCCGCACCTTCGCGGCGACCCGGTGCGCACGCCCGACATCCCGCGTCCAGACCGCCCCTGCGAGACCAAAGCGCGTGTCGTTGGCGATGGCGATCGCCTCCTCCTCGTCGTCGAAGGGGATCGCGGCGAGGACCGGCCCGAAGACCTCCTCCTGCGCAATGGCCATTCCGGGCGCGACCGAACCGATCAGGGTCGGCGCGAAATAGAAGCCTGATGCGAGATGAACTGGTCTTCCCCCGCCCGCCACGAGCGCCCCGCCCGCCTGCACCGCATCCCGCACCATGGCGTCGACCTGGTCCCATTGCCGCTCGCTGATGATCGGCCCGATCTGGCTCGCCGCATCGTCCGGGCGCCCGATCGGGATTCGCCCCGCCGCCTCGGCGAGCCGCGCCATCGCCTCGTCGTAGAGCTTGCGCTGCACGAGCAGGCGCGAGCCCGCGACGCAGCTCTGCCCCGCGCCACTCCAGATTGCCGCCTGCGCCCCGAGCACGGCGCGGTGGAGGTCGGCATCCTTGAACACGATGTTGGCCGACTTGCCGCCAAGCTCCAGAATGCACGGGACGACGTTGCGGGCAGCCTCCGCCGCGATGGACGCTCCCGTCGCGGGCGAGCCGACGAACACGACGAGGCGCGTCTCGCGATGGGCGATCGCCGCGCGTCCTGTGGTCATCCCGAGACCTGCAAGAACATTCACGAGCCCCGACGGGGCGCCCGCCTCCCGGCAGATCAGCCCCAGCACGATGGAGCTCGCCGGGCTCAGTTCCGACGGCTTCAGCAAGACCGCGTTTCCGGCGCAGATCGCCGGCGCGATCTGCCATCCAGCCGTGAAGATCGGCGCGTTCCAGGGCGTAATCTGCGTGACGGTCCCATAGGGTTCGCGGCGCGTGTAGTTGAGGTGGCTCGTGGGCACGGGGATGACGTCACCGTGGAGCTTGTCGCACCAGCCGGCGTAATATTCGAACATCTCCGCGACCTTGAGCACCTCGACGCGCGTGTCCCGGATCGGCTTCCCCACGGTCAGGGTCTCAAGCTGCGCAAGCTCCTCCAGCCGCGCCCTCACCCGCGCGCCGATCTCCCACATCACTCGTCCGCGCTGCGACGCGGTCAGCGCCAGCCATGCGCGCTGGCCCGACGAAGCTGCCGCCATCGCCTGATCGACAAGATCCGGCCCTGCATCCCCGTAGCTGGTCCAGACACGGCCATCCGAGGGGTCCGTCAGGCTCACGCGTTCGCCCTGCCCCGCGACGAGATCCTCCCCGACGAGGCTATGGATGACCCCGCGAGGAAAGATGCGCGTCATCAAGCGCTCGCGAGCGGTCTCGCGGTTTTCGGTGTTCCTGTCTTCAGCCATTGTCGTTCGCCATCGCCGGGGGCGCGTAGAGCGCCATTCGATTGAAGTCCTCGCCATCGGCGAGCGTCTCGGCGCTCTGCGCCCAGAAGCGCCCGACAACCTCTGACAGGGGCGCATCCGCTTGCGTCTGCCTGACGAGATCGACTGCAAGGCGCACGTCCTTGCGCATGAGGCCCATGGTGAAGCCGCTGTCGAAGCTGCCGGAGAGGATCCAGCGCGGCACGTTCACCTCGGAGACGCCGCTGCGCCCGGATGCGGCGTTGACGGCGCGCATCACGCTTTCGGGATCGACCCCCGCCGCGGCCGCGAGACGCAAGGCCTCGCCGTTGGTGATCAGATGCGCGGCGCAGAGCAGGTTGTTGACGAGCTTCGCCACATTCCCTGCACCCGGTCCGCCGACATGGACGACCTTCGCCGACAAGGCGTCCAGCACGGGCCCGGCGCGTTCGAGATCTGCGGCCTCTCCGCCGACCATCATGGTAAGCGTCCCTTGCGCAGCGCCACCCGGCCCGCCGCTCACCGGCGCATCAAGGATCGCATGGCCGTGCTGCTTCAGCAGAGCATGCAGGGCGCGCGTCGTCGCGGGCTCGGCGGTCGAGGTGTCGATGAGGAGGAAGCCGGGTTCGCGCGCGGCGGCGATCAGTCCGTCGGGGCCGGTGACGATCGCCTCCACATCCGCGCCAAGGGGAAGCGAGGACACGGCGATCCGCGTGCGTGCGAAGATCTCGCCAAGGCTGGCGACGACGCGAATACCATCCTCCCGCGCCCGCTCCCGCGCCGCCGGCATCAGGTCATAGCCCACCACGTCGAAACCGGCACGCCGCAGTGTCGAGGCCATGGCATGCCCCATCCGCCCGAGCCCGACAACACCGACCGCTTCCTTCATGGCGCCCCCGCAAGGTCTGAACGGGCGTGAGGCTGCCTGAATCCGCCAGCGCTCACAAGCCGAGCCGATCGCATCGGGAAAGGGCTTTTCGCGCAGGCGGCGGCCGTCGTCAGAGCGTCTCGATGACCGCCCGGGCCAGGGCCTCCCCGCTCTCGAAAGCAGCCTCGATGCGCGCGCCGATGCACCAGTCGCCGCAGGCGCCGAGCCGCTCTCCCGGATTCCACAGATGCGTCTCGCCGAGGGGTTTCTCGACGAGTGCATGGCGCCAGCGATGGGCGGCGCCGAAGGCGGGCTCGCGCATGATGCCTGTGATTCCCGCAAACCGCATGAAGAGGATCGCGAGCACCTCCTCCGCCTCGCTCTCGAGATGTGCGCGCGTCCATACCGGCGTCGCGTGAATCACGATGCAGGAGCCGGGGCCAGTGCGATCGGGCTTTGACGAATTATCGGCTATCCACGCGACCGCCTCGTCCTCCACGGAAATGAATTCCGGGAGATCGAGCGCGTCCTCGTAGCCGAGCATGGCGGCCCAGCACGGGGCGTAGCGCTCCTCCGCGAGAGCCGCTGGAGACCAGCCGGCGGAGGCGAGGATCGGGCGCGCCTGCGGGGACGGCACGGCGGACAGAACTGCGTCGAAGCGAGCGTCATACGCGCCGTTCTCGGCAAGAATTCGCCAGAAGCTCTCCTCCCGGGCGAGGCCGGTCACCGTGAAGCTGTTCATCACGGGGATGTCGCCGATCAGCGCCTTGACGGGAGCGTTCATCGCCGGGACGCCGACGAAACGGTCTTCGCTCCATGGCTCGACCAGCCCTCCCGCGCGCCATTGCTCCATCATCGTCCGGAAGCGCTCCGACTTCGCCCGGATGAACTGCGCCCCGTGATCGAAGGCCCCCTCCTCCATGCGGCGCGTCGCGAGCCTTCCGCCGAGGCCACGGCTCTTCTCGAAGAGCGTGACCTGCGCGCCCGCGTCGCGAAGCCGCCGCGCTGCGGCCGCCCCCGCCATTCCCGCGCCGATCACGGCGATTGCGGCATCTGTCTTCATCGCGCTCCCCGACAAGCTCACGCATCCGTGACGATTCGTCCCGGATGATTGAACATCCGCCCGCCCGCCTGCGTCGTAAGATGAGTAACAAAGGGGAGATCAAAGATGCAAAGACGTCAAGCGACACAGTTTCTGGATCTGGCGCGGCTCATGGTCAAGCAGGCCCGCCTGCTTCGCGACGCCGGATTGACCGCGGGCGCGCGCGAACTCGCCAGCCGCGCCATAGCCTTCGACCGCCTGGGCTGGCTCTTGATGCAGCCGATCCCGGTCAAGGCCCTGCCCGTCAGGTCCGACCGCTCCTGAGCCACCGGCCGCCCCCCGGCGGCGTTCCACACGACAAGCGGAAACGAAAAAGGCCGGGAAAACCCGGCCTTTTGCTTTTTGCGAATGCGGCGCGTTCAGTTCGCGTCGTCCTGCAGCGACAGGGCGACGAAGCGAACTTCTCCCTGTGCATTCGACACCAGGAAGAGCGCAGAGCGGCGGCCTTCGGCGCGGATCGCGTCGAGACGGCTTGCGACGTCGCCCGGATTGCGCACCGGCTCCTGCCCGACCTCGACGATGACGTCGCCGAGCTGGATGCGGCGGTCGGCGGCGGCAGACGACGGATCGACCTCCATGACCACGACGCCCTCGACATCGTCGGCGATGCTGAAACGCTGGCGCAGCTCGGGCGTAATCGCCGACAGCTCCATGCCGAGCGCGCGGCGGGTCGCAGTCGGGATGTCGGCAGGCGGCTCGATCAACCCCGCCTGCTGCGTCCCCTCCTCCGCCAGACGGCCGATGACCACCTGCAGGGTCTGCGGTTCGCCCCGGCGGATGACGTCGACCTCGACGGTTTTCCCGATGGGCGTCGATGCGACGATTCGGGGCAGTTCCCGCGAATTTGCAACGGCGCGGCCGTCAAAACGCACGATCACGTCCCCGCTCTCGATGCCGGAAGCCTTTGCCGGACCCTCGGGATCGACACCGGCGACGAGGGCGCCGCGCGCCTCGTCGAGACCGAGGGCCTCCGCGGTCGTCTCGTCGACATTCTGGATCCTGACGCCCAGCCAGCCTCGGCGAGTCTCGCCGAATTCCTGCAATTGCTCGATGATCGGCACTGCCGTGGATGTTGGAACGGCGAAGCCGATTCCGACCGAGCCCCCGGTCGGCGACAGGATCGCGGTGTTGATCCCGACCACCTCGCCCTTCATGTTGAAGAGCGGGCCGCCGGAATTGCCCTTGTTGATGGCCGCGTCCGTCTGGATGTAATTGTCATAGGGTCCGGAATCGATATTGCGGGCCCTCGCCGAGATGATCCCCGCCGTAACGGATCCTCCGAGGCCGAACGGATTGCCGATCGCGACAACCCAGTCGCCGATGCGCAGCTCCTCCGAATCGCCGAAGGCGACCGAGACGAGCGGCTCCTCCGTCTCGACCTTGAGGACCGCGATGTCGATCTTCGGGTCCTTGCCGACGACCTCGGCCTTGAGCGTCCGGCCGTCCGCCCAGATCACCTCGATGTCATCCGCCTCGCCAATCACATGATTGTTGGTGATCACGATGCCGGAGGGGTCGATGACGAAACCGGAGCCGAGCGAGTTCGAGCGACGCTGCTGGCGCGGCGGCTCAATGCCCTGGCCGCGGCGATTGAAGAACTCCTCGAAGAGATCCTCGAAAGGCGTACCGGGCGGCAGTTGCGGAAGCATGCGCTCGCTGGCTTCCGTGGTCGTGGCGGCGGAGATGTTCACGACCGCCGGCATGACGCGCTCGACCAGATCCGCGAAGGATTCGGGAGCGCCGCGATGGGGCACGGGCGACAGCACCTGAGCCTGTTGCGGATCGATGGTGGCGCCGGGCGTCTGGCCGATGGCGGGAGCCGCCAGTCCGACGGCCAATGCCGCGGCCAGCGCGCCGCCACGCCAGCGCCTCCGAAGCGTCGATCGCGGCGTCCGGATTTCTTGCTGCGTGGTCAGCATCTCATTCATCTGGTTCCCCGTTTCGTTGCGGCTGCTGCATGCAAGCCGATAGAATGTAAGCCCGATCTGCTGAAACGCGACCCGTCCGAGTGGCGTCGCCGCCAAGTTCCAGCACCCATCACATAAGCGAAAAAGCGGCATCTCCAAGGCGTTTCCGACCGACCGCGTCGCGCTGGTTCCATCATCCCCTTGCGGCCCAGACGATCGCCACGCCCACGACCGCGCTTGCGATTCCGACGATCCGGACCCTGTCGCGCGGCGTCTGGGAAGCTTCGAGCATGGCGCGCCGCGTCGCATCGGGGAAGGCCGCGAACAAGATGCCCTCGACCGCGAGAACGAGGCCGAGGGCTGCGACAAGATCCCACATCACGCGCGGTCGCGCGGCTTACTGCGCCACGGCGGTCGCCGCCGCGGGCGTCTCCACGCTTCCGGTCGGAAGCGTCTGGGCCTCGGCCTCAGCCGTGGCTGGAGCCGTCTCGGGAGCCGCCTCCGGGGCCGCCTGGGGAGCCTGGCTCATCGGCCCGGCCGGCGCCGCGGGAGGAGGCGTCCCATCACGCTCGGTTCTGGCGCGGCCCGCCGCGCTGCCGAAATACCGGAAGAAGTCGGTA
The DNA here is from genome assembly GCA_041686895.1 of Saliniramus sp. Taxonomy (GTDB): domain Bacteria; phylum Pseudomonadota; class Alphaproteobacteria; order Rhizobiales; family Beijerinckiaceae; genus Saliniramus. Next base: position 94,570 of record JAWLCY010000004.1, on the reverse strand, counting down.
TCAGGCGAGAGGACGAGGCGGGTATTTCCTTCCGCATTGGAGCGAAGCGCCTGCTCATAGGCCTGCATCGACCGATAGAAGGCGAAGAAGTCCGGATCGCGACCGTAGGCATCCGCCAGAATCCGGTTGCGGTCGGCATCGCCGGCGCCCCGAAGTTCCTCGGCCGTCCGCGTCGCCTCGGCGATGATCACGACGACATCGCGGTCCGCGCGCGCCCGGATCGCCTGGGCGCGCTGGGCGCCCTGGGCGCGCAGGTCGGCGGCTTCACGCTGACGCTCCGTCTGCATCCGGCTGAACACCGCTTCCGAGTTCGCCGGCGGAAGATCGACGCGCGTCAGGCGAACGTCGATGACTTCCATGCCGAGATCGCTGGCCTGGCGGTTCACCGTTTGCGCGATCCGCTGCATGAGCTCGACGCGGCTCGTGCGAATGATTTCCGGGAACGAGGCGTTGGCGAGCGTGTTGCGCATCGCGGCGTTGACAAAGCTCTGCAGGCGGGCGTTGGCGTTCTGAACGTTGTTCACCGCCTGGTAGAAGCGAAGCGGATCGTTGATCCGGTACCGCGCGAAGGCGTCCACCTCGAGATTCTGCCGATCGCTCGACAGCACCGTCTGGGCCGGGATGTCGAGGTCCAGGACGCGCTTCTCGATGGGAAGCACGACGTCGATGAACGGCGCCTTCAGATAGAGCCCCGGATCGGTGATCACCTGCCGCACCGCGCCGAACCGAAGGACAACGGCCTGCTGCGTCTGGTAAACGGTGAAGAGGGACGAGTAGAGAAGCACCGCGGCGAGGCCGAGGAGGATCAGAATGCCAGTACGAATGGCCGGATTTCTCATCGCGTGCCTCCCTGCGCCTGCGTGCCGCCCTGCTGGGCCCCGCGCTGTAGTTCATTGAGCGGCAGATACGGGACCACGCCCTGGGCATCGCCGTTCTGGTCGATCACGACCTTGTCCGTTCCCGCATAGACGCGCTCCATCGTCTCGAGGAAGAGACGTTCGCGGGTGACAGCCGGGGCCTTCGCATATTCCTCATAGACCTGGATGAAGCGGCTCGCCTGACCTTCCGCGTCGTTGACGGCGCGGTCGCGGTACGCCTCGCCCTCCTGGATGATCTGGGCGGCCTGACCACGCGCCTCCGGGACGACCCGGCTGGCATAGGTCTCAGCCTCGTTCTGCAGACGCACCAGATCCTGCTGGGCCGCGTTGACGTCGAAGAACGCTTCACGCACCTGCGCGGGAGGAACGGCCGCCTGCAGCTGCACCACGCGCACGATCACGCCGGCGCCATAGCTATCGAGCGATTGCTGGATGAGCTGCTGGACCTCCGAAGAAATCTCGCCCTGCTCGATCGTGAGGATGGCCTGGATGTCCCGGCGACCAATGACCTCGCGCATCGAGCTTTGCGCGACGGACATGATCGAGCCCTCTGGGTTCTGGATGTTGAAGACGAAGTCCTCCGCCCGCGCAGGATCGATCTGCCACTGCACGTCAAAGTCGATATCGACAATGTTCTCGTCGCCCGTCAGCATCAGGCTCTCTTCGAGCACTTCACGGCTGCGCCCCTCACCGGGGGTCGAGCGGTAGCCGATTTCGGTCCGGTTCACCTGCGTCACGTTCGGCTTGATCACCTGGCCGATCGGATAAGGCATGTTGTAGTTCAGGCCCGGGGCCGTCTGCCCCACATAGCGGCCGAAGATCAGGTTCAGGCCGACCTCGTTCGGACGAACCGTGTAGAAGCCGGTGAGAAGCCAGACCACCACGACGCCGATGAGGATCAGGATGATCCCCTTGCCGCCCATGGATCCGCCGCCGGGAACCATGTTCTTGAGGCGGTCCTGGCTGCGACGCAGAATGTCTTCGAGATCTGGCGGAGTATTGCCCGATCCGCCGCCTTGCGGACCCGAGCCCCAAGGGCCGCCGCCGCCGCCACCGCTACCGCGCGGCCCCCAGGGGCCGCCGCTCTGATTGCTCCAAGGCATCCTAGACCTTCCCTCTCATGCGCAATTCCGCACTTGCCTTTTCGATGATGGATTCTTGATCTCGTTTTTTTTGGACGCCGGTCCACCATCACGTCAAGCGTGGCAAGTGGGGCTTAAAGCCCCGGAAGTCAACCAAAACCGGCAATCACCGCCGCGCCAGGTCGACGAATGCGAAGGCATGGTCATCATCGGGTCCGTTCGGACGATCCTCCCGAAATGTCTCACGAAATTGCGTCCGGTCATAGTTCGGAAACGTCGCATCCCCCGGCGGGCTCGCATGGACGAGCGTCAGCCTGAGCAAATCCGCATGCGGCAACGCCAGTTCGTAGATCTCGGCGCCCCCGGCGACGACGATCTCGGACGCCCCCATTTCATCGGCGATGCGGTCCGCAACAGCGAGAGCCGCGTCGAAAGACCGCGCCACGTCAACTCCGGAAGAAGAAAAATCCGGAGAATGCGTGAGCACGACCGTGCGCCGTCCGGGAAGCGGCTTTCCGATCGATTCGTACGTTTTCCGCCCCATGATCACGGGCTTCCCGAGCGTGATGTTCCGGAAGCGGCGCAAATCGCTCTTCAGACGCCAGATCAACTGGTTGTCGCGACCGATCACGCCGTTGTCGGCGACTGCGGCGACGATGACGATCGGTTTCATTCTTCCTCCGGCCCGGCCTGTCAGCGCTCGACGAATTCTGCGAAGCCGGCGAGAATGGCGGCCCAGACCCGGAAGGTGTCGTCGAAATTCCTGCGGGTGATGCCGAATTCCATGTTCACGTCCAGTTCGACGATCGGGTCGTTCTCGCCGTCGAGATATGCTCGACCGAAGCGGTGATCCCGATTCCACCCGTTGATCGCCTCAAGATCGATATCGTCGGAGATCCAGCCGGCGCTGAACTGCAATGTCGTGCAATCGCGCGCCTCCACGCATCCGTAGAAGAAGATGACATAGGCGTTGCCGTCGATGCGGCCCGTGATCTGGGGATCGCCGTCGGCGTCGGTTTCCAGATTGGCTGCGCCGAAACCCCGTGCGATGTTGACGATCTCCTCCGGCTTCGTGGCGTCGATCAGCTCGCTGGCGCCCGCCGTGGACGAGAGCATGGCGAGGAAGATTGCGGAGGCGGCGCAGAAGCGTAGGGGAATAGTCATCAAATCACCCGGGAATCATGTGCGCGGCCTCGCACGGAGATGTGATCGACCGACGAACCGCTAGACTGCCACCGGAGCCCGGATCGCCGGATGCGGATCATAAGCCTCGATCGCTATGTCGTCATAGCGGAAGGCGAAAATGTCGCGCACGACGGGGTTGAGGCGAAGGCGCGGCAATGGGCGCGGCTCGCGCGACAACTGCAGACGCGCCTGTTCCAGATGGTTGGAATAGAGATGGGCGTCGCCGAAGGAGTGGACGAAATCACCCGGCTGCAGCCCCGTCGCCTGCGCCATCATGTGCGTGAGAAGCGCATATGACGCGATGTTGAAGGGAACGCCGAGGAAGACATCCGCCGAACGCTGGTAGAGCTGGCACGAGAGCCGGCCCTCCGCGACGTAGAACTGGAACAGGCAATGGCAGGGGGCGAGCGCCATCCGGTCGAGTTCGCCGGGGTTCCATGCGCTGACGACGAGGCGGCGCGAATCGGGATTGCGCCTGATTTCGTCGACCACCCAGGCAATCTGGTCGACCGCGGATCCGTCGGCCTTTGGCCAGGACCGCCACTGGCGCCCGTAGACGGGGCCGAGATCGCCGTTCGCGTCGGCCCACTCGTCCCAGATGGAGACGCCGTTTTCCTTGAGATAGGCGATGTTCGTGTCGCCCTTGAGGAACCACAGCAGCTCATGCACGATCGATTTCAGGTGGAGTTTCTTGGTCGTCACCAGGGGGAAGCCTTCGGACAGATCGAAGCGCATCTGATGGCCGAAGACGGAAAGCGTTCCCGTGCCCGTGCGGTCGCCCTTGGCGTGCCCGTCGGAAAGAATGCGATTCAGAAGATCGTGATACTGACGCATGGCGGCTCCTCCCCGTGAGGATAGCGCTCTTTGCGCCAAAACACAGCAGCCCGCGCCCGCTTTCCCCAGCTTCGCTCGGGCGGTCGGCCACGAGGCTCAAAATTCGCACCCGATTTCCGGAGAAAGGCCTTTCGTCCGGGCGGGGGCCGACCTATATTCCGTCTGTCGTCGCAAGACGACTATGGCGATAAACGGCTTTCGGAATAAACCCTTCGGACCCGGGGGCGGTACCCGGCGCCTCCACCCGAGCCCAGCTGCGGCTGGTTTCCGGTGGGGGCGAAATAGGATCGACGGGGGCGTAAAGGGAAGCTTTTTGCCCGGCATGGTTCCGCCGTTATCGGGCCTATCTATAGTTGCCAATGACAACTATGCTATGGATGTCCGCGCGGCTGCGTAATGCGGCTTAAGGACTCCGAACAAAGCCCTGGAGGGTAGCACTTTCAGGCGGGGCCCGGAGGCGCCTGGCAACAGAAGCCTCCACTTTATTCTGGGGCGGTTTCCCCGAAAACGGGAAGCTGAAGACCACTCGGGACAATTGGAAGATGCGTTGCAGGGCCCTCCGGACGACACGATGACCAAAGACCTCATCCGTTACGACCTGCTCGTTCAGGACGCCCTGAAGAACGTCGTCCGCAAGGTTCTCGGCGATGCCGCCCGTGAAGGTCTGCCCGGCGAGCATCATTTCTACGTCTCCTTCAGGACGGACTTCCCCGGCGTGCGGCTCTCCACGCGCATGCGGGAAAAATACCCGCAGGACATGACCATCGTCCTCCAGCACCAATTCTGGGACCTGTCCGTCAGCGAATACGCCATCGAGGTTGGCTTGTCCTTTTCCGGCGTGCCGGAGCGCCTGCTGATCCCCTTCGACGCGCTGACTGGATTCTTCGACCCGTCGGTGCAATTCGGCCTCAAGTTCGAGATCCAGCCGCCTCCGGCGGAGGAGGATGGGTCGGACGGGGCAGGACATGTCGAGGCCTTCCCCTCCGCCTCCGACAATGCGGCCCCCGCCCGGGAGGACGCCAGGGCACGCGCGCCGCGCGGCGCCGGTTCGGAGCCCGATGTGCAGCAGCCGACGCCCTCGCCCGCCGCCGCGGCGAAGACTGGAGCGGCGAAGCCAGCGAAGTCGAAGAAGACGAAGCCCGAGGACGACTCGGGATCAGAGGGCGAATCCGACCGCAAGGCCGCGGCCCCAGGCGCGGAAGTCGTGAGCCTCGACTCCTTTCGCAAGAAGAGCTGATCGCCCTATCCAATCGCGATGATCCGGACTTCGCCGTTGGCCCCGTCGCCGCCGGCGCCGGAGGTGGTGCTTGATCGCGTCCCCGCGCCGCCTCCCCCGCCGCCGCCGGGACCTCCGCCATTCCCGCCACCGCCCCCATTCGAACCGGAGGCGCCGGCTCCGCCGCCTCCTCCGCCGCCGCCCGCTCCCCGCTGCCAGCTCTTGCCCCAGCCGCCTGAACCGCCATTGCCGGCGGTCGCGCCGCCGCCGCCTGGAGCGCGACGGGCGCTTCCGCCGATGACGAAGCCGTAGCCGCCGGCGCCGCCCGCTCCGCGATCCTCGTTCGTCGCAATTCCGCCTCCCGCACCGCCGCCGCCCGGTCCCTCGCCGCAGGGTCCGTCGGAGCCCGGCTCCCCGTCGCCCGCCGAGGTCGCGCCGCCCGCATTGCCGAATTGCTGGGATCCGGTTCCGCCCCGCGACGGCGGTCCGTTGACGGTCGTCCCGCCCGCACCGCCCGCGCCCCCGCCTGCGACCACGAGAACCGTGCCGCCATCGCTGAGGGAGGTCTCGCCGCCGGGGCTTCCCGCCGCGCCATCGGCATCTCCGGAGGAGAAGACGCCTGCCGCCCCCGCGCCGCCCTGGCCGATCGTCACACTCAGCGAGCCGCCGATCTCGTCGGCGAGAAGCATAAGGCGAGACAATCCGCCCGCCGCGCCCCCGCCGCCCCCATGGCGATCGGCTGTGGAATCGCCGCAAGCGCCCGAACCGCCGCCGCCGCCGGCTCCGATCGCCTCGACGATCACGCTCTTCGCCCAGCCGGGCTTCGTCCATGCGCCGTCTTGCGTGAAGATTGCGACCTCGATCCGCTGCGCGCCCTTGGGAAAGCTGACTGCGCCGCTCGAACCGTCGATCACGAAGGCCTCATGCCAGGCGCTGCCGTCCGGCGTGACCTTCACACCAAAATCATCCGAGCCGAGGAGGCCGAATTCCGCCCGCGCAGACCAGCCTGACTGGAACAGAAACGAGGCGACATTGCCGCCCGCCTCCTTGTTGAGCGTCAGCCTGAGATCGCCCGAGCCGCCCTCGCCCGCGGCCGCCGCCGTGAAGAGCGCGCTGTTCAGCTTGGCCGCGAATGGATTTCCCGAATCCGGATCCGTGCCGATCCCAAGCGACACGAAGACATTCGGGAAGGCGATCAGATCCTCCAGCACCCGCCAGGCTACGCCATCGAATGCGACGAGCCCCGCCTCGCCCTCCACGTAGGCGATCCAGCCGGGACGCGGGGAAAGGAATATCCAGCGACCGGCATCGTACAGGGCCAACGCTCCCTCATGCCCGGCGAAGACGCCCGTCGCGCCGTTCCCGACGATATAGCGGTCCCCCGGATCGGGCGCCTCCGGCGGCGTCGCGCGATCGCGCTCCTTCACCGCGATCTGCGCCAGCGCGTCGAGCAGGGTGATCGCCTCGTTGTGGGTGACATGCTTTTGCGCCTGCGCCGCCGCGATGAGCGGCAGGGCGAGATTGATCGTCTGGGTCATGATGATGTCCTCGATGAAGAGCCGTGGAGGCTCAGGCCACGGCGACGGTTCCGGCGAAGGCGGCGCCCTCGCCCACGGTCGCGCTGAGCTGCATCACGCGCAGCGAGAGCGATGCACGCGGAGAACCAAGATCGGAGAGTTCGTCCGATGCCGCATAGAGAGCGAAGGGCTCGCGCGTTTCGATCCGGCGAAGGAGCGCCTCGCCGTCCAGGATCTCGACCGCGTAGGCCTCGCTCTCCTCCCCGAGCGGGATATCGAGCGGCTCCCAGGCATCCGCCTCGATGCGCCCCCGGCGCACCCAGCTGATCCGCACCCCCGCCTCCTCGCGCCGCGCCCTGACATGCACGGGCGAAAGCGGCTTCAGCGCAGCGCGCCCGGCCGCAGCCTCGAACGAGACGACCGCCTGGTCGGCGTGATCGCGCCCCACCGGGCCGACGCGATAGAACCAGTCGCGCTCGAGTTCGGACAGGCCGCGCGCCAGCGGAACAATGGTCTCGTCGAGCCGCACGATGGTGGCGCCGGGGGGGAGCGCGCGACCCGTCGCTTCCTCGCTGCCGCCGAGCCCGCGCAGGAGCCCGCTCAACCGGAACCGCCGCTCGCCGATCAATTCCGCATGCGCGGCTGCGACGATCTTGCAGACGCCGTCCGCGCCGACGAGAGCGAAGCTGTTCGCCCCCCCGAGGACAGCGGCTTCCGGGACGCTGGCGATGCTTCCCGCACTCATGAGCACATCGAGCGTGCTGGCCCGGTCCCACCGCCAAAGCGGCCCGGGAGCGAGAGCGGTTTCAGTGACGCCGATTTGTGCGGGAGCGGGAATAAAGCCATGCTGCGCAAAGCTTTCACCGTCTCCCGAGCGCCAGATCGCGAGCGCCCCCGGCCAGGGATCGGCGAAGGCCGCCAGATATTGCAGGATCGTCGGATCGCCGTTCGCGAAGGGCAGGTCCAGCACCACGACATGCGGCTTGCCCGGCGTCGCCGGAGGCCTGCGCTCCACGCGCTCGATGCGAGAACCGGGCGTCTCGAAGACGGCGGGCTCCACCGCCTGCGTCGTGATTCGCCGCGTCGCGCCTTCGACGATTCGGGTGACGCGGTACAAGCCCTTGCCCGTCCGCAGGGGCGCCTCCAGGATATCCCCGACCTCGATGGCGATGTCGCGCGGAGCGAGCGAGAACTCCGCGCTGTCGCGTCCGGCCCAGATGTCCTGCAGAAGAATGTCCGCAAGCACGGCAGCCTGCCCGCGGTTCATGACGACGGCCGCCTCGAGCCGCGATTCGCGACGGCTGGAGACGGCGAGCCGTCGTGACGCGGAGGCCGCGCGGCGGTACTCCCCCTCCGCATCCGTATAACCGACCACGACCTCCGCCGGGAGATCAGTCTCCTGCGCGCGCACCTGTTTCAGGAGCGGCTCGCCCTCCCGGTCGACGAGATCGCCCTCCTCAAGCGATCGGACGATCCGCCCGCCCCGTCCGCGCCAGCGCAGGACGCCGCCGCTCGCCGAAACGTCGACGCCGAAGATCCGCATCAGCGGCTCGAGAGCCGCGCGGGCCGACATCGGTCGATCGATGACGAAGCCGTCGACGAAGCCGTCGATCAGGAGGTCGAGGGGCGCGTCGATGCCGAAATCGCCGAGAAGGGCGCGCACCAGCCGGTCGAGCGTCATCCCCTCGAGCCGGCCATTGATCCAGTGCCCCGTCTCGTAGTTCGCCCCGTCGGCCCAGACCGAGGTGAAATCCGGAAAGGCCGGGAAGGGCCGCGCATCCCAAGCCCAGACGGAGAGGCTCGCCGGCTCGACCATCCTCCCGCCATAAATCGGCGAGACCGGATTATGCGCCGGATCGTGGGCGGGATGAGCCGGATCAAAGCGCCGGAAGATTGCCTCCAGCCCGCGCATCTGAGCGAGGTCATCGCGCGTCGCGCGCGAGTATGGCGGATAGGCCGATTCGGACGATTTCGGATCGGGAAAGACGTTCGGACCGTTCGGCCCCTTGTCGACAGCGGGAATGCCGATCTCCGTCAGCCAGATCGGCTTGCCCTGCGGGACGAAAGCAGTCGCGGTCGTCTCGACCCCTGCGATGCGCTCGACATGGGGATTGCTCCACCAGCCGACGAGGTCCTTCTGCCGGAAGATCCAGGGCTTGCCATAGGCGCCGTCGCTGATCGGCAGGCGGGACTGGGCGGCGCGGCCTTCGGAATCGGCGTAATACCAGTCAAACCCCTCCCCGGCCCCCAGGCGCTCGCAGAGGTAATCGACATCCCATGCATTGCGCGCGACGCTCGCGTCGAGATGCGACCCGCCGTCGCGCCAGTCGGAGATGGGCGGATAATAGTCGATCCCGATCGCATCGATCGCCGGATGCGACCAGAGGGGATCGAGGGGAAATCGCACCTCTGCTCCGCCATGAAGGACATGCGCGCCGTATTCGGTCCAGTCGGCGGCGTAGGTGATCTTCGCCTGAGCGCCCAGAATCGCGCGCACGTCTGCCGCGAGCGTGCAAAGCGCGGCGGCGGCGGGATACTCGCCGGGGGCAGCTCGCACCCGCGTCAAGGCGATCATCTCCGTGCCGATCACGAAGCCGTCCACGCCGCCGGCCTGAACGGCGAGATGCGCGTAGTGCAGGATGTGCCGGCGAAAGCTCCACTCGTCCTGACCCGGCAACGCGCTTCCGAAGAACGTCGCGACCTGCGCCGCCGCGACCGAGGTCCCGTCCACTGTCGCCGCTGCGCCGGGAGCGGGATCGCAGGTCATGCGCCCCCGCCAGGGATAGGCTGGCTGGCCGGGCGATCCGGTATACGGATTTGGAAGATCGTTTCCGGCAGGAATGTCCATCATCAGGAAGGGATAGAGCGTCACTGCGAGGCCGCGCGCCTTCAGGTGCTGGATCAGCGCGATGACGCTCGCATCCGAGGGGGTCCCCCCGTAAGCGGGCTTTCCGGCGGCAAGGCTCACCAGCCGCGCTTCGGAGCGCGCCAGACCGGCAACCGACCAAAGCGCCCCGTCGCTCTGCTTGACCGGCGTTTCGACGCGCGGCGCGATGGTGCAGTGCCCGGCGCGCAGGTCGTCGCCAAACCAGCTCACGACGAGGGAGACGCTCGCGAGGTTGGGGCATAGCTGCTGCAGGGCGTCGAGGGAGGCGACGACGTCGCTGCGCGCCTGGAACTGATGACGATTGTCCGGCCTCGTCTCGCCCGGCCCGATGATCTGCATCACCCCGCCGGGTTCGTAGCCGAATTCGGAAGCCCCCGGTATCAGGCAGACCGAGCGCACCATCTCGTTCACGCCCGACAGCGCCCGCACCACCTCGAAGGTGAATTGCGGGACGCGGTTCCCGAACGGCTCGAGCGGCAGCCGCTCGAAGACGACATAGGCGAGCCCCCGGTAAGCGGGGGCATTCGCCGCCCCCTCCTTGGCCACGATGAGCGGGTCGGGGGCCTGGTCCTGCGAGCCGCGGTGGACGCGCATCGTGATTTCCGCAAGATCGATCTCCCTCCCGTCAGCCCAGACCCGGCGGATGAACGAAACCGGCCCCTCGCATAGCCCGATGGCGAGGTTGGCGAAGTAGGAATAGGTGACGTTGTGGGTCTTCGCCCCCCCGCCGCCGAGGCTCTTGCCCCCTCGGGAGCCGCTGCGCTCGACGGTGACGTTGACCTGTTCCTCGAAGCGCGTCGCCCAGATGAGCTGCCCGCCGAGCCGCGCCCGGCCATAGAGACGCGGGATCGGCGCGCCCTCGGTCGAGGCGAGACCGTCCATGTCCTTCAGGCGCGGCCCCTCGACAACGCGACCGGTCCCCATTGCGCCGAAGATCGCGTCGTCGAGGGCCGCGCCCGCCATGCCGCCGACCGTGCGGCCGATCGCGGCTCCGATCGGCCCGCCGATCGCGCCGCCGAGCGCCTCCCCGGCGGATTGCAGAATGATCGTGCTCATGCCCTCATCCCCGATGACGGCGCATCCCGCGCCAGTTGCGTTTCAGGTCTCGGCGCGTCGGGAAACAGGAAAATCCCGGCGATCCGTCGCCGCCACCAGCCATCAAGGGCGACCTCCGCAACGCCGGCCCCGTCATGGGCATGGATCATGGTCTTCGCGGAGGTCGCGATCGCGCAGTGCTTGGCGGGCAAGCCGTCGCGCCAGCGGAAAAGAAGCACACTGCCCGCCGTGATCGCGGGAGCCGGGCGGAGGTGCCGCATCGCCGCCTCCAGCAGCGTCTCGCGGCCGCCTGCCTCCGCCCAGTCGGGCGAATAGGGCCCGGGCGCCTGCGGCTCCTTGCCGATGACCTCGCGCCAGACCCCGCGCAGAAGGCCGAGGCAGTCACAGCCTACGCCCCTGAGGGAGGCCTGGTGGCAATATGGCGTTCCGATCCAGCCTCTTGCCGCCGTGATGATCTCCTCCTGGCGGGCGCTCATCGAAACAGGCTCCCGCCGTCGAGGCCCGGCTCTCCCTGACGGGGCGCGCGGATGATGAAGTCATTGCCAGGCATGTGCGGGAAGCCGCGAAAGTTGACGGCGTTGGTGAACTTGTTGCGGCAGGTCGCGAAGCTCTTGTCGCAGCCGGGCGTCACCTGGAATGCGTCTCCCGGCGCGATGGCTTGCGGCGCGCGCCGCCAGAGCTCGAGACGTCCACCGGCCCCGTGCCCGCGCAGCTCCGACCGGAATCCGGAATTGGCTCCGGAGAGGAAGGTGAGCGCGCCCCCCGCGAACCAGTGATCGGGATGAGAAGCGAGTTCGGGCGCCGTCAGCGACAAGGCGCCATCCGTCGTCGCGACCACCCCGGACACGGGCGCAACCGCCACGCCACACCGCGAATCGCCCAGATCCGCCGAGCACGCCGCGCGGTAGAGCCGCCCCTGCTCCTCGTCGAGACGATGCATCAAGCCGCGCAGCTCGGCGACGAAGGCCGAATCCGCGCGGCGGATCTCGCCGATGGAATGGAAATCGAGAAGAAGGCGCTGCTCCGGATCCGCCCAGTTCACGAGCCAGGTCTCGACGCCGGCATCGTCGTAGAGGCCGGCCTCGATATCCGCATCCGTGATCCCGGCGGAGACTAGCGCGCCGGCGACCTCCCCGCCGCTCACGGCGAAGCCGAGTTCGGCTGTCGCCTCGGCAGCCTCCAGACCCGTTCGCGCAAGATAGGAGACGCCTCCAAAGGCGATATCCTCGTCGTGATCGGTGAAGCCGAAGGTTGCGCCGTCGCGGCGATTGAGCCGCCAGCACAGGCACAGCGTCGTCGCCTCGCCGGCCAGGTGGCCGGCAAGTGCCTCGGAAATGTTTCTCATGAATGGTCTCCTCGCCCGTCTGCTTGCGGTCAGGCCGCGATCTCGACCAGTGGAATGCGCGGCACCGCGCCGGCCTCGAAGGCCGAAAGGTCGATCTCGAGTTCATCCGTGTCGAAGCGGACGGGGACGTCGAAGGAAAATCCGGCGCTGACGACAGCCCCGGCGGCAGGCGCCGTCAGGAAGGTCACGATCCCGCTCGTCGTGTCGCAGACGAAATCGACGCCCTTAGCAAGCACCGCGCCATCGAGAGCCACCTGGACCGAGCCGGCGATGGGCTTGGCGATCAGCCGCTGATAGGGGGCGTGGTCGCCGCCATAGGTTTTCTGCAGGGGGAAGGCGAGCCGCGCCCCGTCCCCCATGCCAAGGACCTGGTCCGTCGGCGACGGCGAGGCGGACGGGGCGCAGGACTTGCAGTCCGCCCGGTCGTGCAGGCGAAAGCCGATCAGCCGCCCCCGCCGCTCCTCGAAGAACGCGATAACGGCGGCCAGCGCGTCGAGCGTCCGCACACCGAGCCCGGCATCGTAGCGTCGGCGCGAACGCGCCCAGCGCGCATTGCGCTGCTCCCGCCCCGACGCGAGCGAGACGATATCCGTCCGCCGCGCCGGCCCGCCCCGCATCCCCAGCGCAACGTCGAGCGGGAAGCGGACCTCGTGAAAATCCTGGAGCATGGACAACCCCTTTCGCAGAAAGCGAGCACAAAAAAAGCCCCGGCGAACCGGGGTCCGGTTTGACAATTCGCAAAGCGCCGAAGCTCCCGATCGGGTCTTGTATCTCCGGAACCGAACACAAACGGAGCAGACAGAAAATGAGCCACGTCCCCCACGAACTGGCCGAAGAATTTCCCGATCAAGTCGATGCGATCCACGAACTGAAGACCAGCAACGCGCATTTCGCGCGTCTGGCGGACGAGTATCATGAGGTCAACCGGCACATTCACCGCCTCGAGACCCGCGTCGAGCCGGCTTCGGACGAGGTCGAGCAGGAATTGCGCCGCAAGCGCCTCCATCTCAAGGACGAGATCGCCGCGATGATCGCGGCCAAGGCTGCCTGAGGCTCACATCGCGCGGCGCCCTCTCGCCACCGCGCGGGCGAGCGCCGCCGCAACCTGCGCCTCGGAGCGGCGGAAGCCCTGTACGTCCGGGGTCGCGATGTTGACGGTCACCGAAACGGGCCGGTCGCCGCCGCTGGTCGCCACCCCGAGCTTCCCGTCCGGACCGCGAGCCAGCGGCATGATCGCCTCCGCGCCGCTCTCACCCATGAGCCCCGCGCCGCCGCGCATCGGGAAGTAGGTCGGCGCCGCGACGACGCCCCCTTGCGCAAACGGCGTCACGCGCCCTCCCTCGAGCACGCCTCCATTGGCGAACGGCGCAGGCTTCGCCTGCCCGCCAATCCCCTGAAGGAGGGATCCGATTCCCTGCTTCACCAGGTTCTGGAGCGGGGCGCGGGCGAGGCTGAGGCCAATGTCGATCAGCGACCGTCTCATCGCGTGAAGCGTCCGGTCGAAGCGCCCGCCCTCGGCGGCTCCCCGGGAGAAAGCCCCCGCAAGCGATGTTCCCAGCCGCTCGGAAATCGCGCGCAGACGCTCCATCTCATCCGCCCGCTTGCGCAGGGCGATGCGTTCGTCATCAGGCTGCAATGTCGGATCCATTTCACGCGTCTCCCTCTGGGCGGCGACCCGTGCCCGGATCGTCCGGAAACCGCCGCATCAATTTCTCGAGTTCGCCGAGGCTCGGACAGGGCGCCTCGATCATGCCGGGCGCGCCGCGGAACGCCGCCGCGATCTCGCGCGGCGTCGCGTTCCAGAAGTCGCCCGGGCTCCAGCGCAGGCGGCCGAGGCAGAACGCCAGCACGTCGTCCCAAGGGAACGACGCCGCCTCGCCTGCCTTCACCCCGCCTGCGCCTCCATAGGGTTTTCCGGGGCGACCCCGAACGCGGCCTCAAGCGCCCGCATGGCCGCCTCGGCGAGAGGCGCGACGCCCTCCGGCGTCGACATCGCCGCGACCTCCTCGTCGGAAATCTCCTGCCCTCCGCCGCGCAGGGCGCAGCCGAGAATGGTCACGACGTCCCGGGCGGCGAGCCGCCCGGTGTTGAAGCGCTCGCCGAGAGCCGCGAGATCCGCGACCGCGAAGGCGTCTTCGAGTTCTGCGAGCGCGCCGAGCGTCAGGCGCAGGATGTAGCGTCGACCTTCAATGACCAGTTCCGTGTCGCCCCGTCTGCGGTTTGCCATGCGAGCCTCCTCAAAGCACGTCGAAGGCAAGCTCGCCCGCGGATTCCAGGGCGATCTCGAACGTCACCTCCGCCGCGTGGTCGCCGCGATATTCAAGCGCCGCGATCTGGAACGGCCCGGAGATCACGCCGAAATCCGGGATCGTCATCTGGAACTGACGGATCGCGCCGTCGAAAAAGGCCTGGCGCAGGTTTGCGTCCGATGCAGCGTCGCGAAAGACCCCGGAGCCGGCTATCGAGGCGCGACGGACGCCCGCCCCCTCCAGCAATTCCCGCCAGCGCCCGGCGGATTCCGCATTGGTCACGTCAACCGCTTCCGCGTTCAGCATGATCTGCCGGGTCCGGAGCCCGGCGACGGTCACGAAACTCGTTCCGTCGTGGATCTTCAAGAGCAGATCCTTGCCCCTCTGAGCAGCCATTCCATTTCCTTTCGATTGAAAAACTCAGATCCGCTCGCTCAGCGCCCGCAGCCGCAGGACAGCGCGCGCGAGGCCGGAGCGCTCGTCGCGGGAGATGTCGCAGGATGCGACGCGCAAGCTCACGAGGCGATGATCGTCGAGCGCGAGCGGCGCATCGTGGAGCAATCCCGCCATCCGGTCCGCAATTGCGAGCGCGCTCGCGGCCGAACCGGGACGCGCCCAGACCAGGATGGAAAGCGACTGCTCGTGTCCCTCGCCGAGATCGCTCGACCAGTCCCGTGCGATCACATCGCCGAAATGCGCATAGACCGGCACGATGCCGCGCGGCGGCTCGTCGGAGAGGCGAAGCTCTCCGCCCATTTCAGCAACGAGCGCGGCGTCGCCCGCGAGATGCGCGAGAATCGCCTTGCGCAGCGCGAGGATCGGCCCGGTCATGGCTTGATTTCCTCGACCAGGCAGACGAGTTCCCGCCGCCGATCGTCCGCGTCATGGCTCGCGCGCACGCGAAACCTTCGCGGGCCGAGCGCCAGCCGCTGGTTCGCCGCAAGCGGATGGCGGTAGCGGATGCGCACCCGGTGCGTCACGACCTCCTCGATCTTGCCGGCGAGGCTTCGCTCGTCGCCCGAAAGCGGCTCGAGAGCGCCCCAGACGACGGGGCCGGACTGGTAGTTGCGCAGGACGCCGCCGAAGCCGTCGGGGGTTTCCAGGGGCGTCTCGATGACGAAGAGACGCCTGCGCTCTCCGATGGAGCTGCGATTCATGGGCTCATTCCTTTTCGAGGCGACGCTCACTTCATCCGAAGCCGGCGATAGGGAGCGATCATCAGGGCGACCTCCGCGGGAAGCTGCGCCGGACGCAGCGCGTCGACATCGCCACGGTTCTCGAACCAGTAGGCGACGAGCATCCGGAGGGCCTGCCGCAGCGGCTCGGGGACGCTTGCGGCGCTCGCGCCGAACCCGGCGACGAGGTCGATCTCGATCCCTCCGGCCGAGGCGGGGAACGCCTGGCCGAGCTTCAGCAATCCCGGTTCAGTTCCGATCGCCAGGCGGTATTGCGCGGGATCGACCAGCGTCTCGATGCCTGCGGCGTCGAAGCTCCGCAACGCGAGGACCGCCCCCACCGGCGCCAGCGGTATGCGCACCGCCCGCCCCGACGGGACGCGGGCAATGCTCAACCGCCAGGTCTGCGAGATGAACTTGAGCTGCGACGCCGATTCCAGCATCAGCCGGGCCGCCTTGATCAGCGATGTCAGGAGATCGTCTTCCTGCGCGTCGTCCAGGCGCAGATGGAGGTGCATCTCTGCAAGCGAAATGGGCTCGACGGCGGGGCCGTCGACGAGTATCGGGATCATCGGGTTCACCCTCGATTGGCGGTTGGCGGATGCGGCGATCCGGTTTTGCGGGACTTCTGGCGGCGGCTCTCATGGCCGCCTCGCCCGCCGCGGCGGTCATCGGCGGGGCGGTCGAGCGCGGAAAGCTGGCCGATCAGACTCTGATGATTCTGAATTCGAACGGCGGGGTCTGCAGCGCAGTGGTCGTCGCGGACGATGTGCTTGCGACCGCCGCCCATTGCGTCACCGGAGCCCCAGAGCATCGCGCTCATTACCGTGCCGCGGACGGGACGCCCATCCTCCTCGAGCTCCCGATGATCGCGGTGCATCCGGGCTACGATCCGGACGCCATCCGCACGCGACGCCGCTCGATCGATCTGGCGCTCGTCCGGCTCGCAAGCCCGCTTCCTTCCCGGTTTTCACCGGCGATCTTCGCCACCGGCACGGCGAGCGAGGGTGCGACGGTGGTTCTTGCGGGCTACGGCCTGACGGAGGAGAGCGAGACGGCGCGCGCCAGTGGCGCCCTCAGCGCAATCTCCCTCTCCGTCGTGGAGCCCTACGGCCCGAGCAGCATCCTGCTCTGGCTCGCGGCCACGGATGGCGGTCTTGCCGGTGGCTGCCAGGGCGATTCCGGCGGGCCCATCATCCATGGCGACGCGGTGATCGCGCTGGCGACATGGACGACGGGGCCGACCGGGCGTTCCTGTGGATCCCTGAGCCAGGGCGTGAGGCTGGCCCCGCAGCGCGACTGGATCGATGCGACATTGCGCCAGTGGAATCGGCAGGCTGAGTGGCGATGAAAGCTTGTCAGCCCGGAGAAAGAGCGGGAAGTTGGACCATGGTCACGCGGCTCCTCTCCCTCCTCGCCATGCTCGCCCTTCTCACGCTCCCGTCCCCCGGGAGCGCGATCACGCGTGGCGCTGCGGCGACCGACCCCGAAGGCGTGCGCAACTTCACGCTGCGCATCGAGAGCGCGCTGGGCGAACTCTGCACCGGAGTCCTCGTAGCGCCGAGCCTCGTCCTCACAGCTGCGCATTGCGTCCTCGCCGAAACCCGCTACACGGTCCACGGCCTGGACCGCAATTTCCGTAACGTTAGCCGGAACGTCGCGGCATTGGTCCTGCATCCGACTTTCGAGGCCGGCACGCCGCCGCGCACACAGCCGGGTATAGACCTTGCCGTCCTGCGCCTTGAATCGCCGCTCGACCCGGACTTCGCGGTCATGCCGCTGCGCGCGGTTTCCGCGCCTGTTCTCGGGGAGGACGTAACGATCGCCGGCTTCGGGACGACCGATTACGGCCGTCGCGCCAGCGCCCGATCCCTGCGCTACACCTATCTTCGCCTGCGGGGGGAGGTGCGGATCGGCAACACCATGCTGATGGCCTCCGACAGCGAGCGCCTTTCCGAACGGGCGGGAGCCGGCGCCTGCCAGGGCGATTCCGGCGGGCCGATCCTGCGCGGCGACGCCCCGTCCTTCGAACTTCTCGGGATCGTGAGCTGGTCGAGCGGCGCGACGGAGGAACGCAGGCGCTCGGCCTGTGGCGGCCTCACCGCAATCACGCCGATCAACCCCCATCTTGAATGGATCACAGGCCGGATCAACCAGCTTTCCGACTGAGGAAGTCGCCCCGGCGAGCCCTCGCCCGCCGGGACGACCGGGGCCCCGTCAGGCGGCGAACTTCATCAACTTGATCGCGGCGAAGTCCTGCACCCCGCCACCCACGCGCTTCGTCGTGTAGAAGAGCACGTAAGGCTTAGCGGAATAGGGATCGCGCAGGATGCGCAGCCCTGCCCGATCGACCACGAGATAGCCGCGGCGGAAATCGCCGAAGGCGATCGCCGTGGCGTCCGCCGCGATATCGGGCATGTCTTCGGCCTCGACCACCGGGAAGTTCATCAGGGTGGCCGACTGTCCGATCCCGGCGGGCGGCTGCCAAAGGTAATTGCCCTGCGCATCCTTGAATTTCCGGATGGCGCTCTGCGTCTTCCGGTTCATCACGAAGCTCGCGTTCTGCCGATATCCCGCCTTCAGCGCATAGATAAGCTCGACAAGGGCATCCGAGGGATTGCTCGCCGCGAAGGCGCCCGCGGCGCCGGAGGCCACAAAGCCGAGATTCCCCCATGACCAGGTCGAATCCGCAACCGAGGTGTAATCGAGGAACCCACGCGGCTTGTTCACGCCGTCGCCATTGACGAAGGCCGCGCCCTCCTGCTCCGCGAAAGCAGTCTCGACCTCGTCGGCGATCCACTGGTCAATATCGACGACCGCATCGTCGAGAAGCGTCTGCGTCGCCGCCGGCATGGCGTAGAGCTCCATTGCCGGAAAGCTCAGTTCCGCGAGCGTCGGGCTGTCGGTCTGCGTCCGCGCCGCCGTCTCCGAAACCCATCCGGATGCAGGACCTCCCACGGAATGCGCGACCTTGTAGAGCCCGCCGGAGATCACCCGGTTGCCCGCGATGGCGCGGATCGGCGAGAGCGCCGACAGCCGCCGCAACACCTCGCTCTCGACCTGGGGCGGCGCGAGATAGCCTCCGTCCGGACCCGAGCCGGCGGAAAGCGCCTTCTCCTCAAGGCGTTTCAGGCCGGAAGACTCGCCGCTGCGCACATAGAGATCAAAGGCCGACTTGTGCTCCGCGAGCGCCGGATCGCGCACTCCCTCCGCCGCGCCGAGGAGCGGACGCCGGCGATCGAGGGCGAGGCGGTCGAGCCGGGATTTCGTCTCGTCGAGGGTCACGTCGATGCGGTGCAGCTTCTCCTCGGTCAGGACATCCGGCGCGCCCTTGCGCTCGATCGCCTCGATCCGGGCTTCGTTCGTCTCCTTGTAGGCCTCGAAGGCGCGGGCGAACTCGTCGAATGCGGCGAGGGCGTCCGTGGACTTGGTCTCGATGATATCACTCATGATGTCTCTCATGGTTGGAGGAATATGCGCTTCAGGCCATGGCCGGCAGATCGCGCCGGCCAGGGAAGAGCCGCTCGGCCGCTCTCCGGATGGACGCAGCGAGATGGGGCGGGCCGCCCTTCACCTGCGTGACGCGGGCGGCGGGCAGCATGGGAAAGGTGACGATGGAGATCTCCCAGAGGTCGAGTTTCTCCAGCAGGCGCCGTCCGGTGGCGCGGTCTTTGACGGCGCGCTCGACACGGTAGCCGATGGAGAGGCCGTCGATCGCCCCCTCCTGCATCAGGGCATGAATCTCGCGCGCGCGGGCGACGGCGAGGTTGAGCCGACCCCGGACGAAGAGACCGCGCTCGTCCTCGCGGATCATCAGCCAGGTCCCGATCGGCTCCGCCGGATCGTGCTGCCAGAGCAGCCGGATCGTGGTGGAGCCGCGTCTGGCGAGGCTCTCGGCGAAAGCTCCCGGCCTCACTACGTCCTTCGACAGGTCGGGCACGTCGAACAGGCTGGCATAGCCTTCGAACTGCCCCTCCGCCGTGACCGATGAGGGGGCATGCGGATGAAGCTTGACCTCGGGCGTCGTCGTGAAGGCCCTGATCATTGAGAGCCCTCCCCCGGACGTGCAGCGGGCGGGCGCGGCTTCGCCGCCGCCCTGTCAAGCTTTTCCAGCGTGTCTATGAACTCGCGGAAGGTTT
The DNA here is from genome assembly GCA_041686895.1 of Saliniramus sp. GTDB lineage: Bacteria > Pseudomonadota > Alphaproteobacteria > Rhizobiales > Beijerinckiaceae > Saliniramus. The sequence continues at coordinate 75,007 of JAWLCY010000004.1, read as the reverse complement.
CTCCCGCCGGGCTCCTCGCTGTCGCGGCCGGCTTTCCGGGCTTGGCGAGGCGGCCTCCGGCGGGCCGCACGAATTTCACGGATCGTCGTCTGATCATCCTAGAGGTCTCCCGAATGACGGCGGTTGAAGCTGGCGAGTTCGCGGATGAACTCGTCGAAGCGGCGACTCGCGGCTGCCGTCTCGCGGAACAGGGCGAGCGCGAAGAAGGAGGAGGCCGACGCCCAGGCAAACAGCGCGAGATGCGCGAGGTCGCCCTTCGCGATGACGGCGGCGACGATGGAGTCGATCGGGATGCCGCTCATGATCCCGCCCCCTGCGCATCTGGTTGCCCCGCAGGGTCACGCTTCCCGTAGCCCACGGCCTCGCGCTTCTCGTCCTCGTCGAGGAAGCTTGCCGCATTGACCCGCCGCCAGAGCGATTCCCGCTCCTGCGCCAGCGCCTCGATGGAGTCGAGATCGGGCTCGAGCGCCAGGTCGGCGCCGAAGGCCGCGCCCAGCCAATGCGCCAGCGCCTCGCTGATCCGCTTGACCAGCGGGATCACCGTCTGCCGGTAGAAAGCCCGATTGGCCTCCGCGTAATTGGCGTGCGTCGCGTCTCCCGGAAGGCCGAGCAGCAGCGGCGGCACACCGAAGGCGAGCGCGATCTCCCGTGCGGCGGCCGCCTTGGCGTGGACGAAGTCCATCTCTTTCGGCGACAGCGAGAGCGGCTTCCAGTCGAGCCCGCCCTCGAGAAGCAGCGGTCGCCCCGCATTCCGCGCTCCCTGGTAGGTCTCCTCCAGCTCTCCCTTGAGGCGGTCGAACTGGGTGTCGCTCAGGCCCGCCGAGCCGGCGAAGACGAGGGCGCCCGATGGCCGGGCCGCATTGTCGAGAAGCGCCTTGTTCCAGGACCCCGCCGCATTGTGGATGTCGAGCGCCATCGCCGCCGCTTCCATCGGCGAGAGGCCATAATGGTCGTCGGTGGGGTGGAACAGCGTCAGGTGCAGGATCGGCGGGACGCGGTCCTGCGGGACCGGAAAGCGCACGCTCTGGCTGCCGACCGCGTATTCGTAGGCCGCGGGCCAGCCGTCCGGGCCAAGCACGATGCGCATGCGGTCGGGCCGCAGCGCATAAAGCTCGCGGGGGACCTCCTCCAGCGTGACCGCCTCGATATAGGCGTTGCCCGAGACGAGGAGATGCCCGTAGAGGCCCTCCATGAAGCGCGCCCCGCCTTCACGCGGATTGGGACGGCGCAGGAGGTCGAGCAGCGGGTGGTCGATCACCTCCCGCCCCCCTTCGATCAGCGTGAGCGGCATCGACGCCGCCGCTTCCGCGATCAGGCGAACCGCGCGATGGACGATCGGATTGCGCTGGTAGCCTTCCCGGGCGAGCGCCGCGTAATCGCGCGGCGTCCAGAGCGCCCGGCCGCCGTGATAGAAGGCCACCGCCGGGCCGGCGCGCGAGGCCTTTCGCCCCGGCGCAGCAAGCTGCGTCAGGCGTTTCAGAAAGCTGACCATGTAATGCTCCGATGGTTAGACGATCCGCATGCGCGGGTCCGATTTCGGGCCGAGCGCGAGATGCGTGATGGCCCAGACGAGGGCGTCCAGACGGTCAGGCGAACGACCGTTGCTCAATCCGTCGAGGCCGAAATCGCACATCTCGTCTTCGAGTTCTGGTAATGTTCCAACATGCCGGACGCGATTCTGGGCATAGAGCACAGACACCGGCTCGGCGCGCAGCCGCTTGCCCCGCGTCGCCCGCACCGGCACGATCGGGCAGCCGCTGTCGACCTCCTGGATGACCGTCGACACCATCTCCCCGCCCTGGTTGACCTCGACGACGAGCGCATCCGCCTCGAGCCGGCGGTACAGCATCACCGCCTTCGCCGCCCAGGCGCTGGGCCGGAGGCCGGAGGCGCTTTCATCCGCGAGGACGTGGCAGATTCCCTCCCGGTCGAGCCCCGCCGCGACGATGCCGCAGGCATCGGCCCCCGCCCGGGACGATGCCGGCGGGTCGACCGCGACCACGATCCGCTTCAGGGGCGGATGCCCCTCCGACCGGATCGCCTCGATTTGCTCGCGCGTCCAGAGCGCGTCGGCGCGATCCTCGATGAGTTCGCCATCGAGTTCCTGCCGCCCGAGCCGGGTGCCGGAATAGCGCCCGACAACAGCCTGCAGGAAGGCGGGCGCGAGATTCTCCGCATTGTCGCCGGTGCTCGCGCGGCTCAACGCGATCGCCGGATCCGCCAGCATGCGCTTGATCAGCGGGATCGCCCGCGGCGTCGTCGTCACCACCTCGCGGGGGCGCTCGCCGAGCCGCAACCCGAATTGCAGCTGGTCCCAGGCGGCATCCGCGTATCGCCACTTGCCGAGTTCGTCCGCCCAGGCCGCCTCGAACTGCGGTCCGCGCAGGCTCTCCGGATCATCCGCGGAGAAGGCCAGCGCGACGGCTCCGTTCGGCCATTCGAGCCGACGGCGCGTCGCCGTCCATGTCGGGCGCTCGCCCTTCTCGTGGATGGCGAGAAGCCCCGAAGGACCATCGATCATGACGTCGCGCACGTCGGCGAAGGTCTCCCCCACCAGCGCGATCTTGCCGACGGCCCGCGCCGTGAGCCAGGGATGGCCCTGCACCATCCCCTTCACCCATTCCGCCCCCGTGCGCGTCTTTCCCGCCCCCCTCCCCCCCAGGATCAGCCAGATCGTCCAGGGATCGCCGTTGCGCGCGGCCTCGGGGGGCAGTTGATCCTCACGCGCCCGGAGTGGCCAGCGGTTCTCCAGGAAGGCCCGCATCTGCGGCGTACAGAGCCGCCAGAGTGCCTCCCTCTCCACATCGCTCGTGCAGTTGCTCAACCTGAAGCGCAACGACCTCAGCCAGGTCAGATGCCGTTCGGGTGGCCATCGTCGCATCATCCCCGTCACCCCGCCCTGCCGCCGCGTCGGTCTCGATCTTCTTCTCGAGGGCCATCAGTTCCTTGAGGCAACGCGTGAGTTCAATCACGCTGCGTGTCGTGACACGCGGGTCGGATATCATCTCGGCGGCCGTGCATGCGGCGAGACGCTCCGCGACGAAGAGACGGAGCCGCGTCGCGAGACGCCGTGTGTCGCAATCAGCGGAAACGACCCGGCCATCGCCCGCGTCCGCAGCCCAAAATGCAGCCAGATAGGCCGCCAGTGCTGTCGCATCCGGAGGCGTCCGCCGCTCGGTCCAGCCCCACTTCCGCGCCATCTGCGTCAACGCCGCGGCCTCGACCCCGAGAAGCCCCTTCAGGCGCCGAAGGCTGCAAATTCCGTGCTCATAGGCAAACCGCGCATAGATGCGCAGGAGCGGATCGATCCGCGGCGCCGCGTCGGCCATGTCGTTCACCAGCTGTCTAGATTGATATGCGCCGCACGAAGAAAGCTCGCCGCGCCTTCAGGGTGACCTTCCCGGGCCGCAATTCCTGAGCATGAACGTATCTAGCCCTGACGCCGTGACGCTGTCAAGCATAATTTCCTATACTTGCATCCTGACAGCAAATTTTCCTACTGCACTGCCCCCTTCATCAGATCGAGCACGGCCGCGTCCTCAAGCTGCTGAAAATCCTCATAATGGGCTCCGACCGCCACCAAATCGCGCGGGCGCTGAAGGACGACAAGTTGGTCGACGAGCGGCTCGATGTCCGCGCAGACTTCCGGCGGCGCCACGGGGACAGCGACCACGACACGGCCGACGCCCGCCTTCCGGACCGCGGCCAAGGCCGCCCGCAATGTGCCTCCGGTTGCGATCCCGTCATCCGCGATGATGACGGTTCTTCCCTTGAGAGCCAGCGGCGGACGCGCCCCTGCATAGGCAACTCGACGTCTCTCGATCTCTGCGAGTTCGCGCTCGACGGTGCGATCGATGTAGTCCTGGGAAATCCCGAGGGCATTGACGACCCGGTCATCGAGAATGACCTGCGGAGCCGCGCCATCAACGACTGCGCCTATGCCGTACTCGGAGTGCCCCGGAGCGCCTATCTTCCGGACCATCAGGAGGTCGAGAGGAGCTTGCAACGCGTCGGAAATTTCGCGTGCGACGGGAACTCCGCCGCGCGGCAAGGCGAGGACGACCGGAGCGTCGGCGCGGTACCTGGCGCATTCGCGCGCCAGCAGTCGGCCGGCTTCTGCACGATCCGTGAAATGCATCGCGTGCTCCTTTCGGATCAGACGCCGCCCCATTCCAACTCTACACATCACCTGCTCGGCCGCCTACTCCCCGCCTCGACTGCGTCGCCCAGGCGCGTAGCAGGCGCGATAGCCGCTTGCATTTTCACCTCTCGCAACGTAATCATACACCCTGTAATTGTTCGCCTTAAAAACAACTCGCAACTGCAAACCCGGACGAAAGCGGGACGCGACTCGCAACCGCTTTGAACAGAAAGACGCGCAAATGTCGCCCAAGGCGCAAGCAGCAACCGACGAAGCGCCGGCAACGGACCGGGACCGGAGCTCGAGCCGCCAGATCTTTCAGCTCAGCAAGGACGAGAACCGGCTTCTCATCGCCATCGGCCCCGCGGATTTGAACCAGTTGAAGCCGCATCTTGAGCCGGTGACGATGATGCCGGGCGACATCCTCTTCGAGGCCGGCGCGGTGGTCGATTACATCTACTTTCCGCAGAGCGGAGTGGTCTCCCTGCTTTCCATCATGAAGGACGGAACGCCCGTGGAATCCGGTACGATCGGGCGCGAGGGAGCCGCCGGCCTGCTCACCGGCCTCGGCTCCGGCGTCGCTCTCAACCGCGCCGTCGTGCAGATCGCCGGCCGGGCCCTGCGGATCAGGACCGAGGCATTTCGTCCAGTATTGGAAGGCTCCCCGGCACTCCAGGAGATCAAGGCGCGCTATTCAGAAGCGCTCATATCGCAGGTCCTGCAGACCGTAGCCTGCAACACCTTGCATTCGGTGGAGGAGCGCTTCTGTCGCTGGATCCTGACCTGCCGTGACCGCACCGGAAGCGAGCTGGTGCCGCTGACACAGGAAGCCCTTGCGGAGATGCTGGGCGTGCAGCGAACGACGGTCACCGCGGCCGCCCGCAGTCTCCAGGCACGCGGGCTGATCCGCTACCGGCGCGGCGTGATCGAATGCGTCGACAGTGAGGGACTGCACGGGGCGGCCTGCGAATGCTACGACTCGATGCGCAATGTGTTTGAACGGCTGCTGCCCTATACCTACCGGGAGCCGCGTGATCGTTGAACAGGCTCATCCTCCTGAGCCGTCGATCCGGGGCGGGGGTAGCGGTCGTGGACGTCCCTCCTCGTCAATGGCAACGAAGGTAAACGTGGCCACGGTGACCTTCTCGCGCAGATTCTTCTGAAAGCGGCGCGCCCACGCCTCGACGTGAATCTTCATCGAGGTTCGGCCCACCGATTCGATTTCCGTGTAGACGCACAGCACGTCACCGACTTTCACCGGACGAATGAACGTCATCGCATCGAGGGCAATCGTGACGACGCGTCCGCGCGCCCGCTCCACCCCCGCGATACCGCCGGCCTGATCCATCTGGGAAAGTACCCAGCCGCCGAAGATGTCGCCGTTCGCGTTGGTGTCCGCCGGCATGGCCATGGTTCGCACCGTAAGCTCGCCCCGCGGTTCCTCGACAACATCACTCCCCGCACCCATGGTCGCCTCCTTCTCGGGCATGCACGTTCTCCAGGGCAGGAATCGGAGAAAGTGGCGCGCCAACCTGCCAATTCGTCCGTACAGCGTCACATCTGAAGATTGCTTTTGACGATTCTTAACAATTTGGACGGAAATATCACATGATGTCCGTCCGCTTCCAGTGGTGTCTCCGACAATGCTCATCCTGAACTTCCGGCGCAACCAGCAGGGCGGCATCGCCATCCTTTTCGCGGTCGTGGCCGTTGTGGCGACCGGCATCGTGGGAGCGGCAATAGATTATTCGCGGGCCTCGAGCCTGAGGTCTGCTCTCCAGCACGCCGCCGACGCGGCCGCCCTCGCCGCCATCGGCGATCCGAGATCCGCCTTCGCCAAGCGTGAGGAAATCGCCCGCCGCGTCGCGGCAGGTCACATCAAGGCGCTCCAGCAGGGGGCGGATTTCGCCGTCAAGGTGCTTGAACTGCCTGAGGGCGGCGTGCGGGTCGCGGTCGAGGCGAACAGCGTCAACACGCTCCTGCGCGTCCTCGGGAGGGACAAGACTCCCGTGTCCGCCCTCGCGGAATCGCAAGCGATGTTGCGAGACGCCGAGATCGCCCTTGTCCTCGACAATACCGGCTCCATGGAAAACGACATGGAGACATTGCGAACCGCCGTCTCATCGCTGGTCGACAAGCTGATGTCGGACAACGATCTCGGCAATATCAGGATATCGATCATTCCGTATGTGGCGGCAGTGAACCCGGGGCGGGCAAACCTGCCGATGTCGATGATGGACACCGCGGCGCTATCGCAGCACCATGGGCGTATCCTGCGCAACCGGTGGACTTTCAAGTGGCGCGAGGCGCTCCCGCACTGCATAAACCGGGGACGGTTTCAGGATAATACCGGCGGCGGCAGCTTCCGGGATCGCTCGTTCCTCTGGACGCCCGGAACGAGCGTCGCCGGTTTCGTGAAGGAGATCTTCGGCCTGGGCAGGGCGCAGGCGCAGGCCGGACAGGTCACGCCGAACACTGCCGTCCCCTATTCCGGCATGACGCTGGATGAAGACGGTGCGCTGCTGCCTGACGGCTTCAATCTTGCTGAAGAAGGCTGCAATCTTCAGAACCCGGCCCGCATCAGCAACTTCGATCTGTTCTCGCGCATTCCGAACGTGGAATGGAAGGGCTGCGTCGAGGCACGACCGGAGCCTCACGACGTCACGGACCAGCCGCCCGACCGTCGCTGGGTCAATACCCTCTTCACGCCCTATTTCTGGATCGACGATACGCGGCATCCGATCCAGGGGCGCCCCAACAACAACAACTACCTGCCCGACGGCCCGACACCTCGGGGCTGGACCTACATTCGGCCTGCGGGACACAAACATGCGTGGGGCGCCACCTACAACATGTTCAAGTATGACAGCGTGACGGAAGCCACGATTGACGAAGAGCCCCCTCACACGATTGGGCCAAACAAGGCATGTCCGGACGAAATCCTGCCCCTGACCAGCGATCGGGACATCTTGCGGGCCAAGATCACCGGTCTGCGTCACTGGCACGGGGGCGGGACGGTGACATCCGAGGGCCTGATGTGGGGGTGGCGGACACTTTCCCCGGAGCTTCCCTTTGACCAGGGCAAGCCATATGGAGAGACCCGCAAGATCATCGTCCTTTTCACGGATGGAAAGAACATGGTCGTCGCAAATGGCCCCGGCGGCCCCGTTTCGAGCGACTACAGCGCCTATGGGCACCTTTCGCATAGCCGCTTCGGCGTCTCGACCTTCGCTGCTCTCGAAGCGCGGCTGGACGATCGCATGAGGCTTGCCTGTCAGAACATCAAGGCGGCAGGAGTCGAGATCTACAGCGTGATGTTTCGCGAGGAGAGCGGCAGCGCCCGGGATCTTGTCCGCAATTGCGCCACCGATCCCGGCCGCTATTTCCTCGCCACCGATCAGGACGAGCTTCTTTCCAGCTTCGAGAACATCGCGCAGTCAATCACGACACAGCGCCTCGCGCGCTGATCGCCAAGAATAAGAGCCCCTCCCACGGTCGTGAGAGGGGCGCTTTTCGTTCGAGATCAACGTCGATCAGTTGTCCAGGAAGCTGCGGAGCTTGCGGCTGCGCGAGGGGTGCTTGAGCTTGCGCAGCGCCTTCGCCTCGATCTGGCGGATGCGCTCGCGCGTGACCGAGAATTGCTGCCCGACCTCTTCGAGCGTGTGGTCGGTGTTCATGCCGATCCCGAAGCGCATGCGCAGCACGCGCTCCTCGCGCGGCGTCAGCGAGGCCAGCACTCGCGTTGTCGTCTCGCGCAGGTTCGACTGGATCGCGGCATCGATCGGCAGAATCGCGTTCTTGTCCTCGATGAAATCGCCGAGATGCGAATCCTCCTCGTCGCCGATCGGCGTTTCGAGGGAGATCGGCTCCTTGGCGATCTTGAGGACCTTGCGCACCTTTTCCAGAGGCATGGCGAGCTTCTCGGCCAGTTCCTCCGGCGTCGGCTCGCGGCCAATCTCGTGAAGCATCTGCCGCGACGTGCGCACGATCTTGTTGATCGTCTCGATCATGTGGACCGGGATGCGGATGGTCCGGGCCTGATCCGCAATCGAACGCGTGATCGCCTGGCGGATCCACCAGGTCGCGTAGGTCGAGAACTTGTAGCCGCGGCGGTACTCGAACTTGTCGACCGCCTTCATGAGGCCGATATTCCCCTCCTGAATCAGGTCGAGGAACTGCAGGCCACGATTGGTGTACTTCTTGGCGATCGAGATCACGAGGCGCAGGTTGGCCTCGATCATTTCCTTCTTCGCCTGCCGGGCCTCCCGCTCGCCCTTCTGGACCATGTGGACGATCTTGCGGAATTCCGAAATCTCGAGTCCGGTCTCGGAAGCGAGCGTCTGGATCTGCTCCCGCAGGTCGTAGATCTGGTCCTTGCCCTGGGCGACGAACTCGCGCCAGCCCTTGCCGCCGAGCTTCGAGACCCGCAGCAGCCATTTCGGATCGAGCTCGTAGCCCTGATAGTTGCGCAGGAAGTCCTCGCGGCCGACGCCGAAGCTCTCGGCGTAGCGCATCAGGCGGCCCTCATGCGAGATGAGGCGCTTGTTGATGTCGTAGAGCTGCTCCACCAGCGCATCGATGCGGTTCTGGTTGAGCGACAGCGACTTCACGTCAACGACGATCTCTTCCTTGAGCTTCTTGTACTTCCGCTCCTGCGACGGCGTGAGCTGCGAGTTCTGCATCCGCTGCTCGACATGCTCCAGCTGGAGGCGGCGCAGCTTCTTGTAGTTGTCGGCGATCCGGTCGAACGTCTCGAGGACGTTCGGCTTGATCTCGGCTTCCATCGCCGAGAGCGAGACGTTGTTGTCGAGATCGTCGTCGTCGAGATCCCCCTCGCCCTCGCCCGAGCCTTCGGAGGCGGTTTCAGCCGCCGGTTCCGCTTCGTCCTCGCCGTCGACCTTGGGTCCGCCCTTCCCGTCGGGACCGGCATAGGTCGCTTCGAGATCGATGATGTCGCGCAGGAGAACCCGGCCCTCGACGAGTTCGTCGCGCCAGATGATGATCGCCTGGAAGGTCAGCGGGCTTTCGCACAGGCCCGCGATCATCGCCTCGCGGCCAGCCTCGATACGCTTGGCGATTGCGATCTCGCCCTCGCGCGACAGCAATTCCACGGACCCCATCTCGCGCAGGTACATGCGCACGGGGTCGTCCGTCCGGTCGGTCGGCTCCTTGGCCGTTTCCGGGCGCGTCGCGACGGCCCGGCTCGGCGACGACGCTTCGACGAGTTCGCCGCCCTCGGCCTCCTCCTCGCCGTCGCTCTCACCCTGATTGTCATCCGCCTCCTCGGCTTCGATGACGTTGATACCCATCTCGCTGAGCTGGCCGAGAACGTCCTCGATCTGCTCGGAGGAAAACTCTTCCGGCGGCAAAACCTCGTTCAGCTCGTCATAGGTGACGTAACCCCGCTTGCGCGCGGTCTTGATCATCTTCTTGACGGCGGCATCGGTCAGGTCGAGCAGCGGACCGTCGGTCTGTTGCTCGGGGGCTGCCTCGGTAGTTTCAGTCGCCTTGGTCGCCATTCACATTTTCCTACGCATCTTCAGCCTTGCGGCGAGCGGGTCATCGTCATGCGCCGTAGCGGCTTTCCGGAGCGGGATGGCATTTGGAGCCCGGAGAATCGTCCAAAGCAACCGCTCGAAGCGCCATCAAACACGAGCGCACTTGTCGAACCCTTAACCATCCACGCACTTCATCGGCCAGAAGCGCGTTCAGGGACGCCCAGCGGTCCCGCTCGACGTCCTGCTCCATCACCCGGCATCCGCCGATCGTCAAACCGGCCTTTCCGACCCTGCCCTGCCGCACCGTCGAAACAAACCTGATCATCCGTCGTCACGATCGGCTTCGGCTCCCTCCACCGACGACAGTTGCAACTGCACTTCGCGCAGCCACGCCAGATTCGTTTCGCTGTCGTCCGCCGCGAGAGCACGCTCCGCCGCCCGAAGCTCGCTATGTAGCGTGTATGCACGACGATGCAAGATGATAGCCTGCCGTAATGCGTCTTCGAGACGCAAAGAATCCGCATTCTGATCGAGCATCCAGCGCAAACTCGGGATCATGCGTGCATATAGCGATTCGCAGGCCGAGGACAGCCCCGCCCGTTCGAGACGCGCCCGCACGACGGCGTGGTCGACGGCGCCTCCCTCCGACACGCAATCGAGCAGGATAGAACGGACCGCCGCCGCCTCGGAACTGGCGAATTCGAGATGCGCGAGTTCTTCGGCGTAGTCGGGCAAGAGGCGCGGATGCGCGGTGAACACGCTGACGATCACGGCCTCTCGGGGCTGGGCCGTCGGGGCCTCGTCATCGCTGCGCCTGCTGAACATTCCGCTGCGCAAGAGGCCGGGACTGGCCTTGTAGCCGTTCGGGAGCCGTGAGCCCGGTCTCTCCGGAAGTCCCTTTCGCCCTGCGCCGCGCTTCCATTCACCGCCGCCGCGCGCCCGGCGCGCCTCCTGCGCGAGCCCGGAGATCCGCGCGTCGATCTCCTCGCGGTAATAGCGCTGGAGCGTCTCGTCCTTGATGGCCCGCAGCGCCTGCCGCAGGCGGCGCTCGAACCCGGCGCGCTGCTCGGGCGTCTCGAGCGGCGAGACTTCCATCTCGCGCGACCAGAGCACGTCGACGAGGGGAAGAGCCGCGCCGATCACCTTCGTGAGCGCTGAAGCGCCTCCCGAACGGGCGAGGTCATCAGGGTCCTGCCCTTCGGGCAGCATCGCAAAGCGCAGGGACTTGCCGGGCGGCATGAGCGGCAGCGCGACGTCGAGGGCGCGGAAGGCAGCGCGCCGCCCCGCCTTGTCGCCGTCGAAACACAGGACCGGCTCGTCCGCCATCCGCCACAAGACGCCGAGCTGCTCCTCCGTCAGCGCCGTGCCGAGCGGAGCGACAACATTTGCGAGCCCCACGGAGGCCATCGCGATGACGTCCATGTAGCCCTCGACTGCAACGACCGTCCCGCGCTCATGAGCCGCCTTGCGCGCCGCATGGGCGTTGTAGAGCATGGTCCCCTTGTGGAAGAGCGGCGTGTCGGGCGAGTTGAGGTATTTAGCGGGAACGTCGGCCGAGAGCGCGCGCCCCCCGAACGCCACCACCTTCCCCCGCAGGTCGGTGATCGGAAACATCACGCGATCGCGGAAACGATCATAGGGGACGGCGATATCCTCCCCGCTCACGAGCAGGCCCGCCTCGATCATCATGTCGCCGGGCACCCCCTTGTCCGCCAGATGGTCGCGCAGGGCGAACCGGTCTGCGGGAGCATACCCGATGCGGAACCGTTCGAGCATCTCCTGCGACAGCCCTCGGCGATCCAGGTACTCGCGCGCCTTCGTCCCCCGCCTCCCGCGCAACTCCTTTTCGAAGAAGGCGCTCGCCATTTCCATGACGTCATGGAGACTGGCCCGCCGCTTCTCCTGATGCGCCGCTTCGGGCGTGAGCCGGGGAAGCGGAACGCCCGCCTCGGCCGCCAGGCGCTCGACCGTTTCCGGAAACGGCAGGCCCTCCGTCTCCATCAGGAAATCGAAGATGTCGCCGTGCTTTCCCGAGGAGAAACAGTGGTAGAAGCCCTTCTGGTCGTTGACGTAGAACGAGGGCGTCTTCTCCGGGTTGAAGGGCGAGAGACCCTTCCATTCCCGCCCCGCCTTCTTCAGCTTCACGCGCTTGCCCACGACTTCCGAAACCGGAAGCCGCGCGCGGATTTCTTCGAGAAGCGACGGCGGGAAGCGCATGCGCGCAGCTTACAGCAGATCACGCGCCGAGAGTCACGCCCTCGCCAGTCACGCCCTCGCCGCTGGCCGCTCTTTACCCCGCCGCGAAGCGCTTGTCGTATTCGAGCACGGCGTTGAGGACGACCTGCGCGCCGGCGGCGCATTCGTCAAAGCTCGTGCTCTCCGCCTCGTTGTGGCTGAGCCCGCCCTCGCAGGGGACGAAGATCATCGTCGTCGGGGCGACGCGCGCGACATACGCCGCGTCGTGGCCCGCGCCGGAGATGATCTCGCGGGACGAGAAGCCGCCCTGCTCAGTTCCCTTGCGCACCGCCTCAATGCATTCCGGATCGAACTTCACTGGCGGGCTGTCCCAGACCTTCTTGTAATCGAGCGTGAGCCCGATACCCGCGGCGATTTCCTCAAGCGAGGCGTAGAGCTTCTGCTCCATCGCCTCGAGCACGCTGTTCTCCGGATGCCGGAAATCGATGGCGAAGAACACTTCCCCCGGAATCACGTTGCGGGAATTCGGGCTGACTTCGAGCAACCCCACCGCGCCGACGGCGAGCGGTGCATGCTCCAGGGCGATCTCGTTGATGCGCTCAACGGCGCGCGCCGCCCCGAGCAGGGCATTCTTTCGCAACGGCATCGGCGTGGTCCCGGTGTGGGATGTGCGCCCGGTCATCGTGACCTCGTACCAGCGCATCCCCTGCACGCCCTGGACAATCCCGACCTGCTTGCCCTCGGCTTCGAGGATCGGACCCTGCTCGATATGGAGCTCGAACATCGCTCCGAACTTGACATCACCCGCCTTCACCTCGCCGCGATAGCCGATCTCCGCGATCGCATCGGCGAATGTGACGCCCTGCCGATCCTCGCGCGAATCGGCAAAGGCCCGGTCGAAGACCCCCGCATAGACGCCCGCGCCCAGCATGGCGGGCGCGAAACGCGAACCCTCCTCGTTGGTCCAGTTCACCAGCATGAGGGGCGCGTTGGTCTCGTAGCCGAGATCGTGCATCGTGCGCATCGCCTCGAGGCCGGCGAGGACGCCCAGAACGCCGTCGAACTTGCCCCCCGTGGGCTGCGTGTCGAGATGGCTTCCGACGGCGATCGGCAGGACGTCGTCGCGCTTGCCGGGGCGCAGGGCGAACATGTTGCCGACTTCGTCCACGGTGACCGTGCAGCCGACCTTCTCGCACTCGGCCTTGAACCAGTCCCGCACCTCGCGATCCAGATCGGTGAGCGTCAGGCGCGCGATCCCGCCCTTGGGAGTGCCGCCGATCTTGGCGGTCTCCATGAGCGTGTCCCAAAGCCGCTGCGGATTGATCGTCAGGTTCTGCATGACGCCCTCTTCTTGATCCCGTTCTCCCCGAAAGGGAGTTGCCACGCTCCAGCCTGTTTCGACCCTTGCGGGACCGCAAGCGCTATGATCGAAAGGCCACGTGCGAGGAAGCTCACGGGAGGGCGGCGCTGGCGGCGGCAGGCGAGCGAAAACGCGCAGGCCGCCCGACGGGCAACCCGCGCGTCCCCGTCAACGGATGACGGGCTTCGGCTTGGTCAACTGCTTGCGCAACTGCAGCGCCTTGGCGGAAGCGGGAAGCGGATCGCGCGGGATGTACTTGCCCCCTCCCCGTTCGGCGAGGATCTCGCCGTCCTCGACGGCGATCTTGCCGCGCAGGAGCACCTTCGCCGGAAGCCCTTTCAGCGAGAGCCCCTCGAAGACATTGTACTCGATCCGGGAGACCTGCTTCGCCGCCGTGATCGTCTTCGTCGCGGCGGGATCCCAGATCACGATATCCGCATCCGAGCCCTTGCGGATGACGCCCTTGCGCGGATAGCAGTTCAGGACCTTCGCGCTGTTCGTCGAGGTGACGGCGACGAATTCGTTCGGCGTGAGCCGCCCCGAATTCACGCCCGCCGTCCAGAGCACGGGCATCCGGTCCTCGAGCCCGCCGGTCCCGTTGGGGATCATGCGGAAATCGTTGAGTCCCATCCGCTTCTGCTCCATCGTGAAGGAGCAATGGTCGGTCGCGACGACCTGCAGCGAGCCCGCCTGCAAGCCGCTCCAGAGACTATCCTGGTGGTATTTGGGGCGGAAGGGCGGCGACATCACCCGCTGCGCCGCATGCTCCCAGCTCTTGTTGAGATAATCGTTCTCGTCGAGGACGAGATGCTGGATAAGCGGCTCGCCGAAGACCCTCTGGCCGGCAGCGCGTGCGCGGGCGATCGCCTCATGGGCGGGGCGGCTCGACGTGTGCACGACATAGAGCTGGCAGCCGGCCATGTCGGCGATCATGATCGCCCGGTTGGCGGCCTCGCCCTCGACCTCGGGCGGGCGGGAATAGGCGTGGAATTCCGGGCCGGTCAGCCCCTGCGCGATGAAGGCGTCCTGCATCTGCGCCACGACGTCGCCGTTCTCGGCATGGACGAGCGCAGTCGCTCCAAGTTCGCCGCAGCGGCGAAAGCTGCGGAAGAGGACGTCGTCGTCCACCATCAGCGCGCCCTTGTAGGCCATGAAGTGCTTGAAGGTGTTGACGCCGTGCTGGTTGACGATCTCTCCCATCTCCTTCTCGACCTGCTCCGACCACCAGGTCACGGCGAGATGGTAGGAGTAGTCGCCCGCCGCCTTCTCGGATTTCGCCCGCCAGGCGTGGTAGGCGTCGAGCATGGATTGCTTTGGCGCCGGAATGCAGAAATCGACGATCATCGTCGTCCCGCCCGAGAGCGCGGCCTTCGTCCCCCATTCGAAATCATCGGCGGAGACGGTGCCCATGAACTCGAATTCCATATGCGTGTGCGGATCGATCCCGCCCGGCATCACATAGGCGCCGGAGGCGTCGATGATCTCGGTCCCCGGAGGCGGATCGAGGTCGGGACCGACCGCCACGATCGTCTCGCCATCGATCAGAACGTCGGCCTTCTCGCTGACATCAGCATTGACGACCGTTCCCCCCTTGATCAGCAGAGCCATGTCTTCCTCCCCGTTTCCTGCAATGCGGGACGCCGCGGCGGCGTACTGCCGCGCGACGCCCCGGAGTTATTGTTCAGAGCCCCGCCTTGTCGGCCACGACATGCGACCACGCGCCCTCGGGGGCGGCGGTGATGACAGGCGCCTCGCCACCGGACGCGAGCAGCGTCTCGACGGTGCGCTCGTAATCCGCCGGATCGAGCCTCCCGCCCCCGGTGTCCAGAAGCTTCGCGATCTCGCCCATCATGCGCTTCTGGTGTTCTTCCGTCTGGGCGCCGGACGCGTCGTTGTCGAGAACGATCATCGCCGCCTCGTCCGGGTTCTCCCGGGCGTAGTCCCAGCCCTTCATCGAGGCTGTCACGAACCGGGCCATCTTGTCGACGAAGGCCTCGTCTTTGAGGTTCTCCTCGGCGACATAGAGCCCGTCCTCGAGGGTCGCCACGCCCTGGTCCTCATACTTGAACACTACCAGCTGCTCGGGCGTGAAGCCCGCGTCGATGACCTGCCAGTATTCGTTGTAGGTCATCGTCGAGATGCAGTCGGCCTGCTTCTGGATCAGCGGATCGACGTTGAAGCCCTGCTTGAGAACCGTCACGCCGTCAGGCCCGCCATCGACGGAGAGGCCGAGCTGCGCCATCCAGGCGAGGAACGGATACTCGTTGCCCGAGAACCAGACGCCGAGCGTCTTGCCCTTGAAGTCTTCCGGCGACGTGATCCCCGTTTCCGCGCGGCAGGTGAGCATCATCCCGGAATTCTTGAAGGGCTGGGCGATGTTGACGAGCGGTACGCCGCGCTCCCGCGCCGCGAGCGCCGAAGGCATCCAGTCCACGATCACGTCGGCGCCGCCGCCGGCGATGAGTTGCGGGGGCGCGATGTCGGGACCGCCCGGGTTGATTGTCACGTCGAGCCCGGCCTCGTCATAGAAGCCCTTTTCCTGGGCGACGTAATAGCCCGCGAACTGGGCCTGCGTCACCCATTTCAGCTGCAGCGTCACGGCATCCGCGGCCTGAGCCCCTCCCGCCATGCCCAGCGAGAGCCCGACAAGGGCCACTCCGGCCAAAAAGTTTTTCATCATCTTCTTCTCCTCCACGCGTCGCCGCTTCCCCGTTTTATGAGCGGACCGACGGATGCCAAAAGGTCGCCGCGCGCTCGATCAGCGCGACGATGCCGTAAAACAGCGACCCTGCGATCGCGGCGACGGCGATCTGCGCCCAGACCATGTCGAGCGCAAGAACCGCCGCCTGGGTCGAAATGCGAAAACCCATGCCCACCGTGGGCGTGCCGAAGAACTCCGCCACGATCGCCCCGATCAGCGCGAGGGTGGAGTTGATCTTCAGCGCATTGAAGATGAAGGGCAGCGCCGCCGGGAGCCGCAGCTTGACAAGCGTCTCCCAGTACCCGGCCGCATAGGAGCGCATGAGGTCGCGCTCGAGGGCGCCCGAGGCGGAGAGGCCGGCGACCGTGTTCACCAGCATCGGGAAGAACGTCATCACGATGACGACCGCCGCCTTGGATTGCCAGTCAAAGCCGAACCACATCACCATGATCGGCGCGATGCCGATGATGGGGAGCGCGGCGACGAAATTTCCCAGGGGAAGCAGTCCGCGCTTCAGGAAGGGGATCCGGTCGGCCAGGATCGCGACGGCGAAGCCGAGACCGCAGCCGGCGACATAGCCGGTCAGCACCGCCTTCACGAAGGTCTGGACGAAATCCGCCTGCAGGATTGCGGCGGAATTGACGAAGCGGACGGCGATCGCCGAGGGCGGCGGCATCAGGACGGGCGGCACGCCGAATCCGACGACGGCGACCTCCCAGAGAAAGAAAAGGAATGCTCCGAAAAGGATCGGTACGATCAGGTCGATTGCCCGCTGCGAGGACCTCCCGCGCACCCGCAGGTTCGCAAGCCCGTTCACCGCGAGCGTCGCCGTGATCCAGAGCGCGGCGACGAGCGCCCAGAACCCGGCCGGAGCGCTGCCCGCGATGTCGGGCCGGTGGACGCTCATCAGCGCGTAGACGCATCCGACCCACACCAGCGCGACGAGCCAGGCGAGCTTGGCCGGGGATTGCAGGCGCGACGCGAGGAAACCGCTCATGGCCGCGCCCCCATCGCCCGATTGACCGCGCGTTCGATCCAGCCGATCAGGGCGACGAGCAGGGCCGCGAGCGTTGCCGCCATGAAGAGGGCGGCCCAGATCTGCACCGTCTGCCCGTAATACGATCCCGCGAGAAGCCTGGCGCCCAGTCCCGCCTGCGCGCCGGTCGGCAGTTCGGCGACGATTGCCCCCACGAGGCTGATCGCGATCGCGACCTTCAGGCTCGCGAAGAGAAACGGCACGGAAGCGGGCATGCGGAGCTTCCAGAACGTGTCCCACCGGCTTGACGAATAGGTGCGCATCAGGTCGAGCGAGAGCCGGTCCGGGGAGGTCAGCCCCTTCACCATCCCGATCGTGACCGGAAAGAAGCAGAGATAGGCCGAAATGATCGCCTTCGGCATCACCCCCCTGATCCCCATCGATCCGAGCACGACGACGATGATCGGCGCGATGGCGAGGATCGGGATCGTCTGCGACGAGATCACCCAGGGCATCAGGCTCTTCTCGAGCGTCCGCACATGCACGATACCCACCGCCAGCAGGATCCCGAGCAGTGTTCCGATGAGGAAGCCGACCAGCGTCGAGGACAGGGTGACCTGCGCATGGAACACGAGGCTGCGCGGCGATGAAGGACGAGCGTCGAGCACCGATTTCTTCAGCTCCATCACGATCTGGTGCGGCGCCGGCAGGATCGGGCGCTGGTCGTTCAGCGTCAGCGGCAGGACCGTCGCGATGGACGCCTCCTGCCCGCCCCGCTCGAGCCGCTCCGAAACGATCGTCCAGTTGGCGAGCACGGCGCCCACGTACCAGAACGCCACGATCAGCAGGACGAGCACGCTCACCGGGCCTGCATTGCCAGCCATCAGGCGCGTGCGCAGGGCCGGCCTGGCCGACGCGAGAGGCATCGAGACGGCGTTCATGGCAGCCACCGCTCAATCGTCATAGGAATGCCCCGCCCGCAGCCCCTCGCGCACCCGATGCGCGATCTTCAGGAATTCCGGCGTTTCGCGAATTTCGAGCGGGCGCTCCTCTCCGAGATCGCAGTCAATGATGTCGATGATCCGGCCCGGACGAGGCGACATCACCACGATTCGCGTCGACAGGAACACCGCCTCGGGGATCGAATGGGTGACGAACACGACTGTCTTGCGCGTCTTCGCCCAAAGCTGCAGAAGCTGCTCGTTGAGATGATCGCGGACGATTTCGTCGAGGGCCCCGAAGGGTTCGTCCATCAGGAGCAGCTTGGGATCGAAGGAGAGCGCGCGGGCGATCGACGCGCGCTGCTGCATTCCCCCTGAAAGCTGCCAGGGGAACTTCTTTTCGAAACCGGTGAGATTGACGAGCTCCAGCATCCGGGCCGCTCGCTCGAGGCGCTCCTCGCGCGGCATGCCGAAGATCTCGAGGGGGAGCTGCACGTTGCGCGTGATGTTGCGCCACGGATAGAGGCCCGGCGCCTGGAACACGAAGCCGTATTCGCGGCGCAGGCGCGCCTCCTCGGGGGAGACGCCGTTGACGGAGATCTGCCCGCCGGTCGCCCGCTCCAGATCGGCGATGACGCGAAGAAGCGTCGTCTTTCCGCAGCCGGACGGCCCGATGAACGACACGAATTCGCCCTCGGAAATCGACAGATCGACGTCGGACAGCGCGTAGACCGGCCCGTCCGCCGTCTGGAACGTCAGCGACAGCTTGCGGATATCGATCACGGGCTCGCCGCGAACAGGCCTCGTCGCCTCCTGCGGCGAGGCTACGCCTTCGATCATCCTCTCCTCCGTGAGCCGCATCGGCGCTCCGACCCCCTCAAGCTGTAACCACGGGCACATGATTGGCAAGTCCCGTGCCGACCGGGTCAGGCCTTGTCCAGAGTTCATCGCGACCCGCCCCATGCCCATGAAGCAGGCACGATGCGCGCAGTTTCAGCGCGGGCATGCGCCGCTTCCTGTTCGCGGGCACGGGATGCGGATGTCCGTTTGCGCGGGCGCGCGGCGCTTGCCGCCGGGTGCCATGAGGCCATACCTTGGCGGAAAGGAAACTGCCGGGGGAAGCTCCTTGACCGCTCGCCTCGCCGCCAGGAAAATCGCACCCGCGTCCCGACGGCCCGCCGCCGCCGCGCGACGGACTCTCGCGGCGGAGGCCATCTCGGAGCGTATTCTGGACGCCGCCCTCGGGATCTTCTCCGCCTATGGCTTCCATGGCGCGCGCGTCGACCAGATCGCCGCCGCCGCCGGCATGTCGAAGCCGAATCTCCTTTATTATTGCCGCTCGAAGGAAAACCTCTACACCACCCTCATGCGGCGCACGCTGACGATGTGGCTGGAGCCGTTGCGGGAGCTCGACGAGCAGCGCGATCCGCGCGAGGCGCTTGCGGAGTACATCTCCCGCAAGCTCGAATATTCGCGAGACAATCCGGAAGCCTCGCGCCTCTTTGCAATCGAGATCCTGCAAGGGGCCCCTCGCCTCACGCGCATGCTCGAGGGCGAGCTTGCTGAGATCGTGGCGGAGAAGAGCGAGACGATCCGCCGCTGGGTGGCCGCGGGACGCCTTGCGCCGATCGACCCCCATCACCTCATCTTCGCCATCTGGGCGACGACGCAGCATTATGCGGACTTCCAGTCGCAGGTGAACGCGGTCACCGGAACGACGATCAATCAACCGGACTTCTTCGCCGCGACGCGCGAAAACCTTGTGGCCATCCTGCTCGACGGCGTCTTGCCGCGCGGGCGAAGCTGACCGCCCGGTCCGAGTGGCGGGCTTCCGCGTGCTCCGGGCACCACCCCGCCGCGCCATTCCCGTCACTCCGCCGGCTCGAGAGCCTCGTCGGCGGCCTTGCCCGCCATCGGGTTGTTCGGATGTTGCGTCCAGTTCCGGTACGAGCCGTCGACCATGCGTCCCGTCCGCTTGTCCACTTCATTGACCAGCGGAACCATCTCGATGCAGTTCTCGATCGGGCAGACCGTGGCGCAGAGGTTGCAGCCGACGCATTCCTCGTCGATCACCTCGAAATGCCGCTTCCCGTCCTTCATCGCGGTGATCGCCTGATGCGAGGTATCCTCGCAGGCGATGTGGCAGCGCCCGCAGGAAATGCACAGATCCTGGTCGATCCGCGCCTTTACCGCGTAATCGAGATTGAGGTACTGCCAGTCCGTCGTGTTCGGGATAGCCAGTCCGACCAGGTCGTCGACCCGCTTGTAGCCCTTCCGGTCCATGAAATCGGAGAGGCCCGCAGTCATTTCCTCCACGATCTTGAAGCCGTAGAGCATCGCCGCCGTGCAGACCTGCACCGTGCCCGCGCCGAGCGCCATGAATTCCGCCGCATCCCGCCATTTCTCGATGCCGCCGATCCCGGAGATCGGAAGGCCGCGCGTCACGGGATTCCGCGCGATCTCCGCGACCATGTTGAGCGCCATCGGCCGCACCGCCGGGCCGCACATGCCTCCATGGGTCGCCTTGCCGTCCGTGTGCGGGCTCGGCGCCATCGCATCGAGATCGACGCCCATGATCGAATTGACCGTGTTGATCAGCGAGACCGCGTCGGCCCCTCCGCGATGCGCCGCCTCGGCCGGCTTGCGGATATCCGAGATGTTCGGCGTCAGCTTGACGATGACGGGCATGCGGCTGTGCTGCTTGCACCAGCGCGTCACCATCTCGACGTATTCAGGCACCTGCCCGACCGCCGAGCCCATCCCCCGCTCGGACATCCCGTGCGGACAACCGAAGTTCAGCTCGACCCCGTCGGCCTCCGTCTCCTCCACGCGCGCGAGGATCGCCTTCCAGGAATCCTCGGTGCAGGGAACCATCAGCGACACCACCATCGCCCGGTCGGGCCAACGTCGCTTGACCTCCTTGATCTCGCGAAGATTCACCGCAAGCGGGCGGTCGGTGATCAGCTCGATATTGTTGAAGGCGAGCACGCGCCTGTCGGGCCCGTGGAGCGCGCCATAGCGCGGACCCGAGACGTTCACGATCGGCGGATCTTCTCCCAGCGTCTTCCAGACGACGCCGCCCCAGCCCGCGCGAAAGGCGCGCTCCACGTTGTAGGCCTTGTCGGTCGGCGGGGCGGAGGCCAGCCAGAAGGGATTGGGAGCCTTGATGCCGGCGAAGTTCACGCGAAGATCGGCCATTTTGCGAGCCTCCTATTCGGCCGCGAGCGGCGCTTGCGCGCGCAGCGCGCGATCGATCGACAGGGCGGCGCGCTTGCCGTCCTCCACGGCGACGACGGTGAGGTCCGAGCCACCGGCAACGCAATCCCCTCCGGCCCAGATCCCCGGCACGGATGTGCGCCGCTCTCCGTCGACCTTGATCCGGCCACGCTCCATCTCCAGCGCGACCTGCGCATCCGCGATATCGCCGGGAAGAAAGAGCTGGCCGACCGCACGGAAGAGCTGGTCGGCGGGGAGCTCGAATGTCTCGCCCGTATCGAGGAGACGGCCCCCGTCGTCGCGCGTGCGACTGAAGACGACGGAGCGCAGCGCCCCGCCCTCGCCGACGAGCGAGATCGGCCGCGCCCAGTGACGAACGACCACGCCATTCGTGAGCGCCACCTCCTGCTCGTAGCGGCTCGCCGCCATCTGCTCCGGGCCGCGCCGGTAGACCATCGTCACCTCGTCCGCCCCGAGCTTCTTCGCCTGGACCGCCGCGTCGACCGCGGTCATTCCGCCGCCGATGACGACAACCCTTCGCCCGATCGGCAGCGTCGTCAGGTCCGGCGTCTGGCGCAGCGCCTCGATGAAGGCGACCGCATCCTCCACGCCCGCGAGCGGAGGAGCGTCGATGCCGAGCTCGTTGACGGCCTGAAGCCCGAGCCCCAGGAAGACGGCGTCAAAGTCCCGCTGCAGGTCGGACAGGCTGAAGTCGCGTCCGAGTCGCTGCCCGTTCCGGAGCTCGATCCCGCCAACCTCCAGGATCCACGCAATCTCCTTCTGCGCGAAGTCGTCGACTGCCTTGTACGAGGCGATCCCATGCTCGTTCAGCCCGCCCGGCTTTTCCCGCGCGTCGAAGACGACGACCGCATGCCCGAGCGTTGCGAGCTTGTGGGCGCAGGAAAGCCCGGCCGGCCCCGCGCCGACGATCGCAACCCGCGACCCCGTCGCAGGACCCTGCCGGTAGAGCTGCCGTCCGGAGGCGAACAGCGCATCGGTGGCATGGCGCTGGAGCCGACCGATCTCGACGGGTTTCCCCTCGGATTCCATGCGCACGCATGCTTCCTCGCAAAGCGTCTCCGTGGGGCAGACGCGCGCGCACATCCCGCCGAAGATATTCGCGTCTAGGATTGTCTTCGCCGCGCCCTGCGGATTCTCCGCGGCGATCTGGCGGATGAAGAGCGGGATGTCGATTTCGGTCGGGCAGGCCGTGACGCATGGCGCGTCAAAGCAGAACAGGCATCGCTCTGAGGCAACCCGCGCCTCATGTGCGTCAAGGGGAGGATGAAAGTCGGCGAAGTTTTCGGAAACGCTGCCGCCGTCGATGCGGCCCGCGCGAATATCAGGTTGCGTGGTCATCAAGACCTCCCCCACCGCGTCGCGGCCCGGCTTGCCGATAACGATTTTTCCCCCCGGCCTGCCGCTTCCGTGGACAAGCTCTAATTTTGACCAGTTGATCAAAGCGAGCGAGTGCTGTCAATTTCGTTCATGAATGGCAATTCAGGATTGGTATCTTTGCGTAGATACTACAGTAACTTGGGATTGCCATGTCGGAATTTGACGTGAGCACATGCGGATAACACTGAAATTCTAGTTAAGGGCACCTTAGCGAACGTGTCTTGACGCAATTCCTAGAGTTTTAGCGAAACACACCGGTAATTTTAACCAGTGGATCGAGTCGACGAGCCGCGGGATGAGACCTATAACATTCACAAAAGAAAATCATTGGAGGTTGCCATGCCGTATCGCGTCACCTGGTGCCTGGTCGAAAGAGAGGGCAACATTCTCGACAACGACCGCTTCCCGAACGTCTTCCCCAGCTATGAGGAGGCGATCTCGTTCATCCTTGATCACATCGACCAGGCGCCCTGCCTGGGCTATGACCGCATTCGCGACTTCTGGTGGATCCGCCGCACGAAGACGGCGGAGCAGGAGACAAGGTTCTGGATCACGCCAGCCATGAGCTCACGTCCGCAACCGATTGACGCGTCCTCGGCTGCCTGATCTCGTTGATATGCCCTTCCCCGCCGGACGTCTCGAGAGGGCGGCCGGCGGGATCCCCGTTCGGCCGCCCTTCAGGCTCCGATGCCTGGCCGCCGAAGCAGACGGCATCCAGCGATCAGCCAGGAGCCGTCGGGCTGCTGCTCCATGGTGTAGAGGGCGAGCCACTCCTCGCCGGATGCATCCTGGATCAGGACCTCCTGCAGGATTCCCTCAGGAGCCTCCCGGAGCCGGCCAAACGCGTGAGACGCCGGGCGGTAGACTGGCGGATAGCCGGAACGCACCATGGCCATGAAGCGCTGCTCGTCCCCGAACATCCTTCGGATCACCGGCGCCGCGTAGGAAAAGGCGCGCTCGCCGTCATCGACGACAAACGCGTCGAGTTGCGAGCTGATGACATTCTCGATCCGGGCGCGATCCGAGTCGCTCTGGGCCGAGGCGATGCCAATTCCGCAAATGACGTACAGGGCGACCATCAGCATGCGCATTGCCCGAACTCCCTCGTTTTGCCACGACGAACTAGAACACGCTCAGCTTGCGGCAAGCCCCGCACTCACCAGGGGAGCGCCTCGCCGCGATAGTCAAAGAACCCGCCGCTCTCCTGCGCGCCCAGCTTGTCGATGGCCTCCAGCAGCAGCCGCGCGGCCTCGTCCGGCATGCGCACTTCCAGCCCGCTCTTCGCGAACGGCCCCGTCAGCGAGGTCGCGACCGTGCCCGGGTGAAGGGCGACGCAGAGCGCCTCCGGCCGGCGTCGCGAAAGCTCGATCGCCGCAGAGCGAACGATCTGGTTGAGGGACGACTTGGCCGCCCGGTAAGAATACCAGCCACCCAGGCGGTTGTCGCCGATGCTCCCCACCTTCGCCGACAGCGTGGCGAAAACCGCCTTGCCCTGGCGCGGAAGGAGAGGCAGCAGATGCTTCATCAGCAGGGCCGGGCCGATCGCGTTGACGGCGTAGGAATAGGCCATGTGCGCCGGATCGATATCCCGCCAGCTCTTCTCCGGCATCCGCTCCCTGTCATGCAGGAAGCCCGTCGCGTCGAAGACGAGCCGCAGATCCGCTCCCGCGAGCGAGGCGGCAAGCCGTCCGATCGTGTCCTCGTCGAGCAGATCGATCGCCGGATCCGTCCTTCGCCCGACCCCGATGACCCGCTCGAATCTTTCGCTCCGGCTCAATTGATCGTGGATCGCCGCGCCGATTCCCCCCGTCGCCCCGATGACGAGCGCGACGCCGCCCGCGGGGAATGACGAAAGCCTGGTGTCCGGTTGCGCGCTCATTCATCCTCCATCATCTCCGACACCTGTCGCGCCGGTGCGGAAAGGCAAGAGCGCCCTACCCCGGTGGACGAGCTTTCTGCACTTGAGCCCCGGGCGCGGAGATGTTTCCCTTTTCCGACAACGACAATACTGGAAGGAAACCCCGGCCATGTCCGACACGCTCAACCGCCGCTGGCTTCTCGCCGAATATCCCGAGGGGATGCCCTCCCTCGACACCTGGCGCATGGAGGAGGCCGCTGTCCCCGAGCCCGGTCCCGGCCAGATTCTGGTGCGGGTGAAATGGCTCTCGGTCGATCCTTACATGCGCGGACGCATCAGCCCGGCGAAAGGCTACACCAAGGGCGTCGAGATCGGCGGGCTGATGCAGGGCGGGGGCGTGGGCGAGGTCGTCGCCTCGAACCATCCCGCCTGGAAGCCGGGGGATATTGCCGAGTCGATGGCCGTCGGCTGGCAGGAATGGGCGCTTCTCACGCCGGCCCAGGGCGGCGTAAACCGGATCGACCCCTCGCTCGCGCCCATCCAGAGCTCGCTCTCTTGGCTCGGAATGCCCGGAATGACCGCTTGGTTCGGGCTGATCGACGTCGGCCGCCCCCGTCCCGGCGACACGGTCGTCGTTTCGGCGGCGTCAGGGGCGGTCGGGCAGCTCGTCGGGCAGCTCGCGAAGATCTCCGGCTGCCGTGTCGTCGGCATTGCCGGGCGTGACGACAAGCTCGCCTGGTGCCGCGAAATCGGCTTTGACGAGACGATCAACTACCGCACCAGCGGCGACCTGACGAAAGCCGTCGCCGAAGCCTGCCCGCGCGGCGTCGACGTCTTCTTCGACAACACGGCGGGCGTCATCCACGACGCGGTGATGAAGAACCTCGCGAACCACGCGCGCGTTGTCCAGTGCGGCCGCATCGCCCTTGCCGGGCAGGCGGGCAAGCCGGACATGGGCGAGCGGTTCCTCGGCAGCCTGATCGTGACCCGCGCGAGCATCCACGGCTTCCTCGTCTTCGACTGGTATCACCGCCGCGACGAGGCGCTCGCAAAGCTGGCCGCGCTCGCAGCCGACGGAAAACTGCAGACGCGCGAGGATGTGATCGACGGAATCGAGCGCATGCCTGAAGCCTTCATGCGCTTGATGGAAGGAAAGAATTTCGGCAAGCAACTCGTCAGGCTCGGCTGAGGGCGAGGGCGCGGCGACGATGACCCGGCGCCGCGCCATGACTCCTCCACATTCGCTGGTCAGCTTCATGAACAACGAATTGCGAGCACACCAGCGCATGCTCAACAAGGGAGGTCGTCATGTCGAAAGCGTCCCTGTCCCGCGTTTCAGACCAAACCGATTCTCCGGCGGCGTATCCGGCCGACATCCAGCCCGCGATGCAGGACGCCCTCGCCACCCTGGCCGACATTGACTTCAAATATGCGCGCCAGCGCGAACAGCTTGCCGAATGGCGCGCGGACGAGGGAGCCAAGGATCGTATCCTGCGCCAGATCGACGCTTATCACCGCACCGCCCGCGAGCCCTATGTCCGGCTTCTTGCAGAGCTTCACCAGCGCGTGATGGCATTGACCGGATATTCCCGGCTTCACTGACGGCGCGAGGGATCAACCGCCCGTCGCAGGCGAGGCCGGTCCCGCCTTGCCCTCGCGTTCGCCGCGCTCCCAACCCTCCTTTGTCTCGGCGATGAAGTCGTCGAGGCGTTGCTCGCGGATCGCGCGGCGCAGGCCCGCCATCAGGTCCTGGTAATAGGCGAGGTTGTTCCAGGTCAGCAGCATCATCGCGAGGATCTCGTTCGAGCGCACGAGATGATGGATATAGGCGCGCGAATATGAATTCGACGCCTCGCATTTCGAGGCCGCGTCGAGGGGCGCCAGGTCTTCCGCGAAGCGGGCGTTCTTCAGGTTCAGCCTGCCATTGCGCGTATAGGCCATGCCGTGACGGCCGGCGCGGGTGGGCATCACGCAATCGAACATGTCGACCCCGCGCCGGACCGCCTCGACGATATCGTCGGGCGTCCCCACGCCCATGAGGTAGCGCGGCTTCTCCTTCGGAAGATGCGGCTCGACCGTCTCGATCATGGCGAGCATCACGTCCTGCGGCTCCCCGACCGCGAGCCCGCCGATCGCGTAGCCCTTGAGGTCAAGATTGACGAGTTCGCGCGCGCTTTCGACACGGAGCTTCTCGACCGCCCCGCCCTGCACGATCCCGAACATCGCCCGGTCCGGCTGCTCGCCAAAGGCGACCCGGCAGCGCTCGGCCCAGCGCAGCGAGAGATACATCGCCTTGGCGACGACATCGTCGCTCGCGGGCAGCTTCACGCATTCGTCGAGTTGCATCTGGATGTCGGAGCCGAGCAGACCCTGGATCTCGATCGATCGCTCCGGCGTCAGCACATGGGTCGAGCCGTCGATATGCGACTGGAACGTGACCCCGCTCTCCTCGATCTTGCGGAGCTGCGACAATGACATCACCTGGAAGCCGCCGGAATCCGTCAGGATCGGATAGGGCCAGTTCATGAACTTGTGCAGCCCGCCGAGCCTCGCCACGCGCTCCGCTCCGGGGCGCAGCATCAGGTGATAGGTATTGCCGAGTACCACGTCCGCGCCCAGGGCCTTGACCTGATCGGGATACATGGCCTTGACCGTCGCCGCGGTTCCCACCGGCATGAAGGCCGGCGTGCGGATGACGCCGCGCGGCATGCGGATCTCGCCGGAGCGCGCCGTACCGTCGGTCGCCGCGACGGTGAAGATGAATTCATCGGCCATCGGCTTCGTCCTCTCGGGTCTCTCTGAACAACAGGCTGGCGTCGCCGAAACTGTAGAAGCGGTAGCCGCCGGCTATGGCGTGGTCATAGGCCTCGCGCATGGTCTCGTAGCCGGAGAAGGCGCTGACGAGCATCATGAGCGTCGAGCGGGGAAGATGAAAGTTCGTCATCAGGATGTCGACAGCGCGGAAGCGATAGCCGGGCGTGATGAAGATCGAGGTGTCGCCAGAAAACGGCGCGATCGTCCCGTCCGGCTGCGCCGCGCTCTCGAGCAGGCGCAGGCTCGTCGTGCCCACCGAGACGATCCGCCCGCCGCGTGCATGAACCTCGTTCAGCGCCTGCGCCGTCCGGGGATGCACCGTGCCCCATTCGGCATGCATCCGATGCTCCGCGGTGTTCTCGACCTTCACCGGCAGGAAGGTCCCCGCCCCCACGTGGAGCGTCACGAAATGACGCGAGACGCCCCGCTCCTCGAGCCGCCGGAACAGGTCCTCGGTGAAATGCAGTCCCGCAGTCGGCGCCGCCACCGCGCCCTCCTCGCGGGCGTAGATCGTCTGGTAATCCTCCGCGTCCCGCGCATCCGCCGCCCGCTTGCCGGCGATATAGGGGGGAAGCGGCAGCTCGCCGAGCCGCACGATCGCCTCGTCGAGCAGCGGGCCCGAGAGCGCGAAGACGAGCGTCACGTCGCCCCCCTCCCCCTTCTCCGCGACCTCGGCCTCGAGCCGGCCCAGTTCACAGGCATTCCCCGCCCCCTCGTTGCCGAACACGATCCAGTCGCCGACGGCGAGCTTCTTTGCCGGACGGGCGAAGGCGCGCCAGCGATCGCTCCCCTCGCGCTTGTGCAGCATGATCTCGACGCCCGCCGTGACGCCGCCCCTGACGCGCCGCGCATGGAGCCTCGCCGGAATCACCTTCGTGTCGTTGAGCACGAGCGCGTCGCCGGGGCGCAGCAGATCGGGCAGATCGCGCACGATCCGGTCCTCGAACCGCATTTCCGCGCCGGGCCGCACGACGAGCATGCGCGCCGAGTCGCGGGGGGTCACGGGACGCAGGGCGATGCGATCCTCGGGCAGGTCGAAATCGAATTGGTCAACGCGCATGAGTTCTCTTTCGCAGGCGAGCGGTTTTGCCGCCACGAGGCGCGTTGGTCAACCGCAAGCGACCGCTTTGCCTAAGAGTCAGGCGGCAGGACGAGCGGAGCAATCCGCAGGGACGCCCCCCGCTCCTCCGTTAGTTCCCCCTCATCGTCGCGCTCCATCTGGAACAGGCGCGGGAAACCCTCGACGGTGATCGCGCCCACGAGGCGGCCGCCGGGCGCGAGCAAGGACGTTATCGCCGCGGGCATCGCCGGGAGTGCGCCGTTGAGCAGGATTCGGTCGTAACGCGCTCCCGTTCTCATGGCGAGGCCGTCGCCGACGCTGATCCGGATATCCTGCGCAAGGCCGAGATCGGCAAAGCGCATCACCGCCCCGTCCGCCAGCGCTGCATAGCGCTCGATCGTCGTCACCCGGCCTCCGAGGCGGACAAGCAGCGCGGAGACATAGCCGGACCCGGTCCCGACTTCGAGGACCCGCTGGTCCGGCTCGACCTTCAGCGCGCTCAGCATCAGCGCGACCGCGCCAGGCGCGGTCATGGTCTGCCCGAGCGGAAGGGGCAGTGCGACGTCGCTGCGCGAGAGATCGGCGAAGCGCCGGGGAGCGAAGAGGTCGCGGGGTACCCGTTCCATTGCTCCCAGCACCGACTTGTCGCGCAGGCCCCGCGCCCGAAGCGCCAGCACGAAGGCGGCCGCTTCTACCGCCTCGGCGCTGAACCCCGTCACAGCCTCATCGGCCTCGCCCCGCAAATCATCCTCCCGCCCCGCTGCGTCATGCGAGACGATAATACCGGCAGACGAAAAAGCGAAACGAAACAGATGTGTAAAAGCCGTTCCTCCGGAGGAACCCGAAAGCGGAGCCCCTCTTTCTCATCGCAAGACGGATCGAAGGAACACACTGTCAGCGGAAAACCTGCGCGAACTGCGTCAGCGTCGGCTCGTCGGTGAGGTCGAGCTTGAGCGGCGTCACCGAGATCCGGCGGTTGGCGATGGCCCATAGGTCGGTGCCATGCCCAGGCGTGAAATCCGCCTTGGCGAAGGCAACCCAGTAATACGGATTGCCGCGCCCGTCCCGGCGCTCGTCGATCTTCAGGAACGCCTGGTCGCGAAGCCCCTGGTTGGTCGCCACGGTCCCCGTCACTTCGTCCGGCTCGCAATCGGGGAAGTTCACGTTGACGAGGGAGTTCTTCGGCAGTTCGAGGGTCAGGAGCTTGCGGATGATGCCCGGCCCGTGCGCTTCCGCCGTCTGGAACTTGACCGCGTTGCGTCCGCCCGGGCCGTAGGCCTGCGACAGGGCGATCGAGCGGACGCCAAGCATCGTGCCCTCGATGGCGGCGGCGATCGTGCCGGAATAGCTGACGTCCTCCGCCACGTTCTGCCCCCGGTTGACGCCGGAGAGAATGAGGTCCGGCATGCGATCCACGAGGATGTTGCGCATCGCCATGATGACGCAATCCGTCGGCGTGCCCTTCACGGCGAAATGGCGGTCGGAGATTTCGCGCAGCCGCAGCGGATCGTTCAGCGAGAGCGAATGCGAGACGCCGCTCTGGTCGGTCTCGGGGGCGACGACATAGACGTCGTCGGACAATTGCTTCGCGATCGCCTCGAGGGCCTTCAAGCCCGGAGCGTGAATTCCGTCGTCGTTGGTGCAGAGAATGCGCATGGCGTCAGGCGGGCCTTTCGATTCGTGTGACGCCACCCATATAGGGCGCGAGCGCCGACGGCACCGTGACGGAGCCGTCCTCATTCTGATAATTTTCGAGCACCGCGATCAGCGCGCGCCCCACCGCAACGCCCGACCCGTTGAGCGTGTGGACGAATTGCGGCTTGCCGTCGCGCCGGAAGCGGGCATTCATTCGCCGCGCCTGGAAATCCCCGCAGACCGAGCAGGACGAGATCTCGCGATAGGTGTTCTGCCCCGGAAGCCAGGCCTCGATATCGTAGGTCTTCTGCGAGGCGAAGCCCATGTCGCCGGTGCAGAGCGTCATCACGCGATAGGGGATTTCGAGCTTCTGCAGCACCGCCTCGGCGCAGGCGAGCATGCGCTCATGCTCCTCCGCCGATTTCTCGGGCGTCGTGATCGAGACCAGCTCGCATTTGGTGAACTGGTGCTGGCGCAGCATCCCGCGCGTGTCCCGCCCGGCGGAGCCGGCCTCGGCGCGGAAGCAGGGGGTGAGCGCGGTAACACGCAGGGGGAGTTCTTCTTCGGAGAGGATGGCTTCGCGCACGAGGTTGGTGAGGGGGACTTCGGCGGTGGGGATGAGCCAGAAGTCGCCCGCCACGGCAAACTGATCATCCCGGAACTTCGGCAGCTGCGCCGTCCCGAACATCGCCTCGTCGCGCACCAGCAGCGGCGGGTTCACCTCCGTGTAGCCGTGCTCGCTCGTGTGCAGGTCCATCATGAACTGGCCGAGCGCGCGCTCCAGCCGCGCGAGCTGGCCCTTGAGCACGACGAAGCGCGAGCCCGAGAGCTTCGCCGCCGTCTCGAAATCCATGAGCCCCATGGCCTCGCCGATCTCGAAATGCTGCGCGGCCTTCGCGAAGGAGCGCGGGCTGCCAAAGCGGCTCTTCTCGACATTGCCGTGCTCGTCGGCGCCCTCCGGCACGTCCGCGGCCGGGATGTTCGGGATCGCGGCGAGGGCATCCTGAAGCGCCTTGTCGGCATCGCGCTCCACCTCCTCGAGAGCCGGAATGCGCTCCTTGAGCGCCGCGACCTCGGCCATCAGCGACTGCGCCAGCGCCTCGTCCTTCGCGGCCTTCGCCTTGCCGATCTCCTTGGAGCGCGCGTTGCGCGTCTCCTGCGCCGCCTGCAATTCCGCGATCACGCTCTTGCGCGCCTCGTCGAGGGCAAGGATCGAGGCCGATAGCGGCGCAAGCCCGCGCCTGGCGAGGCCCCCATCGAAAGCTTCCGGATTGTCGCGGATCGCGCGGATGTCGTGCATGATTCTCAACCGACGCCGGGACTTGAATTTAATCGACCTGGCGTCGGAACGGGCGTCCCTATTCCGCCGCCGCGCGCGCGGCCTCGGCTTCCGCGCGCTTCTTCTCCACCCATCTGACGGAGAGGATACTCGCCTCGTAAAGAAGCAGCGTCGGGACCGCAAGGGCGAACTGGCTGATGATGTCCGGGGGCGTGAAGATCGCGGCGATCACGAAGACAAGAACGATGGCATAGCGCCGCTTGTCCTTGAGAAACTGCGAATCGACGAGCCCGGCCCTCGCCAGCAGCGTAAGGATGACCGGGAGCTGGAAGCAGATGCCGAAGGCGAAGATCAGCGTCATGATGAGCGACAGGTACTCGCTCACCTTGGGCAGGAACTCGATCGTCGGCTGCCCCTCGACGGCGAGCTGCTGCATGCCCACGGAGAAATACATCAGGAGCGGCATGGCGATGAAATAGACCATGGCCGCGCCCACGCCGAACAGGACCGGCGTCGCCACGAGAAATGGAATGAACGCGTCGCGCTCGTTCTTGTAGAGCCCCGGCGCAACGAACTTGTAGATCTGCATCGCGATATAGGGGAACGCGAAGAAGGCCGCGCCGAAGAAGGCGACCTGGATCTGCGTGAACAGGTATTCCAGCCCGTGCGTGTAGACGAGCCGCGCCATTTCCGGCGAGCCGACCGCCCGCACATAGGGGCCGACCAGGATGTTGTAGATGTACTTCGCCACGGCGAAGCAGAGAAAGAACATGACGACGAACGCGATCAGCGCCCGGATCAGGCGCTGGCGCAACTCGATCAGGTGGTCGAGGAGGGGCGCACGCGAAGCCTCGATCTCGTCCTCATCCGCCGGCTTCGTCGTCACGATTGCTTCTCTTCTTTCTTGGAGCCAGCCGCCGATTTCGCGCGGCCTGCGGCCTTCGCTGCCGCTGCGGGTTTCTTCTCGCCGCTACTGGAGCCCGCGCTGCGGGAAGATGCCTTCCTGGAGGCTTTCGGCGCTGGCGCCGCCGGCTTGTCCGACTTGGCGGATGCCGCCCCTTTGGAGGCCGCAGGAGCCGTGCTACGCCCCTCGTCGGCCTTGGCCTCCGGCTTCGCGGCCGGAGTCTTCGTGTCCCGAGTCTCGGAAGCTGCAGCCGCTTCCGGCTGCGCGCCCACCTTCGTTCCAGCCAGGGCAGCCGCTGAAGTTCCCGCCCCCGATGCAGCCGGCTTGCTTGCGGAGCCGGGCTTGTCGATGGCGCCCTTGACCTCGTCCCGGATGGTCTTCACGGGATTGAACCCGGCGGAGGCCGCCCTGTTCATCCCTTCGACCTCCTTGCGGACATGGTCGAGATCCGCCTCGCGCAAGGCCTCGTTGAATTGTCCCTGGAACTCGGAGGCCATCCGCTTGATCTTGCCGATCATGCGGCCGACCGTGCGCAGCGCCGCAGGCAGATCCTTGGGGCCGATGACGATGAGCGCCACCGCGCCGATCAGCAGCACCTCGCCCCAACTGAAATCGAACATGACGCTGCGCCCCAACCTTCAGCGGGCCCGAACAGGATTGGCTGCGCGCGATCCCCGCGCGCGCCCCGTCTGCCGAATGCGCGCTACTTGCGGTTCAACCCGCCTTCTTCTGACCGAGCGAAGCCTCGTCGGCCTGCGCCGTCGGGGTCGACTGGTGCTCGATCGCGCGCGCCGCTTCCTTCTTCTCTTCGCCCTGGGCGGCGGTCTCATCGTCCGCCATGCCCTTCTTGAAGGCCTTGATGCCCTTTGCGACATCGCCCATCATCTCGGAGATCTTGCCGCGTCCGAAGAGCAGCATCACGATCAGACCGACGACGATCCAGTGCCAAATACTTGCGCCACCCATGAGGGTCCTCCACACACCGAAATCCGGCGTTAAACCATTCCGAGTCCGACCGCAACCTAGGTGTGGCCGGCGGCGAAAACAAGGACTTCGTCCCGATCCACGTCGATTCCGACGTCCTGCCCTTCGTCCGGACGATATGCCTCACGCGTCCGCGCCTGCAAAGGCTGATCGAGTCCGTTGACCGCAAGATACACGAGATCGACCTCGCCGAGAAATCGGCGTTCGAGGACGCGGCCCGGAATGCAGAAGCCCGGAGCGCGCAGGCGGACGGCCTGCGGGCGGATGCACACGATCGCATTTTCGCCCTCGGAGAGATGCGGGGCCGGAAAGACGCCGACGGGCGTCTCGACCCTTCCCGCCTTTACCTGGCCCTCCATCTCGTTGAAATCGCAGAAGAACCGCGCGGCGAACAGGTCGGCCGGATGCCTGTAGATCTCTTCCGCCGAGCCCAGCTGGACGATTCTGCCGGCCCGCATGAGCACGACGCGGTCTGCTATCAGCATCGCTTCCTCCGGATCGTGGGTGACGACGATCGTCGTCGCGCCTGTCTCCCGCAGGATGGCCACGGTCTCGTCGCGGATCGAATCGCGCATGCGCCGGTCAAGATTGGAGAACGGCTCGTCCATCAGCAGGATTCCGGGCCTGGGGGCGATGGCGCGCGCCAGTGCGACGCGCTGCTGCTCCCCGCCCGAAAGCACGTGCGGATATTCCTTCATCAGACGCTCGAGCCCGACGCGGGAAAGAGCCCGCTTGGCGGATGCCAGCGCCGCCGGCTGTGGAATGCCCCGGATCCCGAACATCACGTTGTCGAGGATGCTCATATGCGGGAACAGGGCGTAATCCTGGAACATCAGGCCGACGCCGCGTCCCTCCGGCGGAACGAAGACGTTGTCGGAGGCTACCACGCGCTGGTCGAGCAGGACGCGTCCGCTCGTGGGTCGCTCGATCCCGGCCGCCACCCGAAGGAGCGTCGTCTTGCCGCAGCCGGAATGGCCGAGCAGGCAGACGAGTTCCCCGGGCGCAATCGCGAGGCTCACCCCGTCAAGCGCCCGCGTCACCCCGTAATCCTGGACGATTTCCTCGAAGCTCAGCTGCGCGGGGATGGATGCGCCCGCCGTCCCGCGCTGCCCCCATCGGGTCAGCCCGAGCCGCTCGCTCAAGGTGACAGTCTCAGTCATCGGTCCCTTTCTCATCCGGCGCGACCCGGTCGCGGTTGCGGATGGCGCGCGGGCAGATCAATAGGGTCTTCTCGTCGCCCGCGCCAGCCCCGACGTCGTGGTGAAGCCTTCGCCGCAGGAATGCCGCGATTTTCCGCCAGAAGACGGCGAACGGTCCATCTGCGATCAGCAAGATCAAGCCGACTTGGCAGAAACGCCGCGCATCAACAGCGTTTTTGCTGCGTTCTTAGACTTTTATCAATCTGCGCTGTAGAAATGGGCGCAGACTGGTTCGATCGACACGAAGGCAGGTCTCTTTGATACGGCTTCTCCATCACGTCTCTCTCCTTAAACAGGCCCTTCTGGCGCCGGTTGCGGGTCGATGAAGCGTCTGCTGAAGATCCTTGGGGTCGTTGCGGCGCTCGCCGCGCTCGTGATGGCGCTGGCGCCGTGGACGGTTTCGTCGCGGGCCCTCACCGCTGTAGTGGGGGACCAGCTTCGGAAGGAGTTCGGCCTCGATCTCCGGGTCGGCGGGAGGACCGTGATCGCGTTCCTGCCCATGCCGCGCCTGAAATTCGAAGAGGTCTCGATCTACGGAGCGGATGGCGCGCCGCTCACCCGCGGCGGAGAATTGCGTGGGCAGATCGCCGTCGCGCCGCTGCTTCTCGGCCGGATCGTGCTCGACGAGGTTTCCCTTTCGAACGCCCGGGTGGATATCGTTGTCGACGAGGACGGCGTCGGGCCGTGGGATCCGGCGATCGAAGCGCTGCGGGCGCGGATGGAGCCGCGGGACGCCGCCTCCCCCATTACGCGGGTCATCGTCTCCAACGCGCAGGTGTTCTATCACGATGCGCGTTCGGGCGCGCGCTCGCTGATCCGCAATGTCAACCTCACCGGAACCTGGCTTCGCCCGGACGGCGCGGTCGAGATCGGGGGAAGCGCAACGATCCGCGGGGAGGCGATCGAGTTCGCGCTGACCGAGTTCAACCCATCCGCCTTCCTCGCCAACCAGCGCAGCCCCCTCGAACTGCGTATGAATTCCCGCTTTGGCCGCCTGACGGTCATCGGGTCGACGAGCAAGGGCACCGACAGCCCCTGGCTTACGGGACGTACGACCTTCGAGACGCGGGCGCTGCGCGATCTCCTGATCTGGAGCGGGCAGAAGCTGCCGCTCGGACCGCTGGTCAGCGTGGCCGGGCTCGAGGGCGAGATCAGCGGCGTCGGCAACGTCCTCTCCTGGCCCTCGATTCGGGTGACGCTCGGGACGGATCGCCTCGACGGCGCCCTCACCGCCCGGGTGGAGAACGGCCGGCTCGCGATCAACGGCACGCTCGCCGCAGACACGCTCAACCTCGACGAATTCGCCGCGCCCTTCCTCGAGGCCACCTCCCCCGCCGGGCCGTGGCGCTTCCGGACCTACAATCTCGCCTCCGTGACCGGCGGGGATCTCGACCTGCGGATCTCCGCGAACAGGGCCAATGTCGCGCGGGTGCAGTTGCAGGACGTCGCGATGAGCGTCCTCGTCAAGAACGGGCGGATCGAGGCCGGGATCAGCCGGGCGGCGCTCAATGGCGGGGTCGCAAAGGGCCGTCTCAGCCTCGCGCGGGACGATCACGGCGTCGAGCTGCGCGCTCAGGGCGGGCTCGAGAATGTCGACGTCGCGGCGCTTCTGCGCGATGTCGCGGGCAGCACCTGGATCGGCGGACGCGGGGTTGGACAGTTCACGCTGGAGAGCCGGGGCGCGAACGCGGCGGAGCTGGCCCGCCGCGCGGTCGGGCGCGCGGAAATCCATATCGACAACGGCCAGTTCGTCGGCGTCGCCCTCGAGGATGCCCTGCAACGCTTCGAGCGACAGCCCCTGACGGCCTCGCTCAACCTGCGCGGCGGGACGACGCCGTTCGAACGGGCCGCCGCCGTCGTCGTGCTCGCCCAGGGCGTCGGCCGGATTACCGACACGGGTTTCGTCACCCGCACCCTGCGCGGCGCCGTGGAGGGAGCCTTCTTCGTCTCGGACCGCCGCGTCGCCGCCCGCGCCGTGGTGGAGAGCAATGCCGCGACGGGCGAGGCCGACATGATCCCCGCCCTCGCCTTCGACATCCGCGGCCCGTGGAACGACATCGCCGTGATCCCGGACGCCAAGGCGCTGATCCAGCGCTCGGGCGCGGCGCGGCTGCTATTCCCCACGCCCGCCCGGGAGGCCGAGGCCGCGCCGCGCGGCGAGGCCGTCGCGCAGTAGCGGCTAAGGCGCGCGCATCGCCGCCGATCGCTTCGTCACCAGCGCGGCGATGATCACGGCGATGGTGACGAGGCCGATCAGGATCGTCGAGGCCGCGTTGATCTCCGGCGTCACCCCGAGCCGCACCTGGCTGTAGATCCGCATGGGAAGCGTCGTGGCTCCCGGCCCGGAGGTGAAGCTCGCGATCACGAGATCGTCCATGGAGAGCGTAAAGGCGAGGAGGAAGCCTGCGATCACGGCGGGGGCAATGAGCGGCAGGGTCACCGTGAAGAACACGCTCAGCGGCCGCGCGCCGAGATCCATCGCCGCCTCCTCGAGCGAGCGGTCGAAGGCGACGAGGCGGGCCTGCACGACGACGGTGACGAAGCACATGGCGAAGGTCGTGTGCGCGATGGCGATCGTCCAGAAGCCGCGCCCGAGGTCGATCGCCACGAAGAGCAGCAGCAGCGAGAGCCCCGTGATCACCTCCGGCATGACCATCGGCGCGTAGATCATCCCCGTGAACAGCGCCCTGCCCCGGAAGCGCCCGTAGCGGGTCAGCGAGATCGCGGCGAGCGTGCCGAGCACGGTGGCGACGGCGGCGGAGACGAAGGCGATGCGAAGTGTCACCCAGGCCGCGTTCATCAGCGCCTCGTTGCGGAAAAGCTCCCCGTACCAGCGCGTCGAGAACCCGCCCCAGACCGTCACCAGCCGCGATTCGTTGAACGAGTAGATCACGAGCAGCAGGATCGGCAGGTAGAGGAAGGCGAAGCCGAAGGTCAGCGCCGTGACGTTGAAGAACGAGAGGCCGCGTCTCATCGCCCGGCCTCCATGCGCTTCGCCTCCGCCTCGCGGAAAAGCACGATCGGGATGACGAGGACGAGGAGCAGCACGATCGCCACCGCCGAGGCGAGCGTCCAGTCGCGGTTTGAGAAGAACTCCATCCAGAGCGTGCGCCCGATCATCAGCGTCTGCGACCCGCCGAGCAGGTCGGGCACGACGAACTCCCCGACGATCGGGATGAAGCAGAGGAGCGAGCCGGCGATGATGCCGGGCCGCGCGAGGGGAACCGTGATCGTCCAGAAGGCTTTCGTCGCGGAAGCGCCGAGATCCTGCGCCGCCTCGATCAGCGTATGGTCGAGGCGCTCGAGGCTGGCGTAGAGCGGCAGCACCATGAAGGGGAGATAGGTGTAGACGAGGCCGATGAAGACCGCCGTCTCCGTGTTGAGGATCATCAGCGGCGACGAGATCAGCCCCGCCGAGGCGAGCCAGTGGTTGAGCAGCCCCTCCGGCTTGAGGATGCCGATCCAGGCATAGACGCGGATCAGGAAGCTCGTCCAGAACGGCAGGATGATCGCCGCGAGCAGCATCGGCCGCCAGGATTGCGGCGCGCGCGCCATGGCATGGGCGACGGGGAAGCCGATCAGGAGCAGGATCAGCGTCGAGACAGCCGCGATGCGCAGCGACGAGAGCATCGAGGCGATGTAGAGATCGTCCTCCGCGAGGAAGCGGAAATTCTCGAGGCTCAGCTCCCGCAGGAAGGCGACGAAGCCCTCCCAGCCCTCGGAGATGTCGAAGACCGGCGTATAGGGCGGCTGCGCCAGGACCGGCTCGGAGAGCGAGATGCGCAGCACGATCGCGACGGGCAAGAGGAAGAAGACCGCGAGCCAGAAATAGGGGATCGCGATCACGAGCCGCCGCCCGAGGCGGCCGGAGGCGCGGCGCGCGCTCATGTCGCGAGGATCACGGCGGCGTCGGGGGCGAAGCTGACGAAGACCTCCTCTTCCCGGTCGAGCGGGTCCTCGACGAAGCGCGTGGCGTTGGCGCGGGTGACGCGGATGACCGCCCCGTCAGCGAGCTTCACGCGGTAGACGGTCCAGTCGCCGAGATAGCCGATGTCCCAGATCTCGCCGGGGATCGCGTTCTCCCCGGCTTCCGGCCGCTCGCGGGCAATGCGCATCTTCTCCGGCCGCACGGCGACGGCGACCTCCTGCCCCGGAACCAGCGCCCCGCCGGGATCCTCGACGCGGAGCGCGAGCGCCCCCGCCTGCGCGCGCAGCGCAACCGGGCCGCCCTCCCCCGTTCCCTCGACTTTCGCCTCAAAGACATTGATGTCGCCGACGAATTCCGCCACGAACCGGGTCGCCGGCTGCTCGTAGATCTCGCCCGGGGTCGCCACCTGCACGACGCGCCCGTGATCCATCACGGCGATGCGGTCGGCCATGGTCATGGCCTCTTCCTGATCGTGGGTGACGACGATGAAGGTGGTGCCGAGCTCGATCTGGATGTCCATCAGCTCGAACTGCGTCTCCTCGCGCAGCTTCTTGTCGAGCGCGCCGAGCGGCTCGTCGAGGAGGAGCACCTTCGGGCGCTTGGCGAGCGACCGGGCGAGCGCGACGCGCTGGCGCTGTCCGCCGGAGAGCTGGTCGGGCCGACGCGAGGCGAAGCGCTCCATCTGGACGAGCTTGAGCATTTCCGCGACCCGCGCCGCGATCGCGTCCCGCGCCATCCCCTCCTGCCTGAGCCCGTAGGCGATGTTCTTCTCGACGCTCATATGCGGGAAGAGCGCATAGCTCTGGAACATCATGTTGACCGGGCGGCGATAGGGCGGCACCCCGGCGAGATCGTCATCCCCGAGCCAGACCCGCCCCGCGCTCGGCTCCTCGAACCCGGCAAGCATCCGCATCAGCGTCGATTTCCCGCAGCCGGAAGGCCCGAGCAGGCAGAAGAACTCGCCCTCATAGATATCGAGCGACAACCCGTCGATCGCGACCGTCTCCCCGAACCTCTTCGTGACGTTCTCGAACCGGATCAACCCCCGCGCCCCCGGATCGCTCCAGGGCGCAAACGACTGCCGAACCGCGCCCACCGCGCGGGAGGTTCTCTCGGGTGCCGGCATGATTCTCCCACGCTGGTGAAGGCCGATGCGTGGGATCGGGGTTTAGGGGATTTTGGGGGGTGGGGGAAGTGGGGGATATGCTCGCCTTGAGGGCCGCTTCACTCCTGCTGCTGGAATGGCACACAGCGACAATTTATGATTGACAAAAACTGCCTTTGAACGCATTGGGATAACCAAGATAGTGCTACTTTTGATTAGTTATCGTCTCTGCATGCGAGGATCCCATGGCCAGCAAATTATCCTGCCGCTTTTATACCGTAGAGCGTACGGAAACTCACGTGCCACCTCTTGCTGACGCCCTAAATGCGATCATTGCTGCCCCACATCACCTGAGGCAAAAGCAAATCGGAGAAGGTTACGTCGTTCGGCTTGAAAGACTATCTACCGAAGGGCACGAAATTTGTGGTGAATTTGTCCGTGTTCGCGATACAAATCTTCCATTTGAGGTAAGACAGGACGGTGTTCAGGAGCTAGATACGAGCAACCCGCTAGGAGATGGAATAGCCTTTCGCTTTCGTCCTTCTGACCACACGCTTGCAGTTGAATACGACACTAAAATCATTTCGCCTGGACGCATCATGGCATACCTTTTCAACTATTACGCCGGATACACTTATTCCATCACGCCAAAAATGGATCGAGAGAATTGGCAAAAATTCCAAAATTCGCCGGTGAGAAAACTGAAAATATCGATTAGCAGCCCAACAAATCTAGGGGAGATCGAGCCTGAAGGTGCCTCCGTCGCTCACACTTTCAGGAGCCTAGGGGATGCCTTCGATGCTCCTGTAATCACCATCGAAATGGGGATGGGAAATCGAAAAGGAGAACTTGCTCCACAAGTGAAAGAGCTCGCTAAGACGTTCTGGGACCTGTTTGCAAGCGACGATGCAGATCTACGCTCTTTGCGCGCATCGGTTAAGCCGGCAGATGGAGTCCCGGCAGAAGAGATAAATCTTATCGATGAGGTGCTATCGGACCGAATTGATGTCGATTATCCGGGCAATAATCCGGATGTGAATTACAGTGTCCGCGCGCAAGCGCTTAAAGATGCCCTTTTGACGCGATAAGTCATAGGCATTGCACCATGGAGCGCTTAGTCGAGAAATGGTCTCCACTCGCGATGTTCTTCGTCGCGTTCTTTGTATTGATATATTTCGCGGATCCAATTGCGACGAGCTTCGCTACAGGTGATCTGAAGAGTGAGGGCCTCTATTCTGCGATATTTGGGTGGTCGGCCATCCAAACCGGCTTCTCGTTCGGTGTCTATGGCTTCGTCGCTGGTCGAAACACTAAGTTCATTCAAGCAATCGAAAACACTGTTGCGATACGAATATTCATTAAATACATCAAGAAAGCTAACTATTCTGGATTTATGTTGACTTTTAGCTCTATTCCTCTAATAGTCATCAATCCCGAGCTAAATCAGCCGAATACTAAAAGTTATATATTCGTCGCACTTTGGTTTTCACTCTTCGTATGGTCATTTTTAGCGTTTTTGAGAATCGCATATAATTTTGGAAAGATCGTCGGCATCCGAGACAAGCCGTTTCTTGGGGCTTGACTCTTAGCGCGCATTTTTGAGCGTGTATCGACCCCTCACCCGACAACCGCATCCACCGCATCCCCCAACCGCTCTACAATCGCATCCACATCCCCCTCCGTCACAATAAACGGCGGGGCGAGCAGCACGTGGTCGCCGCGCACGCCGTCGATCGTGCCGCCCATCGGGTAGACGAGGAGGCCGCGCGCCATGGCCGACACCATCCACACACGCGCCTGCGCGCCATCCGCGACGCCGTCGAGCGCGTGCGCCAGCCCACCCCCCTCGCCGCCTGAAGCAGCTCGCTCCCCTTCCCCCCGCTTGCGGTGGGGAGGGGCTAGGGGTGGGGGGCGCTGATGGAGATGGGGCGGCTTCAGGACTTGCTTGCCCGTCGCCCCGCCATCCCGTCGCGCCCTTCGATCGACGGCACGCTCTATCCTGCACGCCCCCCCACCCCGACCCTCCCCACCGCAAGCGGGGGGAGGGAGAAGGGCGCCGGCTTTCATCGCGGGCGAAATTTCTTCTGATGCCGCCTGACGCAGCGTCGACTGCGACACACGAACAAGCACCGCCGCGTGGGCCGATGCCGGGCGCTTCCCCTCCCCCCGCTTGCGGCGGGGAGGGGCTAGGGGTGGGGGGCGCTGATGGAGATGGGGCGGCTTCAGGACTTGCTCGCCCGTCGCCCCGCCATCCCGTCGCGCCCTTCGATCGACGGCTCGCTCTATCCTGCACGCCCCCCCACCCCGACCCTCCCCACCGCAAGCGGGGGGAGGGAGAAGGGCGCCGGCTAACCCTCACCCGACAACCGCATCCACCGCGTCCCCCAACCGCTCCACAATCATATCCACCTCCCCCGCGCTCACGATGAACGGCGGGGCGAGCAGCACGTGGTCGCCGCGCACGCCGTCGATCGTGCCGCCCATCGGGTAGACGAGGAGGCCGCGCGCCATGGCTTCGTCTTGATCCTGGCGTGGAGCTTCATCGCCACCCGATTTCTTGATGTTTCATGATGCGTCATGATAGTCTTCACCGGACAAGGAGCTTCATCAATGCCGTCCGCCCGAGAGAAATTCGCCACACAGGTCGACCCGGAGATCCTGTCTGAGGTGCGCAATCTCGCGCAGAGCGAGGGGCGACAGCTTCAGGCGCTTGTCGAGGAGGCGCTTTCGGACCTGATCGAAAAGCGCAGGCAGGGAAAGCCGCGCGCGCATGTGATGGCGGCTTATCAGGGGAGCCACGAGAAATTCGGCGGCCTCTACAAGAAGCTCGCTGAATGACGGACTATCTGACCGTCGTCGAGGTGCTCGCGATCCATGCCGACCAAATCGAGCGCTATGGCGGGGGGGACGGGCTGCGGGACGCGGGCTTGCTGGAAGCAGCGCTTTTTCGCCCCCAGACGGGCTATTACGCCGACCTGATCGCGGAAGCGGCGGCGCTCTGGGAGAGCCTGACCAACAATCATGCGTTCGTCGACGGCAACAAGCGGATCGGGTTTGCCGCGACCTATACGTTCCTGGCGATCAACGGGCTGCGGATCACAGCGGACGCTGATACTGCCTTTGAGTTCATCAGCGGCAACCTGAACGCCGGAACCTTCGAGTTCGAGCGCCTCGAAGAATGGCTGCGCTCCCATACGCAAAAGATGTAAGCGCGCTTCCCTCACCCCAACCCCGCATCCACCGCATCCCCTAACCGCTCCACAATCGTATCCACATCCCCCGCGCTCACGATAAACGGCGGGGCGAGCAGGACGTGGTCGCCGCGTACGCCGTCGATGGTTCCGCCCATCGGGTAGACGAGGAGCCCGCGCGCCATGGCTTCCTTCTTGATCCTGGCGTGGAGCTTGATCGTGGGGTCGAAGGTTTCCTTCGTGGTGCGGTCGGAGACGAGTTCGATGGCCTGGAAGAGGCCCCGGCCGCGGATGTCGCCGACATGGGGGTGGTTGCCGAAGCGGGCGTTGAGGCGCTGCGTCAGGTATTCGCCCTGTTTGCGGACGTTCTCGAGGAGGTTGTCGCGGCGGATGACCTTCTGCACCGCGAGCGAGGCGGCGCAGGCGAGCGGGTGGCCGAGATAGGTGTGTCCGTGCTGGAACATCCCCGAGCCGCCGGCGAACGCGTTGAAGATGCGCTCGTGCACCAGCACCCCGCCGATCGGGGCGTAGCCCCCGCCCATGCCCTTGGCGATCGTCATCAGGTCGGGCGTGACGCCCTCCTGCTCGCAGGCATGCAGGCTGCCCGTGCGCCCCATGCCGCACATCACCTCGTCGAGGATGAGGAGGATGCCGTACCGGTCGCAGATCTCGCGCACGCGCCGGTAATAGTTCGGCGGCGCCGTCAGCGCCCCCGCCGTCGCGCCGCCCACCGTCTCGGCGATGAAGGCGATGACCGTCCTGGGGCCGAGTTCGCGGATCATGTCCTCGAGCTCCACCGCCAGCCGCTCGCCGTATTCCTCCGCGCTCTCGCCGGGGCGGCGGTCGCGGTACTCGTATGTCGGCGAGACGTGGTGCGCCTTGACGAGCAGCGGCTCGAACTGCGCCCGCCGCCACTCGTTCCCGCCGACCGCCAGTGCGCCCAGCGTGTTGCCGTGATAGCTCTGCCGGCGGGCGATGAAGCGCGCGCGCTCCGGCTCGCCCTTCTCGACGAAATATTGCCGCGCCATCTTCAGCGCCGCCTCGATCGCCTCCGAGCCGCCGGAGACGAAATAGACATGCGACATCCCCTCCGGCGCATGCGCAACGAGGTCCGCGCCGAGCTCCTCCGCGACATCCGTGGTGAAGAAGCTGGTATGGGCGTATTCGAGCTTGTCGAGCTGCG
Source organism: Saliniramus sp. (assembly GCA_041686895.1). Lineage (GTDB taxonomy): Bacteria > Pseudomonadota > Alphaproteobacteria > Rhizobiales > Beijerinckiaceae > Saliniramus. Next base: position 31,440 of record JAWLCY010000004.1, on the reverse strand, counting down.
CGCGCATCGCGGCGAGCACGTCGGGATGCATGTGCCCGAGGCAGGAGACGGCGGCCCCGCCCGACGCGTCGATGTAATCGCGCCCCTCCGCATCGCGAATGGTGATCCCCTCCCCGCTCACCGCCCTCGGATAGGAGGTCGCGATATGGCGCTGGAGGACTTTCGTGGACTGGACGTTCATGGCATCGCTCGCGGGTTCGGCATCGCCGCAGCATAGGAACGATCGCCGCCAAGGAGAACCCTCGCGGCCTCCCTTTGAATGCGATTTGCCGAACCAGGCGATGGGACGAATCGCCCCGGCGCGCATGGGTGGCGACAGCTGAAGCAAGCGCGCCGCCAGTCTCCCTCCCCTCAGGGGAGGGATTAAGGGTGGGGTATTCGCGCGCCAGCGCGAAGGGGCGTGACACCCGCTCGACGTTGCAGAACCCGCCCCCCGGGAAGCCGCTCACGCGGCTTACCCCACCCCGGCCCTCCCCTCAGGGGAGGGAGAAGCCCGCGCGCGTCACTCCGCCGCGTGCTGCGCGTGCAGGCCCTCGCCGCGGGCGAGCAGCTTGTTGAGCGCCGAGAGATAGGCCTTGGCGGAGGCGACCAGCGTGTCGGGATCGGCGCCGCGCCCGGTCACGGAGCGGCCATTGGCGTGGAGCCGCACGGAGACTTCCGCCTGCGCATCCGTCCCCTCGGTGACCGCGTGGACCTGGTAGAGTTCCAGCACCGCCTCATGGGGAGCGAGCGCCTTGATGGCGTTGAAAACCGCATCGACCGGCCCGTTGCCGTCGGCCTCCTCGGTGCGGATCTCGCCGCCGATATCGAGCTTCAGCGTCGCGCGCTGCGGGCCGCGCGTGCCCGCGATCACGGTGAGCGAGACGATGCGGATGCGGTCATGGGCGGTGGCGAGCTTCTCGTCGACCAAAGCCTCGATATCCTCGTCGTAGACCGTCTTCTTGCGGTCCGCGAGGGCCTTGAAGCGGACGAACACGTCCTGGAACTGGTTGTCGGAGAGCGTGTAGCCCATCTCCTCCAGCTTGTTGCGGAAGGCGGCGCGGCCGGAATGCTTGCCCATGACGAGCGAGGTCTTCGACACGCCGACGGATTCGGGCGTCATGATCTCGTAGGTCTGGGTGTGCTTGAGCATCCCGTCCTGGTGGATGCCGCTCTCATGGGCGAAGGCGTTGCGGCCGACGATGGCCTTGTTGTACTGCACCGGGAAGGAGGTCGCATTTGCCACGACCTTCGAGGCCTTGGTCAGCATCTCCGTCACGATCCCCGTTTCGTAGGGGAAGACGTCATTGCGCGTCCTGATCGCCATGACGATCTCCTCGAGCGCCGCGTTGCCCGCCCGCTCGCCGATGCCGTTGATCGTGCACTCGACCTGCCGCGCCCCGCCGGCGACGCCGGCCAGCGAATTCGCCACCGCCATGCCGAGATCGTTATGGCAATGGACGGAGAAGATCGCCTTGTCGGAATTCGGCACGTTCGCCCGCACGCGCTCGAAAAGCTCGCGATATTCCTGCGGCGTGGTGTAGCCCACTGTATCGGGAATGTTGATCGTCGTCGCGCCGGCCTTGATCGCGGCCTCGACGCAGCGGCAGAGGAAATCGAACTCCGTGCGCGTCCCGTCCTCCGCCGACCACTCGACATCCTCGACATGGTTGCGCGCGCGGGTCACCGAGGAGATCACATGCTCCAGAACCGTCTCCGGCTCGAGCTGGAGCTTGAACTTCATGTGGACCGGCGAGGTCGAGATGAAGGTGTGGATGCGCGGCTTCGCCGCATGGCGCACCGCCTCGGCGGCCCGATCGATATCCTTGTGCGCAGCCCGCGAGAGCCCGGCCACCGTCGCGTTCTTCACGCGCCGGGCGATCTCGGACACCGCCTCGAAATCGCCGATCGAGGCGATGGGGAACCCCGCCTCGATGATGTCGACGCCCATCGTGTCGAGCAGTTCGGCGACTTCCAGCTTCTCCTCGAGGGTCATCGTCGCGCCGGGGCACTGCTCGCCGTCGCGCAAGGTCGTGTCGAAGATCAGTACGCGATCTTTCGTCGTATGTTCGGCCATTGTTCAAAATCCTGATATTCGTGTCGTTCTCTCGGCGCCTTGCGCCGCGGCGATGATCTCGATCCCCTGAAGACCCAGGCGCGCGCCCGGACGGCCCTCAGGGGCGAATAAGGAGAAGAAGGCCGAGAAGGAGCGCGCGACCATTCGCCGCCGCGATGGCGCCGATGTCAGATCCGCGACTGGAGCCGGCACAAGCCAAGGCTCTACTCCCCTTAGAAAATTGCAGACCGTCAGAGCCTACACAATCTCGTGTAACGCCATCGTTAACGCAGGGCAAGCCGATTTGTCATGATTTCGCCAGATGAACCCCCGAGGAGAAGCGTCTTCGACAGGAACATCCTTTGTCGTGTGGTCGACACGGGGGTAGTAATTTCCCCGTGAGCGACTTATGGTTGCTGCGCCAGGCCGCCCCCGGTCCTCTTTGCGCTTTCAGGGGAAGAGCATGAACCCACAGGTCAGAAGCTGGTTCGGACCCTCAATCGCCAGTGTCGCCTCGCATCCGACAGTCCGCGCGCTCATCGCCAAGTGGTCGCAGATCAGCTCGGAGCGCGATCCCGTCCTCGCCGATTTCTGGCACACCGCCGACGACAAGCTGACCGACAGCGCCCTGCTCTTCATCAAGGGCCACGAGGACTACACCTATCTCCACCATGGGCGCTATCTGCAGGAGCGGATCGGCTTCTCCATGCAGGGCATGAACCTGAGCCAGTTGCGTACGCGCCTGCGCGAGCAGCTCTTCGAGATCTATGACCGCTGCGCGAACGAGTTCGAACTCGGCTATTTCCAGTCCTTCGCGGATTTCCAGCAGGACGTCATGCTCTGGGGGCGGATCACCCTGCCCCTGCGGGTGAGCCACTCCGATCAGCGCGTCCTCCTGCTCGTGTTCTGCCACCCGATCGAGGACAAGGCCTCCGTCTTCCGCTCCCTCTTCGAGCGCTCGCATCACGCGATCATCGTCGCCTCGCCGCTCTACGACGACAAGCGCTGCCTGCTTGACGCATGGATCATAGGCCAGAACAGGCCAGCAAGCCTGGTGACGGGCGTCGAGGAGCACACGCGCGACAATCTTCTGCTGCGCTCCTCGCCGATCTTTGCAAATGACGCGCTGTGGGCGCGCCTCGCCGCCGGCCTCGGCGACGGGCCCGTCAGCGCGATTGTCACCGTCAATTCCAGGAATGTGCGCTACTATCTCTTCGCCGAGATGGTTGGAGAGAACCTCGTCGTCCATCTTGCCGACCAGAGCCAGGACGGCGAAACGTTCGTGATCGACTGAAGCGTCCTCACTCTTCGCTTCGAGACGCTTGCTCCATCCGCCACGTAAGATAATGCCGCATGAAGACCGGGATGCGCCGGTCCGCGAGATCCTCCGTGCTGGCCACGACCTTCGCATCTCGCAATTCGGGATCATCCTGTCCGGCGATCATATGCCGGACTTGCGCGGCGGCCTCGGCTGCGGGACGTGTTAGCTGCAGGGGCCGCATGAGTGCCATCAGCCCGCCCTCGCGCACCACGTGCCATTCGTCGGAGACGGCGTAATCGCCCGCCGTCATCCCGGTCTCCTCGGCCAGCTCTCTCAGGACCGAGCCGGCGAGGTCGACGCGGCCGTCGCCCGTGACGTCCGACATGTCCGGCGTGCCGCTCGGGAAGTAGACCTGCCCCGCATTGGCCGTGTGACCGCCCATCTCCCCCAGCAGGAACACGCCGCTCGCATCGCAAAGCGCCGCCATGGCGAAGGGATTCTTTGTCCCCGGCTCGGGAAAACCCATCGCCTTGAAGGCAAGGAAGGCGGCATAGCGCACGGGGAAGAATGTCAGGCGAAGCACCGGCGCATCCTCGCCCGGATTCTCGCGCGCCAGCAGAACGACGCCGTCGAAGAGCATCGGCTTGCGCGCCTTTTCCCTCTCCCAAAGCTCCCCGATCGCGCCCTCGTTGGCCTGCGCCCAAGGCCACGGACCGTCTTCGAACCGAGCGTGGATCTGGCGAATACGGGTGATGGAGGGCGATTTGCTCACGCCGTCAGCTCGCCGCGGGCCACGACGACGGCCTGCCCCCCGATCTCGCCCGAGACGAGTGCGCCGTTCTCGATCTCCACCTGGAGCGAGATCAGGCTGGGACGCCCCATCTCGTAACCCTGCTCGATAATCACATCATGTGTTCCCGCCCCCATGGGCTCGAACTGCATGAGCACGCCGGCAAAGGCCGCGGCAGCGGATCCCGTCGCGGGATCCTCCACGAGGCCCATGCCGGGCGCGAACATGCGTGCGCGGAAAGAATGCTCCGGATCCCCCGTCTGCGAGGTGTAGACATAGGCCGAGACATGCCCGTCGCCGCCGAAGACCTCCTCGAACCGGCTCGTCGGCCGCGCCCGCGCGATCGCGTCGAGGCTGCGCACGGGAACGAAGTCGAAGGGCACCCCGGCCGAATGCCGGCTCGGGCGGTGCTTGTCGAACCCGATATCCTCCGGCGCGAGTCCAAGGGCGGCGGCGACATCGGACACGGCGCGCCCCTCGCCCCAGAATTCCGGCAGGCGCGGCAGCTTGAAGCGCGCGCGCCCGAGCCCCTCCCCGAGCCGTTCCGCCACGCAGGAGACGACGCCGATTCGCTCCTCGAGCCCGAATGCCTGCGCCGCGAGCCCGTTCTCGTCCTCTTCGAGCGCCAGTAGGACCGCCGTCCCGACCGTCGGGTGACCCGCGAAGGGAAGCTCCCGCGCCGGGGTGAAGATCCGCAGCCGAGCCTTGTGCCTGTCGGATTCCGGCGGCAGCACGAAGACCGTCTCCGAGAGGTTGAACTCCCTCGCGATCGCTTGCATGCGATCGCCGTCGAGGCCTTCCGCGTCGAGGATGACCGCGAGCGGATTGCCCGTCAGCGGGCGGTCCGTAAACACGTCGAGGACGGCATATCGTCGGTTCATGGATCTCTCTCCGGCAGATTTTCGCACTTTCGGCGACACTACGCGCGGCACTCCCGCCCGTCACGCCCGATGAGCGGGAATCGTCAGCTCGACGACGACCGGACAATGATCGCTCGCCTGCGGCCGTTCCCAGCCGATGCGCGGATAGCGGTCGGCGCGGGTCGAGAGATATCCGATCGAGCGGTCGCGATGCGCCGGATCGAGCGGCGCCGCATAGCCGAGCCCCCGCCGGATAATCTCCGGCTGCGGATCAGGATTCGCTGCGGCGAGAGCGGGCGAGAGCAGGATGTGGTCGAGCTGGACATGCTGCTCGACGACCCGTGTCCCCTCGTCGAGGAGATCGCGGTGATAGAGCGTCCAGCGCTCCTGCGGCGGAAGCTTTTCCAGCGCATCGATTGCAAAGTCGTCGAAGAGCGGATCGATCCCGCTGGGAAGCGCGGCCTCGACGATCCCGCCGGGGAGAATGCGGTGCCGGTAATCGTTGAGGTCCCCCGCAACAATCCAGTTCGCCTCGCGCCAGCCCTCCCCGAAGCGCCGCTCGACGATCCGGCGGATCGCCCGGGTTTCCGCCTGGCGGAGGACCCGCGTCGTCTCCCGGCCCTCCTCACCGATGCCGATCGACTTGAGATGGCAGATGAAGAGCGTGAGCGTCCGGTCCCCCAGGTCGAGCGTGATCTCAAGGCAGTCCCGGTTGAACACGAGATCGTCGGGCGTGATGCCGAAAGCCGCGAGTCCCTCCTCGAAAACGTCGAGCTCGCCGAAGGTCGCGGTGTGGTAGGAGCGCGCGGCGACGGCTTTCTCGTCAGCGACGAGGAACTTGCGGGCCGCGAAGGCGCAGTCGATCCCGCGCGGGTCATTCCCGTGGATCAGCCGCAGGTGTCCGTACCGGATATCCGAGACGGCGTGGACGTAGTTCGCGATGAACGGGGCGAGAACCCCGAGATTGTCGACCTCCTGCAGCGCGAGAATGTCGGCGCGGGTCTCCGCGATGGCGAGCGCCGTCGCCTGGCGATCGTCATCCTCGAGCGTGACGGCGACGGAGGCCTGAGCCTGCGCGCGCAGGGCCGGATCGGCGAAGTCGAAGAGCGACAAGGCCGGGGCCGTCTGCGGCCGCGCCTTCGGGCCATAGACATTCCGCGAGACGAGATTCTCGATATTGAAGGTCGCGATACGAAGCCGCATGCCCAAATCCTACACGCTGCGCCCCCTCGCGCCCACCCCTCACACGCGCCGGGCCGTTACCTCGCCATGCGCCTGCGCCAGCGCTCCCTCGACGAGTTCGCAGGCGAGGAAGCGCGCCGGATCGACCGGGCCTGGCAGCCTGAGCTGCCCTGGCGGAATTGGCCTGAAGCCGAAGCGCGCATAGTAAGGCTCGTCTCCGACGAGAAGCACCAGACTGTGTCCCGCCTCCCGGGCCGCCGCGAGTGAGCGCGTCATCAGGGCCGCGCCGATTCCCCGATCCTTGAAGGCAGGCTCGACAGTCAGGGGTCCGAGAACGAGTCCCTTCATCAAACCGGCCCAGATTGGCGAGAGCCGCACGGAGCCGACGAGCAGCGTCCCGACCATCGCGGTAAAGGAGAGGCTTCGATCGTGCGGGGCGCCTTCGCGCAGCCGGAACGCCGTCCGGGCGAACCGGCCAGGGCCGAAGGCGCGCTCGTGGAGACGCTCGATCGAATCGCCGTCTCCAGGCGCTTCGGGACGGATGGTGAGTGACAGATCGGTCATGGGGTGACCTGCGATGAGAGAGCCGGCGAGACATCAGGGTCGGAGAGTAAACTCACCCGTTTCGTCGTCGCGCCTTCTGAACCAGCCTCGTCACATCGCGTCTCCCGCCGCCCGCGGCCGGGGCGGCTCTCATCGGCCCCTCGCATAGCAGGCGCGCAAAACGCTGGCAACGCGCGCGTTGCGGAAGCCGGGGCTCACCATGTTGCGGAAATCGGCCTCCCTCCCGAAAGCTCCTCGAGGCGCCGCAGCGTCCCCGGCGTGGCTTCCTCCGGCGGCGAGGCAACGGGAAAGAATCCCGCCTCCGCGATCTCGAGCGCCGGGCGTTTCGCGCTCGTCACCTCGAACGCGGTCACCCGGTAGGCGACGACGTGATCACGCTGCGATACACCGCCGTTGAAGAAGAATCCGTGGAGTTCGGGCTCCCCCGCCAGCTCGATCCCCGCCTCCTCGCGCAGTTCCCGCGCCATGGCGTCGATCGCCGTCTCCCCCGGCTCTACGCCGCCGCCCGGAAAATGCCAGCCCGGCGTATAGGTATGCCGCACGAGGAAGACCCGTCCGCCCTCATCAAGCACCATCGCGCGCACGCCCAGCGTCATGCCGCGCCGCATTCGCCAGAAGAGATGCAAGGGGTGGCTGAACAGGGGGTGCACGCGTCGCTCCGTTCTTTGAATCGCTATCGGAAAATGCATCGCCTGTCCGTAAAAAGATACCGTTCGCCGCTTCTATGCCTTGACGTGGCGGCAAGTTGCGGCGAACTCTCCGGCGGCCATGACGTTTCCGAAGACGATGTTCCGTATCGCCCATCTCACCGACCCCCATGTCGGCCCCCTGCCCCGACCGCGCCTGCGCGAACTTCTGGGCAAGCGCCTGACCGGCTATCTCAACTGGCGTCGCGGCCGGGACAAGTCGCATGACATGGAGCTTCTGGCGGCGCTCGTATCGGACATCCACGACCAGAACCCGGACCATATCGCGTGTACGGGGGACGTCGCGAATATCGGTCTGCCCGACGAATGGGAGACGGCGCGGGTCTTCCTCGAAGGGCTGGGCGAGCCGGAGCGCGTGAGCTTCGTTCCCGGAAATCATGACGCCTACATACAGGGCGCGCTCCAGGGGATGCTCAAGGTTTGTGCGCCTTGGACATCCGATGATTCGGGGCGGACCGGCCGCTTCCCTTACGTCCGCAGGCGCGGCCACGTCGCCCTGATCGGCCTGTCCTCGGCGATTCCCACGGCTCCTTTCGTCGCCAGCGGCCGGATGGGCAAGACGCAACTTGCGGCGGCCGAGCAGGTCCTGAGCGAGCTTGGCGAGGCAGGGCTCTGCCGCGTCGTCATGATCCACCATCCGCCGCATGTCGCTGGCGCTTCGGCCGGGCGCAATCTCATCGACGCCCGCAAGTTCGAGGACATGCTCCGCCGCGTCGGCGCGGAGCTCGTGCTTCACGGACACAACCACATCGGATCCGTCGCGACGATCAAGGGCCCGAACGGCCACATCCCGATCGTCGGAGCGCCCTCTGCATCATCGCGGGGCGGCACGATCACCCATCGGGCCGCATATTACCTCTTCGACATCGCCGAGACCGAGGACAAGTTCGTGATAGAGGCGCAGATGCGCGGCCTTCTCGGCGACGGCTCGATCGGCTTCCTTGAAAACATCGACCTCGACCGCAAGAGCGGCGGCATTCGCGCCTCGCTCCAGCGGGGAAAACACGCGCGATGAGCAGATTATGAGCGATCCTGAATTTCCCGCCGCAGCACTTCGGGTGCGGGATGCCGCAACCGCTCTCGGGCTCGAGATCGACATCCGCATCATGGAAAAGCCGACGCGCACCGCGGAGGAGGCCGCCGAGGCCTGTGGCTGCGGCGTCGCGCAGATCGTAAAGTCACTCGTCTTCACCGGCAAGGAAAGCGGGCGGGATTACCTCCTGCTGGTCTCGGGCGAGAACCGCGTTGATGAGGCCGGCGTCGCCGCGATGCTCGGGGAAGCCCTTGTCAGGCCGCGTGCCGACCATGTGCGAGAGATCACGGGCTACGCCATCGGCGGGATTCCGCCGTTCGGCCACAAGACGTCGCTGACTACCCTGTGCGACGAGGACCTGCTGAAGTTCGAAATCGTCTGGGCGGCGGCGGGCACTCCGAACGCGGTCTTTGCCTGCTCGCCCGCCAGCCTCTGCGAGGCGACGAAGGCGCGGGTCATTCGCGTCGGCTGACGGCTCAGCGCCCGGTGGCGCCCGCCCAGGTCACGACATCGATCAGCGCGGCCGAGAGAGCGGCGTCGAGGCCCCTCACCGCCGAACCAGGATCGATGCCCGTGAGGGGAACGCGGGACCGGAAGATGCGCGCCCGCGCGATCCGCCCCGTTTCGTCGCTGACAGCCCGAATAGCGAGTTCCACCACCGCTTCCCCGGTCGTCACGTCGATCTCGAAGGTGCGGATATCGGTGTTGATCTGATAATCGGGAGTCACCCGATCCCCCGGCCGGCTGACGCTGCCGAGACGCGAGGTGTTTTCAAACGTCGCGATCATGCGCGACTGGACGAGCTTCGGAAGCTGGTCGGCCCATTGCACCCCGGGTAGGTAGCTCAACGCGCCACCCTGGTCCCGCACCACGATCCTGTCGCTCGCCAGAAGCTGGATAGCCGTCGGTTCGTCGATCAGGAGGAGCCCTGGCAACCGGATCGCGCTGTTGACCCGCTGGTCGGGCGCGGTGAGGCTGAATGTGGTCAGGGCGGCAGGCGACGCACAGGCGCCGAGAGCGAGCACTCCCGCCATGGCCACCGTCGCAATCGAAAGCCGACGCCTTCGCTTGTCGTCACACCTCAACACCAGCCCCTCGCGCCTCGCAGCCCCTACATGATCTCATCTGAGCCTCCGACGCCGCCTGCGTCAACGACGTTCGCGATATTCAGGCACCGATGACTCGCCTCCGAACAGAAGCTGCTGTGGATTCCTCTCCAGCGCACGGACGGCCCGGCTAATGTTCTCGAGCGTGCGACGACCTTCATCCGCGAGTTGCCTGTATTCCTCCAGACCCGGCCCCGTGAAGCGGCCGATTCCCGTCGTGATCTCCGCGGTCCGCTGATCGAGATTTTCCGCCAGGACCCGAATCGCCGCCACGGCCTCCCGAATGTCGTCGAAGAGCCCCTCGCCAGCCTCATCCGATGCCGTGCCGAGGAAATTCTCCGCCGCCTGCAGAACGCCATCGATTCGATCGGCCGACGCGTTCAGCTTCTCCGTGATGGAGACGGCGTTAGCGATGATCTGCTCCGTATCGGCGCTGCCCTCGCCGAGGGCGGCCGCAAAGCGCTCCGCCCCCTCGATCGCACGCGCGATCCGCTCCGGATCGATCGCTTGCGTGACGCGCGAGACGTCGCGCAAAATTGCCGCCACATCCTCCCGGTTTTCCGCGAGAGTCTGGCTGAAGGCATCGACATTCGCCAAGGTCGAGGCGAGCGCCTCGCGGTCGACCGAGCCGACCAGCCCGCTGATCTCCGCGATCGCCGCATCCACGCGCTGCGACGTTGCGGACAGGTTCTCCGTCAGCGTCGCCGCGCCGGCGATCACGCTGTCAACGTTCTCGCGGTTCGCCGCCAGCGTTTGCGAGAAGCTCTCGACATTGGCAATGGTGGCGTTGATTCGATCTGCATCGACCGCCCGCACAGCGGCGCCGATATCCTCGAGTGTCGTGTCGAGCTTGACGGAGGTCTCGTTCAGCCGCTGCGCGAGCGCTCCCGCATCCGCGAAGATCTGCTCGAGCGACTGGCGGCTGTCGGCGAGCGTCCTGGTGAACGATTCCACATTCTCGACCGTGCTCGCCACGCGCTGCGGATCGACGGCGCCCATGAGGCGGCTGAAATCGTCGATCGCGCCGTCGATTCGCTGCGAGGTGGCGGTGAGGTTCTCCGTCAGCGTGGCCGCTCCGCTCATCACGCTCGTGATCGTCTCGCGATTCTCCGCCAGCGTCTGCGAGAAGCCCTCGACATTGGCGATCGTGGCGTTGATTCGGTCGGCATCGACCGCCCGCACCGCCGCGCTCACGTCGTCGAGCGTGCTTTCCAGCTTCACGGTCGTCTGGTTCAGGCGCTGCGTCAGCGCGCTCGCATCCGCGAATATCTGGTCGATCGCCTCACGGCTGTTCGCCAGCGTCTGCGTGAAGCTCTCCACGTTGCGGATCGTCTCCGCGACGGATTGCGGATCGACCGCCGCGACGATGGTGTTCATGTTGCGGGACAATTCGTCGAGCGAATCGGCAAGCGGCCCGATCCTCTCCGCCGCCGCGCCCACCTGGCCGAGGAAGTTGTCGATCGCCGGCGCATTGTCGCTCAGGGCGCGGGAAAACTGCTCGACGTTGCTCACGGTGGCGGTAATCGTATCGCCATTCTCGTCCACCATCGCATTGATTCGCTCGAGCGTGTCCGCCGTCGCCCGGGCGATGTCGCGGGCGCTCTCGATCAAATCCTGGAAGTCCGAAGGATCGGCGACGATCGTGGGTATGGGCTCGTCGTCACGCGCTGCGAGCGGCGGCGCCGCCCGCGATCCGCCGGTCAGGGAGACCTGCGCAACGCCAGTCAGCCCCTGATATTCCAGCCGGGCGCGCGTATCCGCCCGCACCGGGGTGCTCGCGTCGATCAAAACGCGGGCGATGACGGTTCCGGGGTCGTCGGGCTGCAGCCGGAGCTCCGCGACTTCACCAACGCGCAAGCCATTGAAATTCACAGAAGATCCCCGCGACAGGCCCGCGACGGAGCCCTGGAACACGATACGGATCGCACGCCTTTCCTGCCCGGTCTCGCTCACCGCGAACCAGTAGACGAAGAAGAACCCCGCCGCGACGACGAGCAGCGTGAACAGGCCGATCAGGGCGTAATTGGCGCGGGTATCCATGCTCTCCTGCGCTCTCCTCAGCTATCGGCCGCCGTAACGGCGCGTGCCCGCTTCCCGTGAAAATACGATCTCACCCATGGATGATCGGAGGCGAGCATCGCCTCGATCGGCCCGGCCGCGACAATCCTGCCTTCCGCAAGGGCGGCGATTCGATCGCACACCGTGTAGAGACTGTCGAGGTCGTGAGTCACCATATAGACCGTAAGGCCCAGCGTCCGTTGCAAAGTTGCAATGAGTTCGTCGAAATCGGCAGCTCCGATGGGATCGAGGCCGGAGGTCGGCTCGTCGAGGAACAGGATGTCCGGATCAAGCGAGAGGGCCCGCGCCAGGGCCGCCCGCTTGATCATGCCGCCGGAGAGCTCCGACGGAAACTTGTCGGCTGCATCCGGCTTGAGGCCCACCATGTCGATCTTCAGCATGGCGAGATCGTCCATGAGGTGCTGCGGCATATCGAGATGCTCGCGCATCGGCACCTGGATGTTCTGCTTGACGGTCAGCGCGGAAAACAGCGCGCCCTGCTGGAACAGGACGCCCCAGCGACGCTCCAGGGCTCGTCGCTCCCTGGTCGGAATGCGGTCGAGATCGCGACCGAAGACCTCGATCGTCCCATGCCGCGTTGGCGTGAGACCGAGGATCGCGCGCGTGAGCACCGACTTTCCCTGCCCCGATCCCCCGACGAAGCCGAGGATTTCGCCGCGATAGACGTCGAGATCAAGGTTTTTCATGATCGTCTTCGTCCCGAAGCCGACCTCCAGATCCCGCACCCGGATGACGACCTCGCGTTCGTCGGCAGCGGCGCCGTCGGATGCTTGCTGGGGAGGCGATTGCGTCATCTGTTCCATCAGTAGTCGATCGCTGCGAAGAAGATCGCGAAGAGCCCGTCCATCACGATTACCATGAAGATCGCCTTCACCACGGAGGATGTCACCTGACGACCGAGCGACTCGGCGGAGCCTTTCACCGCCAGCCCTTCGATACAGGCGATGACCCCGATGACGAGGGCCATGAACGGAGCCTTGATGAGCCCGACGAAGAAAGTGTTCAGGGCGATCGCGTCCTGGAGACGCGCGAGGAAGACGTCCGGACTGATATCCGCGTAGATCCAGGAAACGATCAGCGCTCCGAACATCGCCGACATCGACGAGAGAAACGTCAGGAGCGGCAGGCCGATGACGAGCGCGAGCAGGCGCGGCACGATCAGGACCTCGATCGGATCAAGCCCCATCACGCGCAGCGCGTCGATCTCCTCGCGCATCTTCATCGATCCGATTTCGGCCGTGAATGCCGAGCCGGAGCGGCCGGCGACCATGATCGAGGTCAGGAGCACGCCGAGTTCCCGCAGGACGAGGATGCCCACGAGATCGACGACGAAGGTCGTCGCCCCGAATTGCCGCAACTGGAATACGCCCTGTTGCGCGATGATCGCGCCGACGAGGAACGAGATCAGCGTGATGATCGGAACGCCCTTGAAGGCGACCTGCTCGATCTGGTTCACGAGGGCCGTCGCCCGAAAGCGAGAGGGATGCAGCGCGATCCGCGCGACCGCCGCGAAGACCTCGCCCAGGAAGGCGATCCCCGAGACGAGGTCGCGCCAGCTCATCACCATGGTCTCGCCGACCTCGGTAAGAAAGTTGACGAAGCGGGAACGATGGGGAACCGGCGGGGCCTCCACGTGACGGGCGGAAACCTCCCGCAGGAGAATCCGATGCGCTTCCTTCTCGTTGACGAAATCGACCTGCGCGCCGTTCGCCTCAAGCCCAAAGCGAATCTGCGTCAGAATGAGCGCGCCCATCGTGTCGAGCCGGCTCAAGCCGGAGAGGTCGATCGCGACTTTCTCGGGAGGGCCTTCGTCGAAACGCGCCTGAATCGCCGCGCGCTCCACCGCCGAAGCATGCTCCGCGGTCCACTCGCCGCCGGCGACGAGCGTCTCCACGCCGTCGAGCCGAGCACCCTCGCCCCGGTCGAGGGCGGGCTCGTGCAGATTTGCATCATCGGCTAAGGCATCGGTCGACAATGGCAAGCGATTCCCGGAACTGGCCGCAACGGAGATAGGTGATAGCCTGCCGGAGCCAGACGAGTCGAGGCGGAACGTTTACGGAGTGTTCACGATCATGAAGCGCAGCCTGGAAATCGCGATAGAGACCTTCCCGATCGCCGGCACGTTCACGATCTCGCGCGGCTCGCGCACCGAGGCGGAGGTGGTCACCGCCACGGTTCGCCAGGATGGCCGCACCGGACGAGGCGAGTGCGTCCCGTATCGCCGCTACGGCGAATCGGTCGAGGGGGTCGCCGCGGCCATCGAAGCCGCCCGCGCGCTGATCGAGGGGGGAGCCGACCGCCATGCCCTCGCCGCCGCCCTCCCCGCCGGCGCGGCGCGCAACGCCCTCGATTGCGCGCTCTGGGATCTCGAAGCGAAGCTGAGCGGAATTCCCGCCCATGTCACCGCAGGGCTCGACCGCGTACGGCCGGCGACAACCGCCTACACGATCAGCCTCGACACGCCGCAGGCCATGGCAAAAGCAGCCGCCCGCGCCGCGTCGCGGCCCATTCTCAAGATCAAGCTCGGCGCCCCGGAGGGGGACCTCGACCGGATCGCCGCCATCCGCAGGGCCGCCCCCGATACGACGCTCATCGCCGACGCGAACGAGGGCTGGCCGGAGGATGGCCTGCAGCGCCTCGTCGACGCCTGCGCGGATGCCGGTTACGCCCTGGTCGAACAGCCGCTCCATGCCGACCGCGACGAGGCCTTGCGCGGCATCGTGCGCCGGGTACCGCTCTGCGCCGACGAAAGCGCCCACGACCGCTCGAGCCTGCCACGCCTCGAAGGGCTCTACGATCTCATCAACATCAAGCTCGACAAGACGGGGGGCCTCACCGAAGCCCTCGCACTTGCCGACGAGGCGCAGAAGCGCGGGTTCGGCCTCTTCGTCGGCTGCATGCTGGGCACGTCGCTTGCGATGGCTCCGGCCATGCTGTTGACCGGACGGGCGCGTTTCGTCGATCTCGACGGGCCGCTTCTTCTGGCGAGGGACAGGGAGAACGGCTTGCGCTACGCTGACGGCCTCGTCTACCCGCCCGGCCCCGAGCTCTGGGGCTGAATCCTCAGGTTGCGGCTCGCGATCAACACGCAGAGGGCGCCCGTCGCGGCCAGCGGCGGCATCGCAAGATAAACGTATTCCGCAAGGATCGCGTAGAGCTGCCCGCTCGCGACCATCCCCATGGCCATCGCGATCGCCATTCCCGTCGCGAACAGCCCCTGGGCGCGCCCCCGCGCACCGGGAGGAGCGAGCGCCGTCAGGGCCATCATGATTCCGAGATGGGCGGCTCCGAAGCTGAGGCCGTGCAGCACCTGCAGGAGAAGCGTCGCCGCCAGCCCCGGCTCGAAGGCGAGACCCGTGAAGCGGATCACCGCGGCGGCGGCGCCGAGCGTCATCAGCCCGACGCCCGTCGCGTCGCGGCCAATGCCGCGCCCGACTATCCAGAAGAGCAGGATCTCGGCGACGACGCCGACCGCCCAGAAATATCCGATCACCGGTTCCGCAAAGCCCTTGCTGCGCCACAGGATGGAGCCGAAGGCATAGACGGCTGCGTGGCTTGCCTGAATCAGGGCCGCGCCCGCGATCAGCCACAGGAGAGCGGCGGGTAGCCGAACCTTCGCCTTTTTCCCGGCATCCAGCGGACGCGGCCGCCGCTCCTTCGGAATGCCGAGGGCGATGAAGGCGGAGACGAGGGCTAGACCGCTGACGGCGACAATTGCCGCGTCGATGGGGGCCGCCGCCAGAAGATAGCCGGCGCCCACGGACGCCAGCAGGAAGGAGAGCGACCCCCACAAGCGGATGCCGCCGTAGCTCAGCCGCGGGTTTTCCCTGACGGCGTCGGTCGTCACGAGGTCGGCCGTCGGAACCAGCGCCGCCTGCGCGACCGCTGCCAGCGCCACCACCATTCCGATTGCAATCGCCCCGCTCGCCCACAGGAGCGCCCCGTAGATGCCGGCCAGGAAGAGTTGCGCCACGAAGAGCAGGGCGCGCGGCTCGACGCCGCGTTCCGTCAAGCCGACCAGGGGCGCCGTGACGAGGATGCGGACCACGATCGGCGTCGCGAGGATCACCCCGATCGCCGCCCCGTCCAGCCCCTGATGCTGCAGCCAGACCGGGAAAAACGGCATGTAGACGCCGATGCCGGCGAAGATTGATGCGCTGACGGCGGACAGGCGGATCTTCATGCTCGGCTTCATTGCCGGATTCTCATCGCTACAACTCTTGCCTGCCAATGGTTTCCGTCCGGCCGGGCCGCGACGGCATCTGCCGGAGCCGGAAATTCCCGCATTTTTTAAGCTGCAATAAAGAGTTTCTGGCGAGGCTTGTAGATAATAATCGCAATGACAGCGATTCGAATGCAAGGCGCAGCGAGAACGGAATGAGCGAGTCGAAAGCCCTCTCGACGGTCCCGGAGGCCGAGTACGACGCGATTGAAAGCGCGGTCATGGAGACCGCGCGCGGCCGCTGGTTCCTTGCCGAATATGCCCGCCGCAACCGGAACGCAGACACGCAGACCCTGCTCGAGGCTATCGGGCGGATCGAGAACCTGGTTCAGAAGGAGCGCGAGACCTCCCAGGTTGACCGCCTTCGGTTCGACCTGCTCGAGATGGCGAAGGCGATCTCGAAGACCAAGGCCGAGATTGCCTCGATCCGCCCGCATCAGGGGGAGCCGACGGATCTCAACGTCGCCTCCGAGGCGCTCGACGCGATCGTCCGCACCACCGAGCGCGCCACCTCCGACATTCTGGAGGCAGCCGAGCACGTCCAGGAGGCCGCCTGGACCCTCCGGGAGGAGGGTGCGAGCGAAAGCATGTGCGACGAACTCGATCGCCGCGCGACCGACATCTACACCGCTTGCTCGTTCCAGGACCTCACCGCCCAGCGGACCAGCCGCATCGTCAACACCCTGCGCTATCTCGAAGGCCGCATCAATGCGATGATCGAGATCTGGGGCATCGCGGCGGATGACGACGAAACCGCGTCCGGGAGCGCCGGCGAGCGCCGCGCCGTCGATCTCAGCGAGAGCCTCGACGTGTTCAACGGCCTCAGCCAGGATGACGTGGACACCTATATCGTCCAACCAGCACCAGCCGCGGCAGAAACAGAATTTGTCGAGGAGGCATCCGCCGCGGACGCCTATTTCTTCGATGTCGACAGCCCTCTCCCGCCACCGTCCGGCATCGGCCACCCGCCCCTGCCGGGCGAGGAAGCGGTTGCCCTCGAACTCGAGGAAGTCGCGTGGGCGGACGCGCCGGCGGATGAGCTCTCCGAGACCGCGTTCGCGGCCGACGATATGGACTGCGAGGGTGAAATCGAGATAGTCGGCGATGCGGGGGAGGAAACGGAACCGTTCTCCGCCGCGGCCGGGCAGCCCGACCCGCTTGCGGATCTGGATGCGCTGGACGTGACGGAAAAGCTGCGCCGCTTCACATAGCAGGAGTCAGGATCGGCTGGCGAACGGCGCCCGCCCGCTCGTGCGCCTCGACGATATTGCTGAAGAACTGCCGCGCGCTCTCGCGCCAGGTGAACCGCTCGCCAAGGGCGCGGCAGCGTCCGCGGTCGATCGCAAGCGCGGCGAGCGCCGCCCTCCCGAGATCTTGATCAAGCACCCCGCACCCTGAACCTCCGATGACATCCATTGGCCCCGTCACCGGATAGGCGGCGACGGGAAGGCCCGAGGCGAGGGCTTCGAGCAGAACGATGCCGAACGTGTCCGTCAGGCTCGGAAAGACAAAGACATGGGCGGACGCATAGACTTCGGCGAGCGCCTCTCCTGTCAGCGTCCCGAGGAACCGGACGCGAGGATAGAGCTGCTCGAGCCTTGCGCGCGCCGGACCATCGCCGACCACCACCTTCGTCCCGGGAAGATCGAGCGAGAGGAACGCCTCCAGGTTCTTCTCGACCGCGACCCGCCCGACGGTAAGGAAAACCGGCCCTTCGCAATCGAGGACCGAGCGCCCGCGTGGGCGAAAGAGCTGCGTGTCCACGCCGCGCGTCCAGCGCATGATGTTGCGGAAGACGCGGCCCGCGAGTTCCCTTTCGAGAGAATCCGTGCTGACCATGACGCCGCTCCCGGCATTGTGGAACCGCCGGATCAGGTGATAGCTCCAGCTCTCCGGAATGCATGTCCGCGCCGCGATGTATTCCGGAAAGCGGGTGTGATAGCTCGTCGTGAACCTTTGACCGCGAGACAGGCAGATCGTGCGGGCGGCGAGCCCGATCGGCCCCTCCGTCGCGATATGGACATGCGTCGGGGCGAATGCGTCGATCATCCGCGCGAGCCTGCCGGGCCACGCGAGCGACAGGCGGATTTCCGGATAGGTCGGCATCGGCACGGAGCGGAAATCGAGCGGCGTCACGAAGGCGATCTCCACTCCGAAGGCGCCGGCATGCGACGCCATCTGCTCCAGCGAGCGCACCACGCCGTTGATCTGGGGACGCCAGGCGTCTGTTGCGACGAGCAGGCGCATTACGCCACCGCCTTCCGGGGCTCCGGCGCAAGAAGCGCGGGAGCGGGCTGCGCCGCCGGGCGCAGGCTCTGCCGGCGCTCGTTCCACCGGATCAGCTCGAAGCTGCCGTCATAATGTTCGACGATCGCGGTGCAGGATTCGACCCAGTCGCCGGTATTCAGGTAGGTTACGCCCTCGATGTCGCGCAGCGCCGCATGATGGATATGGCCGCAGACGACGCCATCCGCGCGATGGCGCGCGGCTTCCGAAACGAGGAACTCCTCAAATCGGCTGATGAAGTTGACCGCATTCTTCACGCGGTTCTTGGCCCAGGCCGAGAGCGACCAGTAGGTCAGGCCGAGGCGCCGCCGCACCACGTTGAGATGGGTGTTGAGAAACAGCGCCACCGTATAGGCGCCGTCGCCGAGATGGGCGAGCCAGCGGGCGTGCTTCATCACCATGTCGAACTCGTCGCCGTGCATGACGAGAAGACGACGGCCATCCGCCGTCTCGTGGACCGCGCGCTCGCAGATCTCGATCCCGCCGAAATTGCTGCCGACATATTCACGCAGGAATTCGTCATGATTGCCAGGCACATAGATCAGGCGCGCTCCCCTGCGGACCTTCCGCAGCAGCTTCTGGACCACGTCGTTATGCGCCTGCGGCCAGTACCAGCCTGATTTCAGGCGCCAGCCGTCGATGATGTCGCCGACGAGATAGACGATGTCGGCATCGTAATGACGCAGAAACTCCAGGAGCAGATCCGCCTGGCAGCCTTTTGTTCCAAGATGAATATCAGAGAGAAAAAGCGTGCGGACGCGCAAGGCATTCTGATCTTTGGCCACGACCGAATCCTTTCAGTGTCGATTGAAACCTTTTCTCCTTCTGCTGTTGCAGTTTGATGACATTGCTATCCTGAGGGACGCCATGCGCGTGGCGCGCACCTGCGCGTGCGCGCAACGCGCTTTAAAAAGTTGTCGAACCGTGGTCATCCTTCGGCTCGCTCATTCCCCGGACGCCCCTCCCCTTGCAGCCCCTCGTCGGCATTCTGCTGAAAGTTCTGTCCGCGATCGCCTTCACCGTGATGGCGGCGACGATCAAGTATGTGAGCGACCGTTACCCGGTCGGGCAGCTGATCTTCTTCCGCTCCGCATTCGCCATTATCCCCCTGCTCATCTGGATGGCCGTCAGCGACAGCCTGATCAACGCGGTGCGCACGCATAACCTCAAGGGCCATGCGCTGCGCAGCGTGATCGGCACGCTGGGGATGTTCTCCGGCTTCATGGCCCTCTCCTATCTGCCCCTCTCCGACGCCGTCGCGATCGGCTACGCGTCGCCTCTCATCGTCGTGGTCCTGGCGGTCATCCTGCTGAAGGAGGTTGTGCGCGCCTATCGCTGGAGCGCGGTCGCCATCGGCTTCGTCGGCGTGCTGATCATGCTGACGCCGCATTTCGGGGTCGCCACGCAGGCGGACGCGGACGAAGGGCGGGCCATCGGAGCGATGCTGGCGCTGCTCGGCGCCGTCTGCAGCGCCGGCGCGACGATCCAGGTCCGGCGCCTCACGATGACCGAGCGCACGGGGGCGATCGTCTTCTATTTCTCGCTGTTCGCGGCCATCATCGGGCTCTTCAGCATCGTCCTGGGCTGGCATATGCCCGATGCGGGGGACCTCGCGATCCTCGTGACGATCGGCATCCTCGGAGGGATCGGGCAGATCCTGCTGACACAGAGCTATCGCTACGGCGACGCGTCGCTCATCGCGCCTTTCGAATACACCACGATGATCTGGGCGGTGCTGCTCGGCTGGTTCGTCTTCGGCCATTGGCCGGAACGGGTCGTGCTGATCGGCGCGGCGATCGTCATCGCGGCGGGGATCTTCGTGATCTGGCGCGAGCACCGGCTCGGCCTCGCGCGCAAGAAGGCGGCGGAAATGTCGTCCCAGCGGCCGACTTAAAGGCCTATTCGCGGTCCTTGTCGTAGGGATTCTTGCCCGTCCGCAGGGAGACGCGGATGGGAACGCCCGGAAGGTCGAAGGCCTCGCGCAATCCGTTCACCAGATAGCGCGTGTAGGATTTTGGCAAGGCGTTGAGCTGGTTTCCGAAAAAGGCGAAGTGCGGCGGACGCGACTTCACCTGCGTCATGTAGCGGATCTTGATGCGCCGCCCCGACACCGCGGGCGGGGGATTCGCTTCCAGCGCCTCCGCCAGCCACTGGTTGAGGCGCGCCGTCGGCACCCGGCGGTTCCAGACCTCGTGCGCCTTGAAGACCGCCTGCATCAGCTTGTCGAGACCCTCACCAGCGAGGCCCGAGAGCGGCACCACGGGCAGCCCCTTCACTTGGGGAAGAAGCCTCGTCGCCTTCTCGCGAAGCTCCTTGAGCAACCCCGTCTGGTCGGCAACGAGATCCCACTTGTTCAGGCCGATCACGGCCGCCCTGCCCTCGCGCTCGATCAGATCGACGATGGTCAGGTCCTGCTTCTCGAAGGGAATCGTTGAATCGAGCAGGATCACGACGACCTCGGCGAAGCGCATCGCGCGCAGCCCGTCCGATGTTGCAAGCTTTTCGAGCTTGTCATCGATCCGCGCGCGCTTGCGCAGGCCTGCCGTGTCGATAAGCTTCACGGGCCGTCCGCGCCAGCTCCATTCGATCGTGATCGCGTCTCGCGTGATCCCCGCCTCGGGGCCCGTGAGCAGCCGCTCGTTTCCAAGAAGCCTGTTGATCAAGGTCGACTTGCCCGCGTTCGGGCGCCCGAGGATCGCGATCTGGACCGGCTTGCCCTCCAGATCCTCTTCCTCCTCCTCGTCCCCACCCTCGACAGCGTCCGGCAACAGCTCGGAGAGCCTGTCATAGAGATCGCCGAGGCCGACGCCGTGCTCGGCGGAAAAGGCGATGGGCTCGCCGAGCCCGAGCGCATAAGCGTCGTAGGCTCCCGCCGCTCCCGCCGCGCCCTCGGCCTTGTTCGCCAGGAGGATGACCGGGCGGCCGGACTTGCGCGCCAGCTCCGCGAAGGGCGCGTCGGCCGGGAGAAGTCCGGTGCGGGCGTCGATGACGAAGAGGATGACGTCAGCCTCGCCGATCGCGGCTTCCGTCTGCGCGCGCATGCGCCCGAGGAGCGAATCCGGATCGGCCTCCTCGAGACCGGCGGTGTCGACGATCCGGAAATGCAGGTCCGCAAGGCGCGCCTCGCCCTCCCGCCGGTCGCGGGTCACGCCGGGGCGATCGTCGACGAGGGCGAGCTTCTTGCCCACGAGCCGGTTGAACAGCGTGGACTTGCCGACATTCGGGCGGCCGACGATAGCGACGGTGGGCGACATGATCGGCTCGCTTCCAGCGTTCTACTGCGTCGCCTGCAGGGGACCGGCTGCGACCAGAGCAGAATAGATTTCGAGGCGGTCGCGCAGGGCGCTCGGGGTCTCCGCGTCGGCTGCGACCTGATCGAACCAGGTCCCGGCCGCGTCATAGTCGCCGCGGTTGAGCGCCGCGACGCCGAGCGCCTCGCGGGCAGTGTGGCGGAACGGGTTGGCGGGAGCGGCAAGCCCCTGCAAGGTGGCGGCGGCGTTGTCGAAATCGGAATCGAGCAGAAGCAGCGCCGCCCGCAGCCGGGCGAGGTCACGCATGGTCGCGGGAACGGTCGTGTCCCCGGCCAGCTCCTCGTAGGCGCGCGCACCGGCAACGGGATCCTGCGCGCCGAGCGAAGCCGCAAGGCGCAGGCGGGCGAGCGCTGCGTAACCCGCATGTTCCTCGAGCGCCAGTTCCTCGAGCCGCTCCTGGCCCTGAGCGGTGTTGCCCTCGGCGATCTGCTGCTGCGCCTCGTAGAAGCGGGCCGCCGCATCCTGGGCGCGCGTATCCTCGAGGTACTGCCAGTAACGCCAGCCGCCGACGCCGGCGACGACGACCAGCGCCAGGCCGATCAGGAGGCCGCTCCAGCGCTTCCAGAACCGGGCGACCTGATCGCGGCGAAATTCCTCGTCAACCTCGCGAAAAAACTCGTTCATGTCTCGATCCGTGCCCGCGGCCGCGGCCGCCTCGGCTTTTCATGGAATTCGGAAACGGTCGCCTAGCACAGCCGGCCGCCCGTGGCGAGAGCGCTTTTGCTAGCGCGTCTTTTCCGGATAGGTGTTCTCGGGTCCGGGAAAGCGCCTGGCACGGACATCCTCGGCGTAGCGTTCCACGGCATCCGCGATTGCCGGGCCGAGATCCGCATAGCGGCGCACAAATTTCGGCGCGCGTTCCGTCAGCCCCAGCATGTCCTCGAGGACGAGGATCTGCCCGTCGCAGGACGCCGACGCCCCGATGCCGATCGTCGGCGCGCAGACCGCCTTCGTGACCTCGACCGCGAGAGGCTCGGCGACGGCCTCGACCACGATCGAGAACGCCCCGGCCTGGTCCACCGCCTCGGCATCGGCGATGATCGCCGGCCATTGCGCGCGCTCGCGGCCCTGCGCGCGGAAGGACCCGAGCGCGTTGATCGCCTGCGGCGTCAGCCCGACATGCCCCATGACGGGGATCCCGCGCTCCGCGAGGAACCGCACGGTCGCGGCCATCCGCGCCCCGCCCTCGAGCTTGACCGCGCCGCAGCCGGTCTCCTTCATGACCCGCGCGGCGGACCGGAAGGCCTGCTCCGGGCTCTCCTCGTAGGACCCAAAGGGAAGATCGACCACGACCAGCGCCCGGGAGGAGCCGCGCATCACGGCCTGCCCCTGGAGGATCATCATGTCGAGGGTGACGGGCACGGTGGATTCGAGCCCGTGCATCACCATGCCAAGCGAATCCCCGACGAGGATCACGTCGGCGAAGCGATCGACGAGCCCCGCCGTGTGGGCGTGATAGGAGGTGAGCGCGACGATCGGCTCGGCACCCTTGCGGGCTCGGATATCCGGGGCGGTCAGGCGGCGGAGGCTCTTCTGCACCGACATGCGATCAGCCCGCCGCGCGCGTGATCACGGGCACTCCGATCCAGAGCGGATGGAGATAGAAGGCGAAGGCCACATAGGCCGCGAGGCCGACGGCGACGGCGATCACGTCGTTCAGCGCCTTCGGCTTCGCCACGACACCCGCTCCGGGACGGCGCTTGGAGCTGATCCGCGCCATGACGGCCCAGGCGAGGAACCCTCCGAACAGAAGCATGGAGCCGAGATCCCCGTTGGCGAGCAGATGGGCGAACGCCCAGATCTTCACCGCCGCCAGCATCGGATGCTTCGTCTTCTGCTTGATGTAGCCGGGAAGATACGCCGCCGGGAAGAGGATGAACGCGAACATGACCAGAAGCAGCGCCAGATGCTGGGTCCAGATCGGCGGCCACCAGATCTGGATGTAGCCGCTGGCGCGATATTCCGCGAAGCCGATCGAGATCAGAACGATGCCGATCAGCGACGCGACCGCGTAAAGCCCCTTGTACCCCGTCTCGCCGAAGCGAGCGATTGCCTCCGCGCGCCGCTCGCGCATCATCGTGAAGGCGTGCACGCCCAGAAAAATGATCAAGCCCAGGATCAGAATCAGCATCGGCCCCTCCAAAATCTGCCATGCTTCTAACCCGAGCTGGGCCGAAGGGCGAACTGCAAATCGACGCGTCCGCCCTACCCGGTCCGTAGATAAGGCCATTCGCGCATTCCATTGCCCGTCGGACGCCTCTTGCCAGAGTGGCCGACTTCCCCGACATTGCGCGCATGCTATTGAACTTCTTCACGCAATTGCGCGCCGCCGGCCTGCCGGTGACGCTCCGCGAGTATCTGGCCCTTCTCGAGGCGCTGGATCACGATCTCGCGGAGAAGCGGGTCGACGAATTCTACTATCTCTCGCGCGCCTGCCTCGTGAAGGACGAGCGCAATCTTGACAAGTTCGACCGCGTCTTCGGCCAGGTCTTCAGCGGTGTCCAGAGCCTCGGCGAGGGCGTCGCGGCGCGGGAGATTCCCGAGGAATGGCTGCGCAAGCTGGCCGAGCGCTACCTCACCGACGATGAGAAGCGCGAGATCGCGGCGATGGGCTGGGACAAGCTCTTCGAGACGCTGAAGGAGCGCCTGCGCGACCAGCAGGGGCGCCACCAGGGCGGCTCGAAATGGATCGGCACCGCCGGCACATCCCCCTTCGGCGCCTATGGCTACAATCCCGAGGGCGTCCGCATCGGTCAGGACGGCAACCGGAATTTCCGCGCCGTGAAGGTCTGGGACAAGCGCGAGTTCCGGGATCTCGACGGCAATGTCGAACTCGGGGTGCGCAACATGCGCATCGCCCTGCGCCGCCTGCGGCGCTTCGCCCGCACCGGGGCCGCCGACGAGCTCGATCTCGACGGGACGATCCGGGAGACGGCGCACAAGGGATGGCTCGATGTCCGCATGCGCCCGGAGCGGCGCAATGCCGTCAAGGTCCTGCTCTTCCTCGATGTCGGGGGCTCCATGGACTGGCATATCGAGCGGGCGGAGGAACTCTTCTCGGCGGCGCGCGCGGAATTCAAGCACTTCGAGCATTTCTACTTCCACAACTGCCCCTATGAAGCCCTCTGGAAGGACAATCGCCGCCGCCACGCCGAGGTGACGCCGACCCAGGACGTGATCCGCACCTACGGCTCCGATTACCGCGCCGTCTTCGTCGGTGACGCCTCGATGAGCCCCTACGAGATCGCCATGCCGGGCGGTTCGGTGGAGCACTGGAACGAGGAGGCGGGGCAGGTCTGGATGGAGCGGCTGACCGGCCATTTCAGCCGGGCGGTCTGGCTCAACCCGGTCCCGCAGGCGCATTGGGGCTACACCCAGTCCATCGGGATGATGCGCAGTCTTCTCGAGGGCAGGATGTTCCCCCTCACGGTCGAGGGGCTCGACGGCGCGATGCGCGCGCTTGGCTGAGATCTTCCGTATCGCGTCACAGACGGGGAACGGCCCCGTTTCCGCTTGCGTTCCGGACGGAACATCGCGAAAAGGCGCCATGAAGAACCTTGCTGACGAACCGGGCGCCAGCTACGCCCATTGCCCACGCCCCGCAAGCATGCCCGTCGCGTTCAGCATCACGGGGCGGACGCTTCGAATCGACCGCGTCGGGCAGATCATCGACATGCCGCTCGGCAAGGTCGAGGAGGTGCGCCTGATGTTCCAGCCGCGCTCCTTCGCGCAGAGCCAGATGCGCACGCGGATCAAGTTCTCCGAGGGTCCCTCCGTCACATTTTCGTCCGTCAGCTATCGCAGCATGGTCTTCGCCGATCGCCAGGACGCAGCCTACGGAGCCTTTGTCAGGCAGCTTCTCAAGGCGGTAGCCAAGGCCAGCCCCAACGCCCGCTTCGTCGCCGGGCGGCCGCTGTTCTTCTGGTACGCGATGGTGGCAAGCGCAGCCGCGCTCTTTGCGGCGATCATGCTCTTCACGCTCTATGCCTGGCGCGAGGGGGAGAGCGAGGCCGCCCTGTTCGGCGTGATCGTCGCCCTCATCGGGATCTGGCAGATGGAGCCCCTGATCCGACTCAACCGGCCGATGACCTTCTCGCCCGATGATCCGCCAAAGACCCTCGCGCCGGACCTCCCCACCCCGAAGTGAGCGGAAGGCGCGCAGCCACGCTTCGCCTTTTGCCCTATCCACGTCGCCGAAACCCGCATTGACACCAAAAGCGTGGCGCTTGACACAGGGCGTCGCTCGCTGGCGACGCCTGCGCGCCTGTCCCCTTCCGCAAAGGCCCGCCCGCGATGGCTTCGGTTCTCACTTCCCTCGTTCCGGTCTTCCTTGTCATCGTCTCGGGATGGGCCGCGCGGGTCACGGGCTTCATCGAGGAAAAGCACTGGCCCGGAATCGAGCGGGTAACCTATGTCATCTTCTTTCCCGCCATCATCATCCTGACGCTCGCGCGCGCGGACCTTTCCCGCGTTCCGGTCTTCGGCATGGGCGGCGCGATGATCGCCGCCATCCTGATCATCGCGATCATGCTTGTCGCGGGTCGCAACATGCTTGAAAAGCGCCTCGCCCTGTCGGGACCGAGCTTCACCTCGGTCTTCCAGGGATGTACGCGCTGGAACACCTTCGTGGGGCTCGCGGTCGCGGGAAGCATGTTTGGCGACCGGGGGCTGGCGCTGATGGCTGTCGCCGTCGCGGCAATGATACCGCTGCTCAATCTGCTCGCGATCGGCGTCCTCGTCCGCTACGCCTCCGGGACGCCGCAGACGCCCATGATGGTGGTGCGGACGGTGGTGACAAACCCGTTCATCTGGTCCTCGGTGACCGGGATCATTCTCAACGTGACGGGCCTTCCGCTGCCCGGCTCCTTCGTCTCGCTGCTCGGAATCCTGGGCGACGCAGCGCTCGCCGCCGGGCTCCTCGTCGTGGGGGCGGGGCTCGACATGCGCCGCCTCGCGACCCCGCGCGCCGGGCATTGGCTCTCGATCGCCCTGAAGATGTTCCTCCTTCCCGTCATTGCGGTCACGATCGCGCGGCTGGCCGGCGTCGCGGGAAATGATCTCGTCATCGTCGCCATAGCGACGACGGTCCCCACCGCGAGCGGCGGCTACATCCTCGCCAAGCAGATGGGCGGCGATGCGCCCCTCATGGCCGAAATCATCACCATCCAGACCCTGCTCGCGATGGTGACGATGCCGGTCATGATAACCCTCCTCGCCCTCTAGCCTGCGGCGGCGCATCAGGCGCGGCGGCGAAAATTTTCGCGGAAAGCGAGCAACTTTTTACTGTAAATCCAGCATTAGCTCGCATAGGTTGTAGGCCCTGGCAGACTCTCTGGGGCGACCGTCAACCCCTGCGGCAAATGGTGAACGATGTCATTAACGTCTCGAACAACCCGTGACGACCCACGTGTGGACGGCGACGCGCGTGAGCGGCCTGCACCGGATCGCCTCGACACCGCGCGCTATATCGCGGCGTTGAGTGCTGAACTGAGCATCATGGCGCGGCACGCCGACATGGACCTCCTCGCTTATTTCCTCGAGATGGCGCGCATGGAAGCGACGGCTTGCGTCAAGTCGAGCAAGCGCTCCTCAAGGACATCCCGGGCAGCTCCAGAGCGTCTTGACGCGCAGCGTGGGGAGCGCGCGGCGAAACGCGACGCCAGCTGAAACGAGGCAAGATGCTCGAGCTACCGGTGCTCAGAAAGCCTCCTGGCGCTCGACCAGCGACACGGCATTGCCGCCGTGCCGTTCGAGGCGTCCGTCGATCTCGAACTCGAGCAGCAATCCCTGCACTGCACGCACCGGCATTCCTGACTGGCGCGCGAGATCGTCGATCGAGACCGGGCTCGGTCCAAGGAGTTCGAAGAGGATGCGCCGCGGATCGACGGCGGCTTCATCATGGAGGGGCCGCTCGTCCTCTTCGAAGACAGGAGCGGTCGGAACCGGCCCGAGCGCTTCGTCGAAGGTCAGGAAATCGAGTTCGTCCCACAGGGTCTCGGTGCGCATCGGCTCCGGCTCGCGCGCCTCGAGCCGCGCCTCCCAGTCCGTGTCGACGAGCGGCATGAGCGCGGAAACCACATGATCCGACGATGCGCAGAGCGTCGCCCCCTGGCGGATCAGGTCGTTGGTGCCCTCCGAGCGCGGATCGAGGGGTGAGCCCGGCACGGCGAAAACCTCCCTGCCCTGCTCGTTCGCGAAACGCGCGGTAATCAGCGATCCGGACCGCCGTGCCGCCTCGATCACCACGATCCCGAGCGACAACCCGGAGACAATGCGGTTTCGCCGGGGGAAATCGCGAGCGCGAGGCTCCCATCCGAAGGGCATTTCGGAGATCGCGACCCCGCCTTCGGCAACGATCTTCTCGAGCAGCGGCTTGTTCTGCGACGGGTAGATGCGGTCCTGCCCCCCGGCCATGACCGCCGCCGTCGCACCATCGACGGCAGCCTTGTGGGCGGCGGTATCGATGCCTCGGGCCAGGCCCGAGACCACGAGGAAACCCGCATCGGCGAGGTCGCGGGCGAGCCGGGCGGTGAATGTCAGCCCGGCCGCCGAAGAGTTCCGCGAGCCGACGATCGCAGCCGCCGGCTTCTTCAATGCGGAGAGGTCGCCGCGCACGCAGATCAGCGGCGGCGCCGAATCGGTCGCCTGCAGGGGCTTGGGATATTCAGGCTCGCCCATCGCGATGAAACGCGCTCCGATGCGCTCCGCCGCCTCGAGCTCGCGCAGGGCCTCGTCGCGCGTCGCCACCCGCAGCATCAGCCGGCCGCCCTTGCGCGCGAGATCCGGGAGCGCCTCAAGCGCCGCGCCAGCGCCGCCATACTGGTTGATCAGGGCGCGAAAGGTGCGCGGCCCGATATTTTCGCTGCGGATCAGCCGCAACCAGTCGAGACGCTGCTCATCCGTCAGTCGGGCGCTCATCCTTCTTGCCGATCCTGTTCTCTTTGCCGGAAATCAATCTCGAAATGTTTTCGCGATGTTTCCACCAAATCAGGATTGTAAGCAAGACCGCGAGCTCCGCCATCTGGCCTTCCCCCAGCCACCAGAGGACAAAGGGTGCGGCAAGGCTTGCGGTGAGAGCCGAGAGCGACGAATAGCGCGTCGTGACCGCGATCGCGACCCAGATCCCGCAGAAGATCAGGCCCGCCAGCGGCTTCAGTCCGAGAAGCACGCCGATATAGGTGGCGACGCCCTTCCCGCCCCGGAATCCGAGCCAGACAGGCCAGCAATGGCCGACGAACGCACCGAGCGCCGCGAGTATTGCCGTATTGGGCCCCCATTGCCATGCGATCAGGACGGCGGCCGTGCCCTTGAGCGCGTCAAGAACGAGCGTCGCGGCGGCCAAGTCCTTGCGGCCCGTGCGCAGCACGTTCGTCGTCCCGATATTGCCGGAGCCGATCTTGCGGACATCGCCGAGGCCCGCCGCCTTCGTCAGGATCAGGCCGAAGGGGATAGAGCCCAGAAGGTAACCGAATGCGGCCGCCGCCAGAAAATACGGCCAGGCGAGTGACCAGCTCATTGCTTCCGGCATCCGATCCTCCCCGCCGTCAGCCGGCGTCGATGTCGTGGACGCAGCGGCCCGCGACGTAGGTCTTCAAGACGCGCCCCTCGAGCCGCGCCTCGTCGAAGGGCGAATTCTTGGAGCGCGAGCGCAGCCGCATCTTGTCGAGAACATACGGCATTTCCGGATCGAACAGGATCAGATCCGCCGGAGCGCCCTTCTCGAGCCGCCCGCCGGGCAGGCCCAGGATCTCCGCCGGGCGCGTGGACATCGCGCGCAGGAGGCGCGGCAGGGAAATCTGGCCGCCATGGACGAGGCGAAGCGCCGCCGAGAGCATCGTCTCGATGCCGAGCGCGCCATTCGCCGCCTCGGCGAAGGGAAGCCGCTTGGTCTCCACGTCCTGCGGATTGTGGTCGGAGACGATGACGTCGATGATCCCCGCGTCGAGAGCCGCGATTACCGCCTGCCGGTCATCCTCCACGCGCAGGGGCGGCGACAGCTTCAGGAAGGTGCGGTAGTCCCCGATATCATTCTCGTTGAGCGTGAGATTGTTGATCGAGACGCCGCAGGTGACCGCAAGCCCCTCTTCCCGCGCCCGCGCCATGACCTCGACCGAATCGGCGCAAGAGACGAGCGCTGCGTGATAGCGCCCGCGCGTGAGCCGCAGGAGCCGCAGGTCGCGCTCGAGCACGATCGTCTCCGCCTCCCGCGGAATTCCAAGAAGACCGAGACGGGAGGCGAATTCGCCCTCGTTCATCACGCCGTCGCCAACGAGCTCCGGGTCCTCGCAATGGTTGATCAGCAGCGCCCCGACATCGCGGGCGTAGAGCATGGCGCGGCGCATCACGCGCGCATTCAAGACCGATCTCGCCCCGTCCGTGAAAGCCACCGCGCCAGCCTCGCCGAGCAGGCCGAATTCCGTCATCTCCTCGCCGCGCAGGCCCTTGGTCAGGGCCGCTGCCGGGTGGATTCGCACGACGGCGGTGTCCCGGGCCCGGCGCAGGACGAAATCGACGATCGCGGGATCGTCAACGACGGGATTGGTGTCGGGCATCGAAACCACAGTCGTCACACCCCCGGCGGCGGCCGCCTCGCTGAGCGTCTTCAGCGTCTCGCGATGCTCCGCCCCCGGTTCGCCGACGAAGGCGCGCATGTCGACGAGGCCCGGCGCGAGGACGCATCCGGCGCAGTCGATTCGTTCGGCCCCCTCCGGCGCCTGCGGCGTCGCGCCCCATGCAATATCTCCGATCACGCCGTTCTCGACGAGCAGCCCCCCGCGCTCCTCGCGGCCGGAGGCCGGATCCACGAGGCGGGCGTTCTCGAAGACGGTGCGGGTTGAGGTCATCACGGGCGCTCGCTCTTCATGAGTTCCGACGGCTCAGCGGTTCGGCAGATGCGTCGCCAGCGCCTCGAGGACGGCCATGCGCACGGCGACCCCCATCTCGACCTGCTCCCTGATCAGGGAATGCGTCCCGTCCGCGACATCCGACGCGATCTCGACGCCCCGGTTCATCGGTCCGGGATGCATCACAAGCGCGTCCGGCCTGGCATAGGCGAGCTTCTCCTGATCGAGGCCGTAATAGCGGAAATATTCCTTCACCGAGGGGACGAAGGAGCCGTTCATGCGCTCGCGCTGGAGGCGCAGCATCATGACGATATCAGCGTCGTGTAGCCCCTCACGCATGGAGGTGAAGGTCTCGAATCCGAGCGCGCCGATCCCGGCGGGGAGCAGGGTCGAGGGGGCGACGAGGCGCACCCGCGCGCCCATGGCGGCGAGCAGGAGCATGTTCGACCGCGCCACCCGCGAATGCAGGATGTCGCCGCAGATCGCGACCGTCAGGCCCTCGATCCGGCCCTTGTTGCGGCGGATGGTGAGCGCGTCTAGCAGCGCCTGTGTCGGGTGCTCGTGAGCGCCGTCGCCCGCATTGATGACGGAGCAATCGACCTTGCGCGCGAGGAGATGGACGGCTCCCGCCGCATGATGGCGCACGACGATCAGATCGGGGCGCATGGCGTTGAGCGTGGCCGCCGTGTCGATCAGCGTCTCGCCCTTCTTCACCGAGGAAGAGGCGACCGACATGTTCATCACGTCAGCGCCGAGCCGCTTGCCCGCAAGCTCGAACGAGGCCTGCGTACGCGTCGATGGTTCAAAGAACAGGTTGATCTGCGTGCGCCCGCGCAGCGTCGCCTTCTTCTTCTCGACCTGTCGCGAGACGTCGACGGCCTCGTCGGCAAGGTCGAGCAGGGCCCCGATGTCGAGCGGGGAGAGCCCCTCGATGCCGAGGAGGTGGCGGTGCGGGAAGGTGGGGCGGGCGCTCGTCATTTGAGACAAGGCCTATACGAGCATTGCCTTCCCGCCGCAAGCGCCCTCCCCGTCTGCGGAGCCCACGATCGCCACACAAGAAACGCGGCGGGGTTTCCCCCGCCGCCTTCTGTCCGGCTGCTGCGCCAGCTTACCAGGCGCGGCCTTCCGTGGCTGCGAAGTGGCTGAAGTGCTCCTCGGCTG
>JAWLCY010000003.1:0-415486 GCA_041686895.1 Saliniramus sp. | reverse complement strand
TCTCTTCGGTCCAGCCACAGCCCGAAAGCCACAGCAAAACCCGCAAGGACAACGCCGACCACGCTTCTCCTTCTTCCTTCTCAACAAAGTCAAAGAGCAATGCGCCTTGGCGCAGCTTCACCGGGATAACGACAGAGGATCGACCGGTCGAGCCGGTTTCTCGCGTCGTGGCGCTATCCAGAGGAAGCGAAGCCGCCGGAACGCTTCGCAGCGCCGGCGTCGATGGGTGGGTTCTACTCGCCCGCACCCCTCCTGTCAACACGATTCGGCGACATTTTTCCGAATCCCCCGACCAAAGCCGCACCGCGCCGCTTCCCGCGGGCTGCTTCCTCCCGCGTCGCCTCACTGGAGACATAATGCGGGCCTGAAACCCGCTCCGCCGCCCGGCCTGTCCCGCTTTTACAGGTTTCTTCCTTGATCCACGACCGCAACGCGTTGATTTCCCTCGGCCAAGCAGGCATGTTGCGTATCGGCGCGCAGGCCCGGCGGGATTATTCGCGCGCAACATGTACATCAGGGCAGATGATCGACGGCAATCGCATCACGACGGGAGCGGACGAATCGGGCGGCGCGCGGAGGCCGGCGCCGGCGAGGAGACGCGGAGGAACGGCGGGCGACGGCATCGACATCGGCCATGAACCGCCCCTCGACCCCGCCGGCGACAGCCATCCCGAGGCGTCGCGGCGGAGCGTGAACCTGCGCTGGCTCGCCGGCAGCGTGCTGACGGCCTTCACGGGCGCCGCTCTTCTCGGAACCGCCATCTTCGTCGCCATCGAGGGTCGGTCGACCGTGATCGCGCTTCCGGAGGCGGCCCGGGTCACCACACCGGCTTCGGCAAGCAATCCCCGCGAGGTGGCGCGCAAAGGCGACCTCCTGGTGCGCACGGATCTCACGGTCGCCGCAAAGCACAGTTTCCGAGCGCCGATGGCGACCCAGGTCGGGGACCGGGAAGTGATTCGCATGACGGGCTTTACGCGGATTGCGACCAACCTGTCCCAGACCGCCGGCCTTCACGCCACCGACATCCCGCCCTTCAACCCTCTGCGCCTGATGTCGGGCGAACCGGCCGAGCGGGTGGCGGAGATCGAGCCCGATCTCGAGAGCGCGGATCTCTCTCTGGTCAAGCGCGACCTGACCAATTTCGAGATCGGACCGACCGCTCCGGCGCTCTCGGACGGGGAGGCCGCCGCCCAGGTCGAGGAAGAGCGACGCATCGCCCAGCAGGCGGGCCGCAGGCCCACGG
The DNA here is from genome assembly GCA_041686895.1 of Saliniramus sp. Classification (GTDB taxonomy): domain Bacteria; phylum Pseudomonadota; class Alphaproteobacteria; order Rhizobiales; family Beijerinckiaceae; genus Saliniramus. The sequence continues at coordinate 414,243 of JAWLCY010000003.1, read as the reverse complement.
TCCCGATCCCCGCGCAGATGATGCTCACCCGCACCCTGCGCCAGCCGCAATATGCAGACGTATCGGCCTTCGCGCAGGTGGTCGACGATCCGTTCAATTCCATCGAGGTCCGGGTCATCCCCGAGAACGTCTCGATGCTGCCGAAGATCGAAGCGCGTCCTCCCGAGGCGCAGTTCGAGGAGCTCAATCTGACGCTTGGGCCGGACCAGGCTCTATCGGAGCTGCTCCTTGAGCAGGGCGCGACACAGGCCCAGATTGACGAGGTGGTCGTGGCGCTTGGCGGGGAGGCGGCGATCGCGGCCCTCCCGCGCGGGCTCTCCGTGCGCGTCCTCGTCGCGCCCGCCGAGCGTCCCGGCGATCCGCGCCGGCTGATGCGCGTGGTGCTTTTCGGGGAGAATGGCGTCGAGGCGATCGCCGCAGCCGATGATGCCGGGGTCTTCGTCGCCGTCGCGGTCCCGGATGACGACGAGAGCAACCAGCTCGCCGAACGTCCGGACCCGTCGGAAAGCGGAAAGGGCGGCGTGAGGCTCTACGAGAGCCTCTACGAGACGGCGATGAAGCACGGGCTCAGCGCCGCCACGGTCGAGGAACTGGTGCGGATCTTCGCCTATGACCTCGATTTCCAGCGGCGCGTGTCGCACGGCGACGGGCTGGACATCTTCTTTACCCAGGACGACGACGAGCCGGAGCGCGTTGACATACTCTCGGCCGCGCTGCGAATCGGCGGCGAGACGCGGCGGATCTATCGCTTCCATTCCCCCGACGACGGATCGATCGACTATTTCGACGAGGAGGGACGCTCGCTCAAGAAGTTCCTCCTTCGCAAGCCGATCACGGAAGGGCGCATGACGTCGGGATTCGGCAATCGCCGCCATCCGGTCCTCGGCTACTCGCGCATGCATACGGGCGTCGACTGGGCGAACCGCATCGGGACGCCGATCCTGGCCTCCGGGAACGGCAAGGTCACCAAGGCGGAGTGGGACGGAGGCTATGGCCGCCGCGTCGAGATCCAGCACGCCAACGGCTATGTCACGACCTATTCGCACATGTCCCGCTTCGCCAACGGTATCCAGGCGGGCGCCAGCGTGACGCAAGGGCAGGTCATCGGGTATGTCGGCAATACCGGCCTCTCCACCGGACCGCATCTGCATTACGAGGTCGTCGTCAACGGCCGCTTCGTCGACCCGCTGAAGATCCGGGTGCCGCGGGGCAAGGAACTGGATGGCGGGGAGCTCGCCGAGTTCATGCGCCAGCGCGACCAGATCGACGAGCTGATCGCGAAGGCGGGCGGCCCGACGCGCCTCGCCCAGTCCGATCGGCGCTGACCGAAGGCGTCGATGCTCTCCTCCTTCGCGATCGTCTTTCCCGTCTTCGGCCTGATCGCGCTCGGGCTGGCGGTGCGCCGGTTCGGCATCCTCGACGACCGCATGGGCGAGAGCCTGTCGCAGTTCGTCTTCACCCTCGCAATCCCTGCGCTGCTGTTCTCGACGCTGAGCCGCTCGGACATGCCGGCGGTGCAGCCGTGGAGCTACTGGGGAGCATACTTCCTCGGCCTGGGGATCGTCTGGCTCCTCGGCGGTCTCGCCGCACGCCGCTTCGAGGCGAATTCGCGGATCGTCGCGATCGTCGCCGGCTTCAGCGCGGGGCAGGGGAATCTGGTTCTCGTCGGCGTCCCGCTCATCCTCAGCGCCTATGGCGAGGCGTCGGCCGCGCCCCTCTTCCTCCTCATCGGAATCCATCTGCCCATCACCCTCACCGCGGCGACGCTGCTGATCGAGGGACGCGAGGCTTCGCTTCTCGCGATCGGGAGGAAGCTCCTGCGCCACCCGGTCATCATCGCCATCATCGCAGGCGCCGCCGTGCGCAGCCTTGGGATCGACTTCCCGGCTCCTGTGTGGACGATGCTGGAGATGCTCGGCTCGGCCGCGGTTCCCGGCGCTCTCGTCGCGACAGGCGTGGCGCTTCATCGCTATGGCCTCGAATCGGGCTGGCGGATGCCGGCGCTGATCGCCGTGCTGAAGCTCGTGCTGCACCCGCTGATCGTCTACCTGCTGGTCTTCCACGTCTTCACGCTGCCGCCGGTCTGGGGCGCGACCGCCGTGATGCTGGCCGCCTGTCCGACGGGGATCAACGCCTATCTCCTCGCACAGCATTATCGGGAAGGGGTGGCGCTCGCCTCCGGCAGCATCTTCCTGACAACCCTGCTGGCCCTCGCGTCGAGCGCATTCTGGCTGTTTGTCCTCGGCGCGCCGAACTAGTCCGGAGCGGGATACGCCGTGGGGCGCCGCCCATGCGGAAGGCGCGGCCGTGGGCGTTTCGGGCCGGGCGAGGCGTGCCTAACCTTGGGCGTGTCGCCGTTTCCCAGGAGCCCACAACGATGCCTGCAGATGCCTCCATTCCCTTCATGGACGCGCATAGCCTGTCCCGGGCGATCCATGCGCGGGAGGTTTCCTGCGAGGCGGTCATGACGGCCTATCTCGACCGGATCGAGGCTCTCAATCCGAAAGTCAACGCGATCGTCTCGATGCGCCCGCGCGACGCGCTGCTCGCCGAGGCCCGCGCCTGCGACGAGGAACTCGCGGCGGGGCGCTCGCGGGGCTGGATGCACGGCTTCCCGCAGGCGATCAAGGACCTCGCGGCCACGAAGGACATCGTCACCACGCAGGGGTCTCCGCTCTTCCGCGATCACCTGCCGGCGGAGGACGCGATCTTCGTCGCCCGCATGCGCGCCGCAGGGGCGATTGTCATCGGGAAGACCAACACGCCGGAATTCGGCCTTGGCTCGCAGACCTACAACCCCGTCTTCGGCGTGACCCGCAACGCCTTCGACCATAAGCGCACGGCGGGCGGCTCGAGCGGCGGGGCGGCGGCGGCGCTCGCCATGCGGCTGCTCCCGGTCGCCGATGGCAGCGACCATGCGGGCTCCCTGCGCAATCCCGGCGCGTTCAACAACGTGCTGGGCCTGCGCCCGACCTTCGGGCGCGTGCCGGGCAAGACCGAGGAGGTCTTCATCCCGCAGATGGGGGTGAACGGGCCGATGGCCCGCAATGTCGCGGATCTCGCCGGGCTCCTCGCCATACAGGCGGGATACGACCCCCGCCTCCCCCTTTCCCTGCGCGAGGACCCGGCGCGCTTCCTCCAGCCCCTCGACCGGGAGTTCAGGGGCGTGCGCATCGGATGGCTGGGGGATCTCGGCGGGCATCTCCCGATGGAGGACGGCATCCTCGACCTGTGCCGTTCCGCCCTGCGCGTTCTCGAGGAGATCGGCTGCACGATCGAGGAGATCGCCCCGGGATTCGACATGGAGTCGGTCTGGCAGGCGTGGAAGATCCTGCGTCACTGGCAGGTCGGGGCCGGGCTCGCGCCACTGTGGCGGGACCGGGCGAAGCGCGCCCTGCTCAAGCCCGAAGTGGTCTGGGAGATCGAGGGCGGGCTGAAAATCGGGGCCTATGAGGTCACGGCCGCCTCGACCCTGCGCAGCGCCTGGTACCATCACGTGCGGGGCCTGTTCGCGCGCTACGACTACCTCATCCTCCCGACGGCGCAGGTCTTCCCCTTCCCGGCCGAGACGACCTGGCCGCGGGAGATCGCGGGCAGGAGCATGGACAGCTACCATCGCTGGATGGAAGTCGTCATCCCGGTCACCATGTCGGGCGGCCCGGCGATCAATGTCCCCGTCGGCTTCGATCCGCGCGGGCTGCCCATGGGCATGCAGATATGGGGACCGGACGCCAGCGAGTTCGCGCTGCTGCAGATCGCCCGGGCCTACGAGCGCGCGACCTCCTGGCTCGACCGGGTCCCGGAGAGCGCAGCGGCGTCAGGCTGAGGGATCGTCGCCCGGGTTGAAGCGCGCCGGCTGAGAGCCGTCCTCGTCGACGAAGCCGTATTCGCGCGCCAGATCGGCGGCGAACAGCGTCTTCCCCGCATGGCGCGGCAGCCCCTCGTCCCCGAGCAGCGCCGCGAAGGCGCGGCCCGTATAGAGCGGGCTCTCCGTCGCCTCCCCGGCCATTCCCGCCTCGATCACCCGCTCGGTCCGGACATGGCCCGGCGAGACGGCGAGCGCGGTGACGCCGTGTCCCCGCAACTCCTCCGCGCAGGCGAAGGCGAGGCGGTTGATCGTCGCCTTCGCCAGATCATAGTAGATATCGCCGAGATAGCCGGAATGTGTGTCGAAGGAGACGAAGCCGATCAGGCCCCGGCGCGCCGAGACCATGGCCGGGGCGACGGCGCGGGCGAGCAGCAGGCCCGCATAGGGTCCCGTCTCGATGAGACGCCCGAACTGGCCGGCGGGACGCCTCCAGAAGGGGGTTCCCCAGGAGGAGCCGTCCGCATAGCACTCCCCGTCGAAACCCTCGTTCCCGCCCCAGACGCACGAGATCGCCGCGTCGATGCGCCCGAACCGGCGCAGCGTCCAGGAGACGAGCGTGTCGACCTCGCGCTCGCTGGTATGGTCGCACCGGAACGGATGTCCCGCCCCGCCCCGCTGCGAGACGTCGCGGGCCGTGTCCTCGATCGTCTCAGATCGCGATTCCGTGCGCGCGCCGGCTTCGCTTGAGCGGCCGGTGACGACGACATTCGCGCCGATCTCGCCCATGGCGAGGGCGATGCCGCGCCCGACGCCGCGCGATGCGCCTGCCACGATGACGACGGGAGGGGAGGGACGCTCGCTCATTCCGCGAGAGCCGCCCCGGCCTGCGCCACGAAGCCCGCGCCGCGCGTCACGGCCTCTTCCAGTCCCTGCGCCGCCGGAGCGAGGTTCTCCGCGAAGAAGCGGGCGAGGGCGATGCGTCCGTCCCGGCGCGGATCGTCCGGCGCGCTCGCCAGGGCCGCCTGCGTGAGGGCCGCACCGCCCTGCGCCAGGCCGAACAGGCGCAGATAGGGCGTCGCTCCCGCGAGCGCCTCGTCCTGCGCGTTGCCCGTGAGAGCGCGCTGCATGTGGCTCGTGGCCCGGTCGAGGCTCTCGATCGCGGCCCGCAGGCGGGGCGCGGCGTCGCCGAGATCGTCGCCCCCGTCCTTCGCGGCCTTCGCCACGACGGCGCGCATTCCGGCGATCTGCGCCCGCACCGTCTCGCCGCCCGAGAGCGGCAGCTTGCGGGTGACGAGGTCGATCGCCTGAATGCCGTTCGTGCCCTCGTAGATCGCAAGGATGCGCGCGTCGCGCATGTGCTGCGCCGCGCCCGTCTCCTCGACGAAGCCCATTCCGCCATGGACCTGGACGCCGAGCGACGCAACCTCGTTGGCGCAATCGGTCGAGAAAGCCTTGGCGACGGGGGTCAGGAGCGAGGCCCGTTCATGCGCCCGGCGGCGCGCTTCCGGGTCCTGCGCTCCCTGCGCCTCGTCGAGGGCCGCCGCGGTCAGGTAGCAGATCGCGCGGGAGGCCTGCGTGAGCGCCTTCATGGTCATGAGCATGCGCTGGATGTCGGGATGGGCGATGATCGGCGCCATGCCCTCATGGCCGGCCGCCCGGCCCTGGCGGCGCTCCTTCGCATAGGCGAGTGCGTGCTGATAGGCCCGTTCGCAGATGGCGACGCCCTGGATACCGACCGCGAGGCGGGCATTGTTCATCATGGTGAACATGCAGGCGAGGCCCCTGTTCTCCTCGCCGATCAGCCAGCCGACAGCCCCGCCCCGGTCGCCGAAGACCATGGTGCAGGTGGGCGAGGCGTGAATCCCGAGCTTGTGCTCGAGCCCGTTGCAGAAGACGTCGTTGCGGGTTCCGTCGGGCAGGACTTTCGGCACCAGGAAGAGCGAGATGCCGCGCGTTCCCGCGGGCGCGTCGGGAAGCCGGGCGAGGACGAGATGGACGATGTTGTCCGTCATGTCGTGCTCGCCATAGGTGATGTAGATCTTCTGGCCGCTGATCCGGTAGGTCCCGTCTCCCGCCGGCTCCGCGCGGGCGCGCAGGGCCGCGAGATCGGATCCCGCCTGGGGCTCCGTGAGGTTCATCGTGGCTGTCCACTCGCCGGTGACGAGTTTCTCGAGATAGCGGTCCTTGATCTCCTGCGAGGCATGCGTGGCGATCGCCTCGATCCCGCCCATGGTCAGGAGCGGCGCGAGGCCGAATGACATGCAGGCCGCGTTCCACATCTCGATGCAGGCGGAATTGAGCAGGACCGGCAGCCCCTGCCCGCCGTAATCCACCGGGCCCGGAAGCGCGTTCCAGCCCGCTTCCGCCCATGACCTGTAGGCCTGCGCCCAGCCCTCGGGGGTCGTCACCGCACCGTTTTCGAGCCGCGAGCCCTGCGCGTCCCCGATGCGGTTGAGCGGGGCGAGGACGTCGCCGGCGAATTTCGCCGCCTCGTCGAGGATCTGGTCGACGAGCTCCGTCGAAAGGTCTGGGTGAAGGCCCCGCGCGATCGCCTCGTCGAGGCCTGCGACATGACGCATGGTAAAACTCATCTCCGCGACGGGCGCGCGATAGCTCATGGTCTTCCTCCAGTGCCGCGCTTTTGGTGCAACGCCATCGAGGGCGATCCAGCGCGTTTCATGTTTCCGTTGACCGGGCCTCCTGTTGCGAAGGCAAGACCACAGTTAGTTCAGCCTGCGGATCGCGACAAGCGCCCGGCACGCGCTGCGCGGATTTGGCATCACCGATAAGCGCAGGATGCATCAGCATTCGTCATTTGTGGATGGAGGCGCCCCGCCTTAATCAGGAAGCATGACATTGCGTCACGACAATTCGCGGCCGGATGCAGGCCCCGGCGACGAGCGCCCGCCCCATGAGCGTCCCTTCGACGCGACGGCGCTCGCCCTCTATGCGACCGTGGTGTTGTCCTGGGGATTCAGCTGGATTGCCTTGCGGGCCCAGGTCGGGGTGGTCGCGCCGGAGGTTTCCGTGCTCTGGCGCTTCGTGCTCGCCGGCGCGATCATGTGGGCTTGGGTGGCGCTCAGGGGGGAGCGGATACGTTTCGACGCGGTGACGCACCTGCATTTCGCCGCGGCGGGCGTCCTGATCTTCTCGTTCAACTTCGTCATGTTCTATTACGGCGGAATGACCATCCCGTCCGGACTGCTCGCCGTCGTCTTCTCCCTCGCCTCGATCGGCAATCTCCTGATGGCGGCGCTCTTTCTCGGCCAGCGGATCGGGCCGCGCGTCGCGTTCGGCGGAGCGCTGGGGGCGATCGGAATCGGGCTTCTCTACCTGCCGGAGATCGCGGGCGCCGAGTTCTCGCCGGCGGTGCTCGTCGGGCTCGGGATGTGCATCCTCGGGACCCTCAGCTTCTGCGGGGGCAACATCGTCTCGGGGCTCCTGCAGAAACGGGGAGTGGCGCTGCTTCCGACCATGGCCTGGGGCATGACCTACAGCGTGATCTTCCTCCTCACGGTGAGCCTGGCGCGCGGCCTGCCGCTGATCATCGAGCCGACCGCGAAGTACATCGGCGCGCTCGTCTTCCTCGCGATCATCGCCTCCGTCGTCGCCTTCGCCGCCTATATCGGGCTGCTGCGCCGGATCGGGCCGGCGCGCGCCGGTTACGCGACGGTGCTGTTTCCCCTCGTCGCGCTCTCGGTCTCCACCCTTGTCGAGGGCTATGCATGGACGCCGCTCGCCGCGCTCGGCGCGGCCTTCGCCCTCGCCGGCAACCTCGTTGTCCTGCGCAAACCGCGCGGCGGACGCGACTGACGTCATTCCGCCGCCGCCGGAGCCCGATTGCCCAGATTGTCGAGGCTCTGGCGGATCTCGAGGGCCAGCGCCTCCGCGAGCGGGGTCGTCTGGCGTCGGTTGCGCAGCAGGCCGATCCGGCAGGCGGGAAGCGCGGGAAATCCGTCCGAGGGGCCGAGGATGCGCATTCCCGAGCGCAAGGCGCTCTCGGGCAGGACCGAGACGGCGAGCCCCGCCGTCACGGCGGCGCCGACCGCCGTCGAATTCCAGCTCACGAAGAGAATGCGGAACGGCTTGCCGAGCGATTCCAGCGCGCTCGACGCCGATTGCCGCCATTCGCAATTGGGGCGCCCGAGGGCGAGCGGCACGGGCGTCTCCTCGTGCACCGCGTGACGGGCCGAGGTCACCCAGAGCAGTTGCTCGATCCGGACGATTTCCGCCGGGTCGCTCGCCTCGCAATCCGTAATGATTGCGAGGTCGAGATCGCCGCCATGGACGCGCTCGATCAGCATCGAGGTCGGTTCGCAGATGACGGTGACCTCCGCCCGGGGGTGGGCGCGGGAAAACTGGGCGAGGATCTCGGGCAGGTAGCGGTCCGCGTAGTCGTCGGGAAGCCCGAGCCGCACCCGGCCGGTCAGCGCCGCTTCCGCGAAGGAGGAGAGGCATTCGGCGTTGAGCCGCACGATGCGGCGGGCATAGTCGAGGAGGCGCTCGCCATCCTCCGAGAGCCGCGAGCCGCGGCCGTCTCGGATGAAGAGCGGGCGGCCGATACGCTCCTCGAGGCGCTTCATCTGCATCGAGACGGCGCTCTGCGTCTTGTGGACGAGATCGCCGGCGCGCGTGAAGGAGCCGGTATCGGCGATGGCCACGAATGTCTGGAGCTGGTCGACGTCGAGAAGGGCGGTCATGGAGATGGCATCACGATGATTGATCAATCTCATAATAAACATTCGTTTTCATGATTGATCAAGCCGTGACATGAGAGGGCGTCGGCGCAATCACGCCGTCCCGTCGCTGCGAAGGGCGCCGCGACTCATTTGCAAGGAGCCTGTCATGTCAGGGAAGATCTTCATCAAGGCCGATTCCCCGTCCTGGAAGATCGCCGCCCGCCTGGTCCTCTCGACCATCCTGGACGTCGTCGCCGCCACCTTCCGGGCCATCGCCAACCGCCGCGCCGCGCTGCATGTCGCATCGCTGGACGACCGCATGCTGCGCGATATCGGCCTCACCCGCGGCGATGTAGACGGCGCCCTCGCCCAGCCCTGGCACAAGGATCCCACGCGCACCCTGGTGGTTCGACGTCTCGAGAACCGCATCCGGCGTCCGCGCCCTGGACCCGCGCTGCTGAACGAAAACGAGGTCAGGGTGGAGGCGCAATCCAGATCGCTGCCCGAGTCGACGGCGACGGCGCCGCGCCCCGCGCGAATCGCCTAGGGAAGGCGCGCCGTCTCACCGCTTCGTCCAGAAGTCGGCGAAGATGGTCCGCAACGCCGCGAGGTGCCGGTCCTGCATCTCGCGGCCCATCTGCAGCATCTTCTCGTAATTGGCGAAGGCTTCGTCCATCGCCTTCTCCGCATCGCTGCGGGGCGGCGGCTCGGGCTCGGGCGGAGCGCCCGCGCGCAGCATCGTGGCGATCATCTCCTCGAAGGGATTTTCGCTCCCGATTTGCTTGCGCGCCCCCGCGGCGTCGCCAGCCGCGCCACCCTGCATCCCCGCCATCATCGCCGAGAACATCTGCTCCCAGGGATTGGCCGGGGGAGGGGGCGGTTCGGGCGCGGGCGGCTTCCAGACGTCCATCATCCGCGCGAGAGGCTCGATGCCCGTGGCCGAATCGCTCCCGACGGATTTCGCCATTCCGCCCATCAGCGTCGCCGCGACGTGCGGCATCATCTTCGACACGGTCTCCGCGGTCAGGCCGCTGAAGGCCGCGCTCTGCTCCGCGATGCGGGCGACGAGTTCGGGCGAGCCGAACATGCGCCCGATAATATCCTCGCCGCTTGCCTGCGCCTTCTTCGAGAAGGCCGAGCGGGCGCTGTCGAAGAAGGCGTCGTAGCGGCCCGAACGCATTGCCTCGAATAGCTTCTCGACATCGGCGGGGCGCGCGGCCGCCTGCTGAAGGCCCATGGCGAAGGCCGGAAGAAGGGCCGCGACCGCATGGCGCGTCTGCTCCGGGTTGAGCCCGAACCGGCGCGCCATGTTCTCGATCGCCTGGCCGCCCTGGGCCGCACGCATGATGTCGATGAAGTTGAGCATGGTCACAGCCTCTCCGCCCGGGAATTGCAGTCTAGAGCAATTCCGGCGGGAGCGCATAGCGCAACGCCCGCCGAAAGGCGTCCGGCATCGTGCGGGTGGGGCGGCCGGGCAAGAGGACGCTTCAGGCGCCGCTTGTTCCGCTGCGACCCTTGACCGCCGCCGCATCCGCCTTGCCGCCGGAAGCGCCCAAAGCCTCGAAGGCTTTCGCGACGATGGACTTCGCGTCGAGCCCGGCCTGGGCATACATGCGGTCGGGCTTGTCCTGGTCGATGAAGCTGTCGGGCATGACCATGGCGCGGACCTTGAGGCCACCATCGAGAGCGCCGTTCTCCGCGAGGCAATGCAGGACGAACGAGCCGAACCCGCCGATCGAACCCTCCTCGACCGTGATCAGCACTTCGTGCTCGCGGGCAAGGCGCAGGACAAGCTCCTCGTCGAGGGGCTTGGCGAAGCGCGCATCCGCGACGGTGGTCGAAAGCCCCTGCGCCTCGAGATCCTCCGCAGCGCGCAGCGCCTCCGCCAGGCGCGTGCCGAGGGACAGGATGGCGATGCGCGAGCCCTCGCGAATCACCCGTCCCTTGCCGATCGCGAGCGGGATTCCGCGTTCCGGCATCTCGACGCCGACCCCCTCGCCGCGGGGATAGCGCAAGGCGATCGGCCCGGAATCGTGCGCCGCCGCCGTGGCCACCATGTGCACCAGCTCCGCCTCGTCGGCCGCCGCCATGATCGTCATGTTCGGCAGGCATCCGAGATAGGCCACGTCGAACGAGCCCGCATGGGTCGGCCCGTCGGCTCCCACGAGCCCGGCCCGGTCGAGCGCGAAGCGCACGGGGAGGTTCTGGATCGCCACGTCGTGGACGATCTGGTCGTAGCCGCGCTGCAGGAAGGTCGAGTAGATCGCGCAAAACGGCTTGTAGCCCTCGCTCGCCATTCCGGCCGCGAAGGTCACCGCATGCTGCTCGGCGATGCCCACGTCGAACGTGCGCTCCGGGAATGTCTTGCCGAAGAGATCGATCCCCGTCCCCGACGGCATGGCCGCCGTGATCGCGACGATCTTCTCGTCCTCCGCTGCCTCCCTGATCAGGCTCTCGCCGAAGACTCGCGTATAGGCTGGCGCGTTCGCCTTGGGCTTGGCCTGCGCGCCCGTCACGACGTCGAAGGTGACGACGCCGTGATACTTGTCGGACGAGGCCTCCGCCGGGGCGTAGCCCTTGCCCTTCTGGGTGACGACATGGACCAGGATCGGGCCGGTCTCGGTGTCGCGGACATTCTTGAGAACGGGCAGGAGGTGGTCGAGATTATGCCCGTCGATCGGCCCCACGTAATAGAAGCCGAGCTCCTCGAACATCGTCCCGCCGGTCCAGAAGCCGCGTGCGAATTCCTCCGCCCGGGCCGCCTTCTCGCTGATGAACTTGGGCAGGCGGCGGGTCAGCTGCTTGGCGGTCTCGCGGAAGGATCGATAGGTCCGGCCGGAGACGAGCCGCGCCAGGTAGGCCGACATCGCCCCCACCGGAGGCGCGATCGACATGTCATTGTCGTTGAGGATGACGATCAGCCGCGAATGCATCGCGCCGGCATTGTTCATCGCCTCGTAGGCCATGCCCGCCGACATCGCCCCGTCCCCGATCACCGCGATGACGTTGTTGCGCCCGCCGGCCAGGTCGCGCGCCACGGCCATGCCGAGTCCGGCCGAGATCGAGGTCGAGGAATGCGCCGCGCCGAACGGGTCGTATTCGCTCTCCGCGCGCTTGGTGAAGCCCGACAGGCCTCCGCCCATGCGCAGGGTCCGGATGCGGTCGCGCCGCCCGGTGAGGATCTTGTGCGGATACGCCTGGTGCCCGACGTCCCAGATCAGGCGGTCGCGCGGCGTGTCGAAGACATGGTGCAGGGCCACCGTCAGCTCCACCACCCCGAGGCCCGCTCCGAGATGCCCGCCGGTCACCGAAACGGCGTCGATCGTCTCCGCCCGCAACTCGTCCGCCAGCTGCCGAAGTTCACTTTCCGGAAGCGCGCGAAGGGCCTCCGGGGTGGGGACGCGGTCGAGAAGGGGCGTGTGGGCAACCATCGTTCACTCATCCTTGGGCGGGTTCCGCCGGTTCATTCACATAACGGCAGGGGCGGCGAGCGTCAAAGTCCGCCATGATATACGCGCTCACCCCTCAAACGGTTCTGTCCCGCGCTGGAGGGAGGATGCAACCGCTGCGGCGGGGATTGTCAGCCCTCGATCTTGCCCATGAATGTAGTGCGGCGGGCGCGCCCGCGCCAGAGTGGAACGAGACGGCGGAACCGGGGCGAGGAGGCGGAGGTCGCGAACGCTATTGGCAAACGGGGATGCAAGAGCCTATAAGCCCGGCGAAGAATTTCCACGGATCGCCGCCCCGTGCAGGGTTTCCGCCGGGGCGGCCGCAACCAGCGGGTCGAGGGCGAAATGGCCGGACATTCCCAGTTCAAGAACATCATGCACAAGAAGGGGCGTCAGGACGCGCAGCGCTCCAAGCTCTTCTCGAAGCTGGCGAAGGAAATCACGGTCGCGGCCAAGATGGGCATGCCCGATCCCGCGATGAACCCGCGCCTGCGCGCCGCCGTCCTCGCGGCCAAGGCCGAGAACATGCCCAAGGACAATATCGAGCGCGCCATCAAGAAGTCGCAGGGCGGCGATGCGGAGAATTACGAGGAGATCCGCTACGAGGGCTACGGGCCGGGCGGCGTGGCGCTCATCGTCGAGGCGATGACGGACAACCGCAACCGCACCGCCTCGGACGTGCGCTCCTATTTCACCAAGTCGGGCGGCAACCTCGCGGAGACGGGGGCGGTGGCCTTCATGTTCGACCGCGTCGGCGTCGTGGAATACGACGCGGACAAGGCCGACCCCGACGCCATGCTCGAGGCCGCCATCGAGGCCGGGGCCGACGATGTCGTCTCCTCCGAAGGCGGGCACGAGGTCTATTGCGAGCAGGGCGCGCTCAACGAGGTGACGAAGGCGCTCGAGGCGAGCTTCGGCGAAGCCCGCAAGTCCGCCCTCGTCTGGAAGCCGCAGAACACCATCGCCGTCGACGACGAGACAGGCGAGAAGCTGATGCGCCTCCTCGTCTCCCTCGAGGACCACGACGACATCCAGAACGTCTTCGCCAATTTCGAGCTCTCGGACGCTTTGATGGAGAAGCTCGGGGAGTGAGACCGGTCAGGGGCGTCCCCCTTGACCGGCTCCAGCCTTAGTGCGAGGCCACGTGGTGTTCGCATGTCACCGCGGGGTTGAACGGCTCGAGCGCGCCGAGCGGGTTCTCGCGGAACCAGACATGCTGGTCGTAATGCGGCTCGAAGCCGTGCGCCTCGTCTCCGGGCGTGGCCGGATCGTTCGCCATGTAGTCCCAGTCGCGGCCCGCGAAACGCGGAGGCGCGCTGTTTCCGGCCTCCTTCCACGCCTTTTCGAAAATCAGGTTCTCCGCGCCCACCAGCACCAGCGAGCCGTCCGGCTGGGGCTCGTAGAGGAGGATCGACGGGGCGAGGAAATCCGTGTGCATGCCATTGCCGTTGACGCGCGGCTCCGTCCCGGTGATGCCGAGGCGCGCAGGATTGAGATAGTGGATGCCCATCCCGCCCAGTTCCGCGGGCAGGCCTTCGGCTTTCGCGCTGACGCAGTGGCCTGACGGGTCCGGGATATAGCCCTCCGCCAGGGCCACGTTCACGTCCGCGAAACGCTCCGTGGCGGCGCGGACAGCCTCCACCTGCGCCGCGATGTCCTCGGCCTGCGCGGGAAGCGTGAGGCCGGCGAGCACGAGCGTCGCGAGGCCGGCGGTCAGGCCGCGCATGTGAATGGTCAGTGTCATGATCAGATCCTCTCCTCGAAAGGAAGCTTCCTGGAGCTTCGCGTGGCGCATCCGTTCAGGTTCGAGACCCCGGCGCCGATGGACGGAGGGATAAGCGAGAAGCGGGCGCCGTGCTCGCTAAAAGAACCTGCCAGAAACGCTAAAAGATTGCTAAACGGCCCCTTGGCGCGCCGGGGACACTGTCATGTCGTCGAGGAGCAGGCGGCAGCCGACATCGAGGCGAAAACGCCCCCGCCCGCATTTGACGATCCGTATCCGGCTTCCCCGCTCGCAGAGCCGGCGCTGGAGCAGGAGGAGACGGGCCTCGAGATTTTCCGCGTGCTCCGGCAGCCGGATCGCGGGATCGAGCCGCAATTCCCGGTTCGTGAATTCGACGCGGCCCTCCTCCGCGTAATCCCGCACCAGTTTCCAGAAGATGGCCCCGGCGACGCCCTTGATGAGGTAGTCGTGGTCGATGAAGATGCTGTCATCCGCAGGGTAATGGCGGACGAGCGCCGCCCGCTCTTCCGCGGCCGGGGGAGGCTCGGGGCAGTCTCCGCCGGCGGGCGTCTCCTCATGCTGCTGGGCGAGCGCCGCCATCGCGGCGATCTGGTCCGCGACGATCGCCAGCGCGTCCTCGTCGTCGTACCAGAAGCGCATGGCCTGCGCGCTCTCCGCGAAGAGCACGCCCATCACGCGGCCGCCGCGCATGACCGGAAGGGCGATCTGGCTGTGCGGCTCGGCCAGTCCGGGAAACGGGATCTCGGTGACGCGGCTTTCGCCCATCCCGGAAGACAGGGCGCTGTCGCGGATCGCGGCGCTGTAGCCGTATTCGGAGGTCATGTGGCCGATGCGGATCGGCACGCCCTCGCGCGCCGCCACGCCGATCACGCCCTCACCAAGCGCGACCTCCGAACCGATCCCGGAACGCGCATAGCCCCGCGAGGCAACCGTGTAGAGCCGCCCGGAAGCGGCGTCGAGCATCAGGATCATCCCGTGCCGGATGCCGAATTGCTCCTCGAGGCAGGCAAGCGCGGTGTCGAAGAGGTCGGCGAGGTCGCCGCAGGAGGAGAGGCGCGCGCAGCTGCGGCGGGCGGCGGAGAGAAGATTGCGGGGCGCCGGTGCGGGCGGGAGAGTCGGGCCGGGCAACGGCTCGATCGCGCGCACCCGATAGACGTCCGAGCCCTGCAGGCGGAACACGCCCTGCATTCCCGTATGCGACGCGATGCCGGCGAGCTTCGCCTTCATGCTCTCGAAGAGCGGCCCCCGCGTGCGCGTCTCCTCATAGTCCAGCGTCAACCGGTACTGTGCCATAGTGAGCGGGTCGACGACCGCGACGGAAGCCGTCCGCGTCGCTAGGACGTTGCGGCGCGTCTTGTTGAAGAACTGGTAGGAGAGCGCGACGCGGACGCAGTCCACGTAATGCACCTGCGAGATCAGCGACACGTTCGGCTCGCCCTCGGGATCGCAGGTCGCCATGATCGCGGGCACGACGCCCTCGAGACAGGTGCGGATCGCGTCGACGGTGAGCGCGTTCATGGGAGCATTCCCGGCATTCTTCACGAGATCGTTCATGGCCGCAACGCGCTCCCCGCGCTCGGTCCGGGCGTCTGCACGAAACACTGCACGGGCGTGAACGCGACGATCAGCATGTCCTGGGGCTCGTATGCGCAGTAGAAGGCGGCGAAGGTTTCGTCGTAGCCGACCGCGACGAGTTCCGCCCGAAACGACCTGACCTGCTCATCGAGCCGCGCATCGTCGGTAGGCGAGAGATCCTCGACGCGGGGCGCAACGCCCTTGATCTGGATCGACCGGTGCGTGGTGGGTTGCGAGAAAGTCGCCGCGATGCGCGCCTCGGGGCCGAGATTGCGCAAGATGGACTCGCTGACGGAGCGCCGCAGGATGATGCGGACCAGTCCGTCCGGTTCGATGGTGCAGCCCAGCGCCATGCCGGCGATCGGCGCGCCCTCCCCGTCGCCGGCGGCCACGATCACGCTGATGCCGCTCTGGCAGAAATCCATCAGCTCCGGCGTGAGGATGCCGCCGGCCAGGGGGCCGCTCCACGCCCTGATCGCGGCCAGATCGTCGGTCGGGCTCGATGGTCGATCTGCGCGCGCCATGTCGTTTCGTCGGCTGATCTCTGCAGGCTGCTCGGACGAAGATGTTAGCAGCGCGATCCCCTCGCTGGAAGGCGCTTGCGCGCGTCAGGAAACTCCCGCAACTGCTTTTCAAGAAAGTTGCGGCCGATGAACAGACGAGGCTTGAGGCGGCGCAAATCGAATGATATCCTTGAATTGCTTTGTCGTGTGATATGCAATCCAATTTTCCGAGGTCCCCATGCTTCTGGGCAAGGTAGCAGTCGTTTCTGCGGCGTTCGGTATTGCTGCGGTGGGGGTAGCGGAAGCGCAAACCTTCTCGACCTACGGCAACCACACTTATGGTCCAGGTGGCACCTATTCGACCTACGGCAACCACACGTACGGGCCGAGCGGTACCTATTCAAACTATGGAAATCATACCTACGGACCAGGCGATCGTAGCTGGTCGACTTATGGGAACCATACCTACGGCCCAGGGGGTCGCAACTGGTCGACTTACGGCAATCATAGCTATGGGCCCGGCGGTCGGACGTGTTCGAGCTACGGAAATCACACCTATTGCGACTGAAGCACCTCGATGCCCACGATCAGTTACGTGATTCTGGATGTGGAAGCGGGCGCGATCTACTTCGACCTTGAACGTCGGTCACGGTTTTATGCATCGCCATCTTCTCCTGCTGGCGTCCAATCCTGTCCCGCTGTGAAGCTCCTTCAAGGTTCATCCTTCGTTGTGCGGTGCCCAATTGATCTCCGCCTTCACGCTTCCATGGTCGATGACGATTTGCAGATCCACATAGTCCCCCCTGACACCTCCATTTCAGCCAACAAGCTTCGGAACATGCTTCTGATTTCTCCAAGGGATCAGTGGAGGAACAGGAGAGCGCCCGTTCTGCAGATATCAACGCCGTATGTGTTCTATTCAAAGTCGCCTTGTCTGCTTAATCAGAGGCACCCCACGGAATTTCCCATTGAACGACTGTCATGGCGACTGATCGAGGGGGCATACGCCATCCACAAATGGGTCAGGCCGCTGTCTTGGGCAGTCGAGTGGGCGGACCTTTCGAGAGACATCATCCTGCGGCGTGGTGAACCCTGGTTTGCAGTCGACTTCTGCGGCGGCGATGTTGAAGCTCCGATGCGGGTTTCGAAAGAGGGCGTTACCGACTGGCTTCGAGAGGAGTTGCTGCGAAGCAGAGACGTGAGCGCCTACGTCAGAGGTACGTTCTCGCTGCAAAGGGCGCCTTCGGATGGATAGCAAGCTCCTCCAGTTCATCGATCACAAGGGCTCCAGCTGCGAACTGTGGGGCGATCTCTCCGAAACGCAAGTCCGCTTGACTGGCGGCATCGCCAACGCTTTTGCTGACGAAAAGGTCTGCTACATTTCGTTCTATGAACCTGTTGGTCTTGCTGCGGGTGAGGTCGAGATCAAGCGGCTGACCGCACGGCTTGCTGTTCCAGTCCACCTTCTGCCGGTGCTTGCCTCACAACTTGCTTCGATCGCGACAACGTTCGGGAGCTCGCAAGCTGTAGCTTCGCCTGTTGGTGAAGATGCAGAGGGCTTACGCGCGGAACCTCGAACGGAAGGTGAGCCCGCTCCCATCGTCCTGGGCGATCGCCTTTTTTGAAGGGCTCTGTGTCCAAACCCGGTTCGTTCAGCCCTTCCGCAACACGCCCACCACCTCGAGATGGCCGGTATGGGCGAACTGGTCCACCGGGGTCACGCTCTCCAGCCGGTAGCCGGCGGCGATCAGGATGGCGGCGTCGCGGGCGAAGGTGCCCGGATCGCAGGAGATGCTGACGACGAGCGGGACTTTCGCGCCGGCAATCTGGCGCGCCTGCGCCTCGCATCCGGCGCGCGGCGGATCGAGGATCACCGCGTCGTAGCTTTCGAGCTCCGGTTTCAGCAGCGGCCGGCGGAAGAGGTCGCGGGTCTCCGTCGTGACCGGGCGCAAGCCCGGGGTCGCGCGCGCGGCCACATCGAGGGCGGAGAGCGCGGCGGCGTCGTTTTCCACCGCGTGAACCATTGCCGCCTCCGCCAGTCGCAGCGCGAAGGGTCCGCAGCCGGCAAAGAGATCGGCCACACGCTTGACGCGCTTGCGGCTGTTCTCCAGGGCGTCCTGCGCGAGCGCGGCAAGGACCGCCTCGCCCTTGCCCGTTGCCTGCAGGAACCCGCCCGGCGGCGGGACGACGAAGGCCCGGCCCATGGCGATCCGGGGCGGGCGGCGCGTCACGAGAATCTCGCCATGGATGGACAAGCGGGCGAGGTCGAGCTCCGCTGCGCGCGCGATGAGGGCC
This sequence comes from Saliniramus sp., assembly GCA_041686895.1. Classification (GTDB taxonomy): domain Bacteria; phylum Pseudomonadota; class Alphaproteobacteria; order Rhizobiales; family Beijerinckiaceae; genus Saliniramus. Next base: position 396,190 of record JAWLCY010000003.1, on the reverse strand, counting down.
TGCGAGAGCTTGCGCGAGAGCGGCCCGTGCCCGCGGATATCGATGTCGAGCCCGCCTTCCGTGAGCGTCACCTGGATGTCGAGGGGCTTGCCCGATCCGGCGAGCGGCTGCGCGAGAAGCCGCGCCGCCCGCGCCGCATCGGCGAGGCCGGGCTCGGCGACGGGACAGGCCTCGATCTCGACGAGCGCATGGCTGCGGGCCGCCATGAAGCCGATAAGCATCGTCCCGTCGCTTGCGCGGCCATGAAAGGTCAGCCGACGGCGTCCAGCGCCCTGCGCATCGGCGAGATCGGCCACGGGTGCGTCGATGCCAGCGCTGGCGAGCGCCTGCACGAGGATGCCGCGCTTCCAGGCGCGGTAGGCCTGTGCGTCGAGATGTTGCGTCGCGCAGCCGCCGCAGCGGAAGAAGTACGGGCAGAACGGCTCCCGGCGGTCGGGGGAGGGGGCGATCACGGCCGTCGCCATGTCGCCGATCCGCGCGCGTCCGCCCGTTTCGCGGATCGCCGCGACGGTTTCGCCAGGGAGGGCATAGGGGATGAAGACCGGACCGGAGGGAGTCTCCGCGATCCCGTCCCCCCGCGCGCCGAGCCTGTCGATTCGGAAGGTCTCGACGGGATCGTGTGCCGCGCCTCCGGAATCGTCAGCCGCGTTTTCAGCCAAGCCGGCCTCCGATCAGGAATTCGCGGTTGCCCTCGCCGCCTGCGATGGGCGAGGGGATGAGGCCGAGGATGGCGAAGCCGTTCCCGCGCAGCATCCGGGCGATGTCGTCGCACACGGCCTGATGCACGTTTTCATCCTTCACGATCCCGCCCTTCCCGAGCGCCGCGCGCCCCGCCTCGAATTGCGGCTTGATCAGCAGGACGATCAGGGCTCCCGGAGCGAGGAGCGGCAGGATCGGGGGGATGACGAGACGCGCCGAGATGAAGCTGACATCGGTGACGACAAGATCGACGGGTTCGGGAACGCGGCTCTTGTCGAGTTCGCGCGCATCCGTCGCTTCCATCGCGACGACGCGCGGGTCGCGGGCGATGCGCGCGTGCAATTGCCCGCGGCCCACATCGACCGCATAGACGCGCAGGGCTCCCCGCTGCAGGAGAGCGTCGCTGAAGCCGCCAGTCGATGCGCCGAGATCGAGGCAGATGCGCCCTTTCGGATCGATGCCGAAGGCGTCGAGGGCGGCGGCGAGTTTCATGCCTCCGCGCGAGACGTAAGGGTGCGGCGCGTCGGCGATGAGGGGCGAATCCGGCGCGAGCATGTCGGAGGCCTTGCGCACGCAGGCGCCGGCGGCGCTCACGAGGCCGGCCCGGATCGCGGCCTGCGCCTGCGCACGGCTCTCGAAGAAGCCGCGCTCGACGAGCAGAACATCAGCCCGCTTGCGTTCCATGAACCGCGCCTCCCGCGCTCGCGCCACCCCGCTGCCGCCTCATGTTCGACGCCGCGCGGGGAAGCGCAAGGGGGGAAGGACCACGAGTCCGCTTCTATCCGCAGGCAAAGCGGGTGCGAGGCTGAATGGCCCGGGATGCGCCGTGCCTCACCGAGCCGCATCGGGAATGCCGGTCACCGGGCCAGTGGCTGTTTCAGCCGCTCGCCACGAGCCGCAGGGGCGCGGCGGCGGCGGGACGCGAGGCGACATAGAGGCCGCGATGCTCGGGATGCGGAACGAGCGCATCCGTGAGGCCGATCACGGTCTCGGCCGCGCCGAGCAGGAGAACGCCATCGGGCGCGAGCGCGGCGGAGAGACGGCGCAGCACGTCGGACTTCGTCGGCTGGTCGAAATAGATCAGCACGTTGCGGCAATAGATGATGTCGAACTGGCCGAGTTGGCTGAAATCCTTGATCAGGTTCAACTGCTTGTAGTTCACCATCGAGCGGATCGAGGGCGAGAGCTGCCAGACGTCGCCCTCCTGCTTGAAGTATTTCAGCAGCATCTGGATGGGCAGGCCGCGTTGGACCTCGAACTGCGAATAGCGCCCCGCCCGCGCCTTGTCGAGCACCTCGCTAGCGATGTCAGTCGCAACGATCTCGACCTGCCAGCCCGAGAGCCTCGCCTTCGCCTCGTCGAGGATCATGGCGACGGAATAGGGCTCCTGCCCGGTCGAGGCGGCGGCGCACCAGATCCGCAGCTTCCGCTTGGCGGCGCGCGCCGCCAGCATCTTCGGCAGGATCATGTCCTTGAACAGATCGAAGGGGGCGCGGTCGCGGAAGAAGAAGGTCTCGTTCGTCGTCATCGCCTCGACAACCGCCGTCTCGAGGGCCGCGTCGCGGCCCGTGCGCAGCTTCGCCGCGAGATCGTCGATGGACCCAAGGCCGAATCGCCGGCAGACGGGACCGAGCCGGCTGTCGACGAGGTAGCGCTTTTCAGGAGAGAGGGCGAGACCGGAACGCTCCTTGAGGAAGACGCGCAGAAATTCGAAACCCGCGTCGATCATGCCGCGCTCCCCGTGAGAATCTTCCTGACCGACGGGGCGATGGCCGGCAGCGGCAGCACCTCGTGCGCCAGCCCCGCCTTCGCGATCGAACCCGGCATGCCCCAGACGGTGCTCGTCGCCTCGTCCTGGACGATGATCACGCCGCCCGCCTCGCCGATGGCGCGCGCGCCATGCGTGCCGTCCGAGCCCATTCCCGTCAGCACGACGGCGAGGCTCGCCGCGCCGAACAGCGTCGCCGTGTCATGAAACAGCACGTCGACAGCGGGCTTGCAGAAATTCACCGGCGCGCCGTCGTCGAGCCGCACGGCGATCCCCCCGCTCTTGTCCCGCCGCAATCCCATGTGCTTGCCGCCCGGCGCAACATAGATCCGCCCCGGTTGCAGCAGGTCGCCGTCGCCGCCCTCGGCGGCCTGGAGACCCGTCTGCGACGAAAGGTGTTCCGCGAAGACGGCGGTGAAGATCGGCGGCATGTGCTGCACGACGCAGATCGGAACGCTCTTGAGCGCCGGCCCGAGCGCCGCGAGGAAATCGCCGACCGCGCGGGGGCCGCCAGTGGACGCGCCGACGACGAGGCAGCGCTTCGCAATGCCCGCGGGGCGCGGACGCAGGGTCACCGGTCCCGCCGCTACCGGCGCGCGAATGGCGGAAGCGGCGATCGGCGCGCGCAGGGGTCTCGGCGCCGGATCGGGCGACGGCGGGAGCGGGCGGCGTGCGACGGAAGCGCTCTCCGCCCCCGCGGGCCGGTGCCGCGAGGACAGGGCCTGCATCTTCGCCATGAGGTCCTGCCGGAAGGTCAGGGAGGTCGAGACACCGCGATGGCTTTCGGGCTTCGCCAGATAGTCGACGGCCCCGAGCGAGAGACATTTCAGCGAAATCTGCGCATTGCGCTGCGTCAGCGTGGAGATGACGACGATCGAGGCGCGCGGACACCTGGCGAGAAGCAGGGGCAGGGCCGTGATTCCGTCCATCTCCGGCATCTCGATGTCGAGGAGGACGATGTCGGGCCGCACGCGTTCGATCTGCTCGACCGCGACGCGTCCGTTGGCCGCGGTGCCCACCACCGCATAGCCGGCTTCCTCGAGCCAGCGCGAGGTCAGGCCGCGGATGACGACGCTGTCGTCGACGACCATGATTCGCGTCGGCGAGGCCGTCGTCGAACCGGTATTGGCGGCAAGGGCTGTGGACATGCAAAACTCGAACGCTGGGCTCGCCCCGCGGCGCGCCGGGTCAGATGATGGCCCCGGACCTGGAAATCGCGCGCGCCGGGCGCGTCGCAACCTGTCCGGGACGGCGCGAGATCAGACGAGGCCGACCTCCTGCATCTTGGCCGTCATGATTTCCTTGTCGAAGGGCTTCATGATGTATTCGTCGGCGCCGGCCCGGATGGCGCGGGCGATGTTCGCCACGTCATTCTCCGTGGTGCAGAAGACGACCTTCGGCTCGTCGCCGTTCGGCAGGCTGCGCAGGGCCTTGAGGAAGTCATAGCCGTCCATCACCGGCATGTTCCAGTCGAGCAGGACCGCGTCGGGCATCTCCTCCCGGCACTTCCCGAGCGCCTGCTCCCCGTCCTCGGCTTCCGTGATCCGGAAGGCGAGGCCTTCCAGGATCCGCCGGGCGACCTTCCGGATGACTGCGGAGTCGTCGACGATGAGACAGTGTTTCATGTGCGGCTCCAGTTGTCAGGCGGCGCGGGCGTCGACGTCGAAGGACAGGACGGCGTCCACGTCGAGGATGATCAGCAGCTTGTCCTCGAGACGATGGACCCCGCGCGAAAGCTTGACCCAGGCCTGGTCCATGTGAACCGGGCTCGGCTCGTGCGTGTCCGCCGAAAGCTTCATCACCTCCCCGACTGAATCGACGAGAAGGCCATAGGATTCGCCGGCGCGCTCGAGCCCGACGGCCATTTCCTGGCCCGCACCGGTGCGGTCCGGCAGGCCAAGACGGCGGCGCAGGCACATTGCCGTCACCACGCGGCCGCGCAGGTTGAGCAGGCCGATGATCTCGCGGGGCGCCAGCGGCACCGTGGTGACGGAACTGGCAATGAAGACGTCGTGCACCCGGTCGATGGGCAGGCCGAACATCTGCTCGCCCACCATCACGGTGACGAATTCCTCGAAGGCCTGAACGGCGCGGCCGTCGCGGCCCGCGTCATTCGTGTTGGCGGGCATCATGCGGCTTCTCCCAGTGCGGTTTGGGTCTCGGCGAGAGCGGCGACGAGGCCGCTGCGGTCGAATTTCGCGACGAATTCGGCGATGTCGAGCTTGCGGGCCTGTTCGATCGCATCGGGCGTCACGCCCGACGACAGAGCGATGACGGGCATGCGCGACAGCCGCGCCTGGGCGCGGATCGCCTGGATCAGCGCGAAGCCGTTGCGGCCCGGCATTTCCACATCGGCGACGACCGCGTCGATCCGGCGCTCGGCATTGAGGAGCGCGAGCGCCTCCTCGGTGCCCGCCGCCGTAACGACGCGATAACCGGCGGCCTTGAGGACGGGGGTGAGCATCTCGCGGAAGAAGGAGGAATCGTCCACGAGAAGGACCGTGCGCTGGGCCTTGGGCGCCTTCGACGCCTTGCTCGCGACCCAGTCCTCATGGGCGAGCGGCAGGTAGTGCACGATGTTGACGATTTCCGTCGCCCGTCCGCGCACCACGGCCGAGCCGACGAGGTCGGAGCGGTCCGCGACGAGCTCGATGTCGAGGACGTCGTCGACGATGTCGACGATCTCGTCCACGACGAGCCCCATGGCCCGGTCGCCGTCCGAGAAGACGACGAGAGCCTGCGCGCCGTCGCTGCGGATGACGATCTCGGGATCGGCAGGCACGAGCGGCATCAGCTTGCCGCGATACTGGATCAGCGGACGCCCGCCGACCCACTCGATCTTCGACGCGTCGATCTCCTCGAGGCGCGTGACGAGGGACAGGGGCACCGCCTTCAGGCTCTGGCCGCCGCCACGGAAGACGAGGAGGGTCACCGTCTCGTTATCCGTCACCTCCTCGACCTCGCTCACCGCCTCGCTGCCGAACTGGCTGTCGCCGGAGCCGGTGCCGACCATCTTGGCGACGCCGTTGGGATCGATGATCAGGACGACCGCGCCGTCGCCGAGGATGGTGTTGCCGGAGAAGAGGGGGATGTGCCGCAGCTTGGAAGACATCGGCTTGACGACGATTTCCTCCGTGTGGAACACGCCGTCGACGAGGATGCCGAAGCGCTGGCGGCCGACCTGCGAGACCACGACGAAGCCCTCGTCGCCCGGATTGGCCTCCGCGCCGTCGAGCCCCAGCACCTTCGAGATCGGGACGATCGGCAGCAGGCGGTCGCGCAGGCGCAGGACCGGGGAGCCGTTGATGCGCTCGATTGTGTGGTCAGAGCCGTTCTTCACGCGAACCAGTTCGAGCACCGCGACCTGCGGAATCGCGAAGCGCTGGTCGCTCGCCGAGACGATCAGCGCCGCGACGATGGCGAGGGTGAGCGGGATCTTGATCGTGAACGCCGTGCCCTTGCCCTGCTCGGAGCGGATCTCGATCGTGCCGCCGATCAGCTCGATATTGGTCTTGACGACGTCCATGCCGACGCCGCGCCCGGAAACCGCGGTGACGGCCGCGGCCGTCGAGAAGCCCGCGTGGAAGATGTACTTGGCGATCTGCGCCTCGCTCATCCGCTCCACTTCGGCCTCGCTCGCGAGGCCGCGCTCGATGATCTTGCGGCTGATGGCCTCGTAGTTGAGGCCGCGCCCGTCATCGGTGATCTCGATCGTGATCGTCCCGCCCTCGTGATAGGCGTTCAGGCGGATCACGCCCCGCTCCGGCTTGCCGGCGGCGCGGCGGGCCTCTGGCGATTCGATGCCGTGATCCGCCGAGTTGCGGATCATGTGGGTCAGGGGATCGCGGATGACCTCGAGGACCTGCCGGTCGAGCTCCGTATCGGCCCCCTGCATCACCAGGTCGATCTTCTTGTTCAATTCGGACGAGAGATCGCGAATCACGCGGGGCAGTTTCTGCCACGCGGTGCCGATCGGCTGCATCCGCGTCTTCATGACGCCTTCCTGCAGCTCGGCCGTGACATGCGAGAGACGCTGCAGCGGAACCTTGTAGCCGCTGTCGTCGTGGCGCCGGGCGATCTCGAGGAGCTGGTTGCGGGTGAGCACGAGCTCCGAGACCATGGTCATCAGATGCTCGAGCGTGTCGACATTGACGCGGATCGTCTGCACCTTGGCGACGCCCTCGCCCCCTTCGGCGGCGGGCTGGGCCGCCGGCTTGGCCGATTCCTTCGCATCCACGGCGGTCGGAGCCTTCGTTGCCGACGGGAGCGCGGCCGTCGACGGCGCGGCGGGAACGGGCTCCGGCTCGGGGACAGCTTCCGCCTCGACCTCGGCCAACACGGTCTCGGCCTGCGCGGCCGGCTCCGGCGCATCGAGCGTCTCCGCGGGATCGGGATCGTCGGGTCCGGGAGCCTCGAGGAAGGCGCGCTCCAGTTCGTCGAGGGAAATTTCACCGGGGAGAAGGTCGCGCTGCAATTCCTGGTAAACAATTCCCGGGGAGGTCTCGGCGGCGGGTTCTGCCTCTTGCTCGGCCTCTTGCTCAGCCTTCTGCGCCGCCGCGGCCGTGACCAGGGTGGCGGGATCGGCGTTCGCCATGTTCTCGAGTTCGCCGATCAGATCCTGGTCTGCGCCCTCGGGCTCGGCTGCCGTGCGCTCCAGCTCGGCCACGATCTCCTTGATCCGGTCGAGGGTCGCGAGGATCAGCGTGACCGCCTCGGTCGTCACGGGATGCCCGTCCCGGAACTTGCCCATGAGGGTTTCGGCCGCGTGGGCGAGAGCCTCGAGGCGCGGCAATCCCAGGAACCCGCAGGTTCCCTTGATCGTGTGGACGAGCCGGAAGATGTTCCGGAGGATGGTCTCGTTGTTCGGGTCTTGCTCGAACCGCACGAGCTCGATATCGACGGTGTCGAGATGCTCGCCGGTCTCGGTCAGAAATTCGCGTAACAGATCATCCATGACGTCACTCTACCCAGGTAGGCCCAGCCTTCTGGGAGAGAGTGTCGTCCAAAACTTCTTTATGTTCCGTTTCGAAGCGAGGCAATTCCGCGGTTGGCAGCCCCAAATCGCAACCCTGCGCTGCTGCCGCCTCAGGCGGGACTTGCGAGAATCGTCACCGTGTCCCCGTCGATCGATACGTCCACGCCCATATTCGCGGCCCTTGCGACGAGGCCGGCATAGAAGACCTGGATGCCGTGCGCATCGACATTGTCGTTCTCGGGCTCGCCCCGCAGCAGAGCCTGGGAATGCGGGGGGATGCGCGCGTTGATGCCCTTCGCGGCGACCGTGAAGGTGGAAGCCTGCTCGTCCCCCTCGACCTTCACGTCGATGACGCCGCCGCGCGGGATGGCGTGGCTCGCGAGCACGAGGAGATTGAGCAGCAGCTTGACCCGGTTCTTCGGCAGGAGCATGCGCGGGGCCTGCCAGACGAGCTGCATCTTGTCGTCCTGGAAGAAGCCCTTGGCCACCACCTCCGCGTCGCCCAGGTCGATCGACGCGCCCGCCGAACCGGCGGCGCCGAAGGCGATGCGGGCGAATTGCAGGCGGGCGGAGGCCTGCCGCGCGCTCTTGCGGATGAGTTCGAGCGCGAATTCCTTCATCGAAGGGTCGTTCTCGTCCTCCATCACCTCGAGGCCGTTCACGATCGCCCCGACCGGGCTGATCACGTCATGGCAGACGCGCGAGCACAAGAGGGCGGCGAGATCCAGCGGGTCGAGCGTGAGCATGGCCATTCCAGACCTCCGAGGGTCGATAGGTGGGCGTGGAGCCGGGGCCGTGCCTGGCTCGGGAAGGGCGAATCGGCCGCCGCGTGAGGCGGTGACGCTTGTTTCACTAGCGGCCTTCGCGGCGCTTGAAAAGTCCGAACCTTACTCCCGCGCCAATCGGGTGCGCGCCTGCAGCCATTCGGCTTCTGCGCGGGCCGCCGCGAGAGGGTCCTCGAGAAACATGCGGCGCGCGGCGTCCGAGACGAAGAGGTATAGCCTGTCCCCGACGACTGCCGCGATGCGCGCCGAGGCTTCGACGGTCCGGCCCTCGGACATGGCGAGGGCGTCATTGCCGCCGAGCCGCGGCGCATAGACCTCAGGGGCGGCGAGGAAGGCGGCGCGGTTCGCGGCGCTGGCGAACCGCCACACGGCGCCGCCCCAGATCGTTTCGTTGCGCGGGCGCCCGGGCCGCGGGGCGTCGGCGAGGAAATACGAGACTGGGTCAAAGCCGTCGAGGGCCAGTCCCGACAGCGCATGGGTCGGCGTCTGCGGCGACAGGCCGACGAGGGGAGGGAGGAGCCGCAATCGTCTCTCGCCGTCGCTGAGCCGCCCCGTTTCGGCCTGCGCCACGCCAAACAAGCCCGGCCCGGGAGCGTAGAACGCGAGAAAGATGGCGGCGAGGAGCAGGCAATACGGCCTCGTTAACGACATATTACCCTTCGACGTTAAAATTGTATCAATCCGGACGCGCAGAAGGCGTCAAGCCGTTGCTGATAGCCCGAAAGGCTGAAGATCACGTTCAACAAATCGGTCGGATCGACGCGATTCGTCGGTTGCGACGTTCTCGCAAGGAGATCGGGCATGCGCTCGCATCGTTACCTCTCGCTGATGGCGGCGACATTCGTCGCCTGCCTTCTCTTTCTCAACCCGCCGGCCGCGCAGGCGCAGGGGCAGCAGCCCGACACGTTCCAGCCGCAGGAAATCGTCGACCGCGGCCATGAATTCTTCGGCACGATCTCGCGCGGCCTCGCGCTGACCATCCAGGAGGCCTTCAAGCGCTGGGGCGAGCCCAACGGCTACATCCTCGGCCAGGAGGCGAGCGGGGCCTTCGTCGGCGGACTGCGCTACGGCGAGGGCGTTCTCTACACGCGCAACGCCGGCAACCGCCCGGTCTTCTGGCAGGGGCCGTCGATCGGTCTCGATTTCGGCGGCGAGGGCGCGCGCACGATGATGCTCGTCTATCACCTGCCCGCGACGGAGGAAATCTACCGGCGCTACGTCGGCGTGGATGGATCGGCCTATGTCGTGGGCGGGTTCGGGATGACGGCGCTTTCCGCCCAGCACGTCCTCATCGTTCCGGTGCGTTCCGGCGTGGGCGCCCGGCTCGGGATCAATGTCGGCTATCTGAAGTTCACCCCGCAGCCCACCTGGAACCCGTTCTGATGCGAAGGGCTTGATCAGGACCGGCGCGCGGCGGCGGGAACGGGCTGGATGAATGGGCGAGGCCGTGGCACTTTCATGGTTTCCTGAGCAAGGGCGGCGCGCGCGTGGTTGAATCCCTGATGCTTTTCTCGTTGGGATTTCTGGTCTCGACGTTACTGGCGCTGCTGATCATCCCGGCGCTGAACGAGCGCGCCGACCGTTTGTCGCGCCGGCGGGTGGAAGCGCAGCTGCCGATGTCGATCGCGGAACTGAACGCGGAGCGCGACCGGCTGCGCGCCGAACTCGCCGTTCGCGAAAGGCAGATGGAGCAGCGCGTCGAGAAGGCGCTCGCCGGCAAGGCCGCCGACATGGCCGAGCTTGGCTCGCGCGCAATGCGCATCGACCGGCTGGAGACGGAACTCGACGCGGCGCGCAAGCGGATCGCCGGCCTCGAGGCGGATCTGGCGCAGACGCGCGCCGAACTGTCGGAGACAAGGGCCGACCTTGAGGCGACCCGTACCGCCCTTGGCGAGACCCGGGCGACGCTGGCGGCACGGGAGGCCTCCCTCGCGGATCTCGATGCGCGCCACAACAAGGCGCTGGCCGATCTCGAGGAGCGGCGCATGCGGATCGCCGACCTGGAGGAGCGCCTCGCCGCGCAGACGGAACGCGCCGAACGGGCTGAAACCCTGGCGGCGGAGCGCGCCGATGAACTCTCCGCGGAGCGGGCGGATCTCGACCGGACCCGCAAGGCTCTCTCCGATGAGCAGGCGCGGGGCCGGCTGCTGGAGGAGCGTGCAAACCTGTTCGGGCAGCAGCGGGACGCCTACGGGACGCGCGCGGCCAACCTCGACATCGCCTTGCGCGAGATGACGCAGGCGCGCGAGGGGCTTCTCGAGGAGGTGGCGAGGCGGGACAACGACATCGAGAGGCTCGGGAAGCAGATCGCCGGTCTGGAAGGCCGGCTCGCTTCCGCGCGCGAGGACGCGGTCAGGCGCGCCGCCGGACACGAGCAGGACTTGCGGGAGATGCGCAGCGCGCTCGACGATCTGCGGGCCGAGAGGGCCTCTCTCCAGGGGGCCCTCGCCCTGGCGCGGGACGAGCGCGCCCGGGTGCAGGGAGAACTCGCGGCCCTGCGCAAGCACGCGGATACGCGATTTGTCGAGGAGAACGCGGCGCTGATCGCGCGCATTGACGAGGTCACCGACGCCATCATGGGCAAGAAGCCGCCGGCTGCCGCCGCCACCGGCAACCGGGGCGAGGGCGACGGGGCGGATGGCGCGGCCGTTTCAGGAGAAGGCGACAAGGAAGCGAACGGCGCCGCGACCGGAAAGCCCAGAACCCGCTCCGGAGCCTCCCTCGCCAAGGCGAGGGCGCAGCCTGCGTCGAAACCGGCGGAGGCCAAGACGGTACCGGGATCGGATGAAGCCCGGGCTGCTCAGTCCTCGTCGCCCGAGCCGAGATCCCCGAGGCCGTAGCGGCGCAGCTTGGCATAGAGGCTCTGGCGGCTGAGGCCGAGCATCTCCGCAGCGGAGGCGCGGTTGTCCCCCGTCAGTTCGAGCGCCGCCTCAATGCACAGCTTCTCGATGACGTCGGTCGTCTCGCGGACCAGCTCTTTCATCGTCATGCGGCCGACGAGCTCCGTGAGCTGCGTCACCGATTCGGGAAGCCGCTTGGCATCGCCGAAGACGACGGGGAGGCGGCGACCGAGCGACCGGACCATGAAGCCGAAGCAGGGCTGCTCCCCGTCCGGAACGTAGACTCCGGAAACCTCGACATCCTCCGAGTGGCCGTATTCCCCCCGCAGCACCGTGCCGAAATGCTGCACCGAGCCATGCTCCCGGATGCTTGCCACGAGCACGTTGCAATCGACGCCGGACCGCCCGAGCCAGCGATCCAGGGGAGCGCCGCGCGCCTGTCCCACTGTCGCAAGCTGCGTCATTTCGAGGAAGGCCGGGTTCGTCGTGAGAATCCGCTGGTCGAGATCGGTGACGATGAGGGCGTCGGGCAGCCGCTCGACGACTTCCCCGAGATGCTGGCGCGCCTGCATCGTGGCCGAGACCATCGAGCCGCTGCCGGGTGGCGCCAGGCGCACGAGATAGTAGACGGAGCGATCCTGCCGGAAGAGCGAGGCGCTGACGACGACGTCGCGGGCGCCCTCCCTCAGGACAAGTCCCGCGTCCTCCGCGCGGCCGGTCGACCGCGCCGCGCCGAGAACCTGCTCCGCCAGCGGTGCGCTGGCCGCATCGAACAGGTCGACGAAGGTCTTTCCCGCAGCCTTGTTCGGCGGGAGGCCAAGAAGCGCGGCGGCGGCCGGATTGGCCTCGACGACCCGGCGGGAGGCCGCGTCGATGATCAGCACGGCTTCCGCGGAGATCTGGAAGAGAAGGCGGTAGCGCGTCTCGGCGTGACGCAGGCGGGCATATTCGCGCTCCATCGACTGCTGCGCTTCGACGAGCTTGCCCTGCAGGGCCGCCATGCCGCGAAGGTCGCGGCCGACCGCGACCACGCTGCCCTCGCTTCCGACATTCACGGCGGAATAGAGGATGGGAACGTCATTGCCCGAAACGTTGGGATGATTGACCTGGCGCCAGCGCGGATTGTGGCCGGCGCGGGCTTCCTTGAGAAGCGAATCGATCTTCTCGCGGCTCTCCACCGTGACCGTCTCGATCCAGCGCCGGTCGATCCACTTGCTGGCATATTCGCGCGAAAGGTCCTCGCTGGCGAAGGCGGCGTCGCGGATGGTGCCGTCCTGGCCGATGATCAGGGCGACATCGCCGGCGGCGGCGAGCAGACGCGCTGCGCTTTCGGCGTCGACGTCGCCGAGGAACCTTGCCGGGGCCTGGAAGTGTCCGGGGCCCTCGAGAGCCAAGTTCGTCTCCATGCTCCGTCGCAATCCTTTTCTACGAGAGGAGCGGCATCAGCGATGCTGCGCCAGAAGCCCGACGATGCGCCGGGATTGTTCCACGGCGTCCCGCCCGTCCGTCGCCATGGCGTCGGCGCCGACGGCCACGACCAGGTCGGGACGTTCGAGAAAGATCTTCCCGCCGACCATGACGCCGATCGACCGATTCATGGACGACCGCCTTATTGCTTGGATAACCGACGTCAGGCGTTCCAGCAAGCTCTCGCAACTCAGGGAAAACCCTATCATGTCGAACCATTCGCTGCGCAAGGTGGCCACGATCTGCACGCGCGTCATGGTCGGTCCGGCGAGGATATCCCAGCCGGCGCGGCGCATGAACTCCTCGACGATGTTCAGGCCGAAGGAATGGCGCTCGCCGGGGGCGGGGGCCAGGAGCGCGCGGTATCCGTTGAAGGCGGGTTCGACCTCGGCCTCATAGGGAGTGCCGAGGGAACGCAGGAGCTGCTGCAGTCGCGACAGCCCGATCGTGACCTCCCCGAAATTCAGGATGTCCTGGGTCCACAACTCGCCGAGGAGACGGGCCGTCGGCGCGAGCAGATTGAGGAAGAGCATCTCGAGCGAGGCGCCGTTGGCCCGCAGCAGATCGATGTAGGCGGTGGCGACCGGGAGATCGTGCTGCAGCACGATCCGCGCGAACTCGGCGATCTCGTCGACGCCTGGCGCGGGATGATAATCCTCGGCACAGGACTTTTCGCTTCTCTTGTGCGCCAGCATGAGGCGGGGGATCACCTCGCTTTCGATGGTGCGCGCAAGCCGCGACGCATCCTTCCCCTCGCCATGGCCGGAACCGCCATGAGCTCCCACAAGACCGCCGTAGCGGATCGAGGCGTCGTGCATTTGGCCCGTTGTCTTGAAAACAACCTCTCGCAACGCGGACATGATACCTCCCGTCGTTCCCCTGATCCTAACCGGAAGCCTGTTTTCTTTGCTCTGGGAGAAGCATTTATTGCGGTGCGTGAGCTTTGGCCGGACGTTCTACGTGTTGTTGTCTTTGCTTATCTGTACCACGGAGCGGGGCTGTTGTCGCCCGGAAAATCAAATTTAGTGTCAAAAATATTGGACGTCAAAATTAGTTGACACTTTTTCAGACCGATCATAGCCTTCTCGTACGCCGATTTTGGCTGCCGGAGAGGGTGCACGATGCGTCGTCGACCCGAAGATCAGGAAAAGAGGGCGCTCTACACCCCTGCGGAACGCCGACGCCGCGACGAGAGCGTCTGGACGACCGTCCAGGGGGTTCTGGCGCCGGTGCAATTTCTGATTTTTCTGGTAAGCGTCGCGCTGATCTGGCGTTACCTTGCGACAGGGGAGGGGCTCTGGCTCGCCACCGCCTCGATCGTGGCCAAGACGCTTGCCCTGTATGCCATCATGATCACCGGCTCGATCTGGGAGAAGGAGGTCTTCGGCCGCTGGCTCTTCGCCCCCGCCTTCTTCATGGAAGACCTCGTCAGCATGCTCGTGCTGGCGCTCCACACGGCCTATCTCGCCGTCCTTTTCACGGGCGCACTCGATGCGAGGGGGCAGATGCTCCTCGCCCTCGCCGCCTATGCCTCCTACGTCGTGAACGCGGCGCAGTTCCTGTGGAAGCTGCGTGTGGCGCGACGCGAGGAGACACCGCAACCGGTGGCGACGGCGGAGTTCTCGCGATGAACCGCCCTCTCGACCCCGCGACGGTTGCCGGCAGTCCTTCCGGAGCTCCTGTGGGCGATGCGGCCGGCTGCGGGGCGTCCACGCGTCCCGCGCGGGGGCAGCGCGAGGTGTTCTGCGGCCTGACCGGCATCATCTGGCTGCACCGCAAGATCCAGGACGCGTTCTTCCTCGTGGTCGGCTCGCGCACCTGCGCCCATCTGATCCAGTCCGCAGCGGGGGTGATGATCTTCGCCGAGCCCCGCTTCGCCACCGCAATCATCGACGATCGGGATCTTTCCGGGATCGCCGACGCCAATGACGAGCTCGATGCGGTCGTGGCGCGCCTGCTCGCGCGGCGACCGGACATCAGGCTCCTGTTCCTCGTCGGCTCCTGCCCCTCGGAGGTGATCAAGCTCGACCTGTCCCGCGCCGCCGCGCGGCTGTCGCGCGAATTCGCGCCGGCGGTCCGGGTGCTCGCCTATTCCGGCAGCGGCATCGAGACGACCTTCACCCAGGGCGAGGATGCGTGCCTTGCAGCGATCGCCGCCGATCTTCCGCAGGCGGGCGGCGAGAGGCATGCGGATGCGCCGGAAGGCCTCCTTGTCGTGGGGGTGCTCGCCGAGGTGGTCGAAGACCAGATGGCGCGGCTGTTCCGCGACCTCGGCATCGAGCGCGTGCGCTTCATGCCGCCGCGCAGCGCCCTCGCCATGCCGGATGCCGGCCCCGGCACCCGGTTCCTGCTCGCGCAGCCGTTCCTCGCCGATACGGCCCGGGCGCTCGAGGAGCGCGGGGCGAAACGCATTCCGGCGCCCTTTCCCCTCGGTGTCGAGGGCATGACGGCGTGGGTCGCCGCCGCGGCGCGGGAATTCGGCATTTCCGATGAGCGCGTCGCCGCCGTCACCGGTCCCGCCGCCGAGCGCGCCCGGCGCTCGCTCGCGCGCTACCGCACGCAGCTCGACGGCAAGAGCGTCTTCTTCTTTCCCGATTCCCAGCTCGAGGTTCCGATCGCGCGCTTCCTCGCCCGCGAGCTCGGCATGCGCCCGATCGAGGTCGCGACGCCCTACCTGCACCGCCAGCACCTTGCGCAGGAGCTGGCGATGATGCCCGGCACCGCCGTGATCGAGGACCAGGATGTCGAGGCGCAGCTCGATCGCTGCCGTCTCGCCCGCCCGGACATCGTCGTCTGCGGCCTCGGCCTCGCCAACCCGCTGGAGGCCGAGGGCATCACCACGAAATGGTCGATCGAACTCCTGTTCACACCCATTCACGGCTACGAGCAGGCCGCGGATCTCGCCGAACTCTTCGCGCGCCCGCTCGTGCGCCGCACCATCCTGGTGACCTGAGCCATGAAGCTGACGATCTGGACATACGAGGCTCCTCCCCATGTCGGCGCGATGCGCATCGCGACGGCGATGGAGGGCGTCCACTATGTCCTGCATGCGCCCCAGGGCGATACCTATGCCGACCTGCTCTTCACCATGATCGAGCGCCTGCCGAAGCGCCCCCCGGTCACCTACACCACCTTCCAGGCCCGCGACCTCGGTTCCGATACAGCCGAGCTGTTCAAGAACGCGATGCGCGACGCCTATGAGCGCTTCAGACCGCAGGTCATGCTGGTGGGAGCGTCCTGCACGGCGGAGCTCCTGCAGGACGATCCGGCCGGTCTCGCGCAGGCGCTCGGCCTCCCCATCCCGATCGTGCCGCTCGAGCTTCCCTCCTACCAGCGCAAGGAGAACTGGGGCGCATCCGAGACCTTCTTCCAGCTCGTGCGCGCCCTCGCCCGTCCCCGGGAAGCCAGGGAGAAGGCGGCGGGAGAACGCCGGCCCTCCTGCAACCTGCTCGGCCCGACGGCGCTCGGCTTCCGCCATCGCGACGACGTCAGGGAGATCACCGGCCTTCTCGCGGAACTCGGGATCGCGGTGAACGTGACGGCGCCGCTCGGGGCGAGCGCGCAGGACCTGATGCGGCTCGGCGAAGCGGACTTCAACGTCCTCATGTATCCGGAAATTGCGGACCAGGCGGCGCGCCATCTCGAGCGCCATCTCGGGCAACCCTATACCAGGACCGTTCCGATCGGTGTGGGTGCGACGCGCGACTTCATCGCGGAAGCCGCGGCGCTCGCCGGAATCGACCCGACAGACATGCTGTCGGACGAGCGTTCACGGCTGCCCTGGTACGCGAAGTCGGTCGACTCGACCTATCTCACCGGCAAGCGTGTCTTCATCTTCGGCGACGCCACGCATGCGATCGCCACCGCGCGGATCGCCGCCGAGGAGCTCGGCTTCAGCGTGGTGGGTCTCGGCGCCTATAATCGCGAATTCGCCCGCGACGTCCGCGCGGCGGCATCGAAATACGGCGTCGAGGCGCTGATCACCGACGATTATCTCGAAGTCGAGGAGCGGATCCTCGCGCTTCAGCCGGAACTTGTCCTCGGCACGCAGATGGAGCGGCACATCGCCAAGCGCGCCGGCCTGCCCTGCGCCGTGATCTCCGCGCCCGTCCACGTCCAGGACTTCCCCGCCCGCTACTCGCCGCAGATGGGGTTCGAGGGCGCGAACGTGATCTTCGACACCTTCGTGCATCCCCTGATGATGGGACTCGAGGAGCATCTTCTCGGGATGTTCCGCGACGATTTCGAGTTCTCCGACGAGGCTGCGCCATCCCATCTGGGCGGCGCGGCGAGGCAGGAAGAGGAAGGCGCGGCTTTGGGCTCTCCCCGGCCCGACTGCGAGAAGGATGGCGCCGCCAGGTCCGTCGGCTGGTCAGCCGACGCCGAGAGGGAACTGAAGAAGATCCCCTTCTTCGTCCGCGGCAAGGCGCGCCGCAACACCGAGCTCTTCGCCCGCGAACACGGGGTCGCGCTCATAACCGTCGAGACGCTCTACGATGCCAAAGCACATTTCGGCCGTTGATCCGGTACCCGTGCGCGTCGTGATCATCACGCTCGACCACCATTGCGGCGGGGCGGTCGAACGCGCCCGCCGGAGCCTCGCCGCCGATTATCCGGGCCTTTCCCTCGCGCTCCATGGCGCCACGTCCTGGGACAGGGACCCCGAGAGCCTCGCCCGCTGCAAGTCCGATATCGCTTCCGCCGACATCGTCGTCGCGACCATGCTGTTCATGGAGGATCACATCCAGGCGGTGCTGCCCGACCTGATGGCGCGCCGCGAGCATTGCGACGCCATGGTCGGCTGCATGTCGGCGCCGGAGGTCGCGCGGGTGACGCGGCTCGGCCGGCTCGACATGCAGAAGCCCGCGAGCGGGGCGCTGGCGTTCCTCAAGCGGCTGCGCGGCTCCGCCGGCAAGCCCGGGAATGCCCAGGGGGCGGGGGCTTCCCAGTTGAAGATGCTGCGCCGCATCCCGCGGATCCTGCGCTTCATTCCCGGCACGGCGCAGGACCTTCGCGCCTATCTCCTGACCCTGCAATACTGGCTCGCCTGTTCCGACGAGAACGTCGCCAATCTCGTGCGGTCGCTGGTCGACCGCTATGCGGACGGCCCCCGCCGCGTTCTTCGCGGCGTCGCGGCGCCGGCGGCTCCCGCCGATCATTGCGAGGTGGGGCTCTACCATCCCCGCATGAAGCCGCGCATCGGCGAGGATTCCCGCCGCCTGCCTTCTCCCGGCCTGCCGGCGGGGGAAACGAAAGGCGTCGTGGGCCTTCTCCTGATGCGCTCCTACGTGCTCTCGCGCGACTGCGCCCATTATGACGCCGTCATCGCCGCCATGGAGCGGCGCGGGCTCGCCGTGGTTCCGGCCTTTGCCGGAGGGCTCGATTCGCGGCCGGCGATCAACGCCTTCTTCGTGAAGGGCGGGAAGCCGATCGTCGACGCGGTCGTGTCGCTCACCGGGTTCTCGCTGGTCGGCGGCCCCGCCTACAACGATTCGAAAGCGGCGGAGGAACTGCTCGCCTCCCTCGATCTCCCCTACATCTCCGCGAACGCGACGGAGTTCCAGCCGCTGGAGGAGTGGGAAGCCTCCGAGCGCGGCCTGATGCCGGTCGAGACGACCATGATGATCGCGATCCCGGAGATCGACGGCGCGACGGGGCCGATCCTCTTCGCGGGGCGTTCCGGGGAGGCGGGGGCGGACGGGCTCCAGGAAATGCGCCCGCATCCCGAGCGCGTCGAAATGCTCGCCGCCCGCGTGGAGAAACTCGTCGCCCTGCGCCGCACGCCCGTGGCCGAGCGGCGCGTCGCCATCACGCTCTTCAACTTCCCGCCCAATGGCGGCGCGACTGGGACGGCGGCCTTCCTCGCCGTCTTCGAATCCCTGCGCCACACGCTCGCGGGCCTCCGGGAGCGGGGCTATACGGTGGAGGTTCCCGAAAGCGTGGACGCCCTGCGCGAGCGCATCCTCGGCGGGAATGCCGGTCGCTTCGGAACCGACGCAAACGTCGTCGACCGCATCGGCGTCGACGATCACGTGCGCCGCGAGCCCCATCTCGCGGAGATCGAGGCGCAATGGGGCCCGGCCCCCGGACGCCAGCAGAGCGACGGATCGTCGATCCTGGTTCTGGGGGAGCGCTTCGGCAACGTGCTCGTCGGGGTCCAGCCCGCCTTCGGCTACGAGGGAGATCCGATGCGCCTCCTCTTCGAGAAGGGGTTCGCGCCCACTCACGCCTTCTCGGCCTTCTATCGCTACCTGCGCGAGGATTTCGGGGCGCACGCGGTCCTGCATTTCGGCACGCACGGGGCGCTCGAGTTCATGCCCGGCAAGCAGTCGGGCCTCTCAGGCGCATGCTGGCCCGACCGCCTCATCGGCGATCTGCCGAACTTCTACTTCTACGCCGCCAACAACCCGTCCGAGGGCATGCTCGCCAAGCGGCGCTCCGCGGCGACGCTGATCAGCTATCTCACGCCGCCCATCGCGCATGCCGGGCTCTATCGCGGCCTCGTCGACCTCAAGGCGGCGATCGAGCGCTGGCGCGGGCTGGCGCCGGAATGCGTCGAGGAGCGGCGCGATCTCTCGATCCTGATCCGTGACCAGGCGCTCGGCCTCGACCTGCCGCTCCTTGACGGTGACGACGAGGCCGTGGTCGAGGCCCTGCGCCGCGAGGTGTTCGCCTTCGAGACGACCCTGATCCCCCACGGCATGCATGTCATCGGCGAGCCGGCGACGACGCAGGAGCGCGCCGATCTCCTCCTCGCGATGAGCGACGT
Organism: Saliniramus sp.; assembly: GCA_041686895.1. Taxonomy (GTDB): domain Bacteria; phylum Pseudomonadota; class Alphaproteobacteria; order Rhizobiales; family Beijerinckiaceae; genus Saliniramus. Next base: position 376,887 of record JAWLCY010000003.1, on the reverse strand, counting down.
GGCGCAGGAAGGCCGGTTCGACCGCTTTGTCATCGAGGCGCTGGTGGAGGGCAAGGCCCCGGACGCGATCCTGGCCGGGGATTCCCGCGGTGAGGACGATCTCGAGGCCCTGCGCGGACTCGCGGCGGCGGACAGGCTCCTCGCCGAGGACCACGAGATCCCCGCGCTCGTCCACGCCCTCGACGGCGGCTTCGTCCGGCCGGTGCCGGGCGGCGACCTCCTGCGCACGCCCGATATCCTGCCCACGGGCCGCAACCTGCACGGCTTCGATCCGTTCCGCATTCCCAGCGCCTTTGCCGTCGCGGACGGCGCGCGCCAGGCCGCGCGCCTCATCGACCGCCATCTCCGCGACGGCCACGCCCTGCCGGAAACCATCGCCCTCGTGCTCTGGGGTACCGACACGCTGAAGACCGAGGGAGCGCCCGTCGCGCAGGCGCTGGCGCTTGTCGGAGCGCGGCCTCGCTTCGACAGCTATGGCCGCCTCTGCGGGGCCGAGCTGATCGGCCTCGACATGCTCGGCCGCCCGCGCATCGACGTCGTGGCCACGCTTTCCGGCATCTTCCGCGATCTCATGCCGCTGCAGACGAGGATGCTGGCCGAAGCGACCCTCCTCGCGGCCAGGGCCGACGAGTCGCCGGAGCTGAATTTCGTGCGCAAGCACGCCCTTGCGCATCAGGCGCTGCATGGCTGCTCCCTCGAGGATGCGGCCCTGCGCATCTTCTCCAATGCCGACGGGACCTACGGGGCCAACGTCAACCAGCTCATCGACATGGGCGGCTGGGGCGAGGAGGACGAGCTTGCGGAGACCTTTTCGCGCCGCAAGAGCTTCGCCTACGGGGTTTCCGGCAAGCCGGTCCGCCAGACGGCGCTGTTCGAGTCGATCCTCGCGGGCGCCGATCTCGCCTATCAGAACCTCGAATCGGTCGAGCTCGGGATCACCACGATCGACCAGTACTACGACAGCCTCGGGGGCATCAGCCGGGCGATCACGCGCGCGCGGGGCGCATCGGGCGACGGGCAGGCGGCTCCGCCCGTCTATATCGGCGACCAGACGCGGGGCGAGGGAACCGTCCGCACCCTCTCCGAGCAGGTTTCCCTCGAGGCGCGCACGCGCATGCTCAATCCCAAATGGTACGAGGGCATGCTGCGTCACGGCTATGAGGGCGTCCGGCAGATCGAGGCGCATGTGACGAACACTGTCGGCTGGTCGGCCACGACCGGCCAGGTCCAGCCCTGGATCTACCAGCAGCTCACCGAGACCTTCGTGCTCGACCCGGCCATGCGCGACCGGCTGGCCAGCCTCAACCCGAAGGCCTCCGTCAAGGTCGCCAACCGCCTGATCGAGGCGCATGAGCGCCGCTACTGGTCGCCTGACGAAGCGACGCTCGCAGCCCTGCGCAGCGCCGGCGAGGCGCTCGAGGACAGGCTCGAAGGCATCAGCGAAGGGATAGCATCGTGACAGCGCTCGACATCCGTATGCCCGTCAGGACAAGGCGTCCCTCGCTCCCCGGCGACGGGGAGGGAAGCGTCCAGGTTCGCATGGACGCGGTCAGGAGCATGGGCACCGCCCAGGTCTTCGCCGTCTACGGCAAGGGCGGGATCGGCAAGAGCACGACCTCGTCGAACCTGTCCGTCGCCTTCTCGAAACTGGGCAAGCGGGTCCTCCAGATCGGCTGCGACCCGAAGCACGATTCGACCTTCACGCTCACGAAGAGCCTGATACCCACGGTCATCGACGTGCTCGAGACGGTCGATTTCCACGCGGAAGAGCTGCGCATCGAGGACTTCGTCGTCGAGGGCTATAACGGCGTCATGTGCGTCGAGGCGGGCGGGCCCCCGGCCGGCACCGGCTGCGGCGGCTACGTGGTGGGCCAGACGGTGAAGCTCCTGAAGGAGCATCACCTACTCGACGAGACCGACGTCGTGATCTTCGACGTCCTCGGCGACGTGGTCTGCGGAGGCTTCGCGGCGCCGCTCCAGCATGCGAGCCGCGCCCTCATCGTCGCCGCCAACGACTTCGATTCGATCTTCGCGATGAACCGCATCGTGCAGGCCATCAAGGCGAAGTCGAAGAACTACGACGTGCGGCTCGGCGGCGTCATCGCCAACCGCAGCGCCGCGACGGAGCAGATCGGCAGGTACAATGACGCGGTCGGGCTCAACCTGCTCGCCCATTTCCCCGATCTCGACGCCATCCGCCGCAGCCGGCTCTCCAAGAAGACGCTTTTCGAGATGGACGCGACCGAGGAGATCGTCGCCGTCCAGAACGAATACCTCAAGCTCGCCGCGACGCTTCTCGCGGGGACGGAGCCGCTGAGCCCGGACTCGCTCAAGGACCGTGAAATCTTCGATCTCCTGGGGTTCGACTGATGCAGATGCAGACCCACGACCCGCGCCGCACCTATCTCGACCGGAGGGGCGAGATCGAGGCCTATTTCGACCGCACGGCGGTCGAGGCCTGGAAGCGCCTGACGTCCGACGCACCCGTCGGCCGCATCCGGGCCACGGTCCGCGCGGGGCGCGATGCGATGCGCGCGCAATTGCTGCACTGGCTGCCCCGGGACCTGAGCGGGGCGCGCGTCCTCGATGCCGGCTGCGGCACGGGGGCGCTCGCGATCGAGGCGGCGCGGCGCGGTGCGGAAGTGGTCGCCGTCGACGTCTCGGCGAACCTCGTGAGGATCGCGCAGGAGCGCGTTCCCGCCGATCTCGGCCACGGGCGCATCGCCTGGCGCGTCGGCGACATGCTCGACCCGGGCTTCGGGACCTTCGACCACGTCGTGGCGATGGATTCCCTCATCCATTACGGGCCGAACGACCTCGTCGACGCTGTCTCGGGGCTGGCCGCCCGGACGCGCGGGTCGCTCCTGGCGACCTTCGCCCCGCGCAATCCGGCGCTCACGGTGATGCACGCTGTCGGAAAGGTCTTCCCGCGCGGGAATCGCGCTCCCTCGATCGTCCCGATCACCCCCGACGACCTCGCGGCGCGCCTCGTCGCCCGGTTCGAGGAACGGCCGGACCTCGCCCACTGGCTGATGACCCGCACCGAGCGGATCGCCAGCGGCTTCTACACCTCCCAGGCGATGGAGCTTCGGCCGGCATGAACAATCCCGTCGCAGCCATGGCGCAGGTCTGGACCCGGGTGGGAACCCGGTTCCTGCCGTTCGCGGATGCGGCGACGACGGAACTGCCGCTCGGGCGGCTGATGCGGCTCTCCCTGTTCCAGATTTCCGCCGGCATGGCGATCGTGCTCCTCAACGGCACGCTCAACCGCGTCATGATCGTCGAGCTGAACGTCCCGACCTGGCTCGTCGCGCTGATGGTCTCGCTCCCGATCGTCTTCGCGCCCGCCCGCGCGCTGATCGGCTTCAAGTCCGACACCCATCGCTCGCTGCTCGGCTGGAAGCGAGTCCCCTATATCTGGATGGGGACGCTTCTCCAGTTCGGCGGGCTCGCCATCATGCCCTTCGCGCTGCTGGTTCTCTCTGGGGAAGGGCATGGCCCGGTCTGGGTCGGACAGGCGGGAGCCGCGCTCGCCTTCCTCCTCGTCGGCGCGGGGATGCACACGGCGCAGACGGCGGGGCTGGCGCTCGCGACCGATCTCGCGCCGCCCGATTCGCGCCCGCGGGTCGTCGCCTTTCTCTATGTCATGCTCCTCGCGGGGATGCTGGTCAGTGCGCTCGCCTTCTCGGCGGTGCTGAGTCCCTTCAACGAGATCCGGCTGATCCAGGTGATCCAGGGGGCGGCCGTCGCGACGGTGGCGTTCAACATCCTCGCGCTCTGGAAGCAGGAGGCCCGCGACCCCGCGAAGACCGCGCCGCATCTCCCCCGCCCGGCCTTCCGCGAGAGCTGGCGGGCCTTCATCTCCCGCGGAAGGTCCGCGCGGGCGCTCGTCGTCGTCGGGCTGGGGACTGCGGGGTTCAGCATGCAGGACATCCTTCTCGAACCCTATGGGGGCCAGATCCTGGGGCTCACCGTCGGCGAGACAACGGCCCTGACCGCGCTCCTCGCGGGGGGAACGCTCCTCGGCTTCGGCCTTGCCGCGCGCCGTCTCGGGCGGGGCGGCGATCCCTACCGCCTCGCGGCGCTCGGCGCACTCGCCGGGATCGCTGCCTTCTCCGCCATCGTCATGTCCGCCCCGCTCGAATCGGCAAACCTCTTCCGCGCGGGCGCCGCCCTGATCGGGATGGGCGCAGGTCTCTTCGCCGTCGGCACCATGACCGGCGCCATGGCGCTTGCGGAGGAGGGGGCGAGCGGGCTTGCCCTCGGCGCCTGGGGCGCGGTGCAGGCGACGGCCGCAGGCTGCGGGATCGCGCTCGGCGGCTTCCTGCGGGACGTGGTTTCGCATCTTGCCGCCGGCGGCGCGCTCGGCCCCGCCCTCACGGGACCGGCGGTGGGCTACGGCTTCGTCTACCACCTCGAAATTCTGCTTCTCTTCATCACCCTGGCGGCGATCGGCCCCATGGTCCGAACCTCGACGGCGCCGCTTCCGCGGAAGCCCGCGAAGTTCGGGCTGGCCGATATTCCCGCCTGACGCGACAACTGGAGGACCGACGATGGGAACCGGGGCAATCACAGGCTATATCGACGTCGCGCAGCTCGCCCTCTACGCGTTCTGGATCTTCTTCGCCGGGCTGATCTTCTACCTGCGTCGGGAGGACAAGCGCGAGGGCTACCCGCTGCTCTCGGAGCGCTCCGACCATGTGGTCGTGCAGGGCTTTCCCGCAATGCCGTCTCCCAAGACCTTCCGGATGAGCGACGGCCATGTCTACCAGGCGCCGCCGGGGACGGTCGACCGCCGTACGGTCGAGGCCGAGCCGCGCGAGAAATGGCCCGGCGCGCCGCTGACGCCGATCGGGGACCCGATGCTCGCGGGCGTCGGCCCGGGATCATGGGCCGAGCGGATGGAGGTTCCCGAGAAGACTTCCGAGGGCCTCAACCGCTTTGTTCCGATGCGCCTGATGCCTGACGTCACCGTCGACCCGAACGACCCGGACCCGCGCGGGATGACGGTGGTGGGGGCGGACAACGTTGCGGGCGGGCGCGTCACCGACATCTGGGTCGATCTCTCGGAATCGCGCATCCACCTCCTCGAATGCGAGGTTCCCGTGGAAGGCGGCCTGCGCACGGTGCTGGTGCCGATGACCTTCGTGCGCATCAACGGCAAGGCGCGCACGGCAAAGGTCGCGGCGATCCTCGGCCGCCACTTCGCCGCCATCCCCGGCACGAGCGATCCCGACATCATCACCCTGCGCGAGGAGGAGCACATCGTCGGCTATCTCGGCGCGGGAACCCTCTACGCCACCCCCGAACGCGCGGAGCCGCTGATATGAGAATCGTCCGCAAGACACGCCTGCCCGGCCTGCCGGAGGCGCTCCCCCCCGGCGAGGAATGCCTCTGGCAGGGTTCGCCGCACTGGTGGTCGCTCGCGCGCCATGCCTTTCGCATCCGCGGGATCGCGCTTTATTTCGGTGCGCTCGCTGTCCTGCGCGCCGCCCTCGCCCTGTCCGAGGGCGGGAGCATGCTCGACGCTCTGCTCGGCGCGCTCTGGCTCGGCTTCATCGGCGCCGTGGCGATCGCATTGTTCTGCCTCTATGCGAAGCTCGTCGCCCGCTCGACGATCTACACGATCACGACGCGCCGGCTCGTCATGCATTTCGGCGTGGCGCTGCCGATGACGATCAACCTGCCCTTCAAGGCGATCGCCGCCGCCGCAATGCGCGAGAACATGGACGGGACCGGGGACATCCCCGTCTCCCTCTCGGGCGCGCAGCGCGTGTCCTGGCTGGTGATGTGGCCGCATGCGCGGCCCTGGCGCTTCTCGCAGGTCGAACCAATGCTCCGCGGCGTCCCCGAGGTCCGGCGCGTCGCCGCGATTCTCTCCGACGCGGTCATCGCCTTCAAGGCGCAGGAGCAGCCGGAGGCGGTGATCGAGACGCGGCGCGCCGGGAGCCAGAAGCCGCAATCCGCGGAGGCCGCCGGCGGCCTCGCAAGCGCCGCGGCCTGAGGAGGAGATCGTGCAAAAGACCGCTTCCAACGGATTTCCCCGGGCGGCCCTCCTCGGCGCGGCGGCGCTCGTCAGCTTCGCGATCCTGGCCGCGACGGCGGGCCGCCATGCGGGGATCGGGGTGACCACCCGCGAGGCCATGACGGCCGTGGAGAGCCGCCACTTGTTCTTCTCCGACCGCGCCGACGGCGCCGTGACGATCCTCGAGCCGGGCCGGACCGAGCCCCTCGTCGTCCTCGCCCCGGGCAGCCACGGCTTCGTGCGCGGCGCGATGCGGGGCCTCGCCCGCGAGCGCAAGATTCGCGGGATCGGGGCGGAGGTTCCGTTCACGCTCGTCCACTGGAAAGACGGCAGCCTCTCCCTGGAGGATCCGGAGACGGGACATTCGATCGATCTCGGCGCGTTCGGCGCCACGAATTTCGAGCTCTTCCCCCGCTTGCTCACCATGCAGAAAGGACCGTCATGATCAGCCGAAAGAGCTTCGAGGTGCCCTGCACCGTCGAAATCGAGCGCTCGTTCGACAGCCTGCACGCCTGCGTCGAACTCGAGGGAGTCGAGGTCGGGCCGGGAGACCAGGTCATCGTCCACGATGCCCCGACCAGCGTGCCGCTCGGCGAGCGGCAGGTCTTCCACCGCCGGGCCACCGTCATTCGAGCCACCATCCTCGATCGGCTCTGGGCGCGGGTCGAAGGCTATCTCGAAATCACCGAACTGTTCGAAGTCGGTTTCTCGGAGGAGAGGTTCTCATGATCGCGATCGAAGGCGGCGTCAACGAAACGACGCGGAAGGCGCAGGAGAACACGGTTCTCAGCCCGCGCTTCTACACCACCGATTTCGCGGCGATGGACCGGCTGAACGTCGATTCCGTCCGCGCCGAATGGGATGCGATGATGGCGGAGATGCGCGCGGATCCCAATCGCGGCCACTTCAAGCGCAGCGCGGAATGGGACGCGGATCTCGACAGCCTGCCTCCGGGCCTGCGCGAGGAGTTCATCGATTTCCTCGTCTCCTCCGTCACCGCGGAATTCTCCGGCTGCGTCCTCTACGCGGAGATCAAGCGGCGGATCAAGAACCCCGAAATCCGCGAGCTCTTCGCCTGCATGGCGCGGGACGAGGGGCGGCACGCGGGGTTCATCAACGACGCCCTCAAGGAGTTCGACATCGGCGTCGATCTCGGCTTCCTGACGCGGGCGAAGAAGTACACCTACTTCAAGCCGAAATTCATCTTCTACGCGACCTACCTGTCGGAGAAGATCGGCTATGCCCGCTACATCACGATCTTCCGCCATTTCGAGAAGCATCCCGAGCGGCGCTTCCACCCGATCTTCAAGTGGTTCGAACAATGGTGCAACGACGAGTTCCGCCACGGCGAGGCCTTCGCCCTGCTGATGCGGGCCGATCCGTCGCTGCTCACGGGGATGAACAAGCTCTGGGTGCGCTTCTTCGTGCTCGCCGTCTACGCGACGATGTATGTGCGTGACCATGCCCGCCCGGAATTCCACAAGGCGCTCGGCATGACGCCGGCGGAATACGGGTTCAAGGTCTTCCGCATCACCTCTGAGGTTTCGAAGCAGGTCTTCCCCATCACCCTCGACATCGACAACCCCGCCTTCCGGGCCGGGCTCGAGCGGATGTTGCGCATCAACGACGGCATCGCCCGTGCGAGGAAGCAGGGCGGCGTCATCGGCCGGGTCAAGCGCTGGGGCTGGAGCGCGGCGGCGGTCGCGACCTTCGCCCGCCTGTACGTGCTTCCGACGAAGAGCAACACGCTCCCGGCGCAGGTCCGCCTGTCCCCCGCCTGGTAGGAGGCCGCTTGTGGCCGATATCGCGCTCGCCCTCGGATACGCTCTGTTCCTCTGGTGGTTCGCCACCGGGGCGATCCTTTTCCTCGACGGCCTGCCGAAGCGGACCTTCCGCTGGAGCATGCTGGCGGCGACGGTGATGCTCGCCGCCGCCCTTGCGGGGCTGGCGGCGACGCGCGACATGACTGGCGCGCAGGGGGCCTATATCGCCTTCACCTGCGCGCTTGTCGTCTGGGGCTGGAACGAAATGGCCTTCCTGATGGGAGTGATCACCGGGCCGCGCCGCACGCCATCGCCCCCGGGGATTTCCGGACTCGCCCGCACCGGGCACGCGATCGCCGCGATCCTCTACCACGAGATCGCCATCCTCGCCTCGGGAGCCCTCATCCTTCTCGTCACGATGGGCGGCGAGAACCGGATCGGGGCGATGACCTTCGGGGTTCTCTGGATCATGCGGCTGAGCGCGAAGCTGAACCTGCATCTCGGCGTGCCGAATCACGCGGCTGAATTTCTCCCCGACCACCTGCGCTATCTCGAAAGCTGGTTCACGAACCGCCCGATGAACCCCCTCTTCCCGGTTTCCGTCACGCTAGCCACCCTGGCGCTCGCCTGGCTCGGGCACGTGATTTTCGATCCGCTGGCGAGCCCGCACGACGTTGCGGGACACGCCCTCGTCGCGGCGCTCCTCGCGCTCGCGATCCTCGAACACTGGTTCCTCGTTCTTCCCGTCCCGGTCCTCAAGATCTGGCGCTGGGGCCTCTCCTCGCGCAGCCCGCGCCTCATCCGCTCAGCCCGCCTGGCCGCCGGCCGCGCGAGCCTGTCCGCGCGACATGCAATCCCGTCCCTACGGAGGCGATCATGAATTACGAAACGTTTTTCCGCAGCCAGCTCGACAACCTTCGCCAGGAGGGAAGATACCGGGTCTTCGCCGACCTCGAGCGGCGGGCGGGCATCTTCCCCAGCGCCTTCCACCATTGCAGGCACGGCGTGTCGGAGGTCACCGTGTGGTGCTCGAACGATTACCTGGGAATGGGCCAGCACCCGGCCGTGCTCACGGCGATGCACGAGGCGCTCGATCTCTACGGTTCGGGGGCGGGCGGCACGCGCAACATCTCGGGCACGAATCACTGCCACGTGATGCTGGAGCAGGAACTCGCTCAGCTCCACGAAAAGGAGGCGGCCCTCCTCTTCACCTCGGGCTATGTCTCGAACTGGGCGGCGCTGAGCACCCTCGGCTCGCAGATCCCCGGCTGCGTGATCCTCTCCGACGCCGCCAACCATGCCTCCATGATCGAGGGGATCCGGCATAGCGGCGCGCGCCGGAGCATCTTCGCGCACAACGACCCGGACGACCTCGACCGCCGGCTGTCCGACATGGATCCAAGCCTTCCCAAACTCGTCGCCTTCGAATCCGTCTACTCGATGGATGGCGACATCGCGCCGATCGACGAGATCTGCAACGTCGCGGAGGCGCACGGGGCCATGACCTATCTCGACGAGGTCCACGCGGTCGGCCTCTATGGTCAACAAGGCGGGGGAATCGCCGAGCGGGAGGGGCTGAGCCACCGGCTGACGGTGATCGAGGGCACGCTTGGCAAGGCGTTCGGCGTGCTGGGCGGCTATATCGCCGCCTCCGACGCCCTGTGCGACTTCGTCCGCAGCTTCGCCTCCGGCTTCATCTTCACGACGGCGCTTCCGCCCGCGATCGCCGCCGGAGCGCATGCGGCCGTGCGCCACCTGCGCCAGAGCGGCTTCGAACGCGCGCGCCATCAGGACCGGGTGGCGCGGGTCCGCGCGCGACTCGACGAGGCGGGCCTGCCGCACATGCGCAACGACAGCCACATCGTCCCCGTCATCGTCGGCGACCCGAGGCGATGCAAGCGGATGAGCGACGTCCTGCTGGAGCAGCACGGCATCTATGTCCAGCCGATCAACTATCCGACCGTCCCGCGCGGAACGGAGCGGCTTCGCATCACGCCGTCGCCGCTGCACACGGACGACGATATCGACCACCTGATCGAGGCCCTCGTCGACGTGTGGGAGTTCGTCGGCGTTGAACACGCCGCATGACCGGGAGGGTGCGTACGGGAGGGCCTACGCCTTCCCGTAGCCTCCGCCCGTCGGCGTCACCACGGTGACCGCCTCCCCCGCCTCGAGCACCGTCTGGTCGCAGCCGCCGAGTTCCTCGATGCTGCCGTCAAGGCGCCGCACGAAGGTGCGCCCGACCTCGCCCGGCTCGCCTCCCGCCATTCCGAAGGGCGGCACGCGCCGGTGCGAGGCGAGGATCGCGCATTGCATGCGCTCGCGGAAGCGGATCGTCCGGCTCGTGCCGTCGCCCGCCTTCCAGCGACCCTTGCCCCCCGAGCCCTCCCGGATGTGGAAGTCCTCGAGGACGACGGGAAAGCGCGTCTCCAGGATTTCCGGATCGGTGAGGCGGGAATTGGTCATGTGCACATGCACCCCCGCCGTCCCGTCATATCCCGGCCCGGCGGGCGACCCGGAGCAGATCGTCTCGTAGTACTGGTAGCGATCGTCGCCGAACGTGAGGTTGTTCATCGTGCCCTGCGACGCCCCCATCGCTTCAAGCGCGCCGAACAGGCAGTTCGTCACCGCCTGGCTGACCTCGACGTTCCCCGCCACGACGGCGGCGGGATAGCGCGGCGAGAGCATCGAGCCGTCGGGGATGACGATCTCGATGGGCCGCAGGCAGCCCGCGTTCATCGGGATCGCGTCGTCGACCATCACGCGGAAGACGTAGAGCACCGCCGCCCGCGTGACCGGGGCGGGGGCGTTGAAATTGTCCTCGCGCTGCGGCGACGTCCCCGTGAAGTCGACCTTCGCCCTGCGGGCCTCCCGGTCGATGCTGATCCTGACGCGGATGAAGCAGCCCTGGTCCATCTCGTACTCGAAGGATGAATCCTTCAGGCGGTCGAGCAGGTTGCGGACGCTTTCGGCGGCGTTGTCCTGGACATGGCCCATATAGGCGCGCACCACGTCGAGGCCGAAGGCGCCGACCATCTTGCGCAGTTCCGCCGCGCCCTTCTCGTTGGCGGCGACCTGCGCCTTGAGATCGTTGACGTTCTGGACGACGTTGCGCACGGGATAGCGCGCCCCCTCGAGCAGGGCGACAAGTTCCTTCTCGCGAAAACGCCCCCGGTCGATCATCTTGAAGTTGTCGATATAGACGCCTTCCTCCTCGATATGGGTCGCCAGCGGCGACATCGAGCCCGGCGCGACCCCGCCGACATCGGCGTGGTGGCCCCGGCTCGCGACCCAGAACAGGATCTCGCGCCCCGCATCGTCGAAGACCGGAGTGCAGACGGTGATGTCGGGCAGATGCGTGCCGCCGTTATAGGGGGCGTTGAGCACGAAGACGTCGCCGGGCCGGATCTCGGGATTGAGCCGGATGACCGTCTCGACGGACTTGTCCATCGAACCGAGATGCACCGGCATGTGCGGCGCGTTGGCGACGAGCGCGCCCTGCGTGTCGAAGACGGCGCAGGAGAAATCGAGGCGCTCCTTGATGTTGACCGAATAGGCCGTGTTCTGGAGCGTCACGCCCATCTGCTCGGCGATGGACATGAAGAGGTTGTTGAAGATCTCCAGCATCACGGGATCGGCCTTCGTGCCGACGGCGACGCGCTGCGGCAGCGCCTTGACGCGCGAGAGGACGAGATGATCCTTCGCGGTCAGCCTCGCCTCCCAGCCATCCTCGACGATGATCGTCTGGTTCGGCTCGATCACGATGGCGGGGCCGGGGATGCGGTGCCCGGGGCGCAGGTTCTCGCGGAGATAGACCTGTGCGTCGCGCCATTCTCCGGAGAAGAAGCGCGTGGCGCGATACGGCTCCGGCGTCCCGTCCCCCGTCTCCGGATGGGTTTCCTCCACGAAGGGCGCGCCGCCTCCGATCGCCTCGACCTCGACCTGCTCGATGACGAGGGGTTTCGTCTCGTCGACGAAGCCGAAGCGGCGGCGATGGGCATCCTCGAAGGCCGCGCGCATCGCCTCGTGGCCGATGGCCTCCAGCGCGTCGAGGTCGTCCGTTCCCGTGCCGCCGCCCGCCTCGACGGGGAGGGGCGTATCCGTTCCCGCATAGCGCACATGCGCGCGCAGGGCGATCGCGACATCCTCCGCCGGGACGCCCTGCCCGGTCAGTTCCGCGAGCGCTTCCGCGATGAGTGGCCGCGCAGCGGCGATGAAGGCGCCCGGGGCGTTCGCATCGAGCGCTGCGTCGAGCGCGCCCTGGCGGGTGGCGCGGATATCGGCGAGCCCCATTCCATAGGCCGAGAGCAGGCCCGATAGCGGGTGGATCAGGACCGTCTTCATGCCCAGCGCATCGGCGACGAGGCAGGCATGCTGGCCGCCGGCGCCGCCGAAGCAGTTGAGCGCATAGCGCGTCACGTCGTAGCCGCGCTGGACGGAGATCTTCTTGATCGCCTCGGCCATGTTGGCGACGGCGATCCTGAGGAAGCCGTCGGCGACCTCCTCGGGCGTCCGCCCGTCCCCCACGGCCGCGGCGAGTTCCGCGAAGGCCTGCCGCACCCCGTCCGCGTCGAGGGGCTCGTCCTGGCCTGGGCCGAATATCCGCGGGAAGAGGTCGGGCTGGAGCTTGCCCACCATGACATTGGCGTCCGTCACCGCGAGCGGGCCGCCGCGCCGGTAGCAGGTCGGCCCGGGATTGGCGCCCGCCGAATCGGGGCCGACGCGGAAGCGCGCCCCATCGTAATGGAGGATCGAGCCGCCGCCGGCGGCAACGGTGTGGATCAGCATCATCGGCGCGCGCATGCGCACCCCGGCGACCTCGGTCTCGAAGGCGCGCTCGTATTCCCCGTCATAATGGGCGACATCCGTCGAGGTGCCGCCCATGTCGAAGCCGATCACCCGCTCGAATCCCGCCGAGCGCCCCGTCTCCGCGAGCCCCACCACGCCGCCCGCCGGGCCGGAAAGAATCGCGTCCTTGCCCTGGAAGAGATCGGCGGCGGTGAGGCCGCCGGAGGACATCATGAACATCAGCCGCGCCCCGGTGCGGGCGATGTCGAGCTCTTCCGACACCTGCGCCACGTAGCGGGCGAGGATCGGCGAGAGATAGGCGTCGACCACGGTCGTGTCGCCGCGCCCGACGAACTTGACGAGCGGACTTGTCTCGTGGCTCGCCGAAACCTGTGGAAAACCGATCTCCCGCGCGATGGCGGCGACGAGCCTCTCGTGTTCCGGATAGCGGTAGGCATGCATGAAGACGATCGCGACGGCCCGGTAGCCTTCGGCGCTCGCGGCCTCGAGGGCAGCGCGAACTTCTTCCGGGTCCGGGGCGCGCTCGACGGTGCCGTCCGCCAATACGCGTTCGCCGACCTCGATGACCCCGTCGTAAAGCTCATCCGGCTTGACGATGGCGCGGGCGAAGATGTCCGGACGCGCCTGGTAGCCGATCCTCAGGGCGTCCCGGAAGCCCTGCGTGGCGACCAGCAATGTCCGGTCGCCCTTGCGCTCCAGGAGCGCGTTGGTCGCGACCGTGGTGCCCATCCGGACCTCGCCGATGACGCCCTCGGGGATTGCATCCCCGGGCTTCAGCCCGAGAAGATCGCGGATTCCCTGTACCGCAGCGTCACGATAGTTTCCGGGATTCTCGGAAAGAAGCTTTCGCGATCGCAATTTTTCGTTTATATCCTGGCATATTACATCCGTGAATGTGCCACCCCTGTCGATCCAGAAGTTGCATTTCGCCCCTGCCATAGCGTCCCCGTTTTCCTTTGCGTTACAACCTCTTATTGGGTGCGCATCTATTGTCCGACGGCCCGCTCCCGGTGTCAACGCGCATAAAACATCGACAAAACGGAGAGATCGGGAAAGCATTTTGTTGACAAGAAGGCGACATAACGGCAGCATTGCAACCACGCGCTACAAACTCAGAGGGATGCGCGAACTCGATGGGAGAGCTTTTATGAACATTGCTGTACGTCTCGCCGCCGGCCTTGGTGTCGCGCTTGGCATGACCGTCACCGCGTCGGCCCAGAGCTGGGACATGCCGACGCCCTATCCGGACGGGAACTTCCACACGAAGAACATCGTCCAGTTCGCGCAGGACGTTGAGGCCGCGACGAACGGTTCGTTCAAGATCACGGTTCACTCCGCCGGCTCGCTGATCCGCCACCCGGAAATCAAGCGCACCGTCCGCGCCGGCATCTCGCCGATCGGCGAGGTCCTGATCTCGCTCGCCGCCAACGAGAGCCCGATCTACGGCTTCGACTCCATCCCCTTCCTCGCGACGAGCTACGACGACGCCCGCAAGCTCTACGAGGCGCAGCGCCCCGCGCTCGAGGCGAAGCTCGCCGAAGAGGATCTCGTGCTGCTCTTCTCGGTGCCGTGGCCGCCGCAGGGCATCTACGCCAAGAAGGAAATCTCCTCGATCGAGGACATGCAGGGCCTGAAGTTCCGCACCTACAACCCCGGCACCGGCCGCATCGCCGCCCTTTCCGGCGCGATCCCGGTCCAGGTCGAGGTGGCCGATCTCCCGACCGGCTTCGCCACGGGCCGCGTCGAGGCGACGATCACCTCCCCGGCGACGGGCGTCGACTCCAAGTTCTGGGACTTCCTGGAGTACTACCACGACACCCAGGCCTGGCTGCCGCGCAACATGGTCATCGTGAACAAGGCCGCCTTCGATGCTCTCGGCGAGGCCGAGCGCACGGCGCTTCTCGAAGCCGCCGCCGCTGCGGAAGCCCGCGGCTGGGCCGCTTCGGAAGAAGTGACCGTCAGCGCCACGAAGGCTCTCGCGGAGAACGGCATCAACGTGATCGTCCCGTCGGACGAGCTGCGCGAGGGCTTCCAGAAGATCGGCGCCCAGATCGCCCAGGAATGGGCCGAGTCGGCCGGCGAGGACGGCGCTGCCATCCTCGAAGCCTACAACGCCAGCCGCTGATCCGGCCTGCCGGGCCTTCCCCGACGGGGGAGGCCCGATTTCCATGCATCATGCCCGCGATACCAGGCGGCTCGACGTCGCCTGGTCTCGCGTAGGGCGTTCCTCATTCTCCAGACAGAAGCGGACGATCCTCATGCGTCGCGCACTCGATGCCACTTATGCGGCGGCCCTCTGGCTGTCGATCCTCTGTCTCATCGCGATCGCGGTGCTGGTCGGCCTCCAGGTGGGCGGCCGCGTGATCGATCTGACGCTGAAGTCGCTCGGCTTGCCGCAGACGGGCTTCGTCATTCTCTCGCTCTCCGAGATCGCGGGATACTTTCTCGCCGCGGGGAGTTTCCTCGCGCTCGCCGGCACGCTGAAGGGCGGAGCCCATATCCGGGTGACGATGCTGATCAACAACGTCCCCCCGCGGGCGCGGACGCTCATGGAAGCCTGCGCGCTCCTGTTCGGAGCCGTGGCGTCGAGCTACGGGACCTGGCATCTCCTCCAGTTCGCCCTCACGAGCTGGCGCTTCAACGAGGTCTCGTCCGGACTCGTGCCGGTCCCCCTGATCTATCCGCAGAGTGCGATGGTGCTCGGCGCCGGGCTGCTCGCGATCGCCTTCATTGACGAATTCATCACCACCGTGCGCACCGGCCGCCCGACATTCACGGGGACCGAGGACGCCATCAGCCTGGGCCAGGAGAGCTGAGCCATGGACCTCCTTCCAATCAGCCTGGGACTGATCCTTCTTCTCTTCGCCATGATCGGCCTCGGCGTCTGGATCGCCGTCGCCCTGGCGACGATGGGCTTCGTCGCGATCGTCGTGCAGCTCACCCTGCCGCCGGGCGCGATCCTCGCGACATCCATCTGGCAGGGCGCGAAGTCCTGGGACCTAACGGCGCTGCCGATGTTCATCCTCATGGGCGACATCCTCTTCCGGACCCGCCTGTCGCAGGACATGTTCGAGGGGCTGACGCCGTGGCTCGCCCGTCTTCCGGGCAGGCTCCTGCACGTCAACATCGTCGGCTGCACGGTCTTCGCCGCGGTTTCCGGATCCTCGGCGGCGACCTGCGCCACGATCGGGCGTATCTCGCTGACCGAACTGAAGAAGCGCGGCTATTCCGACGCCCTCTCGGTCGGTACGCTCGCCGGATCGGGAACGATCGGCCTGATGATCCCGCCGTCGATCATCCTCATCGTCTATGCGACGGCGACGGAAATCTCGGTCGCGCGCCTGTTCATCGCGGGCGTGATCCCCGGACTGATGCTCACGGGCCTGTTCATGGCCTTCGTCATCATCTGGGCGATGCTCAACAAGTCGAAGATGCCGCCGCCCGAGCCGCCGATGCCGTTCATCAAGCGCGTCTATGCCCTGCGCCGCCTGCTGCCCGTCCTGGTCCTCATCATCGGCGTCATCGGTTCGATCTATACGGGCATCGCCGCGCCGACGGAGGCCGCCGTTGTGGGCGTGTTCCTCGCGCTCGCTGTCGCATGGCAGAGCGGGACCTTGTCCCTGCCGATGCTGAAGGAGGCGCTCGTCGCGGCGACGAAGACGAGTTGCATGATCACCTTCATTCTCGCCGGTGCCGCCTTCCTGACGACCGCCATGGGCTTCACGGGGATCCCGCGCGTTCTTGCGGAGTGGATCGGAAGCTTCGGCCTGAGCCAGATGATGCTGCTTGTCGCCCTGACGGTCTTCTTCATCATCATGGGCTGCTTCCTCGACGGTATCTCGATGGTCGTGCTGACGACGTCGATCATCCTTCCGCTCGTCGAGGGCGCGGGCTTTGACCTGATCTGGTTCGGCATCTACATCGTGCTCGTCGTCGAGATGGCGCAGATCACGCCGCCGGTCGGGTTCAACCTCTACGTGCTGCAATCTTTGACCGGCCGAAATATCTTCACCCTCGGCCTGTACACAGCGCCTTTCTTCCTGATTATGTGTCTCGCGGCGGCGCTATTGGCGATCTTTCCGGACATCGCCCTGTGGCTGCCAAGGACCATGTTGGAGTAGGCATGAACGAGCAGCCTCTGGAGCCCGGAATCGGGCCCATCGTTTCGTCGGCGCATCTCGCGGAGGGGGCGCTTCCCGCCCTCTCCGAATTCGAGTTCGGTCTCATCCTGGCGAGCCACGCCTTCCACCGCTGGATGATGCGCTGCATCTCCGCCGCGGGTGTATCGGATCTCTCCCCCCTCGACGTGCTGATCCTGCACACGGTGAACCACCGGGGCAGGCCAAAGCGCCTCGCGGATATCTGCCTCGTGCTCAGCGTCGAGGATACGCATCTTGTCTCCTACGGGGTGAAGAAGCTCCAGAGTGCCGGCCTCGTGACATCCGGGCGCGCGGGCAAGGAAAAGACCGTCGTCATCACGGAGAAGGGCCGCGAGATCTGCCGCAAGTACCGGGAGATCCGCGACGCCTTGCTGATCAAGCCGCTCGGCTCGACGAATCTCGACAAGGAGCGCCTGTCGGAGATCGCAGCGATGATGCGGGCGCTCTCCGGCCATTACGACCAGGCCGCAAGAGCCGCCGCCTCCCTGTGAGGGGGCGGCTCATTCAATTCTCGACGCATCGCCGCCGCAATACGACCCCTCGCTTCTGGTCTCCGCCGTAACGGCGTCGCGCCGCTTCCGCCTTGAGTATTTTCGCCTGTGCGGCCGGCTCCGATCGGCCTAGCCTCGGCGCTCCCCGATCCGCAGCGTCCCAGCCGAGGAGCCCGTCTTGACCGCCCCCATCACAGCCGTTGCCGCCTGGCTCGCCGAACGGAAGCCCGACATGCTCGCGCTTCTCGAGGAGGTCGTGAACATCGATTCCGGTTCCTACGACAAGGCTGGCGTCGACGCCGTCGGCGACCGGTTCGCCCGCTTCTTCGAGGAGCAGGGGATAGAGACCACGCGGGTCGCGATTGAAGGCTACGGGGACGCGATCAAGGCGCATGTCGCCGGGAGCGGCGGCGGCAACAAGCCGGTCATCCTGATGGGCCATCGCGACACCGTCTTCCCCAAGGGGGAGGTCGCGCATCGCCCCTTCTCCATCGAGGGCGAGCGCGCCTTTGGCCCCGGCGTCTGCGACATGAAGGGCGGCCTCGTCCTCAACGCCTTCGTCCTTGCGGCCTTCCACAAGTTCGGCGGCGCGCCGGCCCCACTGATCGGCCTCTTCACCAGCGACGAGGAAATCGGCTCCCCCGCCTGTCGTCCGATCATCGAGGATAGGGCCCGCGAAGCGCGGGCCGTCTTCAATTCGGAACCCGGCCGCCCCTCCGGCAACGTCGTGACCGGCCGCAAGGGCGGCGTCTTCATGGGCCTTGAGGTTTTCGGCAAGGCAGCGCATTCCGGCGGCAATTTCGCGGAAGGCGTTTCGGCTATCGGCGAGCTCGCCGAGAAGATCGTCCGGCTGCATGCGCTGACTGACCTGTCGCGCGGCATCACCGTCAATGTCGGCCTGATCCGCGGCGGCCAGTCCGTGAACACCGTCGCGCCGCGGGCGGAGGCGGAGATCGACCTGCGCTATGTCACGCCGGACCAGCGGGCGGAGGCCATGGCCGCCATCGAGGCGATCGCGAACGAAAGCTTCGTCGCCGGGACGACCGCACGCCTCTTCATCAAGGGCGAATTCTACCCGCTCGTGCAGGACGAGGGCTCGGCGGCGCTGTTTGAGACCTATCGCGACGCGATGGCGGAGACGGGGCTTTCGGTCGAGGGCGAATTCGCCGGCGGCTGCGCCGATTCCGGCTTCACCGCCAGCGTGGGCTGCCCCACGATCTGCGCCGTCGGCCCGGTCGGCGGAAAGGCTCATTCGCCCGAGGAATTTCTGGAAATCGGAAGCCTCGTTCCCCGGGCGCAGGCCATGGCGCGGGCGATCGCCCGCCTCTCCGCCTGACGCAAGGCCTCTCAAGGAAAAGGCGCGGGGTCTCCCCCGCGCCTTTTCGCCCCCAGCGCCCCGAATAAGGGCGTTTCGAAACTTGAGCCTTACTGGACGAGGCGTGGGCCGCCCATGGGGGTGCCCTCGTTCTCGGACAGGATGCCGAGGCGGCGCGCGACCTCCGAATAGGCCTCGATCAGGCCACCGAGATCGCGGCGGAAGCGGTCCTTGTCCATCTTGTCGTTCGACTTGATGTCCCACAGCCGGCAGGAATCCGGGGAGATCTCGTCGGCGACGACGATGCGCATCATCTCGCCTTCCCAGAGGCGGCCCGTCTCCATCTTGAAGTCGACGAGGCGGATCCCGACGCCGAGGAAGAGGCCGGAGAGGAAATCGTTGACGCGGATAGCCAGCGCCATGATGTCGTCGATCTCCTGCGGCGTCGCCCAGCCGAAGGCGGTGATGTGCTCTTCCGACACCATCGGGTCGTTGAGCTTGTCGTTCTTGTAGTAGAACTCGATGATCGAGCGCGGGAGCTGCGTTCCCTCCTCGATTCCGAGGCGCTGCGCGAGCGATCCCGCCGCGACGTTGCGCACCACCACCTCGAGCGGGATGATCTCCACTTCGCGGATCAGCTGCTCGCGCATGTTGAGCCGGCGGATGAAGTGCGTCGGCACGCCGATATCGTTGAGATGCTGAAAGATGAACTCGCTGATGCGGTTGTTCAGCACGCCCTTGCCGTCGATGACTTCGTGTTTCTTGGCATTGAAGGCGGTCGCGTCGTCCTTGAAGTGCTGGATGAGCGTCCCCGGCTCCGGCCCCTCGAAAAGGACCTTGGCCTTGCCCTCGTAGATGCGACGGCGGCGATTCATAGGCGTGTACCGTGTTTTGTTGAAATCCATGGGAAGGCTTCGGCTCCTGACTATCGATCGAACCCGCGCGAGCGCGCGCGTGGGCGCGGTCGAACGGCAAAGGCCGCCCGCTGGCGCGCAACCTACTCGAAGAGATGGCGATGCACAACGAAGCTTTCACCCCTTTGCGGCGGAATGCGCGGGTATGCACGAAAATCCGGCCGAATCCGGTGTATCACGGGTGGCGTGGTAAAATCGGCGTCGCTATATCGGTTCAAATGCATGCCGGGGAATCACCCCGGGGCAGAGAGACAGGGAACGGATCGCAGCCATGACGACATTCGACGAACGTGAAGCCGGCTTCGAGAAGAAATTCGCCCATGACGAGGAGCTGCGCTTCCGGGCGACCGCGCGCCGCAACAAGATGCTCGGGCTCTGGGTGGCCGGGAAGCTCGGCAAGAGCGGAACGGATGCCGAGGAATACGCCAAGAACGTCGTCCTCTCGGATTTCGAGGAGCCCGGAGACGAGGATGTTTTCCGCAAGGTCCGCGCGGATCTGGACGCCTCAGTCACGGATCAGGAAATCCGCTCCAAGATGGTTGCCCTGCTGGCCGAGGCTGTGCAGCAAATCCAGTCGACTCCTCGCGAATAGGCCGGGATACCGCCATTCTCATCGGCGCGGATAGGATTCCGGCTGATCCGCGTGGATGATCCGGCGTTCGCGGGTCGCCGCTTGGCTGGCCCGGTTCCGCAGCGGGATCAAGGTGCGCGCAATGTCCTCTGTGAAATCCCTGGCGGAAGGCCTCAGGCAGAACCGCCCCTTGGCGACGGCGTGGTGCGGCCTTCCGGATCCGGCCGTCGCAGCGCTTCTCGCCGCTGAGGATTTCGACGCGGTCACGCTCGACATGCAGCACGGAGCGCTGGATCTCGCGGCGGTGCTGCGCGCGATCCCGCTCGTCGCCGCAGCCGGTAAACCGGCGATCGCCCGGATCCCCGTCGGCGATTTCGCGACAGCCTCGCGCCTGCTCGACGCCGGCGCAGCGGGCGTGATTGCGCCGATGATCAATTCGATCGAGGATGCGCGCCGCTTCGCAGCCTTCATGAAGTATCCCCCGGTCGGCGAGCGGAGCTGGGGGCCGACGGGCGTGATCGGCCTGACGGGCATGGCCCCTGCCGATTATTTCCGGGAGGCGAATGGCTTCTCCGTCGCCTTCGCCATGGTCGAGACCCGCGAGGCGCTGCATGTCGTCGACGACATTCTCGCGATCTCCGGGATCGACGGCATCTTCATCGGCCCCGCGGATATCTCGATCGCGCTGTCGGACGGGATGCGTCTCGATCCCCATTCGCGAGAGGTCGACGAGGCGCTGCGCCACGCCCGCGCCCGCGCCCGCGCCGCCGGCAAGTTCATCGGAGTCTTCGCCGCGACGGCCGAGCGCGCCCGCGCGATGATTGCCGAGGGATTCGATCTCGTGGCGCTCGGAACCGATGCGACCCTCCTGCGGGCGGGCGCGCAGGCGGCGCTGCGGGCGATGCGCGGGGAGTGACGCGGGCTCAGCGCCTTAATGCGTCCCAGATGCGTCGCCCCGTCGCGGCGATGCAGGCAAGGCCGGCGACTGTCACGGTCGCGGCGGTAATCGCCACGAGGATCAGGAAGAGGCCCAGCCCAGCGGCAGGGTCCGAGAAGATGCCGGCGACCATCACGGCCAGGAGCGCCGCCCCCACGATCCCGGCGGACCAGACAAGGCAGCGCCTGCAGACGCCCTGGGGTTTTGCGACGGCCCGCGCCATTGCGAGCGCCGCCAGTGCGATGACGAACCAGAACGACGGTTGATCCAGCATTGGACGACCTCTGGAGACGATGCCAGACTCGGCGTGGCCCAGCGAGGCTTCGGCCGTCTTGCAAGGCAAGGCGGCGCGAGGGAAGCGCGACATGGCCGACTTCCTGCCGCGCCGCCGCAATTGACGTAGCGTCAGGTCACAGCTCCAAAACGAAAAAAGCCTCGCTGATGCGAGGCTTTCCCGTGACGCAGCCGGCGGAATCAGACCGCCAGGCGTTCCTCAACGTCGTTGGGCTCGCGCAGCACATAGCCGCGGCCCCAGACGGTCTCGATGTAGTTCTTCCCCTGCGACGCGTTCGCGAGCTTCTTGCGCAGCTTGCAGATGAAGACGTCGATGATCTTCAGCTCGGGCTCGTCCATGCCGCCATAGAGATGGTTGAGGAACATCTCCTTTGTCAGAGTCGTGCCCTTGCGGAGCGAAAGCAGCTCCAGCATCTGGTATTCCTTGCCCGTGAGATGCACCCGGGCGCCGCTCACCTCGACGGTCTTCGTGTCGAGATTGACGATGAGGTCGCCCGTGGTGATGACCGACTGGGCATGGCCCTTGGAGCGGCGGACGATCGCGTGGATACGCGCCACCAGCTCGTCCTTGTGGAAGGGCTTCGTGAGATAGTCGTCGGCGCCGAAGCCGAGGCCGCGCACCTTGTCCTCGATCCCGGCGAGGCCGGAGAGAATCAGGATCGGCGTCTTGACCTTCGCCACGCGCAGCGAGCGAAGCACCTCGTATCCCGACATGTCCGGGAGATTGAGATCAAGCAGGATGATGTCGTAATCATACAGCTTCCCGAGATCGACGCCCTCTTCTCCGAGATCCGTCGTGTAGACGTTGAAATTCTCAGATTTCAACATCAGCTCGATGCTTTGCGCCGTTGCGCTATCGTCCTCGATGAGAAGTACGCGCATATTAGATCCCCAGCCTGGCTCTAGAGCATTCGGGCAAAGCGTCGCCACCCGTCCGCCACGGATATCCCGTAACGAGCGCCCCTACCCATCCGACTCGCAACGCTATGTCCAAATGGTTAACAAAACATGATTCCTGAGCGCAAGCAGATAAACCCGAAACTCTCGCGAATCGGATAAGTTTGCTGGTGCCGGTGTAGTCTTGCTTCGCCATTGTGCTCGCGTTGCGTATGAAAAACGATTGCTAAGCGACTCTCGCGACTCGCATTAGCGCCGACCGACCTGAGGGGCCGTTTAACGTCGGCTTCAGCAGTCTTAACGAGACGGGTAAACGAAAGGTTGACGCAGGTGGAAGATCAACCACGCTCCGCAACGAAATTTTCAGCCGCGATGCGCGCCCTTGATTCGGTCGAGGAGACGGATGTGTTCGGGCGGGTGGCTGCCGTGCGCGGCCTGCTGATCGAAATCGCCGGTCCCGTGGCGGCGATGCGGCTCGGGGGGCGGCTCGAGATCGAGATCGAGGCGGGGGTCCTCGTCCCCTGCGAGATCATCGGGTTTTCCGGCGACCGCGCCCTCGCCATGCCCTTCGGCGTGCTCGAGGGGGTGAGGCGCGGCTGCCCCGCGCATGTGCGCCGCGCCGCAGGCTCCGTGCGCCCCTCCTCCGCCTGGCTGGGGCGCGTCGTCGACGCCCTCGGGCGCCCGGTCGACGGCGCCGGCCCGCTCCCGGAGGGGGATTTGCCTTACCCCTTCCGCGCGGACCCGCCTCCCGCCCATACCCGCCGCCGCGTCGGGCCGCCCCTCGACCTCGGCGTGCGCGCGCTCAACACCTTCCTGACCTGCTGCGAAGGGCAGCGCATGGGGATATTCGCAGGCTCGGGTGTGGGAAAATCCGTCCTGCTCTCGATGCTGGCGCGCTACACCGCCGCCGACGTCGCCGTGATCGGCCTCGTCGGGGAGCGCGGGCGCGAGGTGCAGGAATTCCTGCAGGACGACCTGGGGGCGGAGGGGCTGGCGCGATCCGTAGTCGTCGTCGCCACTTCCGACGAGCCCGCCCTGATGCGCCGCAACGCGGCCTATCTCACGCTGACCCTCGCCGAATATTTCAGGGACCAGGGGAAGTCGGTGCTCTGCATGATCGACTCCATTACCCGCTTCGCCATGGCCCAGCGCGACATTGGTCTCGCTGCGGGCGAGCCGCCGACGGCGAAGGGCTATACGCCCACCGTGTTCAACGAGTTGCCGCGCCTGCTGGAGCGCGCTGGCCCGGGGGCGGGCGAGGGGGCGATCACCGGCCTCTTCACCGTGCTCGTCGAGGGAGACGATCACAACGAGCCGGTCGCGGACGCGGTGCGGGGGATTCTTGACGGGCACGTCGTCATGGAGCGCGGGATCGCGGAGCGGGGCCGCTATCCGGCGATCAACGTGCTGAAATCCGTCTCCCGCACCATGCCGCGATCCTGCGATCCGGCCTTCCTGCCCGTCGTGCAGCGGGCGCGGCAGGTGATGGCGACCTATTCCGACATGGAGGAGCTGATCCGGCTCGGCGCCTATCGTCCCGGCTCCTCGCCGGAGGTCGACGAGGCGATCGCGCTCCATCCCCATCTCGAAGCCTTTCTCGGTCAAGGTAAGGAAGAGTCAACTTCCATCAGTCATGGTTACCGGCACTTGGCGCAAATCATGAACGCGCCGGAGGCATGAGCCTCGTCTGGTGGAGTTGAGGATCGATGAAGTCGCGTGACACGCTCATTCGCTTGAAGCGTTTCCAGGTCGACGAGAAGCGTCGACGGGTGGCGCAGATCGAGATGATGATCGCCGATTTCGAGCGCATGGCCGCCGATCTCGTGCTTGAGATCGAAAACGAGGAAAAGAAGGCGGGGATCTCCGACACCGCGCATTTCGCCTATCCGACCTATGCGAAGGCGGCGGCGCAGCGTCGCAACAACCTGCTTCAATCGGCGGAGGATCTCCGTGTCCAGCTCGAGGAGGCGCAGGGCGAGCTTGGCGAGGCCTTCGAGGAACTGAAGAAGGTCGAGATCCTCGATGACCGCGAGCGCGGCGTCGAGCGCGCCGCGGCGGGGGCCCGCGAGCAGGCGGTCATGGACGAACTCGGCCTGTCGCGGATCGTCCGCGGCTACTGAGCCTTCATGCCGCCTCGCCGGCGGGCGAGGGATACGGCTCCGCCAGCGGCACATGCGGCGCCGCATCGCGCGGCAGGAGCCCGAGCAGGCGGGGATCGTCGTGGATCTCCACGGCGAGCTTGTAGGGCGTGAAGCCGCTGCGGCGGTAGAACGCGATCGCGCCGGGATGATCGAAATTGCAGGTATGGACGAAGAGCCGCCCGATCGGGCGCGCGAAGGCGCGCCTGACCGCCTCGTTCATCATGAATCGGCCCGCGCCGGTTCCAACATCCTCCGGCACGAGACCGAAATAGGCGAGCTCGCATTCCCCGGGGACGCGAAAATCCAGTTCGAGCAGCCCGATCCGTTCCCCCTGCCCGTCGGTCAGGGCGAGGATCTCGACTGCGGGGTCCGTGAGGAGCGACGCGAGTTCGTCATCCTTCATGCGCAGCCGCCCGCTCCA
Source organism: Saliniramus sp. (assembly GCA_041686895.1). GTDB lineage: Bacteria > Pseudomonadota > Alphaproteobacteria > Rhizobiales > Beijerinckiaceae > Saliniramus. Next base: position 352,149 of record JAWLCY010000003.1, on the reverse strand, counting down.
CAGCCATGGCGTTCCGACCCGACGAAAAAGGGCCTTGTAGGCAGCCGGATCAGGCGGAAGCTCCTCAAGCCGAAGCGGCGCAACGCAAGGCGCCGGGCGGGTTTGCGGTTCGCGCATCTCGAGAAAGACGACGAGATTGGCGAGCTTGCCCGGCGGCAGGTCGGTATAGCCCTCAAGCGCGCAGGCGAGGCGCGCTTCATTCCCGTCGCCCGGCATCCGCACCCTCCGCCCTGGACCATCATCGTGTTGTCGCATCGGCGTGACATTATCGCGCAATGATGGGTCCCCGCCAGTCCGGGGCCGGTTTCGGAAGTCGGTTCGGCCATGGGCGAATATTCATCCCATACGGGGGATTCAGGTCTCGGCGAGGGAATCAGACTGCGGACCCGGATTGAGCGCCTGCGCGGAGGCGTGGCGCTCGAGCGCATCGAGGGCTTGCCGGAAGGCGAGCGCCGGGGCGCGACGATCGTGCTGCTGCACGGGGCATTCTCCGGCGCGTGGATCTGGGCTGAGCGCGTCATGCCGCTCCTGGCGCGCGCGGGACGGCGCGTGCTCGCTTTCTCCCTGCGAGGCCATGGCGCGAGCGAAGGCCGGGCGAAGCTCGCGGAGGCGAGGCTCGACGACTACCGGGACGATCTGGCCGCGATCCTTGAAAGCTTGCCCCAGCCGGCGGTGATCGTGGCGCATGACCTTGGAGCCCTGGTCGCCCAGCGCCTGGTCGGTCGCGTGGCCATGCGCGGCCTCTGCCTCGTCTCTCCGCCACCTCCGGAGGGGATGACGCTCGCTCGAGGGGAGGCCGGCCTCGTTGCGATCAGGGAGCTCATGCCGGAGCCGCCCGGTTCCGGAGGAGTGGCCAAGCCGGAGTTGTTCCCCGGCGATCTGCAAAGAGCCTTCTTTCCGCCGGGTCTGCCGCGCGAGAGAGCCGCGCGATATCTCGCGACGATGGGACCGGAATCGCGACAAGCCGTCGCGGATATGCGCGAACCGGGGCCGATCCATTCCGCCTTCATCTATCGGGTGCCGACCCTCGTGGTGGAGGGAGCGGAGGACGGACCGGGCGGGCGCGGCGGCGGAATGCGCAATGCGTTCTATCACGGCGGGCAATATCGGCGCCTCGACGGGGCGGGGCGCTTCCCGATGCTGGAGCCGAGCGCGGAGGAATTTGCGGAGACGCTGCTTTGCTGGCTCCGGGCGCGGAACATTTGATTTTCTGCGACCATTCCCCCCTATAGTCGATGGACGATCCGACACCCGTTGCCGAGCGGACAGCCGATGATGCCCGATCCCTTCAAGAACCCGGCGTGCCCGACGTTGAGACCTCCGCAGTGGCGCGTCCGTTACCGGCGATGAGGCGGGCGCTTGATTACATCTGGCCGCTCGTGGGGCTTCTCGCGGTGGCGTTCTCGTTCTGGATTCTCTGGCATGAGCTGCGCGGGCTCTCGGCGGACGAGGTCTTCGAGAGCTTTCACGCGATCACCCCGCGTCAGTATCTCCTGGCGTCGCTCGCGACCCTCGTGGCCTATGCGGCGCTTGCCTGGTACGACCGCATCGCCCTCCTGCATCTTGGCGTGACGCATATCTCCTGGCTGTTCATCGCCCTGAGCTCGTTCACCACCTACGCGCTGGCCCACAATATCGGCGCTTCGGTCTTCTCGGGGGCGATGGTCCGCTACCGCGCCTATTCCTCGAAAGGCCTGAGCGGCGCGCAGGTCGCCGTCCTTGTCGGCCTGTGCTCCTTTACCTTCGTGCTCGGCGCGATCATCCTCGGAGGCATCGTTCTCACCTTTCGCCCGCTGGTGCTGGAGCGGCTGGGCGAAATGCTGCCTGATGCCCTCGTCCATGCAACGTCCGCACGAATCATCGGCATTGCCATGCTCGCCCTTGTCGGGCTCTACATCCTCGGGTCGATCCTGCGCCTTCGGCCGCTGACGATCCGGGCCTTTCGGCTTGAATATCCGCGGCCCGCCGTGACGGCGCGTCAGCTTCTGGCCGGGCCGCTCGAACTGCTCGGTGCGGCCGGGATCATCTATTTCGCCCTGCCAGAAGCGGCCAATCCGGGCTATTTCATCGTCCTCGCCGTGTTCCTGGCCTCTTTCTCGGCAGCCCTTATCTCGCACGCTCCCGGCGGCCTCGGGGTCTTCGAACTCGTCTTCCTGACGGGAATGCCCGACGTGCCTCCCGACGAGGTTATCGCCGCGCTGCTCGTTTTCAGGCTCTTCTATCTCCTGATTCCCCTGGCCCTGTCGCTCGTCGTCGTCGGCGTCTTCGAAAGGCAGCGTCTCGCGGCCACATTGGCCAAGAGATGGGCAATGAAGCGGCGAAAAAACCGTCGGGACCCGCCACAGTCGCACTAATTCCAGGTTGCTTACGTCAGGTTCGAGGTTTTCCCTGGGAATGCAACCAATGGTTAACCATTCGGCGCCGATCATGCGCGAGCTTCATCTCGAATCGATCGGATAGACCAGGCATGACGACGGCTTCCCAGGCGCAGGCGCCGCATGACGAAACGGGCAACCTGCATGATATCGCGCGCGTGACCGGCGAGGTTCGCGGAGTGGCCGTCGAGAAGACGCGGCGCATTCAGCAGGTTACCGGACAGATGCGGATCCTCGCATTGAACGCCATGATCGAGGCGACGCGCGCGGGAGAATATGGCCGTGGCTTCTCCGTCGTTGCGCAGGAGGTCCGCTCCGTCGGCACGGAAGTTGAGACCGTGGCCAAGGAACTCGAGGCCCACCTTGCCCAGCGCATCGTGGAGTTGCAGCGTCAGGTCGAGAAGATGGCCGATCAGGCCCAGGGCGAGCGCCTCGTCGACCTTTCCCTCAACGCGATCGAGCTGATTGACCGCAATCTCTACGAGCGGACCTGTGACGTACGCTGGTGGGCGACGGATTCGGCCGTGGTGGATTGCTGCCGGGAGCCGGGCGCGGACGCGGCGGATTACGCCTCGCGGCGGCTCGGCGTGATCCTGAACGCATACACCGTCTATCTCGATCTCTGGCTTTGCGATCTGAAGGGCAACGTCATCGCCAATGGGCGACCGCGGCGATACCAGGTCCAGGGGGCGAACGTCGCTCACGAACCCTGGTTCCAGCGCGCGCTCGGGCTTCATTCGGGCGACGACTATGTCGCGGCGGATGTCGCGTCCTGCCGGCAGCTCGACGGAGCGCAGGTCGCCACCTATTGCGCCAGCGTCCGGGAAAACGGCGAGGCGAACGGCGCGCCGCTCGGCGTGCTCGCCATCCATTTTGACTGGCAACCGCAGGCGAAGGCGATCGTCGACGGCGTGCGCCTCTCCCCCGAGGAGCGGGCGCGCACCCGCGTCCTCCTCGTGGACGCCCAGCATCGCGTCATTGCGGCGTCAGACGGCAAGGGCATCCTCAGCGAGAAGATCCCCCTGCGGACGGAGGGCCGCTCGGCCGGCCATTACCGCGCGCCTGACGGGACCGTCACCGCCTTCCACGCCACCCCGGGTTACGAGACCTATCAGGGGCTCGGCTGGTATGGCGTGATCCTGCGCCAGCCCTAGCCCGCGGCGTCGATCTGCTCGAGTTCGGTGATCAGGCGCTCGATCATCGACAGGCCGATCTGCCAGAAGGCAGGGTCGCGGGCGTTCAGGCCGAAGGGGGCGAGCAATTCGCCGTAATGCTTCGTCCCGCCCGCCGAGAGCAGGGCGAAATAGCGCTCGACGAAGCCCTCGCTCGCATTCTCGTAGACGCCGTAGAGCGAATTCACGAGACAGTCGCCGAAGGCATAGGCGTAGACGTAGAACGGCGAATGGATGAAGTGCGGGATATAGGTCCAGTAGGTCTCGTATCCCTCCGAGAGCCTGATCGCCGGCCCCAGCGATTCGGCCTGCACCGACATCCACAATTCGCAGAGCTGCTCGGCCGTCAGCTCGCCCTTGCGGCGCTCGAGATGCACCTTTCGCTCGAAGCTGTAGAACGCGATCTGGCGCACCACCGTGTTGATCATGTCCTCGACCTTGGCCGCGAGCATCGCCTTGCGCTGCGCCGGCTGGGTCGTCTGGTCGAGCAGGCGGCGGAAGGTGAGCATCTCCCCGAAGACGCTGGCGGTCTCGGCGAGTGTCAGCGGCGTCGGCGCCATCAACGCGCCATTGGGAGCCGCCAGCACCTGGTGGACCCCGTGCCCGAGCTCATGGGCGAGGGTCATCACGTCGCGCGGCTTGCCCTGGTAGTTCAGGAGCACGTAGGGATGGGCCGAGGGCACGGTCGGATGCGCGAAGGCGCCCGGCGCCTTGCCGGCGCGCGTGGGGGCGTCGATCCAGCGCTCGTCGAAGAAGCGCCGCGCGATGTCCGCCATTTGCGGCGAGAAATCGGCATAGGCCGAAAGCACCATCTCGCGGGCCTCGCCCCAGGGAATCGTGCGCTGCTCCACCTTCGGGAGCGGCGCGTTTCGGTCCCAGAATTCGAGATGATCCTTGTCGAACCACTTCGCCTTGAGCCGATAGTAGCGGTGCGAGAGGCGCGGATAGGCCTCATGGACGGCGGATACCAGCGCCTCGACCGTCTCGCGCTCGACGCGATTTGCGAGGTGGCGGGAATCGGCGACATCGGTAAAGCCGCGCCAGCGGTCCGAAATCTCCTTGTCCTTCGCGAGCGTGTTCGTCACGAGGGCGAAGGTCCGCAGGTTCGCGCGGAAGGTCTTGGCGAGCGCCTGAGCCGCGTCCCGCCGCACCGTCCCGTCGGAATCCTGCATCTTGTTGAGGGTCGGCTCGATGGCCAGTTCCTCGCCGCGGACCGTGAAGCGCAGCGAGGCGATCGTCTCGTCGAAGAGGCGGTTCCAGGCGGCGCGGCCGGTCACGGACTTCTCGTGGAAGAGTTGTTCCAGCCTGTCGTCGAGCTGGAACGGCTTGTCCTTGCGCAGGTCCTCGATCCAGGGCCGGTAGTGGTCGAGGGGCGCCTGGGCGAGCAGCGGGTCGACGACCGCGTCGTCGAGGCGGTTGAGTTCGAGGGCGAAGAACAGGAGATCGCTGGAGGCTGCCGTGAGGCGCTCCTGCGTGTCACCGTAGAACTTGGCGCGGGCGGGATCGGTCGTGTCGCCGGAATAGACGAGCCCCGCATAGGACATCAGCCGTCCGAGCCGGTCCTCGATATCCTCGTATTCGCGGATGACGGCGTATAGCCGCGTCGCTGCATCCGGCGCGCGGGTGAGCGATTCGAGCGTGCCCCGCACGGAGGCGGCGAATGCCGCGCATTGCTCCTGCGCCCGCGCCATGTCCGCGGCGAATTCCGGCCCTTCCATGGAAGGGTAGAGATCCGCGAGGTTCCATTCGGGGAGTTCTCCCAGGTCGCGCGCCTGGCCCAGGGCGAGCCCCTTGGGGGTGGAGGGCGCCTTCGCGCGTTCGTCGCGGCCTTGCCTGAGAGAAGTCATTGTTTATCCGGTCCCTGTTCCTGGTTCTGCCGACAACCCATATTGGCCTTCGCGGCGCTGCGATCAACTCTCATCGAACGCCGCCGTTTTCCACCCGCAGGTGCAGGGCGGCCTCCGGCAGGTCGTCGAAGAGCCCGGCATCGGCCCCCGTCATCCAGACCTGGCCGCCGATTTCCGCGAGATCCCGGTACAGCGCGCCGCGCCGCCGGGGATCGAGATGCGCGGCGACCTCGTCGAGGAGGATGACCGGGGCCATCCCCGTCATGACCCGCACCAGCCTGGCATGGGCGAGGACGAGCCCGATGAGGAGCGCCTTCTGCTCCCCCGTCGACGCCAGATTGGCGGGAACATCCTTCGGGCCGTGGCGCACGAGGAAATCGGTCGCCTGCGGGCCCACGAGCGTCCGCCCCGCAGCGCGGTCGCGGCTTCGGTTGTCGCGCAGGATGCGCCGATAGGCGTCTTCGGCGTCGACGGCGGGGAGACTTGCCGCGAGCCCGTCGAGTTCGCCAGCGAGGGACAGGGATGCGAAGGGGAAGGGGGAAGCGTCGTCGCGGCTCTCGGCAATCAGCCGGTCGAGCCGGGCGCAGGTCTCGCTGCGGGCGGCGACGACGGCAATCGCGGTCTCGGCGGCCTCGCGCTCCACCGCGTCGAGCCAGCGCGAATCCGTCGCCGGGTCGTCGAGGAGGCGGTTGCGCGAGCGCAGGGCGCGCTCCAGGGCGTTGACCCGCGCCCCGTGCTCCGCGTCGACCGCGAGAACGAGCCGGTCGAGAAAGCGCCGGCGGTCTCCCGCCGGGCCTCGGAAGAGGCCATCGAGATCCGGCGTCAGCCAGACGAGGCGCAGATACTCCGCGAAGGCGGAAGGCGAGGGCGCATTCGCCCCGTCGATGCGGCAGACGCGGCCGGCGCGTCCCTCGCCCGGCGCGAGGCCCGTTCCCAGCCCGTGCTCCTCGCCGTCGATGGCAAGGGCCGCGAAGACGGAGAAGCGTTCGCAGCCATGGCGGATCATGTCGGCGAGATCGGCGCGGCGCAGGCCGCGTCCCGGCGTGAACAGGGAGATTGCCTCGAGGATATTGGTCTTGCCGACGCCGTTCTCGCCGGACAAGGCCACGACGGCGGCCTCCGTTCGCAGCGAAAGAGCGTCATAGGACCGGAAATCCTGCAGCTCCAGCCGCGTGATCCGCGGCGCCGGGGCTCCGGATTCCGTCCGGCGCGTGGCGCGGTCGCTCATCATCTTGTCGGCCGGGCGATGCCGCGGCCTGTCCCGCCGCTCAGACGCGCATCGGCATCAGGACGTAGAGCGCCGAGGCCCCCTCGCGGTCCTGGATCAGCGTCGGCGAGCCCGGATCGGCCAGCTTCAGCACGGCGGTGTCGCCGGTGAGCTGCGCGGTGATGTCGAGCAGATAGCGGGCATTGAAACCGATATCGAGGGGCGCGGCCTCGTATTCGACCTCGATTTCCTCGGTTGCGGAGCCGGAATCGGGATTGTTGACCGAGAGGGTCATCCGCCCTTCCGTGAGCGCAAGCTTCACGGCGCGGCCGCGCTCCGACGAGATCGTCGAGACGCGATCCACCGAGCGGGCGAATTCGTCGCGGTCGACGATCAGGGTCTTGTCGTTGGCGGCGGGAATGACGCGCTGGTAATCCGGGAAGGTCCCGTCGATGAGCTTCGAGGTGAGGATGACGCCGTTGAAATGGGCGCGGATCTTGCCGGAGGAAAGCTCCACCATGATCGTCTCGCCGGCATCTTCGAGGAGTTTCTGGATTTCGGCCACGGCCTTGCGCGGGATGATCACCCCGGGCATCCCCGCCGTGCCTTCCGGCGCGGGGATCTCGATGCGCGCGAGCCGGTGGCCGTCGGTCGCCACCGCGCGAAGCACCGGAGCGCCGTCGCTGTCGATTGCGTGGAGATAGATGCCGTTGAGGTAGTAGCGGGTCTCTTCCGTCGAGATCGCGAACTGGGTCTTCTCGATCAGCTTCTTCAGGTCGCCCGGCTTGACGGCGAAGCTGTGCGGCATCTCGCCGGCGGCGATATCGGGGAAGTCGCTTTCGGGCAGCGCCTGCAGCGTGAAGCGCGAACGGCTCGAGCGCAGGATCATCTGCGTGCTCTCGCCGGAGGTCTCTAGCGAGACCTGCGCGCCCTCGGGCAGCTTGCGAACGATGTCGTAGATCACATGGGCGGGGACGGTCGTCGCGCCCGGCTGGGTCACCTCGGCGGCGATGGTCTCGGTGACTTCCATGTCGAGATCGGTCGCCTTCAGGCCGAGACCGTCGCTGGACGCGCGCAGGAGCACGTTCGACAGGATCGGGATCGTGTTGCGCCGCTCGACGACGCGATGCACGTGCCCCAGCGCCTTCAACAACGCGGCGCGCTCGACTGTGACTTTCATGGGTCGACCCGTAAGGCTTGAAACTGTCATCGCCCGCCGCTCGGCACGAAGCGGGATCGCTTGTGCAATGCGGCGGGGCGGCAGATTGGCGAAGCCTTGCGTCAAAGGCAAGGCCATGGACGGGAAAAGCGTCGCCTATGCAGGGTTTATCGCGCTTTTTCAGTCCTGGAGCATCCGCTTCAGGAGTTCGACCTCGTCGCCCAGCGCGGTATCCTCGCCGATCGCCTTTTCGATCTTCCTCACGGCGTGGAGCACGGTCGTGTGGTCGCGCCCCCCGAACCGGCGGCCGATCTCGGGCAGCGAGCGCAAGGTCAGCACCTTCGAGAGATACATGGCGATCTGGCGCGGCCTGACGACGACGGCGGTGCGGCGCTCCGAGAGGATGTCCGAGCGCGACACGTTGTAGCGCGACGCCACGAGCTTCTGGATGTCCTCGATCTTGACCCGTCGCGGCTCCCGGTTGCGCACGAGGTCGCGGATCGCGTTCTCGGCCGTGTCGAGCGTCACCGGCATGCCTGTGAGGGTCGCATGGGCGAGAAGGCGATTCACCGCGCCTTCCAGATCGCGGCCGTTGGTCGAGACGTGGCGGGCGACATAGGCCACGACATCGTCGCTGACGCCGAAGCTCGGATGCGCCGCCTTCACCGCCGCGATGCGCGACTGGAGGATCGCATTGCGCAATTCCTCGTCCAGAGCGCCGACCTCGACCACGAGGCCGCCCGCAAGCCGCGAGCGGGCGCGCTCGTCAAGGCTCTCCAGGTCGGAGGGCGGGCGATCGGCCGCGATGACGACCTGTCGGCCCGCATCGATCAGGGCGTTGAGGGTGTGGCCGAATTCTTGCTGGATCGTGCGGCCCTGGATGAACTGGACGTCGTCGATGATCAGGAGGTCGATGCCGCGCAGCCGCTCCTTGAAGGCGAGGGAGGTCTGCGCCTTCAGCGAGGCGACGAATCCATACATGAAGCGGTCGGCGGTCAGGTAGATGACGCGCTTTCCCTGTGCGCGCGCCTCATGGCCGACCGCGTGCAGAAGATGCGTCTTGCCGAGGCCGACTCCCGCATGGACATAGAGCGGATTGTAGAGAGCAGGGCCCTCGTGGCGGGCAATGCGGTCGCCGGCGGCGTGGGCGAGGGCGTTCGAGCGGCCGACGATGAAGTGCTCGAAGGTGAGCCGCTGGTCGAGGGGAGCGCCCGCGATGTCGTTCATCTCTCCGGTGTCCGGCTCGCGGATCGCGACCACGGGCGCGGCGGGCCTGGCGGGGGCGCTGTCGGACTTGGCCGGATGGGTCTCCTCGACGCGGCGGGAGGCTGCGACCGGCTCGCGCATTGCGGCTCCGCGAACCGAGAGGGCGATGCGGCCCACGGAGGCATTCTCGCTGCGGTAGATGGAAAGCACCCGGTCGGCGTAGTGCGCCTCGATCCAGCTCTTGAGGAAGCGGGTGGGGACCGTGAGCCGGGCGCAATCCTCGCAGACGGCGTCCAGTTCGAGCCGCGCGAACCAGCTCGTGAACACGTCCTCGCCGAGCTCGGCCCGCAGGCGGCGCTTGACCCGTGACCAGGTCTCCGCCGCTGCGCGGGTGTCCGGAGAACCTTCCGCCCGCGCAGTCCCAGCCAAAGAGGAGGCCATGCCCCGATCTCTATCCTCTCCGCTGAACAGCATCTCGTCTGCCTCCCGACGTCACGGCGCCCACGCGTTCCGCGCAGAGACGGGAACGAGGTGCCATTGACGCAAAATTTCGATGATCGACCGGATGCCCGCAGAGACAAGCTCGACGGACAGTCGAAGGATTGATACAGATGTTAGACCGAAAACTTCAACTAGCGGAAGTCTTTACAAGTAACAAGGTGATGTACTGTCGTAGAGGTATCCGGTTCTTGCCGACATATCTCAACGATCAACACTGCACACCCCCTTTTTTCCCAAGGCCCATAATGCCTGATTGTTACTGAATTACTTCATGGCGGGGCCGGTGAAGTCAGGCAACATTACACAGCGGTTTCGGGGGGTGCAACAAAAAGGAATCAAAAAATTCATCCTCGGGAGAGGGGTTGCAGGGGTGCCACAACGCCCCCCGGAATAAGCCTCTGTCGTGCCTATCGTTTTGTTTCGATCTGCAACAATGCGCTCGTGCTTGCGCTCATAAATTGACATCGCCGGCCTCCCCGCAATTCGGGCCGAAAAAGGGCGAAACCCCCGGTCGCCGCGCCCCTTGCCGGATAAGTTATTGAAGTACAAGCGCTTTGTCTGCGCGATCAACACGGCGATTCCAAGGCGGGGCAACCCTTAGCGGGCGCGCTGAGTCAACCGGAACGAATGAGGAATTAATGGATTGCAGCGAAAGCGGGCGCTTTGGCAACACCCCGGCTTCATGTCGTTCGCATCCGATTGCAGCGTCAGGGGAGGTCCCTGACCGCGCAAAACGAAAACAGCCCGGCGTCTGCCGGGCTGTTCTCCAAGAAGCCGTCTACTGTTAACTGCGCGTATTCGCGTCAGGAAGCAGGAGCAGAAAGAGCTTTCACACGGCTCGAAAGGCGCGAAACCTTCCTGGAGGCAGTATTCTTGTGCAGAATACCTTTCTGTGCCGAACGAAGGATCATCGGCTCAGCCGCGCGAAGCGCCGCAGCCGCTACGGCAGCGTCGCCGCTGGCGATCGCTTCCTCGACCTTGCGGATGAAAGTCCGCATGCGCGTGCGGCGCATACGGTTGACCGCCGTGCGCTTGGCGATCTTGCGCGTCATCTTCTTGGCCGAAGGCGTATTGGCCATGATCTAGGACCCCGTTCTCGAATGCGCCGTCCCGCGAGGCCCTCGTGAGCCCGCCGACAGGGATCGGCTGAGATTTGCTGAACCCGTCAGTGCGCGATCGCGACTTGCGAAGCGCACCCGTGAGGGCGGGCTTATAACCGCGAACATCCCGCCCGTCAACGCGTATTCCTCACGCGTCGCCGTCGCCGCCGATGAACCCGGCGAAGCGCGTCAAGTCGACGTTGCCGCCGCTCAGGATCACGCCCACGCGCAGCCCCGCGATCTCGTCGCCTGCGGCGAAAGCCGCGGCGGCGGCGAGGCAGCCGGTCGGCTCCACGACGATCTTCATCCGCTCCGCGAAGAAACGCATCGCATCGACCAGCGCTGCGTCGGGGACGGTGACCACGTCCGCGACCTTCTCGCGGATGATCGGGAAGGTGCGCCGGCCGAGGAAGGAGGTCATGGCGCCGTCGGCGATCGTCCGGGGCACGTCGATCCGCACGATCTCGCCCTTGATGAAGGACTGGCGTCCGTCGTCGCCCGCCTCGGGCTCCACCCCATAGACGGCGCAATCCGGAGAAAGCGCCTTCGCCGCGAGCGCCCCGCCGGCGAGCAGGCCGCCGCCGCCGAGGCAGATATAGATCCGGTCGAGCGGGCCGGTCTCCTCGATCAGCTCCTTCGTCGCGGTCCCCTGTCCCGCGAGGACGTCGTCATGGTCGTAGGGCGGGATCAGGGTGAGGCCGCGCTCGGCGGCGAGGCGCTGCCCGATCTCCTCGCGGACCTCCCTGAACCGGTCGTAGATCACGATCTCGGCCCCGTAGCCGCGCGCCGCGATCTTTTTGATCTCCGGCGCATCGTGCGGCATGATCACGGTGACGGGGGCCCCGAGCAGGCTCCCGGCGCAGGACAGGGCCTGCCCGTGATTGCCCGAGGAATAGGTGACCACGCCGCGCCTGCGCTCCTCCGGGGAGAGCGCCGCAACCGCGTTGTAGGCGCCGCGGAACTTGAACGCGCCGGTGCGCTGGAAATTCTCCGCCTTGAAGAAGAGCGACGCGCCGGTGCGCGCGTCTGCCGTTCGCGAGGTCAGGACGGGCGTGCGATGCGCAACCCCCTCCAGGCGCGCGGCGGCGGCGAGGACGTCGTCATAGCTCGCCGGCGCGGGCTGCAGGTCGGAGGAAGTAGCGGTCGTCATGGTCATCGAGGGCGTCTCACTTGTTGGCGAAGTCGGGCTTGCGCTTGTCGATGAAGGCCTGCATGCCTTCCTTCTGGTCCGCGGTCGCGAACAGGGCGTGGAAGACGCGGCGCTCGAAGCGGATTCCCTCGGCGAGGGTCGTCTCGTAGGAACGGTTGACGCTCTCCTTCACCATCATCGCCACGGGCAGCGACATGGAGGCGATCGCGGCGGCCGTCTTCAACGCCTCCCCGAGCAGGTCGGCGGCGGGCACGACGCGCGAGACGAGCCCAGCGCGCTCAGCTTCCTGGGCGTCCATCATCCTTCCCGTGAGGCACATCTCCATGGCCTTGGCCTTGCCGACGAAGCGCGTCAGGCGCTGCGTCCCGCCCGCGCCCGGAATGACGCCGAGCTTGATCTCCGGCTGGCCGAACTTCGCGGTATCGGACGCAATGATGAAATCGCACATCATGGCGAGCTCGCAGCCGCCTCCGAGGGCGAAGCCGGAGACCGCCGCGAGGATCGGCTTGCGCCGCTGGCCGACCCGGTCCCAGGCGGTGATGAAATCGTCGAGATAGGTCTGCGGATACGACAGGGAGGACATTTCCTTGATGTCGGCGCCGGCGGCGAAAGCCTTCTCCGAGCCGGTGATCACGACGCAGCCGATCCCTTCGTCCTTCTCGTAGCCGTCGAGCGCCGCGTTGATCTCCGCGACCACTGTCGAATTGAGCGCGTTCAGCGCCTGGGGGCGGTTGATCGTAATCAGCCCGACCCGGTCGTGGGTCTCGGTCAGGATCGTCTCGTAGGCCATGGCTCTCTCTCCTCTGTTTTCCCCGATTGTTCCGATCGCTATGCGACCAAGGCCCCGAGCGCAATCGCGAAGTGGGCCCGTTCGCCGCCTTCAGCTTTCCGCGCGCCGCTCCCGGAAAAAATCGCGCAGGAGCTCCGCCGCCTCGCGCTCGCGGAAGCCGCCATAGACCTCCGGCGCATGGTGGCAGGTCGGCTGGCTGAAGAAGCGCCCGCCATGCTCGACGCCGCCGCCCTTGGGGTCCAGCGCGCCGAAATAGAGCCGCCTGATCCGCGCGAAGGAGATGGCGGCCGCGCACATGGCGCAGGGCTCGAGGGTGACATGCAGATCGCAGCCGACGAGACGCTCGTCGCCGATGGCGGCGCAGGCCGATCGGATCGCCAGGATTTCCGCGTGGGCCGTGGGGTCGGCGAGTTCGCGCGTGCGGTTTCCCGCCGCGGCGAGGAGTTTTCCGTCGCGCATGATCACCGCGCCGACGGGAACCTCTCCCCGCGCCGCCGCCGCCCGCGCCTCCTGCAGCGCCCTTCCCATGGGAGAGGCCTGATCGTCCCCGTGCATCCCCGTCATCGCTTCGTCGTGATGGCTCTCGCTTCGCCTCGAACACTCTGCTATCAGGCGCGCATGACGAATACCAGAGATGACGACAACGGCCGCCGGCCCCCGCGCAGCACGTCCGGAAGGGCGGGTGGCGGCGCGCGCCCTCCGCGCGCAGGCGCGCCTTCCGGCAAGCCGTACGGCAAGGCACCCCCGCGCGCCGGCAAGGCGGGCGGCAAGCCCTACGGCAAGCCTCCCGCGCGCTCCGAGGAGCCGAAGCGGGTCGTCCACGAGGAGCCGCAGGAGGAGCGCATCGCCAAGGCGATGGCCCGGGCCGGGGTTGCCTCGCGGCGCGACGCGGAGGTGATGATCGAGGAGGGCCGCGTGCGGCTCAACGGGGTCGTCCTGACCTCTCCCGCCCAGAACGTCACCGCCGCCGATCGCATCGAGGTCGACGGCGAGCCGCTTCCGGCGCGCGAGCGTACGCGCCTGTGGCTGTTCCACAAGCCGCGGGGCCTCGTCACCACGGCGCGCGACCCCGAGGGACGGCCGACCGTCTTCGACAATCTTCCCGAGGATCTCCCCCGCGTCGTCGCCATCGGGCGGCTCGACATCAATACGGAGGGGCTGCTCCTCCTGACCAATGACGGCGGGCTGGCCAAGGTGATCGCCCATCCCGACACCGGCTGGCTGCGGCGCTACCGCGTGCGCGCCTATGGCGATATCGACCAGGCCCGCCTCGACACCCTGCGCGACGGTATCGTCGTCGACGGCATGGAATACGGCCCGATCGAAGCCAAGCTCGACCGCGTCCAGGGCGACAATGCCTGGCTGCTGCTCGGCCTGCGCGAGGGCAAGAACCGCGAGGTCAAGCGCATCCTCGAACATCTGGGCCTGCGGGTGAACCGCCTGATCAGGCTTTCCTTCGGCCCCTTCCAGCTCGGTGAGCTTCCCGAGGGCGCGGTCGAGGAGGTTCGCACCCGCGTTCTCAAGGACCAGCTCGGCGATACGCTGGCGCAGGAGGCGGGCGTCGATTTCGAGAGCCCGGTGCGCGAGCCCGTCGCTCCCTTCGGCCCCCCGCCGGAGCCGGAGAGGGCGCCTCGCCGCGACGATCGCGGCAGGCCCGCGCGCGGCCGTGGCGACGCACCGGCCGGCGGGCGTGGCGAAGGGCGGGCAGAGGCTCCTCCCCGGCGTCCCGCCTGGGACCGCCAGCCGCGCGCGAGCATCTGGCGCGCGGACGAGGCCCTCGAGGAACGGAAGTTCAAGCCGCGCCGCAAGACCGATCCGAAGGAGGATCGCAGCGCCACGGCGGAGCGGGCGCGCGAGCGCGTCGGGGCCATCAACGCCAAGGGCGGGCGCGTGCTCGTCGAGCGCCTGAAATCCGCTCCGGCCGAGGCGGCGCCCGAGCGCCCCGAGCGCCCCGAGCGCAGGCCGAGGCCTCCCGCGACGCCCTTCAAGGAAGCCCGCCCCGCCCGGGAGGCGCGGAGCGGCGCCGGGGGTGGAAGGCCGTTGCGCGACGATCGCCGTCCCCGCGACGAAGCGGCGAGGCCGCAGCGCGAGGAGCGCGGTCCCCGCGGCGCGGACAGGGCCGGGAGCAGGCCGGGCGGCAGGGGTGGCGACAGGCCGGGCGCGAACCCGGATTCGCGGCCGGGTTCGAAGTCCTTCGGCAAGTTCCCGCGTGCGGGAGAGCGTGCGGGAGGACGCACGGGAGAGGATGGCCCGCGCGCCCAGCGCTCCGGCCCGCCTCGTGGAGGCGCGGACCGTGCTGAACGCGAGGGTGGATTCAAGAGCGGAGGCTTCAAGGGCGGAGGAGCCAGAACCGGCGGTTTCAAGGGCGATCCGGGACGCGGGGGTCCGCCCGGCGGCGCGGGCAGGAGCGCGCCGGGGCGCGGCGGCAAACCCGGTGGCGGCAAACCCGGCGGGAGCAAGCCCGGCGGTGGACGGCCCGGCTCTGGCAAGCCTGGCGGGAGGCCCGGGGGCAATCCCGGCGGGCGCGGGCGGAGCTGACCGCCGATGAGAATCGTCGGGGGCAGGCTGCGCGGCCGCGCCATTGCAGGGCCGAAGGATGGAGCGATCCGGCCGACCTCCGACCGTCTGCGCGAGGCGATCTTCAACATCCTCGCCCATGGCCATGACGACGCCGTCGACGGCGCGCGGGTCATCGATCTCTTCGCGGGCACCGGCGCGATGGGGATCGAGGCCTTGTCGCGGGGCGCGCGATTCGTCCTCTTCGTCGATGACGCCGCCCAGGCGCGCGGCCTGATACGCGAGAATGTCGAGGCTCTCGGCCTCGGGGGCGTGACCCGCATCTTCCGCCGCGACGCGACCCGGATGGGCCGGGCAGATGCCGCCGAGCCCGCCGATCTCGTCTTCTGCGATCCGCCATACAAGCGCGGCCTCGCGCCGCTCGCGCTGGCGTCCTGCGCCGAGGGCGGCTGGCTCGCCGAGGGGGCGCTCGTGATCATCGAGGAAAGCATCGAGAGCGAGGTTGCGCTTCCCGAGGGTTTCACGGAGATCGACCGGCGCGAATACGGCGAGACCCGTTTCGTCTTCGCCCGCTATCACGGGCCCGGCGCGGCCCCCTGATGACCGGGAAGAAGCCGGGCGCGCGATGGCGCGCCCGAGACCTGTCAGGAGCGCCCGAAGACCCCGTCAGGAGCGCCCGAAGACGCGCCGGAAGATCGTGTCAACCTGCTTGAGGTGGTAGCCGAGGTCGAAGACCTCCTCGAGTTCGGCGTCGGAGAGCTTGGCGGAGACTTCCGGATCCGCCTTGAGCAGCGTCAGGAAATCGCCCTCGCCGCGCCAGACCGGCATGGCGTTGCGCTGCACGAGGCGATAGCTGTCCTCGCGGGAGACGCCCTTCTGCGTCAGCGCCAGCAGCACGCGCTGCGAATGCACCAGCCCGCCCAGCCGGTCGAGGTTCTTCTGCATGTTCTCCGGGTAGATCAGGAGCTTGTCGATCACGCCCGTGAGCCGCGCCAGGGCGAAGTCGAGGGTGATCGTGGCGTCCGGGCCGATCATGCGCTCGACCGAGGAATGCGAGATGTCGCGCTCGTGCCAGAGCGCCACGTTCTCCATCGCCGGGAGCGCATAGGCGCGCACCATGCGGGCGAGGCCCGTGAGGTTCTCGGTGAGGACGGGGTTGCGCTTGTGCGGCATGGCCGAGGAGCCCTTCTGGCCCTCGGAGAAGAATTCTTCGGCCTCCAGCACCTCGGTGCGCTGGAGATGGCGGACCTCCGTCGCCAGCCGCTCGATCGAGGAGGCGATGACGCCCAAGGTCGCGAAGAACATGGCGTGGCGGTCGCGGGGGATGACCTGCGTCGAGACGGGCTCGGGCTTGAGGCCGAGCTTCTCCGCCACGTATTCCTCCACGCGCGGATCGATATTCGCGAAAGTGCCGACCGCGCCCGAAATGGCGCAGGTGGCGATTTCCTCGCGCGCGGCGACGAGGCGCGCGCGGCAGCGGTCGAATTCCGCATAGGCCTGCGCGAGCTTGAGGCCGAAGGTGGTGGGTTCGGCATGGATGCCGTGCGAGCGGCCGATCGTCGGCGTCATCTTGTGCTCGAAGGCGCGGCGCTCGATGGCGGCCAGCAGCTTGTCCATGTCGGCGAGCAGGAGGTCGGCGGAGCGGGCGAGCTGGACGTTGAAGCAGGTATCGAGCACGTCGGAAGAGGTCATGCCCTGGTGCACGAAGCGGGCTTCCGGGCCGACGATCTCCGCGAGATGCGTGAGGAAGGCGATCACGTCATGCTTGACTTCGCGCTCGATCGCGTCGATGCGCGCCACGTCGAAGGTCGCGGCGGAGCCCTTCTCCCAGACGATCCGCGCCGCCTCCATCGGGACCACCCCGAGCTCCGCGAGCGCCATGGTCGCGTGCGCCTCGATCTCGAACCAGATCCTGAACTTCGTCTCGGGCGACCAGATCGCGGTCATTTCCGGGCGGCTGTAGCGCTCGATCATCGCTTCACTCGTATGGCTGTCTTCGGTGTCCGGGCGGTAGCACGAAGGGCGCGCCGGCTCAACGCATGAGTGGCGGCGGCGCGCCAAGGTTGCGGATTTCTTCAAAAACCGGGGCCGGCGGGCTTGCGGGACGTGTTGCAATGCGCTGAAAGACGGGCGACGTTCCATCCACGGCCCATCCGGCTCTCCGGCGATTCATGGATCCCAGCTTTCTCGTCATCCAGGCCCTGAACGGGCTGGCCAGCGCCTCCTCGCTCTTCATCATCGCGAGCGGGCTGACGCTCGTCTTCGGCGTGACGCGCATCGTGAACTTCGCGCATGGCTCCTTCTACATGCTGGGCGCCTACTTCGCCGCGACCATGGCGCCCGCCTTCATGGCGCAGATGTCCCCGGCCATCGGCTTCTGGAGCGCGATCGCCCTTGCGGCCCTCCTCGTCGGACTGCTCGGGGTCGTCCTCGAACTCACGCTCTTGCGGCGGATCTACCGCGCGCCCGAGCTCTTCCAGCTCCTCGCCACCTTCGGCGTTGTGCTCGTGATCCAGGACCTCGTGATCATCGGCTTCGGCCCGCAGGACATCCTCGGCCCCCGCGCGCCCGACCTGCGCGGCTCCGTGGAGATCCTCGGACGGCGCTTTCCGCTCTACGAGCTCTTCCTGATCGCGGCGGGGCCCGTGGTGCTCGCCGCGCTCTGGCTCCTCCTGCGCAAGACCCGATTCGGGACGCTCGTGCGCGCGGCGACGCAGGATCGCGAGATGGTCGGCGCGCTCGGCGTGAACCAGGCGGGGCTCTTCACCGGCACGCTCTTCCTGGGCTCGCTCCTCGCCGGTCTCGGCGGCGCGCTCCAGATACCGAAGATCCCCGCCAACACGGAGATGGACCTCACGATCATCGCGAGCGCCTTCGTCGTCACGGTGATCGGCGGGATGGGATCGGTCGGGGGCGCGTTCGTCGCGGCCATCCTGATCGGCCAGCTGCAGGCCTTCGGCATCCTGGTCTTCCCCAAGATCACCATCGTCGTGGTCTTCCTCCTGATGGCGGTCGTGCTCGTCGTCCGCCCCTACGGCCTGTTCGGGCGCAACGAGGCGCATGGCGCGCATGCGGCGGGATCGATGCTCAGCCTGCGTCCGTGGAGCGCCCTCGAGAACCTCGCCGCCGCGGTTGCGGTCGCGGCGCTGGCCGCCTCGCCGCTCGTCCTCGGGCCCTACGGGCTGACGGTCGCGACGGAGATCCTGATCCTCGCGCTCTTCGCCTTCTCCCTGCATTTCCTGATCGGGGTCGGCGGGCTCGTGAGTTTCGGGCACGCGGCCTGGTTCGGCCTCGGCGCCTACGGGGCGGCGCTGCTCGTGCGCTGGACCGGCGCGCCGATGGAGCTGGCGCTTCTCGCCGCGCCCGTTGCGGCGGGGATCGGGGCCGCCCTGTTCGGATGGTTCATCGTGCGGCTGTCGGGCATCTATCTCGCCATGCTCACCCTTGCGGTGGCGCAGATCGTCTACGCCATCGCCTTCCAGTGGGTCGAGGTGACGGGGGGCGACAACGGCCTGATCGGGATCTGGCCGGCGACCTGGGCTGCGGAGCGGCTCGTCTATTTCTACCTCACGTTCGTCTTCTGCCTCCTTGCGGTCTGGCTCCTGCGCCGGGCGATGTACGCGCCCTTCGGCTACGGGCTGCGCGCCTGCCGCGACAGCGAGGTTCGCGCCGACGCGATCGGGATCGACGTCCATGCCCAGCGCTGGCTCGCCTTCACGCTCGCCGGCGCGGCGGCGGGGCTGGCCGGCGGATTCTACGTCTTCCTCAAAGGGTCGATCGACCCGACGGCGCTGTCGATCTCGGTTTCGGTGGATGCGCTCGCGATGCTGCTGCTCGGCGGCGTCCAGACGGTGATCGGGCCGCTCGCCGGCGCGGCGGTGCTGCATCTCCTGCAGGACCAGGTGATGCCGCTGACCGATTACTGGCGCATGATCATGGGACTTTCCATCATCGCCATCGTGCTCGTCGCCCCGCGGGGCCTCGTCGGCTTCATCGAGGAGCGCCGCGAGGCCTTCGCGGCGTCGCGCCGCGCGCGCCGCAAGGGAGGTCTCGCATGAGCCTTCTCGAGGTGACCGGCCTCGACAAGTCCTTCGGCGGCGTGATTGCCGCGAACGACGTCACCTTTTCCCTGGAGCGCGGCGAACTGCTCGCGCTGATCGGCCCCAACGGGGCGGGGAAGTCGACGACCTTCAACATGGTCGGCGGGCAGTTGCGGCCGGATGCGGGCTCAGTCCGTCTCGACGGGGAGGCGGTGACGGGGCTTGCCCCCCGCGCCATGTTCCGGCGCGGCGTCGGGCGCACCTTCCAGATCGCCCAGACCTTCGGCTCGATGAGTGTCGTCGAGAACGTGCAGATGGCCTTGATCGCCCATCACGGCGGCCTGCGGAAGCTTTTTCGCCCGGCGCGCGCGCTGCATCGCCGGGAGGCGCTGGCCCTGCTCGCGCGGGTCGGCATGGTCGAGGATCTCGACCGGCCCTGCTCCACCCTTGCCTATGGCGACGTCAAGCGCGTCGAGCTCGCCATCGCCCTCGCGTCGCGGCCAAAGCTTCTCCTCATGGACGAGCCGACGGCGGGCATGGCCCCCGAGGAGCGGGGCGACCTCATGCGGCTCACGACGATGATCGCCCGCCAGGAGGGAATCGGCGTTCTCTTCACGGAGCACGACATGGCCTCGGTCTTCGCCCATGCGGACCGCATCCTCGTCCTGGTGCGCGGCGAGATCATCGCGGCGGGCTCGCCGAAGGAGGTCAGCCGGGACGCGCGGGTGCGCGAGCTCTATCTCGGGGCAAGCGGCGCGGCGGTCGCGGTCGAGGCGCTGGAGGGGAGGTCATGAGCGAGGCCTTTCTCGAAGTGCAGGGGCTCGACGCCTTCTACGGGCGCGCCCAGGTCCTCTTCGACGTCTCCCTCTCCGTCGGGCGCGGGGAGGTTGTCGCGCTGATGGGGCGCAACGGCGCGGGCAAGACGACGACGCTCAAGGCGATCATGGGGCTCGTCACGAGCCGCGCCCGGCGCATCGCCCTCGAAGGGCGCTCGATCGCGGGCCTTCCCCCCTTCCGCATCGCCCGGCAGGGCCTGGGCTATGTGCCGGAGGAGCGGCGCATCTTCACGGACCTGACGGTGCGCGAGAATCTCGAGGTCGGCCGCCAGGCGGCCCGCGAGGGGCATGCCCCCTGGTCCCCGGAGCGCCTGTTCGCGATCTTCCCCAACCTCGCGGAGATGCAGAACCGGCGCGCGCTCCAGATGTCGGGCGGGGAGCAGCAGATGCTCACGATCGCCCGCACGCTGATGGGCAATCCCCGCGCCGTCCTGCTCGACGAACCCTCCGAGGGGCTCGCCCCCGTGATCGTGGAGCAGATGGCGGAGGCGGTGAACGCGATGAAGGCGGAGGGCATCGCGGTGCTTCTCTGCGAGCAGAACCTGCAATTCGCCATGAGCGTCGCAGATCGCGCCTATGTCATGGAGCGCGGCGTAATCCGCTTCTCCGGGCCGCTTTCGGCGCTTGCGGAGGGGCAGGCGAAGCGCTGATCCGCCGCCGGTTCGGGATAGCCGCTATCGCTGGCGCTTATCGCTGCCCCTCGTCGCTACCCCTTGTCGGACGCTGCGGAACGCGCTAGCCAACGGTTCCCTCAACCGCATCGAACGCGCCGTGAACCGCCCGCAATCCGCATCATCCACGCCCGTCTCCGATCGTTACGAAGCCCTCGTCGCCTCGGGGGGGATCGAGCGCGACCCGGCGCAGGCGCGCCTCCTGAAGCGGCTCGACCGGCTCGCCGCGCAACTCCACGAGAAGCGCCTCGCGCGCAAGACGAGCGCGCTGGGATGGCTCTTCGGCCGTCGCCCCTCGGCGCAGGAAAGCGTGAAGGGGCTCTATGTCTGGGGCTCCGTCGGGCGCGGCAAGACGATGCTGATGGACCTCTTCTTCGAAAGCCTCGGGATCCGGCGCAAGCGCCGCGCCCATTTCCACGCCTTCATGGCGGACGTGCACGAGCGCATCCATGCCTGGCGGCAGGAACTGAAGGCGGGCAAGGTCAAGGGCGACGACCCGATCCGTCCGGTGGCGCTCGCGCTCGCCTCGGAAGCCTATGTCCTGTGCTTCGACGAGTTCACGGTGACCGACATCGCCGATGCGATGATCCTCGGGCGGTTGTTCAAGGTGCTGTTCGAGCAGGGCGTCGTCGTGGTCGCCACCTCGAATGTCGAGCCTTCGCGGCTGTATGAAGGCGGGCTCAACCGCGCGCTCTTCCTGCCCTTCATCGACATGCTCACCGAGCGGATGGAGATCGTGCAACTGGATTCGCGCACCGATTTCCGGCTCGAGAAGCTCGCCGGAAGCCCCGTCTTCCATTCCCCCGCCGACGAGACGGCGCGCGCGGCCCTTGACGAATCCTTCCGCCGCCTCACCGGCCGCCGGCGGGGCGAGCGGATGACCGTGGCGGTGCGCGGGCACCCGCTCGAGATCCCGCAGGCGGCATCGGGGGTGGCGCGGTTCTCCTTCCCCGATCTCTGCGCGAAGCCGCTCGGCGCCTCGGACTATCTCGCCATCGCGCAGGATTTCCACACGGTCATCCTTGAGGACATTCCGGTGATGAGCTTCGAGAACCGCAACGAGGCCAAGCGTTTCATCACCCTGATCGATGCGCTCTACGACAACCGCGTCAAGCTCCTCGCCTCCGCGGCGGCTGAGGTCCATGATCTCTACAAGGCCGCGCACGGGCGCGAAGCCTTCGAGTTCGACCGCACGATCTCGCGCCTGATCGAGATGCGCTCGCAGGATTATCTCGCCCTGCCGCACGGGCGCGCCGATTCGACTGCCTCCGGGCATTCGACAGGCCTCGCGGAAACCTGAGGGGCGTGCGTTTCAGTCCGGGAGCTTCTCGATCTCGCGCGCCAGCGCATCGATGGCCTCGACGAGCATCGGCCCGCCGCAGACGGTGAGGCGCTCGGGCAGGACGAGGCGGCGCTCGGGCGGGAAGAGGGCGGCCAGCGCCGGATGATCGAGCATGGCGCTTCCCTGATCCTCCGCCGTCCCCTCGTGCCGCGAGAGCAGCAACGCGTCCGGGCGCAGCATGACGGTCGCCTCGAGCGACACCATGCCTCCCTCCGTCAGGCCGAGTTCGGCGGCTGCGTTGGCGAGGCCGCCGAGGCCGAGCAATTCCGTGATCAGCGAGCCGCCCCCGGGAACCCAGCCGCGCCTCTGGAGCGGAAGGATGCGCAGGGACCGACGGGCGGCGCTCGCGCGCATCCGTTCCACCGCCGCGTCGAGGGCCGCGACATGGGCCTCCGCGCGCGCGCCGTGGCCGGTGAGGATGCCGACCCGGCGGATCTGGTCGCGCGTCTCCGCGAGGGAGGCGACGGGATCGAATTCCTCGACGCGGAAGCCCTTCGCGCGCAGGAAGCTGCGCGTCTCGCGCCGCGTGAAGCGCCCTCCCAGGACAATGTCGGGCTCGAGGAAAAGGATTTCCTCCGCCGTGCCCGAGTGGATCAGGTGGTCCACCGCGTGTTCCGCCGCGAAGGCGCGGGCGGCGTCGCGCGCGAAGGGGCTCAGCCCCACGATCTGTTCCGGATCGGCGATCGCTAGCAGGAGCTGGTCCGTGCACATGTTGATCGAGGCGATGCGCGGCTCCCGCGCCTGTGCGGGAGAGGCGAAAAGGAGGGCCGCTTGGAGCGCCGCGAGGAGCGCGGGCAGGACGGTTCTTCGGATCGCGCTCACGGGATGCCCGCCCAGGGCATCAGGACGGGGACGCCGTCGCGCTCGCCCTCGAAGACCTGGATCCCGTAGACCTCCGCGATGCGCCGCGCCGTCAGGACCTCGCGCGGGCTTCCATCCGCGACGAGGCGGCCTTCGTCCAGCAGGAGGACCTGGTCGGCCATGCGCGCCGCAAGCCCGAGATCATGCGTGACCGCGATGACGAGCGCGCCCCGGCGCGTCTCCTCCTGCAGCACCTTCATGATGGCGATCTGGTATTTCGGATCGAGCGCGGCGGTCGGCTCGTCCGCGAGGATGACGGGCGCCGCCGTCGCGAGCGTGCGCGCGAGCGCCACCCGCGCCTTCTCGCCCCCCGACAGCTCCGTCACCCGCCTTTCGGCGAGGCCGAGCATCCCGGTGCGCAGGAGCGCGATCTCGATCGCCTCCCGGTCCTCCCGGCTCGCATGGCGCGGATCCGCGAGGCCGTGCGGATAGCGCCCGAGAGCCACGATGTCGCGGACGGAGAGCGGCCAGTGCACGCTCTGCCCCTGCGGCAGGTAGGCGATTCTCCGGGCCCGCGCGCTGCGCTCCATCCCGGCGATCGCGTCCCCGCCGAGGCTGATCCGCCCACCGGCCGGGACAAGCCCCGCGATGGCGCGCACGAGGGAGGATTTCCCCGCGCCGTTGGGTCCGAGCAGGGCGACGAAGGAGCCGGGGGCGAGGCGCGACGAGACCGAGGACAGGACTTCGCGCCCCCCGAGGCTCACGCAGACGTCTTCAAGCAGGAGATCCGCGACGCTCACGAGAGACCTCCCGCGAGCGCGCGGCGCTGGCGCATGATGAGATAGAGGAAGAAGGGAACGCCGATAATGGCTGTCAGCACCCCCACCTTGATTTCGCTCGACGCGGGGATGAGCCGCACTGCGATGTCGGCGGCAAGCAGCAGGCAGGAACCGGCCAGCGCGCTCGGGATCATGATCCGCGCCGGATCGTGGCCGCAGAGCGGGCGCATCAGGTGTGGCGCGACGAGGCCGATGAAGCCGATCGTCCCGGCCACCGCCACAGAAGCGCCGACGCCGAGCGCCACGCCAAGGATGACGACGAAGCGCAGCCGCCCCACATTCACGCCAAGGCTCTGCGCCGTGTCCTCTCCGAGCGTCAGCGCGCGGAACGCCCCGCGCTGGGCGAAGAGGATGATGGCCGCGGCGATGATGAAGGGCGCGGCGAGCATGACATGGCGCGAGCTGCGGTCCTCCAGGGAACCGAGCAGCCAGAAGGCGATCTCGAGGGCCGCGAAGGGGTTGGGCGCGAGGTTCATCGCCAGCGCCGTCCCCGCTCCAGCAAGGCTCGAGACAGCGAGCCCGGCGAGGATCAGGAGAACGAGGCTCGCATTGCGCCCGGCGACGGCGAGGAGGACGAAGACGGAGAGAAACGCCCCGGCGATCGCCGCGAGGGGGAGCCCGAACGAGAGTGCGTCGTTGATCCCGAGCGAGATCGTCGCCACCGCCGCGAAGGCCGCCGCCTGCGGCGCGCCGAAGAGCGAGGGCGCGGCGAGCGGATTGCGCAGGAGCCCCTGCATCGCCGCGCCGCCGAGGCCGAGAATCCCGCCGATCAGGAGCGCGAGCAAGGCGCGGGGAAGGCGGATCTCGGTGATGATGATCGCGTGCGCCTCGCTTCCCCGCCCGAGAAGCGCGGCGATCGCCTCTCCCGGCGCGATCCCGACGGGGCCGGTGCCGAGAGAGGCGACGAAGAGCGCCGCCGCCAGGATGGCGAGCGCCGGGGTCAGCAGCGATTGGAACGCTGCCGGCCGCTGCGCCGCCCTGGCGTCGACGCCGCTCACCAGTTCGACCTCAGGCCGACATAGACCGCGCGCCCGGCGGTGCCGAAGCCGCGAGCGACCTCGTAGCGGGTATCGGTGAGGTTCTCGGCGCGGGCATAGAGCTCGAGCCCGGCATTGACCCGGTACGCGGTGTGGATGTCGAGCTTCGCCCAGGGCGCGAGGGGCTTCGTGGTGGGGCTTTGGTAGCGTTCGGAGACCAGGGTAACCGAAGGCTCGATCGTCCATTGCGCCACGGGCTCGATGACGAGGCTGAACTTCGCCATGTGCTCCGGCCGGCCGGGGAGCGGGTCTTTGGTGGCGAGATCCTTCGTATGCAGGTAGGTGTAGCTCGCCCGCGCCCGCAGCCAGTCCGCGATATCCGCGTCGAGGGCCGCCTCGATCCCGGCGGTCTCGGCGCTCGTGGTGTTGAAAAACCGGAATGTCGCGTTGTTGAACCCGATCAGGTTGTCGAACCGGTTGTAGAAGCCGGTCAGGGAGAGGTTGGCGCGGCCCGCGAAGAGCGTCTGGTCGATGCCCGCGTCGATGCCGAGGCTCTTCTCCGGCAGAAGGCCGGGCGTCCCGTAGATCGAGAAGCGCTGATAGAGCGTGGGGGCCTTCGCCCCGGTGCCGATGCTGGTGCGCAGGGTCGTTCCGGTCTCGGGCAGGCGATAGGCGGCCGTGGCGCGCCAGGTGGCGAAGGTCTCGATGCCGTCCACGTCGTCGATGCGGCCGCCGAGGGAGAGGTCGAATCGCTCTCCGATCGGGACCTGCCAGAGGGCGAAGCCGGAGCGCGTCGCCTGCCGCTTGTCGCTAGGGGGCGCGCGGAACGGGCCGACGCCGACGATCTTCGCGCGCTCCTCCTCCCATCGCCCGCCAAGAATGAGGCTGCCGAACGCGTCGCGGCCGATGCGGGCGCGATATTCGGCGCCATAGCGGTCGCCAGTGAAGTCGTCGCGCGCGACGCCGAGGATCGCGCCGCCCGCCCCGTAGGCGCGGGTCCGGAAGCTCCTGTCGACCCGGTTGCCGAAGAGCTCGAGCGTGTGCGTCACCCGCCCGTCGAAGCTGTCGAGCTCCGCCTTCGCCGTGAGCTGGTGGAGCCGCCGGAAGGAG
The DNA here is from genome assembly GCA_041686895.1 of Saliniramus sp. GTDB lineage: Bacteria > Pseudomonadota > Alphaproteobacteria > Rhizobiales > Beijerinckiaceae > Saliniramus. The sequence goes on along the minus strand of JAWLCY010000003.1, from coordinate 326,509 downwards.
ATGTTGGGCGCTTCCGTCCCGAAGCCGTCATACTCCGCCTCGGTGTAGGAGGAGAGGCCCGCAAGTTCCAGCCGGAAGCCGTTCCCCGGATCGTAGCCCACGCGTCCATAGCCGCCGAAACGCGCAAGGCCGTCGGAGCGCAGGGGCGGATTGTAGGGAGCGAGGCGTCCGATGCGGTAGCCGTAGGATGAAAACCCGTCCGAGCGCTGGCCGTTGACGCCGAAGGCGTAGCGCAACGCGCCGGCCGAGCCGACCACGCCCGCATTGCCCGCGGCCGTCCCGTAGCTGCCGCCCTCGACCTGAGCCGAGAAGCGTGGCGGCCCGGCCTCGCCGCGCTTCGTGAAGATCGCGATCACGCCGCCCACCGCGTCCGAGCCGTAGAGGGCGCTCTGGGGGCCGCGCAGGACCTCGATCCGGTCGATCAGCGCCGGCGGAATCGTGGCGAAGTCGAACTGGCCGCCGGGGGTGGTCGGATCGTTGACCCGCACGCCGTCGACGAGGACGAGCGTCCGCGAGCTGTCCGCGCCGCGCAGCCGCGCCGAGGTGACCCCGCCGGGGCCGCCATCGGCATAGATTTCAAGGCCGGGCACCGCGCGCAGGGCGTCGACGATCGAGACGCGGCTCGTCCTGGCGATGTCCTCGCCCCGCAGGACCGTCACCGCACTGCCCGTGCGCTGGATCGCAAGCGGCGACCGCAGCGGCGTGACGACGAAGGTCAGGTCCGTCGGGTCCTGGGCGAATGCTGATAAAGGGGGAAGGATGACGGAAATGGATACGGACGCGCCGAGCGCGACCGCGAGGATAACGCGTGTCATGAGCACCTCTCTTCGGCCCGCCGCCGAAGTTCAAGAGTTTCAACACGCTCTCGGCCGGTCTCCTGGCTCACGGTCGATCGTCGCACCGCCTTCCCGGCCTCTCCGGCCAGTGGCGTCCTGGTGCGACGCGAAACCGCTTACAGTTGCGGGGGCAGCTGCGGAATGGGGACTCGCTCGCGAGACCCGCACCGCATTCCCGTTTCACCTCCCTTCAAGGAGGCACCGAAAGCAGCGGCAAGACAGCACAGGCGCGGTTTCTTGACAAGACGTGAATCCGCCCTACCCGACGAGGTTCGCGCCCCGTGGCCGAATTGCCGCAACCGCCTTCGGCAAACGAAAGCCCGCCGACCACGTCTTGCGCGTGATGGCGGGCTGTCGCGACATTGGCTCGCAAGCGTCCCGGCCGGAGCCGGGACGCAAGGGATTTGGCCGATCAGTTGATCTGCGCGTAGGAGCCGTCTTCCCACTCGTAGAAGACGTAGCCGGGCAGGCTGACATCGCCCTTGTCGTCGAAGCTCAGGTTCCCGATGACGGTCTCGAACTCCATGGTGTCGAGGTTTTCCGTCACCGCCGCGAAGTCCGTGGAGCCGGCCTCGTTCGCAGCCTTCGCCCAGGCCTGGATCGCGGCATAGGTGTAGAGCGTGTAGCCTTCGGGATTGATGCCCTTGGCTTCGAACTTGGCCACGACGTCCTGCGCGTTCGGATTCTGGCGCGGATCGGGCGAGAAGGTCATCAGGACGCCGTTGCCCATGTCGCCGGTGATCGACCAGAACTCGTCGGTGACGAGCGCGTCGCCGGAGAGAAGCTGCGCCTGCAGGCCCTGCTCGCGCATCTGGCGCAGGATCAGGCCGGCCTCGGTGTGGTAGCCGCCGATATAGACCGCGTCGACATTCTCCGAGTTGAGGCGGGAGACGAGCGCCGAATAGTCGCGCTCGCCGGCGGTGAAGGCCTCGAACATGGTCTCCGTCACGCCCGCCTCGTTGAGCGACTTGCGGGTCTCCTCGGCGAGGCCCTGCCCGTAGGCCGAGCGGTCGTGCAGGATCGCGATGTTCTTGTCCGCGAAGTTCTCGGCAAGATAGGCGCCGGCGGTCGCGCCCTGCTGGTCGTCACGGCCGCAGACGCGGTAGACGCCGGGGCCGGGCCGGTTCTCGGTGAAGGCCGGGTTCGTCGAGGCCGGGGAAATCTGGATGATCTCTTCCTCGGCATAGACCGCCGAGGCCGGGATCGACGATCCCGAGCAGAAGTGCCCGGCGACGAAGACGACGCCGTCGCCGGCGAACTGGTTCGCGACGTTGACGGCCTGACGGGGATCGCAGGCATCGTCGCCGATGCGCAGGACGAGCTGCTCTCCGTTGACGCCGCCCGCGGCGTTGATGTCGGCTACGGCCATTTCGGCGCCGTTACGCATCTGCTCGCCGAAGGAGGCGTATTGCCCGGTCATCGGACCGGCCGTGGCGATGACGATTTCCGCGTAAGCCGGCGCGGAGAAGGCCATCAACGCGCCGAAGGCGACACCGGTCAGCATTTTCTTGGTCATGAACGTCCCCTGGATTATTGGAGTTTGGGTTCCGAACAAATGTTCGAACGATCAGCGGGTTGCCCCGCCTCGGCGCGTATTTCTGCGCGTTTTTTACGGATTGTCACGCCCAAAACGCGTTTATCGTCGGCTTTCGCGTCAAATGCCGCTGCCTTGCCGCCGCCGCCAGCCAAAGGCGTGGGTGCGCTCGAACATCCAGCCATATTGCCGCGACATCAGCCGCGCCTGCGTGAAGCGATGCCCGATATAGGCGATCCCGATCAGGATGATCGTATCGACGATGTAGAACTGCAGGGACAGGAGCGTGCCGTCATAGAGCGAGAAGTGGATGAAGCGCGTCGCGCCGCCCAGGAGCAGCATCCACAATCCCGCATGCCACCACGGCCGCCAGCTCGACGCCATGGCGCGCCCCGACATCCATGCAGCTCCGCCGGCGAGGAGCACCGTCACCAGCAGGAACACGCCGAAGCTGTTCTCCCAGATAATTCCCATCGACGAACTCCCTGCAGCAATTTCGGGAAGCGCGCGATCATCCGCGCTTCGCCGTCGCGACGAAAACCGGTTCTAGTGCCGTCCGCCCTCGAGATAGGCCGCCCGGACCTCCTCGCGCGCGAGCAGCTCGGCGCCGGTGCCGGACATCGTGATCGAGCCGTTGACCATCACGTAGCCGCGATGCGCGAGCTTGAGCGCGTGATAGGCGTTCTGCTCGACGAGAAACACCGTGAGCCCGTCGCGCTGGTTGAGTTCGCGCAGGATCTCGAAAATCTGCTTGACGATCAGCGGCGCGAGCCCGAGCGACGGTTCGTCGAGGAGGAGGAGCTTCGGGCGGCTCATCAGGGCGCGGGCGATGGCCAGCATCTGCTGCTCGCCCCCCGAGAGGGTCCCGCCCCGCTGCCCCATGCGCTCCTTCAGGCGCGGAAAGAGCACGAAGACGCGCTCGAGGTCGTCGTTGAAATGCACGCCGTCGGTAATGGCGGCGCCCATCTGCAGGTTCTCGAGGACCGTCATGCGCGGGAAGATCCGCCGTCCCTCCGGGGATTGCGCGATCGACATGCGGGCGATCCGGTGGGTCGGCATGCGGGTGATGTCCTGCCCCGCATAGACGATGCGTCCCTCGCGCGCCTGCGGGCTGCCGAAGACGGTCATCATCAGCGTCGACTTCCCGGCCCCGTTGGCGCCGATCAGCGTGACGATCTCGCCCTGGTGCACGTCGAGGTCGACTCCGCGCAGCGCGATGATGTTGCCGTAATAGGTCTTGACCCCGGAAATCGACAGGAGAGGCTCGTTCATCGTCCCACCTCCTGCTCGACGTCCAGGACCTCGTCGTCCTCCACGCCCAGATAGGCGGCGATGACGCGCGGGTCGTTCTTCACGAAATCGGGCGTGCCGTCGGAAATCTTCTTTCCGTAATCCAGCACGACCACGTGATCGGAAATTTCCATGACGACGCTCATGTCGTGCTCGATCAGGAGCAGCGAGGTGGCCTCCTCGTCGCGGATCGACAGGAGAAGCTGGTTCAGCTCGCCTGATTCGCGCGCGTTGAGGCCCGCCGCCGGCTCGTCGAGGCAGAGGATGACCGGATCGCTGCACATGGCGCGGGCAATTTCCAGACGGCGCTGGTCGCCATAGGCGAGGCTGGCGGCAGGCTCATCGGCCCGGTCGATCAGCTTGATCTTCTCGAGCCAGCGCTTCGCCTTGTCGACCGCGGCCCGCTCGGCCCGGCGATAGCCGGGGGAGCCTAAAAGGCCGAGGAAGCTGTAGCCCGAGGCGCGCATCAGCGGATGATGCTGCGCGACGAGCAGGTTCTCGAGCACCGTCATTCCGCCGAACAGGCGGATGTTCTGGAAGGTGCGCGCCACGGCGGCGGCGGCGGAGACGTCGTGGTCGGCCATGCGCTCGAGGAGGTAGAGCGCGTTCCCGCCCTCGCCGCGCCAGAATTGCAGCGACCCGGAGGTCAGCGCCTCGAGTTGCGAGAAGGCGGCCTCGGAGCCGTGGGCGAGCGCGATGCGCCCCTCCGTCGGCTTGTAGAAGCCGGTGATGCAGTTGAACACGGTCGTCTTGCCGGCCCCGTTGGGGCCGATCAGCGCCGTGATCTCGCCGCGCCGCGCCTCGAAGCTGAGGTCGTCGACGGCGACGAGGCCGCCGAAGCGCATGGTGAGGTGGTCGATCCGCAGGATCGCGTCGCGAACGGGCTGCGCGCTCATCCCTTGCCCTCCCCGACCATGTCCGCCCCGACCCTGGTTCGCGTCTTGAGGAAGACCGAGGGCATGCGGGAGGAGACGAGGCCGCGGGGGCGCCAGACCATGATCAGCACCATCATTCCGCCAAAGACGAGCATGCGGTACTGCTCGAAGTCGCGGAAATATTCAAAGCCGCCGATCATCACCAGGGCCGCGATCGCAACGCCGAGCTGCGAGCCCATGCCGCCGAGCACCACGATGGCGAGGATCAGCGCCGATTCGATGAAGGTGAAGGATTCCGGCGAGATGAAGCCCTGCCGCGTGGCGAAGAACGCCCCTGCCAGGCCGCCGAATCCCGCCCCGATGGCGAAGGCGGTGAGCTTCGTGCGCACGATCGAGAGACCGAGCGAGCGGCAGGCGATCTCGTCCTCGCGCATCGCTTCCCAGGCGCGCCCGATCGGCAGCTTGCGCAGCCGCACCGTCACGAAATGCGTCATGAAGGCGAGCACGAGGATCAGGTAGTAGAGGAAGATCAGCCGGTGGCTGGTGCTGAATTCGAGCCCGAAGAAATCCGCGAAGCCGCCCTCGCCGCGGGTGAATTCCAGCCCGAAGAAGCTCGGGCGGGGAATGCTGCCGATCCCGTTCGGCCCACCGCTGAACTCCGCCCAGTTGAGCAGTACGACGCGTATGATCTCGCCGAAGGCCAGCGTCACGATGGCGAGGTAGTCGCCCCGCAGCCTCAGGACGGGGAATCCGAGGATGATGCCCCAGAAACAGGCGAGGATCCCCGCGAGCGGCAGGCAGATCCAGAAGGACAGGCCGAAATAGGTCGCGAGCAGGGCGTAGGAATAGGCGCCGACCGCGTAGAAGGCGACATAGCCGAGATCGAGCAGGCCCGCGAGCCCGACGACGATGTTCAGGCCCCAGCCCAGCATCACGTATGTGAGGACCAGGGTGCCGAGGTCGATATGGTAGCGCCCGGTCCAGGGCAGGAATGGCATGGTCAGCGCAAGGAGGACCAGCGCCCCGCCAAGAACGACGCCGATCTTGCTTCCGTGCTCGCGCAGCCCCGAGGGGACGAGCGCCGACAGCGACCGCGTCCCGCCCTCCCGCCAGAGCGTGAGATTGAGCACGAAGCGGCCGACGAAGACGATGCCGACGGCCCAGGCGACGCGTTCCCATTCGGGTTCGACGAACAGCCCGCGCGAGCCCTGTTCCGTCTTCAGGCCCATGATGATGCCGAACAGCCCGAAGGCGATCAGGGCCGACAGGAACGCATCCCGCAGCGCGCCGGGAATGTCGACCGGCGCACGTGGCGGCGCGACGTCTTTCGGCGTCGCCGTTGCTTGTGAGGGTGTGGACATGGTTTTCAGACCTTCTCGACTTCGGGTTTCCCGAGAAGACCCGTCGGCAGGAATATCAGGACGATCGCGAGGATGCCGAACACCGCCACATCCTTGTACTCGCTCGAGAAGTACCCCGCCCAGAAGGCCTCGATCAGCCCGATGAGCAGGCCGCCGAGCATCGCTCCGGGGAGGGAGCCGATGCCGCCCAGGACCGCCGCCGTGAAGGCCTTCACGCCCGCGATGAAGCCGATGAAGAAGTCGATCACGCCGTAGTAGATCAGGTACATGGTGCCGGCGACCGCGGCGAGGGCGGCGCCCATCACGAAGGTCAGCGAGATCGTCTTGTCGACGTCGATGCCGAGCAGCGCCGCCATCTTCTGGTCCTGCTCGCAGGAGCGCTGGGCGCGCCCGAGGGCGGTCCGGGCGACGATCAGGGAGAAGATCGTCATCAGCACGACGGTGGTGAGGATGATGATGATCTGGATCAGCGAAATCCTCACCGTGAAGGCGCCCTCCATGAGGGTGTAGCCGCCGGTGATGACGGGCTGGATCGCCTTGACCCGCGCGCCCTGGACGATCTGGATGTAGTTCTGCAGGACGATCGACATGCCGATCGCGGAGATCAGCGGGGCAAGGCGGAACGATCCGCGCAGGGGCCGGTAGGCGAGCCGCTCCACGCTCCAGCCGTAGAGCGCGCTGATCGCCATGGCGACGAGGAGCACGATCGCAAGCGCCAGCGGGACCGCCGTGATGCCAATCGCCAGCACGATCAGGAAGGTGATCAGCGCTGCGAAGGAACTGACCATGAAGACGTCGCCATGGGCGAAGTTGATCATGCCGATGATGCCGTAGACCATCGTATAGCCGATGGCGATGAGCCCGTAGATCGATCCGAGCGTCAGCCCGTTGATGAGCTGCTGGAGGAAATACTCCATGCCTGCGTCAACCCCTCTCAAAGCGCCCGCGCGGGGGCGAGCCTCGCGCGGCAGACCGTTACCCTCTGCGTCCGTTTGCCTTGAATTTTTTCCGAACGCTTAACCTTGTTCATTAGCAACTCGCCCCCACCGCGACAATGCCGTTTTTCCAGATGGTCGAAGGCGGCGCTGCGTCTTCAACAGCTTTGGCCGCACGCGGGCTGCGCCGGTGCTTCTGATTCGCGGAAAAGTCAATGTGACTTTTGGATGACGATCTACCGGGTTGCAGCGTGAATTAGGAACTTTAAGCTCTTTGTGGTTTTATCGTGGAAGCTGCAGGTCGAATCGTCCCGTCTCGGGACGCTGGGCAGCGGAGGTGTTGCATGGATCTCGCGTATTTCTTCTATGAGGCCGGGCATATGATGCTCAGCCCGGCACGGGCGACCAGCGACGCCACCAGGATGCTCTTCAGCAACCCGACCAATCCGCTTTCCTACACGCCCTACGGCCGCGCCGTCGCCGCCGGCTGCGAGCTCTTCGAGCGCACCACGCGCCGCTACGGCAAGCCGGCCTTCGACCTCAAGACCACGGTTGTCGGCGGGCGCGAGGTCCTTGTGCGGGAGCGGGTGGTCTGGGAGCGCCCCTTCTGCAAGCTCGTCCATTTCGACCGCATGCTGCCCGCCCGCACGGCGAAGCAGCCGAAGGTCCTGATCGTCGCGCCGATGTCCGGCCATTACGCCACGCTCCTGCGCGGGACGGTCGAGACATTCCTGCCGACGCACGAGGTCTATGTCACCGACTGGACCGACGCCCGCGAGGTCCCCCTCATCGAGGGGAGTTTCGACCTTGACGACTATATCGACTACGTCATCGAGATGAGCCACCTCCTCGGTCCCGACGTCCATGTCATGGCAGTATGCCAGCCGGCGGTGCCTGTCCTGGCGGCCGTGGCGCTGATGGAGGCGGAGGAGGATCCCTCGACGCCGCGCTCGATCACGCTCATGGGCGGCCCGATCGACACCCGCCGGTCGCCGACGGCGGTCAATCTCGTGGCGCAGGAGCGCGGGACGGAATGGTTCCGGCGCAACTGCATCGTCAAGGTTCCGCCGCCCAATCCCGGCTTCTGGCGCGACGTCTATCCCGGCTTCTTCCAGCTCTCGGGCTTCATGGCGATGAATCTCGACCGCCATATCTCGGCGCATTGGGACATGTTCAACCATCTCGTCGATGACGACGGCGATTCGGCGGAGAAGCACCGCGAGTTCTACGACGAGTACCTCGCGGTCATGGACCTCACGGCGGAGTTCTACCTGCAGACGGTCGAGACGGTCTTCGTCGAGCACAGCCTTCCGAAGAACGAGATGATGCATCGCGGGACGCGCGTCGACCTCAACGCGATCCGCAACTGCGCGATCATGGCGGTCGAGGGCGAGCGGGACGATATTTCCGGAATCGGCCAGACCCTCGCCGCGCTCGAGCTCACGCCGAACCTGCCCGACGAGAAGAAGCTCTATCACCTGCAGCAGCGCGTCGGCCATTACGGCGTCTTCAACGGCTCGCGCTTCCGCTCGGAGATCGCCCCGCGCATCACGGCCTTCATGGCCTCGCAGGACGCCCGCGCCGAGGCGCAGAAGCCGGCCCGACCGGCGCGCGGTGGGCATCTGCGGGTCGCCGGCTGAGCGGCTTGACAACGGGTCGTGATCGATTCCTTGCGATTAGGGCTCACCATTTGGCCAGAATTCGCGTATAGGGGCCCCTTGTTCCCATCCGGATAAGGTCAGGCTCATGGCGACGGTGCTCGACATCGCCAATCGTAAAGACAGCGCCGCGGTTGTACAGGCGTCGAATTCCCCCACGGGAATCGAGAAGGCGGCCGAGCTGAAGCTCGCTCCCGGCGCGCTCGTCTCGCAAACTTCCCTCGTCGGTCTGACGCGCGAGGAACTGGCGGAGCGCCTCGGCGCGATCGGCGTGCCCGAGCGCGAGCATCGCATGCGCGTCGCCCAGCTCTGGCACTGGATCTATTTCCGGGGCATCGACGATTTCGCGAAGATGACCAATGTGGGTAAGGGCCTGCGCGAGCTGCTCGCCGCGAGCTACACGCTCGAGCGCCCGCAGGTGGTCTCGGAGCAGGTCTCGAAGGACGGCACCCGCAAGTGGCTCATCCGCATGGCCTCGACGGGGCCGTTCGACAAGGGCGCGGAGATCGAGTGCGTCTACATCCCCGAGACGGATCGCGGCACGCTCTGCGTCTCGAGCCAGGTCGGCTGCACGCTCACCTGCAGCTTCTGCCACACCGGCACCCAGAAGCTCGTGCGCAACCTCACCTCCGCCGAGATCGCCGCCCAGGTCATGGTGGCGCGCGACATGCTCGGCGACTGGCCGGACCGCGAGCCGCCCGAAGGCGCCTTCGTCCCGACGGATGGCGGGCGCTACGTCACGAACATCGTCTTCATGGGCATGGGCGAGCCGCTCTATAACCCGGAGAACGTAATTTCCGCGATCCGGATCATGAGCGACCAGGAGGGGATCGGCCTCTCGCGCCGGCGGATCACCGTCTCGACCTCCGGCGTCGTGCCGCAGATCGAGCGCCTCGGCGAGGAGGCGAACACCATGCTCGCGATCTCGCTGCACGCCGTGCGGGACGACCTGCGCAACGAACTCGTTCCCCTGAACCGGAAATACCCGATCGCACAGCTGCTCGAGGCCTGCCGCAACTATCCGGGCCTCTCGAACGCCCGCCGCATCACCTTCGAATACGTGATGCTCAAGGGCGTCAATGATTCCGATGCCGACGCGAAGGAGCTGGTGCGGCTTCTCAAGGGCATTCCGGCCAAGATCAACCTGATCCCGTTCAACCCGTGGCCGGGCTCGAAATACGAGTGCTCCTCCTGGGAGCGGATCGAGCGCTTCTCGGAGATCGTCTACCGCGCCGGCTACGCATCGCCGGTCCGCACCCCGCGCGGCCGCGACATCCTCGCCGCCTGCGGGCAGCTCAAGAGCGAGACGGAGAAGCTGCGCGCGCGGGCGCGGATGATGCTCGAATCCGGCATCGGCGCGGAGGGCGTCTACGCCCTGGGTGACGGCGAGGACGGGTGAGAATCCTCGGCCGCCTGGTGCTCTTCCTGGTCGGGCTGATCTTCGCCATCCCGGCCGGAACGGTGACGCTCGTCGCGGGGATCTTCTTCGAGCCGACGGCGCAGGAATTGATCGCGCGCGTCGGCGCCGCCCTCATGGACCTGCTCTTCATCGACGCCTTCGAGGGCGCGGGCGATCTCGTGGTGCGCGACATTCTCGCCGGCTTCTGGAGCCTGTCGCTGATCCTCCTGATTGCGCCAGTGACGGTCGTGGCGCTGGCCGGAGAGGTGACCGGGACCCGCTCCTTCGTCTTCTATGGCGGGCTGACGGGAGCGGCGACGGCAGCGATCCCCTGGCTGATGCGCGGCGGCTTCGCGCATACGCCCGCGCTCGCCGCCGAAGGCCGCATCACGGCCCTGCTCTTCGTGACCGGGGCGGTGGCGGGCCTCGTCTACTGGCTGATCGCCGGTCGCGGCGCGGGACGGGCGCGCGAGGCGCCGCCGGCGCTGTGACCTATCCCCTCAGCGCCAGCGCGATGGCGAGGACGAGCCCGATCAGGAGGAGGCCGGAGACGGACCAGCGCGCGAGCCGCGCCTCCACGCGCTCCAGCCCGTCGAGCCCGGAGAGAAGGCGGTCGATGTCGAGGCCGGGCGCATCGCGCAATCGTTCCGCGCCGCGCCGGATGCCCGAGACCGCCGCCTGCGCCGCGTGCTCCAGCGGCACGACGATATCCCCTTCCGGAATCCTCGGGGCGCGCAGCTTCAGCGCGAAGGCAAGGCCCGTGATGGCGAGCGCAAGCGCCAGCGGCCAGAAGCCGGTCCACAGCGTTCCCGGCGCGAAGGCGTAGCCGCGGGCGATCCCGCCGAAGCCGGGCAGCAGGATCCAGGGCAGGATGAGTGCGGCACCCGCCGTGGCGATGAAGGGCGCGAGCAGGAGCGCTGCGGGCCTTTCCGCTGCATCGGAGGAGCATTGTCCGGCGACGACGAACAGGTAGCGCGCCAGGAGCAGCGCGGTCCCCGTCGCCGAAAGCGCCACGATCGTCTCGATGAGCGCGTCGTCGAGCTGGCCCTTGAGCGCGGTCTTGGCGAGCCCTCCGCCCGTCAGCGGCAGGCCGGCGACGGATAGCGCCGTCAACGCGATCACCGCCAGCACGAGGGGCAGGAAGCGCCGTCCGGTCGCCGCCACGACGCCGACGCTCAGGAAGAGCGCGCCCTTGGCGAGACCGTGATGGGACGCATAGAGGCTCGCCGCGAGAAGCGCGGGGGCAGGGTTCTCGCTCGTCATGGCGGCTCCGATAGCGGCGCTCACCAGACCCATCTGGCTGATGGTGGAATAGGCGAGGACCGCCTTCGGGTTCGCCTGGGCCAGCCCGAGGAGCACGCCGAGATAGGCGGTCGCAAGTCCTGCCGCCGTGAGCCCGAGACCCGTCGCCGCGATCGTTCCGTCGACGGGCATGAAGACCATCAGGCCGAAGATGCCCGCCTTCACGATCGCGCCGCTGAGGACGGCGGAGGCCGGGGTCGGCGCGGCGGGATGGGCGAGCGGCAGCCAGACGTGGAGGGGCATGAGCCCGGCCTTGACGCCGAAGCCGACGATGAGGAGGGCGAGCGCGGGGTCGCGCAGAGGGGATCCCGCGATTGCCGCGCGAATATCCGCGATCAGCAGGCTCTCGGCCGCGTTCGCCCCGATCATGAAGCCGACGAGGAGGCAGGCCTCGCCGAGGACGGCAAGCGTGATGTAGACGCGGCCCGCCCGCAGGGCGCGCTCCGTCCCCTCATGCACGACGAGGATATAGGAGGCGAGAGAGACCGCGGCGAAGGAGACGTAGAAGGTCGCGACGTCGCGGGCGAGAAAGACGCCGAGATTTCCCGCGAGGGTGAGGCACCAGAACCCCGTGAACACGGCGGGCTTGCGGGTGTCCCCCATATAGGCCTGCGCGAAGAGCCCGGCCATCAGCCAGAGGAACGAGGAGAAGCCGAGAAAGAGCGCCGAGGACGCGTCGAGGCCGAGCGTCGCTCCCAGGAGCATGTCCGGCGCCTGCGTGTCCGCATCAAGCGGCGAGAGAAAGGCGCAGGCGAGCCCACCGAGCGGCGCAAGCGGCAGCAGCCGGATCGCCCGGTCGCGCATCATCGGCAACGCGGCGAGGAGGCCGATCACCAGCGGCGCGGCGAGCGCGATCAGGGGAAGGAGCGGGCCGGCGATCATGGCAGGTAGTACCTCTCCACGATCAGGGTCGCCCAGGCGAGGGGAGATAGGGATGAACCGGCGAGGAGACCGGTCGCGACCGATGCGAAGGCCGTGATGACCGGCGGCGCGATCAGGCCGAGCGGATATTCGCGCGGGCGCTCCCGCTCCGTCGCCCCGGGGGCTGACCTGAACCACATGCGATACAGAAGCGGCAGGAAATAGGCGGCGTTCAGAAGCGAGGAGGCTCCGAGCACGACGATCACCCAGGGCTGTCCCGATTGCAGCCCGCCGATGCCGAGATACCATTTGCTGACGAAGCCGGCGATCGGCGGAACCCCGATCATGCCCATCGCCCCGATCGAGAAGCAGACGGAGGTCCAGGGCATGCGGGGTCCGATCCCGTCGAGTTCGTCGATCCGGTGGATATGGGCGCGCTCCGCATAGATCCCTGCGCAGAAGAACAGCGTGATCTTCATCAGGCCCTGGTGCACGAGATGGACGAGCCCCCCGATCAGGGCGAAGGGTCCGATCAGCGCCGTGCCGAGCACGATGTAGGAGACCTGGCTCACCGTGGAAAAGGCGAGCCGGCGCTTGATGTCGACCTGCCGCAGGGCGCGGGCCGAGGCGTAGAGGATCGTGAAGGAGGCGAGGATCGCGAGCGGCAGGCCCATCGCCAGCTCGTCGACGAGGGTGGTCCCGAAGACGTCGTAGACGATGCGCACGATGCCGAAGGCTCCGGCCTTCACGACGGCGACCGCGTGCAGCAGCGCGCTCACCGGCGCCGGCGCGGCCATCGCCGCGGGCAGCCAGCCGTGGAGCGGCACGAGCGCGGCCTTGACTCCGATCCCCGCAATGAAGAGGGCGAAGATCGCGCGCAGGCTCCAGATGTCGAGATCGCGCAACGGCGCCGCGATGGTGAACTCGATGGGGCCGGTGGCGCTCTCCAGCCAGATGATCGCCACGAGCAGCGCCGCCGCCCCCGGCATCGTGTAGGCGAGATAGCGCCGCCCCGCGGCGAGCGAGGCTCCGTCGCCCTTGTGCACGACCAGCGGCCAGGTCGAGAGAGTGAGGATCTCGTAGAAGATGAAGAAGGTGATCAGCGTCCCCGAGAGGGCAAGCCCGGTCGTCGCTGCGACGCAGAGGCTGAAGAAGCCGAAGAAGCGCGAGAGGTCGCTGCTCGTTCCGAAATAGGCGATGGCGTAGATCGTCGTCAGGAGCCAGAGGAAGGCCGAGAGCGTGATGAAGAGAAGCGAGAGCGCGTCCGCCCGCAGCAGCAGGTAGAGCCCCGGGGCGAAGGCGAAGCGCGTCTCGTAGACGGTGCCGCCCGCGACCTCGACCAGCATCACGCCGACGAGGGCGAGCTTGAGCACCGCGCCGCCGAGACTGAACGTATTGCGCAGCCGCGCGCTCTCTTCCCGCAGGAAGAAGGTCGCGATCGCCGGGACCAGGGAGGTCAGGAGGATCAGAACCGGGAGGAAGGCCGTCATTCGAGCCCCTCCTCGGCGGAGACCGGCCGTCCGATCTGCAGGAAGTCATAGGGGCCGGCGGATGCGATGCCGATGAGGATCGACAGGCAGGCGAGCGCGAGCGGCGCGAGCTGCAGGAGCCGCGAGACCGGCGCGGGACGCGCGGCACCCTCGCCCGCCCTCGAGAAGGCGCGTCCGAGCGGGCGGAAGAGGTAGAGCGCCGCCATGAGCCCGCCGAGGATCATCGCGGCGGACCAGATTTCCTGTCCTCCGGCGAAGGAGGCGGTGAGCAGGAGATATTTCGCCGTGAAGCCGCCGCTGGGGGGCAGGCCCATCAGCGTGACCGATGCGAGGGCGAAGGCGAAGGCCGTCATCGGCATGTGCCGGGCGATGCCCTTCAGTCCATCGATCCGGTCATGCCCGACCGCATGCAGGAACAGCCCGGCGCTCAGGAACATCGAGGCCTTCGCCGCCGCATGCGAGAAGGCGTGGAACATCGCCCCGGTCCAGGCTCCCGCCGCCCAGGGCTGCGGATCGGCGCTTCCGCCCGCGAGCGGGAAGATCAGGAAGAGGTAGCCGATCTGCGCCACCGTGGAATAGGCCACGATCAGCTTCAGCCGCTCCTGGCGCATGGCGAGGAGCGAACCATAGACGATCGCCAGGGTCCCGAGGGCGCCGAGGACGACCGGCATGATCTCCCCCGCCGCTCCGGGCAGGACATCGAACCAGAGCCGGACGGCGATGTAGAACGAGGCCTTGGGCACGAGCCCGGAGAGGATGGCGCTCGCGGGGGCGGGCGCGCCGGAATGGGCGGGGGGAAGCCAGGCGTGGAAGGGGAAGAGGGCGGTCTTCGCCGCGAGCCCCGCCGTCATCAGCGCCCCCGCGGCTATCGTCGCCCCGTCCGCTTCGGCTATCTCCGCCAGGAGAGCCATGTCGAGCGTGCCGTAGGCCGCATAGAGGAAGACGGCTCCCAGGAGATAGGCGAGCGATCCGAAGAGGGCGAAGAGCGCGTAGCGGAGCGCCGCCGCGATCGTCTCGGCCTTGCCCTCGATGGCGACGAGGCCGATGGCAGCGAGGGTGAGCAATTCGAGGGCCACATAGAGGTTGAACAGGTCGCCCGAGAGAAAGATCGCGTTGAGCGCCGCCCAGAGGAAGAAGGCGAGGGGCCAGAAGGCGTAGCCTGCGCGGCTTTCGCCCGTCTCGCCATCCCCGCGCGGCGCGAATTGCGGGAGCGCCGAGAGCATCACGATCCCCATCACGACGGCGGTGACCGCGACGAATCCGGCGGAAAGGCCGTCCGCCGCGAGCGCGATCCCGAGCGGCGCGCTCCACCCGCCGACGGCGATGCGCAGGGGTCCTTGGGCGACCAGGGTCACGAGGATCCCGGAAAGCGAAAGCATCAGCGCGATGCTCGCCAATGCGACCGGGCGCGCGTAGCGTCCGGACACGACGCTCAGGAGGGCGGCCGCGAGGGGGGCTGCGATCAGGAGCGCCAGCCAGATTGTCCCTTGCCCCGAGAGCGGTCCCATCACCGCTCCCCGCCGGGGGCGCCGCCCGGCCGCTCCTCGGGCAGACGCGCCTCGCCGGAGAGCATGGCGAGGCGCGTGATCATCGCGACGGCGAGGGCCGTCGCGGAAAACGCCACCACGATCCCGGTGATGATCAGGGCCTGCGGGACCGGGTCGGCTCCGAATGCGACGCGGCGCAGCCCGGTGGCTCCGAAGAGGAGGAAGATGCCAGAACCGATCACGTTGAAGGCGACGAGGCGGCGCAGCAGATGCGCATGCGCGACGAAGCCGTAGATCCCGATTCCGATGAGCGCCGCCCCGCACAGCCCGAAGAGCGCGGCGCGCGTCGCCAAAAGCTCGATCATGCGCCATCCTCCGTACCGGCTTTCCGTTGCGGCGGACCCGCGACGAGAAGGCCGAGCGTCAGGACGATCGAGAGCGCCAGCGCCGTCTCGATCAGGAGGATGAGGTTCCCGGCATGCGCGGCGGGCAGGCCGAGGAAGGTCCCGCCGAGCGCGCCGGCGAAGCCGACAGCCAGGAAGATCGCGGGGCCGGCGACGAGACCGATGCGCAGCAGGCGCCCATCGCTGCGGGGCGCCTCGACGAGCCCCGCCATGACGACGAGAAGCCAGACCGCCGCAAGCACCGTCCCCCCCTGGAAAGCGCCGCCGGGCTGCTTGCTGCCCGTCCACACGATATAGACGCCGATCATCAGCCCGACGGGCGGGAGGATGCGCCCGAATGCCGCGAGCACTCCGTCGGTCCGCGCGTGCTGGCGCAGGCCCGGATGGCCGCCCCAGTGCCGGTCCTCCGCCAGCGACCAGACGCCCACCAGGGCCACGAGCAGCACGATCGATTCGAGCAGGGTGTCATAGGCGCGAAAATTGAGCAGGACGGCGGTGACCGGGTTGGCCACGCCGGCCCCGGCGAGGTTTTCGGCGACCACGGGCGCGAGGCCCGTCCCCCGCGGCTCGAGCGAGAGGAGGCCGAGTCCGATCATCGCCGCGAACATGGCGCAGCCGATGCCGGTGGCGATGCGGGCGGCGGAGGTCCCGGTTTCGGCCTCCGGGACCTCCATGCGCCGCAGCCGGGCAGTCGCGCCGACGAGGAGGATCCCCGTCAGTCCCGCCCCGATCGCCGCCTCGGCGAGGGCGACGTCCACCGCATCGAGCCGCACCCAGGCGATGGCGACGAGAAGCCCGTAGACTATGAAGAACACCACGGCGGGAAAGAGCGCGCGCCCGCTCACCGCCGCGAGGGCGACGACGAGGATCAGGGCGCAGAGGAGCACGTCGAACACGACCGCCATCATCGCCGCTCCCCGCGCATGAGCCTCTTGATCTCGTCGGGAAGCGCCGCCCGCGCGATGAGCTGCGAGATCGTGGCGGCGGCGAGGACGGCCAGCCCCCAGATGAGCACGAGCTTGACCGCGAGCGACAGCGCATTGGCCTGGAAGATAAGCCCGAGGACGATCAGGCCGAGGCCGAGATTGTCCGCCTTGGTGAGGGCATGGAGCCGGCTATGGGTATCCGGAAAGCGCAGCAGGCCCGCCGTCCCCGCGACGAAGAAGACGATGCCCGCCCCGGTGAGGAGGATCGTGACCGCGTCGAGGATCATGATCGCCTCCGGTCTTCCGCGTCCTCCTCCGGATCCCCCGCCCCGTCGGAGCTCGCCGCCTTGACGAAAGCGACGGAGGCGAAGGCGGCGAGGAGGGCGAGGACGAGGGCGACGTCGAGGATCGCCCAGTTCTCGCTGGCGGCGGCGAGAAGCATCAGCACTCCGATCCCTCCCGTCCCGACGAGCTGCGCGCTCATCATCCGGTCGGCGGCGTCCGGCCCGCGATGCACCCGCAGCAGCGCTCCGGCGATCGTCGCGAGCAGCACCGAGGCGAGGGCGAAATACCAGCCGCTCACGCGTCCGGCTCCGAAGCCCGGGCCCGATCGATCCTGCGCAATCCGACCGCTTCCGCGATCTTGTTCTCCTCAGTTTCAATATCTCCCGCTACCGCCTGGTCCGTATCGAGGCAATGGACCAGAAGGTCGTCGCCCACGCTTCCCGCGACCAGGGTGCCCGGAAGCAGGCTGAACTCGCCGCCGAGCGCCGCGCGGGCGCCGCCCCGGGGCAGTCCGGTGGGAACGATAACCCAGCCCGCCTTCAGCGGCATGCGCGGGTGCAGCGCCCGCGAGGCGACGTCGATACCGCCCAGCACCGAACGCCACAGGAAGAAAGGCAGCATGCGCGCGAGTGCGAGAAGGCTTACAAAGGGCCCGTGGGGCCCGCCGGGAGGAAGGAGCCGCAGGCTGAGCCAGCCGCTTGCGATCGCCGCGGCGAAGCCGACGGCGAATCCCGCCGGGTCCCCCTTGGTCAGGGCGAGCCAGATCAACCCGAAGATCACGATGCGTTTGAAAGCGATGACGACGCGGTGCACGCTGCATATCCCCCTGATTCGCCGAGACTAAGCTTGGCCGCTCGTGCGGACAACGCCGGCTGCGGGCAAAGGGTTCAATGATCGCGCGCCGATCGGGCTGCGGGTGCAATTTCCCTTTGCATTGCCGGGCGTGGAGGCATGCCGCGCCCCATGCTAGCCTGAACCAGTCCAAAGGAGTGGCGAGACAGCATGACCGAGAAACCCCGCGCGCATCCCGCGAACCTCTCCATGATCGAGAAAAGGCGCATCGAGGCCGAGATGCTGGCGCATGTCTATGACGTTCTGAAGGAGAGCGTCGGCGTCGAGGCGGCGCAGCACGCGATCGGCGAGGCCGTGCGTCGCTCGTCGGTCGAGCAGGCGCGGCGCTTCGCCGCCGAGGCCGAGGGCGGGACCTCCCTAGAGACTTTCGTCGAGGCGACGAAGCTCTGGGAAACGGACGACGCCCTGAAGATCGCCGTGAAGGAGCGCACGGCGACCACCTACGCCTTCGACGTCGTGCGATGCCGCTATGCCGAGATGTACAAGGCCATGGGGCTCGGCGAGATCGGGCACCTGCTCTCCTGCCAGCGCGACGGGACCTTCTGCCAGGGCTACGACCCGAAGCTCAGGATGACCCGCAGCCAGACGATCATGCAGGGCGCCTCCTGCTGCGATTTCCGCTACGTCTACGAGGATCCGGAGGGCGCCGCCGCGCCGCCCGGCCCCTGAGCCTTCAGTCGACCACGATCTTGTAGGCGCGCCCCGGCTGCAGGCGGTCGCCGATATCGAGCCCGTTGAGCACGCGGAAGGCCTCGACGCTCTGGTTCGCCCCGGTCATCCGCCGCGCCATGCCGGCCACGTCGTCGAAGGACCCTGCGCCTACGATCCGGATGCGCGGAGGCTGCATGCGCGCGACATCATCCGCGGTGACGCGGCGGATGGTCGAGAGGGTTTCCTGGAAGAGGCGCTCGGCTGCGGCGTCGCTGGGGCGGAAGGCGAAGATCAGCCGGTAGACGCGGCCGTCATGGCTCAGGGCGGCGATCCGGAAGTTCCATTCGCGCCCGCGCGAAGCCGCCGTCGCGGCGGGAAGGCCGTTGACGGTGAGCGTGGCGACGCTGTCCGTGGTGATCGCATCCGTCCAGGTGGAAAGCAGCACGTCCGTGAGGTCCTGCCCCGCCGCGACGTCGACTGTGTCGAAAAGAAGCCGCCGCGCCCCGTCGGGCGAGGAGCCCAGCACCGCGCGCGAGGTATTGTCGAGCTTGAACCCCGTGGGGGCTGCGAAGCCGATGCGCAGCCGCCCGTGCACATATTCCCGCCCGCGCACGATGCCGTCGTTCGAATTGTCCCCGAAGGCGATGCCGTCGAGCGCATCGACGTAATCCTCGCGGTCGCCCTCCCCGAGCCCCGGTGCGGCGATCCGCCGCGCCGCTGCGCGTGTGGCCTCGACCCGTTGCGGCGTCGCCGGGTGGGTCGCGAGCATGTCATAGGCTGCCTGCTGGACGCTCGCCTCGGACCCGTTCGTCGTCAGCGCGACCCAGCGGTCGAGGGATTGCAGGAACCGCATCGCGCCGAAACTGTCGTAGCCCGCCTTCGCGAGCGTGCGCACGCTCTCCGCGTCCGCCTCGAGTTCCTGGTCGCGCGAGAAGCGGGCGATGTCGATCCGGGAGGCGTCACGGACGGTGGCGACGGCGCGCTGGTCGCGCAGGACGTCGGCCACGACGCGGCTCACGAGAGCCGACCGCATCTCCAGTTCCGACCGCGTGGCCGCATGGCGCAGGGTGACATGGGCGATCTCGTGCGCCATCACCGCGGCGATTTCGGAACTGTCATTCGCGAGCGCCAGAAGGCCCCGCGTGACGTAGAGCCGTCCGCTGGGAAGCGCGAAGGCGTTGACCGCCGGGCTGTCGAGAAGCGTGACCCGGTAGTTCTCCTGCGGGCGATCCGTCGCGGGCACGAGCCGCGCCACGATCCGCTCGAGCAGCGCCCGCATCTGCGGCGCCTGGTATTCGCCGCCGAAGGATTCGACGAGCTGCTGGTGCTCGCGTTCGGCCGCCGTGTCCGCGATGCCGGTGAGGGCGGCGCGCGGCGGCGGGATGACGTTGAGGAGGGCGCTGTTGTCGGAGACGCAGCCGCCGAGGAGGAGCGTGATCGCACCCGACAGGGCCGCGATCCGCCTTGACAGGACGAATGGCTTCATTGACGCACTGGCCGCGCTTCCAAGGTCTCGATCAATTCGGCCATCATCAACTCGATGGCCGGCCCCCGCCACTCCTGCATTATACCGCGCACGCGGATTCGTCGACCCTTGAGTGAAGCCCCGCCGAGCCCGGCTTCCTCGAGCCTCGTCCAGATGTCCGCCGGCACGATGATCGTGAACGCGCCTTCCGGCGCGCCTCCGAAATCGAGATAGGTGCGCCGGCCCCGGATGCCGACCCTCCGCACCGTTCCCTCGACAAGGGTGAAGCTTCCGACGCGGGCGAGGAGCGCCGCCGGATCGCTCGCGGGAAGTGGGGACATGGCGGCTTCGCGCCAGAGCCCGCGACCCGCCCGGCGCGCCTGTTCCTCGCGCCGCAGAAGCTCCGGATCGCACAGGCGCGCACGCGCTCCCGGATCGACGACGGCGAGGCCGCGGGCGACGAGGGCATGGGCGAGATCGAGGGCCGCCGCATCCGGCGCGAGGACGATCGCCGCCGCCACGCGGCCCCAGCGGTCGGGCGCCTCCTCCACCACCCGCACCTCCGCCGCCACGCCCGCTTGCGCCGCGATGAAGGCGCGCGCGCCTTCCGCAATCGCCGCCCCGTGCGTCAAGGCCGGGTCGCCCGGCCCGATATCGGCCAGGATGACGGAACGGCCGGATGCGAGCCTGACCTCGCCAAAGGCGCCCGCGCCGGATACGACGTCCCGCGCGACCCGGCCCTCGCAGGCCGATGCCGCTCCTTCGGGCGGGGCAGCCACGGCGAGGGCCGCCGCGAGGGCGAGGTGGAGGAAGGAGGGAAGGGCGCGCATCGCCGGGAGAATGAAACGAAGGGAGTTTACGCACAAACGGTTTATGCTACACACTCTCCCCCGAGGCCCCGTAGCTCAGCAGGATAGAGCGGCGGTTTCCTAAACCGTAGGTCACAGGTTCGAGTCCTGTCGGGGTCACCATTCTCAAGAAGCGCGAATCCCGGAAATGGCGGGGATCACCCTCCGGTCTCGAGGATGATCTTGCCCTGCGCCCGGCCGTCCCGCAAAAGCCGCAGGGCCTCGTGGAACTTTTCGAGCGGGAAGCGGCGGCTGATGAACGGGTCGATCCTGCCCGCCTCGAACAGCGCGAAGATCTCCCTCTGCGCCTCGCCGATCCGCTCCGGCGTCCGGTCGCGGTAATCGGACCATTGCAGGCCGAGGACGGCGATGTTCTTCACGAGCAGGTAGTTCGCCTTGATCGCGGGGATCTCGCCGCTGGCGAAACCGATGACGACGAGGCGTCCGCACCACGCCATGGCGCGCAGGGCGGCGGCGTTGGCCGCCCCTCCCACCGGATCGATGACGATATCGGCGCCGTGGCCGCCGGTCAGTTCGGCGATCCTCGCCCGCAGCGAATCGCGCAGATCCTCCGCGCCGAGGTCGATGACATGGTCCGCGCCCGCATTGCGCGCCACCTCGGCATTGTCCGCGCCGAGCACGCCCGCGATCACCATCTTCGCGCCGATCGCCTTGGCGAGCTGCACGCTCGCGACCCCGATCCCGCCGCTCGCCCCCAGGACGAGGACGATCTCGCCGGGATGGAACTGCGCCCGGTCGCGCAGGGCGAACCAGGCGGTCTGGTAGACGAGGCCGAGGGCGGCCGCCTTGTCGAAGGGCATCCCCGCCGGCATGGGGAAGCAATGCTCCGCGCGCACGCGGACCTTCTGTGCATAGGCGCCGTATTCCACCTGGACCGCGACCGCGTCGCCCGGAGCGAGGCCGCTCACGCCCTCGCCGACCGCGCTGACGCGCCCGGCCGCCGCCTTTCCGGGGGAGAAGGGGAAGGGCGGTTTGATCTGGTACTTGCCCTCGATCACGAGGATGTCCGGATAATTCGCCTCCGCCGCGACGACGTCGACGACGACCTCGCCGGCGGCGGGCCTCGGGTCCTCCACCTCGGCGACGCCGATCTGCTCGAAGGGGGCGAATTCGCGGACGATGACGGCCTTCATGAATAGTCCTCGTTATTGGCTCCGAGAGGCGGCGCCGCGATCGGGACGCCCGGCTCCGCCCGGAATTGCGGATCGATCGGGACGGGAAGCGCCGGTATGGCGGCGCCGTCCTCCCCCGCCAGGACATGGGCGAACAGGCCCCGCGCCTTGAAGTGCTCATCCGCGAGCGCTTCGTCGACGCTCGCCACGACCGAGCAGCAGCAATCGCGCCCGGCAAAGCGCTCCGCCCAGGCTGCGCCGGTATCGCCGGCGATGATCTCCCTGACCCGGGCCGTCGTGGCGGCCGGGTCGGCGCTGTCGTCGCGCAGGGGCGCGTCGAGGCCGATGATCTCGCAGAAGGTTTCCCAGAATTTCTGCTCGATGGGGGCCGCCGCCACGACGCGCCCGTCGCTGGCCGGATAGAGCCGGTAGCGGGGCGTCCCTCCGGTGACGAGATCGGTCCCGTTGCCCGGCCATTCCCCGGCGGCGACGCCGCTGCCGATCGCCCAGTACATGAAGGGAAACAGGTTGTCGGCCATGGCGACGTCGAGATGCCGCCCGCGCCCGGTCCGGGCCCGCTCCTGGAGCGCCAGGAGGATGTTCATCATCGCGGGATAGGCGCCTCCCGCGATATCCGCGATCAGCGCCGGCGGCACGACGGGATCGCCGGCGGGACCCATGGAGAGCGACAGGAGCCCGGCATCGCCGATATAGTTCAGGTCATGCCCCGCGACGTCGCGCTTGGGCCCGTCCTGGCCATAGCCGGTGATCGAGCAATAGATCAGCCGGGGATTGATCGCGGCGAGTTCGTCGAAGCCGAGGCCGAGGCGGCTCATGACGCCCGGCCGGAACTGCTCGACGAGAATATCGGCGCGCGCGATGAGGGGGAGCAGCTTTTCGCGCTCGGCAGGATCCTTGAGATCGAGCGCGAGGCTCTTCTTGCCCCGGTTGAGCAGGGCGAAGTTCACGCTGTCGCGGCCCCATTTCGGCGCGTAGTGGCGCATCTCCTCGCCCCGGCCGGGGCGCTCGATCTTGATCACCTCCGCTCCCGCCTCGGCAAGGAGGAGCGTCGCCATGGGACCTGGCAGGAGGGTCGAGAAATCGAGGACGACGAACCCTTCCAGCGGTCTCATCTGCGGGACCTCCGGTGCGCGGTGACGGCCTGGCGCGGCGGCGCATAGGCGGGCGCGCCCGAGGTCTCGAAGAGCGCCTGCGTCACGTCGTAGTGATGGGTCAGCCCGCCGCGCAGCACGCGCTCCACCGGCCCGTCCGGATAGCCGAGCCCAAGGCGGCAGGTGAGGTCCATGTCGGCCTGGGTCGCGAGCCCCTCGTCGAGGAGGCGCAGGGCCGCGTTGTACTTGGGACGGACCAGGCGGTCGATGATGCGGCCGGGCTGGTCAGTGCAGACGACGACCTCGAGCCCCGCGCCTTCGAGGACCCCGCGCGCCGCCGCCACGGCGGCCTCGCTCGTCCATGGCCGGCGAACGAGTTCGACGAGCTTCGAGGGCGGATCGTCGCCGTTCCGGTAACGGGCGAAACCTACGACATTCGCGAATGCCTCGTCGCTCTCCTCGCCGGTATGGAAGGCAAGGCTTTCGGTTCCGAGCTCCACGAGGATGGCGGCCTTCGCGGGATCGGCGGCGACCGCCGTTCCCAGGTGCACGAGGACGGCGGCGTCCTTCGGCTCGCGGGCTCCGGTTAGGAACGGGTCGCCACCGGGAAATGAGCGGCTTTCGCCGGTCTTCAGGATCGCGTAGTCGCTCATGAGGTCAGGCTCCGAACATCGTTGCGCCGTCATAGGCGTAGAAGCCGCGGCCGGACTTGCGGCCGAGAATGCCCGCGGCCACCATGCGCCGCAGCAGCGGCGGCGCCGCCGAGCGCGGATCGAGCGTCACCGGGTAGAAGGCCTCGCAGAGGCGGATCTGGGTGTCGAGGCCGATCAGGTCGATCAGTTCGAGCGGCCCCATCTTGTAGCCGAGCGCCGACTTGAGCGCCTTGTCGATGTCGCCCGGCTCGGCCACGCCCGCCTCGACGGCCCGGATCGCGTCGTTGTTGAAGGGCACGAGCAGGGCGTTGAGGATGAAGCCCGGCTTGTCCTGCGTCTCGACGGGGATCTGGCCGCAGGCCTTCGTCCATTCCCATGCGGCCTGAAAGGTCTCGGGCGAGGTGAGCAGCCCCGGCGACATCTCGATGAGCTTCATGAGCTGGGCGGGGAGGCAGAAATGCATGCCGACGACCTTGCCCGGCCGCGCGCATCCCGAGGCGATCTCGGTGATCGAGAGCGTCGAGGTGTTGGAGGCAAAGACGGTCTCCGGCGGGCAGATGGCGTCGAGCCGCCCGAGCAGGGCCTGCTTGACGGAAAGGTCCTCGTAGACGGCCTCGATGACGAGATCGCAGGCGGCGAGGTCCTCGATCGCGGTCGTGCGCTCCATGCGCCCGAGGACGGCGTCGCGCTCCTCCGCGCTCATCTTGCCGCGCTGCACCGACTTGTCGAAAAAGGCGGCGCTCTGGCCGGCGGAGCGCTCGAGCGAGCGCTCCTCGACATCGTAGCTGATGGTGCGGAAGCCGGCGCGCGCCGCGACGATCGCGATCCCCGCTCCCATGGTCCCGCCTGCGCCGCAGACGCCGATCGTCCGGAATGTCATGGTCATCTGTCCGCGAAGCTCCTGCCGATCAACTGCCGGTGGATCTGGTTCGTGCCTTCCCAGATCTGGGTGATCTTTGCGTCGCGCATGAGGCGCTCGACGCGGTAGTCGCGGCAATAGCCGTAGCCGCCGTGCATCTGCACCGCCTCCGTGGCGATCCGCATCGCGAGATCGCTGGCGCGCAGCTTGGCGATGGAGGCCTCGACGCCGAAATCCGCCGCGCCCTCCTCGAGGAGTTGCGCCACGTAGTCGAGCCAGGTCTCGGTCATGGCCAGCTCCGCCGCCATGTCCGCGATCGAGAACTGGTTGCCCTGGAAGTCGATGATGCGCTGGCGGGACTGGCGGCGCTCGTTCATGTAGCGCACCATGTCGTGGAACGCCGCGTGCGCGATGCCGAGCGCATGGGCGGCGACGCTGGGCCGCGACTTGTTGAGCGAGGACAGGAGGATCTTCAGGCCCTCGCCGGGTTCGCCGAGCAGGTTGGCGCGCGGCACCCGGATCCCGTCGAAGGCGATCGCCGCCGTCGAGGAGGCGCGGTGGCCCATCTTGTCCTCGAGGCGGACGACCGAGAACCCCGGCGCGCCCTTCTCGAGGACCAGGACCGAGATCGCCCGGCGCGGATCCTCGATCTCGCTCCATTTTCCGAAGACGAGCATCAGGTCCGCGACGTCGCCGCTGCTGATGAAGGTCTTGCCTCCGGTCACGACGATCGAATCGCCGTCCGGCTCGAAGCGCGTCTTCATGCCGGTCGCGTCCGATCCCGCATCGGGCTCGGTGATCGCGAGCGCGCCGAGCCCGCCCTCCGCGATGCGCGGCAGGAGGCGCTGCTTCTGCTCCTCGCTGCCAAGGTCGATCAGCGGCTTCATGCCGTGGTAGGTCGTGGCGTAGATGATGCCGGTGGAGGCGCAGGCTTCGGAGATGATCTTGACGACGGCGAGATAGAGCCGGAAGGGCATGGACGCCCCGCCATAGGCCTCGGGAATGAAGAGCGTGTTCAGGCCGAGCGCGTTGAGCGCCTCGATATTCTTCCAGGGAAACTCCCCGGTCCGGTCGTAATGCTCGGCATTGGGCGCGATCACCGTCGCCGCCAGGTCCCGCACCTGATCGAGGACCAGCGTCTCTTCGGCGCTCCAGCCCCTGTGCCGCTCGATTTGCTCAAAAAGCTTCATCAGTGATTGATCCCCTGTCCACCGTCGATGTAGATCGTTTCGCCCGTCAGGAAACCGATGCGCTCGGCGAAGAGGACCGCGACCAGGCGGGCCACTTCCGATGGCTGCGCCGGGGCGCCGGCCGGAATCCGGCGGGCCATCCAGGACTTCACCTTCTCGCGCGCGAGGAAATCGCGGTTGAGGTCGGTCTCGATATAGCCCGGGGCGACGTCGAGGACGCCGATGCCGTCCTTCGCCCATTCGACCGCGAGGCAGCGCGTGATCGCGCCGACGGCGGCCTTCGATGCGCAATAGGCGACATTCTCCGCGACGCCCATCTTGTCGAAGAAGGACCCGATATTGACGATCAGTCCCCCGCCGGCGGCGACGAGATGCGGATGGGTTTCCCGGCAGGCGACGAGCACCGCGGTCGCGTTGAGGCGCATCGTCGCCTCGAAGCTGGCGGCGGACAGGGATGCGCTCGCTTCGGCCCTGTGGACGCCCGCATTGTTGACGAGCCCGACGACCGGGCCCTTGTCGGCGACGGTGCGGATCGCCGCAGCCACGGCGGCCTCGTCCTCCATGTCGCAGGACAGGCCGTAGCCGTGCTTCGTCTCCCCCGATCGCGAGAGGGCGGCGACCGTGTAGCCGCGCGCGTCGAGCGCCTCGGCGACGGCGGCGCCGATGCCCCGGCTTGCGCCCGTCACGATGATCTGGCCTTCAGGCATCCTTGAACTCCGGTTTGCGCTTCTCGGCGAAGGCGGCCATGCCCTCCTCGGCGTCCTGCGTCCGGTAGGCGAGGGTCGAGAGGTCCGCCTCGACCTTGAGGCCTTCGTGGATCGGCAGGTCGAGCGCCCTGCGCACCGCGGCGCGGGCGAAGCCGAGCGTCGGCAGGCTGAAGCCGGAGAAGCTGCGCGCATAGGCGATCGCGGCCTCGACGACGTCCCCCTCCGCGATCCGGTTGAGGAGCCCGATGCGCTCGGCCTCCTCCGCGCCGACCGTGCGCCCGGTCATGATCATGTCGAGCGCCCGGGCCTCCCCCACGAGACGCGGGAGGCGCTGCGTCCCGCCATAGCCCGGGATCAGCCCAAGCTTGATCTCCGGGAGGCCCATCTTCGCCGTCGGCGCGCCGATCCGGAAGGTGCAGGCCATGGCCAGTTCGAGACCGCCGCCAAAGGCGTAGCCGTTGATCGCGGCGATGGAGGGCAGCGGATGCGCGTCGAGCCTGGCGAAGACGGCCTGCCCGAATTCAGCGCCCCGTTTCTGCGCCACGAGATCGCGTCCGCGCAGCTCCTTGATGTCGGCCCCGGCGCAGAAGGCCTTCTCACCCGCGCCCGTGATGATCAGGGCCCGCGCCGGCATGGTCGCAGCCGCGTCGATGGCGTCCGCGATCTCCTGGAGAATCGCGAAGGACAGCGCGTTCAGGGCCTCGGGCCGGTCCAGTGTCAGGAGCGCGAATTCATCGCGCTGCGTCAGGCGAACGCTCATGTCCGCACCTCCTTCTGAGCGCGGTAGCGCACGGGGGTCGGCGACAGGCTCCCGCGGCGGACCATCTCGATCAGCTCGCGCTTGAGGATCTTGCCGCTCGGAGTGAGGGGGAAGCTCGCGACCGCGACGAAATATTCCGGCATGTCGAATTTCGACAGGCCCTCAGCCGCGAGATGCTCCAGCAGCGCCTCCGCGCCGATCTCGCCGATCACCGCGATGCAGGCGCGCTCCCCGAGCCGCTCGTCGGGGACGGGGAAGCAGGCGGCCTTCGCGATCGCCGGATGCCGCAGGGCGATGGCCTCGATATGGGCCGGATAGATGTTGTGACCGCCCCGGATGATCAGGTCCTTGAGGCGTCCCTCGATCTTGAGGTTGCCCTCCGCGTCGAGGATGCCCAGATCGCCGGACATGAACCAGCCGTCGCGGTTGAAGCTCTTCTCGGTCGCCTCCTGATTGTCGAAATAGCCGAGCATGAGCGCGGCGCCGCGCCCGCCGATCTGGCCGACCTCGCCGGTGCTGACGGGGCGGTCGGGGTCGGCGGCGTCGAAGAGCGCGACCTCGTAGGCCCGGCCGCCGCGCCCGCAGGTATCGATCACGACCTGCGTCTCGTCGGTCGGATGCGTGTATTGGTGCGAGGAGTTCTCGGTCATCCCGTAGACGTTCTGCGGCATGATCGACTGGGCCACGAAGGCTTGCGCCACCGAGGGCGGGATCGGCGCGCCCGCCATGTAGAAGGTCTTGACGCTGCCGATGCGCTCGAGGCCCCGCGCCCGCTGCTCCCCAAGCACGTCCATCGCATGCGTCGGCACGCCCATGACATAGGTCGCCCGGGAGGCGATGATCCAGTCGAGGCGCGACATCCCGGCGGGGGCGTCGTCCGTCACGAGCCGGCAGCCGGTGAGCATCCATTGCGCGACGGCGACCCAGGCGATGTGGTGCGACAGGGGCGACAGCGTGAGAAGGACGGTCTCCGGACCGTGTCCCCAGTCGCGGACGAGATCGCGGGCATTGGCGAGGAGGGTGTTGTCCGAATGCATGACGCATTTCGGCGCGCCCGTCGTCCCCGACGTGAAGGCGAGATAGACGACCTTGTCCGGGTCCGCGACCGGAGCCGTCCGGTTGGGCGCGGCCCCGGGGAAGCTCTCGCGCGTATAGACGACCTTCAGGGACGGCACCTCCGCCAGCACCCTGTCGAGATCGACCCGGTCCCGGTCGGCGCCCCAGCCCGCTTCGGTCACGAAGGCGCGGGCGGAGAGGCGCTTGAGCAGGCTTCCGATCTCGGCGCAGGTATAGGTCCGGTGGAGCGACGGGTTGCAGGCGAAGCCCTCGCGCGCGCATGCCAGGAAGGTGACGATCGCCTCGGCGCCGTTCGACATCCAGATCGAGACCCGGTCGCCGCCCACCAGCCCGTAGGCGCGAAGGTCGGCGGCCGTGCCGTCGACCCAGCGCAGCAGGTCGCGCCAGGAGAGCGTGCAGCGGCCGTCCTGCAGGGCGATTGCGTCCGGACGGTTCCGGGCATGCCGCACGAGCAGGTCGTAGATCGTCTCCGAACGCCACAGGCCCTCGCCATAGTATCGCGACGCGGCGGCCGGATGGTGCAGGGTCAGGAACGGGCGCACGGGCTCACCTGCCGAATTTCGCGGGATCGGGCTTGCGTCGCTCGCTGAAGGCCTTCGAAAGCTCCTTGCTCTCCTCGCCCTCGAGATAGGAGCGCAGCAGCAGATCGTGCGCCACCCGGGCCAGGCCGCCGACGCCACCGTGGCGGGCATTGAACGCGCCCTTGATGGCGGCCAGCGCGAATGCGCCGCGCTCGGCGATCTCGAGCGCCATCTCGCGCGTCTTCTCCCTGAGCTGGTCGTCGGGGACGACGCTGTTGATCAGGCCGATTTCCAGCGCCTCGCGGGCACTGATCTTTGGGTTGCGGTACCACATCTCCTTGGCCTTCTTCTTGCCGACGAGATCCTCGAGATACCAGGTCCCGTAGCCGGCATCGAAGGAGCCCATCATCGGGCCGACCTGCCGGAACACGGCGCTTTCCTTGGCGATGGTCAGGTCGCACACGACCTGCAGCACGTTGCCGCCGCCGACGGCGAAGCCGTTGACGCTGGCGATGACGGGCTTCTGGAGCCGGTCGATTGCCTCGTACATCTCGAGGGTCGGCAGCGTGCCGGCATAGAGGGTCGTGTCCTCCATCCCCTCCTTGCGGCCGCCGATGCAGAAGAATTTGTCGCCGGCGCCGGTGATGACGATCACGCGCGTGCGCGTCTCCCGCCGGATCGCGTTGATGCAGTCGCGGATCTCGTGGCACATGGTGACGGTGAACATGTTGCCGTCGTCCGGGCGATTGAGGGTGATCGTCCCGATCGGCCCGTCTTCCTCGTAGAGAATGGTCTCGAAACTCATTTGGTAACTCCTGCGATCACGCCCCGGTCGGCCAGTTCGGCCAACCGCTTGTTGTCCAGTTCCATCAGTTCGCCCAGGACGGCGTATGTGTGCTCCCCGAGTTCCGGCGGCGGCAGACGCGGCGCATTGGCGTCTCCATCGATATGGAACCCCGTTCCGACCTGGGGGATGGTGCGGCCATTGGTCTCCATCCGGTAGAACAGCCTCCGGCGCTGGAGTTCGGCATCGAGGGCGACCTCGTCCACGCGGTTGATCGGGCCGGCAGGGACCCGGGCGCGGGCCAGGAGCGCGAGCCAGTGGTCCCGCGGCTGGGTGAGGAGGATCTCCTGGATCCGCTCCACGATCTCCTCGCGGCAGGCGCGCCGCCGGGCGTTGTTGGAGAAACGGGGATCCGCGCCGACGTCCGGTGAACCCACGGCTTCCCAGAACCGCCGCCAGATATTGTCGTTGCCGAGTCCCAGGGTGATCGGTTCGTCTTGCGTGCGAAACAACTGGTAGATGGCGATGACGCTGTCCCGGCCCCCGGAGCGGCGCGGCTTTTCGCCGGAGCCGAGGAACGGGACGATCCGGCATCCGAGAAAGCGCGTCATCGACTCGACGAGCGAGACGTCGATCGTGCGCCCCTTGCCGGTGCGGGCGCGGGAGAAGAGGGCCGCCAGGGCCGCGAAGGCGGCGTCGTGTCCGGCCAGCATGTCGGCGGCGGGCGCGCCGATCTTCTGCGGCTCCCCGTCCGCGTCGCCGGTGAGGTCCATGACCCCCGAATAGCCCTCCGCGATCAGGTCGTAGCAGGTCCAGTCCGCGCGCTCCCCCTCGAGGCCGAATCCGGTGATGGAGACGTGGATGAGATCCTCGCGCACGGCGCGCAGCGACCGGGCGTCGACGCCGAGCTTGCGCGCCACGCGCGGCGGCTGGTTCACGAAGACGACGTCGCAGGAGGCAGCGAGACCGCGCAGGATCTCCGCGCCCTCGGGGGACGCGTAGTCGAGCGCGACGCTGCGCTTGTTGCGGTTCACGCTCATGAACCAGAGCGATTCCCCGTTCAGGAAGGGAGGTCCCCAGGAGCGGGCGTCGTCCCCCGCGCCGGGGCGCTCGATCTTGATGACCTCCGCTCCCATGTCGCCGAGCTGCATGGTCGCGAACGGCCCGGCGATCGAGGTTGTCAGGTCGAGCACCCGCACCCCGGCGAGCATGTCGAACCCGGCCCCCGTCGCGAGGGCCGGGAGGCGAAACACGGGGAGCGCTTCATCCGGTTCTTCGACGCTGGGAAGAGGCAGGTGCATATCGGTCATGTGATCGCGAGTAGCAACAGACATGCCATCGCATGCGGAAACGGGCATGACGGAGTTCCTGTCGTCGACGGGCTCACCCGCTCATGAACGATGTCGTTGCATCAAACATCGAGAGGATTAGACTGTCCTCAATAAATACACAGAAAACGCAAGGGGAAGCGTTCAATGAGTTCCGAATTCGAAGCGATCCTTGGGTTGCTGGCGGTCAGTGACGCTGGTTCCGTTACGTATGTTTCGGGAGCGGCGGATGACCCGCGCGTCGTCTCGATGATGACCGACCCGGCCTGGATCGCCGAGGCGCGGCGCAAGCGCCTCCAGACGATCAATCTCGACAAGCGCAGTTTCGCCGGGCTCGTCATCCCCTTTCGCGGCGGCGACATCCTGCTCCTCTCGGAGCCGCCCGGCGTCGCCGTGCTGGATTTCATCGCCTCGGTGGATTTCGCCTACGACATCATTCATCACCTGCTCACCGATCCGTTCGACGCGATGACGGTCGTCGATGACCAGGCGCGGATCGCCTATATCTCGCCGATCCACGAGAAGTTCTTTGGGCTCGAGCACGGGGAGGCCAATGGCAGGCCGGTCCGCGAGATCATCGAGAACACCCGGCTCGACGAGGTGGTGAAGAGCGGGCGCGCGGAGGTCGGGGAGATCCAGCGCATGCAGGGATCGGAGCGGGTGGTGACCCGCGTTCCCGTGACCCGCGGCGGCAAGGTCGTGGGGGCGGTCGGGCGCATCATGTTCAAGGGGCCGAAGCAGCTCGAGGCCCTCAACCGCCGCATCAGCGCCCTCGAAAGCCAGGTCGAGTTCTACAAGCGCGAGGCCGCCGCCCTCAGGCGCAAGTCCTACGGCCCGGAGGACATCATCGGCGAGAGCCCGGCGATCAGGAAGCTGCGCAACGACATCGTCAAGCTCGCGGCGCTGGAGATCCCCGTTCTCGTGCGGGGAGAAAGCGGAACGGGGAAGGAGCTCGTCGCCCACGCGCTGCACCGCCTCAGCCCCCGCCGCGACAACGCCATGGTGATGGTCAATGCGGCGGCCCTTCCCGCGACGCTGGTCGAGGCGGAGCTCTTCGGCTATGAGCCCGGCGCGTTCACCGGCGCGGACAAGAAGGGGCGAAAGGGCAAGTTCGAGCTCGCCGCTGGCGGCACGATCTTCCTAGACGAGATCGGCGACATGCCGCGCGAGATCCAGGCAAAGCTCCTGCGGGTCCTGCAGGACCGGATCGTCGAGCGGATCGGGAGCGAGCGCCCGCGCGAGGTCGATTTCCGCCTGGTTTCCGCGACCAACCATGATCTGCAGCGTCTCGTCCAGGAGGGTTCCTTCCGGCTCGATCTCTACTACCGGATCTCGCCGCTCGTTCTCGAGGTGCCGCCGCTGCGCGAGCGAATCGAGGACATTCCGGTCCTCGCGCGCCATTTCCTTGCGGAAGTCGCCGCCCGGCACAGGCGCCCCGAGCCAGAACTCATGCCGGATGCGCTTGCGCTGCTCATGGAGCAGGCCTGGCCGGGCAATGTCCGCCAGCTGCGTCACGAGATCGAGCGGATCTTTGTCTTTTGCGAGGGAGGGCGGATCACGGCGGACGACATCCGTTCCGGCGATGCCGGGCCGGGCCTCGCCCCGGCGGAAAGCGAGATGCCCGCGCGCCGGAGCCATAACGGCATGCAGACGCTTCGGGAGGCGGTGGAGCGGACCGAGGAGGATGCAATCCGCCAGGCGATGGAGCGCTTCGGCGGAAACAAGAAGCGGGTCGCGGAGGAACTGGGGATCTCGCGTTCGTACCTCTACAAGAAACTCGGGCTCGCAGATACGTGAGCGCGCAAACGCGCCTCCGTTCCTGTCGTCGCCGCGGGCAGGATGTCGTTGGCGAGCACATGGCCAAGCAGGCCCTTTCCGGCGCGCGCAGTCCCGCCTTCATTCCTTCGGCGCGAACCCGGCGCGCTGCCCGCGGGCCGTTTCGGGGCGGCAGTGACGTGGATTGCCATGGCACGCCCCTTGCTCGCCCGAACGCGACACGCAACCGCGATTCGCACCGGCCTGCCGATGGCGATGGTCCGGGCGGCCATATCCAGCAACAGGGAAAAAGCTCATGAATGACGAGATGTTCGAAAAGGGAATGGAGATACGCCGCGCGACCCTAGGCGACGCCTATGTCGACAA
This sequence comes from Saliniramus sp., assembly GCA_041686895.1. GTDB lineage: Bacteria > Pseudomonadota > Alphaproteobacteria > Rhizobiales > Beijerinckiaceae > Saliniramus. Next base: position 293,784 of record JAWLCY010000003.1, on the reverse strand, counting down.
GGCGATCGCCGGGATGGACGATTTCACGAGCGACCTCCAGCAGCTCGTCACGACCTATTGCTGGGGCGAGATCTGGGGGCGCGACGGGCTCGACCGCAGGACGCGCTCCATCATCAACCTCGCCATGCTGAGCGTCCTGAACAGGCAGCATGAACTCGCCGCCCATGTCCGGGGAGCGATCAATAACGGGGTGACGAAGGACGAGATCAAGGAAGTCCTGCTCCAGGTCGGAATCTATGCCGGCGTCCCGGCGATGATCGACAGTTTCCGCGTCGCCAAGGCGACGCTGGGAGAAATCGATGCCAAATGACACGTCACGATCCGCCGCGCCCCGCATCGGCCTCGTCGGCCTCGGCATGATGGGTGCGCCTATGGCGCGCCGGATTTCCGGAGCGGGATATGCCCTCTCCCTCTTCGACATCGACCGCGCTCTCGCGACGCGGCTCGCCGAGGAGACGGGCGCATCCGCGTCTCCCGATCCCGCGAGCCTCGGCCAGGCCAGCGACATCGTGATCACGATGCTGCCCAACGCGGATGTCGTGCGGAAGGCGGTGCTCGGAGAGGGCGGAATCGCCGAGGGGCTGGCCCATGGGGCGATCATCGTCGACATGAGCTCGTCCTATCCGCTCGCGACCCGCGCCCTCGGCGAGGAGCTCGCGCGAAAGGGCGTGGTCCTGCTCGACGCGCCTGTCTCGGGCGGCGTCAAGAAGGCGATCGACGGCACGCTCGCGATCATGCTCGGGGGCGATGACGAGGCGGCGATGGCGCGCGTCGAGCCGGTCCTCGCCTCCATGGGGCGGACCTTCCGCACGGGCGGGCTCGGCTCCGGCCACGCCACCAAGGCGCTGAACAACTACGTCTCGGCGGCGGGGCTCGCGGCGGCCTGCGAGGCGGTCATCGTGGGCCGGAAGTTCGGGCTCGATCCCGAGCGCATGATCGACGTGATCAACGCCTCGACCGGGCGCAACAACTCGACCGAGAACAAGATCAAGCCCTTCGTCCTTTCCGGCGACTTCTCGCGGGCGGGCTTCGCGCTCGCGCTGATGGCCAAGGACGTGAAGGCGGCCGCCGATCTTTCGGGCGAACTCGGCCTGTCCCTGCCGGGAATCGCCGAATCGCGCCGCCTTTGGGACGAGGCCTGGAAGATGCTCGGGAACGGCGCCGACCACACCGAGATCTATCGCTATCTCGACCGGGACTCCTGAGGGCAAGCGGGGCGGAATCGATGCAGGCAACGAGCGGGCCCTATGAAGTCTACGCAATCCAGTACGCGCGGGTGACGCGCGATTCCCGCGACTTCTTCCTGACCGGCGACCCGCACGAGGGGCCCCGGACCATGTTCTACTACGTCTGGGTCCTGCGGAACGCGGACCGCGTCGTCGTCGTCGACAGCGGCTTTGACGAGGAGCGCGCCGGGCGGCGCGGGCGGGAATTCCTGCGCTGCCCGACGGAGGGCCTTCGGGTCCTGGGAATCGATCCGCAGACGGTGGAGACGGTCATCGTCACCCACCTGCACTACGACCATGCAGGCAATTTCGACAAGTTCCCGAAGGCGCGGTTCATCCTGCAGGACGAGGAGATGCGGTTCGCGACGGGGCGCGCCATGCGCTTCCGGCAGATGCGGGCGCCCTACGAGCTCGACGACGTGCTGGCCATGGTGAGCCGCAACTATGCGGGCCGCGTGCATTTCGTCTCCGGAGCCGAGACGATCGCGCCCGGGATCGCGGTCCATCACGTGCCGGGCCACACGAAGGGCCTCCAGGCGGTGACGGTCGAGACGGCCCGCGGATGCGTTTGCCTCGCGTCCGACGCCGCGCATTTCTACGACAATATCGGCAGGGAGAACGTGTTTCCGGTGGTGGCCGATGTGGTCGCCACCCTCGAGGGGCATGAGCGCGTCCTGCGCCTTGGCGACAGTCCCGACCACGTCATCCCGGGCCACGACCCGCTCGTGATGGAGCTCTACCCGCGCCATCCGCAGGACCCGCTGATCTGCGATCTGGCGCAGCCGCCGGTCCGGCCCGGCCCGCTCGCCGCGCGATCCTGACGGGCGAGACGGACCGGCGCTGACGCCGGCCCGTCCCCGGATCTCAGTTGACGAGGGAGCAGGTGCTCTTCTCGAGCGGCATATAGGCCTCCTCGGCGGGGATCTCGCGCAGGACCTTGACCATGTCCCACTCCGATTCCGACTCGGCCGGCGTCTTCACCTCGGCAAGATACATGGTGTGCATCATGCGGCCGTCCTCGCGGATGTAGCCGTCCTTGGCGAAGAAGTCGTTGATCTTGTTCTCGCCCATCCAAGCGCGCACGGTCGCGGAATCATCCGTCCCGGTCGCCTTCACGGCGTTGAGATAGTGCGTCACCGCCGAATAGAAGCCGGCCTGGATCATGGTCGGCATCGCATTGTGGCGCTCGTAGAAACGCTCGGCGAATTCACGCGTCTCGTCGTTGTAGTCCCAGTAGAATCCGGTTGTGAAGTTCAGGCCTTGGGCGTCCGGAAGTCCGAGCGCCTTGATGTCCGTCAGGAAGACGAGCATGCCGGCGATGGCCTGGCCGGATTCGACGATGCCGAACTCCGCCGATTGCTTGACGGCGGTGCTGAAATCGGTCCCCGCATTGGCGAAGGCGACGACATCCGCTCCGGAGCTCTGCGCCTGCAGGAGGAACGAGCTGAAGTCGTTCGTGCCGAGGGGATGGCGCACGGTGCCGAGGATCTCGCCGCCGAGTTCCTTCACGACGTTGGCCGTGTTCTCCTCGAGCGAGTGGCCAAAGGCGTAGTCCGCCGTGACGAAGTACCATTTGTTCAGGCCGGTGCGCATGATGGCGTTGCCGGTGCCGACGGCGAGGGCGTAGGTGTCGTAGACGTAGTGGATCCCGAGCGGCGAGCAGTTCTGGTTGGTCAGGGCCGTCGAGGCGGAACCCGCCGCGATCGTCAGCGTGTCCTTCTCCGCGCCGAGTCCGAAGATCGCGATGGCCGACGCCGAATCCGTCGACTCGATGATCATGTCGACGTTTTCCTGGTCGATCCACTGGCGCGTCAGGTTGCTGGCGACGTCGACCTTGTTCTGGTAATCCGCCGAGACAAGGCGGATCGGCTTGCCGAGGACCGTGCCCCCGAAGTCCTCGATGGCCATTTCAGCGCCCCTCACCGCGCCCATGCCGCCGTTCTGCGAATAGACGCCGCTCATGTCGACCATGGCGCCGATGATGACTTCGTCGTTGGAGAGATCCTGCGCTGCCGCTGCATGACCCAATCCGGCGGCGGCGCAGGCCGCGATCGCGATACGCGTCGTCTTTCTGGACATTTGTTTCCTCCGTATTGCCGCGTTTCTTGCGCAGTCATTCGCAGTGAGCAATCACTGTGCCAGTTCTCATGCCGGCAGGGACGGCCCTCTCGCTGAAACGATCGCCAGCAACGCGCCGCTCTCGCAGATCCTGCGAGCACTGACGTGGTGAAGCGCAGACGGGACTTTCTCCCGGAACCCGAGATTCGCCTCTATCACCCGCGCGACAGGACAATGCGCGCACGGAAGACATTTCCGCTTCTCGTGTCCGCAGCGAAGTCACGAATCATCAGCCCGCCGTCAGGCGGTTGCCGCGCCTCGCGCTTCCGGCGGATGCCCTGCGCGGGGAAAGCGGCTCCTCGTTCCCGTCCGGCGGGCCCGGCCCGTCCGCGACGAGGACATGCCGCTTCCGCGGCAGATAGGCCCCGCCGTCCAGTTCCCGCAGAAACGCGATCAGCTTCTCGCGCACGTCGTTATGAAGATACCAGGAGGTGAAGGAGGTGGTTCCCGACACCCAGATCCAGAGGATCGCGGTCTCTCCGTTGACCTCGACCATTTCGACCAGGGGATGCTCTCCCGTCCACCGCGGATCCCCCTCGACGATCGCCTCCGCCTGCCGCCGGACCTGATCGACGTCGATGCGGAAGTCGACAGGAATCTTCACGATGCGGCGGATCGCCTCGCCGTCCTTCGACCAGTTCTCGAACGAACGGGAGAGGAAATCGGAATGGGGGACGATCAGCCGCGTATCCGTCCATGTCCGCAGGACGGTGTGGGCGAAGGAGATGTCCTCGACGGTCGCCCAGTGATCCCCGTAGACGACGACGTCGCCGATGCGCACGGGATCCGTCAGGGCGATCTGAAGTCCCGCCACCATGTTCCCCAGAAGCGGCCGCGCGGCGATCGCCACGAGCACGCCGAGGGCGCCGGCGGAAGCGAGCACCGACAGGCCGAAACTCTCGAACAGTCCGAGCCGGAGAAGGATATAGCCGATGCTGAGCAGGGCGATGACGACGAGGGCGAGCCGCCGGACGACGTAGACGGTGGTCTTCGTGCGGCGGTTTTCGGGATCATCGGAGGCCAGCGGCACGACATAGCGCTCGCTCAGGGCGAGCGTGACGTTGGAGACGAGCCGGAGCAGCAGCCACGCCCCCGCGATCAGGGCGACGACCTCCGCGCCGATATGGAGATTGGAGGCCACGGGGCCGGTGAGCAGGAAGAGGCCGTCCGCTCCGAAGCGGAAGACGAGCGCCGCCGCCACTGTCGCGAGGGGGAGGGCGATCCGCGCCGCCTCCCGGCGCGGGCGCGACGCCATCCGCCGCGTCAGCGCCCGCGCCAGGAAGTAGATCATCAGCCAGAGCAGGATGCAGGCCGCCAGGAGCCCGGCGACCGCCAGCCATTCGTAGGGAGAGGGTCGCCCGAACAGCTCCACACGCTCGCGCAGGGGAACCCATTCGCTCAGGAGTCCTGGCCTGCTGTTCCGGTAGAGATCCGGGATCCGTTCGACCGCGAAGGGAGAGAACAGCCATATGGGGGATGCGTCCCCCGCCTGGAATCGCTGGAGGCTGACCGGAACCGGGCGGCCATCGAGATCCACCTCGCCGAGAAGAACCGATCGCCGGCTATAGGGTCCGCCTGGCTGTTGAGCCCGTGGCAGAACGCGCGCATCGGGCGAGTCGGACAATTCGGACCAGTCGATCAGGTTGTGCCGATGCAGGAGGAAGGCGAGCATCAGGGCGAGGTCGGGCGCACGCGCCGCCTGGCGCTGCCTGTCGATCGCGTTCAGGTTGAGCGCATGCGCCGCGCGATCAGCCTCGCCCCGCCGGATCGCATCGAGAAAGGATTCCATAGCCGCGCGCGGCGTATCGAGCCGCAACGGCGGATCCATCGGCTCAAGACCCTCGTTGATCGCCTCCACCTCGAAGGCGTAAGGCTCCGAGCCGCGCTCTTCCTCCTGGGCCAGGACGCCGTGGAAGGCGAGCAGGCCGCAGAGGACGGACGCACATACGGTAAGGAATATCCGACGCACCGGTCACCTCAGCGCTCGTGTCGCGGCGATGCGCCCGCACGAATCGGACGGCAAGGCTTGGTCCGCGACAACGCCTCACTCCGCGCCCCGTTCCGGGTCGGCGAGTCGGGCGGAGGCGGCCGCGGCTTGCGGATCGCTCGCGCGGGCGTCATGCTTCGCGCATGGGGGCCGGAGGCGATCATGCGTGTCACGGCCATATCCGGATACGGCGTCAAGGGGCCCGCCTGCTTTCTCGTCCAGATCGCGGGGCGGCGTCTGATCCTCGACATGGGCGAGGGGCCCGACGGGGACCGGCGTCCGGACCTTTCCGGCCTGGAGCCGGTTGACGGCGTCCTCGTCAGCCATGGCCATCGCGACCATGTCGGCGCGCTCGAACGCGCGGCGTCGCTGGGCGATCCCCCTGTCTACGCGACCCGCATGACGATCGCGGGCGGAGAGGGCGCGCCGCTCGCGCGGGCGCGGCCGCTGCCCCTGCGGGGGAAGACGACGATTGCGGGGCTCGATGTCGAGACCGGCCGCGCCTCGCACGCTCCGGGCGGCGTCTGGATGCGCATCGGCGGGCCGGAAGGCGTGCTCTACACGGGCGACTTCACGCTCGAATCAGGCCTCTACCCCTTCGATCCGCCGCCGCCAGCCGCCGCGCTGATCCTCGATTGCGCCTATGGCGTGCACGATGCGCCCCTCGCACGCGGACGCGAGGCGATCCGCGAGGCGGCGCGGAAAGGCCCGCTCCTTCTCCCCGCCCCGCCGGACGGGCGCGGCCTCGAAATGGCGATCGCCCTGATGGGGGACGCCCCCGTCCGCCTGTGCGCGGCTCATCGCGCCGTCGTGGAACGCCTGCTCGCCGGGAAGGAGGCGCAGGTCCTGAGCGAGGCAGGGCGACGCGCGCTCGCGGACCTGGCGGCGCAGGCGGGAGACCTGAGCGGGGAAGTGAAGCTCGCGGGCGTCATGATCGCGGCCAAGGCCAGCGCCGATTCGGGCCTCGCCGCCGCCCTCGTCAGCCGGGCATGCGAGGAGAGCGTGCGGATCATCTTCACGGGGCACCTCGCGCAGGGCTCGAAGGCGAACGCACTCGTTGCGGCGAAACAGGCCGAGTTCATCCGCTGGAACGTGCATCCGCGCCTCGGCGACCTGAAATGGCTCCTCGGTCTGACAAAGCCGTGCATCGTGCTTCCGGCCTTCCTCCCCGGCGACCGGCTCGACGCGTTGCGGCGCGCGCTGCCGGAATACCGGCTGAGCGATGCGGCGACGATCGCCTGGTGACGCTCCCGGGGCCGCCTAGAGGGCGTCGTCGTCCTCGCCCGGAACCGCTTCGCCCGGCTCGGGGATGAAATCGGATGCCGTTCCGGCGGCTTCGCTTTCGGCGGCTGCGCGCTCGCGCACGTCGACGATCTTCGCGCCGGGGAAGGATTCGAGGACGCTGCGCACCAGCGGGTGCTCGGCCGCGCCCTGGCGGCGCTCGTGCTCGCGCGACTGCGCCTGTTCGCGCAGCGTCGGCGCGCCCGGCTGAGAGGAGAGGGCGACGATCCAGCGCCGCCCCGTCCATTCGGCAAGGGCGCGGGAGAGATCGTTGGCGAGATCGCGCCGCGCGCCCTCCGCGAGGGCGAATTCGATCTGCCCGTCCTCGAAACGCACCAGCCGTACATCGCGCTCCAGGGCGGCCTTCATCACGACATCGCGCCGCTCGGCGGCGAGAGCGACGAGGTCCTCGAAGCGTGCGAGCCGCATCGTCGGGGAGGCGTCGCCGCGCGGCGCCGGGGCGCTTGCAGCCGGAGCCGCTTCGCCGCGCGGGACGGAAGCCAGCGCCGGCGCGCCCGAGCCGCCGCGCGAGGCGGAGGGGGCGGAGGAGGGCGGGGGAGCGGAGGCAGCGCCGGAACCCGTGGCGCCGGGAAACGCAGCGCCCTCCCTGAGCATCCGCAGCGCCTCGTCGGGGGTCGGGAGATCGGCGGCGTAGGCGAGGCGCACCAGCACCATCTCGGCTGCGGCGAGAGGCCGCGAGGCTGCCTCGACCTCGGCGATGCCCTTCAGCAGGATCTGCCAGGCCCGCGAGAGAATGCGCACCGAGAGCGCTTCGGCGAATGCCGCGCCGCGCTTGCGCTCGGCTTCCGTCAGCGCCGCATCCTCGGCCGCCTCGGGGACGAGCTTGAGTCGGGTGACGAGATGCGTGAAGGTCGCGAGCTCCTGCAGCACCGTCGCGGGATCGGCTCCCGCATCGTACTGGTCGCGCAGATTGGCGAAGGAGGCGGGGACATCGCCGCGCATCAGCGCCTCGAAGAGATCGATGACCTTCGCCCGGTCGGCGAGGCCGAGCATGTCGCGCACGGTTTCCGGCGTGACCGCGCCCGCGCCGTGGGAGATCGCCTGGTCGAGCAGCGAGAGCGAATCGCGCACGGAGCCTTCGGCGGCCCGCGCGATCGCCTTCAGCGCCTCGGGATCGGCCTCGACATTTTCCAGCCCGCAGAGCCTCGTGAGGTGCGCGACGAGCTTCTCCGCGTCGACGCGGCGGAGATCGAAGCGCTGGCAGCGCGACAGGATGGTGACCGGGACCTTGTGGATCTCCGTGGTCGCGAAGATGAACTTGGCGTGCGGGGGCGGCTCCTCGAGCGTTTTCAGGAAGGCGTTGAAGGCCCCCGTCGAGAGCATGTGCACCTCGTCGACGATATAGACCTTGTAGCGCGCCGAGACAGGCGCATAGCGCACGGCATCGTTGATCTGGCGGACGTTCTCGACGCCGTTGTTCGAGGCGGCGTCGATCTCCATCACGTCGATATGGCGACCCTCGATGATCGCCTCGCAATGCTCGCCCGGCTCCGCGAGGTCGATCGTCGGCCCGCCCTCGTATCCGGGGCGGCTGTAGTTGAGGCCGCGCGCGAGGATGCGGGCCGTCGTCGTCTTGCCGACGCCGCGCACGCCCGTCAGCATCCAGGCCTGCGGAATACGCCCGGTCCGGAAAGCGTTGGAGAGCGTGCGCACCATTGCTTCCTGGCCGATCAGGTCGGTGAAGTCGCGGGGGCGGTACTTACGGGCGAGGACGCGATAGGCGCCGGATGACGGCGTCGCCGCCGGCGGCGCGTCGAAGCCGGCGAGGGAAGGTTCGTCGTATGATGGCGTGCCGGGCGTCGTGTCGTTCATCGGCCTATTGGAGGTCAAGCGCGCCACGGGCTCAAGAGGATTCGTCCCGCTTCAGGATTCGTCCCGCTTCAGGATTCGCCCGCCTGGCCGGACCTTCACCGCATCGCCGTCTCGTCCCGGCGAGAAAGAGGTGGGAGGCTGGACGAGAACCCGCTCGGTCTCGTTAGGGCTGCTTCCTTCCGGACCTGACCCGGTTGGCGAGTGAAACGTCCCCCGCCAACCTCCCGAGCGCTATATGGAGGTTCCGCTCCCTGATGGCAAGCGCGTTTGCGCCTCACGAATCGATATCGAGGGGCTGCGTGCCCGCGACCTCGCCCGAGGCGGAGAGGTTGATCTTCTCGATCCGCGCCTCGGCCTGCTTCAGCAGCCTGTCGCAATGGCGCTTGAGAGCCTCGCCGCGTTCATAGATCCGGATCGAATCCTCGAGGGGAACGCTGCCCTTCTCGAGGCGGGCCACGATCCCCTCGAGTTCCTCCAGCGCCTTCTCGAAGGGGAGCCCCGCGATATCCGCGTTCTGTTCTTTCGTCATCGTCGCGCGCACCTTTTTCGTTTGATGGAACGTTAGGCCGTCCCTCGCCGCGATGGCAAGCGCCTCGGCACGGTCATGGCCGCGCGGCTGGGGAAAGCGCGTGCGGTCAGACAGCCTCTCGCAACCGGCGCGGCGAAGCCTATCTTAGGGCCATGCCGATCATCCTCATCGTCGCTGGCGCGTTGCTTCTGGCCCTGATCTTCCTGCCGCAATGGTGGGTTCGCTCCGCCATGTGGCGGCACGCGGTCGAGCGCGACGACTTTCCCGGCACCGGCGGCGAGCTCGCCCGCCACCTCCTCGATCTCGCGGATTTGCGGGAGGTTCGCGTCGAGATCGCTCCCCCGGGCGGCGATCACTACGATCCGATCGACCGCGTGGTGCGGCTTTCGCCGCAAAACCACGACGGCCGCTCGATCACGGCGGTCGCCGTCGCCGCCCACGAGGCGAGCCACGCCATGCAGCATGCCGACGGCGACAGGCTCCTGACCTCGCGGGTCAAGCTTGCGGGCTCCGTGCGCACGATCGAGATCTCGGCTGCGATCATCCTCGCGCTCGCGCCCGTCGTGGCCTTCCTCGTCAAGTCGCCGGTCCTCGTTCTGGTCCAGGTCGGGGTGGTGATCGCCCTCCTCGCCTCGCGGGTGCTCATCCACCTGATGACGCTGCCGGTGGAGATGGATGCAAGCTTCAGGCGGGCGCTCCCGATCCTCGAGAAGGGCGGCTATCTCCCGGCCAAGGATCTGCCGGCGGCGAAATCGGTCCTTCGCGCCGCCGCCTTCACCTATGTCGCCTCGGCGCTGGTCGCGCTGCTCGATGTGGCGCGCCTCGCGCGGCTCCTGCGCTTCTGATCCTTCTTTCCACCTTGCCATCCTTCGCGCAAGCGGATGGAATGCGGCGCAAGAAGAGCGAAATGCAGGTGGAGGAGCCCGATGAGCAGGTTCTATGACGATCGCGACAGGAGCGACCCCGCGGAGCGCGAGCGCGACCTGTTCGCGCGCCTGCCGGAAGTCCTCGAGGCGGCCATGCGCGCCCCGGGCTATGCCCGGCATCTCGGATCGATCTCGCCCGCGGGCATCACCGACCGCGCGGCGCTGGCGAAGCTGCCGATCCTGCGCAAGAGCGAGCTTCCCGCACTCCAGAAGCAGTCGCCCCCCTTCGGCGGCCTGCTGCCCTCGGTGCAGCCCTTCGGCCGGCTCTTCACGTCGCCGGGACCGATCTTCGAGCCCGAGGGCCGCGAGGCCGATCCCTGGCGCGCGGCGCGGGGCCTCTACGCCATGGGGCTTCGCCCCGGCGACGTGGTGCTCAACACCTTCTCCTACCACATGACGCCCGGCGGCTTCATCATGGATTCCGGCGCGCGCGCCCTCGGGTGCCAGGTCATTCCCGCCGGGCCGGGCAACACGGAAGCGCAGTTCGACCTGATCGAGGCCTATCGCCCCGTCGCCTATGCCGGGACGCCGGATTTCCTCAAGATCCTGCTCGACGCCGCCGCCGCCGCGGGCCGCGACGCTTCCAGCATCAGGAAGGCTGCCGTTTCGGGCGCGGCCTTTCCCAAATCCCTGCAAGCCGAATTCGCCGGGCGGGGCATCGCCGCCCACCAGGCCTACGCCACCGCTGATGTCGGCTTCATCGCCTACGAGACGGGGACGCATGACGGACTCGTCGTCAACGAGGACATCATCCTCGAGATCGTGCGTCCCGGCACGGGCGATCCCGTCCCGCCCGGCGAGGTCGGCGAGATCGTGGTCACCGCCCTCGACCCGCATCATCCCACCATCCGGCTGGCGCTCGGTGATCTCACCGCCGCGATGGCGGAGCCAAGCCCGTGCGGGCGCACCAATACGCGCATTCGTGGCTGGCTCGGCCGCGCCGACCAGACGACCAAGGTCAAGGGCATGTTCGTGCGCCCGGAGCAGGTCGCGGCGGTCCTTGCCCGTCATCCCGAAGTCGCGAAGGCGAGACTCGTCGTCACGCGCGAGGGCGAAAGCGACGCCATGACGCTTCATTGCGAGACCGGCCGCCCCGGCGACGACCTCGCCGCCCTCGTCGCCGCGACGCTCCAGAACGTCACCAAGCTGCGCGGACATGTGGTTCTCGCCGAGCCGGGATCGCTGGCCAACGACGGCAAGGTGATCGCCGACGAGCGCAAGTACGATTGACGCGGGATCGCCAGTCTTCTCGAAGGAGGGCGGTGCGGGAGGCCTTGAGTGAAACGGCGTCCTGGACGATACCTGCACGAAACGAAGCAGCCGACCGGAGCGCAGAAAAGTGGCCATCATCCCGAGCCTGATCGATACGAACTCCGAAGCCGCCCGGGAGAACCGGGCGTCGTGGGAGCGGCTGGCGCGGGAACTGAACCATCGCCGCGCCGCCGTCGCGGAGGGCGGGCCGGAGCGGGCGCGCGAGCGGCATCTGGCGCGGGGCAAGCTCCTTCCGCGCGAGCGCGTGATGCGCCTGCTCGACCCCGGCGCGCCCTTCCTCGAACTCTCGCCGCTCGCCGCGTTCGGGATGTACGAGGATGCGATCCACGCAGCCGGGATCATCACCGGGATCGGGCGGGTCGCCGGCCGCGAGGTCATGATCGTGTGCAACGATTCGACTATCAAGGGCGGCACCTATTACCCGATGACGGTCAAGAAGCACCTCCGCGCCCAGGAGATCGCCCGCGAGAACCGCCTGCCCTGCATCTATCTCGTCGATTCGGGCGGGGCGAACCTCCCCCACCAGACCGAGGTCTTTCCCGACCGCGACCATTTCGGCCGCATCTTCTACAACCAGGCGACCCTGTCCTCGCTCGGCATCCCGCAGGTGGCCTGCGTGATGGGCTCCTGCACGGCCGGCGGCGCCTATGTCCCGGCCATGTCGGACGAAACCGTGATCGTGCGCAAGCAGGGAACGATCTTCCTCGCGGGGCCGCCGCTGGTGAAGGCGGCGACCGGCGAGGTCGTCTCGGCGGAGGATCTCGGCGGCGCGGATGTCCATGCGCGCCAGTCCGGCGTCGCAGACCATTATGCGACCGACGACGTGCACGCGCTTTCGCTCGTGCGCCGGATCGTGGGAACGTTCAACACCCGCAAGGAGATCGACATCGCGGTTTCCGACCCCGTCGAGCCCGTCTACGACATCGACGACCTCGCGGCGATCGTCCCCACCGATCTCAAGAAGCAGTACGATATCCGCGAGGTGATCGCGCGCCTCGTCGACGGGTCCGAATTCGACGAGTTCAAGCGCCTCTACGGCACGACGCTGGTGACCGGCTTCGCGCGCATCATGGGCATGCCCGTGGGGATCATCGGCAATAACGGCATCCTCTTCTCGGAAAGCGCGCAGAAGGGCGCGCATTTCGTCGAGCTGTGCTGCCAGCGCCGCATCCCGCTGCTTTTTCTCCAGAACATCACGGGCTTCATGGTCGGGCGCGAATACGAGGCGGGGGGCATCGCCAAGGACGGGGCGAAGCTCGTCACGGCGGTTGCCTGCGCACAGGTTCCCAAGATCACGCTCCTCCTCGGCGGCTCCTTCGGGGCGGGCAACTACGGCATGTGCGGGCGGGCCTATTCGCCCCGCTTCCTCTTCTCCTGGCCGAATTCGCGCATCTCCGTCATGGGCGGCGAGCAGGCGGCGAGCGTGCTCGCCACCGTGAGGCGCGACAACATCGAGGCCGAGGGCAAGCACTGGAGCCCCGAGGAGGAGGAAGCCTTCAAGGACCCGATCCGCGCGAAATACGAAGAGGAGGGCTCCCCCTACCACGCCACGGCGCGGCTCTGGGACGACGGCATCATCCTGCCATCAGAGACCCGCCGGGTGCTCGCCCTCGCCCTCGCCGCGACGCTCAACGCGCCGGTGCCGAAGACGCAGTTCGGCGTGTTCCGGATGTGAGGCCGGTGGCGGGCTCCGTCACCCGCCGGGGGTGAGCCGGAGCAGCTTGCCGTTCTCCTCGTCCGTCACCGCCAGAAGCGCGCCGTCGGGCGCGATGTCCAGGTCCCTGATCCGTCCCTGATCCGTCAGGAGCCGCTCCTCGCCCGTCACGCTGTCGCCGTCGAGTTCGAGACGCACGACGGCGCCCGGGACGAGCGATCCGATCAGGACATCGCCCTGCCAGTCGCCGAACATGTCGCCTTCGTAGAACACCATGCCGCTCGGCGCGATCACCGGATCCCAGTAATAGCGCGGCTCGATCATGTCGCCCGTGTGGCGCGCCTCGCCCGAGCCGATGGGCTGGCCCTGATAGGTCTCGCCATAGCTGACGACGGGCCAGCCGTAGTTGCCGCCTGCCTCGATCAGGTTCAGTTCGTCCCCGCCCTTGGGGCCGTGCTCGACGATCCACAGTTCCCCGGTCGATGGCTGGATCGCCGCGGCTTGGATGTTGCGGTGGCCATAGGACCAGATCGTGTCGATCGCGTCGTCACGCCCGGCAAACGGGTTGCCCTCGGGCAAGGAACCATCGCGGTTGACGCGCACGACCTTGCCGTAGGTCGTGTCGAGTTCCTGCGACAGACCCCGCTCCTCCATCGTGAAGTGCTCGCCCGTGGTGATGAAGATGTGCCCGTCGTCGTCGAAGACGATCCGGGAGCCGTAATGCATCGGCGATGGCGAGGGCGGCTCCTGCGCGAAGACTTCCTCGACCTCGGTGACCTCGGAGTGATCCGCCGCGAGCTTGCCGCGCGCGGCCGCCGTGACGGAGCGGCCGTCGCCCATCGGCTTCGCGTAGGTCCAGTAGATCCAGCGCTCCTCGCCGAAATCCGGCCCGACCGCCACATCGAGAAGCCCGCCCTGCTTCTCCGCGAGAACCTCCGGCAGGCCGGAAACGGGATCGCTCAGTTCTCCCTCCGCGCTCACGACCCGGAGCCGTCCGGGACGCTCGGTGACGAGGAGGCCGCCATCGGGAAGAACGGCGACCGCCCAGGGATGCACCAGACCCTCGGCGAGCGTCTCGACGCTGAATGCAACCCCTGAATCGGACGCGGGCGCCCGCGTCTGCTCCGCGAAGGCCGGTTCGAATTCCGGAACGTTGGGCGGTCCCTGCTCCACCGGTTCACCGGTCTGGGCCATGGCGGCCGGAGCTGCAATCAGGGCGCTGACGCCCAGCATGAAGATCAGTCGCGAATCGCTCAGCATATCCCGCTCCTTGCACGTCACCAAAGGCCGACAAGGCGACAGGCAGCATTCCGGTTCCAGCAGGGAGGGGATCGGGAGGCAGGCCGGCTTCAAATGTTCTTGAGGAGGCGCAGGGTGATCCCGGCCTTGCGGTGCGGGCTCCGGCGCAGCCATGCCTACGGAGGCGCACTGACATAAAGCAGGATCGCGACGCCGAGGAGGATCGCCGCCATCCCGGCGATCTCCCTGCCGGTGACGTTCTGCGAAAAGATCCGCCGGGAGACGATCTGCGCCATGATCACCTCGACGAGCGCCAGCGTGCGCACATTGGCGGCGCTGGTCAGCGCGAAGCCGATGAACCAGAATTGCGAGGCGAGAGCGCCCATGAATCCCGCCTTTGCCGAGGATCGCCACAGGGCGAGGCTCTTCATCAGCCCGATCCGGTCGAAAAGGACGAGATAGACCCCGAGGACGATGCTCTGGATGGCGAGGCCCCAGACGAGGGTCGTGGTGGCGCGGATCAGGAAGGAGCCGCCATCGAGGGTGAGCACCGCGCCGCGAAAGCCCGTGGCGGAGAGCCCGAACGCCGCCCCCGCCGCCAGTCCGAGAAGGACAGGCCGCATTCCGCCGCCCGTGAGGCTCCCAGGCTGGTGCGACATGGCGATGACCCCGCCCGTCCCGATCAGGATCGCGACGGCGAGGCCGAATGTGAGGGGATCGCCGAGGAAGACCAGGCCGAAGATCGCGACCTGCACCGGCTCCGTCTTCACATAGGCGGTGACGACGGAGAAGGAGCGCGCCCGCATCGCCGCGAGCATCAGCGCGGTGGCTCCGATCTGCGTGAGCGCCCCCATCAGAACGAAGCCGGTAAAGCCCGCCCCGGGCATCGGAGGCGGCTCCCCGCCGAGAAGCGCGACCGCGCCGAGGAACAGGACCGCGAAGGGCAGGCCGAAGAGGAAGCGCACCTGCGTCGCTCCGACAGTCCCGAGCGATTCGGTCAGGCTGCGCTGCATGGCGTTGCGCGCCGTCTGCGCCGCGGCGGCAATGAGGGTGGCGGGAATCCAGAGGAGGGTGACGTCCATGAAACGGGTGGGCCTGATCCTGATGTGGGGGCAAGAGCCGCGCTTTTGCCATTCTATCGCCACGACTCTGCCGTTGAAGATACCGCCATGCCCTTGCGGCGAATTGTTTTTCGCACCCTAGCCAAATCGGCGCGAGAGGGCTTAAGCTCTTTGCGCGCTTCATGCGGACCGTCGTCCGTCCTGTCGAATCGAGCCTGGAGCCTCCCCTTCATGCGAGCAATCAGAGCGACCATCGCCGCCTTCGCCCTCGTGATCGCGCTGGCAGGGGCGAGCCTGGCGTCCGAATGGGTCGAGGGCGCTCCGGCGCTGGTTGCCGATCTCGATTCCGGTCGCGTCATCTATGCGGAAAACGCAACCGACCCGTGGTTTCCTGCGTCCCTGACGAAGCTGATGACGGCTTATGTCGCTCTCGACGAGATCCGGAACGGCCGCCTTCGCATGGACACGCTCCTCACGGTCTCCAGGACGGCGGCCGCGCAGCCGCCGTCGAAAATGGGCTTCAAGCCAGGAACGCAGATACGCCTCGACAACGCGCTCCTGATCATCATGGTCAAGTCGGCGAATGATGTGGCGACGACGATCGCCGAGGGTGTCGCCGGCTCGGTGGAGGCCTTCGCGGCGCGGATGAACGCGCATGCCGCCCGTCTCGGCATGCATGAGAGCCATTTCACGAACCCGCACGGCCTGCCCGACCTGCGCAAGCGTACCTCGGCGCGCGACATGGCGATCCTCGCCAGCGCCCTTTGGAAGGAATTCCCCGAGCAGCGCGGCCTGTTCGGGCTCGATGCGATCAGCTTCGGCAAGACGGTGATGCGCAATCATAACGGGCTGATCGGCCGCTATGCGGGCGCGACGGGGATGAAGACCGGCTATATTTGCTCGTCGGGCTTCAACGTGGTTGCCACCGCCGAGCGCAACGGGAGGCGGCTGGTGACGGTCGTCATGGGCGCCCCTTCCTCCGCCGAGCGCACTGCGAAATCGGCCTCCCTGATGGAGCACGGATTTTCGCGTTCCGGCTGGGGCGGAAGCTCGCTCTCAGGGCTTCCGCGCTCCACCAAGGCTGGTCCGGTCGACCTGCGGCCGTTCATCTGCGGCAAGCGACCGCCAGCAGGGGAGAGCGACAGCGATTCCGCTGCGGTTACCGCCTCAAGCGCGGCGACGGGCGGACCGCTCGGCCTGTTTTCCGACCGCGCACTTGCATTCGCCGGGGGCGCGCCCGTGCAACCGCGTCTGCCGGAAGTGGTGCTGCCTGCGCGCGGCCCCGCGCGGCCGGTGGCGGTCTGGACGGGGCCGACGCCGCCGGGCGCCCGCGAGGCTGTTGCGCCGCCTCCTGCGCCAAGAAATGCGGGCTCGACGGGCTCCCCCGCGCTTGCCGTTCCGGTTCCTCCAAGACGCCCCGCAACGCTCTGAGACAGCGGGAGAGACACACACCAGGCCAATAAATTAAGTGAATATATACTGATTTATCTAATCATTTTAAGTCATAATTAATGAAATGTTTGCATTATTTTTCTGATCATTATAAATTGTTAAGACCGTCTCACATTCGAGGTTATCGTCATGATCAATTTCCCTCTACCCGCCCAATACAGTGAAAGCGTGCGTCACGATCCCTATCAGGGACCGGTCTCGTCCGGCCTCAACAGCAGGGAGAACAATTTCGCCTATCTGGTGGTAAATCCCGGCGCCGCGCAGGCATTCATCGACGGCAGTGTATCCTCGGGATACAATCATTGGATGAAGATCGGGCGCGATCAGGGCCTTCTCTTCCCGCCTGCGGAATTCGCGTTCCTTACCGCGATGGCGCGGATCGACAAGCGGATGCTGGAGATCCTCGGCGCGATGACGGGCGTCTCGCACCAGGTTCCCGCGCCCATCGACACTCCGGCCACGCCGCCGGTGATCCAGCCCTCGCCGGAGATCAAGCCGCCGCTGGTCGAGGCAGGCCCGGCGCATACGCCGCCACCGATCGCGCCCGCGCCGGAAATCGCGCCGCCGCCGATCGCGCCCGCGCCGGAGATCGCGCCGCTTGAAGCGCCGAAGGTTGACCAATACGCCGTCGACCCTTCAGCCAATTTCGACTTCGAGCGCAATGTGCAGGCGCATACGGCGGCCTGGTCCGATGTCCGTCGCCATGAAGCGGAGAGCGCGGTCCCGCCGGAAATGGTCGAACGGCTGCCGCCCTACAACCCGCAGTTCAACGAGAGCCGCTACCTTGCCGAGAATCCCGATGTCGAGCAGGCGGTGAGGCAGGGCCTCATGGAGAGCGCCGCGCACCACTACTACCGCCACGGCTTCGAAGAGGGTCGGAACGGGTATGTGAACTGACGCGTAACCACTACGCGGGAGCCGACCAGGCTCCCGCGCATCTTATCCCAACTGCGACCAGATGAGTTGAAGCCCCTCGAGGATCGCTTCCGGCGTGGTGCCGAACAGATCGAGCAGCCACATCGTCAGGAAGTAAAGCGCGACGAGGATGATCGGCACGACGATCCAGCCAAGGATTTCCTCGAAGATGTAGCGCCTGCGCCGCCGCTCCCAGCGCCTCTCCTTTTCCGTCAGCTTCTGCTTCTGCGGCCGGGCTTCGCCGACAGCCTCGCCCGCGAACGCCGTCTCGCTCCGGGAAGCTTCCTGTCTGGCCCGCCTTTCGGCGCGGCTGCGGCGCCAGGCGGCAAGGCCGGCAAGAGCCTTCTCCCGAGCAATTTCCGCAAAACCGCCCTTCGCGACCTTCTCCCGCTCCCGCGCGCCTGCAGCGTCGCCTTCACCGTAATCGACGACGTCGTTCGGTGGCGCGACCAGGGGCTGCGCCGCCGGTTCCGGCGTGGCGAGACGGGTGCGGGCGACGGGGTCGACCGGGATGTATTCCGGCCCGGGCTCCGGCTGGTAAGGCTGGTGGACAACGTTCTCGAGATCCGCGCCTTGCGCCTCGACCGCCGGATGGGCGCGGGCCACCAGCGGTTCCGGCGCGGCGGCGGGGATGGAATCCGCGCGCAGGTGTCCTGGACCTGGCCGGAGGTCGACGACCGCCTGCGGGCCGAGTGCAGGCGCGGGCTGGATGCCGACGCCGCCTGCTGCGGCAGCGTCCGCACGTCCGCGACGGGCGACGATGTCTTCGGGACGCCGGCCGGGAGGGGGCGCGGGAGGCGGTTCCGGCGGCGCCGGCTGGACGAGGCCGAGACGACGCGCGGCTGCCGCGCGGGCCTCGGCCAGCGTCCGTTCGATATCCGACGGACTCATGCACGCACCAGCGGGACCTTCGGCACCGTGCGGACGCCGCCGCCGCCGTTCCCGCCCCCATCGCCGGAGGGGCCGTTCCCGCCCGGCTTCTTCGGCTTGCGGGGACCGGAGGCGCGCGGCTTGCGCCGCTTCTTCGGAGCTTCCGGCACCTTGTCCGCCTTCGGCTTGACCGGTCCCTCGATATACTCGAAGCCGAGCTTGTCCTGGCCGTTCTCGTCCTTAACGACCACGACCCGCACCGCGCCGCCGCCCTTGAGCTTGCCGAAGAGAACTTCGTCGGCGAGCGGGGTTTTGATCGCGTTCTGGATCAGGCGGCCCATCGGGCGCGCGCCCATCGTGTCATCATAGCCGTGCAGCACGAGCCAGTCCCGCGCCTCGTCCGACAGCTCGATCGTGATGTTGCGGTCGGCGAGCTGCGCCTCGAGCTGCATGACGAACTTGTCGACGACCCGGTAGATGACCTCCTTGGGGAGGTTCCCGAAGGAGATGATCGCGTCGAGGCGATTGCGGAATTCCGGCGCGAACAGCTTGTTGATCGCCTCGGTATCATCGCCCTCGCGCTTGGTGCGCGTGAAGCCGAAGGCCTGCTTGGCGAGATCCGCCGCGCCGGCATTCGACGTCATGATCAGGATGACGTTACGGAAGTCGACTTGCTTGCCGTTGTGATCCGTCAGCTTCCCGTGATCCATGATCTGGAGCAGGATGTTGAACAGGTCCGGATGCGCCTTCTCGATCTCGTCAAGCAGCAGCACGCTGTGCGGATGCTGGTCGATTCCGTCGGTCAGCAGCCCGCCCTGGTCGAAGCCGACATAGCCCGGAGGCGCGCCGATCAGGCGCGAGACCGTGTGGCGCTCCATGTATTCCGACATGTCGAAGCGCAGGAGTTCGACGCCGAGCGTCGAGGCGAGCTGGCGCGCCACCTCGGTCTTGCCGACGCCGGTCGGGCCCGCGAAGAGATAGGAGCCGATCGGCTTGTCGGGATCGCGAAGCCCCGCCCGGGCGAGCTTGATCGCGGCGGTAAGCGCGCCGATCGCCTGGTCCTGCCCGTAGACAACCGCCTTGAGCTGCGTCTCGAGGTTCGATAGCACCTCCGCATCGTCCTTCGAGACGGTCTTGGGCGGGATGCGGGCCATGGAGGCGATCGTGGCCTCGATCTCCTTGACGCCGATCGTCTTCTTGCGGCGGCTTTCCGGGAGCAGCATCTGCGACGCCCCGGTCTCGTCGATCACGTCGATCGCCTTGTCCGGGAGCTTGCGGTCGTTGATGTAGCGCGCGGACAGCTCCACCGCCGCCTTGATGGCGTCGTTCGAGTAGCGCAGCTTGTGGAAGCCCTCGTAATAGGGCTTGAGGCCCTTCATGATCTCGATCGTGTCGGGGATCGAGGGCTCGTTGACGTCGATCTTCTGGAACCGGCGCACGAGCGCGCGGTCCTTCTCGAAATACTGGCGGTATTCCTTGTAGGTGGTCGAGCCGATGCAGCGCAGGGTGCCCTGCGCCAGCGCGGGCTTCAGCAGGTTCGACGCGTCCATGGCTCCGCCCGAGGTCGCGCCCGCGCCGATCACCGTGTGGATCTCGTCTATGAACATGATGGCCTTGGGATGGGCCTCGATCTCCTTCACGACCTGCTTCAGGCGCTCCTCGAAATCGCCGCGATAGCGCGTCCCGGCGAGCAGCGCGCCCATGTCGAGGGCGAAGACCGTCGCGTCGGCGAGGACGTCGGGAACCTGCTTCTCGTTGATCTTGCGCGCGAGACCCTCGGCGATGGCGGTCTTGCCCACGCCGGGATCGCCGACGAGAAGCGGATTGTTCTTCTGGCGGCGGCAAAGGACCTGGATCGTGCGGCGGACTTCCGGCTCGCGGCCGATCAGCGGGTCGATCTTGCCCTCGCGCGCCTTCTTGTTGAGGTTGACGCAATAGGCGTCCAGGGCGTCGCCCTTCTTCTTCTGGCGCGTGTCGCTCTCCTCGCCCGTCGGCCGCTCGCTCGATTCCTCCTCGACACCGCGAGGCGGCCGCGATTCAGCGGCGCCGGGGCGCTTCGCGATCCCGTGCGAGATGTAGTTCACGGCGTCGTAGCGCGTCATGTCCTGCTCCTGCAGGAAATACGCGGCATGGCTCTCGCGCTCGGCGAAGATCGCCACGAGCACGTTCGCGCCGGTCACTTCCTCGCGGCCGGAGGACTGGACGTGAATCACCGCCCGCTGGATGACGCGCTGGAAACCTGCGGTGGGCTTGGCGTCCTGACGCCCGTCGGCCACCAGGTTGGCGAGTTCATTGTCGACATATTCGACGAGATTGCGCCGCAGCGTCTCGACATCGACATTGCACGCCCGCATCACGGCGGCGGCATCCTGGTCGTCGACCAGTGCGAGGAGAAGGTGCTCCAGGGTGGCGTATTCGTGACGCCTCTCGCCGGCGATGGCGAGAGCCCGATGAAGCGCTTGTTCAAGAGAGCGAGAAAAGCTCGGCAAGGCAGGCCTCTGGTTGTTTCGAGGGCGATCGGATCAGTTCTTCTCCATAACGCACTGGAGCGGATGTTGGTGCTTGCGGGCGAAATCCATCACCTGCGTCACTTTTGTCTCCGCCACCTCGTAGGTGAAAACCCCACATTCTCCCACGCCGTTATGATGCACATGCAACATGATGCGCGTCGCGTCCTCGCGCGACTTGTTAAAGAACCGCTCGAGGACATGAATGACGAACTCCATGGGCGTGTAGTCGTCATTCAAAAGCAGCACGCGGTACAGGTTCGGCTTCTTCGTGCGCGGCTTGGCCTTCGTGATGATCGCCGTGCCCTGACGGTTGTCATCGCCTCCGTCGGGCGAACGAGGATCGCTCGCCCGCGGCCCCGCCCCTGGGGCGGCATACGACGTTTCCTTCAACGACCGCATCATGACCGACGGCTTGCACTCCGAACCAAACCACTGTTCCCGCGAAAACGAACGCCCCGACCGGATGATGGGCCTTCCTCCGCGCGGGATCAATCCCGTTGAACGACTAATGTATAACTGCACCCGCCGGTTCGCCAGACCCAAGGCGCGAACATCTGGTCGCGGCGGCCAATTCTTCCGTCTGCACGCCGCTCCGGCCCCCGGTTCACGGCTCCAGCTCGGTGTCCCAGTAGAGATAGTCCATCCAGCTATGGTGGAGGTAGTTGGGCGGGAAGTGGCGGCCGTTCTGGTGGAGGTCGCCGAGCGTCGGGGCGTAGGGCGGCTGCCGGGGAAACATCTCGGCCTGCCGGGGGAGGCGGTCCGCCTTGCGCAGATTGCAGGGGGAACAGGCGGCGACGACGTTCTGCCAGGTGGTCTGGCCGCCCTTCGAGCGGGGAATGACGTGGTCGAAGGTCAGGTCGTCGCGGGCGCCGCAATATTGGCAGGTAAAACGATCTCTGAGAAAAACATTAAAGCGTGTGAAGGCAGGATTTCGCGCCGGGCGGATATAGGTCTTGAGGGAAACGACGGATGGAAGCCGCATTTCGAAGCCGGGACTTCGGACAAGCTTGTCGTATTCCGAGACGATGTTCACACGGTCGAGGAAGACAGCCTTGATCGCGTCCTGCCAGCACCAGATCGACAATGGATAATAGCTCAAGGGCCGGTAATCGGCATTGAGCACCAGCGCAGGACACGAATCCGGCCTGACCGTCGGCTGGACGTGCAGGTTCACGCCACCTCCTCCAGCGGATAGCAACTCTCATCCGCTTGGCGAGTATTTATCCAGACTGTGACGCGATTGTGAAGTCTCTCGTTCGTCGCAGGCTTCGGAGGATGTGGATTGCCGCGGCCGGCTCATCCCGCCTGCGAAGGGTCAGGCGCGGACATCCACGACGCGTCCCTGCCCCGGGGGCGGCGGAGGCGGTGCGCGCTCCGTCTGGACGGCCTTCTCGACGAGATTGACGACGCCCTGCTCGGCGCGGGCTTGTTGCGCCAGGACGGCGTATTGCACCGCCTGGCTCTTCGGATCGGCTCGCATGGAACTCCAGGAGGAGTTCATTCCGGCGGTGGCGTCGACGCTCATGGCTAGGCTCCGTGACATCCGCAGGATGACAGGAGCGTGTTTCGGAGGCGTTGCAAACTCGCCTCGCATTTTAACGATGCGCGCCTTGGCCGGAGCCTTGATAGCGATCTCGATACCGATCTCGCCGTTCCCGTCCGCCGGCGTCAGCGCGTCGGGACGGGAACCTCGCCGCGGTAATCGTAGAAGCCGCGGTTGGTCTTGCGGCCGAGCCAGCCGGCCTCGACATATTTCACGAGAAGCGGGCAGGGGCGGTACTTGGTGTCGGCCAGCCCGTCATGCAGGACCTGCATCACGGAGAGGCAGGTGTCGAGCCCGATGAAATCGGCGAGCTGCAGCGGCCCCATCGGGTGATTCGCCCCGAGCCGCATCGCCGTATCGATCGCATCGACCGAGCCCACGCCCTCGTAGAGCGTGTAGATCGCCTCGTTGATCATCGGCAGGAGGATGCGGTTGACGATGAAGGCGGGGAAATCCTCCGCCACCGTCACGGTCTTGCCCAGGCGCCCGATGAACTGCCTGGCCGCCTCAAAGGTCGGGTCTTCCGTCGCGATGCCGCGGATCAGCTCGACGAGCTGCATCAGCGGCACCGGGTTCATGAAGTGGATGCCGATGAACCGCTCCGGCCGATCCGTCGCGGCGGCTAGCCGCGTGATCGAGATCGACGAGGTATTGCTCGCGAGAATCGCGTCCGGACGGACGGAGGCGCAGACGGCGGTGAAGATCTTGCGCTTGATCTCCTCGTTCTCGGTCGCGGCCTCGATCACGAGGTCGCAATCCGCGAGGCCGTCATAGGTCACGGCAGGCTGGATGCGCGCGAGCGCCGCCTGGCGCTCGCTCTCCTGGATGATCTCCTTGGCGACCTGGCGGGCCATGTTGCCGTTGATCGTGGCGAGGCCGGCATTGATGCGGTCCTCGCTGAGATCATTGAGGCGGACGTCCATGCCCGCGAGCGAGCAGACATGGGCGATGCCGTTGCCCATCTGACCCGCCCCGATGATCCCGACCGTCTTGATCTCGTAAGACATGCGCGCCCCGACCTGCTCGAACGTTGACTATGGCAGCCGGGCTAGCGCCCGGCTTTCGACAATTCCTGATCCAGTTCCGGCAGGATCTGGAAAAGATCGCCCACGAGGCCGTAATCGGCAACCTGGAAGATCGGCGCTTCCTCGTCCTTGTTGATGGCGACGATGACGCGCGAATCCTTCATACCAGCAAGATGCTGAATGGCTCCTGAAATTCCGACGGCGATATAGAGATCGGGAGCGACGACCTTGCCGGTCTGGCCCACCTGCCAGTCATTCGGCGCATATCCCGCATCGACGGCGGCCCGGGACGCGCCCATCGCCGCGCCCAGCTTGTCCGCCACCGGCTCGATATACTTGGCGAAGTTCTCCTCGGAGGCCAGGGAGCGCCCGCCGGAGATGATGATCTTGGCGGAGGTCAGCTCCGGCCGGTCGGAATGGGCGATCTCCTGCCCCTTGAAGGAGGAGAGCCCCGGATCCTCCGAGGCCGCCGCATCCTCGATTCCCGCCGATCCCCCCGCTCCCGCCGCCTGGAAGGCTGAGGTGCGCACCGTGATCACCTTCTTCGCATCCGTCGACTGGACCGTCTGGATCGCGTTGCCGGCGTAGATGGGGCGCTCGAAGGTGTCGGCGGAGACGACCTTCGAGATGTCGGAGACCTGCATCACGTCGAGGAGCGCGGCGACGCGCGGCATCACGTTCTTGCCCGTCGTCGTGGCCGGCGCCATCAGGACGTCGTAGCCGTCGGCGAGCGAGAGGATCAGCGCTGCAAGCGGCTCCGCCAGGGCATGCTCGAGGGCGGGAGCATCGGCGAGGAGGACCTTCTCGACGCCGTCGATCTTCGCGGCCTCTTCCGCCACGGCCCGGCAGCCCGAGCCGGCGACGAGGACATGGATCGGCGAACCGATTTGCGCGGCCGCGGACGCCGCCTTGTGGGTCGCGTCCTTGAGGGCGGAATTGTCGTGTTCCGCGAGGAGGAGAATTGCCATGATCAGATCACTCCCGCTTCGTTCTTCAGCTTGTCGACGAGTTCGGCGACGGAGCCGACCTTGACCCCCGCCTCGCGCTTCGGCGGCTCTCCGGTGGAAATGACCTTGAGGCGCGGCGCGACATCGACGCCGAAGGCGTCGGGCGACGATTCGTCGAGCGGCTTCTTCTTGGCCTTCATGATGTTGGGCAGGGAGGCGTAGCGCGGCTCGTTGAGGCGCAGGTCGGTGGTCACGATCGCGGGAGCCTTGAGCGACACCGTCTGGAGTCCCCCGTCGACCTCGCGGGTGACGTCGATCGACCCGTCGCCGATCTCGATCTTCGAGGCGAAGGTGCCCTGCGCCCAGCCGAGCAGCGCGGCGAGCATCTGGCCGGTCTGGTTGGCGTCGTCGTCGATCGCCTGCTTGCCCATGATGACGAGGCCGGGCTCCTCCTGCGCGACGATTCCCTTGAGGATCTTCGCAACGGCGAGCGGCTCCACCACCTGGTCCGTCTTGACGAGGATGCCGCGATCGGCCCCCATCGCCAGAGCCGTGCGGATCGTTTCCTGCGCCTGCTGCGGGCCGATGGAGACCACCACGATCTCGGTCGCCTTGCCCTTTTCCTTCAGGCGGATCGCTTCTTCCACCGCGATCTCGTCGAAGGGATTCATCGACATCTTCACATTGGCGAGTTCGACGCCCGATCCGTCGGGCTTGACCCTGATCTTGACGTTGTAGTCGACGACCCGTTTGACAGGCACGAGAATTTTCATGGGCTTACCATCCCTTCGAGAGACTGGCGGTTCTGGACAGGACGCCAGCCGGGAAAAGCTGCTCAACAGCCAAAATAACCGCGCGTTCAGGAGCGAGCGGACGGTAACGACCGTTTTTCGCGCTTGTCAACGCGCACAAAGACGAACCGGAATGCCGATTTGCCCGCATCCCTCCGTCAAGATGCGCGTCCGACGCTGCGTTTCAAGGTGCGAAGGCGCTGCCGCCCGACTGCCTAGCGGTTCTGCCCCGGCACCCAGAGCACGTCTCCCGAGCCCTCGCCCGATCCCTTGCCGTTAACGAAGCGCGAGGCCACGAAGAGGAAGTCGGAAAGGCGGTTGAGATATTTCACCGCAGCCTCCGAGACCTTCTCCTCCGGCTTGTGGGCCAATTCGACCACGAGCCGTTCGGCCCTGCGGCAGACGGTGCGCGACAGGTGCAGCGCCGCCGCCGCCGGCGTGCCGCCCGGGAGGACGAAAGAGCGCAGGGGCTCGAGTTCGGCGTTCAGCCGGTCGATCTCGGTCTCGAGCCGGTCGACCTGCCCCTGCGTGATGCGCAACGCTTCGTAGGGAAGGGGCTCGCCGGTCTCCGGGGTGGCGAGATCCGCGCCCAGATCGAAGAGATCATTCTGGATGCGCCCGAGCATGGCGTCGACCTCCGCATCGGCGGCAGCCGTGTGCAGGCGCGCCAGCCCGATCGTGGCGTTGGTCTCGTCGACGGTGCCGTAGGCCTCGACGCGCAGGTCGAATTTCGGCCTCCGGTCTCCCGTGGCGAGGGCCGTCGTGCCCGTGTCGCCGGTGCGCGTATAGATTCGATTGAGAACGACCAAGGATGGCTCCCGCGATGAATGACGGATGGGGCGAGACGAATCGCTGTCAGAAAGAATAGCCGATTCGCGCGCCGATATTCGTCAGGCCGCGATTTTCCGCGCAGAGCCCCGCATTGCCGTAATGCTCGACCGTCGCCATGAAGCTCAGCCGGTCGTTGATCCTGTAGCCGAGGGACGCGGATTCGCGCAGGCTTCCGGTGCAGCCGAGGGCCGCCTGGTTGTCGCGGATCGGGTCGCCGCCGCGATGGCCGTCATGCACCGCCCCGCCGAGGCTCGCCTCGACGAAGATGTCGGGCGTCACGTCCACGTTCCAGGTCAGCCCCGCGAAGGCGAAGCTGGTCCGCCCGGCCAGGTTGAGCGAAGCGCCCACATGGGGATGCGGGACGAAATAGCTGGCGAACAGGTCCCTGGGCGTGAACGGCTTGGCGAAGAGGATCTCGCCGTGGACATTCGCGCTTCCTCCCTCGGGGCTCCAGGGATCCTGCGCGAACATGCCGAAGCGGGTCTGGGAGATGAAGGATGGACGCAAGGCGATGGGCGGCGGCGGATCGGCCCAAAGACGCGGGGCGCGGTCGTCATCCGCAGCCCGGGTCGCGGTTGCGGACAGGCCTGTTGCCAGAACTGCGGGCAGAGCGAAGGCGATGAGCCATTTCTCGCGCATGCGGCAGGACCCCCTGTTCCGGAACCGCTTCGGGCCCCTGTGCGAGCTTCACCAATCGACCGCCATTGCGGCATAATCGCGGCAATTGCGCGGCGGGCGGCCCTTTTCCAGCCAGGCTCGTCCTGGATGCCGCGCCTCAGGCGGCCCGCCACCAGAGCACGCCCATGATCACGATGATCGCTACGAACTGGAGAAGGACCCGCCAGCGCATCAGTTTCTGCGAGAAATTGGCGTCGCCGCCACGCATCATGTTGACCAGCCCGAGCAGCAGGACCACCGCGACGGCGGCGACCGCGACCGGAACAAGCATGTCGACGAAGCTGGTCATGAATCCGTTCTCCTACCGGGCGGCGCCCGCCGCCGACCGAGGCAATATCGCCCCGGACGCACGCGTGGCAACCCTTCCGGAGACGAAAACTGAAACGGCGAAAGCGGGCCGAAGAGCGTGATCGCCCTCGCCTCAGGCGCCGCCGCCACCCAGCGCGCGAGGCGCCGGGCTGATGGTGATGGCGGAGCCGTCGCGGATCTCGAGCACCGCGAGGCCGCGCTCGTTCTCCCCCGTCGGGGTGAAGCGGAAGACGCCGTCGGCGCCGGCGAAGCCGGAGGGATTCGTGAGAACCAGTTCGTCGAAGCGCTGCGAGCCCTGCGTGCGCGTCAGCGCCGCCGCCAGCGAGACGGCGTCGTAGGCGAGAGACGCGATCCGCACCGGAGCCGTGCCGTAGCGCGCCTGGTAGCGCTGGGCGAAGGACTCAAAGCCCGACCGGTCAGGGGCGGCGAACCATCCTCCCTGCAGCATCGGATTGGCGAGGACGGCGGGATCGCTCCAGACGCCGGTCCCGATGGGCTTCACCCGCGCCGGGTCGAAACCCGCCCCCTGCAGCGCCTGCGCGAGCATCGCGACCCCATCCGGCGTCTCGGGCATGAACAGCGCATCCGCCTGCGGAGCGCGGCCGCCGATCACCGAAGCGATCCGCGCGACCGCCGATTGCGGCTGGCCGGCCGGGTAGCGCTCGACCGCAACGACGCGCAAGCCGCGTTGGGCCGCCGCCTCCCGGAACTGCGCCTCGACGACGTTGCCGTAGACGGTCTCGGGGATCAGCGCCGCCACCGAGCGGCGTCCCTGCTGCGCTGCATGCTCGACGACGCGCCGGACCTCGTTCTGGGGCAGGAAGCCCATGAGATAGACGCCACGGGTGGCGACGGTGACGTCCGTCGAGAAGGCGATCACGGGGACGCCGGAGGCGCGCGCCACGGATCCCGCCGCTTCCACGGCGGGAGCGAAGAGCGGCCCCAGGATCAGTTCCGCACCCTCCGCGATTGCCTCCTGAGCGGCCGCGCGCGCGCCTTCGGGCGAGCCCATGTCGTCCTTGATGACAATGGCGATGTCCGGTTCCTGGAATTCCGCGAGCGCCAGTTCGGCGGCGTTGCGCATGGAGGCCGCCGCTTCCCCGGCCTGTCCCGGCGCGGACAGGGGCAGGATGAGCGCCACCCGGACCGCTCCTGCGCCGATGGATTCGCCCTGGGGCGCGGCGGGAGCGGCCGTCCCGACATTGCCTGGAGGAAGGTCCGAGAAGGGCGACAGGCACCCCGAGAGCATCAGCCCGGCTCCGAGGACGAGCGAGGCCAGGACGCCGCGGCGACCGGTCGTTGAAGACGCCTTCATGGGCAAGATCCCCTTTTCGCGCGCCGGTTTTTTCCGCAATCTGGCCGGACCGGCATAACTCTGGTTTACGATCATTGTGGCGAAGACGAGTTAATCCTGTTGTAACCCTTTCTTTCAAGGCTTCAACGCCCCGCCGCGGCGGATGCCACAGGGAATTTCGAAAAGCATGGTCCAGCGAATCGACAATCGGACGGGGAGACGCGCATCCGTGCGCGGGACGGGAAAGGGCGGCGTCTTCACGGCCTTCGGCCTCGCCGCCGAATCGGAGCCGCTCGCGCCGGGGCTCTATGTCGTCGCCACGCCGATCGGAAACCTGAAGGACATCTCCTTCCGCGCCCTGGGCGTCCTCGCCTCGGCGGACGCCGTCCTCGCCGAGGATACCCGCGTCACCAGGCATCTCCTTGCGCATTACGGCATCACCACGCCGCTCGTCGCCTATCACGAGCATTCCGCCGACGCGGTCCGCGAGCGGATGCTGGCGCGGGTTCGCGAGGGGCAGGCGCTGGCGCTCGTCTCCGACGCGGGGACGCCGCTTGTCTCCGATCCCGGATACAAGCTCGTACAAACCGCGATCGAGGAGGGTCTGCCGGTGACCCCTATTCCCGGCCCCTCCGCCATCCTCACCGCCCTCGTCGTCTCGGGCCTTCCCAGCGACCGCTTCTTCTTCGAGGGCTTCCTCCCGGCCAAGAGCGGCGCGCGCAAGGCGCGGCTCAAGGAGCTCGCGGGCATTCCCGGCACGCTGATGCTCTTCGAGGCGCCTCATCGCCTGCCCGAAATGCTCGCCGACGCGACCGAGACACTGGGCGAGCGCCCGGCCGTGATGGCGCGCGAGCTCACCAAGATGTTCGAGACGGTGCGGCGCGGCACGCTGCCGGAGCTCGCCGCCCAGTTCGCCGAGGAGGGGCCGCCGAAAGGGGAGATCGTGGTGCTCATCGGCCAGGCCGGGGCGGCGGAAAGGCGCGAGGAGGCGGAAGCCGGGCTCGACGAGCGGATCGCCGCCGCGCTCGGGAACCACTCCATCAAGGACGCCGCCGCGCTCGTCGCCGCCGAGACCGGCCTGCCCCGGCGCGAGGTCTATGCCCGCGCCCTCGCGGTCGCGCGGGCGAAGGGCTGAGCATGGCCGATGCTGCGCGGGAGGCGAGGCGCGGCGCGCTGCGGCGGGGTCATCTCGCGGAATTCGCCGCACTCGCTTTCCTCGTGCTCAAGGGCTACCGGCCGATCGCCCGCCGCTTCAGCGCGTCGGGCGGGGAGGTCGATCTCATTCTCCGGCGGGGGCGCACGGTCATCTTCGTCGAGGTCAAGGCCCGCGCGAGCCTTGCGGATGCGGAGCTCGCGATCGGCGCGCAGAAGCGCCGCCGCTTCGCCCGCGCCGTCCGCGCCTGGGCGGCGCGCAATCCCTGGTGCGCCACCTGGACGCTGCGCGCCGACGCCGTCTTCCTTGCTCCGGGGCGGCTGCCCCGCCACCTCGAGCACGCCTTCGTCATCGAGGGGCTGTGATCGCGCTTCCCCCCGCCCGCGCGCCCGGATAGGCTTGGCCGATGAACGTTCCGCAGCCACGCCTTGGAGGATCCTCGCCGGATGCGCGCCTGCTGCAGGTCGCGGCGGAGCATCTCGCGCGCTTCGGCCCGCGCCGCCTGACGGTGGTCGGCGTGGCGGAGGAGGCCGGGATGACGCACGGCAATGTCTACCGGTACTTCCCGTCCAAGGCGGAACTCGTGGACGCGGTGGCGGGCC
The DNA here is from genome assembly GCA_041686895.1 of Saliniramus sp. Lineage (GTDB taxonomy): Bacteria > Pseudomonadota > Alphaproteobacteria > Rhizobiales > Beijerinckiaceae > Saliniramus. The sequence continues at coordinate 263,738 of JAWLCY010000003.1, read as the reverse complement.
AATGGCTCAAGGAGGTCGAGGGGGCGCTTGCCGACATCGCCGACAGCCCCGATCCGGCGGACGACAAGCTCGAACGCTTCGTCTTCGCCATCGCCAGCAGCTACCGCGACTGCGCGGAGGCGAACCCGCATGTCTTCGACGTCTATGTCGCGGCGGTGGAGCAGTCGCGGGGGATCGCGCGCAAGCATCGCGGCCGGCAGCTTCGCCTGCTCGAGCGCGTGATCGAGGAGGGCGTCTCTACCGACGTCTTCCAGCCGCGCGATCGCGACCGCGCCATGGCCTTCGTGATCGACGCGGTGCAACGTTACGTCAATCCGGTCATGGTGCGAATCGACGTCCGCGTGCCGCGCGCGGTTCTGGACGAACGGCGCAATACCGTGATGCGCGTTGTCCTGCGGGCGCTTGCGGTCGGCATGGTCTGAATCTGCATCAAATGACAAATTTTGTCATTTGTAACAATTTTCGGCGCCGGGGCGTTTCGGCGCCTGACGGAAGCCTGGCCGTGCGCTTAAGTGCCTACCGTTTCGGGTATTTTCGCCATGGTTGCGTGCCGCGCCGGCCCGCGCGCACGGGAAGATGCCCGATCTTTCATGAAACCTTAAGCCTCGCAATGGCTTGAACCCAGTCGGGGTTTGAGTCAAAGAGGCGCATCGACGGCGGGGCGTGCGCGAAAGCGACGAACCTCGTCCACACTCTCGTCTCAAACGAAGGGTCATGGGATCATGGCACGCAAGAAAATCGCGCTCATCGGCGCCGGCCAGATCGGCGGAACGCTCGCACACCTCGTCGGCCTCAAGGAACTGGGCGACGTCGTCCTGTTCGACATCGCCGAGGGCATCCCGCAGGGCAAGGGACTCGACATAGCGGAATCCGCCCCCGTCGACGGTTTCGACGCGGCCTACAAGGGCACGCAGGATTACGCGGATATCGCGGGCGCTGACGTGATCATCGTGACGGCGGGCGTGCCCCGCAAGCCCGGCATGAGCCGCGACGACCTGATCGGCATCAACCTGAAGGTGATGGAAGCGGTCGGCAACGGCATCAGGCAGTACGCTCCGGACGCCTTCGTCATCTGCATCACCAACCCGCTCGACGCGATGGTCTGGGCGCTGCAGAAGTTCTCGGGCCTGCCCGCGAACAAGATCGTCGGCATGGCCGGCGTGCTCGATTCCGCCCGCTTCCGGCATTTCCTCGCCGACGAGTTCGGCGTCTCGGTCGAGGACGTCACGGCCTTCGTGCTCGGCGGCCACGGCGACGACATGGTGCCGCTGGTGCGCTACTCGACCGTCGCCGGCGTGCCCCTCCCCGACCTCGTCAAGATGGGCTGGACCACGCAGGAGAAGCTCGACGCCATGGTCGAGCGCACCCGCAAGGGCGGCGGCGAGATCGTCAACCTGCTCAAGACGGGCTCGGCCTTCTACGCGCCCGCCGCCTCCGCCATCGCCATGGCCGAGAGCTACCTCAAGGACAAGAAGCGCGTCCTCCCCTGCGCGGCGCACCTGACCGGCCAGTACGGCGTCAGCGACATGTTCGTCGGCGTTCCCATCGTGATCGGCGCCGGCGGCGTCGAGCGCATCGTCGAGGTGGAGTTCTCCGCCGACGAGAAGGCAATGTTCGAGAAGTCCGTCGCCTCCGTGAAGACGCTCATCGAGGCCTGCAAGGGCATCAACGCCGATCTGGCCAAGTGAACTGGCAAGTGACCTATTAAAGACGCGGCGCGGCGCTCCTGCGCGGCGTGCCGCCTTCGAGATGACGAAAGAGGATCTCCATGAATATCCATGAATACCAGGGCAAGGCGCTCCTCAAGGAGTTCGGCGCGCCCGTCTCGCGCGGCGTCGCGATCTTCTCGGCGGACGAGGCCGAGGCGGCGGCGAAGGAGCTCGGCGGCCCGCTCTGGGTGGTCAAGAGCCAGATCCACGCGGGCGGCCGCGGCAAGGGCAAGTTCAAGGAGGCCGAAGCCGGCGAGAAGGGCGGCGTGCGTCTCGCGAAGTCGATCGACGAGGTCAAGCTCTTCGCGCAGCAGATGCTCGGCAACACCCTCGTGACGGTTCAGACCGGCGAGGCCGGCAAGCAGGTCAACCGGCTCTATATCGAGGACGGCTCCGACATCGAGAAGGAGTTCTACCTCTCCGCCCTCGTCGACCGCGCCACCGGCCGGATCGCCTTCGTCGTCTCGACGGAAGGCGGCATGGATATCGAGCAGGTCGCCCACGACACGCCCGAGAAGATCCACACCATCACCATCGACCCCGCGACGGGCGTGATGCCGCATCACGGCCGGGCGATCGCCGCCGCGCTGAACCTTGCCGGCGATCTCGCCAGGCAGGCCGGCGATCTCGTCTCGAAGCTCTACGCGATGTTCGTGGCCAAGGATCTCGAAATGCTCGAGATCAACCCGCTGATCATCACCACGGACGGCAAGCTGCGCTGCCTCGACGCGAAGGTCTCCTTCGACTCGAACGCGCTCTACCGCCACCCGGAGATCATGGAGCTGCGCGATCTCACCGAGGAGGACGAGAAGGAGATCGAGGCGTCGAAATACGACCTCGCCTATATCGCCCTCGACGGCACGATCGGCTGCATGGTCAACGGCGCCGGCCTCGCCATGGCGACGCTCGACATCATCAAGCTCTACGGCGAGGAGCCGGCGAACTTCCTGGATGTCGGCGGCGGCGCCTCGGAGGAGAAGGTTACCGCGGCCTTCAAGATCATCACCGCCGATCCGAACGTGAAGGGCATCCTGGTCAACATCTTCGGCGGCATCATGAAGTGCGACGTCATCGCCCGCGGCGTGATTGCGGCGGTGAAGACGGTCGGCCTCCAGGTGCCGCTCGTCGTCCGCCTCGAGGGCACGAATGTCGAGGAGGGCAAGCAGATCATCCGCGAGTCCGGCCTCAACGTCATCCCGGCGGACGATCTCGACGACGCCGCCCAGAAGATCGTCAGCGCCGTTCGCGGCGGTTGAGCAGACACAAGGTCAGTAGAACGATGTCCATTCTCATCGACGCAAACACGAAGGTCATCTGCCAGGGCTTCACCGGCAAGAACGGGACCTTCCATTCCGAGCAGGCGATCGCCTACGGCACGAAGATGGTCGGCGGCGTTTCGCCCGGCAAGGGCGGCACGAAGCATCTCGGCCTGCCCGTCTTCGACGGCGTCGCCGAAGCCCGCGAGGCCACCGGGGCCGACGCCTCGGTGGTCTACGTTCCGCCTCCGGGCGCGGCGGATGCGATCTGCGAGGCGATCGAGGCGGAAATCCCGCTGATCGTCTGCATCACCGAGGGCATTCCGGTGCTCGACATGGTGCGCGTGAAGCGCGCCCTCTCGGGCTCGAAGTCGCGCCTGATCGGCCCGAACTGCCCCGGCGTCGTCACGGCGGGGGAATCGAAGATCGGCATCATGCCGGGCAACATCTTCAAGCGCGGTTCCGTCGGCATCGTCTCCCGCTCCGGCACGCTCACCTACGAGGCCGTCTTCCAGACCTCGAACGAGGGTCTCGGCCAGACGACGGCGGTCGGCATCGGCGGCGATCCGGTCAAGGGAACCGAGTTCATCGACATGCTCGAGATGTTCCTCGCCGACGACAAGACCGAGTCGATCGTCATGATCGGCGAGATCGGCGGCTCGGCGGAAGAGGAAGCGGCGCAGTTCATCGCGGACGAGGCCAGGCGCGGGCGCAAGAAGCCCATGGTCGGCTTCATTGCCGGCCGCACGGCTCCTCCCGGCCGCCGCATGGGCCATGCGGGCGCGATCATCTCCGGCGGCAAGGGTGGCGCGGAAGACAAGATCGCCGCGATGGAAGCAGCGGGCATCCGGGTGTCGCCCTCGCCGGCGCGCCTCGGCACGACACTCGCGGAACTGCTCAAGGGCTGAGAAAGCCCGTTCTGCCGAACGGATTCTCGCCAAAATCGGCCCGCAGGGGAGTGGGCCGATCTCAACCCCAGGGACCGATCGGTCCCGCTCAGGCCGCCGGACGGGACTGTCGGCGGCTCCTCGGACGGACAAGCCATGGCACGCCAAGACGTCAACGAAGCGCTCCTCCAGACCTCCTTCCTCGATGGCGCCAACGCCGCCTATATCGAGGAGCTCTACGCCCAGTATGCGCGCGATCCGAAATCGGTCGACGCGCAGTGGCAGGCATTCTTCGCCGCCCTGAAGGACGACAACGCGATCGTCGCCAAGAACGCGCAGGGGGCTTCCTGGAAGCGCCCGAACTGGCCCGTGGCGGCCAATGGCGAGCTCGTCTCCGCCCTTGATGGCAACTGGGCGCAGGTCGAGAAGGCCGTGTCCGACAAGCTCAAGGGCAAGGCCCAGGCGAAGGGCGTCGAGATCAGCCAGGCCGATGTCCAGCAGGCGACGCGCGATTCGCTGCATGCCCTGATGATGATCCGCGCCTATCGCATGCGCGGCCATCTCCACGCGGATCTCGACCCGCTCGGCTTCGAGAAGCGCGTAAGCGACGAGGAATTGTCGCCCGCGCATTACGGCTTCACCGAGGCCGATTACGACCGCAAGATCTTCCTCGACAACGTGCTCGGCCTCGAATTCGGCACGATCCGCGAGATCCTCGCGATCCTCGAGCGGACCTATTGCCAGACGCTCGGCGTCGAGTTCATGCATATCTCGGACCCGACGGAGAAGGCCTGGCTGCAGGAGCGCATCGAGGGGCCGGACAAGGAGATCGAGTTCACGCCGCGCGGCAAGAAGGCGATCCTCAACAAGCTGATCGAGGCCGAGGGCTTCGAGAAGTTCCTCGACCTTAAATACACCGGCACCAAGCGCTTCGGCCTCGACGGCGGTGAATCGGTGATCCCGGCGCTCGAGCAGATCATCAAGCGCGGCGGCAATCTCGGCGTGAAGGAGATCGTGATCGGCATGGCCCATCGCGGCCGCCTGAACATCCTCACCCAGGTGATGGGCAAGCCGCACCGCGCCCTCTTCCACGAGTTCAAGGGCGGCTCCTTCGCCCCCGACGACGTCGAGGGCTCGGGCGACGTGAAGTACCATCTGGGCGCGTCCTCGGACCGCAGCTTCGACGGGAACAACGTCCACCTCTCGCTCACGGCCAATCCCTCGCATCTCGAGATCGTCGACCCGGTGGTGCTGGGCAAGGTCCGCGCCAAGCAGGATCAGCACGGGGATACGGGCGAGAACCGCAACTCGGTCCTCCCGCTTCTGCTGCATGGCGACGCGGCCTTCGCGGGACAGGGCGTCGTCGCGGAATGCCTCGGGCTCTCGGGGCTGAAGGGGCACCGCACCGGCGGGTCGATCCACTTCATCATCAACAACCAGATCGGCTTCACGACCAATCCGCGCTATTCGCGCTCCTCGCCCTATCCGTCGGACGTGGCGAAGATGGTCGAGGCCCCGATCTTCCACTGCAACGGCGACGACCCGGAGGCCGTGGTCTTCGCCGCCAAGGTGGCGACGGAATACCGCCAGCGCTTCCACAAGCCCGTCGTCATCGACATGTTCTGCTACCGCCGCTTCGGGCATAACGAGGGCGACGAGCCGTCCTTCACCCAGCCGCGGATGTACAAGATCATCCGCGAGCATCCCACGACCCTGGAGATCTACGCCAAGAAGCTCCTCGACGAGGGCGTCGTCACGCAGGACGAGATCGACGCGATGAAGGCCGAGTGGCGGGCGAAGCTCGACACCGAGTTCGACAGCGTGCAGGGCTTCAAGCCCAACAAGGCCGACTGGCTCGACGGGCGCTGGTCCGGCCTCAAGGCGGTCAAGGAAGACAGCGACGACCCGCGCCGCGGCGCCACGGGCATCCCGATGGAGACGCTGCAGGAGATCGGCGAGAAGATCACGCATGTGCCCGAGGGCTTCCAGCTCCACCGCACGATCCGCCGCTTCCTCGACAACCGCAAGAAGATGATCGAGACCGGCGAGGGCATCGACTGGGCGACCGCCGAGGCGCTCGCCTTCGGGTCGCTCCTGATCGAGGGCCACCGCGTGCGCCTCTCCGGGCAGGATTGCGAGCGCGGCACCTTCTCGCAGCGCCATTCGGTCCTGCTCGACCAGGAGACGGAGGAGCGCCTGACGCCGCTCAACCATATCCGCGATGACCAGGCGCATTACGAGGTCATCAATTCGATGCTCTCGGAGGAGGCGGTGCTCGGCTTCGAATACGGCTATTCGCTGTCGGAGCCGAACGCGCTGACGCTCTGGGAGGCGCAGTTCGGCGATTTCGCCAACGGCGCGCAGGTGCTGTTCGACCAGTTCATCTCCTCGGGCGAGCGCAAGTGGCTGCGCATGTCCGGCCTCGTCTGCCTGCTGCCGCACGGTTATGAGGGCCAGGGGCCGGAGCATTCCTCCGCGCGCCTGGAGCGCTTCCTGCAGATGTGCGCCGAGGACAACATGCAGGTTGCGAACTGCTCGACGCCGGCGAACTACTTCCACATCCTGCGCCGGCAGCTCAAGCGCGAGTTCCGCAAGCCGCTGATCCTGATGACGCCCAAGAGCCTCCTGCGCCACAAGCGCTGCATCTCGAAGCTCACAGAGCTGGGGCCGGATTCGGCCTTCCACCGGATTCTCTGGGATGATGCGGAGACGGGGGTGGGCGAGGTCCAGCTCGCCAAGGACGACAAGATCCGCCGCGTCGTGCTCTGCTCGGGCAAGGTCTATTTCGACCTGTTCGAGGAGCGCGAGAAGCGCGGGATCAACGACGTCTACCTGATGCGCGTCGAGCAGCTCTATCCGTTCCCGCTCAAGTCGCTCCAGGCCGAACTCGCGCGCTTCAAGAACGCGGATGTCGTCTGGTGCCAGGAGGAGCCGAAGAACATGGGCTCGTGGACCTTCGTCGAGCCCTATCTCGAATGGGTCCTCAAGCAGGCCGGCTCGAAGGTCTCGCGTCCGCGCTATGCGGGCCGCCCCGCCTCAGCGGCGACGGCGACGGGCCTGATGTCGAAGCATCTCAGCCAGCTCCAGGCCTTCCTCGACGAGGTCTACGGAGCCTGATCATTCAACCCGCGTTTCCGGCGGCAGGCGCCGGAAACACTTGTTTTCTTTGAAAGGGCGCAAGCGCCCAGATCGTGACGAAGAAGGCCATGGCGACTGAAATCCGCGTACCGACCCTCGGTGAATCCGTCAGCGAAGCGACCATCGCGCGCTGGTACAAGAAACCCGGCGAGGCCGTGAAGGCTGATGAGCCGCTGGTCGAGCTCGAGACGGACAAGGTGACCCTCGAGGTGCCGGCGCCGGCTGCCGGCGTGATGGGCGAGATCATCGCGCAGGACGGCGCGACCGTGGAGCCGGGCGCAATTCTCGGCTCGATCGAGGAAGGCGGCGCTGCCGCAGCCGCCGCGCCGAAGAAGGCCGAGGCCGAGAAGCCCGCACCCGCCAGGGAGCCGGCAAAGGAAGCTCCAAAGGCCCCCGCGGAGGCTCCGAAGGCCGCCGCCGCGACCGACCATGGGCCCGCTGTCTCGCGCATCGCCGCCGAAAGCGGCGTCTCGCCTGCGGATGTCGCGGGTTCGGGGAAGGACGGACGCGTGACCAAGGGCGACATGCTCGCCGCGATCGCAACCGGCGGCGCCCAGGCGCCGGCTTCGGCCCCCGCCCAGATGCGCGCCCCCTCCGCGCCGGACGATGCCTCGCGCGAGGAGCGCGTGCGCATGACCAAGCTGCGCCAGACCATCGCGCGCCGCCTCAAGGACGCCCAGAACACGGCCGCCATGCTCACGACGTTCAACGACGTCGACATGGGCGCGGTGATGGACCTGCGCAAGCAGTACAAGGACGTCTTCGAGAAGAAGCACGGCGTGAAGCTCGGCTTCATGGGCTTCTTCACCAAGGCGGTGGTGCAGGCGCTAAAGGAGCTTCCGGCCGTCAACGCCGAGATTGACGGAACCGACCTCGTCTACAAGAACTACTATCATATCGGCATCGCCGTCGGCACCGAGAAGGGCCTCGTCGTCCCCGTGGTGCGCGAAGCGGACCAGCTTTCGATCGCCGGCATCGAGAAGACGATCACGGATTTCGGCAAGCGCGCCCGCGACGGCAAGCTGACGATCGACGAGATGCAGGGCGGCACCTTCACGATCACCAATGGCGGCATCTACGGCTCGCTGATGTCCACGCCGATCCTCAACGCGCCGCAATCCGGTATTCTCGGGATGCACCGGATCGAGGATCGGCCCGTCGTGAAGAACGGCCAGATCGTCATCCGCCCGATGATGTATCTCGCGCTCTCCTACGACCACCGCATCGTCGACGGCAAGGAAGCCGTGACCTTCCTGGTGCGCGTCAAGGAAGCGCTGGAGGATCCGGCGCGGCTTGTGCTGGATCTGTGAGGTTGCTCTGCACGATGCAGATGCCATCGCGCCAGATCCCGGGTCCGCGCGACAGACATGATCGACACGCGACCGCACCCCCGCGCGTCATCCCCGGCTGGAAGCGCGAAGCGCTGGAAGGGAAGGGGATCCTGCCGTGACGCTCGTGCAGCTTGCGGCGGCAGTGCCTGGATCGCCCTCACGGCATGATCCCCTTCCCGGCCCTGCGGGCCGCCGGGGATGACACGGGAGGGCGTGCGGGCCGGCGCACGCGAACCGAAAACGGCAATGACCGACTGAAAGCAGAGGCTTTTTCCAATGACCTACGATCTCATCATCATCGGCACCGGCCCCGGCGGCTATGTCTGCGCCATCCGCGCGGCGCAGCTCGGGCTGAAGACCGCCGTCGTCGAGAAGCGCAAGGCCCATGGCGGCACCTGCCTCAATGTCGGCTGCATCCCGTCGAAGGCGCTCCTTCACGCCTCGCATCTCTTCGAGGAGGCGAAGACGCATTTCGGCCATTTCGGCATCGAGGTCAGCGAGCCGAAGGTGGATCTCGCGAAGATGCTCGCCCACAAGGATGCGGCCATCGAGGGCAACACCAAGGGGGTCGAATTCCTTCTCAAGAAGAACAAGATCGACGCCTTCCACGGCGCGGGCAAGATTCTCGCCGCCGGCAAGGTCGAGGTAACGGCGGAAGACGGCTCTAGGCAGGAGCTGGAGACGAAGAACATCGTCATCGCCACCGGCTCCGACGTGATCAGCCTCCCCGGCGTCGAGATCGACGAGAAGCGCATCGTGTCCTCGACGGGCGGGCTGGAGCTCTCCGAAGTCCCGAAGAAGATGGTCGTCATCGGCGGCGGCGTGATCGGGCTCGAACTCGGCTCCGTCTGGCGGCGTCTCGGGGCCGAGGTGACGGTGATCGAATATCTCGACCGCATCCTGGCGGGGATGGACAACGACGTCGCCAAGTCCTTCCAGCGCATTCTCCAGAAGCAGGGGATGAGCTTCAAGCTCGGCTCGAAGGTGACGAGCGCGAAAACGTCCGACAAGGGCGTGACGCTCACCGTCGAGCCCGCGGCAGGCGGCGATGCCGAGACGATCGAGGCGGATGTCGTCCTCGTCTCCGTCGGCCGTCGCGCCTATACGGACGGGCTTGGCTTGGAAGAGGCCGGGGTCGCGAAGGACGACAAGGGCCGCGTCGCAATCGACGCGCATTACGCGACGAACGTGCCCGGCATCTACGCGATCGGCGACGTGGTGGTCGGCCCGATGCTCGCCCACAAGGCCGAGGACGAGGGCGTGGCGCTCGCCGAACTGCTCGCCGGCAAGGCGGGCCATGTGAATTATGGAATCATCCCGAACGTCGTCTACACCTATCCGGAGGTCGCCTCGATCGGGAAGACCGAGGAGGAGCTGAAGGCGGAAGGCGTCGGCTACAATGTCGGCAAGTTCCCCTTCACGGCGAACGGCCGCGCCAAGGCGAACCTGCAGACGGACGGCTTCGTGAAGATCCTCGCCGATGCAACGACGGATCGTGTGCTCGGCGCGCATATCGTCGGGCCGGAAGCGGGCAACCTGATCCATGAGATTGCCATCGCGATGGAGTTCGGGGCCTCGTCGGAAGACATCGCGCGGACCTGCCATGCGCATCCGACACTAGCAGAAGCGGTAAAGGAATCGGCGCTCGCAGTGGACAAGCGTGCATTGCATATGTAGTCCAAATGCATGAAGATGGGGTTGGTGATAATAAATTTTCATCAACCCCCATCGTTTTTAACTTTACAATCGGAGATATCATTTTTAACAAAACTTAGCGCTCGCGCGGATGTCGTTGTTTCGTTAGCTTCTCATCAACCCTGGATCATGGAGGTCGACGAGATGCAGATTAACAGCCTCACCCACACGCCCATCGCTACTGAGAGCAACGCAAACGCCGGGCAGACCGGATTCGCGATCACGTCCTCGCCGGCGCCGATTCAGAATCACGGGCATGTGGCGGGCAACGCCGCGGGCGCGCTCGTGGCCCCGGCGAGCAATCCGCTACTCGGCAATGCGGCGGAAATCTTCAACCGCGCCGGCGTCATCAGCATCACCCAGCCGACCCGCGCCACGCTGACCTTCGAGACGGAAAACACCGATTTCAAGAACGCGCTGGTGATGTACAAGCTCGACGCGGCGGGCAATTTCGCGACGGCCGAAGTGGTCTTCCCCAACGCTTCCGCCATCGGCTCGGGCGGACGCCTGATCGACGGCGCGTCCACCGTCGACATTGATCTCGACGCGGGAGACCAGGTCGGCTTCGCCCTTGTTCCCAATGCCTTCTCCAGTTCGCGCGCCCGTGACCTGCTGACCCGCGACGACGGCTCGCTCCAGCTCGTCAATTCGCGGCACCAGCAGGCAAACCTGTTCCAGGACAACCCCTCCACCCTGCAACTGGTGCATGTGGACAATCGCGGACGCATGCAGCCGGTCAATGGCGAATATGGCAACACCCTCTTCCACTCCACCGGGAACGAGGCGCAGGGCATCCGCACCAACGCGGACGGCTTCGATCACGCGGATCAGATCGTCGATGCGGAGCGCGGAAAGCTCCTGGTGGCGATGGACGACAAGCCCGAGCCCGTCAACGCCGACCGCAACAGCCTCATCTTCTCGATGGATGTCGGCCGGCAGAACGCGGAGGCGCTCGGTCGCAGCATGATCGACGACCTGCCCCGCTCATTCCGCGAAATGGGTGGCGCCGATCGCCGGGCGAGCATCGACGAGATCATGACGGCCGCCCGCATGTTCGACAAGGACGGTGATGGTCGCCTCAATGCGCAGGAATGGGCAGAGTTCGCGCCGCTCCTCAACCTCACGGTCGCGGATCACAGGCATGTGGTGGGCCTGCGCGGGCGCGGCGATATCGACTCGATCCCGTACCTGATTGGACGCGGCGATGCCGACGGGGACGGCAGGATCAACGAACGCGAGGTGCTCGATCTCGGGCGGCGTCTGAACGGCAATAACCCGGGCGTGATCGAAAGCTTCCGCGAGGCTGCCGGCGTTGACTGGAAGCTCGACTACGAGGAGTTCATCTCAACGGCCGAGGCGCATGACGGGCAGGGCGACGGCCTCGACCAGGATGAGTGGAACCGCTTCGCGCCGGTCCTCGGCCTGACGCCCGCCGACCGGGCCCTCTTCCTCGACGATTGCGGCTGCTTCGACATCCAGAAGTTCAAGCTGATCTTCCCCCTCGCCGATGAAAACAACGACGGTCATCTGGATGTGAGCGAAGTGCTCGAGCTGCGCCGGATCGCGCATGAGAATTTCGCACCGTTCGACTTCCCCGATCCGGTCGAGCCCGCCCCGTCCAACCCGAGCGATCCTTCGCCCGTCGCTTCCGGGCGGAACCGGCGCGGCGACAACCACGGCTGATCGCAAGATCGGGCAGCGCCGGGAGACCCTTCATCGAGACGGCGGCCGGGGGCGCACCCCTGCGGCCGCCGTTCCGTTTCCGGGCCGTCCGGCTTCAGCGCACTGCCGGATCGGCGGCCTTGCGCTGGACGCGCGCATGGGTGCGTCCGATGACGTTGAAGAGATAGGGACGGCGCAAGCCGAACAGGTCGTGGAGCACGTCCTCGACGTGATGCGCGTAGAAGGGCTTCTGCAGGAAGGCGGCGAGGCCAAAATGCCGGGATGCTCCCTCGATCTTCTCGTTGGAGGTGCCGCTCATCAGGATGAGGGTGGTCCCGGGCGAGACTTCCTTGGCCTGGCACGCAGTCTCGAAGCCGTCGATGCCGTCCATGTTCAGATCGATCAGGGCGAGATCGTACCTGGTCAACTGCAGCAGCTTGAGGGCATGGCGACCGCTATCCGTCTCGTCGATCTCGAGGTTGAAGCGCGAATTCGTCAGGACCTTGCGCACGAGCGCGCGCGCGGCTCCCGAATCCTCGACGAGGAGAAGCCGCAGCGGCTCCCTCATCCGCACGACCGACTGCATCAGCCCCGCGACGTGTTCGGGATCGAACGGCTTCTTGAGGAACTCGTAGGCCTCGACCTCCGTCGACAACGCGACCCAGCGCGTCAGCACCGTGTCCGACATGAGGATGGTGACCGGCTTGACGCCGCGCATCTTTGCAACGGCAACTGCCTCGGCGCCCGTCATCTGCGGGAGCTTGACGTTCACGAAGGCTACGTCGGGTCGCAGGGAAACGAGCTTCTCCGCGGCGGCCGGACCAGTCTCGACTTCATGGATCTCAGTGCCCGGGTCAAAGCTCTTGAGCGCAACGGCGAGGTGCAGCCGCGTGCCCGCCGCTGCATCCGCGACCAGCACCTTGAGATGCGCGGCGCGCGACTTCGCGTTCAAATTGGAGCCCGCCACCGCTGCCGCCACTTGCTGCCATCCTGCCGATCGGTTGATGCAACCGTATATTCCAAACCTTTTCATCGGGTTACCGTTAACCGGCGCGGCGCGCCCGTGGATGAAGCGCGGAATATGCCGCCATGATCTTCTCGGTGTCGATCTTGGTGTAGACTTGGGTCGTCGTAAGGGAAGCGTGTCCGAGCAGCTCCTGGATTGCCCGCAGATCTCCCCCTTTCGAGAGCAGATGGGTCGCGAATGAATGACGCAATGCATGCGGCGTGGCGCTCGCCGGAAGCCCGAGCGCGCCGCGCATCTCCTCCATCGCAAGCTGCACGATCCGCGGCGAGAGCGGTCCCCCGCGCACCCCCACGAAGAGGGGCTCGTCGCCGAGGAGCGGAAAGGGGCAGAGCGCCATATAGGTGGCGATGGCGTCCCGCACGACGGGAATGACGGGGACCGTACGATCCTTCGCGCCCTTGCCGCGCACCGTAACGCTGTCGACGTTTCCGGCAGGTGCGTTTTCCGCCGTGATGCCCAGCGCCTCGGAGATGCGCAGGCCGCAGCCATAGAGCAGGGCGAGGACGGCGGCGTCGCGGGCGAGGACCCAGTCCTCGCGGGCGCTTGCCCCGCGTGTTTCCCGGCGCGTGACCGCGACCGCGGCGCCGGCGCCGAGCGGGCGCGGCAGCGTGCGCGACAGGCGCGGCCCGCGAACCGAGGCGAATGCGGAGGCCTCCCCGTGCCCTGCCTGCGCGAGGTGCCGCGCGAAGCCGCGCAGGGCCGCGAGCTGGCGCATCAGCGTCCGGTTCTCGACGCCGTCCCTGCGGCGGGATGCCAGGAAGGCGCGGATATCCATCGGCGCGAGCGCCATGAAGGCGGTAATCGATGCCGGCGCGCCCAGATGCTCCGTCAGGAAGACGAGGAACTGGCGCAGATCGCGCAAATAGGCCTCGAGGGTCTTCGGCGAGAGGCGGCGCTCGAAGGCGAGAACGCCGATCCAGGACCGCGCCGCCTCGGCGAGGGCGGGATCCGCCGGCACGTCATCGGGGGCGCGCGGGGAGGCCTGCATGTGCGGTTTCCTCACAGGGGCTTCCGGAGCCGCAGCCCGACCGCCTGGTACATCCGCGCTCCTGCGATGGCGAGGACCAGTGTCCAGGAGACCTCGAGGATCGCGGCGAGGAACGACAGGATCATCCCGACGGGACGCAGGGGCGCGACCTCCCGCGACAGCCCGTCGAGCGGCAGGCCGGCGAAGAGAAACGGGATGCTGCACAAGGCGAGGGCGAAGAAGATGCGCCAGCCGTGCCCGGCGCTGTCGGCGACGGCCCGGGGCCAGATCGCGCCGGGCGCGCCGCTCGCCAGCGCCGGGAAGAGGAGCGCGATCCGGACCGTCAGCAGCGTCGTCGCGGCGAAGGCGAAGAAGAAGACCATCGTGCCCAGCGGCGGCGCGATTGCCTCGGACGCGAGCGCGCCTCCGAGATAGCCGGCAAGGGTCAGGAAGGAGACGACGAGGGAGGCCCGCAGGAAGCGCCCGAAGGATGGCGCGCGAAGCGCATCCCCGAGGCGTGGCGTCATCTCTTTCAGGAGCACGAAGCGATAGACCGCGACCGACATCGGGGCGAGGACGATAGCCGTGAGCAGAACCTCGATGAGGGCGCGGAAGGGGGCGGAGAGTTGGAGCGCAGGAAGCGCCGCCGCGCTCGCCACGCTCAGCAGCGTCGCGAGGAGAACCGTGTCCAGAATCACGAGCGGCATGGCGCGCAGGCACGGCGCCGCGTCTTCGAAGGCGCGCCGCGCGATCTCGGGCGCATCGATCGCTCCGGTCCCCATTCCCACCAATGACCTCCGTCTCGACCAGGCGCGAACGGCTTCCGACCGCCGCCGAATCATCGCGCCCGGGTCCGCTGCGTCACCCACTTGGCGCAACGATCCCGGAATGGCATTAAGAAACCATGTCCCAGCGCATCGCGGACGTGATTGTCCCGCTCGCCCTCGATACAGCCTACAGCTACGCGATCCCGGCGGATATGGCCGTTTCCGAGGGCGAAGCCGTGCGCGCGCCCTTCGGGCCGCGCGAGACCGTGGGGGTCGTCTGGGCCATCCGTGAAGGGTCGGCAGGCAACCTCAAGCAGCTGCTGGGTCCAGCGGGCGGACCCGTGTTCTCGGCTGCCCTCCTCGATTTTCTCGAATGGGTCGGACGCTGGACGCTCGCCCCGCGCGGCTCCGTCCTCGCCATGGCGCTCAAGCGTCCCGACGAGGAGCGCGGCGAGGCCGTGCGCGTGGGGGTGAGGCTCGCCGGGCCGCCTCCCGCGCGCGTCACCTCCGCACGGAGCCGGGTGCTCGCGGCGGCCGAGGGCGGGCTCATCCATGCAAAGGGCGAGCTTGCCCGGGCGGCCGGCGTGAGCGCGGGGGTGATCGACGGGCTGATCGACGAGGGGACGCTCGAGGCCGTGGCGATGCCAGCGCAACGCCTCTTCCATCCTCCCGATCCCGATCACGCCGCGACGGCGCTTTCCCCCGCCCAGCAGGAAGCCTCGGCGGCGCTGGCTCAGGCGGTCGCGGAGCGCGAATCGGCGACGATCCTCCTCGAGGGCGTCACCGGATCGGGCAAGACCGAAGTGTATTTCGAGGCGGTGGCCGCGGCCCTGCGCAGCGGCCGGCAGGCGCTTATCCTGATGCCGGAGATCGCGCTCACGGGGCAGTTCCTCGAGCGCTTCGCGGCCCGATTCGGCGCGCCTCCCGCGGCCTGGCACTCGGGGGTCGCGGGCCGAAGGCGCGAGAAGCTCTATGCGGGGCTTGCCTCCGGAGAGGTGCGCGTCGTGGCCGGCGCGCGCTCGGCGCTCTTCCTGCCCTATGCCGATCTCGGGCTGATCGTCGTCGACGAGGAGCATGAGGGGGCCTACAAGCAGGAGGACGGGGTGCACTACCACGCCCGCGACATGGCGGTCGTGCGCGGACGCATCGAGAAGTTCCCCGTCATCCTCGCTTCCGCAACGCCCTCGATCGAGACCCGCGTCAACGCGGCCCAGGGGCGCTACCGGCATCTGCGCCTGCCCGAGCGCTTCGGCGGGCGCAGCCTGCCCGACATCACGGCGATCGACCTGCGCGCCAGCCCGCTCGCCGCCGAGCGCTGGATTTCAGATGCGCTCGCGAAGGCGGTGGAGGAGACGACGGCGCGCAAGGAGCAGGCGCTGCTCTTCCTCAACCGTCGTGGCTATGCCCCGCTCACCCTCTGCCGCGCCTGCGGGCATCGCTACGAATGCCCGAATTGCTCGGCCTGGCTCGTCGACCACCGCTTTCGCCGCTCCCTCGTCTGCCATCATTGCGGACATATCGAGCGGCGTCCGAATGCCTGCGTCGCCTGCGGCAGCATCGATTCGATCGCGGCCTGCGGGCCGGGCGTCGAGAGGATCGCCGAGGAAGCGGCGGAGCGCTTTCCAGGCAGGCGGGTGATCACCCTGTCCAGCGACTTCCCCGGCGGAACGGAGCGGCTGCGCGGCGAACTCGCCTCCATCGCGGCGGGCGAGTTCGACATCGTCATCGGCACGCAGCTCGTGGCGAAGGGGCACAATTTCCCCCTGATGACGCTGGTCGGCGTCCTCGACGCCGATATCGGCCTGACCTCGGGCGATCCGCGCGCCGCGGAGCGGACCTTCCAGCTGCTCCAGCAGGTGACCGGGCGGGCGGGGCGCGGCGAGAGCCCCGGACGGGCGCTGGTCCAGACCTACCAGCCGGACCACCCGGTGATCGCGGCGCTGCTCTCAGGGGATGCGGAGCGCTTTTACGCCCAGGAGATCGAGGGCAGGCGGCTTGCGGGGCTTCCGCCCTTCGGCCGGCTGGCCTCGCTGATCGTCTCGGCCGCAGACAAGGCGGAGGCCGAGAAACATGCCCGTGCGCTGGCCCGGACGGCGCACGAGATGGGCGTCCTCGGCCGCCGTCTCACGGTGCTCGGTCCGGCGGAAGCGCCGATCATGCTGATCCGTGGACGCTACCGCTACCGCCTGCTGGTCAAGAGCGCCCGCGACGTCGACCTGCAGGGCTTCATCCGCGACTGGCTGGAGAAGGGGCCGAAGCCGCGCGGCAATACGCGGGTGACGATCGATATCGATCCGCAGAGCTTCTTCTGACGGCTCAGAGGAAGGTCGCGATCTCGTCGAGGGCCTTCTTGCCGATCGCGGGGACCCGGCAGTCCGCTGCGGGTTTCCCGGCAACGAGCAGGATGACCGCCTTCTCGTTCTCCGGGCGACCGCAGATTCCGGCGAGGAAATTCATCGGGGCCGGGGTGTGGGTCAGGGTGGCGAGACCCGCCTGATGCAGCGCGGCGATCAGGAAGCCCGTGGCGATGCCCACCGATTCGGGGGCGTAATAGTGCTTGATCCGCTCTCCGCCGGCTCCGATCCCCCAGCGTTGCTGGAAGATGACGATCAGCCAGGGAGCGGTTTCCAGGAAGGGCTTGCGCCAGTCGGTCCCGAGGGGGGCGAGGGCGTCGAGCCATTCCTCTCCGGCGCGCCCGCCATAGAAGGCCTTCTCCTCCTCCTCCGCGGCCTCGCGGATGCGGGACTTGATGGCGGGATCCGAGATGGCGACGAAGCTCCAGGGCTGCTGGTTCGCGCCGGAGGGCGCTCCGCCGGCGACGCGCAAGGCGGCCTCGATCACGTCGCGCGGGACAGGATCGGGGGCAAAGTCGCGCACCGTGCGGCGCTTGCGCATCATGGTTTCGAAGGCGGCCATGCGCGCGCGCGTCTCTTCCTCCGGGACCGCCTCGAAGGCGAGCGGAATGAAGCCCTCGTCGTTCATGACATGCCGCCTTCGTTGCGCGCTGCATCCGACAATGGCCCTCCCCTCGGGAAGGGCCGTCGGAATATCGGCTCAGGCCGGAGTGGCTCAGGCCAGAGTGGCTCAGGCCATGTACTGCCCGCCATTGATCGACAGCGTCGACCCGGTCATGAAGCCGCCCTCGTCGGAGGCGAGGAAGAGGACAGCGCGGGCGATTTCCTCGGCTTCGCCGAGGCGGCCGACGGGGATCTGAGGGATGATCTTGGTGTTGAGCACCTCGGCGGGGACCGCCTTGACCATCTCCGTCGCGATGTAGCCGGGCGCGATGACGTTGACGGTGATGCCCTTCGAAGCGTTTTCCTGCGCCAGCGCCTTGGCGAAGCCGATCACGCCGGCCTTCGCCGCTGAATAGTTCGCCTGGCCGACCTGGCCCTTCTGGCCGTTGATCGAGGAGATGATGATGATGCGTCCGAAGCCGCGCGACTGCATGCCCTCGATGACGGGGCGCGTCACCGTGAACATCGAGTCGAGATTGGTGCGGATCACCGCCGACCACTGGTCGTAGGTCATGCGGTGGAACATCTTGTCGCGCGTGATGCCGGCATTGTTGACGACGATCTCGACGGGGCCGAGATCGGCCTCGATCTGCTTGATCCCGGCCTCGCAGGCCGCGGCGTCAGCGACGTCGAACTTGTAGACGGGAATGCCCGTGGCCGACTTGAAGGCGTTGGCGGCCTCGTCGTTTCCTGCGTAGGTGGCGGCGACAGTGTAGCCGGCTTCCTTCAGCGCCTTCGAGATCGCTTCCCCGATCCCGCGGGTGCCTCCGGTGACGATTGCGACGCGTGACATGACGTTTCCCCTCTGAATGATTTGAAACTTCTGGATTGAAGACCCGGACGTGCTCCCATCACGCCCGGATCATTGTGTCAAGCGAGCCGCACAACTTCGGGTGCGACGCGTCTTCGAGGCAGATCAGCGCTCCAGGCACATGGCGACGCCCATGCCGCCGCCGATGCAGAGCGTGGCGAGGCCCTTGCTCGCATCGCGCTTGCCCATCTCGTGGAGCAGCGTGACGAGGACGCGCGCGCCCGATGCGCCGATCGGATGGCCGATGGCGATCGCGCCGCCGTTGACGTTCACGATCTCCGGATCCCAGCCCATGTCCTTGTTGACGGCGAGCGCTTGCGCCGCGAAGGCCTCGTTCGCCTCGACGAGGTCGAGGTCGGACACCTTCCACCCCGCCTTTTCGAGCGCCTTGCGCGAGGCCGGGATCGGCCCGGTCCCCATGATCGCGGGATCGACGCCGCAGGTGGCCCAGGAGGCGATACGCGCGAGCGGCGTGAGGCCGCGGCGCGAGGCCTCCTCGGCGGTCATCAGGACGAGTGCCGCCGCGCCGTCATTGATGCCCGAGGCGTTGCCCGCAGTCACCGTCCCGTCCTTCGAGAAGGCCGGGCGCAGCTTCGTCATGCCCTCGAGGGTCGCGCCGGCGCGGATATATTCGTCATGCTCGACGACCGTGTCGCCCTTGCGGCCCGAAATCGTGACGGGGACGATCTCGTCGGCGAACCTGCCGGCCTTCTGGGCGGCCTCGGCCTTGTTCTGGGAGGCGACGGCGAAGGCGTCCTGCTCCTCGCGCGTCAGCTGCCAGCGGGAGGCCACGTTCTCGGCCGTGTTGCCCATGTGGTAGCCGTGGAAGGCGTCGATCAGGCCGTCCTTGAGCATCGTGTCGACGAGCTTCAGGTCGCCCATCTTGGTGCCGCCGCGCATATAGGCGGCGTGCGGGGCCTGGGACATCGATTCCTGGCCGCCCGCGACGATGATCCTGGCGTCCCCGTTCGCGATCTGCTGCATGCCGATGGCGACGGCGCGCAGGCCGGAGCCGCAGAGCTGGTTGAGGCCCCAAGCGGTCGCTTCCTGCGGGATGCCCGCGTTCATCGCGGCCTGGCGTGCCGGGTTCTGGCCCTGGCCTGCGGCGAGGATCTGGCCGAGGATGACCTCGTCGACCTCGGAGCCCTCGACCTTGCCGCGTTCCAGGGCGGCCTTGATCGCGATGCTTCCAAGCTCATGCGCCGGCGTATTGGCGAAGGCTCCATTGAACGAACCCACCGGCGTGCGCGCGGCGGAGACGATCACGATATCCTGGCTAGCCATGTTTCCAATCCTATCCTTCCTGAGCGACCCCGTGGTCACGGCGGTCGATATCGGCGTCGCGGTGCGCCCGCGCGCGTCTCGTCCCGATCAAAACGAGCGGCGCGGTGAAGTCAAGGCCACGAAGGTCGGAGGCGCCCATCCGGGGGCTGCTCGCACAGGCTGCCTGCTCCCGGCGAGGTGACAGGACGAATTTTGATGTTTGAGGAGTCGGGCGAAGTGCTTAAGGTCGCGGGCAGACCTGTCCTGCGCCGACTTCGTTGCGCGAGCCGCGAAGCGTCGCCCGAGTGAGACGCAAAACGCCATGGCGACGGAAAAAGAACCGACGATCATCAAGAAATACGCCAATCGCCGGCTGTACCACACGGGAACATCCACCTACGTGACGCTCGAGGATCTCGGGCGGATGGTGAAGGCCGGCGAGGATTTCGTGGTCTACGACGCGAAGTCCGGCGATGACATCACCCGCTCGGTCCTGACGCAGATCATCTTCGAGCAGGAAAACAAGGAGGGCGCCCAGAATCTCCTGCCCGTCACCTTCCTGCGCCAGCTCATCCGCTTCTACGGCGACAGCATGCAGACGATGGTGCCGAGCTATCTCGAATTCTCGATGGAGCACCTCACCCGCGAGCAGGAGAAGATCCGCCAGCAGATGACCGAGGCCTTCGGACCCAAGGCCTTCCTCGCCCTCGACGAGCAGGTCCGCGCCAATGTCGGCTTCTTCCGCGAGGCCATGCGGATGTTCGCGCCCTTCGCTCCCAGACCCGGCGAGGCAGCCGGGGAGGGGCAAGCGAAAGGCGAGGCGGGCGACCAGGCCGAGGCCGCGGATATCGAGCGGCTGAAGCAGCAGATGCAGGACATGCAGGCCAAGCTCAACGCCCTGTCGAAGAAGGATTGAGCGGGCGCCAGCCTCTCCAACACCGCCCGCCCCTCATCCCGTCCCCACCCTTTCCTGTCATCCCCGGCGGCGCGATGCGCCGGGAAGGGGATCCAGGCGAGCGGGTCATGGAGCCTAGGGGCGTGCGCCTCCCTGCATCATCGTCGCGGCAGGATCCCCTTCCCCTCCGCCGCTGACGCGCCTCCGGCCGGGGATGACATGGAGGGGGAGGGGGGCAGGGGCCGTGGGGCCGAACCGCCTCGCCCCCGCCAGCGCCCGCCCCCTCATCCAGTCCCCACCCTTTCCTGTCATCCCCGGCGGCGCGAAGCGCCGGGAAGGGGATCCAGGCGAGCGGGTCATGGAGCCTCAGGGGCCAGCGCCTCCCTGCATCATCGTCGCGGCAGGATCCCCTTCCCCTCCGCCGCTGACGCGCCTCCGGCCGGGGATGACACGGAGGGGGAGGGTGGCAGGGGCCGTGGGGCTGACCCGCCCTCGCCACCGCCACCGCCCCATTCCAGCCCCGCCCCCACCCGTGTCATCCCCGGCGGCGCGAAGCGCCGGGAAGGGGATCCAGGCGAGCGGGTCATGGAGCCTCAGGGGCCAGCGCCTCCCTGCATCATCGTCGCGGCAGGATCCCCTTCCCCTCCGCCGCTGCGCGGCCCTGGCCGGGGATGACATGGAAGGGGGAGGGTGGCTTTGGCGAGGACGCGCGTTGAAGTTCGGCCGCCGCCACCTCCGCCACCGCCACCGTTCCGGCCCCTTCACGGGCCTCACCGGCAAGCTCGGAGCGACAACCGGCGCGACGGAGTGGCTGGAATTTGCTCCAGCGGTTTCTTTCTCCAATACGCGCTTCGACGGGGATCGCAACCGGACGCGGACGGCGGCGGGCTTTGCCGCTGCCGTTTCGACGCGGGTTTGGGGTTCGGCCTTTCTTGGCGCGCAGGCGGCTTATCTGCGCTCCTACGACGGGACCGGCTTGAACCGGTTTGCCGGCGAAGCGATCTTCTTCGGGCCGACCCTCTACACCCCGCTGGCGGAGAACCTGGAGCTGGCCGGGACCTTCTCGACCCAGGTCTGGGGGCGCAGGCCCGGCGAGACGACCCGGCTTGATCTCGGCAACTTCAACCGCCACAAGGCGAAGCTGGCTCTCTCCTTCGCCTTCTGAGCGTTCCCGCCTAGAGCCGCCGCAGGGCGACTTCCTCGATGCGGTGGCTCGGGCCCTTGCGCAGGATCAGGCTGGCGCGCTGGCGCGTGGGGAGGATGTTTTCGCGCAGGTTGATCAGGTTGATGCGGTTCCACAGGCCTTCCGCCGTGCGGATCGCCTCCTCCTCTTCCAGCTCGGCGTATTTGCGGAAATAGGAGAGGGGATCGCGGAAGGCGGTGTGGCGCAGGCGGAGGAACCGGTTGACGTACCAGCGGTGCAGGTCCGCCTCGTCTGCGTCGAGATAGATCGAGAAGTCGAAAAAATCCGAGACGAAGGGGATCGCCTTTCCGTCCTTCGGCATGCGGGCCGGCTGGAGCACGTTGAGCCCCTCGACGATCAGGATGTCCGGGCGGTCGACGACCACTTCCTCCCCGGGCACGACGTCGTAGACGAGGTGAGAATAGAGCGGCGCGGCGACGCTGCCCTGGCCGGATTTCAGCGCCTTGAGAAAATGCAGGAGCTTCGCGGTGTCGTAGCTCTCCGGGAAGCCCTTGCGCTCCATCAGCCCCAGCCGCTGCAGCTCCGCATTGGGCAGGAGGAAGCCGTCGGTGGTGATGAGGTCGACCTTCGGCGTGTTGGGCCAGCGCGCAAGAAGCGCCTTGAGCACGCGCGCCGTCGTCGACTTGCCCACTGCGACCGATCCGGCGACGCCGATGATATAGGGCGACTTCACCTCGTTCTCGGCCAGCAGGAAGCGCTGCGTGGCGCGAAACAGGCCCTGCGTCGCCGCCACGTAGAGCGCAAGCAGCCGCGAGAGCGGGAGGTAGATGGCGATCACCTCGTCAAGCGAGATCGGGTCGTTGAGGGATTGCAGCTGCATCACCTCCTCGCCCGTCAGCGTCATCGGCTGGTCGGCGCGCAGGCTCGCCCATTCCTCGCGCGAGAAGGTGCGGTAGGGCGAAAGGCTGGCCTCGCCTCCGCGCTCCCCGATCTCGGCTGCGAGCTTGTCGATCATCGGCCCGTACTCACTCCTGCCGCGGGGCGGTCCGTGACGCCTTCTCCGCGAGACCCGACTGCGCCGTCCGCCGCGCCAGTTCCGCCATGACGGCGTCCAGCGGAACGCGGCGCGCGGCGAGCAGCGCGAGGAGATGATAGAGGACGTCCGCGCTCTCGGCGACCAGGGCTTTGGAATCATCCTCGACCGCCGCGATCACCGCCTCGACCGCCTCCTCGCCGAATTTCTTCGCGGCGCGGGATGGGTCGGCGACGAGCCGGGCGGTGTAGGATTCGTCCGGCGAGGCCCCGGCGCGTTCGGCAACGATCGCCGCGAGATCGGCGAGGCTGAAATCGGTCATCGTCGCGCTCACGTGTCCAGTCGCATGGGGAGCCCGGCCTTCGCCATGTAGCGCTTGGCTTCCCCGATGGAATATTCGCCGAAATGGAAGATCGAGGCGGCGAGCACCGCGTTCGCCCGCCCGTCGCGCACGCCCGCAACGAGATGGTCGAGATCGCCGACCCCGCCCGAGGCGATCACCGGGATCGAGACGGCGCTCGAGATGGTGCGGATGAGCTCGAGATCATAGCCGGCCTTGGTCCCGTCGCGGTCCATCGAGGTGACGAGCAGTTCGCCCGCCCCAAGCGCCGCGACCTCGCGGGCATAATCGATCGCATCGATGCCGGTGGGAGTGCGTCCGCCATGGGTGAAGATCTCCCAGCGGGGCGGCTCGCCCTCGCCCGAGACGCGCTTGGCGTCGATGGCGACGACGATGCACTGCACGCCGAATTTCTCGGCGGCCCGGCGCACGAAATCGCGGTCCTTCACCGCCGCCGTCATGATCGAAACCTTGTCCGCCCCCGCGAGCAGGAGCGCGCGGATGTCCTCGACGCTGCGCACGCCCCCGCCGACGGTCAGCGGCATGAAACAGGCTTCCGCCGTGCGCCGCACGACGTCGAGCAGGATGCCGCGATCCTCGTGGCTCGCCGTGATGTCGAGGAAGCAAAGCTCGTCCGCGCCGGCGGCGTCATAGGCCAGCGCGCATTCCACCGGATCGCCGGCGTCGCGCAGGTCGACGAACTGCACGCCCTTGACCACGCGGCCGTCCTTGACGTCGAGGCAGGGAATGAGGCGGGTCTTCAGCATGGGCGGCGCGTTCTCTCGCAAGGCGCGGAATTGACCGCACTTCCTTGCGGGAGGAAAGGCGCGCGCGTCAAGGCGAAAGGTTGGGTTGGGGGCTCGTCCGCCAGAGCACCGAGGTCGATGCAGCACGGTGCTCCGCCCGAGAGGATACCGCGAGAAGCGCTTCATCGAGGGCGATTTCCCTCCCCTCAGGGGAGGGATCAAGGGTGGGGTATTCGCGCGCAGCGCGAAGGGGCGTGCAGGATCTCGGACGTTTCCCATGATCGCACCCGCGTGGAGGCCGCTGGCGCGGCCTACCCCACCCCGACCCTCCCCTCAGGGGAGGGAGAATGCCTGAGCTGGGCTTTCGACTGACGCGATGACGTTGGAGGTTTGCAGGCTGCAACAGATTCGTGCAGCGCATCTCCCTCTGGCGTCATCGCGCCGCCTTGATCATCGCCAGCGCCTCCGCCGGGTCGATGCGGCCGTCATAGAGGGCGCGGCCGGTGATCGCGCCGGCGAGGGCCGCGCAATCGGGCTGGAGCAGGCGCTCGATATCGGCGATGGAGGCGAGGCCGCCCGAGGCGATGACGGGGATCGAGACGGCCTCGGCGAGGGCCAACGTCATCTCGATGTTGAGACCCTTGAGGATGCCGTCGCGGGCGATGTCGGTGTAGATGATCGCGGCGACGCCCGCATCCGCGAAGCGGCGGCCGAGTTCCTCCGCCGTCAGCGTCGAGGTCTGCGCCCAGCCCTCGACCGCGACCTTGCCGTCCTTGGCGTCGATGCCGACGGCGATCCTTCCCGGATGCAGCCGGGCCGCCTCGCGCACGAAGGCGGGATCGCGAACGGCGGCGGTGCCGATGACCACCCGCGCCACGCCCTTCTCGAGCCAGGCCTCGACGGTGCGCATGTCGCGGATGCCGCCCCCGAGCTGCACGGGCAGGCCGATGCGCGCGAGGATGGAATCGACGGCGTTGCCGTTGATCGGCTCCCCGGCGAAGGCGCCGTCGAGGTCGACGACATGCAGCCACTCGAAGCCTTGGGCGGCGAAGGTCGCGGCCTGGTCGGCGGGATCGTCGTTGAAGACCGTCGCCTGGTCCATGTCGCCCTGGACGAGCCGGACGCAGCGGCCCTCCTTGAGATCGATCGCGGGAAACAGGATCACGGGCGCCACCTCAGGAAATTGGCGATCAGCGCCAGCCCCAGGGTCTGGCTCTTCTCGGGATGAAACTGCGTGCCCGCGACATTGTCCTTCGCCACGATCGCCGTGACGGGGCCGCCGTAATCGGTGACCGCCACGACGTCGGACATATCGGTCGGCTGCAGGGCGTAGGAATGGACGAAATAGGCGTGGAGCCCGTTCGGCCCGGTCTCGATCCCGTCGAGAAGCGCGTGCTCGCGCTGCTTGTGCAGCACGTTCCAGCCCATATGCGGGATCTTGAGGCTGAGATCGGAGGGGGTGATCGCGGTCACGTCCCCGTGGATCCAGTCGAGCCCGAGGGCGGTCTCGTGCTCGAGGCCGCGGGTGGCGAGGAGCTGCATGCCGACGCAGATTCCGAGGAAGGGCTTGCCCTCCTCCTTCACGGCCTGCGTCATCGCCTCGACCATGCCGGGCACGGCGTCGAGGCCGCGGCGGCAATCGGCGAAGGCCCCGACGCCCGGGAGCACGATGCGGTCGGCCTTGAGCACGACCTGCGGGTCGCCGGTGACGTGGATCGGCTGGTCGAGCCCCGCCTCCCGCGCGGCCCGCTCGAAGGCCTTGGCCGCCGAATGCAGGTTCCCGGAGCCGTAGTCGATGATGGCGACACTCATCGCGAACGCTCCGGAAACAGGCCGATCACGTCACGCTCGCGGGGAGCGGGCGCGGCGGGGGCGCGGGCCGGCCGGGCCGCGAGCAATCCGTCCGCGGCCGGATCGCGCTGCACCTGGCTCGCCGCTTCCGGCGCGCGACGCCGCGCCAGCCAGCGCGCGCAGGCCTTGGCCTCCGCCTCCTCGTAATCGATGCCGGCGACAATATCGACGGCGGGCATGCCGTTGCGGGCATAGGTCCAGCGACGCAGGCTGCTCGCCTCGAGGCCGATCAGGGAGGCCAGGAGCAGATGCGCGCCGAATGCCGCGAGCGGGGCGAGGGCCAGCGCGTCGATGAGAAAGCCGAAGGCGATCACCGCGAGGAGAACGCCAAGCCCGGCGATCCACAGGCGATGGAAGAAGAACCACAGGGCCGTGAAGAGGAAGGCCGGGAACGTGAATCCGTCACGCACCAGGATCGCCTCGTCGAAGGCCGAGGCGTCGCCGGGCGTGGCGTCGCGCCGGACATGGACCGTATAGACCCGCATCGTTCACAATGCTCCCTTGGTGGAGGGAACGCGCCCCTCCTCCCGTGGTTCGATCGCCACCGCGCGCCGCAAGACCCGGGCCAATCCCTTGAAGCAGCTTTCCGCGATATGGTGGCTGTTCTCGCCGTAAAGCGTCTCCACGTGCAGCGTCACGCCCGCGTTGATCGCGAAGGCCTGGAACCATTCGCGCACCAGCTCGGTGTCGAAGGCCCCGATCTTCTCCGTCGGGAAGGCCGTCCGGAAGACGAGGAAGGGCCGCCCCGAAATGTCGATCGCGACGCGGGTCAGTGTCTCATCCATTGGCAGATGCATATCCGCATAGCGGCTGATGCCCTTTTTGTCGCCCAGGGCCTCGCGGAAGGCCTGGCCGAGGGCGATGCCGACATCCTCCACCGAGTGGTGCTGGTCGACATGCAGGTCGCCCTTGGCGCTGACGGAGAGGTCGAACAGGGCGTGGCGCGCGAGAAGCTCCAGCATGTGGTCGAAGAAGCCCACGCCGGTCTCGATCGTGGCCTTTCCGGAGCCGTCGAGATCGAGCGACAGGGTGATGTCGGTCTCCGCGGTGCGGCGGGAGACGCTCGCTTGACGCTTCTGCTGCATGTTCGTGACTTCGATTGCGCGTCGGAACGCGGGCTGCGGGTAGGCGCGGGTTCTAGCAAGGGTCGGACGAAAACGCCATACGAGTTGGAAAAGCGGATATCATCTCTTAAGTGAAGCGGCAGGCTTTCAACGGAGATCACAACTTGTCCACAGACAACTCCCCGCGGATGCACGCCACGACCATCCTCATGGTCCGCAAGGGCGGGCAACTCGTGATCGGCGGCGACGGGCAGGTCAGCCTCGGCCAGACCATCGTGAAGGGCAACGCCCGCAAGGTGCGCCGGCTCGCCAAGGGCTCCGTGATCGGCGGCTTTGCCGGCGCGACGGCGGACGCCTTCACCCTGTTCGAGCGCCTCGAGGCCAAGCTCGAGCAATATCCGGGGCAGCTGGTGCGCGCCTGCGTCGAACTCACGAAGGACTGGCGCACCGATCGCTATCTGCGCCGACTCGAGGCGATGATGCTCGTCGCGGACAAGGATGTGGGCCTCCTCCTCTCCGGGGCGGGCGACGTGCTCGAACCCGACGGCGGCGTCATGGCGATCGGCTCCGGCGGCAACTACGCCCTCGCGGCGGCGCGCGCGCTGATCGACACCGATGTCGACGCCGAGGCGATCGTGCGCCGCTCGCTCCAGATCGCCGCCGATATCTGCGTCTACACCAACGGCAATCTCGTGGTGGAGACGATGGAGAGCGGAACGTGACGGCGACGCCCGCCGAACCGTCCCGCGGAGAAGGCGGATGCGCCGCAGTTCCACCCGGCGCCTTCGAGACCGGCGACCTCGCCTTTCGACCGGTGCGGGCCGCCGACCTGCCGATGCTGGCGGAGTGGCTCGCGCGGCCGCATTGGCGCGAATGGTGGGGCGATCCCGCGACAGAGCTCGGCTTCATCCGCGACATGGTCGAGGGCAGGGATTCAACGCGGCCCTACATCTTTCTCCGGTCGGGGGAGCCGCGGGGATACATCCAGCTCTGGTACATCGGACCCCACCAGACGCCCGAATGGGCGCGCGAGAATCCATGGCTGATGGAACTGCCCGCCGAAGCCGTCGGGGTCGACCTGTCCATCGCCGAGGAGGAGCACCTTTCCCGTGGCCTAGGCTCCGCCGTCCTGCGCGCCTTCGCGCTGGAACTGCACGGACGCGGCTTCGGGATGATCATCATCGATCCCGATCCGGCAAACCTGCGCGCCGTTCGCGCCTACCGGAAGGCCGGGTTCACGCCCGTGCCACATCTCGAGGGGCGCACCGACGGGGTTTCCATCATGCAATTCAGAACGGATCCCATCCTGCAATGACCACCTTCACCCCCCGCGAGATCGTCTCCGAACTCGACCGCTTCATCGTCGGCCAGAAGAACGCCAAGCGCGCGGTCTCCATCGCCCTGCGCAACCGCTGGCGCCGCCAGCAGCTGACGGGTCCGATCAAGGACGAGGTTCTGCCCAAGAACATCCTGATGATCGGCCCCACCGGCTGCGGCAAGACCGAGATCGCCCGTCGTCTCGCGAAGCTCGCGGGCGCGCCGTTCCTCAAGGTCGAGGCGACGAAGTTCACCGAGGTCGGCTATGTGGGGCGCGACGTCGAGCAGATCGTGCGCGATCTCGTCGAGATCGGCATCGGCCTCGTGAAGGAGGAGAAGCGCAAGTCGGTCAAGGCGAAGGCGCAGCTCGCCGCCGAGAACCGCGTCCTCGACGCCCTCGTCGGCCCGACCGCCTCACCGGCCACCCGCGAGTCCTTTCGCAAGAAGCTCCGCAACGACGAATTGAACGACAAGGAGATCGAGATCGAGATGCAGGCAGGCGCGTCCGGCATGCCGATGTTCGAGCTTCCCGGCATGCCCGGCGCGTCGATGGGGGCGATCTCCCTCGGCGACATGTTCGGCAAGGCCTTCGGTGGGCGCACGACGACGCGCCGCACCACGGTCGTCGAGGCCTACGAGCCGCTGATCGCGGAGGAGAGCGACAAGCTCCTCGACCAGGAGTCGCTGACGCAGGAAGCGGTCCGCGAGGTCGAGAACAACGGCATCGTCTTCCTCGACGAGATCGACAAGATCTGCGCCCGCGAGGGCCGCACCGGGGCGGATGTCTCGCGCGAGGGCGTGCAGCGCGATCTCCTGCCGCTGATCGAGGGCACCACCGTCGCGACGAAGCACGGCCCGGTGAAGACGGACCATATCCTGTTCATCGCCTCGGGGGCCTTCCACGTCGCAAAGCCCTCCGACCTGCTGCCGGAACTGCAGGGGCGGCTTCCCATCCGCGTCGAGCTCAACCCCCTCGACGAGAACGATTTCCGCCGCATCCTGACCGAGACCGAGGCGAGCCTGATCAAGCAGTCGGTCGCGCTCCTCGCCACGGAGGGCGTCACGCTCGCCTTCACCGACGACGCCATCGACGCCCTCGCGAGGGTGGCGGTGCAGGTCAATTCGAGCGTCGAGAATATCGGCGCGCGGCGGCTGCAGACGGTGATCGAGCGGGTCCTCGACGACATTTCGTTCACCGCCACCGACAAGGCCGGCGAGACGGTCACGATCGACGGCGATTATGTCCGCCGCGAGGTCGGCGACCTCGCGCAGAACGCGGATCTGAGCCGGTTCATTCTCTAGCGCGCTTCGGCGGCGGGCGCCCCTTCGTGGACGCCCGCGCGCCGTTGCACTAGAAGAATGGGATGGAACCCGCGATGGACCACCGCGCCGCGCTTGCCGCCCTCCTCGACTTCTATGCCGAGGCCGGGATCGATTGCGCCCTCGCGGAGGAGCCCTTCGACCGGTTCGCGGAGGAGGCCGCCCGCCGCGAAGCACGGCGCGCCTCCGGGCCGGCGGTTGCGGAAGGGCCGGGGGAGGGCGCCGAACGCCGCCGCGACTCCGCCGACCGCGCGGCCCTTCGTATCCCCCAGCAATTCCGGCCGCAGAAGGAGGCGGAGCGCGCCGCCCCCGCGCCGCCGCCCGCGGCGATCACGGCCATTCCCCCCGAGGAAGCGCAGGCTTCGGCGAAGGCTCTCGCCGCCGAGGCCCAGAGCCTCGAGGCCTTGCGCGCGCTTCTTGCGGAATTCGACGGCTGCGCCCTGAAGAGCATGGCGAAGAACCTCGTCTTCGACGACGGCAATCCGCAGGGCCGGGTCATGCTGATCGGCGAAGCGCCGGGCGCCGAGGAAGACCGGGAGGGAAGGCCCTTCGTCGGGCGCTCCGGGCAGCTGCTCGACCGCATGCTTGCGGCGATCGGCCTCGACCGGGAGAGCGTCTACATCGCGAACGTCATTCCCTGGCGTCCGCCGGGGAATCGCACGCCGACGCCGCAGGAGCTTGCAGTATGCCTGCCCTTCATCCAGCGCCAGGTCGCCCTTGCCGATCCGGACTTCATCGTCTGTCTCGGCGGCTCGGCGACGCAGGCGCTGCTCGGCACGCGCACCGCCATCACCGCCGCACGCGGCCGCTGGTTCGCCTATGATACCGGTTCGCGGACGATCCCCGCGCTCTCGACATTCCATCCCGCCTATCTGCTGCGCCAGCCCCTCCAGAAGCGCCGCGCCTGGCAGGATCTGCGGGCGCTGAAGAAGGCGCTCGAGGGGGCCGCCGTCCAATTCACGCAATGAAGACGTGCATACGCCCGTATTCATCAATCCGGGCGTTAATTGTTGTTGTTCGTCGCGTTCCCCATGTTTATCAAGGCGCGGCGACCCGCGGCGCCCGAAAGGGCGGACGGGTCCATCCAAGGCAGCTCACGGAGCATAGATGATGATCAGAAAGACGATTGCGCGGCGCGGTCTGCTCGCGGGGTTCCTGGCGGGGCTGATGGCGGCCGGGCTGGGCCTCGGGGCGGTCTCCACGGCGGCCAAGGCGCAGGAGCCGGTCCGCATCGGGGAACTGAATTCCTACAGCCGCTGGGCTGCCTTCACGGTCCCCTATCGCCAGGGCTTCCAGCTCGCCTTCGAGGAGATCAACGCCGCGGGCGGCGTGCTGGTCGGGCGGCCGATCGAGGTGATTTCGCGGGATGACGGCGCCTCCCCCGGCGACGCGACGCGGGTCGCCGAGGAGCTTCTGACGCGCGAGAACGTGTCGTTCCTGTTCGGGACCTTCCTGTCGAATGTCGGCGTGGCGATGACGGATTTCGCCAACCAGCGCGAGACGCTCTTCATCGCGGCAGAGCCACTGACCGACGCCATCACCATGGAGAAGGGCAACCGCTACACCTTCCGCATCCGCCCCAACACCTACATGCAGGTCGGGATGCTGGTCGAGGAGGCGCAGAAGACCGGCGCGAAGCGCTGGGCGATCGTCGCGCCGAACTACGAATACGGCCAGTCCGCCGCCGCGGTCTTCAAGCGGCTGCTCGCGGAGGCGGTCCCGGATGCGGAGATCGTCGCGGAGCAATATCCGGCGCTGGGCCAGATCGACGCCGGCTCCACCGTCGCCGCGATCGAGCAGGCCAATCCCGAGGGCATCTTCAACGTCCTGTTCGGCGGGGACCTCGTGGCCTTCGTACGCGAGGGCGATACGCGCGGCCTGTTCGAGGACAGGCCCGTCATGAGCCTTCTCACCGGCGAGCCGGAATGGAACCTCCCCCTTGGCGACGAGGTGCCGGTCGGCTGGATCGTCACGGGCTACCCCTGGCAGGATATCGAGGAGGAGCCGCACAAGGCCTTCATCGAGGCCTATCAGGCCCGGTTCGACGAGACGCCGCGCCTCGGCTCGCTCCTCGGCTACGTCCTCGCCTACATGATCCGCGACACGATCGAGCGCGCCGGATCGGTGGAGACCGAGGCGCTGATCGCGGCCCTCGAGGATGCGGAATTCGAGACCGTGATGGGGCCGATCGCCATGCGCGGTGCGGACAACCAGGCGACCATGGGCGCCTGGGTGGGCAGGCTCGTCGAGCGCGACGGGACGGGCGCGATGGAGGATTGGACCTATCGCGACGGCAAGGATTACCTGCACGACCTCGAGGATGTCCGCGAAGCACGCGACGACTTCTGATTTTGCGCACCGAGGGGGATCGCCGCGTCACGGCCACGCCGCGTTCCCCCACCCATCCGCCTGCCGCAAAGCCGCAAAAGGCGCTCGACAAGCAGCGGGGATTGGGGTAAAGCGCGCGCTCAACTCAAAACAGGATGCCGAAATCCTGCATGGCGTGCGGTCCGCACGATCATGCGACGGCCGGAGCAGAAGACATGAACATCATCGAACAGCTCGACAAGGAGCAGATCGCCAGGCTCGGCAAGGAAGTGCCCGATTTCCAAGCCGGCGACACGCTCATCGTGAACGTCCGCGTCAAGGAAGGCGAGCGCACCCGCGTGCAGGCCTACGAGGGCGTGTGCATCGCCCGCAACGGCGGCGGCATCAACGAGAGCTTCACCGTCCGCAAGATTTCCTACGGCGAGGGCGTCGAGCGCGTCTTCCCGATCTATTCCCCGCTGATCGAGTCGATCAAGCTCGTGCGCCGCGGCAAGGTCCGCCGGGCGAAGCTGTACTACCTGCGCGATCGCCGCGGTAAGTCGGCCCGCATCGCCGAGCGCGTCGACAAGAACCGCGTCTCCCGCAAGGACCAGCGCGCTGCCGCCGCCGCCGCAGCGGAAGCGGCCGCCTCCACTCCGGCCGCCGAGTAAGGCTGTCGTCGTGGCGGTTTTCGGGCGCGGCCTTGCGAAGGGCCGCGCCTTTTCGTTTTCGCGCACCCGCGGCGTGCTTTACGCCCCGCGCGCCGCTTCGTAATCTCGATCCGGACATGATGCCTGGGCCCTGGGGGCCGGGCGACGGGATCAACGTCTCAAGGAGAGGCCGAGAATGAACAAGCCCCGCACGATGTACGACAAGATCTGGGACGATCACGTGGTCGACACGCAACCCGACGGGACCTGCCTCCTCTATATCGATCGCCACCTCGTGCACGAGGTCACGAGCCCGCAGGCGTTCGAGGGGCTGCGCACCGCCGGCCGCAAGCTGCGCGCACCGGGCAAGACCCTCGCCGTCGTCGATCACAACGTCCCGACGACAGACCGTTCGCAGGGCATCTCCGATCCCGAGAGCCGCACCCAGGTCGAGACGCTGGCGCAGAACGCCGCCGAATTCGGCGTGGAGTATTTCGACGAGCGAGACATGCGCCAGGGCATCGTCCACGTGGTCGGCCCCGAGCAGGGCTTCACGCTGCCGGGCACGACCATCGTCTGCGGCGACAGCCACACCTCGACCCACGGGGCCTTCGGCGCGCTCGCCCACGGGATCGGGACCTCGGAGGTCGAGCACGTGCTCGCCACCCAGACCCTGATCCAGAAGAAGGCGAAGAACATGCGGGTGATCGTCGACGGCAAGCTGCCGGCCGGCGTGACGGGCAAGGACATCATCCTCGCCATCATCGGCGAGATCGGGACAGCGGGCGGCACCGGCCACGTCATCGAATATGCGGGCGAGGCCATTCGCGCCCTTTCGATGGAAGGCCGGATGACGGTCTGCAACATGACGATCGAGGGCGGCGCCCGCGCCGGCCTGATCGCCCCCGACGAGAAGACCTACGCCTATCTCAAGGACCGCCCGCGCTCGCCCAAGGGCGAGGCCTGGGACCGCGCGGTGGCCTATTGGGAGAGCCTGAAGACCGACGAAGGCGCGCACTTCGACAAGGAGATCCGCCTCGACGCCGCCAATCTCCCGCCGATCGTGAGCTGGGGAACGAGCCCCGAGGACGTCATCTCCGTCACTGGCGTGGTGCCGAATCCGGACGAGATCGAGGA
Organism: Saliniramus sp.; assembly: GCA_041686895.1. Classification (GTDB taxonomy): domain Bacteria; phylum Pseudomonadota; class Alphaproteobacteria; order Rhizobiales; family Beijerinckiaceae; genus Saliniramus. The sequence goes on along the minus strand of JAWLCY010000003.1, from coordinate 230,404 downwards.
TCCCAACAAGCGCGCCTCGAAATGGCGGGCGCTCGAATATATGGGACTGAAGCCGGGAACGAAGATCACCGACATCAAGCTCGACCGCGTCTTCATCGGCTCCTGCACCAACGGCCGCATCGAGGATCTGCGGGCGGTCGCGCGCATCGTCGAGGGCCGCAAGGTGGCGGAAGGCGTCAACGCGATGATCGTCCCCGGCTCCGGCCTCGTGAAGATGCAGGCCGAGGCGGAAGGCCTCGACAAGATCTTCCTCGAGGCGGGCTTCGAATGGCGCGAGCCGGGCTGCTCCATGTGCCTCGCCATGAACGCGGACCGGCTTGCCCCGACGGAGCGCTGCGCCTCGACCTCGAACCGCAATTTCGAGGGCCGCCAGGGCTTCAAGGGCCGCACGCATCTCGTCTCTCCCGCCATGGCGGCGGCGGCGGCGATCGCCGGGCACTTCGTGGACGTGCGCGAACTCGCGCAGGCCGAGCTCGCGGCGAGCTGATCCGGCCGTCGGGCGGGCGGCCGGAAAGCCGCTCGCCCGCCCGCTCCCTCGCGCGAATGGAACCCACGCGTGACGCGACAGGGCGACCCCTTCATCGACCTCAAGGCTCCGGACCTCGCCCAGATGCAGGCGATGGCGGAGGAGGCCTATGCGCGGCTTCCGGATGAGTTTCGCGCCCTCTGCGACGGCCTCGTGGTCCAGGTGACGGATTTCCCCGACGACGACGTCCTGCGCGAATTCGAGACGGATGATCCCTTCGCGCTGCTCGGCCTGTTCCAGGGGATCGGCCTCGCCCAGGGCGGGGGGGTCGAGAGCGGCCATTTCCCCAATCTCATCTGGCTCTACCGCCGCCCCATCCTCGATTACTGGGCCGATCACGACGAGACGCTCGGCGCGATCGTCAGCCACGTCCTCATTCACGAGATCGGCCACCATTTCGGCCTCTCCGACGAGGACATGGAAGCGATCGAGGCCGCCGCCGGGGACTGATCGTCGACAATCTCTGCTTGAATCATTGACGAATCGCACGCATCGTTCGGGGTTCCGCCCCCGATCACGGTGACGCGCCATGTCCGGTCCAAAGCCTACGCCCTTTCTCGCCGCCACGATCGGCGAGACGCTCGCGCGGCTGTTTCCGGGCGGAACCCGCCCCGGGACGCGGAACTGGCGCTGCATGCCCCATTTCCCGACGGACGTTTTCGCCGCAGCCGCCCTTCTCCTCGACCGGGGGGACGTCTATCGGGCCGTCGCGCCCTTCGGCCCGCCCCGCCACCTGCGCAGCCGCCACCTCGTCTTCGACGAAACCGAACGGCGCAGCTGGATCGAAGCCGGCGAAGCCTGGCGTCACGCGGGCCTCGACAAGCCGGGTGCTCTCGCCCGTATCGCTCCCTACTGGAAGGTCCTCTGGGCGTATCGCGACGAGCCGCTGAATCGGGACCAGGACCGTACGGACGTCCCGCGCTGGTGGAAGGCCGCCCTCGCCCTGCTCGTGATCGCCGACGAGGCCTGCGCCGGGATCGGGTTCGACGCCGGTATCGAGAATGCGATCGCCGAACCGATTTTTGCCGTCATCGAGGGCGACAGCCACGTGACCGAACCGATCGGCACCGACGATCGCCACCGCCGCTATCGGGAAAGCCTTGATTCCCTCTGCGTCATGGCCGATCCCTACTCCGTGCGGGTTCTGCCCAAGGCGCGCACCCCTGGTGTCGGCTGCACCCTGCGCACCCTCAGCCGTCATCTCGCACTGCTCCCGCCGCGCGGGACCGTGGAGCTGAGCTGGCTGCGCAATCCCGCACCCGTGCGGCGGGACGGGGATGCGCTCAACATCCTGGCGATTCCGCTGCCCTACGCGCTGCCCGCCGGCTGCTTCCGTCCCATCGTCACGGAGGACAGCCCGGCCCACGCGGACTGGGGCTGGTTCGACATTGACCAGAGCTGGCTTCGTCACGAGCGGGACAAGAAGGCCGCCGCCGGGCAGCTCTCCGATTTCGTCCGCGCGCTGATCGAACGGGCCGAGAACGATACCGGCGCGATCCACGGCGTGATTTTTCCCGAACTCGCCCTCGACTGGCCCATCTACGACAAAATCGTGCGCGCCCTCTGCGAGCACGCCCCGAATGTCGAATTTCTCGTGGCGGGCTCATCCGGCGATTGCAGCGACGCCCTCGGCAACTTCGTTCTGACCACCACTTTTCACGAGCACGAGGGCAGGCGCCGGGCCATTACGTATTCCCGGGCCAAGCATCACCGCTGGCGCGTGGACGGCAGCCAGATCCGCGAATACGGGCTAGGCTCCGCCCTCGACCCGCACAAGACCTGGTGGGAGGGGAACGATGTCGTGGCGCGCCAGGCCGGACTGAACGTCTTCCGCGAGCGCTCGGTCTTCAGCGTCATGATCTGCGAGGATCTCGCCCGCAGCGAGCCCTGCCACGGACCCCTGCGCTCGATCGGGCCCAATCTCGTCTTCGTGCTGCTGATGGACGGGCCGCAGATCCCGCAGCGCTGGCCGGCCCGCTACGCCACGACCCTCGCCGACGATCCCGGTTCCTCGGTCCTCACGCTGACGTGCCTCGGCCTCATGGAGCGCACGAACGCCATGGGACGGCGCGCCGAAAACCGCTCCGTCGGCCTGTGGAAAGACGATGTCAGCGGCGCCATCCCCCTGCACCTGCCGCGCGGGGCACATGGGCTCGTGATTACGCTCTCGGGCAAACAGGTGCGGGATGCGACCCTGGACGGCCGCGCCAGCGTCGGGTCCCAGGCGTGGCGCTATCACGGCCATCAGCCCGTGCGGCTGGAGAACCATGACTATGATCGATTCCGGTGGATCGTCGGATAGGAAGCAGCGCGCCGGTCAGGCGGCGGAAGTTTCGCGGTCCTGCCGCTCGTCATCGCGCACGGCGGCGCGGCCGGCATCGAGGTCGACGACCTGGCGGCGGATATAGGGGAGATAGGTCTCGCGATCGATGCCGATTCTGCGCAGATGGGCGTCGATCGTGCGCCGTTCCTCGTCGGTTAACCGCGCCCGCTCCGCTTCCACGACCCAGCTCGAAACCTCGTTCATCAACTCTCCTCCTCCGCAATTCCTGCGAATCGCCGGCAATGCAGCCGATTTTCGCCCTCCGGGCAAGTCAGCCATTGCCGCACCAGGTTGCATTATCGCAGGGCGTTGCAGGCTTGTCACGCATCAGCCTGCTACCAAGCGCCGAATCGCATAATGAAACCGACCGCCCCGATGCTCGCTGCGCATTCGTTTACAAACTGTGAATAAACTCTGGCCTCTCCGTCATTCGCCCTGTCTCAACGCCATGCTCGCCGCCACCGTTCCCACCAGCGCGGTCACGAGCGTCAGGGCGCAGAGGATCAGGAACGGCGTCGTGAAGGGAACCGTCCCCCCGCGGGCGGCGTTTGCGGCCGAGACGCCGAAGATCAGCGTGGGGATCATCAGCGGCAGGACGAGGATCGAGAGGATCAGCCCGCCGCGTCGGATCGAGGCGGTGAGCGCCGCGCCCATCGCCCCGATGAAGGTCAGGGCGGGGGTTCCCACGAGGAGCGTGGCCACCATCGCCAGCATGCCAGGGAAGTCGAGCGCGACGAGAAGGCCGAACAGGGGGACCGCGAGCGCCAGCGGCGCGCCCGTCGTCAGCCAGTGCGCCCCGACCTTGGCGAGGACCACGAGTTCGAGGGGCAGCGGCGAGGCGAGCATGAGGTCGAGCGAGCCGTCCTCCTCATCGGCCTGGAACAGGCGGTCGAGGCCGATCAGCGTCGCGAGCACCGCCGCGATCCACAGGATCGCCGGGCCGATGCGTGAGAGCAGGTTGAGATCCGGGCCGAGGGCAAACGGCACGAGGGTCACGATCATCAGGAAGAAGACGAGCCCGAGCATTCCCGAGCCGCCGATGCGGGTCGCGAGCCGCAGGTCGCGGCCGAGCAGGGCGAGGAACGCGCGCATCATGCCGCCCAGCCCTCGTCGTCGAAGGCCGGTGCGGCGGGCGGCTCAATGCGGATTTCCCGCGCGCCGTCGACGGGAAGGGGCAGATGGGTCGCCGCGATGAGGAGCCCGCCGCCGTCAAGGTGCTCGCGCATCAATCCCTGCAGCATGTCCTGCGAGGCGGCGTCCAGCGCCGAGGTGGGTTCGTCGAGCAGCCAGAGCGGTCGGCGCGCGACGAGCAGCCGGGCGAGGGCCACGCGCCGCCTTTGTCCTGCCGAGAGATAGGCCACGGGGAGGTTTCGCGCATGGGCGAGCCCCACGCGCTCCAGCGCCTCCTCGGCGGAAAGCGCCGCATCCCCCAGCATGTCCCGGGCAAAGTCGAGGTTCTCGCCGGCGCTCAGGGCGCTCTTGAGCCCGTCCCGATGGCCGATCCAGTGCAGGCGCTCGGGCAGCGTGGAATCTCCCGCCCCCTCGACCGTGATCCTCCCCCGCCCGGGTCGCAGCCTCCCGGCCAGGATCGCAAGAAGCGTCGATTTCCCGGCGCCGTTGCGGCCGGTCACGATCAGCGCGTCGCCCGGTCCAAGCGCGAAGGACAGCCCTGCGAAGATCAGCCGGCCGGAGCGGCGGCAATCCAGTTCCTCGACCCGCAAATGCACGCGGCCCCCTTCACGACGACAGATGCCCCTCCGGGCGACGTCTCCCGTTTAGCGCGGCTGCGCGGTTTCGGCCATAGCCCGAGAGGGGCGCCGCCTCGTTCCCGCGCATGCGCCTCATGCGCGGGAACGCCTTGCCGATGCGGGCGCTGTGGTGCAGGGGCTGTCTCTTCGCTACGATGCCCCGGTTCGAAAGCATGGCATGACCGCATCTTCCCCCCGCGCCCCCTTCACCCTCGCCGGAGCCGTCACCGGAGCGCGGCTCGCCCTGCCGCTCCTGCCCGGCATCATCGTCTTCGCGACGGCGTTCGGAGCGGCCGCCTCGCAGAAGGGGCTCGATGTCTGGCAGACCATGGCGCTCTCCGCCTTCGTCTTCGCCGGCGCGGCGCAGATGGTCGCGCTCGAGATCTGGCGCGACAGCTGGACCGTGGCGAGCGCCGTCGGCGTCACCATGCTGACGATGACGATCAATGCGCGGATGATCCTCATGGGCGCGGCGATCCAGCCCTGGATGGCCGGGACGCCGAAGACGGCGAGCGCCGTGACGCTCTTCCTGCTGACCGATGCGAGCTGGCTCGTCGGCATGCGCCATCGCGCGGGCGGGGGTAACGACGTCGCCGTGCTCACCGGATCGGGCGTTACCCTGTGGGTCACCTGGGTGGCGGCGACGCTGCCCGGCTACCTCGCCGGCGCCTTCGTCGAGAACCCGGAAGCCTTCGGCCTCGACCTCGTCATGCCGGTCTTCTTCGCGGCGATGCTCGCGCCCCTGTGGCGCGGCGTTGGACCGGCGGTCCCGTGGGCGGTCGCGGGCATCGTGGCGCTCGCGGTCCAGCAGCTCTTCGAGGGCTATATCTTCATCATCGTCGGCGCCCTCGCCGGCGCGGCCACGGGAGCGCTGCGCCGTGACCGTTCTTGAAGAGGCATTCGCCAGCCCCGCCGGGTCCTACCTGACAATCTTCATGATGGTCGTGGTCACCTATTTCTGCCGCGCCTCGGGCGTCGTCTTCATGAGCCGCCTGCGCATCCGGCCCTGGATCGAGCGGGCGCTGCGGGCGCTTCCCGGCTCGATCGTCGTGGCGACGATCCTGCCCATCGCGGCCCAGTCCGGCCCCGCGGCCTTTGCCGGGATCGCGGCGGCGATGGCGACGATGGCCGCGACGCGGCTCGAGATCGCCGCCATTGCCGTGGGTCTCGCCTGCGTCGCCGCGATGCGCGCCCTCGGTTTCTGAGGGCGTCAGGGCAGCGTGAGCTTCATCCCCTCGTGGCTGGCGACGAAGCCGAGGCGCTCGTAGAAGCGGCGGGCCTCCGTGCGGGACTTGTCCGTGGTGAGCTGGACGAGGCCGCAGCCGCGCCCGGCGCATTCCGCGATCGCGTGCGCGATCATCCTGCGCCCCAATCCGGATCCACGACGCCCGGAGGCGATGCGCACGCTCTCGATCTGTCCGCGCCATGCGCCCCGGCGCGAAAGGCCGGGAATGAAGCTCAGTTGCAGGCAGCCGACGATCCGCCCCTCGCTCTCGGCCACGAGAAGGGCCTGGTTCGGATCTGAAGCGATCGCCGCGAAGGCGTCGCGATAGCATTGCGCGGGCGGATCGGAGAGGGATTCGCGAGCCGCCCCGAGGGCGTCGTCGGCGAGCAGCGCCACGATCGCGCCGAGATCGCCGGCTTCGGCGCGGCGGAGGGTGACGGGAAAATCGTCCGGTTTGGGAGGTTTCGACATTGGAATCATTCTCAGGCCAGTAGATTGCTGCGCAGGATTGAACTATATCCGCTCGCATAGCGCCGCGTTTTCTTACGCGATTGTGTCCGGGCGCTCCCGGAGCGGCGCGGGTGCGTTTCAAGGCGCACCTTTGCTGAACCCGTTGGATGATCCAGGATACGAGGAAGCCGCCATGTCTCTCGATAGTTTCAAGTGCCGCCGCGAACTCACGGTCGGCGACCGGAAGTATACCTATTTCTCCCTCGTCGAGGCCGAGAAGAACGGCCTGACCGGCGCCTCGCGGCTTCCCTTCTCGCTGAAGGTCCTGCTCGAGAACCTCCTGCGCCACGAGGACGGGCGCTCGGTGACGAAGGACGACATTGCCTCCATCGCCGGCTGGCTGGAGAACAAGGGCAGGGACGAGCGCGAGATCGCCTATCGCCCGGCCCGCGTGTTGATGCAGGACTTCACCGGCGTTCCCGCCGTGGTCGACCTCGCGGCCATGCGCGACGGCATCACGCGGCTCGGCGGCGACCCGGCGCGGATCAACCCGCTCGTGCCCGTCGATCTCGTGATCGACCACTCCGTCATCGTCGACGAGTTCGGCACGCCGAAGGCCTTCGCCCATAACGTCGAGCTGGAATACCAGCGCAACGGCGAGCGCTACCGCTTCCTGAAGTGGGGCCAGTCCGCCTTCGACAATTTCTCCGTCGTGCCCCCCGGCACCGGCATCTGCCATCAGGTCAATCTGGAATATCTCTCGCAGACCGTCTGGACCCGCAAGGACGAGAAGACGGGCGAGATCATCGCCTATCCGGACACGCTGGTGGGCACCGATTCGCATACCACCATGGTCAACGGCCTCGCCGTGCTCGGCTGGGGCGTCGGCGGGATCGAGGCGGAAGCCGCGATGCTCGGCCAGCCCGTCTCGATGCTCATCCCGGAAGTCATCGGCTTCAAGATGACGGGCAGGCTCAAGGAAGGCGTCACGGCGACCGACCTCGTGCTCACCGTCACGCAGATGCTGCGCGCCCGCGGCGTCGTCGGCAAGTTCGTGGAGTTCTTCGGTCCCGGCCTCGACGACATGCCCGTCGCCGACCGCGCCACGATCGGCAACATGGCGCCTGAATACGGCGCGACCTGCGGACTGTTCCCCATCGACGCCCGCGCCATGGACTACCTCACGGTCTCGGGCCGTGAAGAGGCGCGCCTCGCCCTCGTCGAGGCCTATGCCAAGGCCCAGGGCATGTGGCGCGAGGCCGACACGCCCGACCCGGTCTTCACCGATACGCTCGAACTCGATCTCAACGACGTCGTGCCCTCCATGGCCGGCCCCAAGCGCCCGCAGGACCGCGTGCTCCTCACCGACGCCAAGCCCGCCTTCGAGGGCGCGATGGAGAAGGAGTTCAAGAAGGCGATCGACCGCTCGAAGCGCTTCAAGGTCGAGGGCTCGAACTTCGATATCGGCGATGGCGACGTGGTGATCGCGGCGATCACCTCCTGCACCAATACCTCGAACCCCTCGGTCATGATCGGCGCGGGCCTGCTCGCCCGCAACGCCGCCGCCAAGGGCCTCAAGGTCAAGCCCTGGGTGAAGACCTCCCTCGCGCCCGGCTCGCAGGTCGTGGCGGAATATCTCGAGAAGGCCGGCCTGCAGGACGATCTCGACGCGCTGGGCTTCAACCTCGTCGGCTTCGGCTGCACCACCTGCATCGGCAATTCCGGGCCGCTCGATCCGGCGATCTCGAAGGCGATCAACGACAACGACCTCGTCGCGGTCTCCGTGCTCTCGGGCAACCGCAATTTCGAGGGCCGCGTCAATCCGGACGTGCGGGCGAACTACCTCGCCTCGCCGCCGCTCGTGGTCGCCTACGCGCTGGCGGGAACCATGTTCGCCGACATCGTCAACGAGCCGCTCGGCCATGACGACAAGGGACAGCCCGTCTATCTGCGCGACATCTGGCCGTCGACGAAGGAGATCAACGACTTCATCGAGAAGACCGTGACGCGCGACCTGTTCAAGTCGCGCTACGCCGACGTGTTCAAGGGCGACGAGAACTGGCGCGCCGTCGAGGTCGAGGGCGGGTTGACCTATGCCTGGCCCGCAGGCTCCACCTACGTGCAGAACCCGCCCTATTTCGAGGGAATGACGAAGGAGCCTGCGCCGATCACGGATATCGAGAACGCGCGCGTCCTCGGCCTCTTCCTCGACTCGATCACGACCGACCACATCTCCCCGGCGGGCAACATCCGCGCCGCCTCGCCCGCGGGCGCCTATCTCCAGGAGCGCCAGGTCGCGGTGGCCGACTTCAACCAGTACGGCACCCGGCGCGGCAACCACGAGATCATGATGCGCGGCACCTTCGCCAATATCCGCATCAAGAACCAGATGGTGAGAGACGAGACGGGCAGCGTCGTCGAGGGCGGCTACACGATCCACCAGCCTTCCGGCGAGCGGATGTACATCTTCGACGCGGCCATGCGCTACGCGGATGAAGGCGTGCCGCTCGTGATCTTCGCCGGCAAGGAATACGGCTCGGGCTCCTCGCGCGACTGGGCGGCGAAGGGAACGAAGCTGCTGGGCGTGCGCGCGGTGATCGTGGAGAGCTTCGAGCGCATCCACCGCTCGAACCTCGTCGGCATGGGCGTGATGCCGCTCGTCTTCGACGAGGGCCATACCTGGCAGTCGCTGGGAATCACGGGCTCGGAGACGGTGACGATCAAGGGGCTCGCCGGCGGCCAGCTCAAGCCGCGCCAGAAGCTGACCGCCGTGGTCACCTTCGCCGACGGCTCGGTCAAGGAGGTCCCCGTGATCTGCCGCATCGACACGCTCGACGAGCTCGAATACTTCCGCAACGGCGGCATCCTGCACTACGTCCTGCGCCAGCTCGCGGCGTGATCGGACGCGGCGTCACGAACCCTCCCCCGTCCGGGGGAGGGTTTTTTCATGGCCGGTTTTCGCGCAACGCGTAGATGTCGCCGGAATTCGCCTCGGCGGGGAGTTCCGCGACGCGGGCGGCCATGTCCTGCGCCGTGAGCCATTCCTGCGCCGCCAGAATCTGGCTTTCGCCGATCGCGAGATTGAAGCGATAATCGCCGAGCCGCGCGAGCCGGATCAGGCATCGATGCGCGATATCACGCTGGATCGTGGTGAATTCGAAGGAGAGGGCAGGGACCGGAAAGCTCAGGCCGGCCAGCACCCTGTCCTCGAACCCCTCGACGTCGATCTTGATGAAATCCGGGCTTCCATGCGCCGCCACGAGGCTGTCGAGGGTCAGCATCGGGACTGTGATCCTGTGATCCCAGGATTGCCCCTCCCAGCCGCTGGCGCCCTCCGCCGCCGCGACGAAGTCTTCCGATGCCGTGGTGACGGTCGGATTGGCGCTGTTGACATGGAGCGTGATCTCGCCATCCACGTCCCCGATCGCGGCCGGCACGAGCGTGACGCCGGCGTCACGCCCATGGATCAGCCGCAGGGCCCGCATCGCGCCGGGCTGCGGCTCGACCGCCACGACGCGGGCGCCGAGCCGGCGAAAGCTCGCGATGCGGTCGCCGACATGCGCGCCGATATCGAAGGCGAGGCTGCCCTGAGACAGGAAGCCCGCGTAAAGCGCGTCCATCGCCCTCCCGCGCGCCGGATCCCCGTGATAGATGCGCAGCGAGCGCCCGATCGCCCGCGCCGTTCCCTTCTGCCGCGTCATGTCCTCACCTCGAGCGCGCGGAGCTCCGCCGGAACCGCGATTTCTTCCGGAACGGCGCAGATTCCGCGCCGGGCGAGCCATCGTCCCGCCGCCGGGGACGCGCTCGCCACGGCGAAGGGGATCGCGAGGAGATAGCCCGCCAGCCAAGGCAGCGTCCAGGAGAACAAGGCGGGCGACACCGCATGGAGCCACAGGGCGAGCACGATTCCGAAAGCGGTCGGGGCCCAGAATTCCGAGACAGCCAGCCGCCAGGAAAGGCCGTGGGCGTCCCGGTCCTGCCCGTTCCACGCGACCCGCCTGCCGAAGGGCAGCGCGAGCATGAAGAGGGTGAGGCGAAATCCCGTCACCGCGCCGAGAAGCAGAGAGAAGACGAATTCGACCAGCCCTCCGGCGAGGAGCCGTGCCCGACCGCCGTAGCGTCGGATCTCCGCCGGGCGCAGGAGAATGTCCACGAGCCCGGCGAGCTTCGGCCCGTTCGCCATGGCGAGCCAGGACAGGACGAGGGCGATTGCCCCCGTCAGCGCGAAGCTCTCCGGATCGAGCCTCTGCGCGAAGAGCGGCAGGAGTGCGAACATCAGCGTCCCGGCGGGAACGCCGAGGAACATCGCGATCGCCCAGAGCAGCTGGAACCGGCTCGTCGGCAGGAGGCCGGCGAGGAGGCCCGGCTGCCGCAGGAGACGCAGATATTGCAGGTTGCCGAGGCACCAGCGCAGGTCGCGGGCGGAGAAGTCGAGGATGGTCGGCGGGTTCTCCTCGAAGGAGCCCCCCTCGCGCGGCAGGAGCCGCACCTCGTAGCCCGCGAGGCGAATGAAGACGGCCTCGACCTGGTCATGCGAGAGGATGTGCCCGGAGAGGGGGGAGCGTCCGTGGAGGAGGGGAAGCGCGCAATGGTCGCGGAAGGGGCGGATGCGGACAGCGGCGTTGTGCCCCCAATAGGGGCCGCAATCGCCGCTCCACCACGCCATTCCCATGGCATAGGGCCGCATCCCCTGCCGCATCCCGAACTGGAAGATGCGCGCAAAGGCGCTCTTCGACGGCGCGCCGACGACGAGGCTCTGGAGAATGCCGATCTGCGGCCAGGCCTGCATGATCCGCATCATGCGCACGATCTCCGCGCCGCTCATCAGGCTGTCCGCGTCGAGGGGGATCATCACGTCGAAATCGCGGCCGCGGGTCTCGCAGAATTCACGGAGATTGCCGGCCTTGAAGCCGGTATTGGCGCTGCGGCGGCGGTAGACGACGCGTTCGGGACGGCGCGTCGTCGCGCGCCAGCGCGCCACCTCGCGCTCCTCCCGGGCGGCGATGGCGGGATCGGAAGTGTCGCTGAGGACGAAGCAGGTGAAGGCCTGCGCGTCCGGCGTCGCGTCGAGGCTGTCCTTGACCGCGCGCAGCCGCGCCAGCGCCCGGACGGGATCCTCGTTGCGGAGCGTCATCACGATCGCTCCGCGCAGCCGCACCGGGACCGGCTCCTCTCCCGCTTGCGCATAGGGAGCGACATCGGCGAGCCCCCCGTTCCGGCCATGGATCAGCCAGAGGCCGATCGCGGCGTGCCAGAAGCCCATGACCGTCCACGGAACCGTGAGCGCGAAGCAGACGAGAAAAAGGGTGTCGAGCGCGATCCAGCCGTCGGAGGCGAGAACAGCGGCGCAGGCGGAGAGGAACGCGACGCCCGTCGCGGCGTTCAATCCTGCCATCCAGAGACGCCGCCTGCGCATCTCCGCCATGGTCTGAATGGCCGGAAGCGTCGTATGGGTAGCAGCGAGCGGCGACTTCGCTTCGAGCGCCGTCGCCCGGACCATTTCGTTCATTCCGCGTCACCGGGGGTTTGGATATTGCGGGACATGTTGTCAGGCTTGAGCGCATGAGCGAGCGGGATCACGCGATCGAAGCGCATGCCCTGGTCTACGTGCGCAAGCGCGAGGCGGTTCTCAGCTGCGTCGAAATTTCCGCGCCCGCGCCGGGCGAGGCGCTCGTGCGCACCTTGTGGAGCGCTCTGAGCCGGGGCACGGAGCGCCTGGTCTACGAGGGTCTCGTCCCCCTCGACGAACGCGTGCGCATGCGCGCGCCGTTCCAGGAGGGCGATTTCCCCTTTCCGGTGAAATACGGCTACTGCGCCGTCGGCATCGTGGAGGAAGGCCCGCCCGCTCTCCTCGGGCGCGAGGTCTTCTGCCTGCATCCGCACCAGGATCGTTTCGTCGCGCCCGTGGCGATGCTCACGCCCCTGCCGGAAGACCTGCCGGCGCGCCGGGCGATCCTCGCCGCAAACATGGAGACCGCCCTGAACGCCGTGTGGGATTCCGGTCTCGGCCCGGGGGCGCGGGCGGTCGTCGTCGGGGGCGGCGTCCTCGGCCTCCTCGTCTGCGCGCTGGTCGGCCGGATGCCCGGCATCGAGGTCACGCTCGTCGACATCGACCCCGCGCGCGCCCCGATCGCGGCGGATCTGGGCTGCGCCTTCTCCAAGCCCCTCGACGCGCCGGGGGAAGCGGATGTCGTCTTCCACGCCTCCGCCTCGGCGAGCGGGCTGTCCTGCGCGCTCGCCTGCGCGGGGGACGAGGCGACGATCGTCGAGATGAGCTGGTACGGGGCCGAGCCCGTCGCCGCGCCCCTCGGCCTCGCCTTCCACAGCCGCCGCCTGCGGCTCGTCTCGAGCCAGGTCGGGCGGATCGCGCCGCATTATCGCCCGCGTTGGGACTATCGTCGACGTCTCGCCAAGGCGCTCGACCTCCTCGGCGATTCGCGCCTCGACGCGCTGATCACCCAGGAGATCGCCTTCCCCGATCTTCCCGCGCGCATCGGCGAGCTTCTCGCGCCGGGCGCGCCCGGCCTGTGCGCCGCCATCCGTTATTCTTGAGGAGTTTTCCATGTTCGCCGTCGAAGTCCGCGATCACGTGATGATCGCCCATTCGTTCCGGGGGGAGCTGTTCGGCCCGGCGCAGAAGCTGCACGGGGCGACCTTCGTGATCGATGTCGCGTTCTTCCGCGAGACGCTCGGGCCGGAGGGGGTCGTCGTCGATATCGGCCGCGCCATGACGAGCCTCAAGGATACGCTTGAGCCCCTCAACTATCGCAATCTCGATGAGATCCCCGCATTCGCGGGGGTGAACACGACCACGGAATTCCTCTGCAAGCACGTTTTCGACGCGATGGCCGCAGCCGCCCGCGCGGGCGGTCTCGGGCCCGGTTCGGAGGCGATCGCGCGGATTCGCGTGACGATCAGCGAATCGCATGTGGCGCGGGCGTGGTACGAGGGCGACCTCGCCCGTGGCTGATCCGGAAAAGCTCCGCGCGGTCTTCGCGATCCCGGGGGATCTGGCGAGCCCGACGGGCGGCTACGCTTATGCGCGCAAGATCATCCCCCTGGCCGAGGAATACGGCGTCGTCCTCGCCCATCTCGCGCTGCCGGGCTCGTTCCCGCACCCCACGCCGGAGGACATCGCCGCGACGCGGGCGCTGCTCGCGGCGACGCCGGAGGATGCGGTGCTGTTGATCGACGGGCTTGCGCTGGGGGCGCTGCCGCCTGATCTCGTCGCCGGCCTGGGGCGCCCCGTCGTGGCCCTCGTCCATCACCCGCTCGGGCTCGAGACGGGGCTCGACGAGGACCGGCGCGACGCGTTGCTGCGCAACGAGGCCGCCGTGCTCGCGCGTTGCGCGCGCGTGATCGTCACGAGCCGCTCGACGGCGGAGATCCTCGCGGAAGCCTTCGCCGTCTCGCCGGCCCTCTTGAGCATCGCCGAGCCGGGAACCGATCCCGCCCCGCCGGCGCGCGGCAGCGGCGAGGAGGCGCCGTCGCTCCTCGCGGTGGGGGCGGTTTCGCCGCGCAAGGCCTACCCGCTTCTCGTCGAAGCCCTGTCCGGCCTCGCGCACCGGCCCTGGCGGCTGACGATCGCGGGCGCGACAGGGCGCGATCCGCAGGCGATCGCCTCCTTGCGCGAGGCGATCGAGGCGCACGGCCTCGGCGAGCGCGTCACCCTCGCGGGGGCGGTGGATGACGCGGAACTCGACCGGCTCTACGCCCAGGCCGACATCTTCGTGTCCGCCTCGCTGTACGAGGGCTACGGCATGGTGCTGGCGGAAGCCATGGCGCGAGGGCTCCCCATGGTCGTCTCCACGGGAGGCGCCGCCGCGCGGACCGTTCCCGACGAGGCGGCCCTCAAGGTTCCGCCCGGGGACGCCTACCGGCTGCGCGCGGCGCTTGCGCGCCTCATCGCCGACCCGGCGCTGCGGGCTTCGCTCGCAGACGCCTCGCGCACGGCCGGGCGCAACCTTCCACGCTGGAACGACGCCGCGCGCGTCATCGCGAATGTCATCAGGGATACGGCACAATGAGCGGATTTGATCCGGACTGGCTCCAGCTGCGCGAGGGCGTCGACCATCGCTCCCGCGATCCGCGACTGCTCGCGGAGCTCTCCGCTGCGTTCTCCGGCAGGTCGCGAATCGAGATCGTCGATTTCGGCTGCGGGCTGGGCTCGAACCTGCGGGGCCTCCATGCGCATCTTCCCGAGCGGCAGGCCTGGCGGCTCGTCGATCACGACGCCGCCCTCCTCGCTGCCGCCCGCGATCATCTGCTCGAATGGGCGGAGGAGGCCGAACGCAACGGGGACGAGATTCGCATCCGGCGGAGCGGACGCGTGATGGAGGTCTCCTTCGTGCAGGCGGATCTGGCGCGCGATCTCGAAAGCGTGCTCGACCCCGCCCCCGATCTCGTCACGGCAGCGGCCCTGTTCGACCTGTGCTCGCGGGAATGGATCGGGCGCATGGCGGAAGCGGTGAGCGCGCGGGAGGCCGTGTTCTACACCTCGCTGACCTATGACGGCCGCGAGATCTGGCTGCCCGCGCATCCCGCCGATTCGATGATGCTCGCCGCCTTCCACGCGCATCAGTTCACTGACAAGGGGTTCGGCCGTTCCGCCGGACCCGAGGCGCCGCAGGCGCTGTCGCGCGCCTTCGCGGATGCCGGCTACGAGGTCCGCTCCGGCGACAGCGCCTGGCGGCTTGAGGCGCGTGATGCGACGCTGATCCGGGCGCTCGCGGAGGGAGCGGCGAATGCGGTCGCGGAAAGCGGGCTCGCCGATGACGACGCCGTCGCTTCGTGGCGCGCCGCCCGGACGGGGAACGGCGTGTCCTGCGTCATCGGTCACCGCGACACCCTCGCCCTGCCGCGCCGTGTCTAGCCTCCGCCCGAGCGCGGCAGCATCCGCCGCAGCGTGTCGTCCCGGCGCATGTAGTGATGGTGCAGCGCCGCGCCGGCATGGGTCAGGAGGAGGAGCGCGAGGGTGACGGCAAGGATGTTGTGCGCGAGGAAGATCGGGTCCGCCACGTCGAACCCGCCCGAGACGGGCAGCGTGAGCGGGATCGTCCAGAACAGGTTGACCGGCGCACAACAGGCCGAGGTCGCGGCCCATCCCGAAAGCGGGACGAGCACGATCAGCGCGTAGAGCGCGCGGTGCGACCATATGGCCGCCAGGCGCTGCCAGCGCGGCATGCCCGGCACGAGCGGCGGCGCGCCCTTCGTCAGGCGTATGACAATGCGGATCAGGGCGAGGCCGATGACGATCAGCCCGAAGGACTTGTGCAGCTCATAGAGCAGGTTGGTCAGCGTCGAGGGGCCGAGCCGGGTCATGACAAGCCCGACCGGAAACATGCCCAGGATGATGATCGCCGTCACCCAGTGGATCAGGATCTGGACCGGCGCATAGCGCGCGGGGCTGTCGCTCATTGTCCGCTCTCCCCTTGTTGACCGGCCTTGTGCCGCATGTCGCAATCGAAAAGCACGTCGCCGCCCTCCAGCAGATGGGCTGTCGTCGCCGGCCTCAAGGCCTCGCCGAGCATCTGGATGGCCGGAAGCGTCAGGCCGGGCTTGCCCGAACCGATCAGGACGGGGGCAACCAGCATGTGCAGGCGGTCGACGCAGCCCGCATCGATGAAATCGGACACGGTGCGCGCCCCGCCTTCGATGAGGATGCGCGCGAAACCCGCCTGTCCGAGGGCGTCGATCATTGCCTGCGGCGTGAAAGGACCGTCCCCTTCGAGCGCGATCTCCTCGACGCCGGGGCGGAGCGGGACCCGCACGCCCGCTCGCCGGATGACGACGCGGCGGGCGCCGTCATCGGCGAGGCACCTCGCATCCGCCGGAAGACGCCCGGAAGGATCGATCACGATGCGGGCCGGGCTGCTCCCGGCGACCCTGCGGACCGTGAGAAGCGGATCATCGGCGATAACCGTCCCGATTCCGACGACCACCGCGTCCACATGGGCCCGGATCGCGTGGAGGTGGTCGAGAGCGGCCCCGCCATTGATGTATTTCGAATCCCCCGTGACGGTTGCGATGCGCCCGTCGAGGCTCTGCCCGAGTTGCGCCACGACGAAGGGGCGAACGCAGGTGCCCGTCAGGAAGTGCGAGAACATGGCCGCCATGATGGATCCGTTTCCCCTCCGAGAGCGTAGGATATTTGCATTTCGGACAGGTCCGCCCGATATCAAAGAAATGTGATATCAGAAGAGACAGGCTCGCCGACTTGCACAAGGGGACTATGTAGGGCTCGTCGGCTTCAGGGACAGGATGAATTCATTCTCCTGTTCACGCCGGAGGATTTCCGTCGGCCTATGGACAGGGTTACCATTCGATGATGCGTCTCGTACTCGGCTATTCCGGTGAACTCGGCCTCACCAGCGTGGAACGTGCAATCGCCGAGTTCCGCAACGCGCGCCCCGTACTGATCGAGAGCGAAGAGGCCTCGGTTCTGGCCATCGGCATCGAGGATCTCGACGCCGGTCTCTGCGCGCGGCTCGACATGGTCGCCAACGGCCATGCCCGCCTCGTCCTTCCCGCCGCGCGCCTTCGCCGACTCGGCCTCGACCGCAAGGATCACGGCGTGATCGCGCTTCCCGTCGTCGACCTCAAACGGATCGAGATGCTCGCTCGCCGCCTCGAGGCCCGCGTCGATGCGCCGGTTCGCTCGGTGGCCGAAATCGATCTCGACGCCCTCGAACTGGCGCGCCTCTCGCTCGTCTCCCCGGCCATCCTCGTCATCCCGCTTCCCGAGGGGATGGAGAAGGAGCCCTCGATCCTGCGCGTGGCGAGCGCCGACCTGCGTGACTACCGCCGCAACCAGGCGCGGCTCCTGCGCATCGCCAGCCGCGCGCCGGTCCCCCTCGAAGGGGCGCATGACACGGAATTCGTGGTCTTCCGCGGCGGCGAGGGCATGCGCGACCAGGTCGCGATCATCGTCGGCAAGCCGGATCTCGCCAAGCCCGTCTTCGTGCGCCTGCATTCCGCCTGCCTCACGGGGGACCTCTTTGGCTCGCTGAAATGCGATTGCGGCGACCAGTTGCGCGGCGCGGTCAGGGCCATGGCCGAGGGCGACGGCGGCATCCTGCTCTACCTCGACCAGGAGGGTCGCGGGAACGGCATCGCCAACAAGATCCGCGCCTACAAGCTGCAATCGCAGGGCTTCGACACCTATGAGGCGGACGAGGCGCTGGGCTTCGACCTCGACCAGCGGCGCTTCGACTTTGCGGCGCAGATGCTCGCGCAGCTCGGCGTGTCGCGCGTGCGGGTCCTGACGAACAATCCGCTCAAGATCGCCGCGCTCGAGGAGGCGGGCCTCGAGGTCGTCGCCGACGAGCGCTCGATCGGCCGCCCGACGCCGGAGAATATCCGCTACCTCGCCTCGAAGCGCGACAAGGCCGGCCACCTGATCGACCTCGACGGCGCGGTCGCGGCTCCGCACCAGGACTGAGCCGAGCCGGCGGCTTCGCCCTCACTCCTGGGGGGTGCGGTGGCGCCCGAAATCCGGTTCGGCGGTCTCCTGGCCCTCGGAGATGATGCCCCGGCGGATGGCGCGGGTGCGCGAGAACAGCTTGTAGAGCGCGTCGCCGTCATCCCAGCGGATGGCGCGCGCGAGCGCGGCGAGGTCCTCGTTGAAGCGCGAGAGCATCTCCAGGACGGCTTCCTTGTTGTTGAGGAAGACGTCTCGCCACATGGTCGGATCGGAGGCGGCGATGCGGGTGAAGTCCCGAAACCCTCCGGCCGAGAACTTGATCACCTCCGATTCCGTCACCCGCTCCATGTCGGCGGCAGTGCCGACGATGTTGTAGGCGATCAGGTGCGGCACGTGGCTCGTGATCGCGAGGACGAGATCGTGGTGCGGCGCGGACATGATCTCGACATTCGAGCCGAGCGCGGCCCAGAACGCCTTCAGCCGCTCCACCGCGTCGGAATCGACGCCATAGGCGGGCGTCAGGATGCACCAGCGGTTCAGGAACAGGGTGGGGAAGCCCGCATCCGGACCGGAATGCTCCGTCCCGGCGACCGGGTGGGCGGGGATGAAGTGAACCCGCTTCGGCAGGTGCGGCTCCATCGCCGCGACGACTGCGCCCTTCACGGAGCCGACATCGGAGACGATCGCGCCGTCGCGCAGCGTCCCGGCGATCTCCTTTGCCACCGCCCCGCAGGCCCCGACTGGAACGCAGAGGATGACAAGGTCGCAATCCTTCACGCCCTCGGCCGCATTGTCGAAGCAGGAGTCGGCGAGCCCGAGCTCGCGCACGCGCGCGAGCACCGCCTCGTCGCGGTCGATGGCGACGATCGTTCCCGCGAGGTGGCGCTGGCGCACGGCGCGGGCGATCGAGGAGCCGATCAGCCCGATGCCGATCAGCGCGATGCGCGTGAAGAGAGGCTGATCGAGCGGCTCGTCGAGACGGTCAGGCATCGACCTTCGCTCCTGCGGTCATGAATTCCTTCAGCGCCGAGACGACGAGGCGGTTGGCCTCCTCCGTCCCGATCGAGAGACGCAGGGCGTGCGGCAGGCCGTACGCGTCCATGCGGCGCAGGATCAGGCCGCGCGCAGTCAGGAACGTGTCCGCCTCATGCGCGGTGCGCCCGCTCTCGTGCGGGAAATGCACGAGCAGGAAATTGGCCACGCTCGGCGTCACCGAAAGGCCGAGCTCGCCGAGTTCCCGCGTCAGGATGTCGAGCCAGATGTCGTTGTGCGACACCGCCTCGGCGACATGCGCATCGTCGTTGATCGCCGCGATTCCCGCCTCCAGCGCCACGCCGTTGACGTTGAAGGGCGGCCGGGTGCGGTTGAGCGCGTCGACGACGTGCTCGGGGGCGACCATCCAGCCGAGACGCAGGCTGGCGAGGCCGTGGATCTTCGAGAAGGTGCGCGTCATGACGACGTTGTCGCTCGTCATCACGAGCTCGAGCCCCGCGGCGTAGTCGTTGCGGCGAACGTATTCCGCGTAGGCGGCGTCGAGGACGAGGAGAACGTGGCGCGGCAGGCCCGCATGCAGGCGCTTGACTTCCTCGAAGGGGAGGTAGGTCCCCGTCGGGTTGTTCGGATTGGCCAGGTAGACGATCTTCGTGCGCGGCGTGACGGCGGCGAGGATGGCGTCGACATCGGCGGTGAAGTTCGTCTCCGGCGCAATGACCGGCGTGCCCCCCGCAGCGAGGATCGCGATCCGGTAGACGAGAAAGCCGTGCTCGCAATAGACGCCCTCGTCGCCCGGACCGACGAAGGCCATGGTCAGGAGCGAGAGCAGTTCGTCGGAACCGTTGCCGCAGACGATGCGCGCCGGATCGAGGCCGAACTTGTGGGCGATCGCGTCCCGCAGCCGCGTCGCGCCGCCATCGGGATAGAAGGCGAGCTTCGCGATGGCCGCGCCCGCCGCCTCGACCGCCTTCGGCGACGGGCCGAGCGGCGTCTCGTTCGAGGACAGCTTGTGGACCTTCACCCCGTGCGGCGCGGCGCTCTTGCCGGGCGAATAGGCTTCGATCGACATGACGCCATGACGCGGGACGGGACGGGCGGACATGATGTGGTCCTTCGTGGAGGAATGGATGCTCGCCGATCATTCGGCGCGCCTTCCTAGCGCAGCTTCGCGGGGAATTCACGCGGAAATGAGCGCGTGCCCGGATCGGCAAACATGGCCGGAGCCTCCCGGCGGGATGTGGCTTGCCTCTTTTCAAGTGCAGGATATTTACCTAAGGTTGCGATTGTGTGAGTTGGCTGGAGGTGAAATTGTCTGAAAGTGCTCATGCAGGACAGCTTGCCGTCATCGCGCAGCGCCTGATCGACCGTTTTCTCCCCGAGGATCTATCCCCGCCGGTCGAACGGGCCGCCATCCGCTTCTTCTGGGCGTTTGTCGGCGTCACCTCGACCTTTCTCATCACCTTCGGGTTTCTTGTCGGACAGTCCTTTCCCGCGCTCCCGACACAGCCTCGCCCGCTGACGGACTTCATCGCCCTGCTGGTGACGCTCGGGACCGACTGGCGCGTCGCGGTCGTGCTGAGCATCGTCCTGACGGCGTTTTGCTGCGCCTATGCCCTCGCGGTCGCCTTCTCCCTGCACCGTCGCGGCCCCCTGGGGCTCTTGCTGGGAGGCGCGACAGTGCCTATCCTCCTGATTGCGCTTATTCGGTTTGGCACGAGGTGAAGCGCGGATCTGCATCAAGGAGGGCGACCTTGCAGAGAGGATTGAATGATCTTCTTTTCGCCGCCTTGCTCCTCGCCTTGCCGGCGGCGGCATCAGAGGGCGCGCGAGCGGCTGAGACACCTGCGAACACGGCCTCCGCCGCGTCGCAGCCTGCGAGCGGTCCGACGGTCGAGCGCGTCATGGTCTCGCCGAAGGACGTGGAACTGCGCTTCGCACCCGCTCCCGAAGGTTGGCAGCAGGATGTGGCCTGGCAGGTCTTCGGCTTTGAGGGAGACACGCAGCCGCCGCAATTCTTCTATCGCATCCCGGACGACGAGGCCGAAGCGAAAGCATTGATCGAATCGATCTCGAGATCGGCGCTTGTAGGCCGCGTTCAACTGCTCGACGCCCGTCTCGGGCAATCGCCGTCGAATCCCGCGGAAGGTCCGGTTGTCGTCGATGTGCACGGCGCCTGGGAAGTCCAGTGGCAGGGCATGGGCCGTTCAGCCCCGTGGATCCAAAAGGCGGATTCCCACGAAGTGCTCCAGAGCATGATCCAGGCAGCGGGCGCGTCGCAGAAGGACTCGGAGGTTCCGATCCTGACGACCGGGGCTCTTGATCCGGACAAGAAAATCGAACCGCAGCCGGCTTCCGAACTTGTGCTGGGAATCAACGTGCCGCTGAGGGAGATCGAAAGACACGCCGTGGGGCGCGGGACGCTCGAAAACGTCCGCGAACGCTGACGGATTGCCCTCAGCCCGACCGCCGGTAACGGGCCGCGTGGCTGCCGACCTCGAGCAGTTCCGCCGGGGCGGCCCCTGCCTTTCCGAGGGCGTCGGCCAGTTCGTCCCGCGAGATCGTCCCCGGCGCGGAGAACAGCAGCGAGAGCTGGCCCGCGACGCCTGTCGAGCAGACGATCTCCCCCGACAGCGACGCGATGGTCTGTGCGGCTTCCGCCCGCCATCGCTCGAAGCGTGCGGCGTAGAGCACCTCGTCGCGCACGGCGGCGTCCGCGAGCGGCTTCGAGATGACGAAGATCGGCGTCCCTGCCGGATGATCGGGACGCTCGATGAAGGGCAGGCGGGCGATGACCTTGGGGCGGCCCTCTCCGGCCAGCCCGTTCCACCAGGCTCCCGCCGACGCGCCCTGGTCGAGCCGGAAGATGCCGAGATCGCCGCGGGAGGCGGCGACCGTCGCGATCACCTCGCGGGCCGAGGGATGGGGCTGGTAGGGGACGGTGAAGCCGAAATGGAAGCGGGCCGAATCGCGCATCTGCCCGTCGCCGCCGGAAATATCGGCATGGACGGTGTAGGGGGCCTGCACGAAGGTGAAGGTGCCGATGATCACGCGCCAGATCGACTCGACCGTGTCGAGGGGCAGCAATCCCTTGTGGCGCTCCGCGAGCGCCTTCATCATCGCCGCCTCGCGGCCGGGGCGGAAGGCGGAGCCGGATTGCGAGGTCTTCTTGACCGAGATCAGCCTCTCGATGATGTCCGAGCGCTCCATGAGGAGCGCGTGCATGCCCGCGTCGATGCGATCGATCTCGCGACGCAGGGCGTCGAGGTCGATGGGGGGAGGGGTCTCGTCGGGACTGCCTTGGCTCATGAAAGATCGCGCTCCTGCCTTCGCGCGATCATTGGAGCCTCCGGCGCGCCAAGGCAAGGGCGGATGCCGCCAGCCGGGCTGCGCGCGATGCCCGCCGCCATTGCCTGCGCCCTGTCGCCTGCGCCGTATCCGCTCAGTCGAAGAGCGCGTCGATGTCGTTCTGGCTGACGCCCGCGCCCTCGTCGGCGGGGCCGTTGAGGAGGAAGACCTCCTTGCGCGTCTGGCGCATGATGTCCTCAGGATCCATCGGGATCTCGACGTCCCGGGCGTTCACCGCGGCGGCGAAGCGCGAGAGCCGCTTCTCGACCTGGGCAAGATGCTCCACCACCCGGCTGATCCGCTGGCCGGTAATATCCTGGAAGGAGCAGGCCTCGAAGATCTCGAGCACCTTCGTCTGGACCTGGTTGCGGTAGGTCTCGAAATCATCTTCCGCGTAGCTCAGGATTTCCTCGGCCGCCGCCATGATCGAATTCGTCGCCGAGGCCGTGGCATGGACGACATTGCCCAGTTCGTCATGGGCGCCGGGAAGGCGGGTGCGGTAGAGTTCGTTGGCGCGCAGCGCCCCGATCTCCGTCTTGATATGCGCGACGTAATCGGCGACCGCCGCGAGCTCGCGCACGATCTGGCCGATATCCGCCGGCAATTCCGGCGTCGCCGACTTCTTCGGGCGCGCCCGAGTCGAAACCCGTGCCTTCTGCGCGGCTGCCGCTGCCATATTGTACCCCCTGCCCCTGTCTGTCGCGCGGCGGAACCCGCCCGCCGCCTGTCTCCCTGAACGCGGCCGCGCCGACGCCTCCGGCGCGAAGCCGGACGCGCCCGCAAGGCCGCCCGCCCGATCAAGCGCCGCAGACGGCCTCGATCTTGGCCTTCAGCGTCTGGGCGTTGAAGGGCTTCACGATGTAGTTGTTCACGCCGGCCTTCTTCGCCGCGATGACGTTCTCCGTCTTCGACTCGGCGGTGACCATGATGAAGGGCGTCACGCGCAGGTTCTCGTCCGAACGGACATGCCGCAGGAGCTCGTAGCCCGTCATCGGCTCCATGTTCCAGTCGGAGATCACGAGCCCGTATTTCTTGTCCTTCAGCTTGGCGAGGGCGGCGGTGCCGTCATTGGCGTCGTCCACATCCTCGAAGCCGAGCTGCTTCAGAAGGTTTCGAATGATGCGCACCATCGTCTGATAGTCGTCAACGACTAGAATGGGCATCGAAAGGTCGAGGGCCATGTCCCAAGCTCCGGTTTGTCGCTCCGCCGCTTCCCCATGGAGCGGCATCGTCTGTGTCTGATGGAGGACCCTGTCGGAGACCTCCCGCGTCCTCTGGTTTAGAGTTCTTCCCTTGAAAACCGGTTAATTGCGCGCGCAAATCGGCCTATCGCCCACGTTGTGGCTTAACCAAAGTCGGATGGCGGCAGGGTTTCTCCGGTCTTACTTTCCAATTCGCAAACGGAGTCACTCCCGCCCATGTCCAGCGCAACGCAATCGCAGGATGCTCTTCGCCCCCATCCCCGCGAGTATGGCGGGCTCCTCTTCGAGGATCTTTCGGTCGGCATGCGGGCGAGCGCGATGCGCACCGTGATGGAGACGGATCTCGCGGATTTCGCGGAGGTTTCCGGTGACACCAATCCGATCCATCTCAGTGAGGATTTCGCGGCGAGCAGCCGGTTCGGGCAGCGCATCGCCCACGGCATGTTCACCGCGAGCCTGGTCTCGGCGCTGATGGGGACAAGAATGCCGGGGGCTGGGGCAATCTATCTTTCGCAGACATTGCAGTTCCTCGCGCCCATGCATATCGGCGACGTCGTCACCGTCGTCGTCGAAGTGGTTGAGCTTGTGCCGGCCCGCCGGCGGGTCCGGCTGCATTGCGAATGCCTCGTCGACGGAAAGCCCGTGCTCGAAGGCGAAGCCTGGGTCGCCGTTCCAGGCCGCGATCATGCTTGACCCGCGCCGCCGCCTGTCGCACTTCCTGAGGGTGTGACGAGGACGCGACGGCGGGAGACGATGGATTCAGGCGAGAGCAGACCCGGGTTCACGGTGGTTCGCGAAGACGACCCCGTCCCGTCCGACCTGCGCGGAGCGGTGGTGGCGATCGGCAATTTCGACGGCGTGCATCGCGGGCATCAGGAACTGATCGCGCGGGCGCGGGCGCTGGCGGCCGAAGGCGGCCACCCGGCTGCGATCCTGACCTTCAGCCCGCATCCCCGCGCCTTCTTCTCGCCGGACAAGCCCTTCTTCCACATCACGCCGCCGGAGGAGAAGAGTGTGGTGATCGCGCGCCTCGGGGTCGCGGGAATCGTGGTGCGCCGCTTCGATGCGGCCCTCGCTGGCACCACGGCGGAAGATTTCTTCAGGCGGTTCATCCTTGACGAGATCGGCGCGAGCGGCGTCGTCGTCGGGCACGATTTCCATTTCGGCAAGGGCCGGAAGGGGACCCCGGACATGCTGCGCGCGCTCTGCGATGCCCATGGCCTCGCCTGCGAAGTGGTTCCCGTGGTCGAGGAGACGGGGAGCGCGATCTCGTCGAGCGCAATCCGCGCCGCGCTCGCGGAAGGCGACGTCCTGCGCGCCAACAGGCTCCTCGGCTATCGCTGGTTCGCCTGCGGGGAGATCCGCCACGGCGAGAAGCGCGGGCGCGATCTCGGCTACCCGACGGCGAACATGCGGCTGCCGGAAGCCTGCGGCCTGCGCTTCGGCATCTATGCCGTTCGCATGCGCGTCGATGGCGCGCTGCGCGACGGCGTCGCGAGCTTCGGCCGCCGCCCCACCTTCGACAACGGCGCGCCGCTGCTCGAGACCTTTCTCTTCGACTTCTCCGGAGACCTCTACGGCCGCGC
Organism: Saliniramus sp.; assembly: GCA_041686895.1. Taxonomy (GTDB): domain Bacteria; phylum Pseudomonadota; class Alphaproteobacteria; order Rhizobiales; family Beijerinckiaceae; genus Saliniramus. The sequence goes on along the minus strand of JAWLCY010000003.1, from coordinate 205,584 downwards.
GGCCTGCGTGGAGTTCGTCAGCTGGATCAGGGGCGAGGAGCGCTTCGACGGGGTCGAGGCGCTCGTCGCGCAGATGGACCGCGACAGCCTCCAGGCGCGCGCGGATCTCGCGAGGCTGACTGAGCCGCGCTCCATGCTCGCGCCCTGACGAAGCTCACCCGTTGAACACCACCCGGCCCGACTCGGCGATGTCATATCCGCCGAGCATGACCGCGCGCTCCGCGAAGGTGGCGCCGCGCAGGAAGGCGAGGAGCGTCTGGATCGGTTTCTCGAAATAGTCCCGCCTTCGCATCACAAGGTCGAATTCCTCGCGGATGCCGAGGGGGACGAAGGCGAGCCCGGAACGCCCCGCCGCCGCCGAGATGCCGAGCCCGCAATCGGCTTCCGGGCCAGCCACCAAGTCCGCCAGATCGTCCTGCGTCTGCGCCGGGCGCGGATGGACGGCCAGATCGGAAACGGAAATTCCCGCTTCTGACAAAATCGTCTCGAGGAGCAGCCGGCTGCCCGCCCCCTCGGGCCGCAGGGCGATCCGCACCCGCCCCGCCGCGAGATCGGCCACGCCGCCGATGCCGAGCGGGTTTCCCGCCTTGACGAGAAGCCCCTGCTCCCGCACGGCGAAGCGGATCGCCACGATGTCCGGAAAGGGCAGGTCGCGGCGGATGAAGTCGATATTGTAGCGGCCGCTCTCGGGATCGCGCAGATGCACCCCCGCCATGCAGGCTTCGCCGCGCGCAAGGCGCGTCAGCCCGTCTCGCGAGCCTCCGGCGAGAACGGCGACGCCGCTGCCCGACTCCCTTAGGGCCCATTCGAGGAGCGGATCGCTCGATCCGGCATAGATGGGCGGCGGCGCAGCGACGGCCTCGGCGGGCAGTTCCGTGCGGCCCTCGATCCAGCGATCGATGAGCCGCCGGGAGAAGAGCAGCTTCCCCGTCGCCCGGCTGCAGGGAATCTGCCGCTTCGCCGCCATCTCGTAGACGCTGCGCTCCTTGAGCCGGAGATAGGCCGCTACCTCGGCGGTCGTCATCAAATCCACTGCATAATCCCCCTTTTTTCTGCAATATATCCATGATTGCGAAGAAAATGCATTCTGTCCATGATGCGCTTCCACAGAGGCGTCCATGGACCAGAATCCGTTCTTCACCGCGTTCCGGCTGATCGCCGCCGCCGATCCGGCGCTTGTCGGCATCGTGTCGCTGTCGCTGCGCGTCACCCTGAGCGCGGTCGTGATCTCCTGCCTGATCGGGCTGCCGCTCGGCGCATGGCTCGCCCTCGCGCGCTTCCCCGGGCGCGGACTGGCCATCGTCGGCGTGAACGCTCTGATGGGGCTGCCGCCCGTCGTCGCGGGGCTCGCGGTCTATCTCCTGCTCTCGCGCTCGGGTCCCCTGGGTGATCTCGGCCTTCTCTTCACGCCCTCGGCGATGGTCGTGGCGCAGACGGCACTGATCGTCCCGATCGTCATCTCGCTCACGCGGCAGGTGATCGAGGATCTGTGGGAGGAATATGCCGAGCAGCTCATATCGCTGGGGTCCTCGCGCCTGCGCGCGATACCGACACTCCTGTGGGATGCGCGCTTCAGCCTGCTGACGGTGATCCTCGCGGGATTTGGGCGGGCGATCGCGGAGGTTGGCGCGGTGCTCATCGTCGGCGGCAACATCGCGGGCTACACGCGCACCATGACGACGGCGATCGCGCTCGAGACGAGCCGGGGCGATCTCGCCCTGGCACTGGGGCTCGGGGTGATCCTGATCGCGATCACGCTCATTCTCAACGCGCTGGCCTATTTCTCCGGGCAATACGCCCGCCGCGTGGCGGGGTAGCGATGCGCGGTCCGGACTCGATCCTGCCCCTGGCCCTGCGCGGCCTGCGCTACGCGGTCGGCGGCCGCGTTCTTCTCGATGGCGTCAGCTTCACGGTCGAGGCCGGGCGGCGGGTGCTCATCCTCGGGCCGAACGGGGCGGGAAAGAGCCTGACCCTGCGCCTCTGCCACGGGCTGATCGAACCCACATCCGGCTCCGTCGCCTGGGCGCGACCGGAGGAGGCGGCGCGGCGGCGAAGGCATGCGATGGTCTTCCAGCGCCCGGTGCTCCTGCGCCGCTCGGCCCGCGCCAATATCCTGCACGCGCTCGCTCTCGCGGGGATTGCGCGAGGGCGTCGCGGCGGACTGGCGGATGACGCGCTGGCGCGGTTCGGGCTCGACCATCTCGCGGCGACGTCCGCTCGCGTCCTCTCCGGGGGGGAGCAGCAGCGCCTCGCCATGGCGCGGGCATGGGCGCTCGATCCCGACATCCTGTTTCTCGACGAGCCGACCTCAGCCCTCGATCCTGCCGCGACCCGCGCGATCGAGGAGATGATTGGCGTCTTCCACGCCCGCGGCGTCGCCATCGTGATGACGACCCACGATCTCGGGCAGGCGCGGCGCATGGCCGACGAGGTCGTCTTCCTGCATGCCGGGAGGCTGGTCGAATCCGCGCCCGCCGAACGCTTCTTCACGCAGCCGGAAACGGCGGAGGCGCGTGCTTTCCTGGCGGGGGATCTCTTGTGGTGAAGGCAGGGGAGAACGTCATGGAAACGAGACATGCAGAACGGCGCCTCCGGCGCCTTGCCTGCGCGCTCGTCGGCCTGTCGCTGGTCATCCTGGCCCCGGCGGCTGTCGCCCAGGATCGCTCCATCACGGTCGCGTCGACAACCTCGACCGAGCAATCCGGACTGTTCGGCCACATCCTGCCTCTGTTCGAGGCGCAGACGGGAATCGGCGTGCGCGTGGTGGCGCAGGGGACGGGGCAGGCGCTCGAGACGGCGCGGCGAGGCGACGCCGATGTGGTCTTCGTCCATTCGCGTGCGGCGGAGGAGCAGTTCGTGGCCGAGGGCTACGGGGTCGCGCGGCACGGGGTGATGTACAACGATTTCGTTATTGTCGGTCCTTCCGGCGACCCGGCGGGCATCGGCGGCGGAACGGATGCGATCGCGGGGCTGAAGGCGATCGCGGAGACGGGCGCGGCTTTCGCGTCCCGGGGCGACGATTCCGGCACGCATCAGGCCGAAATCAGGCTCTGGGACGCGGCGGGCGTCGCGCCGGACGGGGCGTGGTATCGCGAGACGGGCTCGGGGATGGGGCCGACGCTCAACGTGGCGGCGCAGCTTCCGGCCTATACGCTCACGGATCGCGGGACCTGGATCAGCTTCCGCAACCGGGGCAATCTCGAGATCCTCGTCGAGGGCGACGAGCGCCTCTTCAACTCCTACGGCGTCATCCTCGTCGATCCGCGCCGCCATCCCCATGTGAAGGCCGAGGAGGGGCAGGCGTTCATCGACTGGCTGACAGGAGCGGCGGGGCAGGAGGCCATCGCCTCCTACAAGATCGGCGGCGAGCAGCTCTTCTTCCCCGATGCCGGATCCTCCGGCTCCCGACACGGGGGAGGCGTTTGGCCAGGCGATAAGTGAAAAATCGCAGGGCGCGAGCCTCGCCGTCGGCGCTAGATAGTTCTTTCGGTCCATCTGAGCGAGATCATGAGCGACGCGCCGGGCGAAGAGCGGCCTCCCGCAGGGCGGGTAAGCGAGGGGGAGGTTCGCGCCATCATCGGCGGGGTGGTGCTCGCCATGTTCCTCGGCGCGCTCGACCAGACGATCGTCGCGACCGCGCTGCCCACGATCGGCCGCGAACTGGGAGATGCCCAGCTCATCCCCTGGGTCGTAACCGGCTATCTCATCGCCGCCACGGCGGTGACCCCGCTCTACGGCAAGTTCAGCGACATCCACGGGCGGCGCTTCGCCTTGCTGACCGCGATCTCCGCCTTCATCCTGGGCTCCGTCGCCTGCGCGGTGGCGCCCAACATGCTCTGGCTGATCCTTGCCCGCGCCGTGCAGGGCCTCGGCGGCGGCGGGCTGATCTCGCTCGCGCAGACCATCATCGCGGATGTCGTTCCTCCCCGCGAGCGCGGCAAGTACCAGGCCTATATCGCGGGCGTGTTCCTCGTGGCGAGCGTCATGGGGCCTGCCCTCGGCGGCGTGATCGCCCAGTTCCTGCACTGGTCGGTGATCTTCTGGGTCAATATTCCCCTCGGCCTCCTCGCCCTGTGGATGTCCTACGCGACGCTGAGGCGGCTCCCGCGCAACGAGCGCCCGCACAAGCTGGACATTCCCGGCGCGGTGATCATGGTCGGCGCGACCGTCGCCCTGATGCTGGCGCTGAGTTCAGGCGGCAACGTCCATGCCTGGCTCTCGCCGCAGATCCTCGGCCTGCTGGGGCTCTCCGCCCTACTCTGGCTCGGCTTCGCCGCTCGCCTGCTCACGGCGCGCGAACCGTTGATCCCGGTGGCGCTCCTCGGCAACCAGGTGGTGCGGATGGGAATCCTCGCGGCGGCGTTCGGGATGGGCACCTATATCGGCCTGACCATCTACATGCCCGTCTATTTCGAGACCGTCTGGGGCCTCAGCGCGGCAAATTCCGGAATGGCGCTCCTGCCGCTGATGCTCGGGACGGTCTCGGGGGCGACCTTCTCCGGGCGTCTCATGGCGCGGATCACGCACTACAAGCGCGTGCCGATGGTCGGCGTATCGATCTCGGTGGCGAGCACCGCGACGCTCGCCCTCTTCGCCCTCGAACTGCCGTTCTGGGGCGTCGAGGTCGTGCTCGCCCTCATCAGCTTCGGGCTGGGGACGCTCCTGCCGGTGAGCACCGTATCGATCCAGAACGCGGTCGCAGCGCACCAGCTCGGCACCGTGACCGGCGCGATGGGCTTCTTCCGCCAGCTTGGCGGAGCGCTGATGGTGGCGGCGCTTGGCGCAATCGTCCTCGGAGGGCTCGGCGGCGAGGGATCGGGCGCGGCCCGCGCCCTTCGCGGCGGCGGCGATGTCGCCCTGGCTCCCGCCCAGTTCGCCGACGCCTTCCGCTGGGCCTTCGCCGCCGCCACCGTAACCTTCGCCTGTGCGCTCGCCTGTATCGTCAGGATGGAGGAACTGCCACTGAAGGGCGGGCCTGCGACGGAGCGCTGAGGCAGTTTCGGCCCGCGTTGCGCGGGCCGAACTGGCGCTTCATGATCTCGGTGTCACGCGTGGAGATGCGGTCGCCTCTGAAAAGGCGACCGCCGGCTTGCTGCGGCTGCTCGCTCAGCCTCGCGGACCTGTCGCGAGCAGCGGCGTGATGCGGCGGATGGTGACGCGGCGGTTGCGCCGCTCCGCCGCCTCGGTGTCGACCTTCAGGTATTCCTCGCCATAGCCCTGGGTCACGAGGTTTTCCGGCGGCACGTCGTAATATTCCGAAAGAACATAGGCGACGCTCTCCGCGCGCCGGTCCGACAGCGAGAGGTTGTCGATGGCGCGGCCGACGGCGTCCGTGTGTCCCTCGACGAGGAAGATCTCGTCGGGATTTTCGTCGATCACCGCATTCATTGCTTCGGCCACGCGCCCGAGCTGGTCGATCTGCGCCGGGCTGAGGCGCCAGGAGCCGCTGTCGAAGGTCACGGTGTCGAGATCGACCCGGCGCATGTAGTCGCGCAGGTTCGGGTTGTAGCGCACTTCGTCGAGGGTGTAGCGCTCGCGCACCTCGGCGACCGGGGGCGCCAGGAAGATGCGCTCGAGCTCCGGCGCACGGACGCGGCCGTAATCGACGATATATTCCTCGCGCGGGATGCGGATGACCGGGGGCGCGAGCTCGATCCGGTATTCGAAATATCCGCTGTCGCGGCGCAGGCGTCGCTCGTCCCTCCACCTGTCATCCGCCCGGTCGCCGCGCCGATCGTCCCTGCGACCGTCGCGCCGGTCCCCCCAGCGCTCGCGCTCGGTGCGCTCCCGCGGCGTGTTGTCGATCAGGACGGTCTCCCGGCCATCGGGCTCGCGCCGGATGCGGCGCAGGAGATTGCCCTCCGTGTCGAGCACGGTGATGATCTCGACACCGCTCTCGCGGGGTGTGATCACCACGTCCTCCCCGCCGCGCCGCTCGCGGCGGACGTCGCGGTAGATGCGCTCCAGCCGTTCCCCCTCGTCCTGCCGGATGATGAGCTGGTCGTCTTCCCGGATGATCGTCCGCGCGCCGGGCTCCTCAATGATGGTGACGCCGTTCTCGACCCGCTCGCGCCGGCCCTCGCGGACGTCCTGGATGCGCTCGGGCTCCTCCTCCGCATCCGGCTGCTGCGAATCCGCTGCGGGGACCGGGGTCTCTGCTGCCGGGGTCTCTGCTGCGGGAGTCTCTGCTGCCGGGGTCTCTGCCGCCGGAGCGGGAGCCTCGGTGGCGGTCGCGGGTTCGCGCTCCTCCGACTCCGCCGCACGAGGCTCCTCGTCGGCGGGCGCGGCTTCCGCTGTCGGCCGGTCGCGCTCACCGCGATCCTGGCGCGCCCGCTCGCGACGCTCCTCGCCGCGCGGCCGTTCCGCCGCCGGAGCGGTTTCTGTTTCCGCCGGTTCTTCCGCTTCGGCCGCTTCCTCGGCTTCTTCGGCTCGTGCGGCATCGGCTTCCGCCTCGGCCGCTGCTTCTGCTTCCTCGGCCCGTGCGGCTTCGGCTTCCGCCTCGGCCGCTGCCTCGGCTTCCTCGGCCCGTGCGGCTTCGGCTTCCGCCTCGGCCGCTGCCTCGGCTTCCTCGGCCCGCGCGGCTTCGGCTTCCGCCTCGGCCGCTGCTTCTGCTTCCTCGGCCCGCGCGGCTTCGGCTTCCGCCTCGGCCGCCGCCTCGGCTTCCTCGGCCCTTGCCGCCTCCTCAGCTTCCGCCGCGGCGGCTTCTGCTGCCTCGATCGTCGCACGGGCTTCGTCGGCTTCGCGCGCGGCTTCCTCGGCGCGGCGACGGAGCTCCGCGGCTTCGGCCTCGGCGGCGTCCGCAGCTTCGGCCCGGGCTTCCGCTTCCGCATCGGCCTCCTCGTCCGCCTCGTCCGCCGCCGCAGCCGTGTCGGCCGCTACGGAGGCTTCTACGGCCTCAGCCGCCCGCGCCTCGGCTTCGGCGGCCTCCGCGGCGAGGGCTTCGGCGCGTGCTTCGGCTTCTTCGGCCTGCTCGCGGGCCCGCTCCACCTCGGCCTGCGCCTGTTGACCCCGCGCCTCGCCATCCCGGCGGCGCTCCTCGCTGCGGCCGCGCGGACCATCATCGCGCTGGGCAACGATGATCGGCTGCGCGGCGGCCTCGTAAGCGGGCGCCTTGCTCTCTCGCGTTGAAGCGTCCGCAGCCCCCGCCAGGAGGATGAGGGGAAGGGCCGTGCCGGCCAGAAGGAAGGTAACTCGTTTCATACGTGATCCGCCGTGATGCTGTGATTGGCCGTAGCTCAATCGGGAAGGCGAAGGTTTGGTTCCGAATGCGGCCGTCTCGCGCCGGTCTCGCGGCAAGAACGCAGCGCCGGTTCCCTCACGGCGAAATCTGCCATGCCGATGCCAACCCGGCGCTTTATTCCGCGCGTTGGCGCTGCTACAAGCGCGCCATGAACGTTTCCGGCCGGACATGCGCGCCCGCGCTCCGAATTATCGGCCCGGCCCTCGCCTGATCCATGCGACAGCGAGGGTCCGGGTTATCGCCGCTCGCCCAGTTCGCTGCCCTTTGCTCCCCGATCCCGTGCGGGAGCCTGACCGGTTGATCCAGATGTCCGACAAAGCCCAGACTGAAGCCTTCGACTACGCCACGACGCTTTTCCTTCCCCAGACGGAGTTTCCGATGCGGGCGGGCCTTCCGAAGCGCGAGCCGGAAATCCTGTCCCGCTGGCAGGAGATCGCCCTCTACCGCCGCCTGCGCGAGCAGGGCGAGGGGCGCGCACGGTTCGTCCTGCATGACGGCCCCCCCTACGCCAACGGGAATATCCATATCGGCCACGCGCTCAACAAGATCCTCAAGGATCTCGTGGTGCGCTCGCAGCAGATGATGGGCAAGGATTCCAACTACGTTCCCGGCTGGGACTGCCATGGACTGCCGATCGAGTGGAAAATCGAGGAGCAGTATCGCGCCAGGGGCAAGGACAAGGACGCGGTCGACAAGGTGGAGTTCCGCAAGGAGTGCCGCGCCTTCGCCGAGAAGTGGATCGACGTGCAGCGCGAGGAGTTCAAGCGGCTCGGCGTCGAGGGCGACTGGGAGAACCCCTACGCCACGATGAGCTACGACGCCGAGGCGCAGATCGCCCGCGAGATCATGAAGTTCGCCCGGTCCGGCCAGCTCTATCGCGGCTCCAAGCCCGTGATGTGGTCTTCCGTCGAGAAGACGGCGCTGGCGGAAGCAGAGGTCGAGTATCACGAGAAGACCTCGCACACGATCTGGGTGAAGTTCCCGATCGTCGAGACGGGCGATCCGGCCCTCGCCGACGCCTCCGTGGTGATCTGGACCACGACCCCCTGGACCATCCCCGCGAACCGCGCCATCGCCTTTGGCGAGAGCATCACCTACGCGCTCTACCGCGTGACCCAGGCCGCTGACGACAACTGGGCGAAGGTCGGGGATGCGCTCGTCGTCGCCGACGCCCTGGCCGAGGAGATCTTCAAGGCCGCGCGCGTCGAGGCCTATGAACGCGTGGCAGCCGTCGATCCCGCCGATATCGGCCGTTGCGCGCACCCGTTCCGGGGGCTCGACGGGTCGAACGGCTACTGGGACTTCGACGTCCCCATGCTGCCTGCCGACTACGTCACCGACGATGCGGGCACCGGCTTCGTCCATACCGCTCCGGGCCACGGCGCGGACGATTACCTCACCTTCCTCAAGAACAAGGCGGCCTTTGCCGCCTGCGGCACGGAGGAGGTTCCGCATACGGTCGCGGAGGATTCCTCCTACTTCCCCCATGTGCCCTTCTTCGCGGGCCTGCGGATCTATGACGACAAGGGCAAGGACGGGCCGGCCAATGCGGCGGTGATCGACAAGCTCGTCGAGACGGGGGCGCTGATCGCGCGCGGGCGGCTCAAGCACCAGTATCCGCATTCCTGGCGCTCGAAGGCGCCGCTCCTCTTCCGCAACACCCCGCAATGGTTCATCGCGATGGACCGGAAGGTGGAGCTTCTCGGCGGCAAGACCCTGCGCGACGTCGCGCTCGCGGCCATCGCGACCGTGGAATGGGTGCCGGAATCAGGCGAGAACCGCATCACCGGCATGATCGCGAACCGCCCCGACTGGGTCGTCTCGCGCCAGCGCGCCTGGGGCGTGCCCATCACCGTCTTCGTCGAGAAGGAGACCGGGGTGATCCTCGCCGACGACCGCGTCGACGCGGCCATCGCCGAGAGCTTCGAGGGCGAGGGGGCGGATGCGTGGTTCGCCGGGGACGGCGCGCGCTACCTCACCCCCTTCGGCTACGATCCGGCCCGCTACGAGAAGGTCTCCGACATCCTCGACGTCTGGTTCGATTCGGGCTCGACCCATTCCTTCGCGCTCGAGAAGCGCTCTGATCTGAAGGTGAACCGCGTCGTCGATGGCGGGCGCGACCAGGTGATGTATCTGGAGGGGACCGACCAGCATCGCGGCTGGTTCCACTCCTCGCTGCTCGAATCCTGCGGCACGCGCGGGCGCGCGCCCTACGACATCGTCCTGACCCACGGCTTCGTCCTAGACGAAAAGGGGCAGAAGATGTCGAAATCGCTGGGGAACGTCGTGGCGCCCCAGGAGGTGATCAAGGATTCCGGCGCGGACATCCTGCGGCTCTGGGTGGCGGCGTCCGATTATTCCGACGATCTGCGCATCGGCAAGGAGATCCTCAAGACCTTCGTCGAGACCTACCGCAAGCTGCGCAATACCATCCGCTGGATGCTGGGCTCGCTGCATCATTATCGCCCCGAGGAGGCGGTCGCCATCGAGGCGATGCCCGAGCTCGAGCGCTTCGTCCTGCACCGCCTCGCCGAACTCGACGTGTCCGTGCGCGAGGCCTACGCGGCCTTCGACTACAAGCGCGTCGTTGCCCTGCTCAACGGCTTCATGACGACCGACCTCTCGGCCTTCTATTTCGACGTGCGCAAGGACACGCTCTATTGCGATCCGCAATCGAGCCTCGCCCGCAAGAGCGCGCTTACCGTCATCGACCGCTGCTTCGACTGCGTCGTGACCTGGCTCGCGCCGATCCTCTGCTTCACGGCGGAGGAAGCCTGGCTGTCGCGCCACCCCGAAAAGGTCTCCGTGCATCTGGAGACCTTCCCCGAGGTCCCCGCCCCCTGGCGCGACGAGGCGCTTGCCGCGCGCTGGGCGAAGGTGCGCCGGGTGCGGCGCGTGGTGACCGGGGCGCTTGAAATCGAGCGCGCGCAGAAGCGCATCGGCTCGAGCCTCGAGGCCGCGCCCGTCGTCCACATCGCCGATGCGGGCCTGCGCGAGGCCGTGGCGGGGCTCGATCTCGCGGAGCTGTGCATCACCTCGGCCCTCGAAATCCGCGACGGGGAGGGGCCCGGCGACGCCTTCCGGCTCGACGAGGTCAAGGGCGTGGCGGTTGTCTTCGCCCCCGCCGAGGGGCGCAAATGCGCGCGTTCCTGGAAGATCTCGCCGCTCGTCGGGTCCGATCCGGATTATCCGGACGTCACTCCGCGGGATGCGCAGGCCCTGCGCGAACTGGCGGCGCGGGGCTGAGCCCCCGCCTTCGCCTCAACGCTGGCCCGGCCGCAACTGATAGAAGATGTGGCGGCCGATCACGTCCTTGCGCTTCAGGCGGCTCGCCCAGCGCGGGTTGACGTAGTTGGCGTGGTAATGGGTCGCCCCACCCACCGTCTCGAGATAGGTGTCGCCGGCGAGCACCGCGTCGGCGATGCGAACGGCGCGCTTCCATGCGTCCTGCTCGCGGATCGCCAGCGACTTGCCCTCGCAGGCGAAGGTGAACTGGCAGCGCAGGTGGCGATGGCTGTTCTGGTAGACGACGCCGCAGATCGTCGAGGGATAGAGGCTGCTCTTGACGCGGTTGAGGATGACCTGCGCGACGGCGGACTGGCCGGCCTCCGGCTCGCTGCGCGCCTCGAAATACACCGCCTCCGCAAGGCATTTCGCCTCCCGGGCCAGACGATCGGGATCGACGAGATCGGCATAGCGCGGACGCCCGTCCTGCCTGGGCTCCTCCTTAGCCACGGCGGAGAGGCCATGGCCGGCGGGCAGGGAGACCGGCGCCGCCGCGATTTCAACGGGCGCCCAGTCGAGGGAGACGGGGGTTGTTGCGGCGAGGATCTGTGCGCGGGCGACGGAGGGCGTCGCCCCGTCGCGGCCCGTCGTGACGCCGCCGGCCCGCCCGATCCCGGTCGATCCCTGCGAGGCGGCGAGTGGCGAGCGTTCGGCGGTGGCGATGTCGGTAGTGGTTCGCGGCTCGCGCCAGACGATGAAGCTCTGCGCGCTTGTGAGCTCCTCCGCAAGGCTGCGTCCGCGCCCGAGGCCCGGAACGCGGTCTGAGGGAATGGCGGCGGCGGCGAAGCGGGGATCGGCGGGGCGCAGGTCGCCGCCCTTGCGGCTGAGGGAGGGCCGCAGCGGGACGATCGGGTCGCCCTTGTTGTCGCGGTTGATGACGGGCTCCGCGTCCTCGATCTCCTTCATCTCCGAGCGCGGGCGGGCGCCCGAATCGGGAGAAGTAGCCTCGTAGGGGAGATGAAAGCGTAGCGCCGCCTCACGCAGCTCGCGCGGCATGACCGCAGTGTCCACGCGGCCGCCGAACGACGCCGTCGGGGCGATCAGCACATCGGCGGCGACGAGGGGGGCCGCGACGCTTGGCTGCCGGATGCTGTAGCCCGCGCGAAAATCGTTGCCGGCGACGGCCGTGAACGAGACGAGAAGTCCGCCGCTCAGCGCCCAGGGGGCCACCGTGGCAAAGATCCATCGCATCCCGAATATGCGTTTGCGCCGATACACGCGAACCACCGCTACTCTTGCACGCGCGGCCAAATGCGCCGCCAATGCCGCAAGAATCACGGATCAAAGTTCAAAAACAGTTAAGTGGACGCGGCTTCGATTCCGAATGGCCGTGTCCGCCGGTAACTTGCGCCGCGCCTGCGCTCAGGCGAGCGAGCGCACCTCGCGCGACAAGGCCGCCTGTGCGGCCGCCAGACGCGCGATCGGGACGCGGTAGGGCGAGCAGGAGACGTAATCGAGCCCCTGTTTCTCGCAGAAGCCGATGGAGGCCGGATCGCCGCCATGTTCGCCGCAGATGCCGAGCTTGATGTCGGGCCGCGTCTTCCGCCCGCGCTCCACCGCGATCGCCACGAGTTCGCCGACGCCATCCTGGTCGAGCGTGACGAAAGGATCGTGCTCGAGGAGCCCCTTCTGGACATAGGGGCCGAGGAACGACGCGGCGTCGTCGCGGGAGATCCCGAGCGTGGTCTGCGTCAGGTCGTTGGTGCCGAAGGAGAAGAATTCGGCGGATGCGGCGATCTCGCCCGCCCGCAGGGCGGCCCGGGGCAACTCGATCATCGTGCCGACCTGATAGGTGAAGGTCGCGCCGGTTTCCTCGGCGACGGCCTTCGCCATGGCGTCGACACGCGCCTTCACGAGGTCGAGTTCCGGCTGCGACATGACGAGGGGGATCATCACCTCGGGAACGACGGGCTGGCCGGTCTCGCGCGCCGCCGCGACGGCCGCCTCGAAGATGGCGCGCGCCTGCATCTCGGCGATCTCCGGATAGGCGACTGCGAGCCGCACGCCCCGGAAGCCGAGCATCGGGTTGAACTCGTGCAGTTCGGAAGCGCGGCGCTGGAGCTTGTCGACGGAAACGTCCATCGATCGCGCGACCTGCTCGAGTTCCTCCGGCGTGTGGGGCAGGAATTCGTGCAGGGGCGGGTCGAGCAGGCGGATCGTGACGGGAAGGCCGCTCATGATGGTGAACAGTTCGGTGAAATCGTCGCGCTGCATGGGCAGGAGCTTGGCGAGCGCGGCCCGGCGCCCCTTCTCGTCATCGGAAAGGATCATCTCGCGCACGGCGACGATCCGGTCGCCCTCGAAGAACATGTGCTCCGTGCGGCAAAGGCCGATGCCTTCCGCGCCGAACTTGCGCGCGGTGCGGGCGTCGAGCGGCGTCTCGGCGTTGGCGCGAACCTTCAGGCGGCGAACCTTGTCGGCCCATTGCATGAGCTGCGCGAAGTCGCCCGACAGTTCCGGCTGCAGCATGGCGACCGCGCCGGCGAGAACCTGTCCGGTCCCGCCATCGACGGTGATCACCTCGCCCTGCCTGAGGGTGCGGCCGGCGACCGTCATCGTCCCCGCCTTGTAGTCGACGCGGATCATGCCCGCTCCGGAAACGCAGGGCTTGCCCATTCCCCGCGCCACGACCGCCGCATGCGAGGTCATGCCGCCGCGCGTCGTGAGGATGCCCTCGGCGGCGTGCATGCCGTGGATGTCCTCGGGCGAGGTCTCCACGCGCACGAGAACGACCTTGCGTCCCGCCTTCTTCGCCGCTTCGGCGGCGTCGGAGGTGAAGACGATCTCCCCGCAGGCGGCGCCGGGCGACGCCGGCAGGCCGGTGGCGAGGATGTCGCGCTCGGCCTTCGGGTCGATCATCGGATGCAGCAGCTGGTCGAGGGCGGCGGGCTCCACGCGGGTGACGGCCTCCTCCTCGCCGATCACGCCCTCGGCGACAAGGTCGACCGCGATCTTGAGGGCCGCCTTGGCGGTGCGCTTACCGTTGCGCGTCTGGAGCATCCAGAGCTTGCCCTTCTCGACCGTGAATTCCATGTCCTGCATGTCACGGTAATGGGTTTCGAGGATGCCGTAGATCCGCACAAGCTCCTGATAGACCTCGGGCAGCGCCTTCTCCATGGAGGGCTTGTCGGAGCCCGACGCGATGCGGGCGGCCTCCGTGATGTCCTGCGGCGTGCGGATGCCCGCGACGACGTCCTCGCCCTGGGCGTTGATCAGGAACTCGCCATAGAGCGCCTTCTCCCCGGTCGAGGGGTTGCGGGTGAAGGCGACGCCGGTTGCGGAGGTCTCGCCCATGTTGCCGAAGACCATGGCCTGCACGTTCACCGCCGTGCCCCAGCTCGAGGGAATGCCGTTCAGCTCGCGGTACTTGATGGCGCGCGGCGTCATCCACGACCCGAAGACCGCGCCGATCGCGCCCCAGAGCTGCTCCTCCGGATCCTGCGGGAAGGGCCGGCCGAGCTCCTTCTGGACGAGGTCCGCGTAGACCCTGGTGAGGTGCTTCCAGTCCTCGGCGGAGAGGTCCGTGTCGAGGTGGTAGTTCTTGCGGGACTTGTAGTCCTCCAGCGCTTCCTCGAACAGGTAATGCTCGACGCCAAGAACCACCGACGAATACATGGTGATGAAGCGGCGGTAGGAATCAAAGGCGAAGCGCGGATCGCCCGAATCCTCTGCGAGGGCCTCGACGGTGCGGTCGTTCAGGCCGAGATTGAGGACCGTGTCCATCATTCCCGGCATCGAGGCGCGCGCGCCCGAGCGCACCGAGACGAGCAGTGGGTTCGCCGGGTCGCCGAAGGAGCGGCCCGTCATGCGGCCGACCTCGGCGAGGGCGGCGGCAAACTGCTCCTTCAGTTCGGGCGGATAGGAGCCGTCATGCTCGTAGAACCAGGTGCAGGCCTCGGTGGTGATGGTGAAGCCGGGAGGAACGGGCAGGCCGAGATTTGACATCTCAGCGAGGTTCGCCCCCTTGCCGCCGAGCAGGTTACGCATGCTCGACTGGCCCTCCGCCTTGCCGTCACCGAAGGTATAGACCCACTTCGTCATCACCGATCCCTCGTCTTCGTCCGCACCCATGCAGATAATGCTGCGGCGCAGCCAAGCCATAGCCGCACCAGCTCCATTTGAAAACAGCGCCAAGCCTGAGAGGTTCGGCAGCATGAAAAAATATAGGGGGAACGGGTGCTCGAATCGCCGCCTCAGGCGATGCGGTCGCGCGGCATGCCGGGCCGGGGTCCGGCGATCAGGTCGATGACCGACTCGTCATCAGGATGGGGCGGGAGAGTCGCGAGGGGATCGCCGAGGGCTTGCGCGGGCCCGAAGACCGGATGCGGCTCCACCACGCGCGGGCGCGCACCCGGAACCGGGGAGGGCGGGACGGCGACCCGCCCCGTCGGCGACGCGGAGGCGGCCACGAGGGAATTGAGCATCAACGGCGCGGAGGCCCCGGCTCCGGGGGGCAGCGGCCGGTCAGGTGGCTGAGAGCCCGCTGCTGCGGCGCGGAGGCTCCGCAGCGCAAGATTGTCGGCGGGGCGCGGGCGCAGCGCAGGCGCCGCCCCAAGCAGGGACGCCACGGCGGCTTCCGCTGCAGCCTCTTCCTGCGCGGCTTCGTCCGGCTGTTGCACGCTCACCACCGGGGAGACCGGTTCGAAGCGAACGGGCCGCCTGTCGAGCGCCCCGGTGCGCAGGAATTCGGCAATCCGCTCCTGGATCTCGCGCGGGGTCTCGCTGCTCAGGCGGAAGCCTCCGGCCGCGGCGGGCGCGACGGGTACGAGGTTGAGCGACGCCGCCTGCGGGGCGGCTGCGACGAGGGAGGAGCCCGGGGGCGGTTCCGGCCAGCGCGGACGAAGCTCCGGCGGGGGCGGAGGTCCGATCGCGGCGGCAGCTGTCCGAACGGGATTGGCCAGGGGACGCGTCTGTGCGGGCTCAAGGCCGGGATCGCGACGCTGCTGGTCCTGCGGGGCGCGCCGTGCGACCGCCGTGACCGGCGCGGCGGTGACCGGGTTCATTGCCGTCGGGCGAACGGCGGAGGAGCTCCGCGGCGTCGCCGGGACCGCTTCCTCAGCGGCCCGGCGAGCCGAAGCGTCCATGCCGGCCGCGCCGGCGGCGTGTGGCTGCGGAGGAGTCGCGGGGGGCTGCGGAGGGGTGGCGCGCGGCTGCGCGGCGGCTGCCGGGGGAGGGGGCCGACCACGGTCCGCGACCAGAGGCGCCGGGCGCCCGGATTGCGGATCGCCGCTGCTCTGCTCCCGTCGGCCGCGCTCGCCGGAATGCTTCTGGTCGTCGGAGCGGATGAGGTCGAGAAATTCCTTTCGCGAACGCTCGAGTTGCCGATCGTTCACGTTCTCGACGGGCGGCGAAGTGCCGAAATTGACCGGCCGGATGGCCAATGGACGCGCTCCTGAAACTCAGACAGGTTCAATCATAGAATAAAGATCATGCATTGTACATATGCCCGCGTATACGCTCTTCGATGGCGTCAGAGCGCGATCGCCTTGACGGCGCCTATCCCTGGATCGCAGTGAATTCTGCGACCTCGCGCATGGCCTTGCGAAGCCCGTTGAGAAGCCGCAGGCGGTTCTCGCGCAGGGCCGGATCCTCGGCGTTCACCGTCACCTTCTCGAAGAACGCGTCCACGGGGCCGCGCAGCTTCGAAAGGGCGAGCATCGCCGCCTCGAAATCCTCGCCGGAGAGTGCGGCCCGAGTCTCCGCCTCGGCGCGGGCGAGCGCCACGGCGAGCGCCTTCTCCTCGATCTGCCCCTGGTCCTGGATGAGCTGGAGATCGGGCGCCTGGTCGAAGCGCCTTCCGTCCTTCTTCTCCTCGATGCGCAGGATGTTGGCGGCGCGGCGATAGCCGGCGAGAAGGTTTGCGCCGTCCTCCGTGTCGAGGAAGCGCCCCAGCGCCTCGACGCGCCGCACGATCATGAGGAGATCGTCCTGTCCCTCGAGGGCGAAGACGGCGTCGATCAGGTCGTGCCGCGCGCCCTGCTCGCGCAGGTGGACCTTGAGGCGGTCGGCGAAGAAGGCGAGGAGATCCGCCTCGTCAGGCGCGGCGCCGGACTTTCCGACCCCTGACTTCCCCTTGTCCGCGTCGCCGCCGCTCGCGGGAACGTCTCCCCCGGGAATGTCTCCCCCAGGAACGTCTCCCCATTGCAGGAACAGCGGGCCGAAGATGCGCAGGAGCCGCATCCGCAGACCGTTGTCGAGAATCAGCCGGATCACGCCGAGCGCCGCCCGGCGCAGGGCGTAGGGGTCCTTGGAGCCCGTCGGCTTCTCGTCGATGGCCCAGAAGCCGACGAGGGTGTCGATCTTGTCGGCGAGAGCCACGGCGACGGAGACGGGGTCCCGGGGAACGCGGTCCGACGGGCCGAGCGGCTTGTAGTGGTCCTCGATCGCGGCGGCGATCGCGGGGCTCTCGCCCTGTTCGGCCGCGTAGTAGCGCCCCATGAGCCCTTGCAGTTCGGGAAATTCCCCGACCATCTCGGTCACGAGATCGGCCTTGGCGAGACGCGCCGCGCGCTCGGCCTCACCGGCATCAGCTCCGACGCTGCGGGCGAGTTCGCGGGCGAGGGCGGCGATGCGGTTCACGCGCGCAAGCTGGCTCCCGAGCTTCTCGTGGAAGACGATCGAGTCGAGCCGGGGCAGGCGATCCTCGAGCCTGGTCTTGCGGTCGGTCTCCCAGAAGAACCGGGCGTCGGCGAGGCGCGCGCGAACCACGCGCTCGTTTCCGGCGACGATCGCCTTGCCGCCGTCGCTGGCGGCGATGTTCGAGACGAGGATGAACCTGTTGGCGAGTTCACCGCCCTCGCGGCGCTTCAGGACGAAACATTTCTGGTTCGCGCGGATAGTGGCGCGGATGACCTCGGGGGGAATGGCGAGAAAGGCTTCGTCGAAGGAGCCCATCAGCGTCACCGGCCATTCGACGAGGCCCGCGACCTCCTCCAGCAGCGCATCGTCCTCGACCAGTTCCAGCCCCTGCGCGAAGGCGAGGTCGCGGGCGTCGTGCAGGATGATGTCCCGGCGCTTCTCGGCGTCGAGCACCACGAAGGCCTTTTCGAGGGAGGAGGCGTAATCGTCGAGACGGCGCACGCGGATGGGATCGGGCGAATGGAAGCGGTGCCCGAACGTCATGTCCCCCGATTCGACATCCCCGGCCCGGAACCGCACGATCTCGGGTTCCTCCGTCTCGGGGCCGAAGGTGCACAGGATCGCACGCAGCGGGCGCACCCAGGTCAGCGAGCCGGGCTCGCGCGACGCAGCGCCCCAGCGCATCGATTTCGGCCAGGGAAAATGCCGGATGATCTCGGGCAGGATCTCCGCGAGGACCGTCCCCGTCGGCAGGCCGGGGCGCTCGATGACGGCGACGTAGAACTCGCCCTTCTTCGGGTCGTTCTCGATCCTCGCCTCGTCGATGGAGCCGAGCCCGGCGCTTTTCACGAAGCCCTGCAACGCCGCCTCCGGAGCGCCGACGCGCGGGCCCTTGCGCTCCTCGCGCAGGTCCGGCCCCTTGGCGGGAAGCCCCGCCACGTGCAGGGCGAGGCGGCGCGGCGTCACGAAGGCGCGCGCTCCCTCATAGACGAAGCCGCGATCGACGAGTGCGTCCGTCACGAGCTTGCGCAGGTCTTCCGACGCCTTCCGCTGCATGCGCGCGGGGATTTCCTCGCAGAAGATTTCAAGCAGAAGATCGGGCATCGGGAGCTCGGTCGCAGGAGGGTCCGGAGAAACGACGGATATGGCGACGGCGCATTGGCCATGCCCATGGGGCTATAGCGAGGGAAGGGCTCGGACCGCAAGAGGCGGCGGAAAATTAGAGACGCGGGAACGCCCGCGCTCAGGCCCTGGGCACTACCTCCTCCACCGGTCCGCCCTCCTCCTTCCATTTTTTGAACCCGCCCTCGACATGGGCGACCGGCGCAAGCCCCATCTCCTTCGCCGTCCTCGCCGCGAGGGCCGAGCGCCAGCCCCCGGCGCAGAAGAAGACGAAGCGCTTGTCCTGCGCGAAGACCTCCCTGTGATACGGGCTCTCGGGGTCGATCCAGAATTCGAGCATGCCGCGCGGGCAGTGGAAGGCGCCGGGCATCCTGCCCTCGCGCTGCAATTCGCGGGGATCCCGCAGGTCCACGAAGACGACGTCCCCGCGTCCGAGAAGCGCCTTCGCCGCCGGGATGTCGAGGGTCTCGACCTGTGAATTCGCCTCTTCCAGCAGCGCCTTGTAGCCGCGTGTGATCGTCTGGGGCATGGCTCTTCCTTTCTTCGCGATCCCTTAAGTCAGCCCTCGGAACGGCTGGCGGAGGAGACGTGATGGTGATCATGATCATGATCATGCTGTTCCCCGTCGACGCGGTGGCCGATGACCTGGCTGTCCGCGGCCGAGCAGGCCTGCGAGAGCCGTTCGAATTCGAGCGTCGCGTGGCCGATCCCGAAGCGCTCGCGGGCGAGCGCCTTGAGGCGGCCCTTGATCGCATCCCCTTCGCCCGCGCGCGCATCGGCGACGACGACATGGGCCTCGAGGGCGCTGTGCGTCTCGTCGATCGCCCAGACATGGACATGATGCACGTCCTCGACGCCCTCGACCGCGCGCAAGTCCGCGACCAGCGCCGCGACGTCGATTCCCTCCGGCGCGGCGAGCATGAGCATGCGGATCGCGCGCCCGATCTCGGAGAATGCCTGCCACAGGATGTATCCCGCGATCATCAGCGTCACGATCGGGTCGACGATGTGCCACTCGTAGAGGATGATCAGCGTCCCGGCCACGATGACCCCGACCGAGCCGAGAGCGTCGGCCACGTTGTGGAGGAAGGCGGCCCGGATGTTCATGCTCCTGCGCGACAGGGCGTAGGTCAGGGCGGCTGTCAGCAGGTCGACGGTAAGCGCGATCCCCGCGATGATGACGATCAGCCAGCCCGCGACAGGTTCCGGGGTGATGAAGCGCATCATCGCCTCGTAGACCAGGTAGAGCCCGATCACGATCAGCGTCGTGTAGTTGATCAGGGCGGCGACGATCTCGGCGCGCACATAGCCGAAGGTCATCGCGGCGTCGGAGGGGCGCCGCGCGATGCGCCGCGCCGCGAAGGCGATCCCCAGCGATACCGCGTCGCTGAAATTGTGCAGGGCGTCGGCGATCAGCGACAGGCTGCCCGCCAGCAAGCCGCCGACGACCTGGGCCGCCGTCAAAAGGAGGTTGAGCCCGACGGCCCACAGGACGCGCCGGTCGCCCGGATCGACTCCGGCGTGATGGTGGTGGCCCTGATGCAAGCCTCTTCCTCTCCCGGCCGGACGCCTGCGCGCCGGTTCTTCTGCGGCGTCCGGGATGATCGCCGCTGCGGCCGGGAATGTCACCCCGTCCCGCCGGAACACGTCCTTCGCGTTCATTCCGCTTGATTTTCACGCCAAGCCTGACCAAGGCTCTCGTGTCGCCATCGACGGGACGCCGCGTCCCGGTTGCCGTGCGGAGGAATGCGCCTTGGGCCTTGGTTTCGAAGCGATCGATTATTTCGCGCTCGCCTTCTTCATCTGCGCCTGGGGAGGTTACCACATCGCGGTCGAGAAGCTCTCGCATGCGCGCAACAGCCTCAACGCCCGCATGGGCGTCTACCGGCGCATGTGGATGGAGCAATCGATCGTGCGCGAGAACCGCATCGTCGATTCGACCATCATGGCCTCGCTCCAGAACGGCACCGCCTTCTTCGCCTCGACCTCGCTCTTCGCCATCGCGGGCGTGCTCGCCCTGCTCCAGGCGACGGAGACGGCGCTGACGATCTTCGCCGACCTGCCCTTCGGCATCGCCACCACCCGTCTCGCCTTCGAGGCGAAGGTGGGCGGGCTGGGGATGATCTTCGTCTATTCCTTCTTCAAGTTCGCCTGGTCCTACCGCCTGTTCAACTATGCGGCGATCCTGATCGGCGCGGTTCCCGTCGATCCGTCCGATCCGGCGACGCGCGGCGCGGCCGGGCGGGCGGCGGCGATGAACGTCGTGGCCGGACGGCATTTCAACCGCGGGCAGCGCGCCTTCTTCTTCGCGCTGGGCTATCTCGGCTGGTTCGTGAGCCCCTATGTGCTGATCGGCGCGACGAGCGCCGTCCTGCTCGTCATGTGGCGACGGCAATTCAACTCGGATGCGATCCGCGCGCTTGATCTCGACGAACTCGCGCCCTCGGATGCCGGGGCAGCCGGGGAGAACCGCCCGTGAGCGAGCCGAAGGAACCGACCGCGCATATCGAGGAGACGATGCTCGCGCTCGTCGCCGCGCGCTACCCCGGCAGGACGATCTGCCCCTCGGAGGTGGCCCGCGCCATCGCCGGCGACCATCCCGACGCCTGGGGAAAGATGATGCAGCCCGTGCGCAAGGCCGCCATCCGCCTGATGAAGCAGGGGCGCGTCGTCATCCTGCGCAAGGGCAAGCCCGTCGATCCTGACGCTTTCAAGGGCGTGTACCGGATCGGCGGGTCCGAGGGCCCATAGGAAAATTGCCATCCTGTATTGCAATATCAGATAATATTCCTATCTCTTCCCTCCGAACAGGAAGGGAGAGGCATCATGATATTGCGCAAGGGCTCGAGCGGAGCGGGTGTGGAAGCGCTGACGGGGGATCTCGTCGAATTGGGGCTTCTCGCCCGCCCTTCGCCGGTTTTTGACCGGGTGGTCGATCTCGCGGTGCGCGCCTTCCAGGCGCAGCATCTCGATCCGCGGGGCGAACCCCTCGCGATCGACGGGATCGTGGGTCCGCTGACGCGCGCGGCGCTCGACGCGGCGCGGGCGCGGCGGCCGGAGCCTGTCCCGGCCCGGCCCGATCTCGCTGCTCCCGATCTCGCTGCTTCCGGGGAAGCCGCGAGGATCGGGCGCGTGACCCTCGACGTGGCGCTCGCGGAATACCGGCGCGGGGCGGGGGAGGCGGGCGGCAACAATTGCGGGCCCGACATCCGCACCTATCTCGACGGGCGCGCAGCGGAGGGGGCGGACTGGTGCGCGGGCTTCGTGAGCTGGTGCTTTCGCGAAGCCGCCGCGAAGCTCGGGCGGCCCATGCCGTTCGTCTATTCGCTTGGCGCGCGCGACATCCGCAACCAGTTCCGCCGCAGGGGCTGGGACTACCTTCCGGGGCCGGAGAACCTGCCGCGCGGGGGCGATATCGTCGTCTGGTGGCGCGGAGCGGCGACGGGCTGGCAGGGCCATATCGGGCTCGTGCATTCCTGCGCCGACGGCATCCTGACGACGATCGAGGGCAATCGCGGAGCCTTTCCGTCGAAGGTCGGGCGTTTTCGCTACGTTCTGTCGCGCATGGACCGCCTGCTCGGCTTCGGCCGCACCACCGACTGATCCGCTGCTTGACTTGATCCCCTGCTTGACTTGCGGGATGCCGGACTTAAGGGTTCGGCGTCCGCTTCAAGCTGAGGAAACCCGATGTCCGATCTCGCCCCGCACATGGACCCGAAGCGCTCGTTCCAGGGCCTGATCCTGACCCTGCAACGCTTCTGGGCCGAACGCGGCTGCGTCATCCTCCAGCCCTATGACATGGAGGTCGGGGCGGGAACCTTCCATCCGGCGACGACCCTGCGGGCGCTTGGTCCGAAGAACTGGCGCGCGGCCTATGTCCAGCCCTCGCGCCGTCCGAAAGACGGGCGCTACGGCGAGAATCCGAACCGGCTCCAGCATTACTACCAATTTCAGGTGATCCTGAAGCCGAGCCCGCCCGATATCCAGGATCTCTATCTCGAGAGCCTGCGCGCCATCGGCATCGACACCGCCCTTCACGACGTGCGCTTCGTCGAGGATGACTGGGAGAGCCCGACCCTCGGCGCCTGGGGGCTTGGCTGGGAATGCTGGTGCGACGGGATGGAGGTCTCGCAATTCACCTATTTCCAGCAGGTGCTCGGCTTCGAATGCGCGCCGGTCTCGGGCGAGCTGACCTATGGGCTCGAGCGCCTCGCCATGTATGTGCAGGGCATCGAGAACGTCTACGATCTCAATTTCAACGGACTGGAGGGCGAGGACCGGGTGAGCTACGGCGATGTCTTCCTGCAGGCGGAGAAGGAATATTCGCGGCACAATTTCGAGCATTCCGACGTCGAGATGCTGTTTCGCCAGTTCCGGGACGCCGAGAAGGCCTGCCGGGACTATCTCGCGGCGGGCGACCGGGGCGACCATCACGAGATGGTGCTTCCCGCCTATGACCAGTGCATCAAGGCAAGCCATGCCTTCAACCTGCTCGACGCGCGCGGCGTCATCTCCGTGACCGAGCGCCAGAGCTACATCCTGCGCGTCCGCGACCTCGCCAAGGCCTGCGGAGAGGCCTGGCTGCGCACCGAGGCGGGCGGGAACATGCCGTCTGGCGAGAAAAGCGGAGGGATTGCCGCATGAGCGACCGCGTGAAGCGCCTCTTCCGGATCCAGATCGAGAAAACCGCCTTCGATCTCGTGCTCTCGGCGAATTCCGATTCTGGCGTCGCCAAGGTCACCGGCCTTGCGGTTCTCGAGGATCTCGGCGGGTTGCACGACCTCGGCCATGTCGAGGTCGCGATCTGGGGATCGACCGTCGAGCAGCTCCGGGGGCGGGCGCGGAGCTGGCCGGAGCGGTTCGATACCATTCCGGAGAACTGCTTCGGCGTTTCGTCCGATCATGAACGCCGCTTCGACATCTTCCTCGCGGCGCCACGCTTCGTGACAGTGGTCAACCTGTTGAACGCCGCCCATGGCGGGCAGGTCGTGATCCATGCCGAACCCGCGCCGGACGGAAGCACCGAGCTTGATTACGTCACGCAATGCGAAATTTCGGCCTCACGGGCGTGAATGCGTCGAAAATTGACGTAAAAACTCGTAAAAGATGTATCGAGTAGACATTACAAGTAAAAGATGCTTAAACCCGACGCATGCAGTTTCCGCGTGTCATTGGGTCGCACGACAATCCGGTCGAAGCCTTCATTGCCCGCTGGCAGGGGCGCGAGGGCGGTCAGGAGCGGGCGAATTACCAGCTCTTCCTGATCGGTCTCTGCCGCGCGCTCGACCTGCCGGAACCCGAACCAGCCGACGCCACCCACGAGCATAACGACTACGTTTTCGAGCGCGGGGTCACCCGGCGCTCGCGCCGCGGCGGCTCCATGGGACGCATCGATCTCTATCGGCGTGGCTCCTTCGTGCTCGAAGCCAAGCAGTTCCGGCTGCCGAACCGCGAGAAGGAGGCGCGAATTCGCCGGCCGCATCCCTGCATCCGCCGCACGCGGCCCGGTCCCGCGCGGCACTGGGAGGACCTGATGCGACGGGCGAAGCGGCAGGCGGTTGAATATGCCCGCGCCCTTCCCGCCGACCACGGACGGCCGCCCTTCGTCCTTGTCTGCGACGTGGGCCGCGTCATCGACATCTACGCCGACTTCTCCGGAACGGGGGAGCACTACGCCCATTTCCCCGACCGCCGCAGTTTCCGCATCGGTCTCGAGGACCTGCGCCGGCCGGAAATCCGGGAGCGGCTGCGGAAGATCTGGTGCGCTCCCCGGCTTCTTGATCCTGCCGCGCCGCGGATCGCGTCAATAGCCGATGAGGCGGTCGACGACGTTCTTCAGTTCTCCGCCGGCCTCCAGCGACCGGATCTGTTCGACGATCAGCCGCGCGATGGTGTCGGGATCGCTCATGGCGGCGTTGTGTGGAGTAACGACAACATTCGGATGGGTCCACAATGGCGACTCGACGGGAAGCGGCTCCGTCTCGAAGACGTCGAGGCTCGCGGCCTTCAGCTTGCCCTCGTCGAGGGCGCGCAGGATATCGGCCTCCACCTGCAGGCCCCCGCGTCCGGCATTGATCACGACGGGGCCGCCGAGCCGCCCGTCCTGCGCGAGGCGCGAGAACAGGTCGTAGTCGAGGATGCCGCGCGTATCGCGCGTGAGCGGGAGCAAGGCGACGAGGATGTCGGTGCGGGCGAGGAAAGCGTCGAGCCCCGCCTCGCCATGAAAGCTCGCCAGTCCGTCGAGGCTCTTGGGCGTGCGCGACCAGCCGGCGACGTCGAAGCCCATCATCGCGAGCTTGCGGGCGGCGTCGATCCCGAGCACGCCGAGGCCCATGATGCCGACGCGCACGTCGCCGGCGGCAGGCTGGAAGCGATCGTCATCCCAGAGGCGTTCACGCTGCTGCGCCGCGTAGCGCGGCTGCTGGCGCAGATGCATGAGCGCGTGGAGGACGACATATTCGCTCATCCTGTTGGTGAGGTTCTCGTCGACAACGCGGACGATGGGGACGTCCGGCAGCCGGTCGTCGCCCATCAGGTGATCGACGCCCGCCCCAAGGGAGAAGATCACCGACAGGTTGGGAAGGCCTGCCAGGGAACCCGGAGGATGCTTCCAGGAAACGGCGTAGTTGACGGCGCGCCGGTCGAACGGTTCGCCGATCGTGACCACGCTGCGCTCGGGGAGCAGGCGCTGCAGGCGCTCGATCCAGGGTTCGGCGTCCCATCCGGTGAGGGCTACGAGCAGGGTCACGTCCTATCATCCTCCACGCGCTCGAGAACGAGCGGCCTTTCCGGCGGTGTCATCTCATCCACGCGATACGCGGCGAGCACGGCGCGGGCCGCCGCATCCGCCGCGTCCCCGTCGCGCGCATGTACGCATGCAAGCGGGCGGTCAGCATCGACCGTCTCGCCGATCGCCGCAAGCGCGTCAAACCCAACACCATGATCGATTTCGTCCTCGGGCCGCGTGCGTCCGCCGCCGAGGGCGACGACGGCGACCCCGAGATCGCGGGTCGCGATCGAGGCGACGATCCCCGGCCGAGGGGCGTGGACGAGGCGCATCACCGGCGCGCGCGGCAGGTATCGTCGCGGGTTCTCGACGAGATCAGCCGGTCCGCCGAGCGCCGCGACCATGCGGCCGAACACCTCCGCCGCCCGGCCTCCGTCAAGCGCTTCGCGCGCCCGCGCCTCGGCCTCCCCGCGATCCGGGGCAAGGCCGCCCAGCACGAGCATCTCGGCGGCAAGGGCCATGGTGATCGCGTCGAAGCGGCTTCCGCGATGGGCGCCGGTGAGATAGTCCACCGCGAAGGCGACTTCGAGGGCGTTGCCGGCGGCGGAGGCGAGCGGCTCGTTCATGTCGGTGAGGAGCGCGGTGGTCGGAAGGCCCGCTCCGTTCGCGACGAGCACCAGGCTGCGGGCGAGGTCGCGGGCGGCATCCGCATCCTCCATGAAGGCGCCCGCGCCGAACTTCACGTCCATGACGAGGCCCTGCAGCCCTGCCGCGAGCTTCTTCGACAGGATCGAGGCGGTGATCAAATCGAGCGATTCGACGGTCGCGGTGACGTCGCGGATCGCGTAGAGCCGCTTGTCGGCGGGAGCGAGATCCGCCGTCTGGCCGATCACGGCGCAGCCGACATTCCGGGTGACGCTCCGGAAGGTCGCGATGTCCGGCTGCGAGACATAGCCGGGAATGGAATCGAGCTTGTCCAGGGTGCCGCCCGTATGGCCGAGCCCGCGGCCCGAGATCATCGGCACGAAGCCGCCGCAGGCGGCGACGATCGGGGCGAGGGCGAGGCTGGTCGTGTCGCCCACGCCGCCCGTCGAATGCTTGTCGAGGACCGGGCCCGGCAGGTCCCATTCCAGCACATTCCCCGAGCGCATCATCGCCCGTGTCAGCGCCACCCGCTCGTCTACGGAAAGTCCGCGAAAGAAGACCGCCATCGCAAATGCGGCGGCCTGTCCCTCCGATACCGAGCCCCTCGTCAGCCCGTCGACGAGGAAGGCGATCTCCTCCTCGCGCAGCACATGCCCGTCGCGTTTCCGGCGAATGATCTCCTGCGGCAGCATCGACGTCTCCTGCGATTTGCGGCCTTCCTCAATCGGCGAGTTCGTCGGCGAAGGCGCGGATGAGGCGGCGCAACGCACCGGATGCGCGCGCCCCGACAGCCTTCGTCTCGTCGTGGGAGGGCGAGGCGCCCTCGATTCCCGCGGCGAGATTGGTCACCACCGAGAGGGCGGCGACCCGCATGCCGAAACAGCGCGCCAGGATCGTCTCCGGCACGGTGGACATGCCGACGAGGTCCGCCCCCAGGATGCGCGCCATGCGGATTTCGGCGGGCGTCTCGAAGCTCGGGCCGGAGAACCACATATAGACGCCCTCGCGCAGGTTCATCCCTGCGATCCCGGCGGCCCGGGCCAGCGCGCCCCGAAGCGCCGCGTCATAGGCATCGGTCATGGACACGAAGCGGCCATCGCCGTCATCGCCGATCAGGGGGTTGAGCCCGGAATAGTTGATGTGGTCGCTGATCGCCACGAGGGATCCCGGCGCGATCGCGGAATCGGTCGATCCGGCGGCGTTGGTGAGCAGCAGGGCGCTTGCGCCGAGGGCGGCGGCGACGCCGAGGGGCACGCGCATCGCGGCAGGGTCGCCCGCCTCGTAGTAATGCGCGCGGCCCTGCAGGACGAGAACCCGCTTCTTCCCCAGGCGCCCGACGGTCAGGCGGCCGGCATGGCCGGAGACGCCGCTTCCGGGGAAATGCGGGATCCCGGCATAGGGCAGGCTCCTGACCTCCCCGAGATCCTCCACAAGCGCGCCCAGGCCGGTGCCGAGGACGACCGCAAAGGCGAACGGGCCGTCGATCCCGCGCTTGCGAAGAAATTCGGCGGCATCGCGGATCGCGTCCGCATGGGGCGTGACTGGCGCGCGCGTCATGACAGGTTCTCGGGCCCGAAGGCGAAGGGCAGGAGTTCGTCGAGACCGAAGGACCTGCGGATACCGTCGGGACCGGCGACGTGGATGCGGGTTCTCGCGTCGGCGAATTCCCGGATGCGCTGGCGGCACGCGCCGCAGGGGGTGACGAGTTCAGGTCCGTCGCCGAGGATGACGATGTCCCGGATGCGTCGCCCGCCGGAGGCCACCATGGCGGCGATAACTCCCGCCTCGGCGCATGCGCCGACCGGATAGGCGGCGTTCTCGACATTGCAGCCGACATGGAGCGTGTCCCGCTCGTCGCGCAGAGCCGCTCCGACGGCAAAGCGCGAATAGGGCGCATGCGCATTGGCCCGGGCGCGAAGGGCCGCATCAAACAACGCCTCGAGCGACATAAGGCCTTCCCCTTGAATCACGGTCGCGTCATTCGCGCAGATTCGGCGGGCAAGGGCAATCCTGAGGGGCGGCCGGAGGCAGGGAGGGTTTCTTAGCCTCGGCGGCGCTCTCCCGCGGGGCCCGCAGCGGCGCCCTGGGCCTCGCGGCGCGCCTTGCGTCGCTCGGCGGCGGATCGGTGATGTCCCGCCAGGACTTCCCGCGCCCGGATCGCCTGCCCGCTTCGGCGCTCGTCCAGGAGCGCCGCGATCTCGCCCATGACCGCGCCGACGCTGCGGAACAGTCTGTCGCCCTCGGGCTGATGGTCTGAAATGGTGGGTTCGTAGCGCACGAATCAGTGCCCTCTCTTTCGTCGCTGCCAGCCCTCGATTGGCAGCGAAATTCGTCGAGTTGAAGGCGAAACGGGATCCTTCGGGTGATTCCGGTGACGCCCCGGGGCGTCATCGTGGCCGGCGCTGGTTTAAAATCATTTATTGCATAAAAAGCAATACACACCCTCAGATAGAGTGTGGCTTCGGCGCAATCACGGGCAGGAAGATGCTAAAACAGGCAGCAATGCTGTCCTTTTCATCTTCCCCGCCGCGCCCCCCCGCCCTATATTGTTGCAGTGCGGTAACGCGACGGCGTCGCGCTACTCATCGCCCTCTTGGGCGTTTCCTCCCTAGACTTGGGCCGCCTGCAAGGGCGGCCCTTTTTCTTGGTATGCTGCGTTCCGCCGCCCGCGACGCGCAAAAAAAAGGCCGCCCGAAGGCGACCTCTTACATCTTTTGCAACGGATGCGTCGTCTCAGCTCAGGCGCTGCCTGACATCCGAGAGGCCGCCCTTGATCAGCTGGTCGCCGAGCGGTCCCTGGACGGAGCCGCGAAGCACCGCCTCGGACGCCGTGACCGCTGCCGCGATGGCGGCGTCCCGCACCTCGATCATCGCCTGCGCTTCTGCCTGCGCGATCTTGGCCTCGGCGGAAGCGGTGCGGCGGGCGACGAAATCCGTCAGGCGCGCCTCGGCCTCCTTCGAAATCCGTTCGGCCTCCTCGCGGGCCGCCGCCACGATTTCCGCGGCTTCGCCCTCGGCCCGTTCGCGCTTGCGCTCGTATTCGAGGAGAAGGGCCTCGGCCTCCGCCCGCAGGCGGCGCGCCTCCTCGAGCTCCGCCGCGATACGCTCGGCGCGCTTGTCGAGGCCGGAGCCGACCATGCCGAACACGTCGTAGCGGTAGAGGATGAGAAACAGGACCAGGGTCGCGATCGCGACCCAGACCGTCGAATTTCCGATAATCGCACTCATCAGCCTGCTCTCTTTCAGCGTTGCATCGCGGCGTCGAGCGCGGCCGAAACGGCGGTCGCGGGCGGAGCCGAGCCCGTGAGCTGCGTCACGATGGCCATGGCGGTCTCCTCGGCGATGTCGCGGACATTGCCCATCGCCTGCGCCTTGCGGGCCGCAATCGTTTTTTCCGCCGTCGCGAGACGGGCGGCGAGATCCGCTTCGAGGACGCTGCGTTTCTGGTCGCTTTCGGCGGCGAGCTGGTCGCGGGTCTTCTGGGCGAGCGCCTGCGCCTTTGCCTTGGCTTCCGCAAGCGCCTTTTCGTAGGCAATCCCCGCGTCTTCCGCCTTCTTCCTGGAGAGGGCGGCCGTGTCGAGGTCACGGGCGATCGTCACTTGCCTTGTTTCCACGATGCCGTGGAGGCGCGGCACGATGACGCGGACCATCAGCGTGTAGAGCACGCCGAAGGTGATCGCGAGCCAGATCAGCTGCGATAGGAAGGTCTCCGGCTGGAACGGCGGAAACGCGCCGCCCTGGGCCGCCGCCTCCGCTACCACGATGCTGCTATCCGTCGCCATATGCTGATGCCTTCTTGCGCGCGCGCCGGGCTGCGATCAGCCCGGCCCGCGGTTTGTGACTGTCGTGATCCGGACGCCGGGGGCGTCTTAGATGACGAACAGGAGGACGAGCGCGACGACCAGGCAGAAGATGCCCAGGCCTTCCGCGAGCGCCGCGCCGATGAACGCGCGGGCGAACTGGCCGTCGGAAGCCGACGGGTTGCGCAGCGCGCCGGAGAGGAAGTTGGCGAAGATGTTGCCGACGCCGATGGCGGCGAGGCCCATGCCGATGCAGGCGAGGCCCGCGCCGAGGAACTTGTAAGCGTCGACCGAAGCGGCCACGGTTGCCGGATCCATTGTAAACTCCTTGAGATTGAAGACCGGTTAGGACAGGACGAGAGCGCCGAACCTCAGTGCCCGGGATGCAGCGCGTCGTTGAGGTAGATGCAGGTGAGCACCGTGAAGACGTAGGCCTGAAGACCCGCCACGAAGATCTCGAAGCCGACCATTGCGATCGTCATCAGGAAGGGCAGCGGAGCGAGGATGGAGGCGAAGCCGGCCGTCGCGATGAGCGAGACAATGAAGCCGGCGAAGACCTTGAGCGCGATGTGGCCCGCGAGCATGTTGGCGAAGAGACGCAGGCTCAGCGAGATCGGACGCGACAGGAACGAGATGATCTCGATCACGGTGATGAAGGGCAGGAGCCAGCCGGGAACGCCCGACGGCACGAACAGCCCGAGAAAATGCGTCCCGTGCTTGATGAAGCCGTAGATGACCACGGTTCCGATGACGAGCATCGCGAGGGCGAAGGTGACGATGATGTGGCTCGTCACCGTGAAGGCGCCGGGAACCATCCCGACGAGGTTCGCCACCAGCACGAACAGGAAGAGCGAGAAGACCAGCGGAAAGAAGCGCATTCCCTCCTTGCCGGTCGATTCCCGCAGCATGTTCGCAACGAATTCATAAAGCGTTTCGGAGAAGGACTGCCAGCGATTGGGCACCAGGGCCGTCGAGCGGGTGGACATCATCAGCCCGGCGGCGATGATGCCGACGATCAGGATCATGTAGAGACCCGAATTGGTCAGAGCCACCGGGGAATCGCCGATCGTCCCAAAGCGGACGATCTCAGTGATCTCGAACTGTTCGACCGGGCTCGCCATCGTGTCAGGATCCTTGTGCTGAACTGCACGTCGTCAATCTTGCTCGTCGCCCTCGGGCCTTCGGGCGGCGTCGGCGGAGGAACTAGCCGAGGTCGCCTTCCGATTCAACTCCCCCGACGCACGCAGCATGTTGAGCATGCCCGCGCCGAAGCCGAGAAGCAGGCACACGATGAGAGCCCATGGCGATGTCCCGAGGAATCGGTCGATCAGCCATCCCAGCAAGCCCCCGGCGATGATGCCGGAGATGAACTCGGCCGAGAGGCGGAGTGCCTGGCCAAGCCCGCTCATGTTGGATGCCGAGCGTCTGGCCGATTCCGTCTTGACGG
Source organism: Saliniramus sp. (assembly GCA_041686895.1). Taxonomy (GTDB): domain Bacteria; phylum Pseudomonadota; class Alphaproteobacteria; order Rhizobiales; family Beijerinckiaceae; genus Saliniramus. The sequence goes on along the minus strand of JAWLCY010000003.1, from coordinate 174,739 downwards.
CGCGTCCGTTCGAGATCTCTCCCAGGCGCGCGTCGAGACGCTTCAGCCTCGCCGACAGGTCGGCTTCATCGTCGGGAGACGGTCCTTCCCCGTTGCCGCCCGGCCGTTTCGGATCAACCATGATGGAACCGTCGCGGATAGGAGAAACAAGGAAAACCAGCCCCCGTAAGCCGCGCGCACCATATTGTCGGCATGAAAGCGTGTCAAGGATTGCTGATAAAGTATTAAGTCATTGATTTTGTTGGTAAAGTGCCGGATTGAGCCACTGAATGCCGCAATGCGGCAATCCGGCCACACGGCTTATCCCGCCTCGGCCAGCCTCTCGGCGCGCTCCAGATCGACGGAGACGAGCTGCGAAACGCCCCGCTCGGCCATGGTCACCCCGAAGAGCCGGTCCATCCGCGCCATGGTGATCGGATTGTGGGTGATCACGAGAAAACGCGTCCGCGTCGTGCGCGCCATCTCGTCGAGAAGATCGCAGTAGCGCTCGACATTCGCATCGTCGAGGGGCGCGTCCACCTCGTCGAGGACGCAGATCGGCGAGGGATTCGTGAGAAATACCGCAAAGATCAGCGCCGTCGCCGTGAGCGCCTGCTCGCCGCCGGACAGCAGCGTCATCGTCTGCGGCTTCTTTCCGGGCGGGCGGGCGAGGATCTCGAGGCCCGCCTCGAGCGGATCGTCCGAATCGACAAGGGTGAGTTCCGCCGTGCCGCCGCCAAAGAGCGTGGTGAACAGGTTGCGGAAATGCCCGTCGACCACGGCGAACGCCGCCAGAAGCCGCTCGCGCCCCTCGCGGTTGAGGCTCGACACCGCCTGGCGCAGGCGCTTGATCGCCTCGACGAGATCGTCGCGCTCGCCCGCGAGCGAATCGCGCTTCTCCTCGATCTCGCGCAATTCCTCTTCCGCGCGCAGGTTGACCGCGCCCAGCCGCTCCCGGTCCATCCGGAGCGACGAGAGGCGCGCGTCGGTCTCGTCCGCCGAGGGGAGCGCCGCGCCTGGATCGAGGCCCGCCAGCTGGTAGAGCCCCGCGGGCGTCGTCTGCAGATTGTCGGAGATGGATTGCGCAATCTCGGCCGCGCGCGCTTCCAGGGCCTCTAGACGGGCCTGTGCGCCGGCCAGCGTCTCGCGCGCGGCGCCGAGGGCCGCCAGCGCCTCGCGGGCGGTCCGGTCGATCTCCGCGAGCGTCTTCTCCCCCTCGGCGAGCCGGTCGGCAGCCTCGCGCCGCTTCGCCTCGGCCTCCTCGATGGCGGTGAGGAGCCCGCGCCGGCGCATGAGGAAGTCGTCCGGCGAGTCGCGCAACTCCTCCAGTTCCTCGCGCGCCGCCTCGATGCGTTCCGCGATCTCCTCGGCGACGGCGGCCGCGTTCGATGCGCGTTCGCTCCAGTTTCCAATCTCGAGGGCGATCGACTGCCTGCGCTTTGCAGCGATTTCGGCCTCGCGAATCAGCGTCTGCAAGGTCGCGCGCGCTTCCGACGCCGCCGTGCGGGCCTCCGCCACGAGGGCGCGGGCATCGAGGAGCTTTTCCTGCAATTCCGGCGCGGGCGCGAGTTCCTCGAGCGCTTCCCGGGCCTCCCCCGCGCGCTCCCCGGCATCGGCCTCGGCCGCGCGCACCCGCGCCAGCGCCTCTTCCAGTCCGGAGCGGCGGGCAGAAAGATCGGCCGCCCGGCGCTGCGCGGCGACCAGGCGCTCGCGCAAGAGGTCGAGCCCGCGACGGGCCTGCCGCGCCGCATCGAGCGCATGGGTTTCGGCTGAAGCCGCCGTGCGGGCGGCAGCCTGGGCGAAATCGAGGTCCCGCCTGAGCAGGTCGCAGGCATCGCGCGCCTGCGCCGCCTCGCGCTGGAGATCATCAAGCCGGTTGCGCTCGGCGAGACGGCGCGCCGCCGCCGAGGGCGCGTCCGCGGTTCGCGTGAAGCCGTCCCAGCGCCAGATATCGCCCTCGCGCGAGACTAGCCTCTGCCCCGGGCCGAGCAGGCCTCGCATGCCGTCGCCCTCTTCGCGCGCGACAATGCCGATCTGCGCGAGGGCGCGCGTCAGCGCCTTCGGCGCGCTCACCAGTTCGGAGAGCGGCGTCGCCCCCTCGGGAAGGGGCGGATCCGAAAATCCGTCGAGTTCCGCCCAATGGGCGGGAGCCTGCGGGTTGGTCGAGGCCTCGAGGTCTTCCCCCAGGGCCGCGCCGAGGGCGGCTTCGTAGCCCTTGGCGACCGTCACCTGGTCGAGCATCGCCGGCCAGTCCCCGGGCTCGGATGCGAAGAGCTTGGCGAGGGTCCGGACCTCGGTCTCGAGGCGCTGGGCCTTGCGCTCCGCCTCCGCGAGCGGCCCGCGCGCCCGGCTCTCCGCCTCGCGGGCCCCCGAGAGGGCCTCGCGGGCGGCGGCGGCGCGCTCCTCCGCCGCCTCGAAAGCCTCCATCGCGGTTTCCTGCTCGGCTTCGAGCGCTTCCAGATCCTCCGCCTCGCCGGATGCCGAAAGGGCGGCGAGATCCCCTTCGAGCCCCGCGCGCTCCTGGGCGAAGCGCGCGGCGCGGCCCGTCTCCTCGCGCAGGGCGCGCTCGAGCGCGGCCCGGCGGGCATTGAGGTCGGAGACCTGCTCCTGGATCGCATTGAAGGCCTGTTCCGCCTTGGCGAGCTCGGCCTCGCGCATGTCGAGCGCATGAGTCGCCGCCGCCTGCCGCGCGCGGCTGTCCTCGCCGCCCCCCGAAAGCGCCTGCGCCTCCTCCTCGAGGCGGGCAATGGTCGCCGCCGCGTCTCGCTGGAGCGCTTCCTGGCGGCTGCGGTCCCGGTCGAGCTCGACGAGACGGCGCTCGAGCGTCGCGACCTTCTCCTTCGCGCGGCTCTCCTCGTTGTCGAGTTCGGCGCGGGCGAGGACAAGGCGCTGGAGGGAAGCGCCGGCGGCGGCCTCCTCCTCGCGCAGGCCCGGCACGGCATGCGCCGCGATGGCCTGGAGCCGCGCCGCCTCCGCCTGTTCCCGGGTGCGGTCCGCGACGGCGGCGAGATGCCGCTGCGCCGCCGCCTGCGCCTCGGCGACCTGGTCGCGGGATTCGACGAAGCCGATGAGCTGGAGCGTCGCCTCGTAGCGGCGGATATCCGCCGAGACGGAGCGATAGCGCACCGCCTGCCGGCTCTGGCGCCGGAGGCTGTCGGCCTGGGCGTCGATCTGCCTCAGGACGTCCTCGATGCGCACGAGGTTCTCCTCGGCGGCCTTGAGGCGCAGTTCCGCCTCGTGGCGGCGGGCGTGGAGCCCGGCGATGCCCGCCGCGTCCTCCAGGATGCGCCGGCGCGCCTGCGGCTTGGCCGCGATGATCTCGCTGATCTGCCCCTGCCGCACCATCGCCGCCGAGCGGGCGCCGGTGGCTGCGTCCGCGAAGAGGAGCTGGACGTCGCGGGCGCGCACCTCGCGCCCGTTGATGCGATAGGTCGACCCCGCCTCGCGCTCGATCTTGCGCGAGATCTCGAGCGTGTCCGAATCGTTGAAGCCGGCGGGAGCGGTGCGGTCGCTGTTGTCGACGGTGACGATGACTTCGGCGGTGTTGCGCGCGGGGCGGTTGCCGGAGCCCGAGAAGATGACGTCGTCCATCCCGGAGGCGCGCATGCTCTTGTAGGAGCTTTCCCCCATGACCCAGCGCAGGGCCTCGACGAGATTGGACTTGCCGCAGCCATTTGGGCCGATGATCGAGGTCAGGCCCGGCTCGATCAGGAATTCCGTCGGCTCGACGAAGGTCTTGAAGCCGATGATGCGGAGGCGCGTCAGCTGCATCGACGCGCCCTTGTGCGCAAGGGGCGGCCGCGCCTGCGCCGGAACGGGGCGCGCGCGGCCGGCCCGGTCTTACAGCATCGGCTGAAGGATGCGCTCGAACTCGTCAATCGACATCGCCCCGGTGTGACGCTCGCCGTTGATGAAGAAGGTCGGCGTCGAATTCACGCCGCGCCCCTCGCCCTCGGCCCTGACTTCGTTGATGGCGTCATACAGCGCCTGATCGCGCAAGCACGACTCGAATTTTTCCTGTGAGAAACCCGCCTGGCGCATCATTTGCGCCAGCGCGTCGAGGGGGCGCTCGACATAGGCCCATTCGCGCTGCTTCTCGAAGAGCATGTCGACGATCGGCCAGTACTTGTCCTCCTCGCAGCGCGCCAGCATGAAACCGGCCATGGCCAGCGGATCGAGCGGGAATTCGCGCAGGACGAAGCGCACCTGCCCCGTATCGACGAAACGCTTCTTGAGCAGCGGATAGGTGTTGTTGTGGAAGTTGCCGCAATGCGAGCAGGTGAGCGACGCATATTCGACGATCTCGACCTTCGCGTCCGGGCTTCCGATCGACATTTCCGTCAGGGGACCGCGCGCTGCGGCTCCTTCCTGCGGCGCATCGCCCGTCGCCTGCTGGGCGAAGGAGGGAAGACTGGAAGCGAGGATCGCGATCCCGACGCCTGCCATCAAGGTCAACGCTTCACGCCGTGTGGTCATGGTCCGATCAACTCCATCTCGTTTTCGCCGCGCGAAGCCCGCGCGCCGCGCCGGTCACTGAAACCCTTATGAACCCCTTGTGGCAAGAATCCGGAGGCTCTGGCAACCTTGATCAGGCTCACGGTTTCGTGTCCGCATTCACATTCTCCGGAACGGATTGCCCGAGGACGGCCTGCCCGAAGCGCGCGAGGGCGGCCTTCAGCGCCGCGTCCTCCACGTCCCCGAGGAGCGCCTCAACCTTTCCCGCAACGACGGGATCGGGCGCGGGCGCCGCCTGGACGCGCGGCCGGTGTCGGGTCACCGGACCCTGCTTGATCACGATGCGCCCGACGCAGGCCCAGCCGTAATGCGCATTGACGCGCTCGATGACCAGGGGGACCATCTGCTGCATCTCGAGGGCGAAAGCGCCTTCGACGCGCACGAGGAGGGCCGCCGGGTCGGGCTTCGCCTCCGGGTCCTGCCCCCGGCGGCGCTTCGGCCATTCCATGCGCAGGGGTTGCGAATAGCCGGCGAGTGGCTCGCCCACGATATCCGCCCAGGCCGCGAACACATCCGAACCCGCGAAGCCCTGTTTCGCGAGCGCCTCGGCCATGCAGCCATCGAGAAGCTCGGCGAGCGGCCGCAGGCGCGGGACGAACTTGTGCGGATGTCGGGTCATGATCGGCTGTCGCATTGGATCGCACGGGGCGATCGGCTACAGGAAGGGTCATGCTAGCCGCTTCTCCCCCGCCCCGAAAGCCCGATCCGCGCGATCTCCTCACCTGGTACGACCGGCACCGCCGGGCGCTGCCCTGGCGCGCCCGCGCCGGGGAGATTACGGACCCGTACCGCGTCTGGCTGTCCGAGATCATGCTGCAACAGACGACGGTGCAGGCGGTCAAGCCCTATTTCGAGGCGTTCCTCGCGCGCTTCCCCACGGTCGCGGACCTGGCCGAGGCCCCCGTCGAGACGGTGATGCAGGCCTGGGCCGGGCTCGGCTATTATTCCCGCGCCCGCAACCTGCACGCCTGCGCGCGGGAGGTCGTGGCGCGGCACGGGGGGCGCTTTCCCGCCGACGAGGCGGCCCTGCTCGCGCTTCCGGGGATCGGCACCTACACCGCCGCAGCGGTCGCGGCGATCGCCTTCGACATTCCCGCCGCCGCCGTCGACGGCAATGTCGAGCGCGTCGTCACCCGCCTCCACGCCATCGAGGAGCCGCTGCCGCGGGCAAAGCCGCTGGTGCGCGCCCTCACGCTGGACATCGTCCCTCCCGATCGCCCCGGCGATTTCGCGCAGGCGCTGATGGATCTCGGCGCGACGATCTGCACGCCGAAGCGCCCGGCTTGCGCCCTCTGCCCGTGGATGGCCGGCTGCGCCGCGCGCGAGAGCGGATTGCAGGAGAGCTTTCCGCGCAAGGAGAAGAAGCGGACCGGCGAGTTGCGGCGGGGCGCCGCCTTCGTCGCCGAGCGCGCCGACGGGGCGATCCTCCTGCGCACCCGCATGGCGAGCGGGCTTCTCGGCGGCATGGCGGAGCCCCCCGGCAGCGCCTGGAGCCCGGATTACGAAGTCTCGAAGGCGGTCCTCGACGCGCCCTTCGAGGCGCGCTGGAAGCGTCTCCCCGGAGTGGTCCGCCACGTCTTCACGCATTTCCCGCTTGAACTGACGATCTTCCACGCCCGCTTCGCCCGCGATTTTGCGCCGCCGGAGGGAATGCGCTTCGTGGCGCGCGGGGAAATCGGCAAGGAGGCGCTTCCCAGCGTCATGAAGAAGGCGATTGCCCACGCCCTTGATCCGAAAGCGGACACGACGCCGCGCCGCTGACGCCCTCACGTCCCGCGCTTGAGCCTGTAGAGCGCCTCGAGGGCCTCGCGCGGGGTCATCTCGTCGGGATCGATCGCCTCGAGCGCCGCGCGCAGCGGATCGTGGGCCGGAGGCGAAGGCTTGACAGGGGCGGGACGCGCGGGAGCGGCGAAGAGGGGAAGATCGTCGAGGCGGGCGGAGGCGGGACCTTCGCGATCCGAACGCTCCAGCTCCTCGAGGATCAGTTTCGCGCGGTCGATCACCGGCGGAGGGAGGCCGGCGAGCCGCGCGACCTGGAGCCCGTATGAGCGGTCCGCCGCGCCGGGAACCACCTCGTGCAGGAACACGACCTCGTTGTTCCATTCGGCGACCTTGAGCGTCGCGTTCCCCACCCGCTCCAGCCGCTCCGAGAGCCGCGTCAGTTCGTGGAAATGCGTGGCGAAGAGCGCGCGGCAGCGGCTCGAATCGTGGAGATGCTCGATCGAGGCCCAGGCGATCGAGAGCCCGTCGAAGGTCGCCGTGCCGCGTCCGATCTCGTCGAGGATGACGAGGGAGCGCTGCGTCGCCTGGTTGAGGATCGCCGCCGTCTCGACCATCTCGACCATGAAGGTCGAGCGCCCCCGGGCGAGATCGTCGGCGGCTCCCACGCGCGAGAAGAGCCGGTCGACCACGCCGATATGCGCCGATTGCGCCGGCACGTAGGAGCCCATCTGCGCAAGGACGACGATCAGCGCGTTCTGGCGCAGATAGGTCGACTTGCCGCCCATGTTCGGGCCGGTGATCAGGGTGATCCGCCCGGCCTCGACGCCGGAGAGATCGGCGTCGTTGGCGATGAAGGGCGTTCCCGCCCGCGACAGGGCCGCCTCGACCACGGGATGGCGGCCGCCGGTCACCTTGAAGGCGAGGGAGCGGTCGATTTTCGGCCGCGTCCAGGCCTTCTCCTGCGCCAGTTCCGCCAGAGCCGCCGCGACGTCGAGGCTCGAGAGGGCGTCCGCCGTCGCCGCGATCTGGAGCGAGGCGGCGACGACGCTTGCGCATAGTTCGTCGAACATGGCGTTCTCGATCGCCCGCGCGCGATCGGCGGCGGAGGCGATCCGCGCTTCGAGCTCGCCGAGCTCGACGGTGGTGAAGCGCATCGCGTCGGACATGGTCTGGCGGTGGATGAAGGTCTCCTTCATCGCGTTGCGCAGCCATTCCTCGCCGACGGCCTGCGGCACCTCGACGAAATAGCCGAGCATGTTGTTGTGCTTGATGCGCAGCGTCCGGCAGCCGCTCGCCTCCGCGTAGCGGCCCTGCAGCCCGGCGATGAAACGCCGCGAATCCCCCTGCAACGTGCGCGCCTCGTCGAGCGCGGCGTCGAATCCCTCCCGGATGAAGCCGCCGTCGCGGCGGATGAGCGGCAGATCCTCGCCGAGGGCGCGGGCCAGCGCCTCGGGAAGCGCGGCCTCGACCTGCCCGAGATTGACCCGCGCCTCGAGCAGTTCGGGGGGCAGGATGCCCGCCTCGTCGAACAGGGCGGCGATCTCCCGGGCGGCGAAAAGGCCGTCCCGGATGCAGGCGAGGTCGCGCGGACCGCCGCGCGCCAGAGCCAGGCGCGAGAGCGCCCGCGTGACATCCGGGGTGCGGGCGAGGGCGGCGCGCAGCCGCTCGCGCAGGACCGCATCCTCCTCGAGGAAGGTCACGGCGTCGAGCCTGCGCGCGATCGCCTCGATGTCGGTGAGCGGTCCCGCCAGCCGTTCCGCGAGAAGCCGTCCTCCGCCGGGGGTGACGGTGCGGTCGATGACCGAGAGAAGGCTCCCCGCGCGCTCGCCGGCGAGGGTGCGCGTCAGCTCCAGGTTGGCCCGCGTCGCCGCGTCGATGACGAGGCTGTCGCCGCTTTCCTCGCGCCGGGGCGGCTGCAGGGCGGGGCGCGCGCCGATCTGCGTGCGCTCGACATAGGCGAGGACCGTCCCCGCCGCCGCGATCTCGGCGCGGGAGAAGGAGCCGAAGGCGTCGAGGGTCGCAACGCCGAGATAGTCGCGGATGCGCCGCTCGGCGGAAGCGGAATCGAGCCCGTCCCGGGGAAGCGGGCAGAGGGGGATGAGGCATTCGCGCCAGAAGGCGCGCAGGGCCTCGTCCTCATGCACGACATCCGGGAGGACGATCTCGCGGGGCTCGATCCGCGCGATCTCCGCCGGGAGCCCCGCTGCGTCGGTCCGGGCGAGGGAAAACCGCCCGGTCGAGATGTCGACGCTGGCGAGCCCGTACGCGAAGGCGTCATCGGAGGTCCGCCTGCGGCTGATCCCGAGGAGCACGCTCGCGCGGGCGGGTTCGAGCAGGTTCTCCTCCGTGATCGTTCCCGGCGTGACGAGGCGCACGACGTCACGGCGCACGACGGATTTCGCCCCGCGCTTCCTCGCCTCCGCCGGGTCCTCCATCTGCTCGCAGACGGCGACCCGGTGGCCGAGCCCGATCAAGCGCTGGAGGTAATCGTCCGCGCGCTCCACCGGCACGCCGCACATGGGGATGTCGTTGCCCTGGTGCTTGCCGCGCTTCGTCAGCACGATCCCGAGCGCCCGCGAGGCGATCTCGGCGTCCTCGAAGAACAGCTCGTAGAAATCGCCCATGCGGTAGAACAGCAGGCTGTCGGGGTTCGCAGCCTTGATCTCGATATACTGCGCCATCATCGGCGTGACGCGATCGGGCTCGGGCTTTCGGGAAGCCGGAGCGGAATGGGACGCGGAAATGGCAGCCGGAGCAGTCATGGGGCTGTCTTAACATCCTCCCGCGCGGCTTTCAGCGGGCCCGCCTCACTTGCTGGTGGACAAGTCGCCACTCCTGGCCGCTCTTGTGGTAAGCTATGCAGCGGAAACCGGTGACGCTGAGGATGCGGCCATGGAGAACCCGTCGCAAGTTGCACTCGAAGACGGGCGGGCAGATCCTCTGGATGTGGCCCTTGAGCATGACTGGAGCGGCGAGGAATCGGCGCTCTTCGGCGATCCGCTCCTCGACAGTTTCGCCCATACCTTCCCCGCCGCGACCGATCGGGCCGCGACCTTCTTCGCAAAGGCGCGGCGCGACGGCGAACTGGTCGGGGTCGCCCCGCTCGTCCTGATCCGGAAATACCGCTCCACGCGCCTGATCGAGCCGAAGGCGCGCCGGTGGATGGACCCGCTCATCGGCCCCTTCGCGCGCAAGACCACCTGCCTGGTCGATACGGCGCTGATGGCCTTCCGGCACGAGGCTCCGTTCTTCGCCCGCGACGCGCGGGACCTGCCCCTTCTCCGGAGCGCCGTCCTGGGCCATCTCGTCGCCGAGGCGAAGGAGGTCGACACGATCATCGTCAACGAGCCCTGGGCGGGCATCGGCCCGCAGGGAGGGTTCGAGGGCTTCCTGCAATTGCCCCTGGTGACGGCTTCCGTCGCGGGGCATCGCAATTTCGAGGATTATCTGAAGGCGCTGCCGAAAAAGCGGCGCAGGAATGCCCAGCAGGAGCGCAAGCTCTTCGCCGACGCGGGCGGGACGATGGAGGTGGCCGCGCCGCCGCATGACCGCGCCCTCATGCGCCTGCTGCACGCCCAGCTTATGGCGAGCGAGGCGCGAAACCGGGCGCTCGAGGTTCCCTACAGCGAGATCATGAACGATTTCGAGACCCTGTGCCGCCAGCAGCCCTGGCTCATCCTGGCGCGGCTCGACGGCGCCATCATCGGCTTCTTCGCCTTCATTCCCGTGGGAGGCGTCATGCACCAGTGCCATGGCGGACTGGACTATGAGCGCGCCCAGGCGGTGAAGACTTATCCCAATCTCATGCATGCGGCGGTAGAGCACGCGATCGCGCAAGGAATGCGCAGCGTGTCATTCGGGCCTCTCAACAACGAGGCCAAGAGGCGGGCCGGCGAACCGCAGCCGGTCATGGCCAGTTTCTGGTGCCGCGACGCCGTTTCCCGCTTCATGATGAAGAACGTCATGATGAAGCGGTTCCAGGTCTATACGGGCCCGATACCCGCCGGCGCAGCCGGACCGGAACCTGTTCCGGCTGTGAGTTAACCGGAATCCGGTTGTTCGCCGATCGCATCCTGCGACATTCACGCCGCGCGCCATCTTGTCCGTGGGGCGCTGCTCCCCTATGGTCCGTGTCCCTTGCGAAGAAGAAACGGCCCCAAATGTCCGAAGATCGCCCCGACCGCCGCTCCAAGCGCCCCACCTTCACGGATCAGGAAGCCCTGCTGTTCCACTCATCGGGACGTCCCGGCAAGCTGGAGGTGGTGCCGACGAAGCCCATGGCGACCCAGCGCGATCTTTCGCTCGCCTATTCGCCCGGCGTCGCCGTGCCGGTGCAGGCGATCGCGGATGATCCGTCGCGGGCCTTCGACTACACGACGCGCGGCAACATGGTCGCGGTGATCTCGAACGGGACGGCCATCCTCGGCATGGGCAATCTCGGGGCGCTCGCCTCGAAGCCCGTGATGGAGGGCAAGTCCGTGCTCTTCAAGCGCTTCGCGGATGTCGACTCGATCGATCTTGAGGTCGATACAGAGGACGCGGATCAGTTCATCAACGCGGTGCGCTATCTCGGGCCCTCCTTCGGCGGCATCAATCTCGAGGACATCAAGGCGCCGGAATGCTTCATCATTGAGGAGCGCCTGCGCGAATTGATGGACATCCCGGTCTTCCACGACGACCAGCACGGGACGGCGATCATCGCCGCCGCGGGGCTGATCAACGCGCTGCACCTGACGGGGCGCGACGTCAAGAACACGAGGCTCGTGATCAACGGCGCGGGCGCGGCCGGCATCGCCTGCGTGGAGTTGCTCAAGGCGATGGGCTTTGCCCCCGACAACGTGCTCCTGTGCGACACCAAGGGCGTGATCTATCAGGGGCGCTCCGAGGGCATGAACCAGTGGAAGTCGGGCCACGCCGCAAAGACCGACGCGCGCTCCCTCGCCGACGCGATGGCCGGCGCCGACGCGGTGTTCGGCCTCTCCGCCAAGGGGGCCTTCACCGGGGACATGATCCGCTCGATGGCCCCGCAGCCGATCATCTTCGCCATGGCAAATCCCGATCCGGAGATCACTCCCGAGGAGGTCGCCGCCATCCGCGACGATGCGATCGTCGCGACGGGGCGCTCGGACTATCCCAACCAGGTCAACAACGTGCTGGGCTTCCCCTACATTTTCCGGGGCGCGCTCGACGTACAGGCGACCGCGATCAACATGGAGATGAAGATCGCCGCCGCCGAGGCGCTCGCCGCGCTCGCCCGCGAGGACGTACCCGACGAGGTCGCCGCCGCCTATCAGGGCTCGCGCCCTCGCTTCGGGCGCGAATACATCATTCCGGTCCCCTTCGATCCGCGCCTGATCCACATGGTTCCGCCGGCGGTGGCGAAGGCTGCGATGGAGACGGGCGTCGCCCGCAAGCCGATCATCGACGAGCGCGCCTACAAGGCCCAGCTGTCGGCCCGGCGCGACCCGATCGCGGGCACGCTCAACCGCATCTTCGAGCGCGTGCGCAAGTTCCCCAAGCGCGTCGTCTTCGCCGAGGGCGAGGAGGAGCAGGTCATCCGCGCCGCCGTGACCTTCGCAAACCAGGGGCTCGGCACGGCGATCCTCGTCGGCCGCGAGGACCGCATCTACGAGACCGCGACCTTCGCCGGGATCGATCTCGAGGGCCGCGAGAACATCGTCATCAACAATGCGCGCCTGTCGAAGCGCAATGCGGTCTACACGCAGTTCCTCTACGACCGGCTCCAGCGCAAGGGATATTTGCAGCGCGACTGCGTCCGCCTGATCAACCAGGACCGCAACCATTTCGGCGCCTCCATGGTGGCGCTCGGCGACGCCGACGCCATGGTGACGGGCGTGACGCGCAATTCCTCGACGGCGCTTGAGGAGGTCATGCGCGTCATCGACCAGAAGCCGGGCCATCGCGTCATCGGCATGTCGATGTGCCTGACCCGGGGGAGGGCGGTGCTCGTCGCGGACACCGCGATCCACGAGATGCCGAGCGCGACGGAACTCGCCGATATCGCCATCGAGGCCGCGGGCGTGGCGCGGCGCATGGGCTATGAGCCGCGCGTGGCGCTCCTGTCCTTCTCGACATTCGGCCAGCCGAAGGCGGAGCGGGCGGAGAAGATCCAGGAGGCGGTCAAGATCCTCGACGCCCGCCGGGTGGATTTCGAGTATGACGGCGAGATGGCCGCCGATGTGGCGCTCAACCGGGACCTCCTCGCGCAATACCCGTTCAGCCGCCTCAAGGGCCCCGCGAACGTTCTCGTCATGCCGGCCTTCCACTCGGCATCGATCGCCACGAAGATGCTCCAGGAGCTCGGCGGCGCGACGGTGATGGGTCCGATGATCGTCGGCCTCGACAAGCCGATCCAGATCGTGCCGCTAGGCGCGACCGACAACGACATCGTCAACATGGCGGCGCTGGCGGCCTACAATATCGGGGGCTGAGGCGAAATCGGGGGCTGAGGCGAAGCGCGCGCCGCTCAGAGAAGACCGAGCTGCGCCAGTTCGCGGCGCAGTTCCTCCGGCATGGCGGCGAGATCGTCGGCGGCGTCCGGAGCGAGATCCGACGGCGCGTCCTTCGCGGCGAGGTAGCGCCATCCCTGGAAGGGGCGGCAGGGCCGGGGCTGGACGGGGATGACGACGGGCTCGAGCACGAGATGGCAGCGTCCGATTCCGGCACCGTCCGTGAAGGGGCGGATGTCCCTGATGCGCTGCCGGGCGCAGAGCTGGCCCTTGATCACCCAGAAGAGCGAGCCCTCGCCGACGATCTCCGCCATCCGCTTCGGCGTCATGCGCGTCGTGTGAACCTGTTCATGGACGCGGCCGAGGCGCTTCATGTGGATGCGCGTCTCCTCGATCCAGTCCTCGAGGTCCCGGATCGATTCGACGCCGACGCAGAGCTTGAGCAGGTGCAGGGTCATCGTCTCCTTGTAGCGCGGTGAGCGCGCTTGTGGAGGGGGCCGTGGCTTCTCGCGGCAGTTTTCCCCGACCTAGAGGAAGGCGCCGGTTTGCGAATAATCAAAGCAAAGCCACATTTGGTGTGCGATAAGAAATGATGCGTCGGAATCGGCCGCCCCTTTTCGCTCTCGCCCTCCGCCTGTTCCTGGCGGTAGCGCTGCTTGTGGGCGGGCTGGCGGGCGCTTCGTCGACCATGGCGCATGCGGCCGATTCTTCCGCGCAACTCGCCTGGACGACCGGGACGACGGCGCCTCACGACCACGATTGCTGCGATCCGGAGCCCGCGACCGATGTCTGCCTCGTCGCCTGCTTTGCGGCGACCTGCGCCGTCCCGGTGCTTCCCGGATTGCAGAGCGTGGGAATCCTCTCGCACGGCGAATCCGTCCGCCCGCCCTTGACCACGTGGACGCGCGGGCACGGCCCCGAGCTCGAGACACCTCCGCCGAAGAGCCTGACCTGACTGCAGGCGCGCCCCGTTGCGCGCCGCGCCTCACGGTTTCGATTCTTCCAAAGGAGTGCGTCATGCACCTCAGACTTACCGCGCTTGCCCTCGCCGCAAGCCTCGTCACCCTTCCTGCAATGGCCCAGCAGCAGGGTGCTGAGCACGATAGCCATCATCCTGGCCAGCAGACGGTTCAGTCGCCCTCCCCGGCCATGCCCGAGGCTGCGCCCCGTAGCCCTTCGGGCCCAAGCCAGTCGGCCCCCGACATGCGCCCCGGAGAAGGGCGGGGCCAGGGCATGATGGGCCAGGGCATGATGGGCCAGGGCATGATGGGCCAAGGCATGATGGGTCCGAACATGATGGGCCAGGGCATGATGGGGCAAGGGAGCCAGACCGAGATGGGCCAGGCCGGGATGGGAATGATGAACTGCCCGATGATGCGCGGCGGCATGCACGGCATGAGTAGCGGCATGGGTAGTGGACTGGGCGCTGGAATGGGGATGGGCAACAGAATGGGGATGGGCAACGGAATGGGCATGGGCATGAGCCAGCCCGCCGGCGATGAAAGCGTCGCCTCCCTCGCCTTCGCCGCCGTGAATGCGCGGATGCACCGCGACATGGCCATCGCCTTCACGGGCAAGGCCGATGCCGATTTCGTCAAGGCGATGATCGCTCACCACCAGGGCGCCATCGACATGGCGAAAGTCGTGCGGGCGTTCGGCGAGGACGCGCAGATCCGGGCGCTCGCTGAGGAGATCATCGAGACCCAGGAAGACGAAATCACGATGATGCGGGATTGGCTTGCGCAAAACGCGCAGTGACCCGCGGGCTGGCGGGTCCGCCCGCCGCCCCATCGCCCATTTCTTCGAATTGCACGAGGTTGATCATGAACAGAAGAGCCTTCCTTCTCGCGGCTGCGGCGATTCCGCTGACGCTTTCCGGCCGCGCCGGGCTTGCCGCGAGCCTGCCGCTCGCGAAGGTGCACTACGACCCACTCTGCGGCTGCTGCGGCGCCTGGATGGAGCATCTGCAGGCAGCCGGGTTCCCGGTCGAGATCCGCGAGACGAGCGAGTTGAACAGGATCAAGGCGCAGCTCGGCGTCCCGGATTCGCTCGCCTCCTGCCATACCGCGGAGATCGACGGCTACATCGTCGAGGGCCACGTTCCCGAGGATGCGATCCGCCGCCTCCTCGCGGAGCGCCCGGAAGCCGTGGGGATCAGCGTCCCCGGCATGCCCGTGGGCTCTCCCGGCATGGAGGTGGAGGGGGTGGAGCCCGACACCTACGAAGTGATCCTCTTCGGCCCGCAGGGCGAGCGGACCTTCGCCCGATATCGTGGAGCGGAACTGCTCCGCGCCTGACGAATGCCGACAGGGAGTAAACGCCATGATGCACGGCTACACGGACGGCGGCGCCTTCTGGGGCATGGGGCTGACCTGGATACTGGTCATCCTCCTGCTGGTTCTCGCGGTCGCCGCCCTCATCAAGTACCTGCGCGACTGAGCGACGGGCCGCGCCGCGGCGCCTCGTCCGGCGCGGCCCCGCAGCAAGGAGACGGACGATGAATGGGCATACCGGGCGCGAGCGCGCCTCCCGCCACGCTGGCGCCCGCGATCATGCGGCGCATGCGTCCGGGGAGGGGCACGACAAGCATGCGGGCCACAGCGTCGCGATGTTTCGCACGCGCTTCCTGGTCTCGCTGGTCCTCACCATCCCCGCCCTCATCTGGGAGCCGATGCTTCAGGACTGGTTCGGCTACACGGCGCCGCAGTTTCCGGGCTCGCAATACATCCCCGCGCTCTTCGGCACCCTCGTGTTCCTCTATGGCGGCCTCGTCTTCCTGCAGGGCGCGGTCCGCGAGCTGCGTTCGAAAACGCCCGGAATGATGACGCTGATCGCGCTCGCGATTTCTGTGGCCTTCCTCTACAGCGTCGCCGTTCTCTCGGGGTTCCCCGGCCACGCCCTGTGGTGGGAACTGGCGACGCTCGTCGTCATCATGCTGCTCGGCCACTGGATCGAGATGCGCTCCATCTCGCGGGCGCAGGGCGCGCTTGCGGAACTCGCGAAGCTTCTTCCCGACAAGGCGACGCGCCTGCTCGATGACGAGCGCACGGAGGAGGTCTCCCTCGACGCCCTGAGGGAAGGCGACATCCTCCTCGTCAGGCCGGGCGCGGCGATCCCGACCGACGGACGCGTCAGCCGGGGGAAAAGCTCCGTCAACGAGGCGATGGTGACGGGCGAATCGCGACCGGTGGCGAAGACGCAGGGCGACCGCGTCATCGGCGGAACGGTCAACGGGGAGGGCTCGCTGCGGATCGAGGTAACGGAGACCGGCGAGAAGACGGCCCTCGCGGGGATCATGCGCCTCGTGGCGCAGGCGCAGGATTCGCGGTCCTCCGCTCAGGCGCTCGCCGACCGGGCGGCCTTCTACCTGACGCTCGTGGCGATCGGCGCAGGGCTTGCGACCTTCCTCGCCTGGTTTCTCCTCGGCGCGACGATCGATTTCACGGTCACGCGGGTCGTGACGGTGCTCGTCATCGCCTGCCCCCATGCGCTTGGTCTCGCCATTCCGCTGGTGGTGGCGATTTCCACGACGCTCGGCGCGCGAAACGGCCTCCTGATCCGCGACCGGCGCGGGCTCGAGGAGGCGCGCAACCTCGACATCGTGGTCTTCGACAAGACGGGCACCCTCACCCTGGGCGAGCATCGGGTCGTGGAGACCCGCGTCGCGGAAGGGGGCGACGAGGACGGCCTGCTGCGGCTTGCGGCGGCAATCGAGCGCGACAGCGAGCATCCGATCGCCCGGGCGCTCATGCGGACCGCATCGGAACGCGGGCTCGAGGTTCCGCAGGCGGAGGATTTCGAGGCCATTCCGGGGCTCGGCGTGCGCGCGCAGGCAGAGGGCCGCACTCTCATGGTCGGCGGACCCTCCCTCCTCGAGCGCCAGGGTATAACGCCCCCGACGGATCTCGCGGACGCCGCCGCGCGTTTCGGCGAGGAGGGGCGGGCGGCGATCTACCTGATCGAGGGGGACGGCGCCCTTGCGGTCTTCGCCGTCGCCGACGCGGTTCGCCCGGAATCGCGTGAGGCGATCGAGCGCCTGCACCGCGCCGGGATCGCCGTGGCGATGCTGACGGGCGATTCCCACGCGGTCGCGAACAGCGTCGCGCGCGATCTCGGCATCGATACCGTCTTCGCGCAGGTCCTGCCCGAGGACAAGGCGAGCCGGATCAAGGAACTCCAGAAGGACGGTTCCCGCGTCGCCATGGTCGGCGACGGCGTCAACGACGCGCCCGCCCTGCTCACGGCCGATATCGGCATCGCCATCGGGGCGGGGACGGACGTCGCCGTCGAGGCGGGCGACGTCATTCTCGTGCGCAGCGATCCCCGCGACGTCGCGCGGATCGTCGCCCTTAGCCGGGCGAGCTACCGCAAGATGATCCAGAACCTCTGGTGGGCGGCGGGCTACAATGTCGCCGCGATCCCCCTCGCGGCCGGCGTCCTCGCCTGGGCCGGGATCATCCTCGCCCCGGCCGTGGGGGCGATCCTGATGTCGGCGAGCACGGTCATCGTGGCGGTCAACGCGCAGCTTCTGCGCCGCGCCGAGATCTGAGCGGCGCCGGCGAGCTGCGGGCTCCGCCGCTTCGGATGGAAGATGCCGCCCGATTGTTCGATAATGCAAATCGGAAGGGCGTCCGATCATGCACAGCTACGAAGATTCGCAATCCTGGCGGCGATACCGCGACCTGCTTGAAGATCGCTTCGCAATCCGGCTCGAACGCAAACCCGACGAAACCTGGCGGCGGATCCGGGGCCATGACATCCATTTAGACGAATGGCGGCCCGACGGACCAGCCACCGGCACGCTGATTCTCGTCCATGGCGGCGGCGGTCACGGACGCGTCCTCGCGCCCTTCGGGGATTTCGCGGCCGGCATCGGCTGGCGGGCGCTGGCGCCGGACCTGCCCGGCTACGGTCTGACCCGACCGTCTCCCGGTTTTCGGTCGGAATACGAGGAATGGCCCGCCGTGGTGGCCGAACTCGCGGATTCGAGTGATGGCCCGGTCGTGCTCATGGGCCTCTCCGTCGGCGGCATGACCGCGGCCTTCGCCGCAGAGGCGTCGCGCAACGTCTCGGGCTTGATCGCGACCACCTTGCTCGACATGGGGAATCCTGAAGCCTTCACCAGCGCCGCACGCTGGCGCTGGCTCGGGGCCGCCTCGCTCCTCGGATTTCGCCTGATGCCCTGGATCGTGGATCGCGTCGCCCTGCCGCTCCGGCTGGCCGCGCCGATGCACGCGATGACCAGTGACGCTGCGATGCAGGACTACTTCACGACAGATCCACTGCTGGGGGGACTAAGGGTGCCGTCGCGCCTCTTCCGGACAATGCATGCGCGAAAGGCGCCCGCCATCATCCCGGGGTGCCCGCTTCTCCTCGTTCATCCCGGGGCCGATGCCTGGACCCCGATCGCGCTGAGCCAGCGGGTCTTCGACCGGGTGCAGGCTCCAAAGCGAATGCGGGAACTGACGAACGGATCGCACCTTCCGCTCGAACAGCCTGCCTTCGATGAGCTTCGCGCCGAGGTCTCCGGCTTCCTGGCCACCGTGGCGCGCGAGCAGAAAAACGCGCCGGGCGGCGGCTGGTGAAGGCATGAGCGCCCGGGTCAGGGAAGCACCTCGACGCGCATCTCGAAAGGCGCCTCGGCGGGGGCGGGGAAGAGCTGGAAGAGTTCCAGCCGATATGTCCCGCGCCGGGTGGTGAAGTCGATGGCCTCGCTCATGTCGCTGACGCCGGGAACCGTGATGGCGACGTTCTCGCCGGATAGCAGGCGCACCCGCGCCCGTTGTCCCTCCCCCACCGCGATCGTGTAGCAGGCAGGAATGGGCGCGGGGTCCGCACGGTTCTCCGGCGGCACGGCTCCGCTCACGACGGCGGAGGTCGAGCCGGGATCGAACTTCACCGGGATGCAGGTGTCGTCGGCGAGCGAAGGCCCGCTCAGGGCGCAGGAAAGAGCGGCGGCGGATGCCAGCGCCGCGGCTCTGCCCGAAGCTTTCATCGTCATCTCTATCTCCGAATACCGGTTTCCGGACCGCGAACAGCGTCTTCCCGCCGTGCCCGGGAGCCGCGGGCGCCATGCACGGGAGCGGGGCGGTTCACGGCCAGATTACATAGACATAGGCGATGTAGCCCGCGAGAAGAACCGCCCCTTCCCAGCGCGCGATCCTCAGTCCCGTCCAGGCGACGACGACGAGCAGGAGCGAGACACCGATCATCACGAGGTTGTCGAAGCCCGCGATTTCAGCTGGAACTGCGCCCGGAGCCATCAGGGCCGTGGCGCCGCCGATGCCGAGAATGTTGTAGATGTTCGAGCCGACGATATTGCCGAAGGCCACGTCGCCTTGCTTCTTCAGGCTCGCGACGAGCGAGGTGACGAACTCTGGCATCGACGTCCCGACCGCAACGATGGTCAGCCCGATGACCGTCTCCGAGATGCCGATGCCGCGGGCGAGCGAGATCGCACCATCCACGAGGAAGCGGCCGCCCAGCACGACGAGGACGAGGCCGCCCACGGCGATCAGCGCGGGAAGGAGCAGCGAGCGGGCGGGTTTCGCAGGTGGCGCGAGCGCCGTGTCCAGCTCCTGCAGCGCCAGGCTCTTGTCGTAGACCGCGCCGTGCTCCGCCGGAGCCGCCGACCGCTCCTGGCGGAAGGCAAGGTAGACATAGGCGGCCAGCGCAGCGATGAAGATTGTCCCGGACAGGCGGC
Organism: Saliniramus sp.; assembly: GCA_041686895.1. Taxonomy (GTDB): domain Bacteria; phylum Pseudomonadota; class Alphaproteobacteria; order Rhizobiales; family Beijerinckiaceae; genus Saliniramus. The sequence continues at coordinate 155,350 of JAWLCY010000003.1, read as the reverse complement.
CCAGCGGCATGACCCATGCCAATGCCGCGAAGACGACGGCGACCGCGAGCATCACGACGCCGTCCCGCTTGAGCGCCGACGAGGCAATGACCATGGGGCTGATCAGCGTCGCGACGCCCACGATCAGGAGGATGTTGGCGATGTTGGATCCGACGATATTGCCATAGGCGATGCCCGGCGCGCCCGCGAGTGCGGCCTGTACCGAGGTAACGAGTTCGGGCGTCGAGGTTCCGAAGCCGACCAGCGTCAGCCCGATCACCAGCGGCGAAACGCCGAGGCCGCTGGCGATCTGTACCGCCCCGCGCACGAGCAGTTCGCCACCGACGATCAGAAGGACGAGCCCTCCCGCGAGTGGCAGCCAGACTTCAAGCACGTGTTCCCTCCTCCGTTTCCTGCATCCCGCTCCGGATGCATGGCCGCTTCCCCGGCCGCGGCCCATCGTCGGCTGCGACCCATCCTCGCCCGCGACCAATGGGCCGGACCCGTTGCGCCGCCAATACCGGCGTTGCGCCTGCCGGGCGTACAAGCTCAGGCACGCGGTCGCCTGCTGGCCGTCGCCTGGAGCAGAAGGGGATGCTGGTGGATCTGAAACCCGGATGGGAGTTTCTGTTTTTCCTGCAAGCGCGACCACGGCGGATTGCAATCCCGTGAGCATAAATTTCAATGCATCGATTCGTTCCGCCGGCGACGCGAGAGGATGTGGTGCAGGATGCGCCCTCAGGCAGCTTCAGCCGAAGGATGGACCTCCGGCCGATAGCCGGCCCTGAAGACGGCAAGGATCGGCTTCGGGGTCAGCACGTCCACGGGCTCGTCAGGGCTGATCGCCCTGCATTCGACGTAGCCGCCGTGAGACCAGCGATGGACACGGCCTTTCCATACCAGCCACGCAATCTCCGCCGCGTCGGGAAAAGTCACGAACGCGCCATCCGGGAGAGAGCCGAGCCGTGCAGCGTGGCGGCGCTGCCGGCCTCCGGGACCAAGCCGCGCTTGATGCAGGTCCCGATCCACCTCCGTGGCCCTGGGGTATTGCCCGTGGGGAAGGTCGTGCGCCTTGCCCCAATGCGCGAGGAAGCGCTTCCAGTCAGGATTCCTGCATTCCGCGCACGGCCGGTGCCCGGCGGCGAAAGCCGTGGCCTCGTCGCAGAAGAACAGCTCCGTATAGCGTCCTTTCCGCATCATCGGCTTTTTCTCCCTGCCGCGATCCCGGAAGGACAGGAGGCAGGTAATCCACCGGGCGCCCTTCCAGCGCGACGCGCCGAGAACGCCCTCGTCGTCGTGAAGCTTGCCCCGGTTTCCCATGAACATGCCCCGTTCGGACACCGCCTCGAACCTCCCGAACGGCGAGACGCGGTTCTGAAACGGCCTCTTCCTGACATCCATCTTCCATTCCCTCGCGCCGGACATGCCCGCGTTGGAGCGCGCGGGAAAGAAGCTACGGGACGCCCCTCGGGCGGACCAGATGGAGAGGGCGGGCCTGACCGTGAACTTCTTCGCCTGTGCAGGCGCATGCGCGCACAGGCGGCTGGAGGCGGCGGCGCAACCCCGCGCCGCGTCCAATGCCCCCTGAATCCTTCAGGCACGCGTTGGACCAGCAAGCGCAGGTCGGCGCACTACCTCACCCCCTCCCACAGCAGCCGCTCCCGGGCGAGCGGGTCATCCAGGACGCAGGAACGTGTATCGAAGTGCATTGTCGCCCGACGGTCGAGGTCGTATTGCGGCCATTCCGGTTCGCCGTCGGTAGCGAAACCGACCCAGGCGCGATGCATGGTGTCGGCCAATGCCTGCGGAGGGTGCGCCCCATGCGTCGCCTCCGTGGTTTTTCCGAGGGTGTCGAAGACGAAAACGATCTCGAGCGAGTGGCCCGCGCCGAGGCGGCCATCGAACTGAGGCGTGCGCCAGGCGAACTCATACATGTAGCTTCGGGATCCGGTCGCGCTGGCGGCATGGGCGTCCCCCAGCCGCATGGCGGGAATGCGCCAGTACCAGTCCGTCTGCACCGCGGAGAACAGGTCCCCGACGCTCGCATCCGGATGGAGCTCACGGTAGGCGGGCAGGCCACGATCCACCGGCAGGCCATAGCCCGCGATCAAGCCATTGAGAGCCTCGCCGGGGATCTGATCGATAGCGCCTCCGGGTACGAGGAAGAGGCGGGTTTCCTCGGTGTTCGAGCCAACGAGCAAATCGACGCCGCCGGCTGCGCCGCCGCGGATCCGGTCGAAGGGATGGCCGGGCAGGATATCTCCGTCGATGACCGGCTGCCATGGCAGGTTCGTCAGCATCACCTCGCCCCAGAAGGCGGGATCCGGCTGCGTCATGAGTTCGTTCCTGAGTTCGATCTGCGCCTCGATCATGCGCGACGGCGGTGCTGCGGCGATGGCCTCGCGCGTGGCGGGCACACCCATCTTCTGCGCGAGCCGACGGCCGATCCGCTCCGCCGTCTCGGCGGAACTGACGTGATGCGCACCACCGCTCTGGACGATGGCGCGACGAAACAAGCCCTCGGCGCGAGGCATCGCAAGCAGCGTGCCGATGCTCAGGGCTCCCGCCGATTCACCGAACACCGTGACGTTGCCCGGGTTCCCGCCAAAGGCGGCGATGTTGTCCCGCACCCATGCGAGGGCGGCAAGCTGATCAAGCAGGCCGAGATTGGCGAGGCCGTCGCCGAGATAGAGGAAGCCCTCCGCTCCGACGCGGTAGTTGATCGTCACGCAGACGATCCCGTCGCGGGCGAACCGACTGCCGTCATACCAGGGGCTGGCGCCGGTGCCGTGATATTCAAAAAGGCCGCCGGGAATCCACACCATCGCCGGCTGCCGCGACGACCCGGGATCGCTGGTCCAGATGTTGAGGGTCAGGCAATCCTCGCCGGGCTCCGCCAGTTCGGGCAGAAGCTCGGAAACCATCGGCGGATAGGGCGCCTGCGGTGGTTTCGGCCCGAAGTCATACGCATCGCGCGTTCCCTCCCACTGAAGGGGCGGCTGCGGAGGCCGGAGACGGTTATCTCCGGCAGGGGCGGCGGCATACGGGATGCCCTTGAAGACATGGACGCCATCCGAGAAGCCGCCTCGGACGGCACCCTGCTGCGTCTTGACGGAGGCATGCTCGGGACCTGGCACGACGCGCACCTCCCTTTCCAAGGCAGGCGACAGGTTACGGTGCGAAGTGGCTCGAAATATGGACGCCATTGGGGCCCGCGCTCGATGCCGTCAGGGGAGAGCGGCATCCACACCATTTCTGCATGAGCGCGTCTCCGCAACGCAAATACAGCTTGCGGACCGGTCGCGTGTTCACCGCCGCGCTAATGCGGGAAACTCAGGGACTCAACGATCCTTTCCCTAAGCCAGGCATGCGCGGCATCGGGCGCGTGGCGGCTGTGCCAGTAGAGCATCACGTCCACGGGCGGCGGCGGGAAAGGGAGTTCGTAGATATCGAGGTCCAGCAGCGGGGCGATGCGTTCGGCGAAATGCACCGGCAGATTACCGATCAGCCCGGCTTCCGCGACCGCCAGGGCGACGGCGTGAAAGTGCGGCACGGTCACTGAGATTGTTCGGGAGAGGCCTTGCTGCTTGAGCGCATGGTCCACCGTGCCGGTCAGTGAACCGTCCATCGACATCAGCACCTGCGGTAGAGTGCAGAACAGGTCTGCGGGAATGCGGTCGCCGGGGCGCAGGCCCGACTGCGCGAGGACCGGTTGATCCCGCCGCACGATCGACACCATGTATGAGCGGAATAGCGGGCGGCTCGCCACCCAGTCGGGCATCTCGGAACGAGAGTCCACCGCCATGTCCACCGCCCCGTCCGACAGCAGGCGCGCGACGGCCGAACTCGGATAGTCGAGCATCTGGATCGTCAATCCGGGGGCGCTCTCGCGCACTGCGCGGGCGAGGCCCGGCATCAGCAGCGTCGAGAAGTAGTCCGAGCCGAGGATTCGGAAGACCCGCCGGGCCGTGGCGGGCTCGAAGCTTGCGACGCTGCCGAGCGCCTCCTCGATCCCGCGCAAGGCGGTGCGGATCGGCTCTGCCAGCCGCTCGGCGCGCGCCGTCGGGACCATCCGGTTGCCCTCGCGCACAAAGAGCGCGTCGCCCGTGATGTGCCGCAGCCGTCCCAGCGCCGAGCTCACGGCTGGCTGGCTGAGGCCCACCCTCTCCCCCGCGCGCGTTGTGTTCAGCTCGAGCATCATCGCGTTAAACACGCGCAGCAGGTTCAGATCGACCGCCGCCCAATTCATGACGCCGATAACCGAGATACGGTCATTCAATTTCCCCGAAATGCGGCATTATTTTACAACGCTCCCGTTTCCCGAGCAACGAGGCCCGGGAACATCCGGAAACATCGGCACAGGCCCCCCCGGCGCAAGAAAGCACGCGCGCCGGCCCGGTTCTCTGTTGCCCAAATTCTTTGGGATCAGGAGCAAGATGATGAACAGGACAATCAGGATCGCGCTTGCCACGACGGCCGTCGCCGCCCTCTTCACACCCGCCGCCGCGGCCGAACGACCGGCGCCCGGCGCGAACGAGCCCACGCTGGCCGCGGTGCGCGCCGCGACCGAACGGTTCCGCGACGTCGAGGTGGCCTTGGCCGAAGGCTATATGGCCGATCCCGGCAACCTCTGCGAAGAGGCCTCGATGATCGGTCGCCCGGACAGCGAAGGCGCGATGGGCATCCACTATTTCCGCCCCGACCTTCTGGGCATCACGGCGGCGCCGAACCCGCGCGTGGACGGCATCGGCACCCATACTGACTTCGCCAATCCCGGCGTGCTCATCTACGAGCCGCAGGCCGACGGGACGCTCGAACTGGTGGCAGTCGAGAACCTGGTCTTCAAGGCTGCGTGGGAGGCCGCCGGCCACACCGAACCGCCCAGCTACTACGGCGTGCCCTACGACCTGATGCAGGACGATGCGGCGACCGAGCTGGACGAGGGCCACATGTTCGCGCCCCATTATGACCGACACGTCTGGGTCCACCGGATCAACCCGAACGGCGTCTTCGCGCAGTTCAACCCGGAAGCGACCTGCGACCACCATTCCGGCGGCGCCCACGGCCACGGCGGCTGAAGCACGCGGCGCCCGGCTGCGGGCGCCGGTTCCCCCACACGCAGAAGACACAGGAGACTTGCGATGTACGACGTCGCAATCGTCGGCGCGCGCTGCGCCGGGTCTGCCCTCGCGCTGATGCTGGCCCGGGCGGGCGCACGGGTGCTGGTCATCGACCGCACCACCTTTCCAAGCGACACCATGTCGGGCCACTTCATCCAGCCGGCGGGGGTGTCCTGTCTGCGGCGGCTCGGCCTGTACGAAGATCTCTGCGCGCTCGGCTACCCGCCGCAGGAGACCATGACCGTGGATTTCGGAGCGGCTGTGGTGAGCGGCCGCCCCGCGCCGATGCCGGACGGGACGGATGTCGGCTTTTCACCGCGCCGGTTCCGCTTCGATCCGATGCTGGCCGATGCCGCCGTGGCGGCGGGCGCCGAGCTGCGCGAGGGAACAAGCTTCGCTGCCCCGCTGGTCGAGGACGGGCGGGTGGTCGGGCTGCGCTGCGCACGGGGTGGGCAGACCGAGGAGGTTCGAGCCCGGCTGCTCGTCGGCGCGGATGGGAAGCGCTCACGCGTCGCCCGGACGGTCGGTGCCCGGGCCTATGACGTCCACCCGGCGCAGACATGCGCCTACTACGCCTATTGGGAAGGCGCGGACATCGCTTGGGCCCGGATGTTCGTGCGCGACGGCCTGTTCGCGGTCGCCGTTCCCTGCGGCGGCGGCCTCACCTTCCTCGCCGTGCAATGGCCGCACGACCGCTTCCCCGTGATCCGGAAGGACATCGAGGCGGCGACGCGTGCTGCGATCACCGCGATCCCCTGGCTGGCCGAAAGATTCAGCGGCGCGCGACGGGTGGAACGCTTCGTCGGCAGCGGCGATCTCGACACTTTCTTCCGCACCGCCTCGGGCCCCGGCTGGGCTCTTGTGGGTGACAGCGGAAACCACAAGGATCCGGTGAGCGCACAGGGCATGACCGACGCGCTGCTCGATGCCGAACTTCTGGCGGAAGCCGTGGTGGCGAGCCTTGGCGGAACGCAGGATCCCGACGATGCGCTGACCGGGTATGGGCGCCAACGCGACGCCCGGTCGGCCCCCATGCACCGCGTAACGACGGACCTTGCCCGCTTGACGCCACCACCGCCGGAGACCTTGGGCGGCATTGCCACGATAGCCGCCGACCCCGTGGCCGCGAGTCGCTTCCTCGGCGCAATGGCCGGCAGCGTGCCCGTGGGAGAGATCTTTGGTCCGCCGACGCAGGAGACGGTTGCCGCCTGATGGCGCGGCGCCTGAACCAGGCGGCGGCGCCCTCAGCGGAGCCGCCGCGTCACAAGTCACAAAGCGAGCACTCCGATGGATGCCCTCATCAACCTAGCGAACATCCTCTACGTCATCGCCTATTTCACGCTGGACATGCTTCGCCTGCGTCTTCTCACGACCACGGCCGCCGTCTGTCTCGCCATCTACTTCTACAGCCAGCCCGTTCCCATGCTGAACATCGTCGCGTGGAACCTCTTCTTTGTAGCCCTCAACCTGAGCCAAATCGCGCGGATCGTGCTAATTCGGCACCGAAAGAGGCTGTCCAGAAGCTGCAGGCTGAGTTTGACTTCAGTGACATCTACTCGAGATGGCGAAGGGGATGAGACCGGGGCCAAACCATCTCCACGTCAAGCCAATTGGGGCGGCTATACGTTTTAGCGAAACCCTTGAGAGGCTGCGCTCCGGGGGGGGGCAGCAGGACGTTACGGTTCAGTATGCCCAGGTCAACGAAGGCGGGCAGCCTGTGGTCGCCGGAACGGTATCAGGAGGGGCCTCAAAACGCCGGAAGAGGGTGGGGGGTTCTGCCTGCCAGCAGCCGGCAATGAACAACGGGCGCTGCCGCCTCCACGGCGGGAAGAGCACCGGTCCACGGACGCCGGAGGGGCTTGAGCGAGCCGGCGCGCCAACTGGAAGCACGGGCGCTACTCTGCCGAGGCAATCGCCGAGCGGCGCGAGATGCGGCGGGTATTGCGGGCGCTTAGAGCGTTGATTGCTGAAGCCCGCGTGCCATAGGCGTGCTCGCCTGACATGCGGCGATCGCAACGATCCACACCGTCTGGAATTGGTGGCCAAGATCACGTGGAACACACAAGCACCACGCGCCCGCCCGCAGCTGTCGATCCGCAGATCCTACGCGGTCTCCTTCAGCATCTCCTCGAGCGTTCCGTCGTCGAATTCGGCGGTCGAACCGCTGGCGACAACGCGACCCGCTTCGATCTTGACGTATCGGTCGCACAACCGGATCGAGGCGCAGCGCCGTGCGCCGGACCGACTTTGGATACCTCCTCGAACCGGGCCGTTTCGGCCACCGACTATCGGAACACCACCGGCACTCCGCGCTTCTTGAAATAGGATTCCATCAATTTTCGGCCGGCGCGATTATTTTGGGGCAGCCGGGCCGGATCGAATACAGCCTGCTTGGCACCAGCGGCCGCAAGCGCTGCTTTAAGGCGGGTGATATGACGATCGATATCTTCGTTGTCATTCGCCAGCGCTTCGTAAATATCTTCGGTCACTGCCGCGATTGTGTCACCACTCATTCTTTCATCGCTCCTTTAGGAATTTTCACGCGGCGATATCGGTTGGGCTTTCACCGCGGCAATGCAGATGCGGTAATCACCGGATATATTGGAGGGGGTAACAGATCTCGCGTTTCCCGCAAGTGCGTTCACGCCGAAAACCAGCAAGCTTCTCGATGACCCGCGTATTCCGTTCGTTCGGTCGTCCATGCTTCGCGAGCGGGCGATCATTTCGGGGCCGGGCTGGCAGCGACTATGAGCTGAAGGGGGCGTATGCCGAGGCGCCGGAGGGGCTCGCACGCAGCCGGCGCGCCAGCTGGAAGCACGGGCGCTCTTCGGCCGATATTGACGCGGCGGCGGGAGCCGCGGCCGAGGAGGAGATCACAGCCGGGGGAGGGCGGGAAATCTTCGTGCAGACGGACATCACCGTCGAAGAGAGCGTTGCGCAGACCGTGGCGTGCGCACGCGGCGATTTCGGGGCCATCAACGTCCTGTTCAATTCGGCCGGCGGATCGCTGCAGGAGGATGACATCGTCACCGATGTCGACATGGCGGTTTGGGATCGCGCGATGGATCTCGATCTGAAGGGAACCTTCCTCTGCTGCCGGCACGTGATTCCGGGGATGGTGGCCGTGGGCATCAAACGGCATCGCTCCATTCCATCTGACACTGTCGCAAAGCAGTTTTGTCGGCGAACGCGCATGGACGCATCCGCTTTGGCGGCATTTTGAACTTTCATACTGGTTGTCGTCCGTGTCAGGCTTTACAAGCCTCTACAAGATGACTGGGACTTCGCTAGCCAGGTACTAGAAAAGGTCGGTCGGACTGCTTCATTTCGAGCCGACCGTGAGGAGAACCAGATGGATAGCAACGATTTCGACGGATTGATTTCCGAGGGGCTCGAAAGCGGCATTCGCCAGCGCCTGCTGCTCGTCCTGCTCAGGGTCGAGACCTCCGAAGGAGCCGGATCGGACGAAACAAGCGGAACTCTGACGCCGGTCATAGTTAACGACATCGAGCTCACTTCGCAGGTCAGCCTCGAGGCGCTGCTGGAGGAAGCCGACAGCGTAGGTCATCCCTGGGATATGGTGATGGTATCTACTCTGACTGGCTCAGGCGGAGCAGCGCCTGGCAGCGATGAGGCGAAATCGCATCTTGAGAAGATGGCCGGAGACGTGCTTCAGGGGCGCGACCTCGCCGCCTACGCGATCTTCGACCGGGATGGAACCCGCTTGTTGGTGAAGCCCGGCTCCTCCGCCTGAACGATCCTTCCCGGTCGATTCAAGCTGACCGACTGCCGAACCACATTATGTGTGGTGTGGCGCGTCGAAGGAGCGCGCACTGCTGGAGATGAAGCCTGCTGCACCATGTCAAGCTATTCGGATCGCTTGCATTGTGAACTTTCTTGGCATGCGTTGAATTCGGGCCGACAGATTGGCGTTTGCGGTGACGATGCCTGCCTCGAGCGCTGAGTTCGATTCAGCAGCAACCATGACGGCGCCGCCAGCAACATCCCGAAATCGTGTGCAAGCTGATTCTTGGTGAAGCTTTGGGGAACTTAACTGTTTAGGGAGCGTTGATCGAACTGTGTCGGCATCTGCACATCTGTGACGACAACGTTGCCTGCCGATAAATATTGCGCCTAGGCCTCGCGACGAAAGAAGGATGAGCCTTGGGGATGACGGAGACCGCCGTCGACATTCCGCATGCCGGTGCATCTCGAGCGCTCTGGGTGAGCACCGGGGCCTTCACTGCCTGTTTTGCGGTGTGGACGATTTTCTCCATCATCGGTCTCGGCATCAAGGACGAGCTCGGGCTATCGGAAACCCAGTTCGGCCTGCTCATCGGCACGCCCATCCTGACCGGGTCGCTCTCTCGTCTCTTCCTCGGCGTCTGGTCCGACCAGTTCGGAGGTCGGCGCTTGTTTGCCGGCGTGATGGTCGTCTCCGCGATCGCGACATTCCTCACCGCCCAGGCGAACAGCTATCCCGTCCTTCTCCTCGCGGCCCTCGGCGTCGGGCTCGCCGGCGGCTCGTTCTCGGTCGGCGTGGCCTACGTGTCACGCTTTTATCCGCAGGATCAGCAGGGGACGGCGCTGGGGATCTTCGGCGCAGGCAATGTCGGGGCGGCCGTCACCAAGTTCGTGGCCCCATTCGTGATGGTCGCGATCGGATGGCAGGGCGTTGCTCAAATCTGGGCGGCGGGCCTGCTTGTCGTTGCGGTCCTGTTCCTTGTCTTCACGCAGGAGGACCCCCAGCAGCAGGCGCGACGCGGCAGGCCCCCAGTGTCGACCAGCGAGCAGTTCGCGGTCCTGAAAAACATCCAGGTCTGGCGGTTCGGGCTATACTACTTCTTCGTCTTCGGAGGCTTCGTCGCCCTTGCGCTTTGGCTGCCTCGCTACCTCGTCGGCGTGTACGATCTCGATGTGAAGTCGGCGGGCATGCTCGCAGCCTTCTACTCGGTTCCCGCGAGCATCTTCCGGGTCTATGGCGGCCGGCTGTCTGACCGATATGGCGCGCGTGCGGTGATGTACTGGACGTTCGGCGTCGCGGCCTTGTGCTGCTTCATGCTGTCATATCCGCCGACGACCTACATGATCGAGGGCGTCGACCAGACGATCACCTTCCGGACGGAGATGGGCCTCGTTCCCTTCGTGGGCCTGATCTTCGTGCTCGGCTTCTTCATGAGCCTGGGCAAGGCGGCGGTCTACAAGCACATACCGGTCTACTACCCGAACCATGTGGGCGCCGTCGGCGGGCTCGTCGGGATGATCGGCGGGCTCGGCGGCTTCGTGCTGCCGCTCGCCTTCGGCGTCCTGAACGATCTCACGGGGATCTGGACGAGCTCCTTCGCGCTCCTGTTCGCGCTGGTGGCGGTCGCGTTCCTGTGGATGCACCTGGCGGTCCGCCACATGGAGCGCCGTGCGGCGGCTGCGGGCTCGCTCGAGGCGCTCCCCGAGCTTCCGGAGCTCGAAGGCATGGGCGAGCCCGGGATCGCCCATCCGCCGCGCCGCGCCGGCGTCCTCTCCGAATGGAGACCGGAGGATCAGCGTTTCTGGGAGGAGACGGGGCGACCCATCGCGCGCCGGAATCTCTGGATTTCGACCTATTGCCTCCTGCTCTCGTTCGCTGTGTGGATGGTCTGGAGCGTGGTGGTTGCGAGGCTTCCGGCGATCGGATTCGCTTTCACGACCGACCAGCTGTTCTGGCTCGCGGCGGTGCCGGGGCTCTCGGGCGCGACCCTGCGGATCTTCTACGCCTTCCTCGTGCCGATCTTCGGCGGGCGGCTATGGACGACGATCTCGACGGCCTCGCTGCTGCTGCCTGCCTTCGGCATCGGCTTCGCGGTCCAGGACCCGCAGACGCCGTTCCTGATCTTCCTCGTCCTCGCGCTCCTCTGCGGCCTTGGCGGCGGGAACTTCGCCTCGTCCATGGCCAATATCAGCTTCTTCTTTCCCAAGCAGGAAAAGGGAAATGCTCTCGCCATCAATGCCGGGCTCGGCAATCTCGGCGTGAGCGTGATGCAGGCGCTCGTGCCGATCGCGATCACTCTCGGCCTCTTCGGCGCGCTGGGGGGCGCACCGCAGGTGACGGAGACGGGCGAACTTCTGTGGATGCAGAACGCCGGCTTCGTCTGGATTCCGTTCATCATCATCGGCGTCGTCGCCGCCTGGTTCGGGATGAACGACATCATGAGCGCACGCTCGTCCTTCGCTGACCAAGCCTCGATCTTCCGGAGGATGCACACGTGGATCATGTGCTGGCTCTATACCGGCACATTCGGAACCTTCATCGGCATGTCGGCGGGCTTTCCCCTGCTCGCGAAGCTCGTCTTCCCGGAGATGGACGTGCTGAACCTGGTTTTCCTGGGCCCGCTCGTTGGCGCCCTGTCGCGCGCCGGAACGGGCTGGATCGCCGATCGGTTGGGCGGCGCCCGCGTCACCTTCTGGGTCTTCATCGGGCAGATCCTCGCGATTCTCGGGATGATCTGGTTTCTCGAGGCGCATGCGTTCTGGGGCTTCTTCGGCATGGTGCTGGCGCTGTTCTTCATCAGCGGCGTCGGCAATGCATCAACCTTCCAGATGATCCCGGGGATCATGCGCCGCGAGATTGAGCGCAATGAGGGCGACCTGCCGGAGCCCGAGCGGCGCAAGCAGGCTGACCGGGAATCGGCGGCGATCATCGGCTTCACCTCCGCAATTGCCGCCTATGGCGCCTTCTACATTCCGAAGGCCTACGGATCCTCGATAGACCTCACGGGAGAGGCCAACGCCGCTCTCTGGGGCTTCCTCGCCTTCTACGTCTCCTGCGCGGCGATCACCTGGGCGGTCTACAGCGGCCCGCGCGGGATACTCCATGACATCGAGCGGGGCAGAGCGTCCCGTGCCTCCGGGACAACCACTTCCTGAACTCGCAAGGAGCGCGCAATGAGCCATTTTCTCGATCGCCTCACGTATTTCAGGAGAGAGACGGACACGTTCTCGGGCGGGCACGGGATCACGACGCGCGAAAGCCGCGAGTGGGAAGACGCCTACCGGAAGCGCTGGGCTGCGGACAAGATCGTGCGCTCGACGCACGGCGTGAACTGTACCGGCTCATGCTCGTGGAAGATCTACGTCAAGGGCGGGATCGTAACCTGGGAGACCCAGCAGACGGATTACCCGCGCACACGTCCCGATCTGCCCAACCACGAGCCGCGGGGATGCCCCCGCGGGGCGAGCTACAGCTGGTACCTCTATTCCGGAACCCGCATCAAGTATCCGCTCGTCCGGGAGCGGCTGGTGCGTCACTGGCGCAAGGCGCGCGAGACGATGACCCCGGTCGCGGCATGGCGCTCCATCGTCCAGGACTCCGATAAGCGGCGCGACTGGGTGTCGAGGCGCGGGCGGGGCGGTTTCGTCCGGGTCGGCTGGGACGAGGTCAACGAGATCATTGCGGCGGCGAACGCCTACACGATCCGCGAGTACGGACCGGACCGCATCGCCGGTTTCTCGCCGATTCCGGCCATGTCGATGATTTCCTACGCCGCCGGCAGCCGCTACCTCTCGCTCATCGGCGGGGCGCTTCTGAGCTTCTACGACTGGTATTGCGACCTGCCGCCCTCCTCGCCGCAGACATGGGGGGAGCAGACCGACGTTCCCGAAAGCGCGGACTGGTACAATGCCGGCTTCCTGCTGGTCTGGGGCTCGAACGTCCCGATGACGCGGGCGCCGGATGCGCACTTCTATTCGGAGGTGCGGTACCGCGGCGCGAAGAGCGTCGTGATCGCGCCGGACTTCAACGAGGCGGCCAAGTTCTCGGACCTGTGGCTGCATCCCAAGCAGGGCACGGACGCCGCGCTCGCGCTCGCCTTCGGCCATGTCGTGCTGCGCGAATTCCACCTCGACCGGACGGTTCCCTACTTCGCGGACTATGCCCGCCGCTACTCGGACTTCCCGCTGCTCGTCAAGCTCGTCGAGCGGGACGGGAAGATCGTTCCCGACCGGTTGCTGCGCGCGGCCGACCTGAAGGGCGCGCTCGGCGAGAAGAACAATCCGGACTGGAAGCCGGTGGGAGTGGACGAGCTCACGGGCGAACTCGTGGCGCCGCTCGGCTCCGCCGGCCATCGCTGGGGCGATCCGGGAAAGTGGAATCTCGAGGAGAAGGACGGCAACGGCAAGGAGCTCCGTTTGCGCACGACCCTCGCGCCCGATCACGACGCCGTCGCCTCCGTGGCCTTCCCCTATTTCGGATCCACCGCGCCGCACGACTTCGTCGCGACCGACCACGACCGCATCCTGATGCGCAACGTGCCCGTAAAGGAGGTTGCGCTTTCTGACGGAGGCACGGCGCAGGTCGCGACGGTCTTTGACCTCTACTGCGCGAATTACGGGCTTGATCGCGGCTTCGGCGGCGCGAACGTCGCGACGAGCTACGACGACGACGTCCCCTTCACACCCGCCTGGGCCGAGCGCGTCACCGGCGTTCCCCGCGAAGCGATCATCCAGGTCGCCCGCGAATTCGCGCAGAACGCGGAGGATACCAACGGCCGCTCCATGGTGATCCTCGGGGCGGGGCTGAACCACTGGTACCACATGGACATGAGCTATCGCGGCATCATCGCGCTTCTCGTGATGTGCGGATGCGTCGGCCAGTCCGGCGGCGGGTGGGCGCACTATGTCGGCCAGGAGAAGCTGCGCCCGCAGACCGGCTGGCTGCCGCTGGCCTTCGCCCTCGACTGGTCGCGTCCGCCCCGGCAGATGAACGGCACCAGCTTCTGGTACGCCCACACCGACCAGTGGCGCTACGAGTCCCTGCACGTCTCCGAGATCCTGTCGCCGCTCGCGCCGGCGGGCGACTGGTCGGGCGCCATGATCGACTTCAACGTACGCGCCGAGCGCATGGGATGGCTCCCGTCCGCGCCGCAGCTCTCCGGCAACCCCCTCGATCTCGGCAAGCGCCTTTTCGACGAAGGCGCCAATCCCGGTGAGGCTGTCGCCGCAGGGCTGAAGGACGGTTCGCTCTCATTCGCGAGCGCCGATCCGGACAATCCCCGGAACTGGCCGCGCAACATGTTCTTCTGGCGCTCGAACGTGCTCGGCGCGAGCGGCAAGGGGCACGAATACTTCCTCAAGCATCTCGTCGGCTCGCTGCACGGCGTCGTCGGAACCGAAGACGCCGAAGGGCTCGTGCGGCCGAAGGACGTCGTCTGGCGCGAGGATGCGCCGGTCGGCAAGCTCGACCTCATGGTCAACATCGACTTTCGCATGTCCACGACGAGCGTCTATTCCGACATCGTCCTGCCGACCGCCACCTGGTACGAGAAGCACGACCTCAACACCTCCGACATGCACCCATTCATCCATCCGTTGACCGCGGCGGTGGATCCCGTCTGGGGCGCGAAGTCGGACTGGGCCATCTTCCGCGGCATCGCCAAGGCGTTCTCCGATATCGCCCCCGAGGTTCTCGGCGTCGAGCACGACGTGGTGCTCTCGCCGATCCAGCACGACACCCCCGGCGAACTCGCCCAGGCCTACGAGCCGAAGGACTGGGCCAAGGGGGAGTGCGAGCCGATCCCCGGCAAGACGATGCCCGCGGTCGCCCTGGTCGAGCGCAACTTCCCCGACGTCTTCGCCCGGTTCACCTCCCTCGGCCCCGCGCTCGAGAAGCTCGGCAACGGGGCGAAGGGCCTGAACTGGAACACAGAGCGCGAGGTCGCGCATCTTGGAGACCTCAACGGGCGGATCTCGGGCGGGCCGACGCACGGGCGGCCCAAGGTCGATACCGACATCGACGCCTGCGAGACAATCCTGATGCTTGCCCCGGAGACGAACGGCGAGGTGGCGGTGAAGGCCTGGGAGGCGCTCTCGAAGGCGACGGGGCGCGAACACGCACATCTGGCCGAAGGCAAGGAGGAGGAGAAGATCCGCTTCCGCGACGTGGTCTCGCAGCCGCGCAAGATCATCTCCTCGCCGATCTGGTCCGGGCTCGAGTCGGAGAAGGTCTGCTACAATGCCGGCTATACGAACGTGCACGAGCTGATCCCGTGGCGCACGCTGACCGGCCGTCAGCAGCTCTATCAGGACCATCACTGGATGCGCGCCTTCGGTGAGAACTTCATCACCTGGCGTCCTCCGATCGATACGCGAACCGTTCATCAGGTCCTGGGAAAGCTCCCCAACGGAAACCCGGAAATCCTCCTGAACTTCCTCACTCCGCACCAGAAGTGGGGCATTCACTCCACCTATGCCGAGAACCTGATCATGCTCAGCCTCAATCGCGGCGGGCCGGCGGTGTGGATCAGCGAGGACGACGCCAGGGCGGCCGGCATCGTCGACAATGACTGGATCGAGGCCTTCAACGTCAACGGGGCCCTCACCGCCCGCGCGATCGTTTCGCAGCGGATCAGGCCCGGCTCCTGCATCATGTACCATGCGCAGGAAAAGCTGGTGAACACGGTGGGTTCGGAAGTCACGGGCCAGCGCGGGGGGATCCATAACTCCGTCACCCGCATCAACATGAAGCCGACGCACATGATTGGCGGCTATGCGCAGCTCGCCTACGGCTTCAACTACTACGGCACGGTCGGCGCGAACCGGGACGAGTTCGTCGTGGTGCGGAAGATGAGCGAGATCAACTGGTTCGACAAGGCGGCCGACGACAAGGCGGACGTGCCCGGCGGAACCGCCGACTGGGGCACCGGCGCCCCCGTAAAGAAGGAGGCCGCCCGATGAGAGTCCGTGCTCAAATCGCCATGGTGCTCAATCTCGACAAGTGCATCGGGTGCCATACCTGCTCGATCACCTGCAAGAACGTCTGGACCAACCGCGAGGGCGTCGAATACGTCTGGTTCAACAATGTCGAGACGAAGCCGGGGATCGGCTACCCCAAGGATTGGGAAAACCAGGACCGCTGGCAGGGCGGCTGGGTCCGCAACAAGCGCGGAAAGATCGTGCCGCGCCAGGGATCGAAATGGCGCATCCTCGCCAAGATCTTCGCCAATCCGCACCTGCCCGAAATCGACGATTTCTACGAGCCCTATACGTTCGAGTACGAGTGGCTGCAGAACGCCCCCGAGCTCCAGGCCCAGCCTTCCGCCAAACCGCGCTCTCTTCTCACCGGCGAGGTGATGGAGAAGATCGAGTGGAGCGGAAACTGGGAGGACATGCTTGGCGGCGAGTTCGAGAAGCGCTCCAGCGACTACAACTTCGAAGGCATCGAGAAGGAGATCTACGGAGAGTTCGAGAAGACCTTCATGATGTATCTCCCGAGGCTGTGCGAACACTGCCTCAATCCCTCCTGCCTGGCCTCCTGCCCCTCGGGAGCAATCTACAAGCGCGCCGAGGACGGGATCGTCCTCATCGACCAGGAGAAGTGCCGCGGCTGGCGCATGTGCGTTTCCGGCTGCCCTTACAAGAAGATCTATTACAATTGGTCTTCGGGAAAGTCGGAAAAGTGCATCTTCTGTTATCCCCGCATCGAGACCGGACAGCCGACGGTCTGTTCGGAAACCTGCGTGGGCAGGATCCGCTATCTCGGCGTCGTGCTCTACGATGCGGACCGCATCGAGGAGGCGGCCTCGGTGGAGGATCCGAAGGACCTCTATCCGGCGCAGCTCGGCGTCTTTCTCGACCCGAACGATCCGGAAGTCTGGGAGCAGGCCCGCATTGACGGCGTGCCGGAGCAATGGCTCGAGGCCGCCGTTCGTTCGCCGGTCTACAAGATGGCGGTGGAATGGAAGATCGCCTTCCCGCTCCATCCCGAATACCGCACCCTGCCGATGGTCTGGTACGTGCCCCCGCTCTCGCCGATCCAGTCGGCGGCGGAGGCCGGCAAGATGTCGGAGAGGGACGGCATGCCGGACGTGCGCTCGCTGCGCATTCCCATGCGCTACCTCGCCAATCTTCTCACGGCGGGCGACGAGGTGCCGATCGTCCGGGCGCTGGAGCGGATGCTCGCGATGCGAGCCTATATGCGCGCCCGCAGCGTTCGGGGAAAGATCGAGCCGCAGATTGCCGAGCGTGTCGGCCTCACTCCCGAGATCGTCGAGGAGATGTACCGGGTCATGGCGCTCGCGGCCTACGAGGACCGCTACGTGATCCCCACGGCCCATCGCGAGCACGAGGAGAACGCCTACGTGCTCCGGGGCGCGACGGGCTTCGGGTTCCGGGAAGGAACCAACGGCGCGACGAAGACCAACCTTTTCGGCGGCTCCAAGCACACGCCGCGCAAGCCCTTCATGGATGTACCGACATGAAAACGACCCTTCGCGCGCTATCTGCGCTTCTCGCCTACCCGTCCCCCGAACTCATGCGGCATGTCGGGGAGATCCGAACGGCCGTTGCGGCCGAAGGCGCTCTCGACGCAAAGGCGCGAGCGGCTCTCGAGCCGCTCCTGCGCAGCCTTGAGACGCAGGACCTGCTTTCGGCGCAAGCCGCCTATAGCGAGCTCTTCGACCGGTCGCGATCTCTGTCGCTGCACATCTTCGAGCACGTGCACGGGGACAGCCGCGAGCGTGGCCAGGCGATGATCGACCTCGGCGAGCATTACGCCAGCCATGGTCACCTGATGACGTCCACGGAGCTTCCGGACTTCATCCCCGTCTTCCTGGAGTTCGCCTCCTGCCTGCCTCCCCGCGACGCGCGCGCGCTCCTCGCCGAGCCGCTCCATGTCTTCGTTGCGCTCGCAGAGCGCCTCGAGGCGCGCGGCACGCCATACTCCGCGTTGTTCCAGGCCGTCGTCAGGCTCGCGGGCGCGAAGGTCGACGCGGATGCGCTGGCCGAACTCGAGCGGAGCGCCGGCAGCGACGACACCGCTGACATCGATGCCGAATGGGAGGAGGCGCCCGTGACCTTCTCAACCCCCCACGAAATGGGCGGCCCCACGGGCATCGTCGCGAAGATCAGGTCCGGACGCCGGCCCGCCTCCGCTTCCGCGCGCGGCCAGCAAGGAGAGCGCTCATGAACGCCTTCATCAATCAGCTCGCCTTCGGCTGGTACCCGTATCTCGCGGTCACCGTGCTGGTGCTCGGGAGCATCCTGCGGTTCGACAAGGACCAGTACAGCTGGCGCTCGCAGTCGAGCCAGTTCCTGCGACGCAGACAAATGACGATCGGCTCGAACTTGATGCATATGGGCCTTCTCGTCCTGCTCGTCGGCCATTTCATCGGCCTGCTCACGCCGATCGGCGTCTTCGACGCCTTCGGGATCACCCATGGCTTCAAGCAGCTCACCGCTCTCGTGGTCGGCGGCATCGCGGGCATTGCGGCGCTCGTCGGCACGACGCTGCTCCTCCATCGCCGGCTCTTCGAACCGCGCATCCGCCGCTCCTCGTCATGGGGCGACATCGCCGTGCTGACGCTGCTCTGGCTGCAACTCGTCGTCGGCGTCGCAACGACCTGGTGGACGATGCAGCATCTTTCCGGCGAGGAAATGGTCCTGTTCATGGGCTGGGCGAGCGGGCTGATCCGGTTCGATCCGACTGCGGCGGCGCTGATCGCGGACGTCGCCCTCGTCTACAAGCTGCACATCATCCTCGGGCTGACGCTGTTCCTGATCACGCCGTTTACCCGGCTCGTCCACATCTGGAGCGCTCCGATCTGGTTCCTGTTCAGGCCGGGATACCAAATCGTCCGCCAGCTCTCCGCCCTGAAGCGGCCGCATTACGCGCCCTCTCACGGGGAGCCCGGAGCGGCGCCGACCTACGGCGGACAGACGACGATGCGCAGCCAAGCCGAAAGCGGACAATAACCATGGTTCATCGCATTGAAATCGACCACCGGGCGGCGAAGGGCCGTCCCGCTCCGATCATGCCGGACGCGTGCCGTAGCGGCGGCTGCGGCGGATCCGCGGCCGAGCCGCCGCCGCCTCTCGACGTGGCGCCCGTCCGCGTCGCAGGGGTCGAGATCCCGCCCGAGGCCATCGCGCGCGAGATGCAGAACCATCCCGCCTCCGATCCGCAATCCGCCTGGGCGGAAGCGGCGCGCGCGCTGATCGTGCGCGATCTGCTTCTCGAGGAGGCGAGACGGCTTGGCCTTGCGGCTGAGGCAGCAGAGCGCGAGGGCGAGCCCGAAGACGATGCGCTGATCCGGGTCCTGCTGGAAGCTCGGATCGAGGCTGCCCCCGTCGCGGCGGACGAGGAGCAGCGCTTCTACGACGCGAATGCGCACCGTTTCCGTACGCCGGACCTGTTCGAGGTCTCGCACGTGCTGATCGAGCCCGACGGGGACGCGGACGCGGCCTCGGCAGAGGCGGAAGCAACCGTGCGCGCACTGATCGAGGAGGTTGGAGACGATCCGGCCGCTTTCGCCGAAGCGGCGCGTTCCCTCTCGAGTTGCCCCTCGTCGAAGCAGGACGGATCGCTCGGACAGGTGCGCCTGCGCGAGATCGCCCCCTCCCTCGCGGTCGTCGTCGAGAGCCTGCGCGACGGCGAGACCTGTCGTGAGCCGGTTCGCTCCCGCTTCGGCTGGCACGCGGTACGGCTGCACCGCCGTATCGCGGGCAGGATCTTGCCGTTCGAAGCCGTGCGGGAGCGCATCGCCGACATGCTGGAGGCGCGAAGCTGGTCGCGCGCCGCGTCGGATTACGTCGCGGAGCTTGTTGCGCGCGCGAGAATCGAGGGCGTCGACTTTCCGCGGACGCCGGACGGCGGGGAGGACGGGCCATGATGCTGGGCGATCTGCTCGCCGCCGCCCGCCGGACCGACGGCGCGCTCGAGGCCTGGCTCGCGCAGAACGAACCCGCCCTCGCCGCGCGAGCCGAAGAGGCGGCGAGCGCGGCGCGCGAGACGCTGACGGCTTTCGCGCGCGCCTCCTTCGCAGCTTTCGAGCGGCACGCGAGCGAGGAGGACTGGGCGTCCATGACCTCGGGATTACGACGCGCCGACGATCCCGGCCTCGCCTGCCTCGCCCGCGTCGTCGCATGGCGGCTCGCTCGGGACGCGATGGCTCCGGGACACGACCATCAGGAGATCCAAACATGAATTCAGATCCGAAGGACGCGGCGAACCATCCGGAGAACGACACGGCTCTCAACCCTGCCTTGAAGCGTCGCACCGACGAGACACACGATACGAACCGGCGCACGCCCGCGCCCGTCGATTCGGCTTCGGTTCAGCGGGAGGAGGGGCGGTGGTGGCCTGCCGTATGGGCCGCAGTCGTGATCGTGGGCGTGTTGATCACGATCTATTTGCTGCTTTGAGGGCCTGGCGCGGGTCGCAGTTTCCGAACTGCAGCATCCCTGCGGGCGAGAGCCGGAGCGGAATCCCCCAGCCCCGCAACCGGATTGAGGAAAGGCGCCTATTATGGGAATCGGAAACATCATCTGGATCATCATGGCCGCCGCTCTCGCAGTACTGCTAGTGATTGCAGCAACTGCTGTCGTCACCAGGCGCGGCCGACCTGGCCAGGGGCAGGCTATCGTCGGGCTGATCCTGGTCGCGATCCTAGTCATCGCATTCGTCTATTGGAGCTACTGGGGCTGGCAGGCGACTGCCGTCACGGTTCCGTCGCCGACCCAGTGAGTGGAAGTCCAAGGCTTCCTCAGCGCCGTGAGCCCAATTCAGTTGTCGCGCCGTTGGCAGAGGCGAGGGCGGCGGTGCGATTGTCGACACAGGAGAACGCGGAAGAGTAGCGGCGTTGCTCAGTAATTCAAATATCCGTCAAAACCTCTGCCTTTCGGCTTGCTTCCTGTTCCCCGGCTCACGCCGGCAAGGCTGCAGGATCAGGCTCCGCCCCCCTTGTTTGAAACGATCCGGCCATCCTCGAGGGTCAGAATGCGGTCAGCGCGGTCGAGGATGCGGTTGTCATGCGTCACGAGCAGGGTCGTCGTGCCTCGCACAGCCCCGAGGCGCTTGAGCAAGTCGACGACCTCGTCCGCGCTTGCGCGGTCGAGTGCCGCGGTCGGCTCGTCCGCCAGCACCATCGCGGGGTTTCCGGCGAGTGCGCGGGCCACTGCGACACGCTGCTTCTGCCCGCCGGACAGATTGGCGGGCAAATACTCAAGACGGTCGGAGAGCCCCACGAGACCAAGCGCCCGTGCGGCGGCCCGCCGCGCCAGGTCGTCGGACACGCCAGCACGGACCTGCACGCCCATGATCACGTTCTGCAAGGCCGTCAGGCTTTCGTGCAGATTGTGGGACTGGAAGATGAAGCCGAGCCGCTGGCGAAGCACGATCAGTTCCGCCTCGCCCGCTCCGTGCAACTCGTGTCCCATCAATTGCACCGAACCGTCCTGGACTCCGCGCAGACAGCCGATCAGGGTCAGCAGGGTCGTCTTGCCCGACCCGGACGGCCCCATGAGAACGGTAAAGCTGCCACGGGGCATGGAAAGGTCGATGTCGAAGAGCGCCTGTTTGCGCGCCTCTCCCGTGCCGAACCAGTGGTTCAACTTGCGCGCAACGACGATCATGTCACTGTCCACCGCCCGCTCCATCAGAACAAATCCGCGGGGTCGGCCGCCGCAAGGCGCCGCGTTGCGATGACGCCCGACAGCACGGAGAACACCACCGTTCCACTGAAGACCATGATCGCCATGGCCGGCGTCATCGCCAGCGGCAAGGTCGTGACCCTGCCCATCAGCATCAGGATCCCCGTTCCCACCGCGAGGCCGGGCAGAAAGCCCAGGACGCCCAGCACAAGCGCCTCTTCGACGACAATGCCGAGAAAGAAGCGGGGGCCATAGCCCATCGCCTTGAACGTGGCGTATTCGCGCAGATGGTCGGCCACATCGGCCGACAGCACCTGATAGACGATGACCAGCCCCACCAGCACGCCGATCAGGACGCCGAAGCCGAAGATGACCCCCGTAGGCCGCTGCATCTGCTGGTAGCGCAAATCCTCCTGCGCGGCGTCGGCGTAGCTGCGGATTCGCAAGGTATCGTCCGAAATCAGGCCACGCAGCCGCTCTGCCACGCCCGCAGCATCGGCGCCCGGGCGAACACGCAGGAGGACGTGATCCGGCGCGGCGGAACTGCGTGACGCGAACATGGACAGGAAGGTCTGGTCGGAGACGAACATGTAGCCGTCCCCGCCAAAGCCGCCGCCGCCGGCAAAGGTCGTCAGGGCCGTCAACGTACGATTCTGCGTCTCGAAGGAAAGCGGCGTCTGCGGCCGGATTGCGGCAGCCTCATCCCGTGACAGGCCGCGGGCCAACCGGTCGAGGAAAGCCACGTCCTGCACCTGCAGGAGCGCGATATCGGCGGCGATGACGGGCGCGATGAAGTTCGGTTGGCCCGGATCGACGCCAAAGGTCGTCAGGCTGATGTCGGATCCGCCCCGGTCCCACGGCGCATTGGCGACGAACAATCCTGTGCCGGCGACCACGTCCGGGTCGGCGAAGGCCTGCAACATCCACTGCCGCGCGACGTTGCCGCCTTCGGCAAGCGCATTCGCATCTGCCGCGGAGATCATGATATCGGCCTCAAAGAATTCGTAGGGGCGCAGCGTCGCCGTCGCCATCGAGTTCATGATGCCGAGCTGGACGAAAACCAGCACGTTCGCGAACGCCACGCCCGCCAGCGCCGCCATGAACCGACCACGCTTGTGGGTCAATTGCAGCCAGCCGATCGGCAGGCGGCCGAAAAGCCATTGCAGAAGACGGCTCATCGTGCCGCCCGTGCCGTCGCGCCGGTGTCGATCCGGGCCACGGCCTCGAGTCCCACGAAACGCGCAGCGAGGCGGGAGGAATCCACATCCAGCGCGACCAGAACGCGAATCACGCGTGCATCGGTGTTCGCTGCGGCATCATCCGAAATCAATCCCTGTCGCCCGACGGTCAGGCCGATGCTATCCACCGTGCCGCGCAGGCTGCGTTCGAGCGCGCCCGCGGCCAGTTCGACCGGCTGACCGGGCGCGACCGCGCTGATGCGATCCTGCCAGATCTCGACCTCGGCCATCATGGTGTCGATGTCGCCCATCTCCATGATGCCCTCGACCGGCGGACGCTGTCCCGGCGTCGCGTGGATATCGAGGATCGTGCCGTCGATTGGCGCGCGCACCTCGGCGCGGGCCATGTCCATCCGCGCACGGTCAAGCTCCGCCTCGGCGGCGGCGACATTGCGGGCGGCGACGACCACATCCGGCTGTTCATCAAGCGCTCCGGCGGTGAAGCGGGCCAAGGTCGCTTCGGCGCGCTGGACGGCGAGCGACGCCTCCTCCGCCGCCGTGCGAGCCGCGTCCAGCGTCGCGCTGGTCGCGACACCGCGTCCGGCTAGGTCCTCGGTTCGGGCGAGACTGGCCTCGGCCTCGCGAGCTGCGGCGCGAGCCTGATCGAGCGTTGCCTGCGCCTCGGCCTTGCTGGCGGCTACGGCGCTTCTGGTCTGGGCCAGCGTCGCCTGCCGCACGGCGAGATTTGCCTCAGCCGCCAGAACCGCGCCTTCCAGCGCCTCCCGATTGTCCAGAATGGCGACCGGAGCACCGCGCGTCACGCGGTCCTCCACCGAGACGAGGATCTCGGCCACCCGCGCATCGCCTGCGCCGTAAGGGGCGGCGACGATGGCGACATCGCCGCGCGGCATCAGGCGCGCCAGCCCCACCACGTCGGTAGGAAGCAGCGTCTCCGCCATTTTCTCCGGCAACGCAATCTCGGGCGGCAATGCGATCGGGTTCGCAGTTCCGCTGCCGGGCTGGAGACCGGTGAGCGAGTAGAACTTTTGCAGCCCGGGTGGTTGGTAATACAGGCCGATCACGGCCCCCGTAAACATGAACACCGGAATGAGCAGTACGAGCAGATACCACTTGCTGAACCAGCGGCGCGGGCGAGCGGCCGCGGCCGCGACCCTGTCAGGATCCTGGCCGAGATCGAGCGGCAGGTCAGGTGCGTCCTGTGCGGACATTGCGTTGGTCCCTCATGGGAAGTGGCGTCGTGCATGCCTGAACGCCGTTGCCCGATCGAGCGGCGCGTCAGCCGGTCGGCCGGATCATCCGCCGCATCACGTTATCCCTCAGGAAGAAACGGTGAAACGGAACCGCCAGCACATGCAGAGCAACGAGCGCCAGCAGGACAACCTTTAGCACATTGTGCGCCTGCGCGGCTTGAGAGACATCGGCATCAACTACAGCATTTTATCCTCTATGCAGAACATGATGCGGCCCGTTCCGATGAGGGTCGTCAAAATTCGACAGCTTCCGGCGCGGGAAGGGGGAAGTTCTGGGGGAAGGGATCCAATGATATCGCAAAAAACCAAGAAATAACAATGGATTGATATCGATAGCTGGCGGAGAGGGGGGGATTCGAACCCCCGATACGGTTGCCCGTATGCCGCATTTCGAGTGCGGTGCATTCAACCACTCTGCCACCTCTCCGTCTTGTCCATCCGGCTCGTCGGCGAGCGCGGCATCGGTGGCGGCGTGGGCATTAGCATGGGGCGGGCGGGGCGACAAGCGGGTTTCGCGGATGGCGGGGGAATTCTGCGCGTTCCCGCAGCGGATGCCCGGAGGCCGGCGGCGGCGTTACGCGGATGCGTCCTGCCCAATCGGCGTGGGGAACGCCGCGCCTTCTCCCCGTCCGCCCGATCGCCTAGTCTGGGCTCCTGTCCCATGCAAGTCCGCCGTGCAAACCGCAAGCGCGGCGAGAGGAACGAAGCTCATGAGCGCGCAAGCCCGAACCGGCGGCCAGATACTCGTCGACCAGTTGATCCTACACGGCGTCGATCACCTCTTCTGCGTGCCCGGCGAAAGCTATCTCGCCGCCCTCGACGCGCTGCACGACGCCTCCATCGGCGTCACCGTCTGCCGCCAGGAAGGCGGTGCGGCGATGATGGCGGAGGGCTACGGCAAGCTCACCGGCAAGCCCGGCATATGTTTCGTGACGCGCGGCCCCGGCGCGACAAACGCGTCGCCGGGCCTGCACATCGCCCGCCAGGATTCGACGCCGCTGATCCTGTTCGTCGGCCAGATCGGCCGCGACATGCGCGAGCGCGAGGCCTTCCAGGAACTCGACTACCGCGCCGTCTTCGGAACCATCGCGAAATGGGTCACCGAGATCGACGATCCCGCCCGCATTCCCGAACTCGTCTCGCGCGCCTTCCACGTCGCCACCTCCGGACGCCCCGGACCGGTCGTCATCGCGCTTCCGGAGGA
The DNA here is from genome assembly GCA_041686895.1 of Saliniramus sp. Classification (GTDB taxonomy): domain Bacteria; phylum Pseudomonadota; class Alphaproteobacteria; order Rhizobiales; family Beijerinckiaceae; genus Saliniramus. The sequence goes on along the minus strand of JAWLCY010000003.1, from coordinate 130,203 downwards.
CATGCTCACCGAAGCCGCCGTCGCCGTCGACCCGCCCGCCTATGCGCCGGTCGAGACGCATCCGGGCCTCTCCCAGATGGCCGAGCTGCAGAAGCTGATCTGGAGCGCGAAGCGCCCCGTGGCGGTGCTCGGGGGAACCCGCTGGAGCGAGCAGGCGGTGCGCCGCTTCACCCGCTTCGCGGAACGCTTCGAGATGCCCGTGCACTGCTCCTTCCGCCGGCAGATGCTCTTCGACCACGAGCATCGCTGCTATGCCGGCGATCTCGGGATCGGCGCGAATCCGAAGCTCCTCGCGCGGATCCGAGAATCGGATCTCGTCATCGTCGTCGGCGGACGGCTCTCCGAGATGCCGAGCCAGAGCTATACGCTGTTCGAGATCCCGGCGCCGCGCCAGCGCATCGTGCATGTCCACCCGGATGCCGCGGAGCTGGGGCGCGTCTATCGCCCGCATCTCGCCATCAACGCGGCCCCGGACTGCTTCGCCGCAGCGCTCGAGGGTCTGCAGCCGCCGGCGGAGCTGCCCTGGGCGCAGGATACGGCGACCGCGCACGAGGAATATCTCGCCTGGAGCGACCCCTCCGCGATCACCCATCCCGGCGCATTGCAGATGGGCCAGGTCGTGGCCACGCTGGCGAAGGCGCTTCCCCAGGACGCGATCATCGCCAACGGCGCCGGCAACTACGCCACCTGGGTCCATCGCTTCTGGCGCTTCCGGAGCTTCGGCACCCAGCTCGCGCCGACCTCCGGCTCGATGGGCTATGGCGTCCCGGCGGCGATCGGAGCGAAGCGGGTCTTCCCGAACCGAACCGTCGTCGCCTTCGCGGGGGATGGCTGCTTCCTGATGAACGGGCAGGAATTCGCCACGGCGGTCCAGTACGAGCTGCCCATCGTGGTGATCATCGTCGACAACGGCATGTACGGGACGATCCGGATGCACCAGGAGCGGGAATATCCCGGGCGCATCTCGGCGACGACCCTCAGGAACCCGGACTTCGCCGCCTATGCGCGCGCCTTCGGCGGGTTCGGCGCACGGGTCGAGAGCACGGAGGAATTCGCCCCCGCGCTCCAGCGGGCGATCGAATCCGGCAAGCCGGCGATCCTGCACCTGCTCATCGATCCCGAGACGATCACGCCGACGGCGACGCTTTCCGGCATTCGCGAGAAGGCGCTATCGAACGCGGGCTGAGGCAGAAGGGGAGGGCGCTCAGCCCTCCCAGACCAGCTTGTCGAGGATGGCGTGCGGGCGGTGCGTCTGGCGCGCGAGCCAGACTTCGGCGGTCTGCGCGTTCAGGGGCAACCGGTCGAGGCCGAGTTCGTGCGTGTGGATGCCGCGGGCGATGAAGAGCGTATGCGCACCGATGGCCAGCGCGCCGGCGATGTCGGTCCGGATGGCGTCTCCGATCGCAAGGATGCGCGAGGGGATCGGTTCCGCCGGGCCGCCGAGCGCCGTGATCCGGGCCATCGCCGTTTCGTAGACCGGCCGGTGGGGCTTGCCGTTATAGACGACCGCGCCGCCGAGCCCTTCATAGGCCTGGGCGATCGCGCCTGCGCAGGGCAGCAGCCTGTCGCCGCGCTCGACGACGATGTCGGGATTGGCGCATACCATCAGAAGGTCGCGTGCGCGCATCGTCTCCAGCAGCGGCTGGTAATCCGCGACCGTGTCCGCATCGTCGTCGTAGAGACCTGAGCAGACGCAATACGCGGCCTCGTCGGGACCGGCGAAGGCTGCGTCCAGCCCCTCGAAGATCGGCAGGTCGCGTTCGGGACCGAGGTGGAAGACCCGCTCGCCGGCGCGTTCGGCGACGATGGCGCGGGTCAGGTCCCCCGACGTGATGATGTCGTCATAGGCGGTCCGGGGCACGCCAAGGCGGTCGAGCTGGCCGATGACGGAGAGGCCGGGACGGGGCGCGTTCGAGATCAGGATGACGGTCTTGCCGAGGGCGCGGAAGCGCGCGAGCGCCTCGGCGGCGGGGCGATACGCGCTCATGCCGTTGTGAATCACGCCCCAGACGTCGCAGAAGATCGCATCGTAGCGGTCGGATATCTCGCCGAGCCCGGATATGAAGGCGGTTTCCGCGGCGGGGGCTGCTTGTTGCGTCGGCATGCGTTCGTCCCGTGTCAGGCGCGGCGGAGAGGCCGTGCGAAGGCGCGGGTAGGCCTACGCAGGCGCAATGTCAACCGGTGCGCCGCAGGAACGAGCGATAGGGCAGGCGGGGCTCCGACGCCTCCGCCGGCGGCGCGGCCGGCTGCGGCGGACGGACCTTGGCGGGGGCTGGCTCTTGCCGGGCGGCCGGAGCGGGCTGAGTCCCTGTCGCAGATTGCGGAGGCGCTTTCGGGGCGGCCCCTTGGCGCTTGCCGAGGTTGAAGATGTCGCCGCGGACGGCGCGCGGCGCAGCGAAGACGATGCCCTGGCCCATGGGAATCTCGAGATCGATGAGATCCGGGACGACCTGCTCGGCTTCGACCTTTTCCGCGACAAGGGTGATCCCCGCCCGGGCGAGAACGGCGGCGAGATCCGCGATCTCGAAGTCGCGGCCATGGCTCGGCTGCGGATCGACCAGCATCGCCGCCGGAAGCTTCACGTAGCGTACGCCGCGATCCGCGAGGGTGAGGGGGTCGAGGCGCAGGTCGCTCGCGCGGTCGAGCAGGAAGAACGCGCCCTTGCCGCGCAATTGCTCCAGCGCACCGGCGGTCTCCGCGTCGAGCGTGCGCCAGCTGCGCTGCGAGATTTCGAAGGCGAGACGGCCGAGGACGTCGGGATAGGCTTCCAGGATGCGCCCCAGGGCGCGCAGGAAGCTCGGGGCGCGCATGGCGGCGGGGCCGAGATTGCTCGAGACGAAGGCGTCGCTGCCGCGATTGACGAGATGCCGCGCCACGGCGGCGGCGCGGGCCGCGACCTTGCCGTCGAGCTCTGGAGCGAGACCGGCCTCGTCCAGAGCCGGCATGAACTCGCCGGGGACGAGGAGCGTTTCGTCGTCGATGCGCAGCCGCGCCAGCGCCTCGTAGAAGCGCGTCTTGCGCTGGGGGAGCGAGACGACCGGCTGCAGGTGAATTTCGAGCCGATCCTCCCGGAAGGCGTCGAGGATCGCGCGACGGCGCTGTTCGGCAGGGGAATCGGAGGCGGCGTCGCGGGCCTCCATGAAAAGCCCCGGATCGCTTTCAGCCCTGGCCTCGCCGACGTAATCGCCGCGGGATGCGATGATTGATGCGGCCATGGATGCGGCCACGGCGTCGCCAGGCGAATCGTTTGCCGGGGGATGCGCCGGCTCGACGATCGCCGGTTCGGCGCTCCGCATCCCGGTTGCGCCGCGTGGTTGCGGGGAGCCAGTCGCGGCCTCGGGGGCGAAGCCCGTGAGCTGGCGCTGCCAGGCAACCCCCATCGCGGGCGCGTCGAGCGGCGGAGTGGTGGATGCCGCATGCGCTGCGGGCAGGGCGGTTGCGGGCAGGGCGGCTGGCGGGCTGGCGGCGGGAATGGTCGCGTCGGCTCGCTCGCGCAGGGCGTAGAGCTCCTGCGCCAGCATCGCAACGTCGCGATCATGGCCGGACACGGTGGAGGCGAGGTCGCGCAGGAGGCCGCTCAGCAGCGCGATCTCTCCCGAGACCTCCGCCACCGTCTTGCGTAATTCGGCATGGGGCTGCCGCTCGATTTCCGCGAGCCGGGATTCGACCCGCAGCAGGCGCCGCGACATGATGTCGAGGTCGCCGGAGATCTTTTCCGCGCCCTCAGCCGCCCGGCCGACCCGCAGATAGGCCGCGCCCGCGAGCCCGGTCGCGCTCAGCCCGAGAAAGGCCGCAAGCAGGAGCGATCCGTCGATCCGCGGCGCGACGATGCTCCACAGGGCGATGCTCAAGACGACGATCGCGACGGCGAACATGGCCGTGAAGGCCCAGGTCCTGAATGTCCCCATGTCGTCGAATCGCTCCACGCAGTTTCGCACGAAATTCGCAAATCAAAATGCGAATCACTAGCTTAATGTTGAGCCGACCTTGAATCTGTTCACAAGTGTCGCGACCGGAAACGCAATGAGAAAGAGCATGTGATGCCCCGTTTTTTCAATCCTCCGACGGTGAAGGCGCCCGCCTCCAACTACTCGCACGGCGTGATCCACGCGCTCGCGGGCCGTCGCCTCGTAATTTCCGGCCAGATTGGCGTCGATTCGGACGGCAAGGCGGCCGAGGGGCTAGAGGCGCAGCTTGAGCTTGCCTGGCGCAACTTCGTCGCGGTGGTCGAGGATGCCGGCATGACCGTGCAGGACGTCGTCAAGGTGACGGTCTTCTGCACGCTCCCCGACGGCGTCGACGCATTCCGCAGGTCGCGCGACAAGGCGCTCATGGGACATGCCCCCGCGACCACCTATCTGCAGGTTTCCGGACTTGCCAGCCGCGATCTCGTGGTGGAGATCGAGGGCGAGGCGGTCAGCGAGAAGGATTGAGGAGAGCAACATGTCCGATATGCGCGAATACGTCTTCAAGGTTGAGGGCATGTCCTGCGGGGGATGCGTGACGGCCGTCGAGAGGATCGTGCGACGGGTCGATCCGCAGGCGCAGGTCCGGGTCGATCTCGCCGCCGCGCGCGCGGAGGTCGCGACGCAGGCCGCGCCCGAGACGATCGGGCAGGCGCTCTCGAAGGCCGGCTACGAGACCACCCTCGCCGCCGGCTGAGGCCGCCGCCGCGCGAGGCGAGGCCGTTCGAGCCAGAATCCTAGGCGAATAGACCGAGAATCCATGAGCGGGAGGGCGCGCGGCGTTGACTCGCGCCCCTGCCGTGCTAATCAGCCCGCGCCCCTGGCGGACGCCGTCCTCGCGTCCCGCGCCCCCTTGTGACGGACCAGAAGCAGTGCAGAACCAAGCATCATCGACGCCCGTGACCCATTCCGAGATGGCGAACGCGGTGCGAGCCCTCGCGATGGACGCGGTCGAGAAGGCGAAATCCGGCCATCCGGGCCTTCCGATGGGAGCTGCCGACATCGCGACGGTGCTCTTCTCGAAGTTCCTGAAATACGATGCGGCCGATCCCAGATGGCCGGACCGCGACCGCTTCGTCTTCTCCGCCGGCCACGGGTCGATGATGCTCTACGCGCTCCTCCACCTCACCGGGGTGAAGGAGATGACGATCGACGAACTGAAGAATTTCCGCCAGCTCCATTCGCTGACGCCCGGTCATCCCGAGAATTTCATCACCCCCGGCGTCGAGACCACGACCGGTCCGCTGGGGCAGGGGATCGCGACGGCCGTCGGCATGGCCCTGGCCGAACGGATGCTCGCGGCGGAGTTCGGCGATGACCTCGTCGACCATTACACCTACGTGCTCGCCTCCGACGGCGACCTGATGGAGGGGATCAGCCACGAGGCGATCGCATTCGCGGGCCATCTCCGGCTGAATCGCCTGATCGTCCTGTTCGACGATAACGGCATCTCGATCGACGGCCCGCTTTCGCTGTCGGACTCGACCGACCAGGTCAAGCGCTTCGAGGCCTGCGGCTGGCGCGCCTTGCGCGTCGACGGGCACGACCCGAAGGCGATCCAGCGCGCGATCTCCCGCGCGAAGAAGTCGGACCGCCCGACGATGATCGCCTGCAAGACGACGATCGGCTTCGGCGCGCCCAACCGCGCCGGCACGTCGAAGGCGCATGGCGAGCCGCTGGGAGCGGAGGAACTGGCCGGTGCGAAGAAGGCGCTCGGCTGGACGCACGAGCCCTTCGTGATTCCTGACGAGATCAAGAAGGCCTGGGAGCGCGCGGGCCGCAAGGGTCGCTCCGCCCGGAAGGCCTGGGCGAGCCGCTTCGAGGCGCTCGCGCCCGAGAAGAAGGCGGAGCTGACGCGCCGCCTGAATGGCGAGCTGCCCGCCGATCTCGGCAAGGCGGTGGCCGATCTCAAGGCGAAGCTGATTGCGGACAAGCCCGCCGTCGCCACCCGCAAGGCGAGCGAGATGGCGCTCGAGGCCATCACGGCGGTCATGCCGGAACTGACGCTCGGCTCGGCGGATCTCACCCCGTCCAACAACACCAGGACCAAGGCGGCGACGCCGGTCAAGCCGGGCGACTTTGCGGGCCGCTACATCCATTACGGCATTCGCGAGCACGGCATGGCGGCGGCGATGAACGGGATCGCGCTCCATGGCGGCCTTCGCCCCGCCGGCGCGACCTTCCTCGTCTTCACCGACTATGCCCGCCCCTCGATGCGGATCGCGGCGCTCTCGGGCATCCCGGCGGTCTATGTGATGACGCACGATTCCATCGGGCTTGGCGAGGACGGCCCGACGCACCAGCCCGTGGAGCACGTGGCGGCGCTGCGCGCCATGCCGAACATGCGCGTCTTCCGCCCCTGCGACGCGGTCGAGACGGCGGAATGCTGGCAGCTCGCCCTCGAGCGGCGCGACGGCCCCTCCGTGCTCGCGCTGACGCGTCAGGTACTCTCCCAATCGCGCCACGAGGCGAATGCGGATAATCTGTGCGCGGCGGGAGCCTACGAGATTTCTCCGGCCAAGGGCGAGGCGAAGGCCACGATCTTCGCCACCGGCTCCGAGGTCGAGATCGCCATCGCGGCGCAGGCCCTGCTGAATGAACGCGGGATCGCCGCGCGCGTTGTCTCGGTGCCCTCGCTCGATCTCCTGCTGGAGCAGCCGGAGGACGTTCGGGCGAGGATCATCGGTGAAGCGCCGATCCGCGCCGCCATCGAAGCCGGCATGCGCTTCGGCTGGGACGGGGTCATTGGCGACGACGGGATCTTCATCGGGATGAAGAGCTTCGGCGCCAGCGCGCCGTACAAGGCTCTCTACGAGCATTTCGGCATCACCGCCGAGAAGCTCGCCGAAGCGGTCGTTTCACGACACAACGCCTGACGCGCACCAAGCGTCGGCGGATATTAACGAGGAGATTGACGTCATGACGGTCAAGGTTGCCATCAACGGGTTCGGACGCATCGGCCGCAACATCCTGCGCGCCATCGCCGAGAGCGGTCGCACGGATATCAAGGTTGTCGCGATCAACGATCTGGGTCCTGTCGAGACGAACGCGCATCTCCTGCGCTTCGATTCGGTTCACGGCCGCTTCCCCGGCGAGGTCAAGGTCGAGGGCGACACGATCGATGTCGGCACCGGGCCGATCAAGGTGACCGCCGTGCGCAACCCCGCCGAGCTGCCGCACAAGGATCTCGGAGTCGATATCGCGCTCGAATGCACCGGCATCTTCACCGACCGTGCGAAAGCCGCCGCCCATCTCGAAGCGGGCGCCAAGCGCGTCGTCGTCTCCGCCCCGGCCTCCGGCGCGGACCTGACGGTGGTCTACGGCGTCAACCATGACAAGCTGACGAAGGATCACCTCGTCATCTCCAACGCCTCCTGCACCACGAACTGCCTCGCCCCCGTGGCGAAGGTGCTCAACGACGCGGTCGGAATCCATCATGGCTTCATGACGACGATCCACTCCTACACCAACGACCAGCCCTCCCTCGACCAGATGCACAAGGATCTCTACCGCGCCCGCGCCGCAGCGGTCTCGATGATCCCGACCTCGACGGGAGCGGCCAAGGCTGTCGGCCTGGTGCTGCCGGAGCTCAACGGCAAGCTCGACGGCGTCGCCATCCGCGTGCCCACGCCGAACGTGTCGGTGGTCGACTTCAAGTTCGTTGCCTCGCGCGCGACCACGGTCGAGGAGATCAACGCGGCGATCAAGGCCGCCGCCCAAGGTCCGATGAAGGGCGTCCTCGGCTTCACGACGCAGCCCAACGTCTCGATCGACTTCAACCACGATCCGCATTCCTCGGTCTTCCACATGGACCAGACCAAGGTGCTCGACGGCACCCTCGTGCGCGTCATGTCCTGGTACGACAACGAGTGGGGCTTCTCCAACCGCATGGCGGATACGGCGGTCTTCATGGCGAAACTGATCTGAGGTTCAAGCGTTACAGTAGGCGGGCGGTCTCGGGCCGCCCGCTTGCCAAACACTTTTCCGAAATGACGATCGCCTGCCCGGAGCCGAATGCATGAGCGCTTTTCGCACCCTCGACGATGCCGATGTGAAGGGACGCCGCGTCCTTCTGCGCGTCGATCTCAACGTTCCCATGGAAGACGGCCGCGTCACCGACGCGACGCGCATCGAGCGGGTGGCGGAAACGATCCGGGAGATAGCGGACAAGGGCGGGCGCGTGGTGCTCCTGGCGCATTTCGGCCGCCCGAAGGGCAAGCGCGTCGAATCGGAATCGCTCAAGCCGGTGGCGGGAGCCGTGGCCGACGTGATCGGGCGCGAGGTCGCCTTCGCCGAGGATTGCGTGGGCGAGCCGGCGAAGAAAGCCGTCGATGCGCTGAAGGACGGGGACATCCTCCTGCTTGAGAACACCCGCTTCCATGCGGGCGAGGAGAAGAATGACGGCGAATTCGTCGAGGCCCTCGCTGTCAACGGCGATCTCTACGTCAACGACGCCTTCTCCGCGGCGCATCGCGCGCATGCCTCCACCGAGGGGCTGGCCCACAAGCTGCCGGCTTTCGCCGGGCGCGCCATGCAGGCGGAGCTCGATGCGCTGACGAAGGGGCTCGAGCATCCGGCCCGGCCAGTCTGCGCCATCGTCGGCGGGGCCAAGGTCTCGACCAAGATCGACCTCCTCGAGAATCTCGTCGGAAGGGTGGACAGCCTCGTCATCGGCGGCGGCATGGCCAACACCTTCCTGCACGCGATCGATGTCGGCGTCGGCAAGTCGCTGGCAGAGCGCGATCTCGCGGCGGTGGCCCAGCGCATTCTCGACAAGGCGAAGCAGACGAACTGCGCCATCATCCTGCCGGTCGACGGGGTTGTCGCCAAGGAGTTCAAGGAGGGCGCGCCGAGCCACGAATACGGCATCGACGCGATCCCCGCGGACGGGATGATCCTCGATGTCGGCTCGCTCTCGATCGACCGGGTGAACGCCGCGATCGCGGATGCGAAGACCCTCGTCTGGAACGGCCCCCTCGGCGCCTTCGAGATCTCGCCCTTCGACAAGGGGACCGTGGAGGCCGCGCGTTTCGCAGCGCGCCGCACCCGCGAGGGAGTGCTGGTCTCCGTAGCTGGCGGCGGCGATACGGTCGCCGCGCTGAACCATGCGGGCGTCGCGGGGGATTTCACCTATGTCTCGACCGCCGGCGGCGCCTTCCTCGAATGGATGGAGGGCAAGCCCCTGCCGGGGGTCGAGGCGCTGCGCTCCGAAAAATCCGCGTCCTGAACCGGCGCGGCCCTGCGCCGCGCTTGCCGGACGCCAGTGAATGACATGATGTGAGGGGATAGGACGAATGAATATCGATCAGCTCGTGGACATCGCCGAGAAGATGGTCGCTCCCGGCAAGGGCATCCTCGCCGCCGACGAGAGCAGCTCGACGATCAAGAAGCGCTTCGACGCGATCAACGTCGAATCCACCGAGGACAACCGCCGCGACTATCGCGAGCTGCTGTTTCGCACCGAAACGGCGATGCGCGAGAACATCTCCGGCGTGATCCTCTTCGACGAGACCATCCGCCAGAAGGCCAAGGACGGCACGCCGCTCGTCAAGCTGATCGAGCAGGCCGGATCCATCCCCGGGATCAAGGTGGATGCGGGCGCGAAGCCGCTTCCCTTCTGCCCCGGCGAGACGGTGACGGAAGGGCTCGACGGCCTTCGCGAGCGCCTGAACGAGTATTACAAGCTCGGCGCCCGCTTCGCGAAGTGGCGCGCGGTGATCGACATCGCGGACGGCATTCCGACCTGGACGGCGGTGCGCACCAACGCCCATGCGCTGGCGCGCTACGCGGCGCTCTGCCAGGAGGCGAATATCGTCCCGATCGTCGAGCCGGAAGTGCTGATGGACGGCGATCACGACATCCAGCGCTGCGCGGACGTGACCGAGTGGGTGCTCAAGACCGTCTACCAGGAGCTTTATGAGCAGCGCGTCGTGCTCGAGGGCACGGTGCTCAAGCCGAACATGGTCATCCCCGGCAAGAAGTGCGCGAAGCAGGCCTCGCCGGAAGAGGTGGCCGAGCGCACGATCATGGTGCTCGAGCGTTGCGTCCCGGTCGCGGTCCCCGGCATCGCCTATCTGTCCGGCGGCCAGTCCGACGAGCAGGCGACCGCCAATCTCGACGCGATGAACAAGATCGGCGGCTTCCCCTGGAAGATGACCTTCTCGTACGGGCGGGCCCTCCAGGCGGCCCCGCAGAAGGCGTGGTCGGGCAAGGAATCCAACGTGCCGGCGGCGCAGGCGGCCTTCGCGCATCGGGCCAAGATGAACGGACTCGCCTCGATGGGCGAGTGGAACAAGGGCCTCGAGAAGGCCTGAGCCTTCCCGCGCGCCCCGTTGCAGACTTGAAGAGGCCCGCCGGCGCATCGCCCGGCGGGCCTTTTTCGTCAGCCCTGCGCCAGATATTGCTTGGCGAGGACCTTGCCCTCCTCGACGGCGGGCTGGTCGAACGGATCGATGCCGAGGGCATAGCCCGTCAGGATCGTCTCCAGCATGAAGTGCATCAGCAGCGCCCCGATGCTCTCCTCGTCGAGCCGCTCGACATGAATGCGGCGCGTGGGGCGATGGTTCTTCGCCAGCGTGTCGGCGGTGGCGCGTCCCTGCGCGGCGACGAGATCGCCGATCGTCTTGCCCGCGAAATCCGGCTGCCCCGCGCGCTCCGCGAGGGCCTGGTCGATGACGGGACCCTTGCCTGCGCAGTCGACGGTGATCACGGTGAAGAGCTTGTCGTTGGGGCCCGCGAGATAGAGCTGCAGCTGGCTGTGCTGGTCCACCGGCCCGATCGCCGCGATCGGGGTTGAGCCCTTGCCGTCCTTGCCGAGGCTCTCCGCCCAGAGCTGGACCCACCACCGCGTGAAGCGCTCCAGCTTGTCGGCATAGCCCATCATCACGCAGATCGGGATCTTCTCCAGCGCCGCCGCCGTCGAGAGGGCGGCCCCGAGCGCGACGGGGATGTCCTTCGCAGACGCGTCACCCTTGCGGATCGGGGCGAAGACCGAGGCCGCGCCGCGGCGGATCGCGCGGATGTCGAGGCCGAGCACCGCGGCGGGAAGAAGCCCGACATTGGTGAGGACGGAGTAGCGTCCGCCAATCCCGGTATGATGATCGAGGAAGGCGACATTCTCGGGCTCGAGGAGGTCGCGCAGCGCGTTCCCGCCGCCGTCCTTACCGGGTTCCGAGAGCCCGAGGAGGTGGTCGGCGGGGGAAAGCCCCGCCTTCGCGAGGGCCGACAGGACGGCGATCGTCTGCATCAGCGTCTCGCCGGTGCCCCCCGATTTCGAGATCGCGGCGAAGCGTGTGGTCTTGAGCGGGAGCGCCTCGAGCACCGCGCCGAAGGTGAGCGGATCGAGATTGTCGAAGAAGTGCACCCGTGGCTCGCCGGACAGGCGTCCGAGACCTGGCACCATGAAGCCCGCCAGCTGGGCGAGGGTCTGTCCGCCGAGGCTCGACCCGCCCGTGCCGAGGAAGACCACGTCGCTCGCGCCGTCGCGCAGCCAGCCCGCCGCCTTCTCGACATCCGCGAGATCGGCGTCGCCGTCGGGGATGGAGAGAAGCGGCAGCGCGCCCGAGCGATCCTCCTCCCGCAGGCGGCGGAGGCCGGTCTCCGTGACGGACAGGGCGGCCTCGAGGGCGGTTTCCGGAATGCCGGCGCCTCCCACATTGGTCGCCAGCGCAAGATCGATCGTTTGTCGCAAGGTCATGTCTCCTCCTCCGTGACGGCGAGCATAGGCCCTCCCCGGATGGAGAACCATCGTGGAGGTTCCCGATGCCCGCGGGACGCATCGGCCTGCCCCCGGCGGCTCCGCCAACGGGACGGCGGCGCTGGGTGACGCGCCATGGCTCAACGCGCCATGGCTCAACGCGCAATGAGTCAACGCGCAACTTGGCCAGAAGATCGGGCCAGGGGTGAGACTTCCGGCTTTCCGGATCAGAAGCCCGTCGGCCGTCCCGCCACGACGACGAGCATCCGGCCGTCGCCGAGCATCCGTTCGGCGGCGCGCATGACATCCTCAGCCTCGATCGCCGCGACCATGGCGTTGCGCCGGGCGATATAGTCGATCCCGAGCCCCTCGAAGGCGATCTGCACGAGCTGGTGGGAAATCTTTGTCGAGGTGTCGAATCCGAGCGCGTAGGAGCCGGTGAGATAGGCCTTCGCCTTCGTCAATTCGTCCGGATCCGGCCCCCCGCCCTTCAGCCGCGCCATTTCGGCGGCGATCACCGCGAGCGCCTCTCCGACCCGCTCGTTCTTCGTGGCCGTGAAGCCCCAGGTCATCGCGGCGGCGCGATAGCTGGCGAGGGAGGTGCCGACCGAATAGGCGAGGCCGCGTTTTTCGCGCACTTCCTGGAACAGCCGAGAGGTGAAGGCTCCCCCGCCGAGGATGTGGTTGAGCACGTAGGCGGCGGTGAAATCCGGATCGCGCCGGGCGACGCCGTTCATGCCGAAGCGGATGACCGATTGCGGGACGTCGAGATCGACGACATGACGGCTACCGATCCCCGAAAGCGTGGCGGGCGAGACCGGGGCGAGATCCGCCTTCGCGGGAAGGCCGGCGAAGATCGCGTCGACCAGCCGCGCCACGTCCGCGGAACCGAGGGCGCCGACGACGGCCACCCTCAGATTGTCGCGGGCGACGAGACGGGCATGGGCGGAGACGAGATCGTCGCGGGTGATCGCCGCGACGCTGTCGAGCGTCCCGGAATTCGGCAGTCCGTAAATGTGGCCCGGAAAGGCCTCGGCGAAGAAGCGCTGCGTCGCCATGACGCCGGGATCGTTCATCTGGTAGCGGATGCCCGCCAGAATCTGGCCGCGGACGCGCTCGATCGCATCCGCATCGAAGCGCGGCTCCGCGAGGGCGAGGCGCAAAAGCCCGGCCGCATCGTCGAGATGGCGCAGGAGCGTCTTCATCCCCCCGCCGAGGGTGTCCTGGCTGGCGCTGAAGGAAAGCTCGATCGCCTTGTCCGCCAGCTTCTCCTGGAAGGCGTCTGAGGAATATGCGCCCGCGCCCTCGTCGAGGAGCCGCGTGGCCATCTGCGCGACGCCGGGGCGATCCGCCGCATCCTGAGAGGCGCCGCCCTCGAACAGGAACGACAGGGCGACCAGCGGCACGAGGTCGGAATGGGCGTGCCAGACCTCGATCCCCGCGGGCGTGACGATGCGCTCGACCTGGGCGGGAGGCGCGGAAACCGGCTGAACGGCGATGGTCATGCAATTATCCTCGCGATGATGGCTCCCGAAGGGGCTCAGTCGGCTTTCCGCAACTGTCCCGTCACGGAGCGGCGGGGAACGAGGAAGCGCTCGGCGACCGAGGCGAGATCCTCCGCGGTGACCGCCTCGACATCCTTCGGCCAGCGCCGGATCGATTCAAGCGTCTCTCCGATCGAGAGGGCCGAGCCGTAGATCCGCGCGAGGGAGGCCTGGCTGTCGGAGGAATAGACGGTCTCGGCGATGAGCCGGGTCTTGGCGCGCTCGATCGCCCTGGCGTCGAGGGCCTCGTCGCGGATGCGCTTCACGGCGAGGTCCACGGCCTCTTCCAGCTGATCGAGGGTGACCTCGGGGGTGGGCACCGCGTAGATCGCGAAGCGGGTGTCGTCGAGCGCGGAGGACATGTACCACGCCCCGGCATTCACCGCGAGGCCGCGATCGAGGACGAGCTTGCGGTAGAGATAGGAGGTCGGGCCGCCGCCGAGGAGTTCGGCGAGGACTTCGAGCGCGATGGCGTCGCGCCCCTGCGCCGTCAGCGCCGACGGCGTCAGGTAGAGGCGCTGCATCAGCGGCTGCTCGACGCGCGGATCGGCCACCGCGACGCGGCGCATGGCGCGCGGCTCCGGCTCGAGGGGGCGGAGCCGCTGCGGGCGCGCGCCGCGCGGCGCGATGCGCCCGTAGCTGCGATCCGCCAGACGGCGGACATCCTCGGCCTCGACATCGCCGGCCACGACGAGAATGGCGTTCTCCGGCGTGTAGAAGCGCTTGTAGTAGTCGAGGGCATGCTCGCGATCGAGCGCCTCGATCTCGTGCATCCATCCGATGATCGGAATTCCGTAGGGATGATGGAGGAACAGCGAGGCGGCCATGGCCTCGGAAAGCTGCGCGCCCGGATCGGTCTCCACCCGCATGCGCCGCTCCTCGAGCACGACGTCCCGCTCGGGCGCCACCAATGCGGGATCGAGGGCGAGATTGGCCATGCGGTCGGACTCGAACGCCATCATGGTCTCGAGATGCTCGCGGGCGACGCGCTGGTAATAGGCGGTGTAGTCGTACGAGGTGAAGGCGTTCTCCTGCCCTCCCAGCGCCGAGACGACCTTGGAGAACTCCCCCGCCGGGTGCCGTTCGGTCCCCTTGAACATCAGGTGCTCGAGGAAGTGGGCGATCCCGGAATGCCTGATCGGATCATCCGCCGAGCCGTTGCGGTACCAGACCATGTGGGTGACGACGGGGACGCGCCGATCGGGCACCACCACGACGTCGAGGCCGTTATCGAGGGTGAAGGACGCGATATCCGGGCCGCCGCCATCGCCGATCTCGTTTGCTGGAATGGCAATGCGCTCAGCCGTGTCGGATATCGTTTCAGCCATTGTGACCCTCGAGAAGCGGAGAGGAGCGGGCGCGATGCGCGCCTGCGCGGCGGTGATCCCCTAGATAGACGCAGGAAGGCCCCGCGGGAAGGGGTGAAGATCCCCACGGGCGCAAACCGGCCAAATTAGCGCGCCTGTCGGCGCGGCTCCGCGGTGACTTGCGGTGGCGACCCGGTCAGTTCGTGGGCGCGGGCTGGAGGAAGCGGGTGGGGGGATCGGTCAGGTAGCGCCGGGTGCTCCCCTCCGGTCCTTCCTGCGCGGTGCGTGTATAGGCACGCAGCTCCGTTGGCGACATCACCATCGATTCGTTGCCGGTGGAGGGTACGAAGCCGGTGAGGCTCTCGTCGCCAAGGACGCCGGCGCGGCGTCCGGCCCGCATCTCCTCGATGGTCAGCGGATCGGAATCGCGCTCCGCCCGCGTTCCCAGCCTCCTGTGGTCACCGCCCGCCGCCGCCTCGCGCTCCGCTGCGACCGTCGGGTCGTTTGGCCATTGCGGGTTGGCGGCGAGGGCGTCGGGCGCGACCGGCGGGGGAAGCTCGCGCGTCGGCGGGACGACGAGCGGGGGGCGCTCGCGATATTCGATGTTCGGACGCTCGGGCGCGATCAGGCCGATGGAGCCGAGAATGTTGCGCATGAGCACCCCTTCCTGCGCCGCGGCCGGTGCGGCGGCGAAGGTCGAGGCGGCGAGAGCGAGGCCGATCGCTGCGGCTGCACGCGACATGGTCGATCGCAACATGATGAGAACCCCCTGGTTCCGTGATCTGAATTCGGACGACGCTTCAACCACCATCACGGCTTTCGTGAGGCGGCTCGGCCGTTCCTGACGAGGGGTCGCGTTTCACCCTACGCCCCTCCAGCACGAAGGAGTCATAAACGAGACCGATCACCCCCGCAACGATCGCAGCGTCGGCAATGTTGAACACATACCACGAAAACGTCCCGACATGCACGTGGACGAAGTCGAACACGGCGCCATAGGCGATCCGGTCGATGGCGTTCCCGATCGCGCCTCCGACGATCAGCGCGAGAGACGCGGCGAGGAGCCGGTGGGGGGTGCGCAGCATCCAGACGGCGAGGCCGATCGCCACGGCGATCGAGAAGATGGTCAGGAGCCAGCGTCCGAGGTCGGTGTCCTGCTGGAGGAGGCCATAGGAGATGCCGCGATTCCAGACCACGATCAGTTCAACGAAAGGCCCCAGGGCCACGGGTTCGTGCAGGAACAGGTCGAAGACGAAGAGCAGGTAGAGCTTTGACGCCTGGTCGAGCGCGAGGGTCGCGAGCGCCACGATGATCGAGAGGCGGGCCGGTTTCGTCACGATGATTGACGCGCTTTCCTTCTGGACGGACTGCACCCGTATGCCCCGATCGCCGCGCCGGCACAACCCCGGTTCTAGCGCCCTCCGGTGGCGAGGATGCGCAGCGCGAACAGGCCGAACAGGCCGCCGAAGACATAGTCGATGCCGCGCAGGAGGCGGGGATTGCCCTTCAGCATCGCGATCACCCGCTCCGCGCCGAGGACGAGCAGCGCCGCCAGCGGCGTGCTGAAGGCGATGAAGTAGAGGCCGAGGAAGACCAGCTTCTCGGAGGCTTGCGGATCGCCGGCGGCAACGAATTGCGGCAGGAAGGTCACGAAGAAGAGCACGATCTTGGGGTTGGTGAGGTTGATGCCGATGCCGAGGAGATAGGTGCGCCGGAACGAAAGCCGGCGGGGCTTCTCCGCCTTCACGGATAGCGCCGACCCGTTGCGGATCGCGTCATAGGCCATCCAGAGAAGATAGAGCGCGCCGGCGATCTTCAGGAGCGTGAAGGCCGTCGTGGAGGCGGCGAGCAGCGCCGAGAGACCGAGCGCGGCGAGCAATGTATGGACGCAGCATCCCGTCATCGCCCCCGCCATCGCCGCGAGCCCGGCGCGCCGGCCGCCCGCGAGGGTCTTGGCCAGAAACAGGCTCATGTCCGGCCCGGGCGTGATGAACAGCACGAAGCAGGCGCCGGAGAAGACGAGCATCGTGCTCGCGTCGGGCAGGAAGGTCATGACAGGCGCAACATGGCGGAAGGGCGCTCCGGCGAAGCCGGGCAGGACCATGACTCAGCCGGGGCGCTCTCGCCACACGAATCTTTTGGCGTGCCGGAAACGGGAAAGCCGCGCGCGCGCCTTACAGGCCCGGCCCCTTGGCCGCACCGATGATGACGCCAAGGCCTTCCGCCGCCTGCTCATGGAGCAGCACCACGAAGTCCTCACCCGGTCCACCGAGATCCGCTTCGAAACGGGCCGCGCCCCCGTTCCAGCGTCCGATCGGCTTCATCTCGCGCACGACATTGGTGTAGGTCGCCTCGCGCCCCTTGTTCTCGCCGCGCTCGATGGTGACGGTGACGCTCTTGTCGACCCTCAGGAGCCAGAGTTCGCCCGCGCCGCGCGCGCCGTCGGGGATGGAAACCGAGACGCGCGCCCCCTCCCTCTCCACGGCGAGGGGGACGGGCAGGCGCGCATGGCGGCTTGTCGCCCGGTCGATGGAGCTCTCGATCTGCCCGTCATTCGAGCCGACGCAGGCGACGAGCCCGTTGACCACCATCTGCGGCGTGTAGACGCCGCGGTCGCCCCGCGCCTCGGCATAGGCCCGCTGGCGCGCCGTGAAGGCGGGCGTCGCCAGCGTGTCCTTCCAGCCGAGATAATCCCAATAATCGACATGCAGCGTCAACGCGACGACGTCAGGTTGCTTGCTGAGCGCCGTCAGGCGCGCATCCGCCGGCGGGCAGGACGAGCAGCCCTGGCTGGTGAAGAGTTCGATCACGGCTTTCGGCGCCTGTCCGGCGAGGGCGCCGGGAGAGACGAGAAAGGCGAGAGCAAAGAGAAGGCCGCCGAGACGTTTCATCCTGCCTGTAAAGCACAATCGGGGGCGGGCGGGGAAGTCACGTTGCCTTGATCGCTGATCGCGTCGGCGTGAGCCTGCATCCCGTCACTTCGTCGCGGCGATCTTCTCGCCCGTGAAGCGGGGACGCCAGCGCCGGTGCATCCAGAGCCATTGCTCGGGATGCTCCCGGACCCAGCCCTCGACAACCGCCGTCATGGCCTGCATCGCCCCGGCCACCTCGATCTCGCCGTTCTCGTCGCGCGGCAGATCGAGCGGCGGCGTCAGTTCCAGACGGAACCGCCGCCCCGGCAGGCGGATGACGCGAACGCCGTGGACCGGGCAATCGAAATTGCGGGCGAACTTGCCCATGATCGGATTCGTCAGCGCCGGGCGGCCGAGGAAATCGACGATCACGCCCCTCGTGAAATGCTGGTCGATCAGCATGCCCAGATGCCCGCCCCGCTCCAGCACGCCCTGCATCGCGAAGGCGGCTCCGGGCTTCGCGGCGGCGAGCCCGCCCATCGTCTGGCTGCGCACCTCGTGCACCATGCGCGCGACGGCGGGCGCGTTCGGAGCCCGGAACACCGCTGTCGCCTCGAGCCCGTAGCGGGCGGCGCAGATCGCGGGTAGCTCCCAGTTGGCAAAATGGCCCGAGAAGATCAGGCCCGCCTTTCCGTCGTCGCGCAAGGCCTCGAAATGGGCGATTCCCTCGACCTCGATGCGCCCGGCGCCGGGGTTCTCGGGGTCGAAGTCGAAGATCGTGTCGAGATGGGCGTATTCGGCGGCGGTGCGGCCGAGATTGTCCCAGGCGCCCCGCACGATGCGACGGACCTCCGCATCGGCGATGCCGGGAAACGCCGCGCGCACATTGGCGAGCGCGGTGCGGTGGGCCGGGAACAGCGGCCCGAGCATGCGGGCGAGCCAGCCGCCGAGGTCGCTCGCCCGGTCCGGCCCCAGGAAACGCGCGAGCGCGAAGAGCACGCGGACCCCGGCGACGGCGATGCTGTCGACGAGATGCGCGGCGGCGCGAGCGAGACGGAGGCGCCAGCGTGACACCGAGCTTCAATCCCTTGTTCGATCCGGATGATTCCGTGCGTTGATGGTTCATCCCTGCCGTCCGGTCAAGGCGCTGCAGGGGGCAAGTCTCAGGAGAGGCGGGAAAAAATGTTGCTCAGCCGGGGCAGCGACCTGATCGGGCCGATCGCTGCGAGCGTCGGCGGCCCCTTCAGCAGCGCGCCTCCGGCGGCGCGGACATCGTCAACGGTCACCGCGTCGATCCGCGAGACCAGTTCCGAGACGGGAACGATCCGCCCCCAGGCGAGCAGCTGGCGCGCCATGCGTTCGATCCGTCCGCCCGGCGTCTCGAGGGCGGCGAGAAGGCCGACCTTCATCTGCGCCCGCGCCCGCTGCAGCTCGGCCTCGTCCGTGTCGGAGGCGGCCTTCCGGAGCGTGTCGAGGGTGACGTTCATGAACTCCGCCAGATCCTCCCCGGCGACTCCCGCGCCGATGCCGAAGATGCCGGTATCCGAGAACGGCCAGTGGAATGCGTCGACGCTGTAGGCGAGGCCGCGCTTCTCGCGCACCTCCTGCCAGAGCCGCGACGAGAGACTGCCGCCGAGCACCTGCGCGAAGAGCTGGGTCGCGTAGTAGTCGCGATCCTTGAAGGAGCGGCCGGGCAGGCCCAGGACGACGTTCGCCTGCTCGTTGCGCCGCTTGATCCGCGCCTCTCCGCCGCGATACGCGCCGGCGACGAGCGGGTCGGGCCGGCGGGGGGCGAGATCGCCGAAATAGCGATGCGCCGCATCCACCACCCGGTCGTGCTCGACGGAGCCGGCCGCCGTGATCACCATGCGGTCGGGGGCGTATTCGCGCGCGCAGAAGGCGCGGATCCCGTCGGGCGTGAAGCCGCGCACGGTCTCCGGGCGGCCGAGGATCGGACGGCCCAGCGCCTGGCCGGGATAGGCCGTTTCGATGAAGACGTCGTTGATGAGATCGTCCGGGGCATCCTCGACGGCGGCGATCTCCTGGAGGATGACGCCGCGCTCGCGCTCGAGCTCTTCGTCACTGAAGGTGGAGCAGGTCAGGATGTCGCCGAGGACGTCGAGGGCAATGCCGATATCCTGGCCGAGGGTGCGCGCCGTATAGCAGGTGTACTCGACCCCTGTCGCGGCGTTTATGTCGCCCCCGACATTCTCGATATCCTCGGCGATGGCCCGGGCCGAGCGATGCGTCGTGCCCTTGAAGGCCATGTGCTCGATCAGGTGCGAGAGCCCGTGCTCGTCGTCGCGCTCGTGGCGCGCGCCGGCGCCCACCCAGATGCCGAGCGCGACGGTCGCGACATGCGGCATGGTCTCGGTGGCGACGACGAGACCGTTTTCGAGCAGGGTCAGCCGCGGCTCGGCGGAAGTCATGCGCCGCCGCCCCGCAGGATCGAGGAGTGCTCGCGGATGAATCGCTCGACCGCCCCCTGCTCGTTCGCCACGACTGTAAAGCGCTCCTGCCGCTCGAAGAGATCGGCGAGATGCGGGGGCAGGGCGGGAGAGATTCCGCTCGCCTTCTCCACAGCCTGTGGGAACTTCGCCGGATGCGCGGTGGCGAGAACCACGCGCGGGGTCGCGGGATCGCGGTCGAGAGCCTCGCGCGCCGCCGCGACTCCGATCGCCGTATGCGGGTCGAGCAGGTAACCAGCCTCTCGCCAGGTCGAGCCGATCTCGGCGGCGACCGCATCCTCCGGAACGGCCCTGGCGGAGAATTCCGCCCGGATGCGCGCCAGCGGCCCGGCGGGGATGTCGAAGGCGCGCGATTGCGCCAGCGAGGCCATCAGGTTGCGGATCGCCGCCCCGTCCCGGTCATGCGCCTCGAAGAGCAGGCGCTCGAAATTCGAGGAGATCTGGATGTCCATCGACGGCGAGGTCGTCGGCTGGACGCCCCGGATCTCGTAGCGCCCGGTCGCGAGCGTGCGCGGAAGGATGTCGTTGGCGTTGGTGGCGATCTGGAGGTCGGCGACGGGCAGCCCCATGCGCTTGGCGATGTGTCCGGCGAGGATGTCGCCGAAATTGCCCGTGGGAACGCTGAAGCCGATAGGACGATGGGGGCCGCCGAGGGCCACGGCGGAGGTAAAGTAGTAGACCGCCTGCGCGGCCACCCGCGCCCAGTTGATCGAGTTGACGCCCGAGAGCAGCAATTCGTCCCGGAAGCGCGCATGGTTGAACATGCCCTTCACGATCGCCTGGCAATCGTCGAAGGTTCCCTCGAGGGCGATGGCGTGGACATTGTCCGCCCCCACCGTCGTCATCTGGCGGCGCTGGACGTCCGAGACGCGCCCGTGCGGATAGAGGATGAAGACGTCGACCTGCGACAGGCCGCGAAAGGCTTCCACCGCCGCCGAGCCTGTATCGCCGGAGGTCGCCCCGACGATCGTGGCCCGCTGGCCGCGCTCCTTGAGGACGTGGTCCATCAGCCGCCCGAGCAGCTGCATGGCGACATCCTTGAAGGCGAGGGTCGGGCCGTGGAAGAGTTCCAGCACGAAGAGATTGTCGCCGATCTGCACGAGGGGGCAGGTGGCGGGATGGCGGAAGCAGGAATAGGCCTCCTCGACCATCGCTCCGAAGGCGTCCGCGGCTATTTCGCCATCGACCAGCCGGCCCAGCACCGCCTTCGCCACATCCGCATAGCGCATGCCCGCGAAGCCGGCGATCTCGCCATGCGAGAGGGTGGGGTACGATTGCGGCACATAGAGGCCGCCGTCGCGGGCGAGGCCGGTCAGGAGGGCGTCGGTAAAGCCGATCGCGGGGGCTTCGCCGCGGGTCGAGATATGCAGCACGGAGAGGGTCCTTCGATGGTGCGATGCGGGCGGACCATAGGCGCGAAGCCACGGCCCGACAAGGGTGAAGGGGAGCGGAGGCCTTGCAAGCTAACGGCTCGCCGCGGTCCCGCTCCGCAGCTTCCGCCAGGCGAAGACGGCGAAGACGCCCAGGAGGCAAAGGGCGAGCCCGTACCAGGTCACGGCGTATTGCAGGTGGTTGTTGGGCAGGTCGAGGATCGTCCCGCCCCCGCGCGGCCAGGCTGGGGCGGACGCGTCATGCTCCGCGTCGATATAGAAGGGCGCAACCCGCTCGATTCCGCGCGCCTCCGCGATCTCGTAGACGTCCCTCGTGAGCCATTGCTCGCGCGACGGATCGTTCTCGGGCACGAATGTCGCTCGCTCCTGCGAGGCCCGGACCAGCCCGACGATCTCGACTTCCTCGTCGGGGAGAGATTCCGCCCGCGATGCGGGCTCGCGCAGTTCTGTGGGGACGAAGCCGCGATTGACGATCACATGCGCGCCCGACTCGATCTCGAGAGGGGTCAACACGTAGAAGCCCTGGATAGGCTGGCCGCGGGTACGCGACGCGAGGAGGCCGTGAACCTGGACCTCCCGCGCATGATCGAAGCGCCCGGCGATCCGTACGCGGCGATATTCCTCGCTCTGTGGAGAGAAGGCCGGCCACTGCTCCTCGGGGAGGATCTCGCCGGCTTCGCCATGCGCGCGCGCCTCGATCTGCGCGATCAGGTCCTGCTTCCAGGCAAGGCGCTGCACCTGCCACGTTCCCAGGGCGAGCAGGATCGCCAGCGCGGCGAGGGTTGCGATCGTCGCTGCAAGCAGGCCGGGGCCGATGCGTCGGGTGGGCGCCGTATGGACGGCGGGTGTTTCGGCCATCGCCTATTTCTCCAGCCGACCCTCTTCGGCGCGGTGGTGGTATTGCAGGGCGATCATGATGCCCTTCAAGGGGCGCGCGAGGAGGAGGCTCAGGATTCCGGTCAGCGAGAACCACATCACGAGATGCAGCCAGATCGGCGGCTCGTAGGTGAACTCGACCCAGAGCGCCAGGCCGACGACGATGAAGCCCACGATGAACATGATGAACACCGCGGGCCCGTCCGCCGAATCGGCGAAATCATAGGCGAGGCCGCAATGGTCGCATTTCTCCTCGAGGGAGAGGAAGCCCTTGAACAGGCGACCTTCTCCGCAGCGGGGACAGCGTCCCTTGAAACCCGCCGCGGCGGGTGAAGGTGCGTCTCCGGGCCTGTGCGACATCATCTGCTCCCGGTGTCCGGTTGAAAAGGAAAGGGGCGGCTCGAAGGCCGCCCCTCATGTAGTGACGATCCGGTCCGGCGTCACCCGCCGTAGCCCCAAACATAGATTGCGGCAAAAAGAAACAGCCAGACCACGTCGACGAAGTGCCAGTACCAGGCGGCGAACTCGAAGCCGAGATGCTGCGTCGTCGTGAAGTGCCCGAGATAGACGCGCCACAGGCAGACCGCGAGGAAGATGGTGCCGATGATCACATGCGCGCCGTGGAAGCCGGTCGCCATGAAGAAGGTTGCGCCGTAGATGTTCCCCGAGAACCCGAAATGCGCGTGGCTGTACTCGTAGATCTGGAGCATCGTGAACAGCAGCCCGAGGCCGACGGTCAGCCATAGACCCCATTTGAGGCCCTGCCGGTCGTTCTCGAGCAGCGCGTGGTGCGCCCAGGTGACGGTGGTGCCCGAGGTCAGGAGCACGAGCGTGCCGAGCAGGGGGAGATGCCAGGGATCGAAGGTCTCGATGTCGGCCGGGGGCCAGGCGCCTCCGGTGATTTCCGTGCGCTGGTACTGGACGGCCTCGCCGGGGTAGAGGGCGACGTCGAAATAGGCCCAGAACCAGGCCACGAAGAACATCACCTCCGAGGCGATGAACATCATCATGCCGTAGCGGTGATGCAGCTGGACGACGCGGGTGTGGTCCCCCTTCTGCGATTCGCGGATCACGTCCACCCACCAGGCGGCCATGGTGTAGAGCACGCCGATGATGCCGACGCCGAAGATGAAGCCCCCGATGCGAAGGCCGGCGATCTCCATTTCGCGGATGAAGGTGACGAACCCGACGGCCAGGATGAAGGCGCTCACCGAGCCGATGATCGGCCACGGGCTCGGGTCGACGAGGTGGTAATCGTGTTTCTTGGCGTGGGCGTCGGCCATTGCTCTTGTCTCCGGTGCCTTTCATCCGCGTTCGAACGGACAATTAGAGGCGTTTTCCTTTGCTTGGAAGAGGAAATCGACGCAAGCGCAGCTTTCCTCCCCCGCCAACTGTCAGGCTTCTATCGAAGGGTGGTCTCGCTGTCCGCTGCGGGCGCGAGCGAGGAGGTGGTCACCGGCTCGCCGTCGCGCGCCGGGAAATAGGTGTAGGAGAGGGTGATCGTCCTCATGGACTCGAATTGCGGATCGTCCACGATGGCCGGATCAATATAGAAGACCACCGCCGAGTCCATCGTCTCGCCGGCCTGCAGCGTGTTCTCCTCAAAGCAGAAGCACTGCAGCTTGACGAAATAGGCGCCGGCATTCGCCGGGGTGACGTTGAAGGTGGCGATACCGGTCCGGGGGTCTTCCGCCGAGTTCGCAATCCGGTAGAAGACAGTCTTGGTCTCACCGATCCGCGCCTCGACGACGGGAACCTCGGAAGCGAAGCGCCAGGCAAGGGCGGGAGAGACGTTGGCGTCGAAGCGCACCCGGACAGTCTCGTCGAGGACGGTTCCGGCATCCGCCGTTCCGACCATCGGCGTCCCGCCGAAGCCCGTGACCCGGCAGAAGAGATCGTAGAGCGGAACGGCTGCATAGGCCGCCCCGATCATTCCCGCGGCGATGCCGACGCAGGCGAACACCGTGCGCCGGACGGCGCGCTTCTGATCCTTCCCCACGGTCGTTTCGCTCATGCTCTCCTCACAAAGGCCTCTGAAGGACACCCGGCCCCATCTTCGCGATGGTGACCACGTAGAACAATATGACGAGAAGCCCCAGGACGACCGCGAGCGCGATCGACCGCGAGCGCCTGCGTTTGCGGTCGGCCTCGGTCAATCCCTGCGCGTCCCGGTCGTCATGCTCCTCGACCATCAGAACAGCCCCGGGATCGCGCGGTAGAGGCCGAGCCCGTGCTCGGCCAGCAGGGCCGCGAACAGCGCGAAGAGATAGATGATCGAGAAGCCAAACAGGGACCACGACGCCTTGACCGACGCCTCGCCCTCGCGCCGGCGATAGACGCGCCAGGCGAGCACGATCATCCAGATTCCCGTCGTCGCCGCGATGACCAGGTAGGCGAGGCCGCCGAAGCCGAAGAAGGCGGGAAGCAGGCCGACGGGGGCGAGCAGCAGCGTGTAGGCGAGGATCTGCGAACGCGTCGCGTCCGCGCCGCGGACATTCGGCATCATCGGCACGCCGGCGCGTTCGTAATCCGCCGACTTCACCAGGGCCAGCGCCCAGAAATGGGGCGGAGTCCAGATGAAGATGATCGCGAAGAGAATAACCGAATCGAGCGTCACGAAACCCGTGACCGCCGCCTCGCCGATCATCGGGGGAAGCGCTCCGGCCGCGCCGCCGATGACGATGTTCTGCGGCGTCGAGCGCTTCAGCCACATCGAGTAGATCACGGCGTAGAAGAAGATCGTGAAGGCGAGGAGCCCCGCGGAAAGCCAGTTCGCGATCAGTCCGAGGAAGAGCACCGATCCGACGGACAGCGTCAGGCCGAAGGAGAGCGCCTCGGAGGGCGTGATCCGCCCGGCGGGAATCGGGCGGCGCGCCGTGCGCTTCATCACCGCGTCGATATCCGCGTCCCACCACATGTTCAGGCAGCCGGACGCGCCCGCGCCGACCGAGATCGCCAGGAGCGCCGCGAAGGCCAAGACGGGATGCATCTGCCCATTGGCAACGACCATGCCGGTCAGCGCCGTGACGATGACGAGCGACATGACGCGGGGCTTCAGCAGGGCGAGAAAATCCCGGACCTCGCCATTCGATACCGTCACGGTCTCGATCTGGCTACCGCGCGAGACCACGCCCTGGCTCAGTGAGTTCGTCATTCCGGTCATGCCAAACTGCTCATGAGAAACTTCGGTCCTGCAAGGCTGCAACCCGCGCAAGCGGGCCTCGTCGGGTTCCGGCGCTTGTCGCCTGGCCCTTCTCCGGAGCGCCGCGGGCGGCGCTTGGGGGAAGGGCCGGACGGGGCATCCCGTCCGGCCGCGCTATCGGTTTCGCCTGTCGGCGGTCAGTGCCGCGTATCCGCGATCTTCGGCAGTTCCTCGAACTGGTGGAACGGCGGGGGAGACGGCAGGGTCCATTCCAGCGTCGTCGCGCCTTCGCCCCACGGATTGTCCGCGGCGACTTCCTTGTTCCGGAAGGCGATGAACACGCCGTACATGAACAAGAGGATCCCGAGGCCGAAGATATAGGACCCGATGGACGAGACCATGTTCCATCCGGCGAACACTTCGGGATAGTCGGCGTAGCGGCGCGGCATGCCGGCGAGGCCGAGGAAGTGCATCGGGAAGAAGAGCACGTTGGAGCCGATGAAGGCGATCCAGAAATGCACCTTGCCGATCCATTCCGGCATGACGTAGCCGGTCATCTTCGGGAACCAGTAGTACATGCCCGCGAAGATGATGAAGACCGCGCCCAGCGACAGCACGTAGTGGAAATGCGCGACCACGTAATAGGTGTCGTGCATGTAGCGGTCGATCGCCGCATTCGCGAGGACGACGCCGGTGACGCCGCCGACCGTGAACAGGAAGATGAAGCCGACCGCCCAGTGCATCGCCGCCGTGAAGCGGATCGAGCCGTCCCACATCGTCGCGATCCAGGAGAAGATCTTGATGCCGGTGGGCACTGCGATCACCATCGTCGCGAAGACGAAGTAGGCCTGGGTCTGCAGCGACAGGCCCACCGTGTACATGTGGTGCGCCCAGACGACGAAGCCGACGACGCCGATCGCCACCATCGCGTAGGCCATGCCGAGATAGCCGAAGATCGGCTTGCGCGAGAAGGTCGAGATGATGTGGCTGACGATGCCGAAGGCCGGCAGGATCATGATGTAGACTTCGGGGTGGCCGAAGAACCAGAACAGGTGCTGGTACAGGATCGGATCGCCGCCGCCGGCGGGATCGAAGAAGGTGGTGCCGAAGTTCCGGTCCGTCAGGAGCATCGTGATAGCGCCGGCGAGGACCGGGAGCGACAGAAGCAGCAGGAAGGCCGTCACCAGCATCGACCAGGCGAAGAGCGGCATCTTGTGCAGCGTCATGCCCGGGGCGCGCATGTTCAGGATCGTCGTGATGAAGTTGATCGCGCCGAGGATCGAGGCCGCGCCCGCGAGGTGCAGCGACAGGATCGCGAAGTCGAGCGCCGGGCCGGGATGGCCGATCGTCGAGAGCGGCGGATAGACCGTCCAGCCGCCGCCGAAGCCCAGCGAGCCCGGGGCGCCCTCGACGAAGAGCGAGGTGAGCAGCAGGCAGAAGGCGGCCACGGTCAGCCAGAAGGAGATGTTGTTCATGCGCGGGAACGCCATGTCCGGCGCCCCGATCATGAGCGGGACGAACCAGTTCCCGAAGCCGCCGATCAGCGCGGGCATCACCATGAAGAACACCATGATGAGGCCGTGGCCCGTGACGAAGACGTTGTACATCTGCGGGTTCGTGAAGAACTGCAGGCCGGGGGACTGCAGCTCCATCCGGATCGCGATGGACAGGAGCGCGCCGACGGTCCCCGCGGTGAACGCGAAGATCAGATAGAGCGTGCCGATATCCTTGTGGTTCGTCGAATAGAGCCAGCGACGCCATCCCGTCGGATGATCGTGAGCGTCCGCGTGAGCGGTATTGGCGACGGTTGCCATGATGAAGAGCCCTCTTGGCGTTTAACCTGTGGACCGGGCCTGTCCCCGATCACGAAATGAAATTCCTGCGGCGCCCGGATCAGCGCGCGTCGGTTTCGCGCGCCGCGACCTTGACGCCGTTGCCGCCGGTCGAGGCGAAGCGCGCCTGCGCGTCCGCGATCCAGGCCGCGTACTGCTCGTCGCTCACGACGCGAATCGCGATCGGCATGAAAGCGTGGAGCGCGCCGCAGAGTTCCGAGCACTGGCCGTAATAGATCCCCTCGCGCTCGGCGCGGAACCAGGTCTCGTTGAGGCGGCCCGGAACGGCGTCGATCTTGATGCCGAAGGACGGCATGGCGAAGGCATGGAGCACGTCGGCCGCCGTCACCTGCAGGGCGACGGTGCGGTTGACGGGAACCACGACCTCGTTGTCGACGGCGAAGAGATAGGGCTGGCCGGCGGCCGTAGCCTCCTCCTGCGTCATCATATTTGAGGTGAACATGAACCCGCCCTGGTCCTCGGGATATTCATAGGACCAGTACCAGGCGTGGCCGGTCACCTTCACGACGACTTCCGCCTCGGGGATGATGAGCTGCTCGCGCAGGATCCGGAAGGAGGGGATCGCGATGCCGACGAGGATCAGGATGGGGATCACCGTCCAGGCGATCTCGATCATCGTGTTGTGCGAGGTCCTGGAGGGATTCGGGTTCTTGCGCTCGTTGAAGCGGAAGATGCAGACCAGCAGGAGCGCGCCGACGAACAGGGTGATGATCGTGATGACCCACAGGAGGCCCGTGTGGAACGACACCATGTTCCGGGCCGTCTCGGTTATCGGCGGCATCATGTTCGTCTGCCACGGAACGGGAATCCCGACGGTTTCCGCGGCCGCAATCCCTGCCGATCCCGCCACGGCGGCGGCGGCGGCGAAGGTCGCGAGAACCAGGCCGCTGACTCGCGATCGAGATCCATTCTTGTACATTGGCATCGTTCTTTCGAAGCTCCTGTTCGATCCCTTGTATCGACGCACCGGGCGACCCTCGGCATCGGCGCGTCAGGCCTGTAGCGTGACTTTCCGGAAAATGCGAGCCCCACGCGCACATCACCGACATATGACCCATGTGAAAAACACAATGTTGCCGCAAGCGCAACGGCAACGAGGTCGCACTTGCCCCGGCGACCCGCGCAATTCGACGTTTTTTCACCGTTTCGGTTCGCGCGGCGTCCGCGAGGGGCGGAGAGCGTTCGCTTGACAAATCGCCTTGCGACGTGATCCCTCCGCCGCACCTTGTGTATGATGTGGCGTCCGGCCGGGCGCGAATCGCTCGACGCGTGAACAATTGGGGATGACCGATGGAGACGCAGGAAAAAGGCCTTCTGCCGCGAATCCCGCGCCTTATTCTCGCAGCCGCCCTCGCGCTTCTCGTCACTGGCGCAGGAGCGGGAAGCCAGTCGGTCCATGCCCAGGGCGCGGTGCGCGCGACGTTCGGCGACTGGCAGCAGCGATGCGAGATGCCGCCCGGCGCGCAGGCCGAGCAATGTGCGATCGTGCAGAATGTCGCAGCCGAGGATCGGCCCAACGTCACGCTTCTCGTCATCGTCCTGACGACCGCGGACAACCAGAGCAAGCTCCTGCGCGTCGTGGCTCCGCTCGGCGTGCTCCTCCCCGCCGGCCTCGGCCTGCGGATCGACGAGGAGGATGTCGGCCGTGCGGGCTTCGTGCGCTGCCTCGCCACCGGCTGCGTCGCCGAAGTGGTCCTGGACGACACGCTCATCACGCAGTTGCGCGAGGGAAGCGAAGCCACCTTCATCGTCTTCCAGACGCCGGAGGAGGGCATCGGCATTCCCGTCTCGCTCAACGGGTTCGGCGAGGGATTCGACAGCCTGCCCTGACGCGGCTAGTAGAGAGCGTGGCCTTGACGCAAGGCTGGTGGAATAAGCTCATCCGGGGGTGAACCTTGTCTCAGAAGTTCGTGCGCCTTGGCGTTCTCCTGCTCGCGGCGTCGGCCCTGTCCGCCTGCAGCGCGCTTCCCGGAAGCGACGGCGAGGGCGGCAACCCGCTCGTCAATATCGTCCGCTACGGCGGCACGTCGGTCCCGCCGCCCATGCAGGAGATTCTCGAAGAAGCCCCATGTCCGCAGGTTGACATCATTCCCGGCGGCGCCGCGATCCGCAGCTATGCCGGGCGCAGCGGGGACAACAGGGCCCTGCGCTCGCAGATCTCGATCGGCAACGTGGCCCGCGAATGCATCACCGTCGCGGAAGGCTTCTTCGTGATCAGGCTCGGCATCGAGGGGCGCGTCCTGCTCGGCCCGAGCGGCGCGCCCGGACGTTTCGAGACGCCGCTGCGCGTGCGCGTGCGCAACAACAGCGAGACCTTCGAGGATCGGGTGCTGCGCGCCTCGGCGAGCATCGGTGCGGGCGAGACGCAGGCGAATTTCGTCCTCGTCGAGGAGAACCTGCGGGTTCCCGTGGCGGTGGGCGACAATTTCGTCATCGAGGTCGGCCTCGGCGCAGATGGCTCGGGAAGGCGTGGATAAGCCGGGTCTGCGCCATCGAGGCGGGTTTTTGCAGAAGCGGCAATCGTCAAAAGGCCTTAAAGTCTGCGCAAGCACGTGACGGTTCGGGCTCGACGGGGCATGCATCCGCCCGCTCCGTCCTCGGGCCTTGATCCGGATGGGCTTCAGCGAAAGTGGAAATGCGTTGCGGTTTGTTCATCTCGCCATAGCCGTCGCCTTGGCGCTGCTGGCTCTGGGGGCGGCCAGCATCCTCTTGCCGCAGCAGGCGCGGGCGGTCGAATCGGTGCGCGTCAGCCTTGATGCCGCCGCGATCGACCTCACTCCCGCCATTGAGCGCTATCGCTCCGACGGCGACGTGATCCAGATTTCGACCGCGCCGGGGCGTGACGGCATCGTGCGGCGGATCGCCGTCCGGGCGCGCGAATCCGGAACCCGGCCGGACTGGATTGTCTTCGCGCTGACGAACGAATCCGACGAACAGGTGGAGCGGCTTCTCGTGGCTCCGCATTTCCGCCTGGTCGGCTCGGGCGTGGTCTGGCCCGATCTCGGCTCCTCCCGCATCGCGGCGATCACGGCCAGCCAGGGCATCCGTCCGGAGCGCGAGCAGAGCCCGGAGGCGGACGCCTTCCGCATCACCCTCGATCCGGGAGCGACCGTCACCTATGTCGGCGAGCTGAAGACCCCCAACATTCCCCAGGTCTATCTCTGGGAGCCCAACGCCTACCGCGAGAAGGTCAACGGCCTGACGCTCTACAAGGGCATCATCATCGGCATCGCCGGGCTCCTCGCCCTCTTCCTGACGGTTGTCTTCGTGGTCAAGGGGGCGCTGATCTTTCCCGCCGCCGCGGCGCTCGCCTGGGCGGTCCTCGCCTATGCCTGCATCGATTTCGGCTTCTTCCAGCGGGTCTTCCCCCTCGACGAAAACACCGAGCGGATCTATCGCGCCGCGGCGGAGGCGATCCTCGCGGCGACGCTCCTCGTCTTCCTCTTCGCCTATCTCAACCTGAACCGCTGGCACGTGCGCTATGGCCATGTGACCTTCTTCTGGCTGCTCTTCCTTGCTGCCCTGGTCGGGCTGGCGGTGATCGACCCGCCGGTGGCCGCCGGGGTCGCGCGCATCTCGATTGCCGCGGTGGCGGGGATCGGCTTCCTGCTCGTGATGCATCTCGCCACGCATGGCTACGACCGCGCGGTGATGCTGATCCCGACCTGGCTCCTGCTCGTCGTCCTCGTCGCGGCGGGCGGCTTCACCATTCTGGGCTACCTTTCCAGCGATCTCGTCTCCCCGGCCCTGATCGGCGGGCTCGTCCTCATCGTGATGCTGATCGGATTCACGGTGATGCAGCACGCCTTCGCGGGGGGCGCCTTTGCGCAGGGGCTCGTCAGCGATTCGGAGCGGCGGGCGCTGGCTCTGTCGGGGGCGGGCGACATCGTCTTCGACTGGGACGTGGTCTCGGACCGGGTCTACGTCAGCCCGGAGGTCGAGGTGCTCCTCGGGTTGCGGCGCGGCGCCTTGACCGGCGCGGCGGCGGACTGGCTCGACCTCATCCATCCCTTCGACCGCGACCGCTACCGCACAGCCCTCGACGCGGTGATCGAGCAGCGCCGCGGACGCGTGGCGCAGGACTTTCGCATGCGCTCCGCCTCCGGGCCATATCACTGGCTGCGCCTCAAGGCCCGACCGGTGATCGGCTCCGACGGAGAGGTCATCCGGATCGTCGGGACGGTGGCCGACGTCACGGAATCGAAGACGTCCGAGGAGCGCCTCCTGCACGACGCCGTGCACGACAACCTCACCGGCCTTCCCAACCGCAGCCTCTTCTTCGATCGCCTCGGCGCGGCGCTGATCCAAGCGAGCCAGGACACGCGCATGCGGCCTGCCGTCGTCGTGGTCGATATCGACCGGTTCAAGCAGGTCAACGAGGCTGCCGGGCTGTCGGCGGGTGACGCGATCCTGCTCACGCTCTCGCGCCGGCTGAGCCGGCTTCTGCGTCCGCAGGATTCGCTTGCCCGCCTATCCGGCGACAAGTTCGCCGTGATCCTGATGTCGGAGCGCGAGCCGGAGCGGGTGCTCGCCTTCGCCGAGATGATCCGCCGCGCCATCTCGACCCCGGTGACCTACGCCGAGCGCGAGATCTTCTTCACGGCCGCGATCGGCATCGCGCTCCACGACGCGCAGCTCGTCAAGGCGGACGAGATGTACAAGAACGCCGAGATTGCGATGACGCACGCCAAGCGGCAGGGCGGCGACCGGATCGAGGTCTATCGTCCGACCATGCGCGAGGGCCGCGACGAGAGCCTCACGCTCTCCGCCGACCTGCGCCTCGCCATCGAGAACAAGGAGATGAAGATCGTCTTCCAGCCCGTCGTGAGGCTGGAAGACCGCACGATCGCCGGATTCGAGGCGGTGCTGCGCTGGGATCATCCGAGGCGCGGACGGATACTGCCGTCGGTCTTCGTCCCGCTGGCGGAAGAGAACGGCATGGTCGTCGATCTCGGCGTCTTCGCCCTCGAGCGAACGGCGGAGGAGCTCTCGGCCTGGCAGGCCGCCCTCGACGTCGACCCCCCGATCTTCGCGACGGTCAAGGTTCTCAGTCGCCAGCTCCTGCGGCACGATCTCCTCAACGACGTCAAGACGGTGCTCGCCCGATCCGGCGTCGCGCCGGGCTCGCTGAAGCTCGAGTTCAGCGAGGCGACTGTCATGGAGAACCCGGAATATGCCTCTCAGCTCCTTGCCCGCATCCGCGACCTCGGCGCGGGGCTGTTACTCGACGATTTCGGCACCGGATATTGTGCGCTTTCCTACCTGCAGCGCTTCCCCTTCGACATGGTCAAGATAGACCAGTCCTTCGTGCGGGAGCTGGGCAACGGCCAGCGTCCGGTCATCCTGCGCTCGATCGTGAAGATGGCGCAGGAACTGGGCATGGAGATCGTGGCGGAAGGCGCGGAATCGGAATCGGACGCGATCGAGCTGTTCCAGCTCGGCTGCGACTATGCCCAGGGCTACGTCTTCGGGGAGCCGATCTCGCCGCAGCAGGCGCGCCAGATCGTGGGCGGCGCGACGGAGGCGGCATGAGGCGGTCGAAACGACGCGCCGCGCCTTAGTTTTCGGTCTGACCGCTTGACAGAAGGGGCGATATCGCCACATCCCCATCACATGAGCGACGCCAAGCCTGCTCCCAGGCCCCCCCTCTCAGTTCTCCTCTGTGCGCCCCGCGGGTTCTGCGCCGGCGTCGTGCGTGCGATCGACGCGGTCGAGCAGGCGCTGGCGCTTCACGGCGCCCCCGTCTACGTGCGCCACGAGATCGTGCACAACAAATACGTCGTGGAAGGGCTGCGGCGGAAGGGCGCGGTCTTCGTGAAGGAGCTGGCGGAGATCCCCGACGGCGAAGCGCCCGTGATCTTCTCCGCGCACGGCGTCCCGAAATCGGTCCCCGAGGAAGCGGCCCGGCGGCGTCTCTTCGCCATCGACGCCACCTGCCCGCTGGTGACCAAGGTCCATCGTGAGGCCGCCATCCACGCCAAGCGCGGACGCCACGTCCTGCTCGTCGGCCATGCCGGGCATCCGGAGGTGGTTGGGACCATGGGCCAGCTTCCAGAGGGCGCGATCTCGCTGATCGAGACCCTCGAGGACGCCGCATCGTTCACGCCCGCCAACCCGGACAGCCTCGCCTTCGTCACCCAGACCACGCTCTCGGTCGACGACACGCGCGAAATCGTCGAGGCCCTGCAGGCGCGCTTCCCGGCCATGGTCGGGCCGCACAAGGAAGATATCTGCTACGCGACGACCAATCGCCAGGAGGCGGTGAAGAAGGTCGCGCCGCTGGTGGAGGCGATGATCGTCGTCGGATCGCCGAACTCATCAAATTCGCAGCGCCTGCGCGAGGTCGCCGAGCGTTCCGGCTGCCGGGTGGCCCGGCTCGTCAACCGGGCGGAGGACATTGACTGGAATCTCTTCGGCGGCATCGCCACGCTCGGCGTCACGGCGGGCGCCTCGGCGCCCGAGGTGCTGGTCGAGGAGATCATCGACGCTTTCGCCGAACGCTATGACGTCAGCGTCGAGACGGTGACGACCACGAACGAGGACGTGTTCTTCCCCCTGCCGCGCGACCTGCGCGGCCGAGCCGCCGAGTGAGCCTGTGGCGGTCTATACGGAAGTGCCGGAGGAAGCGCTCTTCGCCTTCGTGGCGGGCTACGGCATCGGCCAGGTCCTCTCCTTCAAGGGGATTGCCGAGGGCGTCGAGAACACGAACTACTTTCTCCATACGGATAGGGGCTACTACATCCTCACGCTCTACGAGAAGCGCGTGCGGGAGGACGACCTGCCGTTCTTCATCCGGCTGATGGAGCATCTCTCGGAGCGCGGGCTCAACTGCCCGCAGCCGCTGCGCAACCTCGGCGGCGAAAGCCTCGGACGCCTTGCGGGCCGCCCCGCCGCGATCGTGACCTTCCTCGACGGCCTGTCGATCCGCCGGCCGGGCGCCCGCCATTGCGGCGCCCTCGGCGAAGCCTTGGCGCAATTGCACGAGGCGGGGCGCGATTTTCCGATGCGCCGCGAGAATGCCCTGTCGCTTGCGGGCTGGCCGCCGCTCTTCGCCGCCGCCGAGGCGCAGGCCGATGGCCTCGCGCCGGGCCTCGCGGGGCGCATCCGCGACGAACTCGCCTTTCTCCAGCGACACTGGCCGCACGCCCTGCCGGAGGGCGTCATCCACGCGGATCTCTTCACGGACAATGTCTTCTTCATCGGGGAGAAGGTGTCCGGCATCATCGACTTCTACTTCGCCTGCACCGATTTCCTGGCCTACGACCTCGCCATCTGCCTCAACGCCTGGTGTTTCGAGAGCGACGGCTCCTTCAACATCACCAAGGCCCGCGCCATGCTGGCGGGCTATGAGCGGGTGCGCCGGCTGGAGGATGCCGAGGTCGCGGCGCTGCCGATCCTCTGCCGGGGATCCGCCCTGCGTTTCATGCTGACGCGGCTCGTCGACTGGCTCAACGTGCCCCCGGGGGCGCTGGTGCGGCCCAAGGATCCCCTCGAATACGACCGCAAGCTCGGCTTCCACCGCCGCGCCGAGACGGCCGCCGCCTACGGACTCGACCGATGAACGACCGCGTGACGATCTA
The DNA here is from genome assembly GCA_041686895.1 of Saliniramus sp. Lineage (GTDB taxonomy): Bacteria > Pseudomonadota > Alphaproteobacteria > Rhizobiales > Beijerinckiaceae > Saliniramus. The sequence continues at coordinate 95,529 of JAWLCY010000003.1, read as the reverse complement.
CACGGACGGGGCCTGCAAGGGCAATCCGGGGCCCGGCGGCTGGGGCGCGCTCCTGATGTTCAACGGCAAGGAGCGCGAGCTCAAGGGCGGCGAGCTTCTGACGACGAACAACCGTATGGAGCTGATGGCGGCGATCATGGCGCTGGAGGCGCTCACGCGTCCCTGCACGGTCGATCTCTTCACCGATTCGCAATATGTTCGAAACGGGATCAGCACCTGGATGGCGAACTGGAAGGCGCGCGGCTGGAAGACGGCGGACCGCAAGCCGGTGAAGAACGAGGATCTGTGGCGGCGACTCGACGAGGCGCGCATGCGGCACGACGTGGCCTGGCACTGGGTCAAGGGCCATGCCGACGATCCGCTCAACCACCGCGTCGACGCCCTTGCGAACGAAGGCATTCCGGCCCGCTGAACCGGATCACGCCGCCTTCACATCCCGCAGGAAGTCGCCGATCCGCGCTTCGAGGGCCTGCGCCTGCTGCGTCAGGTCCTCGGCCGTGCGCCGAACCGCGCCGACGGTCCGCGTCGCCTCGGCGACGGAGCTCTCCACGCTGAGCATCGCCTTCATGCCCGCGCCCGAACGGCCGGAGGCGCTCGCGACGCTCTGCGAGATCTGGCGCACTCCCGCATTCTGCTCCTCGACCGCGGCCGCGACGGTCCCCGCGATTCCGGCCATGTCCTGGATGATGGCGCGGACGCGCTCGATCACGTCTGCGGCCTCGTCGGAGGCGCTCTGCACCGCCTGGATCTGCGTGGCGATCTCTTCGGTCGCCCGCGCGGTCTGCGTCGCGAGGTTCTTGACCTCGCTCGCGACCACCGCGAAGCCGCGTCCGGCTTCCCCGGCCCGGGCGGCCTCGATCGTGGCGTTGAGGGCAAGGAGATTTGTCTGGGCCGCGACGCCTTGAATCAGGCCGACGATCTCGCCGATCCGCTGCGTCTTCTCCGAGAGGGCGCTCATCGAGCTTGCGGTGCGGCGCGCCTCGTCGACCGCCTGCGCGCCGACATGATTGGAGCGCGCCGCCTGCTCGGCGATCTCGGCGATCGAGGAGGACATCTGCTCGGTGGCGGATGCGGCGGTGGCGACGTCGTTATTCGCGATCTCGACGGCGCGCCGGGCGCCGCCCGTCTCGCTCGCGGCCGCCGCGGAGGCGGCGTCGAGCTGCGCCGCGGCTTCGTTCAGTTGCGTCGCCGCCGCGCGCACGTCCTCCAGGAGCGCGCCTGCGGCCGCCTCGAAGCGTGCGATCATCGCATCCACGCTGCGGCTGCGTTCCTCGCGCTGCGCCTGCGTCAGCCGCGATGCCTCGTTCAGCCGCTCGCGCTCGAGGGCGTTGGCCTTGAAGATCTCGACGGCGCGCGCCATGGCTCCGATTTCGTCCCGGCGTCCGACGAAGGGCACGTCGACCGAGAGGCGGCCGGCGGCAAGCTGGGCCATCGTCGCCTCGATCCTCGCGAGCGGGCCTGTGAGGCTGCGGGCGAGGAGGAGCGCCGCCGCGACGCCGAGGGCGAGTCCGACTGTGGTGAGGAGGAGGGAGAGCGTCTGGGATCCGGAGATGTCGCCGACGAGGGAGCCGCGCATGCCCAGCGCCTCGCTCACCGTGTCCTCGACCACGGCATCGAGGCCCTGCGCGATCTCCGCGTTCAGGCGCTTGAGGAGATGCGGCGCGGGGATCGTGGCCGCCGGTGTTTCGCCAAGAAGAACGCTGACCTGTCCGAGCCATGTCTCGATCGACGCGGCAAGCTCCGCGACCTGCTCGTCATCCCTCGGGCCGAGTTGCTCCAGATTCGCCCGAAGGCGCTCGCGCGCCGCCGCGAGGACGGGAAGGGTCGCGCCGCTGTCGACCGGCGCGGTCATCGCGAGAACTTCGTGAGCGAGGGCGTCGATGACGCCGAAATCGGCCTTCGCCGCGCGGGCGGCGTCCGCCCGGGCGAATGGACCGGCGAAGACGCTCTCGACCTGGGAGCCGATCCGGTTCGTCGCCCAGAGAAGCTGCCCGACCTGCAAGAGTCCGATGAGGAGCAGAATTGCGAAACCGAGGAGAATGCGCAGCTTGAAGGACATGAGGCCGCCTCGTAGGTCAATTGGGCAGGATCGGCAGGGGAACGGAAACCGTCTCGCCCGTCAGCGTTTCGAGAAATGCCTTGAGATCCTCGCGCTCCTCGTTGGTCAGATCCAGCGCCCGCATCAGCGGCGAGCGGGACGGCCGGTCGATGCCGCCGGACACGTAATGCACGATCAGGCGGTCGAGATTGGCGATCGAGCCGTTATGCATGAAGGGTGCGCGCTGGGTGACGTCGCGCAGGCCGGGGGTCTTGAAGGCGAACTGGGCATGGGGGTTGTCGGGCTCGAGGAGGCCGCGGCCCCGGTCGAAGGTCACGAGGCCGATATCGTGGAACAGGTTGTCGGTCATGTTCCAGCCGGTATGGCAATCGGCGCAGCGGGCCTTGCCGTTGAACAGGACGAAGCCGCGCTTGGCCGCTTCGGAAATGGCGTCTTCGTCCCCGTCGATCCAGGCGTCGAAGGGGGCGTAGCCCGAGACGATGGTCCGTTCATAGGTGGCGATTGCCCGCGCAATCGTGTCGGGGGTGACGCCGTCCTCGGGAAAGACGTGCTCGAACCAGCGGACATAGTCCGGGATCGCCTTGAGCCTCGCGACGAGACGCGGAAGCGGCAGGTTCATCTCGACATCGGCCTCGAGCGGACCCTTCGCCTGCTCCTCGAGGGTCGTGGCGCGCCCGTCCCAGAAATAGACCCCGTCCCCCCAGGCCATGTTCAGGACCGTCGGCGCGTGACGGTCGAGGGGCGTCCCTTGGGCGCCCGTCGGCGTCGAGACGGGTACTTCCCAGCCGAAGGACGGATTGTGGCAGGAGGCGCAGGAGATATTGTTGTCGCGGCTGAGACGCTGGTCGAAATACAGCATCTTGCCGAGCGCCGCCTTCTCCGGCGTGTAGGGGTTGTCCTCCGGGAACGGTATCGTCTCCGGGCGCACATAGAGCGCCTTCAACGCCGCAAGATCAGGTTCGGCCAAGGCTGCCGTCATAAACGCGCCCGATGATGCGATCAGCATCATGGCGTTGCGCGCGAACGCCCGCACGCAGGTGGTGAGCTTCCGCATGGATCGGCAAACCTCCGCAGGAACAGGATCGCAAGACGTGGAAATGAGACACGCACGGGTTGTCTATCGCTGGCGAGACTATGCCATTCAAGATTGCTCAATTCTTAAGTATGCGACAGAAGCAGGCATGCATCAGTGCGCGACGGCCGCCGTTTCGCCGGGCGCGCATACGAGTTTCCCTCTGCCGGAACGGGTTCCGGCTACTCTCACCGTGCCTTTGCAAATCAGAAAATGCAATCTTGGATTTATGCAAGGTTATTCTGTCGCGTCGGGCGAGCGGTCCGCCGTCCGATCGTTCAAGCCGGGCATGGCGGAGGGAGCGCCAATCGCGTATATCGTCGTTTCTGTTCGGTTTTCCGAACGGCGTCGTTGCGCGCCTGGAAATACAAGTTCAATGAAGAACCATGACGGATTTGAAGAAACTGGCTCTTGAGGCGCGTGCACAGGCCGACGACCCCGCAAGCCTCGTGATGCGGTTCTCGGCGGCGGAGCCGATCGCGATGGATTGCGGGCTGGCGCTCGCTCCCTGGCAGATCGCCTACCAGACCTACGGGACGCTCAACGCCGCGCGCTCGAACGCGGTTCTGGTCTGCCACGCCCTGACCGGCGACCAGCATGTCGCCAACACCCATCCCGTGACGGGCAAGCCGGGCTGGTGGGAGACGATGGTGGGGCCGGGGCGGCCGATCGATACCGACAGGTTCTTCGTGATCTGCGCCAACGTGCTCGGGGGCTGCATGGGAACCACGGGGCCGGCATCCACGAACCCGGCGACGGATCGCCCCTACGGGATCGAATTCCCCCTCGTGACGATCCGCGACATGGTCCGCTCGCAGGCCATGCTCCTGGATCGGCTGGGGATTCCCGACCTCTTCTGCGTGGTCGGAGGCTCGATGGGGGGAATGCAGGTGCTCGAATGGGCGGCGCTCTATCCGGACCGGGTCTTCGCCGCGATGCCGATCGCCGCCGCGGCGCGCCATTCGGCGCAGAACATCGCCTTCCACGAAGTCGGGCGGCAGGCGGTGATGGCCGATCCCGACTGGGCGGGGGGGCGCTATCTCGATGTGGGGACGCGTCCGCGAAAGGGGCTCGCGGTCGCGCGGATGGGCGCGCATGTGACCTATCTTTCGGAGAGCGCGCTGCACCGCAAGTTCGGCCGCAACTTCCAGAGCGGCGCTGCGCCAACCTTCTCCTTCGACGCCGATTTCCAGATCGAGAGCTACCTGCGCTACCAGGGCATCACCTTCGTCGAGCGCTTTGACGCCAATTCGTATCTCTATGTCACGCGAGCGATGGATTACTTCGATCTCGCGGACGAACATGACGGGGTGCTCGCCAATGCGTTTCGCGGGGCGAAGACGCGGTTCTGCGTGATGAGCTTTACCTCGGACTGGCTGTTCCCGACGCGCGATTCGCGCGCCGTCGTCCATGCGCTCAACGCCTCGGGCGCCTCCGTGAGCTTCGTCGAGATCGAGAGCGACAAGGGCCATGACGCCTTCCTCCTCGACGAGCCGGACATGTTCGCCGCGGCACACGGCTTCGTCGACGCGGCTGCGCGGGCGAGGGGGCTGGCATGAACGATCTCTCGCACGCCCCGCGCCGTCCGCAGGCCGAACGGCTTGATCTGCTTCTCATGGCCGACATGGTGGAGCCGGGCGCGCGCGTCCTCGATGTGGGCTGCGGCGACGGCAGCCTCCTGACGCTCCTGCGCGACCGCCGGGAGGTCGACGGGCGCGGGATCGAGCTGGAGCGGGCGAATGTGAACCACTGCCTTGCCAAGGGGCTCGCGGTGATCCAGGGGGATGCCGATACCGATCTCGCGAATTATCCAGACGACGCGTTCGACTACGTCATCCTCTCGCAGACGATCCAGGCCACCCGCCGCCCTCGCGAGGTGCTCGAGCACATGCTGCGGATCGGACGGCGCGGGATCGTCTCCTTCCCGAATTTCGGGCATTGGCGCGTGCGCCTCGACCTTCTCCTGCGCGGGCGCATGCCCGTGACGAAGAACATGCCCTATTCCTGGTACGACACGCCCAACATCCATTTCTGCACGATCAGGGATTTTCGGGGCCTTTGCGAGGAGGTCGGGGCGCAGATGGAGCGCGCCGTGGCGCTCGACGGGGCCGGCATGCCGGTGCGGGTGACCCTGCCATGGTGGGCCTGGAATCTGCTCGGGGAACAGGGAGTGTTCCTGCTGCAGCGCGAGAAGCGCTGACGCGGCGGACCTCTTGATGAAAGCCCCCGCGCTTTCCATATTCCTCTCAAGGACGCCGCTCGGGCGGGTCCGAAGACCGAAGCGCCTCGAAAGGAGGGCTTCTTGCCGGAGGGCTGCTGGCAATGTCGCGTCAATCACCGTTCGGGCATCCGTTCCTGCTCGGATTCGACGAGATCGAGCAGGCGCTTGATCGGGTCGCCAAGGGGTCGGGTGACGGTTATCCGCCCTACAATATCGAGCGCCTCGTTCGGACGGACGAGGAGCCGGAGCGCCTGCGAATTACGCTGGCGGTCGCGGGTTTCACGCGGGACCAGCTCGAGATCACCCTCGAGGAGAACCAGCTCGTCATTCGCGGACGCCAGAACGACGACAAGACGCGGCACTATCTCCACCGCGGAATCGCCGCGCGGCAGTTCCAGCGGGCCTTCCTTCTGGCAGACGGAATGGAGGTGCTGGGCGCCGACCTGACCAATGGACTCCTGTCGATCGATCTTGCCCGTCCGGAACCCGCGCGCGTCGTCAGGCGTATCGATATCGCGGGGAAGCCGAAGGCCTGAAGTTCGCACCGCTCTGAAGGAGGGCGCGCAACATGAACGAGAACAAGAACGACATCGAAGAATTTACCCGTGATCCCGCGAATCTCGCCGCTTTGGGCGAGGGCGAGGTGGTCTATGTGAAGCCGCTTCTATCCGAGGAAGTGCGCGCGATCTTTCCCGACGCGCCCGCGCTGCAATCCGGGATGAAGCTGTTCGCCGTGCTCTCGGCGAGCGGCGCGCCGATCATGCTCACCGATTCACACGACACGGCCGTCGCCAACGCGATCGCCAACGACCTGCGCCCCGTCAGCCTCCACTGACGGGCAGGCGTCAGCCCGCGCTCATGCGGGCGACCGCGGCCACGAGCCGCTCGAGGTCCTCGGGCCGGGAGAGGCGGTGGTCGCCGTCCTTGACGAGCGTCATCACCACATTCTCGGCGGGCATGAGCTGCATGGTTTCCAGCGCATGCCCCCAGGGGACGTCCGGATCCTGCATTCCCTGCAGGATGTGCACCGGGCATCCGGTAACGATCGCGTCGTCCATGACGAGATTGTCGCGTCCATCCTCGATCAGGGCGCGGGTGATTGGATAGCCATCCTCGCTGTAGAGCGAGGGGCGGACGAAGACCCCCCGCGTCATGATCTCGTCGCGAATGGCCTGCGTGAATTCCGGCCACATCAGCCGCTCGGTGAAATCGGCGGCCGGGGCGACGAGGACGAGGCCGGAGGGCGCCCGCGCCGGGTCGATCTCTCGCAGGCGCCGGGTCACGAGGAGCGCGATCCAGCCGCCCATGGATGATCCGACCAGAATAGGGCGCTCATGGACGAATCGCCCGATCACCGCCAGCGCCTCGTCCCGCCAGCGCGAGATCGTCCCCTCCTCGAAGCGTCCCCCTGATTCGCCGTGGCCCGAATAGTCGAAGCGCAGGAAGGCCCGCTTGTTCTCCGCCGCCCATGAATCGAGCGCCTCCGCCTTGGAGCCCCGCATGTCGGAACGGAAGCCGCCCAGCCAGACCAGGGGCGGGCCGGCCCCCTCGCGCATCTCGACGGCGATCTTGCGGGCCTCCGGCCCCTTTCCGACTTCTATGAATTGCGGCATTGGTTTACGTATCCTCAACGATCGCCCGCGAGTGTGACGGGCGACACCCTCTCTCGATTAAGGTCATACACCGCAGATGACGACCGCGCGACCGAGCAGCGGGCAGAGTTTTCCGCAAGCAACGACGAATCCGCTCGCAGGCAGGACGATCCTGCAGATCATTCCCGAGCTGGAAGCGGGGGGCGCGGAGCGCACCGCCGTGGATGTCGCCGCCGGCCTCGCCGCGCAGGGAGCGCGCGCCCTCGTGGCGACCGAGGGCGGGCGGCTCGTGGGCGAATTGCAGGCCAAGGGCGGCATCTGGGTGCGGTTCCCGGCGGCGACGAAGAACCCGTTTGGGATGCTGCGCAATGTGCGGCGCCTGGCGAAGATCTGCCTCGATGAAGGCGTGAACCTCATCCACGCCCGCTCGCGCGCCCCCGCCTGGTCCGCCCTCGGGGCGGCGCGGGCGCTCTCGCTGCCCTTCGTCACTACCTATCACGGGGCCTATGCCGGGCGCTCGCAGGTCAAGGTCTTCTACAATTCCGTGATGGCGCGCGGCGATGTGGTGATCGCAAACTCGATCTACACCGCGGGCCTCATCGCGGCCATGCACCCGCAGGCCGAGCCGCGCCTGCGGGTTATCTATCGCGGCACCGACTTCTCGGCCTTCGCCCCCTCCGCCGTCGCGCCGGAGCGGATCGAGAACCTGCGCCGCGAATGGGGCGTCGCGCCGCATCAGCGCGTCGTCCTGCTCGCCGCCCGCCTGACAAACTGGAAGGGGCAGAAGGTCCTGATCGAGGCGGCCGCGCTTCTGCGGGATTGGGGGCTCAACGACGTCGCCTTCGTCCTCGCGGGCGATGCGCAGGGCCGCGACGGCTATGTGCGCGAACTCGACGCGATGATCGCCGCCCGCAAGCTCGAGGGTGTGGTGCGCCGCGTCGGCCATTGCACGGACATGCCCGCGGCCTTTCTCGGCGCGTCGATCGTCACGGTCCCGTCGACGGAGCCGGAGGCCTTCGGCCGTTCGGCGGTCGAGGCCCAGGCGATGGGCACGCCCGTGATCGTGTCCGATCTCGGGGCTGTGCCGGAAACGGTTCTCGCCCCTCCCCAGGTCGACGCTTCCGAGCGGACGGGCTGGCGCGTTCCCGCCGGGGCGGTCGAACCCCTAGCCGATGCGATCGCGGAAGCGCTCACGCTCGGCGCGAGCGCCCGCGAATCCCTGGCCCTGCGCGCGCGGCTGCATGTCGAGCGCAACTTCTCCCTCGACCGCATGGTCGCCGACACCCTCGACGTCTATGCGGCGCTTCTGCAGCGCTGAAGCGGGGAAAAGCGGCGTTCCGCCGACAGGGCTTGCGTCCGTATTCGCGCTGGGCGAGCATGCCTTGTACAGTGCGCCACGCCTTGCAAATGCGAATCGGGAGACCCATGTCCATCAGGCGCATGCTGAAATCCGCCGCGGTGTTCTTCGGCCTGAAGCCGTTGCGCAGCGGGGTCTGGCCTGACCCGGCGCATCTCGCGGCGACGGCGCTGCTTATCCACGTGGCCCGGGTCGATGGCGAATTGTCCGAGCGCGAGCGCCGCCGCGTGGAGGCTGCCGTCGAGGCGCATTTTTGCGGTTCCCGCCGTGAGGCGAGGCACCTTGTGGCGCGCGCGAAGGCGCTCGATGATGAAACCTCCGAGCTGTCTTCGCTGTTGGAGATGGTGGGCCGCGACGTGACGCTGCGTCGCCGCGTGCTCGCCATGGCCTTCACGATCGCGACGGCCGACGGGGTCGTCGGCGAAGTCGAGGCGGACCTCGTGTGGCGGCTCGGCACCATGCTCGGGTTCGACGAGCGCGAGATCGAAGCAATCAAGGAGACCCAGGCGCTGCCGACGCTATGACAGAGAACCGCGAGAAACTCCCAGTCCTCATCGTCCTGCACCAGGAGACCTCCACCCCGGGGCGGGTTGGCCGTCTCCTGCAGGAACGCGGTCATCCGCTCGATATCCGCCGTCCGCGTTTCGACGACCCGCTGCCCGATACGCTGTCGGGGCATGCCGGCGCCGTGATCTTCGGCGGGCCGATGAGCGCGAATGACGACGAGGACTTCCTCAAGCGCGAGATCGACTGGATCGCGGTCCCCCTCAAGGAGAAGAAGCCCTATCTCGGCCTGTGCCTCGGGGCGCAGATGATGGCGCGTCATCTCGGCGCGCGGGTCTATCCTCATGCGGAGGGCCGCGCGGAGATCGGCTATTACCCGCTCTCGCCGACCCATGCGGGGCTCGCCATGGCGAGGCGCGTTGGGGTCGACTGGCCGGCCCATGTCTATCACTGGCACCGGGAAGGGTTCGATTGCCCGCCGGGCGCGGTGACGCTGGCCACGGGCGACGATTTTCCCGTGCAGGCGGTGCGTTCCGGCCCGGCCGCCTTCGCCTTCCAGTTCCATCCGGAGGTCACCTACGCCATGACCTGCCGCTGGACCACCCGGGCGCATCACCGCATGTCGCTTCCCGGAGCGCGGCCGAGGCGCGAGCATCTCGAGGGCCGCCTGATCCACGACCCGCACGTGGCGACCTGGCTCGAGGCCTTCCTCGACTACTGGCTCGCGGGCGGGTGCCGCGCCGAGGAATCGCCGGGCGCGCCCGCATTCGTCGAGCGCATCGCGGCGCAGTCGCAGTAAGGTCTCACGCCAGCCAGTCGGGGATTTGGTCGAGGCCGATCAGCTCGTCATACGAAGTGCGGCGGCGCACGACCGCATATTGCGCCCCCCTGACCATCACCTCCGGCACGAGGCGGCGGGTGTTGTAGGTTCCCGCCTGCACCGCCCCGTAGGCGCCCGCCGTCATCACTGCGAGGCGCTCTCCCGCAGCTATCGGGGGGAGGGCGCGTGCCTGGGCGAGATAGTCTCCCGTCTCGCAGACGGGACCGACCACGTCGACGACCCGCTTGCGCGCATCGCGCGCCGGTTGGGCCACGGGCTTGATGTCGTGATGGGCCTCGTAGAGGGTCGGGCGAATGAGATCGTTCATCGCCGCGTCGACGATGACGAAGGTCTTGCCCTCGCCCTCCTTCACGTAGATCACCTCGGTGACGAGTATTCCCGCATTGCCCGCGATCATGCGGCCGATCTCGAAGAGGAGCTTCAGGCCGAGCCCGCTCGTATGCTTCTTGACGAGCTCCGCGAAGACCTCCGGGCGCGGGGGCGGCTCGTCGTCCTCGCGATAGGGGATGCCGAGCCCGCCGCCGAGATCCATGTGATGCAGGTGATGCCCCGCGCCCATGAGGTCGCGGGCGAGTTCGGCAAGGAGGGCGGTCGCATTGTCGAAGGGCGCGAGATCGGTAATCTGGCTCCCGATATGCATGTCGACGCCGACCGTCTCGATCCCCGGAAGAGCGGCGGCGCGGGCATAGACCTCGCGGGCGCGCGAGATGGGGATGCCGAACTTGTTGTCGAACTTGCCCGTGGAGATCTTGGCATGGGTGCGCGCGTCGACATCCGGATTGACGCGAATCGAGACCGGTGCGGCGACGCCCATCTCCGAGGCGACCCGCGAGAGCGCCTCGAGCTCGGGCTCCGACTCGACGTTGAAGCACAGGATGCGCGCGGCGAGCGCCGCCTCCATCTCCGCGCGCGTCTTGCCGACGCCGGAGAAGACGATCCGCTCCCCCGGCACCCCCGCCGCGAGGGCGCGGCGCAGCTCGCCCTCCGAGACGATGTCCATGCCCGCGCCGAGGTCGCCGAGCGTCTTGATCACCGCCTGGTTCGAATTCGCCTTCATTGCGTAGCAGACGAGGGCGTCGATATCGGCGAAGGCGGCGGCGAAGACGTCGTAGTGCCGCGTCAGGGTCGCAGTCGAATAGCAGTAGAAGGGCGTGCCGATCTCGGCCGCGATCACGTCGAGCGGGACGTCCTCCGCGTGGAGGACGCCGTCGCGGTAGTGGAAGTGGTGCATGGCCTGGGGTCCGGGCTCGTCAGAGCAGCGCGTCGAGGATGAACGGGCGGTCGGGGATCGTGGGGATCGCGCGGTAGTCTTCTTCCTGCGCGCGCGGATCGGCCTCGATCACCTCGCCGGCGGTCGCGGCGGGCGCCGCAGGCGCGGCTGCTGCGGCCGGAGGAGCCTCCGGAGGGCCGCGTCGGCCGCAGGCGGCGAGGGAGAGTACGATCACGCCGGCGACGAGCAGGATGCGTCCGGCGGAGGAATTCACGATCATCAGGGCCTCCGAAACACGCAGCCACCTTAAGCATAGAAAACGCGCCGATGCGAGAGGGCCGCCGCCCCGCGCGCGCAAAATCGCGGGGCGAATCACCGCGCCCGTCCCGGGATCAGTCGACGACCCGCAGCTCCTTTTCCAGCACCCGCAGGACGCGCGCAAGCTCGTGGCCCCGCTTCATCACGAGCCCGGTTCCCGCGACCACCGCGTAGGCGCCCTGCTTGCGGGCGGCGCGCGGGTCCTTCTCGATGCGGTAGAGGGGCGTCTCGGTGGTTCGTCGGAAGACGGAGAAGATCGCCTTGTCGCGGGTGAAGTCCATCGCGTAGTCGCGCCATTCGCCGGCGGCGACCTTGCGGCCATAGACGTTGAGAATTTCCCGCAACTCTTCCCGGTTGAAGGAGATCTGCGGCTCTGCGCGTCCGCTCGCGGCGCTGGCGGGGAAAGGCAGGACCCGTCCCGAACCCGCGCCGCGCGGCTGCTGTGCCGTTTCGCCCTCGCTCATTGCGCCTCCCTGGTGCGGCGTCATGGTTCCTTCATGATGGAGATCGGGCCCTCCCGAGGCAACCCTGGAAGCTGATCTTCGCGAGGCTCCCGAGCTGCGCCCGTCCGCAGGCGGTGGATATGTGGCGGATCGGAAACCACAAATTCGCCGTGATCGCGCCCAACGGAAGCCCCGAACCGGCGCGACAAATGCACATCTCGATTGGCTTGGCCACCTGGTTCGCCGGATACGTCAGCCCCCCAGCCCCCCGGAGTTTCAGGGGCAAGGCCACAAATCGAGGTTGGGCCGTCCTTCGGGACGGCCCTTCTTTTTTTTGAGGCTCCCTCACCCCCCGCTCAACGGGTTCGCCTCGTCCCATGCGTAGCGCATGACGTCGAAGCGCATCGCGCGGGCGTCGACCATCAGCAGGCGGCCGACCATGCTCTCGCCGAAGCCTGTGATCTCGCGGATCACCTCGAGCGCCATGAGGGATCCCATCACGCCCGCAAGGGCGCCAAGGATCCCGGCCTCCGCGCAGGTGGGGACGGCGCCCGGCGGGGGCGGGTCGGGGAAGAGGCAGCGATAGGTGGGGTTCGGGCGCCCGTCGGGGCCCTTCTCGTAGGGACGCAGCACGGTCAGCGTACCGTCGAACTGCCCGAGCGCCGCCGTCACGAGCGGTTTTCTCTCGTGGTAGCAGGCGTCGGAGACGGCATAGCGCGTGGCGAAATTGTCCGAGCCTTCCGCCACGACGTCATAGCCGCGAATCATCTCCCGAGCGTTCTCAGCCGTGATCCGCGTCGCGTGGATCTCGACATGCACATGCGGGTTGAGCCGCCCGACTGCCTCCGCCGCGCTCTCCACCTTGGCGCGTCCGATATCCCGGGTGCCGTGGATCACCTGGCGCTGCAGATTGGAGAGGTCGACCCGGTCGTCGTCGACGATCCCGATCGTGCCAACGCCTGCCGCCGCTAGGTATTGCAGCAGCGGCGCGCCCAAGCCGCCCGCGCCGATCGCAAGCACGCGGGCGCGTTTCAGTTTCGCTTGGCCCGGCCCGCCGATGTCGGAGAGCACGAGGTGGCGGGCATAGCGTTCGATCTCGTCCGGCGACAGGCTCATGACTGTTTGTAGGCTTGGGCGGGAGCGGTGGGAAGGGGCGTGCGGGGTATTTTCCCGGGGGCGCGGAGCGCCGCCCCGGGTCACCCCGCCGGGGCCAGGCAGGCGCGGGCGAGGGCGACGAAGGCGCGGGCGCGGTGCGACAGGGCGTTGTCGGGGGCGGCGAGCCAGTCGATCCCGTGCTTCTCGTCCGCATTCATCTCCCCGAAGGTGCGCGTCGCGCCGTCGGGCAGGAAGATCGGATCATAGCCGAACCCGGCCTCGCCCCGCGGCGGCCACACGACCTCGCCGTGGACGCGGCCCTCGAACATCTCCTCGTGCCCGTCCGGCCACGCGATCACGAGGGCGGAGACGAACCAGGCGCGGCGCTCCTCGCGACCGGCGGCGCCGCGCCTCTGCAACTCGCGCTCGACCTTCTCCATCGCCGGGCGGAAATCCTTGTCGACCGCCCAGTCGGCGGAAAACAGCCCCGGCGCGCAATCGAGCGCCGCGACGCATAGGCCGGAATCATCGGAGAGCGCCGGAAGCCCCGTCGCGCGCGCGGCGGCATGCGCCTTGATCGCGGCGTTCTCGGAGAACATGTGCCCGGTCTCGGCGGGAACGGGGAGGCCAAGCTCCCCCGCCGAGGTCGCCTCGATGCCGAACGGAGCGAGCAATTCGCGCATCTCCCGCAGCTTACCCGCGTTGTGGGTGGCGATGACGACCTTGCCGGTCAGCTTGCGGTGCATGGGGCTCCTCCGGCCGTTCATGGCTGCCAGGTGGCGGGCTTGTCCGTGCGCTGCTCGACGCCCTTGGCCTCCTCGATCGTCGAGAAGAGCATGCGCAGGGCCTCCGTCACGCCCTGGCCGGAGGCGGAGGAGAGAACGAGCGGCGTGCGCTTGCAGGCGCGCTTGAGACGCGCAACCTGCTCCTTGAGTGTCGCCGGATCCAGCGCATCGGCCTTCGACAGGGCCACGATCTCAGGCTTGTCGGCAAGTCCGTGCCCATAGGCGACGAGCTCCTCGCGCACGACCTTGTAGGCCTTGCCCGCGTGCTCGCTGGTGCCCTCGACGAGATGCAGGAGCACGCGGCAGCGCTCGACATGGCTCAGGAAGCGGTCACCCAGCCCGACGCCCTCGTGCGCGCCTTCGATCAGGCCCGGAATGTCGGCGAGGACGAACTCGTGATTGTCCACGCGCACGACCCCGAGACCCGGATGGAGCGTGGTGAAGGGATAGTCCGCGATCTTGGGCTTCGCCGCCGAAACGGTGGCGAGGAAGGTCGACTTGCCCGCGTTGGGGAGCCCGACGAGCCCCGCATCGGCGATCAGCTTGAGCCGCAGCCAGATCCAGCGTTCATCGCCATCGAGACCCGGATTGGCGCGGCGCGGGGCGCGGTTCGTCGAACTCGTGAAATGGGCGTTGCCGAAGCCGCCATTGCCGCCCTTGGCCAGGAGCACCCGCTGCCCGACCTCGGTGAGGTCGGCGATGACGGTCTCGCCGTCCTCGTCGAGGATCTCGGTTCCGGCGGGGAGCTTGAGCACCACGTCCTCGCCCGAGGCCCCGGTCCGGTTGCGCCCCATCCCGTGGACGCCCTTCTGGGCCTTGAAATGCTGCTGGTAGCGGTAGTCGATGAGCGTGTTCAGCCCGTCGACGCATTCCGCCCAGACATCGCCGCCGCGTCCGCCGTCGCCCCCGTCGGGCCCGCCGAACTCGATGAATTTCTCACGCCGGAACGATACCGCGCCTGCGCCGCCGTCGCCGGCCTTGATGTAGATTTTCGCCTGGTCGAGAAATTTCATCGGTCCACATCATCGTGAGGCCGGCCCGGCGCTTGCCGGACCGGCGGGATTTCAGGGGCGCGGGCGGCGGGTCATTCCGCTGCGAGCGCCACGTCATTCGCCTCGCCCGCACCCGCGAGCGGAGACATTCCGGCATGGCGCCATGTCTTCAGGGCCGTCCAGGCGCGGCGGTCGAGCCGGAACTCGTCGACGGGGTAGCGCCCGCCGCGGGCCGACAGTTCGCGCAGTCCGGAGCCCTGGTAGGCGAAGCCGCACTTCTCGATCACCCGGCGCGAGGCCGGGTTGATGACCCGGGCGCCGGCGGTGATCTCGTTGCCGCCCGTCAGCGAGAAGAAGGCGTCGACCATGGCCTGCGCGGCCTCGGTCATGTAGCCCTCGCCCCAGAAGGGGCGGCCGATCCAGAAACCGAGCTCGGCCTGCGCGGGCAGGGGCTCGCCGCCGCGCAACACCGGCATGAAGCCGATCAGCCCGATGAGCGTGCCCGGCTTCGCCTTGGGCGAGATCGCCAGGGTCAGCCCCGTCCCGTCCATGTTGGCCCGCCGGGTCGCCAGGATGAATCCGTCTGCGGCTTCGGGCGGGTAGGGATGCGGAATCGTCGCCGTCATGTCCGCGACCTCCTTCTCCCCGGCCAGATGCACTACCGCTTGCGCATCGACCTGGCGCGGCCAGCGCAGCCAGAGGCGACGGGTTTCGAGGCGGAAGACATCGTCACGGGTCAAGTCGGGGAACATGGGTCCTGCTCCGATCTGGGGGCTATGCCCCGGAAACGACGAAGGGGAGGTGGCGCCCCACCTCCCCGGAGTTTCGATCGGAAGCCGACTTGGCTGCAAGCGCCGCGTTTCGAGCTTCGACCGCCGGGGTTGTGGGGACCCGGCGGGAGCTCTTCGTCACTTGCTCTCGCCGGTTACTCTGCGGCCTCCTGGGCCGGTACAACGGATACGACCGATCGCCCGGCTCGTTTGCCGAACTGGACGCGGCCGTCAACGAGCGCGAAGATCGTATGATCCTTGCCGAGGCCGACATTCACCCCCGGATGCACCTTCGTGCCCCGCTGGCGAATGATGATGTTGCCGGCGACGACGCTCTCGTTGCCGAACTTCTTGACGCCGAGGCGACGGCCTTCGGAGTCGCGGCCGTTGCGGGACGAACCGCCTGCCTTTTTGTGTGCCATGGGTCTACTCCCCTAAAACGACGGTCATGCGACGCCCGAGACGGGCCCGCACATGCTCAATTCTCTTCGGACGAAGCCTCGGCGGGGGCCGCTTCGGCCTCCGGGGCGCTGTCCTTGGCGGCCTTGGCCTTCGCGGAGCTCTTCTTCGCGGCGGCCTTCTTGCCCGAGGGCTTGGCGCCGTCGGCGAGGATCTCGACGATGCGGACCGTCATCAGGTCCTGGCGGTGGCCGCGCTTGCGCTTCGAATTCTGGCGGCGGCGCTTCTTGAAAGCGATCACCTTCGCGCCGCGCGTCAGCTCGACCACCTCGGCGATGACGGAGGCTCCGTCGACCAGGGGAGCGCCGACCTTCACGTCGTCGCCGTTGCTCAGCAACAGCACTTCGCCAAACGTCACGCTCTCACCGGGGGCGGCGGCGAGTCTCTCGATCGTAATCACGTCCTCGGCGGCCACGCGGAACTGCTTGCCGCCGGTCTTGATCACTGCGAACATCGTTTTCATCCTCGTGTTCGATCCGGCTCTCCGAGGCGTCGCCGCGTCGGGGCCGGCTTCTTTGCAGTTTCCGGCTATGGTGAATGCGGCAATCGAAAAAGCCGCGACGGCCGCGCGACGCATTGCCTCGCACGGAACGCAGCGACTTACTGCGCAATGCCCGTGGTGTCAATCCGAAAAACCGCCGCAAATCGCGGGCCATACGCGGCGGGGGCTCGGGCAATGCCGTTATCTTAAAGCTCCATATACGTTCGTGGGCTATGACTGCCGGGGCGGAAACGGCGGAGAAGCGCACGTGGACGATGAAACTAGGATTGCGATCAAGCGCATGGCGGCGGCGGTGGACAGCGTCGCCGGAATGGTCGCCGGGTGCTCGGCCTATATCGCGGCGCTGGAGGGGGCGGCTTTCGTCGACCGTCGTCGGGCCGTGGGGCTTTCCCACCGCATGCTCCCGGAGGGCCTGACCGGTGACACGCAGACGGCCGCGGTGGTCGCGCATGCGATGATCGAGGAAATTGCCAAGCTCGCCCGCGAGATCCAGACGCTCAAGCAGCGCAGCCAGAACGGGGAGCCGCGCCCGCTGTCGCGAGACTGGCAGGGCCGGCCCGCGGAGCTCAATCCCCTTCTCGACGTATGAACCGGGGCTGCGGGGCCGGTTTGGACACGATTCGCGCCGCTTTCGCCTGACTGAGGTCGGCTCGCCGTGTTCCCTCGGCCGGGTTCGGAGCGCGCCAGCAGCCATGCCGCGGGGCGGCATGCCCAACCACGCGTCGGGCGCGCGAGCGAGACAATGGGGAAATGAGGCGAAAGAGGCGCGTTCGGCAGCTTGCGCCCCCTGAAAACCCATGCTATCGCACCCCCGCTTTCCGGGCCCGGAGCTTCGCCGTTCCGTCCCAGCCCGAGCCTGATCCATGTACACCGGGCGCCCCGCCGTACCTTCGGCGCTTCACGGCGCGTCCCGGTAACCGAGAAGAGAATAGCCGGTGGCCGAGTCCAAACTCTCAAGCGGGTCGATCGTATCGGGCGTCGCCGGGCGCTATGCGTCCGCCCTGTTCGAACTGGCCGAGGAGCAGAATGCGATCGACGAGGTCAGCGAGGCGCTTGCGCGCGTCGAGGGTCTCGCGGAGGAGAGCCCCGACCTTCGCCGTCTCCTCAGGAGCCCCGTCTTTTCGGCCGACGAGCAACTGGCCGGAATCTCCGGGATCCTGGACAGGACCGGGATCACCGGGCTGGCGGCCAATTTCGTGCGCGTCGTCGCGTCGAAGCGCCGTCTCTTCGTCCTTCTTCCGATGATCCGGGCCTACCGGGCGCTCGTCGCCCGCTCGAAGGGCATCGTCAGCGCCGAGGTCCGCCTCGCCGAGGAGCCGTCACCCGCGGTTCTCGAAGAAATCAAGGCGACGCTTCGTGATGTCGCCAACGCCGAGGTCGACGTGGACGTGAGAATCGATCCCGCGTTGATCGGCGGTCTTGTCGTGAAGGTCGGCAGCCGCATGGTGGATTCCAGCCTTCGCACCAAACTCAATTCCCTTCGTCTTGCGATGAAAGAGGTCCGCTGATGGACATTCGTGCCGCTGAGATCTCCGCGATCCTCAAAGAGCAGATCAAGAATTTCGGCCAGGAGGCCGAGGTCACCGAAGTCGGGCAGGTCCTGTCCGTCGGCGACGGCATCGCCCGTTGCTACGGCCTCGACAACGTCCAGGCCGGTGAAATGGTCGAATTCGAGTCGGGCGTGCGCGGCATGGCCCTCAACCTCGAGAGCGACAATGTCGGCGTCGTGCTCTTCGGCTCGGACCGCGAGATCAAGGAAGGCCAGACGGTCAAGCGCACGGGCTCGATCGTCGACGTTCCCGTCGGCAAGGGCCTGCTCGGCCGCGTCGTCGACGCGCTGGGCAACCCGATCGACGGCAAGGGTCCGATCGAGTCGAGCGAGCGCCGCCGGGTGGACGTCAAGGCGCCGGGCATCATTCCCCGCAAGTCGGTGCATGAGCCGATGGCGACCGGCCTCAAGGCGATCGACGCCCTGATCCCGATCGGCCGCGGCCAGCGCGAGCTGATCATCGGCGACCGCCAGACCGGCAAGACCGCGATCGCGCTCGACACGATCCTGAACCAGAAGCCCCTCAACGTCGAAGGCGCTCCCGAGAGCCAGAAGCTCTACTGCGTCTACGTGGCCATCGGGCAGAAGCGCTCGACGGTCGCCCAGTTCGTGAAGGTGCTCGAGGAGCAGGGCGCGCTCGAGTATTCGATCATCGTCGCCGCCACCGCCTCTGATCCCGCGCCGATGCAGTTCCTGGCTCCGTTCGCCGGCTGCGCCATGGGCGAGTTCTTCCGCGACAACGGCATGCACGCCGTGATCATCTACGACGATCTCTCCAAGCAGGCCGTCGCCTACCGCCAGATGTCGCTGCTGCTCCGCCGTCCGCCGGGCCGCGAGGCCTATCCGGGCGACGTCTTCTACCTGCATTCGCGCCTCCTCGAGCGCGCGGCCAAGATGAACGATGAGCAGGGCGCGGGTTCGCTCACGGCGCTCCCGGTCATCGAGACGCAGGCGAACGACGTGTCCGCCTACATCCCGACCAACGTGATTTCGATCACGGACGGCCAGATCTTCCTTGAGACCGACCTCTTCTACCAGGGCATTCGTCCGGCCGTGAACGTCGGCCTCTCCGTGTCGCGCGTCGGCTCCGCCGCGCAGACCAAGGCGATGAAGAAGGTCGCAGGCAAGATCAAGGGCGAGCTGGCGCAGTACCGCGAGATGGCGGCGTTCGCGCAGTTCGGCTCCGACCTCGACGCCACGACGCAGCGCCTGCTCAACCGCGGCGCGCGCCTGACCGAGCTCCTCAAGCAGCCGCAATTTTCGCCGCTGAAGATGGAAGAGCAGGTCGCCGTGATCTATGCGGGCGTGAACGGTTATCTCGACCCGCTGCCGCTCAACAAGGTCCGCGCCTTCGAGAACGGCTTGCTCGGCCTCCTGCGCTCGAAGCATGCGGATATCCTCGACGATATCCGCGACACGCGCGACCTCACCGACGGGACGGCGGCCAAGCTGAAGGAGGTCGTCGAGAATTTCTCGAAGACCTTCGCGTAAGCCGCTTAACGCGCCGGGCCGCACCTCGCGGCTGCCCGGCAGGATGATGATGATCGGGAAAGGTCGGGGCGACCCATGGCGTCTCTCAAGGATCTGCGCAATCGCATCGCCTCCGTGAAGGCGACGCAGAAGATCACCAAGGCCATGCAGATGGTCGCGGCGGCGAAGCTCCGCCGCGCGCAAATGGCGGCCGAGGCCGCGAGGCCCTATGCCGAACGCATGGCGAAGGTGCTGGGCAACCTAGCCGCCGGCGTCAGCGCCGGGCCGGACACGCCGCGGATCCTGACAGGGACGGGCGACGACAAGACGCACCTCCTCGTCGTCTGCACGGCCGAGCGCGGGTTGTGCGGGGCCTTCAATTCCTCGATCGCCCGCCTCGCGCGCGAACACGCGAACCGGCTCCTGGCCGACGGCAAGACCGTCAAGATCCTCTGCGTCGGCAAGAAGGGCTACGACATCCTGCGCCGGAACTACGGCAAGCACATCATCGACCTCGTCGACCTGCGCTCCGTGCGGAACGTCGGCTACGAGAACGCCGAGGAGATCGGTCGCAAGATCGTGGCGCTCTTCGACCAGGGCGAGTTCGACGTCGCGACTCTCTTCTATTCGCGCTTCAAGTCCGTGATCTCTCAGGTCCCGACGGCGCAGCAGATCATTCCCGCGCAGATCTCGGGCGAGGGGGCGACCTTCGACGCGGTCTACGAATACGAGCCTTCGCAGAACGAGATCCTCGAAAGCCTTCTCCCGCGCAACCTGTCGATCCAGATCTTCACCGCGCTTCTCGAGAACGCCGCCTCCGAGCAGGGCGCGCGCATGTCCGCGATGGACAGCGCCACGCGCAACGCCGGCGAGATGATCAAGAAGCAGACGCTGATCTACAATAGGACGCGTCAGGCGATGATCACGAAGGAACTCATCGAAATCATCTCGGGCGCCGAAGCGCTCTGAGCTTCCAAGAGGACGAAACACCATGGCCAATCCGACGGGACGCATCAGCCAGGTCATCGGCGCCGTCGTCGACGTGCAGTTCGACGAGCATCTGCCCGAGATCCTGAACGCACTCGAAACCGACAACCACGGCAGCCGCCTCGTGCTCGAGGTCGCGCAGCAGCTCGGCGAGAACATCGTGCGCTGCATCGCCATGGACACGACCGAGGGTCTCGTCCGCGGCCAGGAAGTGCGCGATACCGGCACGCCGATTAAGGTCCCCGTGGGCGTCGGCACGCTCGGCCGCATCATGAACGTCGTCGGCGAACCGATCGACGAAGCAGGCGAGATCCCGAACGAAGGCCTTCGCGCCATCCACCAGGAAGCCCCGAGCTATTCCGAGCAGTCGACCGAGGCGCAAATCCTCGTCACGGGCATCAAGGTCGTCGACCTCCTCGCCCCCTACGCGAAGGGCGGCAAGATCGGCCTGTTCGGCGGCGCGGGCGTCGGCAAGACCGTGCTCATTCAGGAGCTGATCAACAACATCGCGAAGGCGCATGGCGGCTACTCGGTCTTCGCCGGCGTCGGCGAGCGCACGCGCGAGGGCAACGACCTCTATCACGAGTTCATCGAGTCCGGCGTGAACAAGGACCCCAAGGAGCATGGCGGCTCCACGGAAGGCTCCAAGTGCGCCCTGGTCTATGGCCAGATGAACGAGCCTCCCGGCGCCCGCGCCCGCGTCGCGCTCTCGGGCCTGACGATCGCCGAGCATTTCCGCGACCAGGGCCAGGACGTGCTGTTCTTCGTGGATAACATCTTCCGCTTCACGCAGGCGGGTTCCGAGGTGTCGGCGCTTCTCGGCCGCATTCCCTCGGCGGTGGGCTACCAGCCGACCCTGTCGACGGACATGGGCGCGCTGCAGGAGCGCATCACCACGACGACCAAGGGCTCGATCACCTCGGTGCAGGCGATCTACGTCCCGGCGGACGACCTGACCGACCCCGCCCCGGCAACCTCCTTCGCCCACCTCGACGCGACGACGGTGCTCAACCGCTCCATCGCCGAGAAGGGCATCTATCCGGCGGTGGATCCGCTCGACTCGACCTCGCGCATGCTCGACGCCAACGTCATTGGCCAGGAGCATTACGACGTCGCCCGCCAGGTGCAGCAGGTGCTCCAGCGCTACAAGGCGCTGCAGGACATCATCGCGATTCTCGGCATGGACGAGCTCTCGGAAGAGGACAAGTTGTCGGTGGCGCGCGCCCGCAAGATCGAGCGCTTCCTCTCGCAGCCCTTCTTCGTCGCCGAGGTGTTCACCGGCGCTCCGGGCAAGTTCGTCTCGCTCGAAGACACGATCAAGGGCTTCAAGGGCCTCGTCGAGGGCCAGTACGACCACCTCCCCGAGGCGGCCTTCTACATGGTCGGCACCATCGAGGAAGCGGTCGAGAAGGCCCAGCGCCTCGCGGCCGAAGCCGCGTAAGCGTTTCAAAGACAATCCGGGCGGCGCCGCGCCGTCCGGCCTCCCGCCTCGCCGTGTTGTCGGCGTCAGGCGGTGATCCGATACAGGGTCGAAACCCAGCAGGAATCGCGCGATGGCCACCTTCCAGTTTGAACTCGTCGCCCCCGAACGCATCCTCTATTCCGGCGAAGTCGAGGCTGTCGACCTGCCGGCGACCGAGGGCGAGATGACGGTTCTCGCCGGCCATGCTCCCGCCATGACCACGCTCCAGACCGGCTTCCTCGTGATCGCCGAGGGTGGCTCGAAGGGCAAGCGCATCCTCGTTCAGGGCGGATTCGCCGATATCGGACCGAACGGCGCGACGGTGCTCGCCGAGCGTGCGACCCCCGCCGAGGAACTGACCACCGAGATCCTCGACCAGGAAATCCTGCGCGCCCGCACGATCGCCGACGCTATCGAAGAGGGAGCCTCGCGCGAGGAGGCCAATGCCGCGATCGCCCGCCTCGAGGCCGCGAAGGCGTCGCTGCGCGGCTGATCCACGCGCAAGGCAGGCGAAAAGCCGCGTTCGCGGCGGCAAGAGGTTGTCGCGCAGGCGGCGGGAGGCTAAACGAGCAGGGAACTGATCCTCAAGTCCGGAAACACGCTCCATGCTCGCTCTTCTCGACGTCATCATGCTGGCCCTGCGGATCTACACCTGGCTGATCATCGCCTCGGTGATCATCAGCTGGCTCGTGGCCTTCGGCGTCATCAACATGCGCAACGATTTCGTGCGCACGATCTATGATTTCCTCCATCGCGTGACGGAGCCGGCCCTTGGGCGGATCAGGCGGGTGATGCCCGACCTCGGCGGCATCGATCTTTCGCCGATCGTGCTGCTGCTCATCATCTTCTTCATTCAGCAGGTGATCATCCGCTATCTCTATCCGATCGCCTTCTGATGGCGGCGCTGCCCTGGCGGGAGCGTGAGGGCGGCATCGACCTGCGCGTGAGGGTGACCCCGCGCGCGAGCCGCGACGCGATCGAGGGCGTGGCGGCGCTGTCGGACGCAAACGCCGTCCTTAAGGTCCGCGTCCGCGCCGTCCCAGCCGAAGGGGCGGCGAACCGCGCGGTGATCGGGATGCTGGCGAAGGCTCTCTCGGTTCCGGCGAGCCGGATGACGGTCAGCGCGGGCGCGAGCGGGCGCACGAAAACGGTTTTCATCGAGGGCGACGCCGCGACGCTCGCCGCCGCCCTCGCGGATATTGCGGAAGGTGATTGACATGAGCGCCACCCTGATTGACGGAAAGGCCTATGCAGCCGCCCTGCGGGAGCGGATCGCGTCCGAGGTCGCCACCATGGAAGCGGCGGGGCGCGCACCCGGTCTCGCGGTGGTGCTCGTCGGGGAGGACCCGGCGAGCCAGGTCTATGTCCGCAACAAGGCGGCGCAGACGAAAGAAACCGGCATGCGCTCCTTTGAGCACCGGCTTCCGGCCACGACAGGCCAGGATGAACTCCTCGCGCTGGTGGCGGGCCTCAACGCCGACCCGCAGGTCGACGGCATCCTCGTGCAATTGCCGCTCCCCGCCGGCATCGACGCGCAGGCCGTCATCGAGGCGATCGATCCGATGAAGGATGTCGACGGGTTCCACCCCGTCAATGCGGGTCGGCTCGCCACCGGATTGCCAGGGCTCGTCCCGTGCACGCCGCTCGGTTGCGTCATGCTCGCGAAGTCCGTGAGGCCTGATCTGTCCGGGCTCGAGGCTGTCATCGTCGGGCGCTCCAACATCGTTGGAAAGCCGGTCGCGCAATTGCTGCTCAACGAAAACTGCACCGTCACCATCGCCCATTCCCGCACCCGCGACCTTGCGGAGGTCTGCCGCCGCGCCGATCTCCTCGTCGCCGCCGTCGGCCGCCCCGAGATGATCCGGGGCGACTGGGTGAAGCCGGGGGCGATCGTCATCGATGTCGGCATCAACCGCGTTCCGAATCCGGAAGCGGGCGCGGGCAAGACGCGGCTCGTCGGCGACGTCGCCTTCGCGGAGGCGGCGGCGGTCGCCGGCGCCATCACCCCCGTCCCCGGCGGCGTCGGCCCGATGACAATCGCCTGCCTGCTCCAGAACACGGTGACCGCGGCCAAGCTGCGGGCGGGCCGGTAGTCAACCGTATCATCCCGTTAATCCGCGCATCCGCCGCGCCATCTTCCAGACACCGGAAACCCCGTGTCAGTAGCCGATCGCGCAGCCGTCCTTGCGTGGGTCGGAGCCGCCGACGAGGACGCCGTTCTCGTGGCCGATGAAGATCGCCTGCGCGCCGCCGAGAGGCGAGGACACGCGCTCGATGGCGCAGCCATTCTCGGCGAGATAGGCGACGACTGCCTCGTCGATCCCGCTCTCGACCTGCGTGAAGCCCTTGTAGGCGAAGAGGCGCGGGGCGTCGATGGCGCTCTGGAGGTCGAGCCCCTCCTCGAAGAGCCGCATCATGAAATGCGCGTGCCCGCCCGACTGGTACTGGCCGCCCATGACGCCGAAGGGCAGGATCGGCTTGCCGGCGCGCATGACCAGCCCCGGAATGATCGTGTGCATCGGGCGCTTGCCCGGCGCGAGGCGGTTGGGGTGGCCGGCCTCGAGGCTGAAGCTCGCGCCCCGGCAATGCAGCATGACGCCGCTCTTCGGCGCGAGGATCGTTGACCCGAAGGGGTGGAAGATCGAGTTGATGAAGGAGACGACGAGTCCGTCGCGGTCGACGACCGACAGGCAGATCGTGTCGGTCTCCCAGGGCGCGGGGCCGAGCTTGCGCCCCGCATGCTCGCCAACCCGCTCCGGGGAAGGGCGGGCCGAGGCCTCGCGCACGAAGGCGATCGCCTCCTCGCCGAGGAAGTCGTCGACGCTGATCGTCATCGCGGCCGGATCCGTGATGGCGCGATCGCGGAGGAAATAGGCGGCGCGCGTCGCCTCCGCGAAGAGCCGCGCCTTCTCGCGTTCGTCCGTGCAGGAGGTCCAGACGTCCCAGGTCTCGAGCGCCTTGAGGATCAAAAGCGCCGTCGCCCCCTGCCCGTTGGGCGGGCATTCGAGCACCTCGACCCCGCGATAGGACGCCCCGATCGGGGGTTCGTATTCCGAGTTCTGCGCGGCGAAATCGGACAATTCATGCGCGCCTCCGAGCCCCTTCATCGTCGCAACGATATCCTCGGCGACCGAGCCCTCGTAGAAGCCCGCGCGCCCCTTCCTGCCGATGAGCCGCAGGCTCTCGGCGAGGGCCGGCTGGCGGTGGCGGGTTCCGAGGGCGGGCGGTTCGCCGCCTGGAAGAAAGACCTCGGCGGTCCGGGCGTGCCGCGCGAGGCGCTTTGCATGCGCCTTCCAGTCGAAGGCGACGCGCGGCGCGATGGCGTAGCCCTCCTCCGCCCGCCGCGCCGCCGGTTCGAGAAGCTCGGCCAGATCGAGCCTTCCATAATCCGCGTGCAGCCGGCACCAGGCGTCGATCGCGCCAGGGATGGTCACCGCATGGGCCGAACCGTCCGGAATCTCGGTCAGTCCCTGGGCGAGCAGCGCCTCCGGGTCGCTTCCGGCGGGCGCGCGGCCCGATCCGTTGATCGTCACAGGCTCCGCGCCGGGCCGCGCGATGATCGCGAAGCAATCCCCGCCGATCCCGGTCATCGCCGGCTCGACCACGCAAAGCATGGCGGTCGCGGTGATCGCCGCATCGACGGCGCTGCCGCCCTTGCGCAGCACCTCGAGGCCGATCGCGGAGGCCTCCGGATGCGACGTTGCGATCATGGCGTTGACGCCGTAGACCGCCGACCGGCCCGGACGCTGGAAATCACGGTTCATCATCTGGCTCCTCGAGCGCGACCAAATTTCGGCCGCAGCGCCTCCGGGCCTCTCAATCGCCGCCGGCGCGGGGAAAGGCAACAGGCGCCGCGATCAAGCCGCCTTTGGCATCCGCGCTCGATTTCCCCAAACCGGATACGTTGCCCCGGGGGGTGGCGCGGAGGGGGCGCGCTTGTTACCTGTTTGGGGAAACAGAACCGTCAAGACGAGAGGAAACCAATGTATCCGCAGGTCCAGCTCCACATTGCCGGCGAATGGCGCGGCGCCTCCTCGAAGGAGACGGCCGACGTCATCAATCCCGCGACCGGCGAGGCGATCGGCTCGCATCCCGTCGCCACCCGCGACGATCTCGACGAGGCGCTCGCTGCCGCCGATCGCGGCTTCAAGGTCTGGCGCAAGGTCGGAGCCTTCGACCGCTACAAGACGATGCGCAAGGCCGCCGAACTGATCCGCGAGCGCGTCGAGACCATCGCCACGATCATGACGACCGAACAGGGCAAGCCGCTGGCGGAGGCCAAGGGCGAGACCATGGGCGCCGCCGACACGATCGACTGGTTCGCGGAAGAGGCCCGCCGCGCCTATGGCCGCATCGTCCCGCCGCGCGCCGACGACGTGATGCAGCTCGTCATCAAGGAGCCGGTCGGCCCCGTCGCCGCCTTCACGCCCTGGAACTTCCCGCTGAACCAGGCGGTGCGCAAGGTTTCCGCCGCCCTCGCCGCCGGCTGCTCGGTCATCCTCAAGGGACCGGAGGACACGCCGGCGAGCTGCGCCGAGCTGATCAAGGCGTTCAACGACGCCGGCGTCCCGAAGGACGTGCTCAACCTCGTCTTCGGCAATCCGGCGGAGATTTCCGAGTATCTGATCCCGCATCCGGTCATCCGCAAGATCTCCTTCACGGGCTCGACGGCGATCGGCAAGCAGCTCGCGGCGCTCGCGGGCCAGCACATGAAGCGCGTCACCATGGAGCTCGGCGGGCATGCGCCGTCGATCGTCTTCAAGGACGCCAATGTCGACAAGGCGCTGAAGATCCTGTCCGCCAACAAGTACCGCAATGCCGGACAGGTCTGCGTCGCCCCGACCCGCTTCCTCGTCCATGAAAGCGTGTTCGATCGCTTCGTCGACGGCTTCGTCGAGATCTCGAAAAACCTCAATGTCGGGGACGGGCTCGATCCGAAGACGAATATGGGCCCGCTCGCCCATGCAAGGCGGGTCGACGCGATGGAGACGCTCGTGGCCGATGCCGAGAGCCGCGGCGCGGACCTGCGCACCGGCGGGAAGCGCATCGGCAATCGCGGCTTCTTCTTCGAGCCGACCGTCTTCGTGAACCTGCCGCTCGATTCCAAGATCATGAACGACGAGCCCTTCGGGCCGATCTCCGCGATCCAGAGCTTCTCGGACGACGAGGAGGCCTTCGAGGAGGCCAACCGCCTGCCCTACGGGCTTGCGGCCTATGCCTACACGGAATCCGGCGCGACGGCGGCGGCGCTCGCCTCGCGGGTGGAGAGCGGGATGATCTCCATCAACCATCACGGCCTTGCGCTGCCGGAAGTCCCCTTCGGCGGCATGAAGGATTCGGGCTATGGCAGCGAGGGCGGCCTCGAGGCGATCGAGGCCTATCTCAACACCAAGTTCGTCACGAAGAGCGGCCTCTGAACCGAGATTTCCTCCCCCGGGGCGTCCCGGGGGAGGAGATACCCAGACATCCGGACGGCGCAGGCGCGCGTAGATCTCTCGGGGCTGGAGCCTGCTTCTCCCGCCTCTCGAAAGGATGCCCGATGGATGCTTCGCTCCTGCCCCTTGTCAAGCTTCTCCTCGGCTTCGGCCTCGTGATCGGCTGGGGCGTCTTCGAGATCATGAAAACGCGGCGGAGCATGCGGCGATGAAGGTCAGCGCCACGCGCGCGGCATCCGGAATGGCAGCAGCATCTGCGTCAAAGGGCTCGTGAAGCGGGGCATGGAAAGGCTCTCGTGCATGGCGCGCCCGCGCTCTCCCAGAAGCGACGTCGCCAGTTCCGAGCGTGTATAGAATGGCGTATCCTCGAGCGTCCTGACCACGCGCGCCGCCTCCTCGCCCCGCGTTTCGCGCTCCATCCGCCAGATCGGTCCGGGCGGAAGGCGCGACGCCGCGGGGGGATCAAATTCCTCGATCGCGCCGGAGCGGTCGGCTCGCAGCGCGATGTTCCGCCGCGTCCCGTCCCTGCGCAGCACGTCGTAGAGCACCGCCGCTCCGTTCGCGAGCGGCATGCGGCTCCAGTTCCAGGAGGTGAAATCCTCCTCCAGCGGGGCCGATCCGTAATTGGTGTCGAAATAGGCCGCTCCCCGCCATGAGAGGGAGGGCTCCTCGAGCGTGACCTCGATGCGCGAGCAGGGGGCTATCGGCCACCAGGAATGCCGGCCGGCGTCGTCCAGCGCGAAGGTCGTCGGCGTGAATCCCGATGGATGAAGCCTCACGCGCCCGCGGAGCCGCCCCGGCACCGGCATCGTGACCTCGGAAAAGGCGACGTTGACGGCGCTGCCGTCCCAGCCGATCGAACTCGGCCCGATCGTCAGGGAGCGCGCGTCCCGGGAGACCGCGCTTCGCCGCCGCTCGGTCAGCGCCCAGCGCTTCCGGCGGGAGCCGTAGAGGACGACATTCATCGCCGGATGGTCGAGCGGATCCGTCTCGCCCCGGCGGCGGGCGCGCAGGTAATAGGGCGAGAAGACCGCGCCCAGGAAGGCGATGATCGTCAGCCCGTGGGCTCCGTCATCGCTGAGGGCGTCGAGATACCACCAGATATAGCCGTTCTGCGCGACATCCCGGTCGAAGCGAAATCGCAGAGCAGGGTCGCCGCCGCCCAGCGTCCGGAGGTCGCCGCCATCGGCAGGCCCGGGCCCGGATGCACGCTGCCCCCCGCCAGGTAGAGGCCCTCCAGCTTCGTTCGCACCCCCCTCCGGGCAAAGGACGCCCGCCACCCGTGTGAGGCCGGGCCGTAAAGCGCTCCCCCCGTCCCCGGGTAGAGGCTGTCGAAAGCGGTCGGATCCGTCGTGACGATCGGCGCGTCCCGCGTCTCGATCCGCAGGCCGTGCCGGCCCAGCAGGGTGAATGTCCTCTCGCGGCATCGGGCGATCTCCTCTTGCGTGAACGGTTCGGTATCGCCGCGCGCGGGCGCGTTGACGAGGCAGAACAGGCGCTCGCGGCCTGCGGGCGCGAACTGCGCCTCGCAGCGATCCTGTGCGCAGACATAGATGGTCGGCTCGCGCGGCAGTTCCCCGCGCCGCGAGATCTCGGCGAACTCGGCCTCGTAGTCGCGCGAGAAGAAGATGTTGTGGCGGGCGAGCGGAAAGCCGTCTGTTGGCGCGTCAAGCGAGAAGGTCACGGCCGAGAGCGAGCGGCCGGTCCGGGATGCCGGCGACGCCGCGCGCGCCGCGTCCGCGCCGAGCATTCCCGAGGCGAGGGCGGCGACGTCGCCGCAATGGATCACGGCGTCGGCGTCGAGCACTTCGCCGCCAGCGAGGGCGACCCCCGCAACCCGCCCCGATTCGATGCGGATCCGCGCGACATGCGTCCCGTAGCGCAAGCGCGCCCCCTTCGCCGAGGCGGCGTCCGCCAGAGCCTGCGCAAGGCGATGCATCCCGCCCTGCACCAGCCAGACCCCCGCCTGCTCCACATGGGCCACCAGCATGAGCGTGGCCGGGGCGAGAAAGGGCGAGGAGCCGCAATAGGTGGCATAGCGGCCGAAGAGCTGGCGCAGCCTCGCGTCGCGGAAGTAGCCGCCCAGCGCGCTCCACATCGTGGCGAAGGGACGGATGCCGAGGAGCCGGGGCGCGCCGAGGATCCCGTGATGCGCGATGAGCCCCGGGAGGCTCGGGCGCGGGGTGTCGATGAAGGCGCTTTCGAGCGTCTCGAACATGGCTCGGGAATCGCGGCAGAAGGCGAGATAGCCCCTCGCCTCGCTGGCGCCCGCGAAATCGCCGATCGCCTCGGCGCTTCGATCGCGGTCGGCAAAGAGATCGAGCCGCTCGTCGCCCCTCCAGGAATGGCGGGCCAGGATCGGGGAAGGGGAGAGCGTCACGTGGTCCGCGAGCGAGAGTCCCGCCTCGTCGAAGATGCGCTCGAACACGCGGCGCATGGTCAGGACCGTCGGGCCAGAATCGACCGGGCGGTGGCGCGGGACGACTTCGCGCAGCTTGCCCCCCGGCGTCGCCGCGCGCTCGAGGACAGTGACCGCGACGCCCTTCCCGGCGAGCAGGAGTGCGGCGACGAGCCCGGCCATTCCCGCTCCGATAATGATGACGCGCGTGTCAGGCAATAATCTTCCTTCCCTTGGCGTGCAGTGGATTCGCGTTGACTTCACATTCGCATGTGTCAATCTAGCATTACATTCTATATCGACAACTGGAATTTACACCGGGAGATTGACGATGGATGTGTCGGCACGAATCGAGCGTGCCCTGGAAAGGGCGATCGGCGAGGGGGAGGGGGCCGGGTTCCCCCCGCAGCTTGCGGCGGCCATCCGCCACGCCGTGTTCCCCGGCGGTGCGCGCATCCGGCCGCGCCTGTGCCTCGCCGTGGCGCGGGCCTGCGGCGAGGATGCGCCGGTGGTCACGGATGCCGTCGCCACCGCGATCGAGCTCCTGCATTGCGCCTCGCTCGTCCATGACGATCTTCCCTGCTTCGACGACGCGCCCCTGCGGCGCGGCCGGGCTTCCGTGCACGTGGCCTTCGGACAGCCGCTCGCGGTTCTCGCAGGCGATGCGCTGATCGTCCGCGCCTTCGAAACGATCGCACGCTGGTCCTGCTCCCGTCCGAAGCGCATGGCGACGCTGCTCCTCCAGATCGCGGGCGCGGTTGGCATGCCGTCGGGCATCGTCGCCGGGCAGGCCTGGGAATGCGAGGCGGAGATCAACCTGTCGACCTACCACCGCGCCAAGACCGGATCCCTGTTCGCGGCGGCGACGGTGGCCGGGGCGACGGCCGCGGGCCGCGATCCGGACGAGTGGCGCAATTTCGGCGAACTGATCGGCGAGGCCTACCAGGTCGCGGACGATCTCCAGGACGCTGCCGCCGAGGCCGCCGATATCGGCAAGCCGGTGGGCCGCGACATCGAGCTTGGGCGTGCGAGCGCGGCGATCGAACTCGGCATCCAGGGTGCGATCCTGCGCCTCGACCAACTCGTTGTCGGAGCGATGTCGGCAATCCCGCGCTGCCGGGGCTCGTCGGATCTCGAGGCGCTGATCGCAGCGGAGGCAAAGCGTTTCCTGCCGAAGAGCCTCGTGCGGAGCGCCGCCTGAGGCAGGCTTCGGCAGCGGACCATGCGGACGGTTGCCGATGCGGCGGACGGGAGCGGACCAGACAATGCGCATGAGCCATCGCATTTCCGCCCTTCGGGACAACCTCGTCTCCAATCCCCGCTTCCAGGCCTTCGCCGAGCGCTTCGTGCTGACGCGCCCGATCGCCCGGCGCCGCGCGCGCGCGTTGTTCGACCTGTGCTCCGGCTTCGTCTACTCGCAGGTGCTCTTCGCCTGCGTGAAGCTCGGCCTCTTCACGCTTCTCGCTGAAGCGCCGCTTGCGCGCGACGAGATCGCGAGGGCGCTCGACCTTTCGCCGGAGGCGACGCAGCGCCTGCTCGACGCGGCGGTCTCGCTCGAGCTGGTCGAACGGCGCGGCGGGGACGCCTATGGCCTTGGAGGGCTCGGCGCGGCGCTGGTCGGAAACCCCGCCGCCATCGCCATGATCGAGCATCATCACCTGCTCTATGCCGATCTCGCCGATCCGGTCGCGCTCCTGCGCGGGGAAGCGGGAAGGGGCCGGCTTGCCGAATACTGGGCCTATGCCGGCGCGGCCAGCCCCTCCGGCGTCTCCGATGCGCAGGTCTCCTCCTATACCGAGCTGATGGCCGCATCGCAGCCGATGGTCGCCCGGCAGGTCGTTTCTTCCTGCGATCTCGGGCGCCATCACCGGCTGATGGATGTCGGCGGCGGCAGCGGGGCGTTTCTCGCGGCGGTCGCGGAGAAGGTCCCCGGCCTGGAGCTGGCGCTCTTCGACCTGCCCGCCGTGGCCGAGAGGGCGCGGACGCGCCTCACGGATCTCGGCCTCGGCGAGCGCGTCCTCATCCATGGCGGGGACTTCTTCAGGGACCCGCTTCCCCAGGGAGCGGACATCATCTCGCTCGTCCGCATCCTCCATGACCACGATGACGGCCCCGCCCTTTCGCTGCTCCGGGCGGTGCGGCGCGCCCTGCCCGCCGGCGGCACGCTGCTCCTCGCGGAGCCGATGGCGGGGACGCCGGGGGCGGAGGCAGTCGCCGACGCCTATTTCGGCTTCTACCTCCTCGCGATGGGAAGCGGGCGAGCGCGAACCTCCTCGCAGATCGGCCGGTTGCTCCGGGAGGCGGGCTTCGGTCCGCCGCGCCTTCTCCCGACGCCGATGCCGATCCTGACCCGCCTGATGATTTCCGAGGCAGCTTGACGTCAATTAAAGTTGACAAACTAGACTGTCATATTAATCTTACAGTATGCGGTGTCGAGACGACGCTGCGGGAAATGCGAGGCACCCATGGAGACGCTCGCTGTCGTTCTCGAGGCCCCCGAGCGCCTCATCGTCGATCGAATCGACCTGACGCAGCCGGGCGAAGCCGACGTGGTCGTCGACATCTCCTGGAGCGGTGTCAGCACGGGAACCGAGCGCCTGCTCTGGTCGGGCCGCATGCCGACGTTTCCCGGGATGGGCTACCCGCTCGTCCCGGGCTACGAAAGCGTCGGACGGATCGCGGAAGCCGGACCCTCGTCCGGCGGGCGCGTCGGCCAGAGCGTTTTTGTGCCCGGCGCCCGCTGCTTCGGCGAGATCAGGGGATTGTTCGGCGGCGCAGCGAAGCGACTCGTCGTCCCGGCTGCCCGCGTCATCCCCATTCACGACGAACTCGCCGAGGAGGGCACGCTGCTCGCCCTCGCCGCAACCGCCCGCCACGCCATAGCCGTCGCCGGCCAGCTTCCCGATCTGATCATCGGCCACGGGGTCCTCGGCCGCCTGATTGCCCGCCTGGCGGTGCTCGAGGGAGGGGCGCCCATGGTATGGGAGAGCAACTCCAAGCGGACCGGCGGCGCCAGCGGCTACGCGGTGATGGCGCCCGAACATGACGAGCGGCGGGACTACCGCTGCGTCATCGACGTCAGCGGCGACGCGCAGATCATCGACCAGGTGACGCCGCGGCTCGCGCCGCGC
Source organism: Saliniramus sp. (assembly GCA_041686895.1). Taxonomy (GTDB): domain Bacteria; phylum Pseudomonadota; class Alphaproteobacteria; order Rhizobiales; family Beijerinckiaceae; genus Saliniramus. The sequence goes on along the minus strand of JAWLCY010000003.1, from coordinate 62,877 downwards.
GGGCTGATCGTCCTCGCCGGCTTCTACAGCGACCGCGTCTCCTTCGCCTTTCCGGCCGCCTTCATGCGCGAGGCAAGCATCCGCATCGCCGCCGAATGGAGCCGCGAGGACCTTGTCGCGGTCAACGACCTCGCCGCCGCCGGACGACTCTCGTTCCGCGGCCTGATCACCCACCGGCATGACGCCAGGCAGGCGGCCGAGGCCTATCGCAAGGCATTCGAGGATCCGACCTGCCTCAAGATGATCCTCGATTGGAGAAGCGCTCGATGAACGCGTTCACGCAGATCGACCCGCCCGCACGGCCTTCCGCCGAGCCCCCGGCAAAGTCCACGCAGATCATCGCGATCTACGGCAAGGGCGGGATCGGAAAGAGCTTCACCCTGTCCAACCTGTCCTACATGATGGCGCAGCAGGGCAAGAAGGTGCTGCTGATCGGCTGCGACCCGAAGAGCGACACCACCTCGCTGCTTTTCGGCGGACGCGCCTGCCCCACGATCATCGAGACCTCGGCGAAGAAGAAGCTCGCGGGCGAGGATATCCGCATCGAGGATGTCTGCTTCAAGCGCGACGGCGTCTTCGCCATGGAGCTCGGCGGACCGGAAGTCGGGCGGGGCTGCGGCGGGCGCGGGATCATCCACGGTTTTGAACTGCTGGAGAAGCTTGGCTTCCACGACTGGGGCTTCGACTATGTCCTGCTCGATTTTCTCGGCGACGTCGTCTGCGGCGGGTTCGGCCTGCCGATCGCCCGCGACATGTGCCAGAAGGTCATCGTCGTCGGCTCGAACGACCTGCAGTCGCTCTATGTCGCGAACAATGTCTGCTCGGCGGTCGACTATTTCCGGAAGATGGGCGGCAATGTCGGCGTCGCCGGCCTCGTCATCAACAAGGACGACGGCACCGGGGAAGCCGCGGCCTTCGCCTGGGAGGTGGGAATCCCGGTGCTGGCCGCCATCCCCGCCGATGACGACATCCGCAAGAAGAGCGCGAACTACGAGATCGTCGGACATCCCGACAGCGTCTGGGGACCCCTCTTCGCCGGCCTCGCGGAACAGGTCGCAAGCGCGCCGCCGCTGCGGCCGAAGCCGCTGAGCCAGGACGGGCTGCTCGATCTCTTCGACGGCGATTCGGTCGGCCGCGACGTGGTGCTCGAACCGGCTTCGCTCGAAGACATGTGCGGCTCCACGGCCCTGAACAAGCCCTCCCTCGAAATCGTCTACGACGAGGCCTGAGCGATGGAAGAGGAAGCTGCCGACACCGCTGTCCGTCGCCCCGGGGGTCAAGCCCCGGTCGCGGCCGCGGGCTGCCATGCAGGCGCCGACGAGATGCAGCGCGCGGCGCGGGCTGCGGGCAAGAGCGAAATCCTCGACCGCTACGCCGCCGATTATCCGAAGGGGCCGCACGACCAGCCGCAGAGCATGTGCCCGGCCTTCGGCTCGCTTCGCGTCGGATTGCGCATGCGGCGGGTCGCGACCGTCCTCAGCGGCTCGGCCTGCTGCGTCTATGGGCTCACCTTCACCTCGCATTTCTACGGCGCCCGCCGGACCGTGGGCTATGTCCCGTTCAACTCAGAGACCCTCGTCACCGGCAAGCTCTTCGAGGATATCCGCGAGGCCGTGCACGATCTGGCGGACCCCGCCGTGAACGACGCCGTCGTGATCACCAATCTCTGCGTCCCGACCGCCTCCGGCGTGCCCCTCCGGCTTCTGCCGAAGGAGATCAACGGCGTGCGCATCATCGGGATCGACGTTCCCGGCTTCGGCATTCCCACCCATGCCGAGGCGAAGGACGTGCTTGCGGGCGCAATGCTGAAATACGCGCGCGGCGAGGCCGAGCTGGGGCCGGTCCAGTCGCCGCGCGGCGGGCGCGCGGAACTGCCTTCGGTCACGCTGGTGGGGGAGATGTTTCCCGCCGACCCCGTCATCATCGGCTCGCTGCTCGAGCCCATGGGCCTCGCCGCCGGCCCGGTCGTTCCCACCCGGGAATGGCGCGAGCTCTATGCGGCGCTCGATTGCGCCGCCGTCGCCGCAATCCACCCCTTCTACACCGCCTCCTTCCGTGAATTCGAGGCGGCGGGCCGCCCGATCGTGGGATCGGCTCCCGTCGGGCGCGAGGGGACGGACGCCTGGATCGAGGCGATCGGCAAGGCCTGCAACATATCCCGCGAGAAGATCGACACCGCCCGGAACGCCGCCCTTCCGGCCATCGACGCGGCGCTCGCGCGCATGCCGGTCAGGGGCAGGATCACGCTCTCCGGCTACGAAGGCTCCGAATTGCTCGTCGCCCGGCTCCTGATCGAAAGCGGCGCCGACCTTCGCTATGTGGGTACCGCCTGCCCGCGTACCCCGTATTCGGAGAATGACCGGCAATGGCTCGAGGCGCGCGGCGTCGAGGTTCGCTTCCGCGCTTCCCTCGAGGATGATCTCGCCGCCTTTGCCGAGTTCCGTCCCGACCTGGCGATCGGGACGACGCCGGTCGTCCAGAAGGCGAAGGCCGCCGCGGTCCCGGCGCTGTATTTCACGAACCTGATCTCCGCCCGCCCGCTCTTCGGCCCGGCCGGAGCGGGCTCCCTTGCCCAGGTGGTCAACGCGGCGATCGCCGGCAAGGCGCGGTTCGACGGGATGAAGGACTTCTTCGAGGGCGTCGGCGAGGGCGACGCCGCCGGTATCTGGCAGAAGGAGCCGCGCCCGGACACCAATTTCCGGGAGCAGTACAAGCGCCGCCGCGAGGCCCTCGCCAAGGCGCGCAAGGCCGAGGAGATGATCTGATGCTCGTCCTCGACCACGATCGCGCCGGCGGCTACTGGGGCGCTGTCTATGTCTTCACCGCGGTGAAGGGGCTCCAGGTGATCATCGACGGCCCCGTCGGCTGCGAGAACCTGCCCGTGACGTCGGTCCTGCACTATACCGACGCGCTTCCCCCACATGAATTGCCCATCGTGGTCACCGGGCTCTCGGAGGAGGAGCTGGGTCAGCACGGAACCGAGGGCGCGATGAAGCGCGCCCATTCGGTGATGGATCCCGATCTTCCGGCCGTGGTCGTCACGGGGTCGATCGCGGAGATGATCGGCGGCGGCGTCACGCCGGAAGGGACGAATATCAAGCGCTTCCTCCCGCGCACCATCGACGAGGACCAATGGCAATGCGCGGATCGCGCCATGCTCTGGCTGCTGCGCGAATTCGGGCCCAGGAAGATCAAGCCGGCCAAGCCGGTCGCGGAGGGGCAGAAGCCGAAGGTCAACATCCTCGGCTCGATCTACGGGACCTTCAATTCCTGGTCCGATCTCGCCGAAATCCAGCGCCTCGTGGAGGGCATCGGAGCAGAGGTCAACCTCACCTTCCCGATCGGGGCGCATCTCTCGGACATCGCGAGGCTCGGCGATGCGCAGGTCAATATCTGCATGTATCGCGAGTACGGGCGGATGCTCTGCGAGGCCCTGGAGCGTCCCTACCTGCAGGCGCCGATCGGCCTGCACGCGACGACGAAGTTCCTGCGCACCCTCGGCGAGCTGCTCGGGCTCGACCCGGAGCCCTTCATCGCCCGCGAGAAGCACACGACGATCAAGCCGATCTGGGACCTGTGGCGCTCCGTGACGCAGGACTTCTTCGGAACGGCGAGCTTCGCCATCGTGGCCAGCGAGACCTATACGCGCGGCGTGCGGCGCTTCCTCGCTGACGAGATGGGCCTGCCCTGCACCTTCGCCATTCCGCGCCTGCCGGGCGCGAAGACCGACAACGAGGCGATCCGCAACGCGGTGCGGGCGAAGACGCCGCTCGTCCTCTTCGGAAGCTACAACGAGCGCATGTACATGGCGGAAGCGGGCGCACGGGCGATGTACATCCCCGCCTCCTTCCCCGGCGCGATCATCCGCCGCCATACCGGGACGCCCTTCATGGGCTATGCCGGGGCGACGTATCTTGTCCAGGAAGTGTGCAACGCGCTCTTCGACGCGCTCTTCCACATCCTTCCCCTCGGGACGGAACTCGACAGGGTCGAGGCCACCCCATCACGCCTGCAGCGTCCGCTCCCCTGGGATCGGGCGGCCCGCGAGCTGCTCGACGCGGCGGTCGAGAGTTTCCCCGTCCTCGTGCGCATCTCGGCGGCCAAGCGGCTGCGCGACGCTGCCGAACGCCAGGCCCGGGCGGCGGGCGAGGAAAGCGTCACCGAGGGTGACGTGGCCGAGGCCCGTAACCGCATCGCCCGGGGGCAACCCGCATGAGCAACCTGCAAGAACGGCTGCAAGAACGCCTGCAAGACCGCTTGGACGAACGCTTGGACGAACGCTTGGACGAGCGCTTGGACGAGCGCCATCGACACCAGATCACTGGAGGACCGACAATGCCGGGATATCAGCTTTCCACGCGCCCTCCGGGAGTGCGCGCGCAGCGCAGCGGATCGATCGAATACCGCCTGCTGCTGGCGGCGACGTTCTCGATCTTCCTCGTTATCGCGCTCGCCGCCCGGCTGTCGCTGCGGCGCGGGGATACCGGCGCGGCGGCCGGACGACGATCCATTCTCGATGAGGCGCGCGAGCGGGCCCACGGCACGGTCCCCTTCGCCTTCATGGGTTAGCCCAAGCTTTCCGAAGGGCGCGAGCCCGCGGAACAGCCCGCCGCGACGGATCCCCGCCGCGGTCACCGGCCGCAGGTTCGCGGCCAGTCCGGAAGACTCAAACGACCAGGAGGTAGTGATGGCCGAGTCGACGAGACCCGCTTCCCTATCGGGATTATCCGATGGGGAAGCGCAGGAGTTCCACAGCATATTCATGACGAGCTTCATCGCGTTCGTCGTGGTTGCGCTCATCGCGCACGTCCTCGCATGGATGTGGCGTCCCTGGCTGCCAGGCCCCGAGGGCTACAGCTCGACGATGTTCGAAAGAGCATCGGAATACGCGGCATCCGTGATGCCGTTCATCGGTTAGGAGGTACGATCATGTGGCGTGTTTGGCTGCTCTTCGATCCGCGTCGGACGCTGATCGCCTTGTTTACCTTCCTGTTCACCCTTGCCCTGCTGATCCACTTCATCCTGCTCAGCACGGACCGGTTCAACTGGCTGGAAGGTCCCCGCACCGGGGTATCGCAAATGGTTCCCCAGGCGACACCGATGCCCTCGAGCTAGGTGGCTCCGGCGCGAGCCGCAATTCTCAAGAGCGGGACGACCTGATGAATCGCCCCGTTCGTTTCAGGCCTCGCGCGCGTGCCGGGGCGAACGACGTCAATGCGCCCGACAGGGGGACGTATCATGGCCATGCTGAGCTTCGAGAAGAAGTACCGCGTCCGCGGCGGCACCCTCATCGGGGGCGATCTGTTCGACTTCTGGGTCGGACCGTTCTATGTCGGCTTCTTCGGCATCACGACTGTTTTCTTTTCGGTGCTCGGCACTGCGCTGATCATCTACGGGGCGGCCATCGGGCCGACCTGGAACATCTGGCAGATCTCCATCAACCCGCCCGACCTGAGCTACGGGCTGGCCTTCGCGCCCCTCAAGGAAGGCGGGCTGTGGCAGGTCATCACGATCTGCGCCCTCGGCGCCTTCGTTTCCTGGGCGCTGCGGCAGGCGGAGATCTCGCGCAAGCTGGGGATGGGCTACCACATCCCCTTCGCCTATTCCGTCGCGATCTTCGCCTATTTCTCCCTGGTGGTGATCCGGCCCGTCCTGATGGGAGCGTGGGGCCACGGCTTCCCTTACGGGATATTCAGCCATCTCGACTGGGTCTCGAACGTCGGATACCAGTACCTGCACTTCCACTACAATCCCGCCCACATGATCGCCGTGACGTTCTTCTTCACGACGACGCTGGCCCTGTCGCTGCACGGCTCGCTTGTCCTCTCGGCCGCGAACCCGCCGGAGGGGGAGGACGTCAAGACCTCCGACCACGAGAACGCTTTCTTCCGCGACATCATCGGCTACTCGGTCGGCACTCTGGGCATCCACCGCATCGGACTCTTCCTCGCGCTCTCGGCCGGGTTCTGGAGCGCGGTGTGCATCATCATCAGCGGTCCGTTCTGGACCCGCGGCTGGCCCGAATGGTGGGGCTGGTGGCTCAATCTTCCGATCTGGAGCTGACGAGCAGGAGGTCATGATGGCCGACTATCAGAACATATTCACGCAGGTCCAGGTCCGGGGACATGCCGGCGCGGCGGTCCCGATCCCGAGCGGTCCCTGGGCGCGCAGCGGAAGTCCCTACTTCTCCTATCTGCTGGGGAAGATCGGGGACGCGCAGATCGGGCCGATCTATCTCGGCTGGACCGGCGTGGCGTCGCTTCTCTGCGGCTTCATCGCGATCGAGATCATCGGGCTCAACATGTGGGCCTCCGTGGGCTGGGACCCGATCCAGTTCGTGCGGCAACTTCCCTGGCTCGCCCTCGAGCCGCCGCCCCCCGCCTACGGCCTGAGCCTGCCGCCCCTCAACGAGGGGGGATGGTGGCTGATGGCGGGATTCTTCCTGACGACCTCGATCCTGCTGTGGTGGCTGCGCACATACCGGCGGGCGCGGGCGCTGGGGATGGGAACGCACGTCGCCTGGGCCTTCGCCGCCGCGATCTGGCTCTACCTCGTCCTCGGCTTCATCCGGCCGATCCTGATGGGGAGCTGGGGCGAGGCGGTGCCGTTCGGCATCTTCCCCCATCTCGACTGGACGGCGGCCTTCTCGATCCGCTACGGGAATCTCTTCTACAACCCGTTCCACGCGCTCTCGATCGCCTTCCTCTACGGCTCGACGCTGCTCTTCGCCATGCATGGAGCCACGATCCTCGCGCTCTCCCGCTACGGGGCGGAGCGGGAGGTCGAGCAGATCGTCGACCGCGGCACGGCCTTCGAGCGCGGCGCGCTCTTCTGGCGCTGGACGATGGGCTTCAACGCCACTGCCGAATCGATCCATCGCTGGGCCTGGTGGTTCGCGGTCCTCTGTCCCCTGACGGGCGGCATCGGGATCCTCCTGACCGGCACGGTCGTCGACAACTGGTTCCTCTGGGCCGTGAAGCACGGGGTCGCCCCCGCCTATCCGCCCGCTTTCGAGGTCCTGCCGGATCCGGCTACGCTTACGGGAGGTGGGTCATGATGCGCTTCTGGTTCAAGATCGCGGCAGCCCTCGCCGTCGTCCTCGGCGTGGGTCTCGCCTTCACCTTCGAGGCGCCACCCGTGCAGACGGTCCAGAGCGGCTATCGCGGCATCGGCCTCGAGCAGGTCTACAACAAGGTTGCGCTCGAGAACAAGATCGCGCGGACCGCCTTCCCTCTGGAGCAGCCGGAACTGGACCCCGCCGGCATCCCGTCGTCGGAGGTCTACGACAACGTCCAGGTCCTTGGCGATGTCGACGCCAACGAGTTCATCCGCCTGATGGGGGCGATCACGGAATGGGTCTCGCCCGAAGCAGGCTGCGCCTATTGCCATGCCGACGGCGAGGAGCTTTCTGCGGACACGCTCTACACCAAGCGCGTCGCGCGCCGGATGTTCGAGATGACGCGGGCGATCAATTCGCAATGGAGCGACCATGTCGGCGCAACCGGGGTCAACTGCTTCACCTGCCATGCGGGCAATCCCGTTCCGGCGAATATCTGGTTTACGGAGCCGGAGAATCCGCAGACGACGCGCATGGCCGGGAATCCCGCCGGCCAGAACCGGGCCGCGGAGCAGGCCGGGCTCAGTTCCCTGCCCGCGGATCCGTTCACGCCGTTCCTCCTCGGCGATCCCGCCGGGATCCGCGTGATCGGGCAGACGCCGCTGCCCACCGGCAACCGCAGCTCGATCAAGCAGACGGAATGGACCTACGGGCTCATGATCCACATGTCCGACGCCCTCGGGGTGAACTGCGCCTTCTGCCACAACAGCCGCAGCTTCACCGACTGGTCGCAGAGCGGGCCGCAACGAACCACGGCCTGGTACGGACTCGCCATGCTGCGCGACCTGAACGCCAACTACCTCGTGCCCCTGCGCGACGAGTACCCGCATGAGCGGCTCGGAGTCCTCGGCGACGCGCCGAAGGCGAATTGCGCCACCTGCCACCAGGGTGCGTACAAGCCGCTCTTCGGCCATCCCGCGATCGAGGGCTTCCCCGATCTCGTCGGGCCGGCTCCCGAGACGGCGGCGGTCCAGTGAGCGTGGGGAGGGCGTCATGATCACGAGCCTCGTCGAGCCCGGCGGACCACGTCCCGGCGACGAAACGCGACGCGCCGTGATCGTCACGATGCTCGCCTTCACCGCCCTCGCCGCCCTAATCGGAGGGGCGGCGAGCCCGGGGGCGGGACTGGCCATCATCGCGCTGGGGCTCATCTTCACGATCGCCATCGACATGCGCCTGTGGCGCGAGGTCATGAGCCATCATCGCGCGAGCGCCAGCCGGGAGGCGCCGCGTGCGGAGCTTCCGCCCCCCGCGCCGGCCGCGGCGCTTCCCGCGTCGGTCCGAAGCCCCGCCCGGGTGACGACGGCCACGACGACGCGGCTGCCGGTTCTGGCGAGGATTGCCGGCCCGGACCCGCTCGCGAAGGCCGGGACGCCCGTCTTGGAAACATCCAGTCGCGAGCCGGAGCCTGAACCCGAGGTCGCGCCCGCTCCCCCGCCCGCGCCGCCGGTCAAGCCCGCGCCCAAACCGCGCCGCAAGCCCGCGAGGCCGAAACAAGAATGAGCGCCGTCCGGCGGCTCCGCGAGGCGGCTCGCAAGCCAATCTGGCACAGCTCCCGGACGGATGATTGACTCAATCTTTACGCGATTGACCGCATTTATCGCGAATGCGTCGCGTCACTGTAGCGTTCCTCGTTCTCGGCTCCATCGGCCTCGTCCTTTCTGGATGCGGACTGTTTCGCTTCGAGCAGCGGGAGGCCTGGCGGACGCAGGCGGAGGAGGCGTGCGTCTCCGCCGGACTCGTCCAGCAGACGGCCTATGCCTCCCGGACCTCCCCGATCAACGGCCCCGGCACCTGCGGGATCGCCAAGCCGTTCAAGGTGCAGGCGCTGTCGGGCGGCGGTGTCGGCCTCAACACGTCAGCGACGCTCGCCTGCCCCGTCATCGCCTCGACCGACCGCTGGCTCGACGAGATCGTCCAGCCCGCCGCCATGCTTTATTTCGGGGCGCGCGTGACGGAGATGCACTCCGGCTCCTATAACTGCCGGCCCCGAAACAACAAGCGCGGCGCGAAACTTTCCGAGCATTCCTTCGGCAACGCCATCGACGTCATGTCCTTCCAGCTTTCGGACGGGCGCGAGGTGACGGTGAAGCGGGGCTGGAAGGGGGACCGGGTCGAGCAGGAATTCCTGCGCGAGGTGTTCGTGGGAGCCTGCCGCTATTACACGACGGTGCTCGGTCCGGGCGCGGACGCATTCCACTACGATCATTTCCACCTCGACCTCGCGCGCCACGACCCCAAGGGCCAGCGCCGGGTCTGCCGCCCGGTGCTGAAATTCGAGCCGCGCATCGACCCGGACAGCGCAACCGCGCTGATGAGCCCGCGCCCCTTCGGCGCGATTCCCGCACAGGAGCGTCCGGCGGAGGCCTTCAATCCTCCCGTCAGCGTCGCGCCGGGGAGGGGGGCGGTCCGTCAGACGCCGCCAGTGCAGCGGGAATTTCCGCCGCTCGCCTTCCCGCCGCCCTCGGCCGGAATCAGCGAACCACGGCTCGTCCCCGGGCGCGCTCCGCCGCCGCTGGCCATCGCGCCCGCCCACCGCCTGGGGGTTTCCGCCCCCATCTACTGAGGAACGATCGGCTTCTCCCGTGCTTGACCGTTCGGGTGGGGCGAAGGAAGCTTTACCCAAACGGAACGAGATGAAGGATGACGCCCATGTCTGTTCGTTCGATGGCGCTGGTCGGTTCGGCGCTTGCATTCCTGCTGCTCCCCGCCGCCGCGCAGGCGCAGCGCTACACCGTCCCCGCGGAGGATCGTGAGATCGCCTGGACCGGCAATCTTCCCGCCTGCGAGACGCCGCGCGTGCTGGCCGATATCCAGACGCGCTTCGCGGCGCGCGAGGCCGGCTACTGGAACTCGCCCCTGCGCATTGTCGGCTATGAGAAGGTCCGCCCCGTTGCGCAGCGTCCCTGGGGCGCGGCCTATATCCCCCGGCTGTATTGCAGCGCCGTCGCCCTGGTCCATGACGGCGCTCACGTGCGCAAGCACAGCGTCAGCTACGTCATCGCCGAGGGACTTGGCTACGCGGGGTGGGGCTGGGGCGTGCAGTGGTGCGTGGACGGCGTCATACGCCATAATCACGCCTCTCCGAACTGCCTGCTGATGAAGCCGTGAGGGAATGAACTACCGCCACGCCTTCCACGCCGGCAATTTCGCCGACGTGATGAAGCATCTCGCGCTCACGCGGATCCTCGCCCATCTGCTGAAGAAGGACGCGCCCTTCCGCGTGATCGACACCCATGCCGGCATCGGCCTCTACGACCTCGCGACCGACGAGGCGACGCGAACCGGCGAGTGGCGTGAGGGCGTGGGACGGCTGGAGGAGCCATTCGAACCGGCGGTCGAGGATGTGCTCGGGGAATACCGCGCCGTCCTCGCGGCGGTGAGGGAGCGGTTCGGAGAGACGGCCTATCCGGGCTCCCCCGCGATCCTGCGCGAGATGCTGCGACCGAAGGATCGCGGCATCCTCGTCGAGCTGCATCCGGCCGACCACGAGGTTCTTGCCGAACGCTACCATCAGGTGGCCAATCTCAAGGCGCTGCATCTCGACGGCTGGACCGCGCTCGGGGCGATGATCCCCCCGAGGGAGAAGCGCGGACTCGTTCTCGTCGACCCGCCCTTCGAGGAGCCGGGCGAGATGGACCGGCTCGTCGCCGAACTGCGCCGCGCGGTTGAAAAATGGCCGACGGGGATCTTCGCCGCCTGGTATCCCGTCAAGGATCTGCGGGCGGTGGACCGGAGCCTGGCGCCGCTCGCCGGATTCCCGCGCCCGGTCCTGCGCCTCGAACTCCATGTCGAGCGCCCGAACGACCCGGCGAAGCTGACGGGCAGTGGCTTGGTCGTCGTCAATCCGCCCTGGACGCTGAAGGCCGAGATGGAGACGGCGCTCCCCGCCCTCGCCGGGCGGCTGGCGCGCGACGATTACGGCGCCTTCCGCTGCCAGGAAATGGGGCCGCAAGCCTAGAGGTCAGCGCAGGCGGTGGCCCGCGCGCAGGTCGGCCTCGATCGCGAGGGGGGCATGCGCCTCGCCGAGCCGCTGGCGATAGACGAGCAGGTTCTCCATCACCCGCTGGACGTAGTTGCGCGTCTCGGGAAAGGGGATCTTCTCCACCCAGTCGATCGCGTCGACCTCGGGCGAACGCGGGTCGCCGAAGCGCTCGATCCAGCGCCGCACATGGCCCGCTCCCGCATTGTAGGCGGCGAAGGCGAGGGCGTAGGAGCCAGACCAGTCCTCCATCAATTCGCCGAGATGCGCCGATCCGAGCTTGGCGGAATAGACCGGATCCCCCAGGAGGCGCCCCGCCTCGAAGGCGACGCCGTATCGCTCCGCGGTGCGCCGGGCCGTGGCGGGCATGAGCTGCATCAGGCCCCGGGCTCCGGCGGGCGAGACCGCCTCCGGGTCGAATGCGCTTTCCTGCCGGGCGATGGCGTAGACCAGCGCACGCTCGACCCCGGGGCCGAGGATGGGGAATTCCGGAATGCCGCCGACGGGATAGGCGTGCAGGTCGAGGGGAAGGCCACGCAGGACGGCGGTGCGGGCAAGGGCGAGGAGGCCGCGAGGATTGCCGAGTTCCTCCGCGAGATCGGCGAAGCTCTGCAGGAGCGGCGCGTCCTCGAGCGTGCGCCCGAGATCGGCGAGGAGGGGGGCCGCGAGATCCTCGGCGCCGACGGCGTGCAGAAGCCTGATGGCGCGGGCGATCGGCATTGCCTCGCGCCGCGCCAGGATCTCCTGCGGATCGGCCTCCGCGGTGCGAAGCGCGAGGGCGCCATTGCCGAGCTTCTGGTGCGCCAGTTGCCCGTAATAGGATACGGGATGGCTCGCCGCCTCCTCGTAGAGCGCCCGCGCGCGGTCCCCGTTCCCTGCCGCTTCGTGGGCCCGCGCCTGCCAGTAAGCCGACCGCGACCGTGAAATCGGCGTTGTCGCCGGCGCGCCCGCCTTCTCGAAATGCCCGATCGCCCTTTCCGAATCTTCCAGGAAGCGAAGCGCGATCCAGCCGGCGTGAAATTCGGCGTCGATGAAGTCGGCCGGGGATTCCGCCGCGTGGCCGCTCACGAGTTCGTAGGCGAGTTCGTTCCGGCCCTTCTCGAGGAGATGGCGCGCGACGATGCGCCGTTCGGTCCACCAGCCGTCGCCGTCCGCGATGAGGGCGGGATTCCGCGGCGCCTGCCGGATCAGGCGCGCCGCTTCCTCGTGCTTGTCGGAAATGCGCAGGTGGCGCGCGCGGGTGAACAGGTAGGAACTGTCGCGGCGCAGGCTCTCGGGGACTGCTGCCAGGGCCTTCGTGACTCCCGCCGGATTGCGCATCACCGCCTGCCGGGCGTCGACGAGCTTGTCGTAGCCGCTTCCCGCAAGCGCCGCAGCCCGGCGCGCCGCCGCCCAATCCTGCGCAAAGAGGCGGCGCTCCATCCGGATGCGGTGGTCGCTGCGGGTGAAGAGCGCGGGGAAGGCCGTGAGGAAACGAAGCTCGATCGACTGGCTCAGCGCGTTCTCGCGCCAGGCCTCGCGGACGAGGGCATGCGCATCTTCGCTCGCCCCCTCCCGGCGCAGGGCCTGGGCGAGAAGGATGGTCCCGAGCCCCGTCCGGGGTTTTTCCGCCGCGAAGAAGGCCAGCGCCATTTCGTCCGAGAGGCCGCTCGACAGGAGCGCCTGCTCGGCGCGGGTGCGCAGGAGCGAACGTCCCGGCCAGTCCGGATTCTCGCGCATGAAGGTCGCGATTCGATCGAAGTCCTTCACGGACCCGCCGCGCAGGGCTGCCCATTCGAGCAGCAGGCGCGCCGCCGGATCCGTGACCGCGTCGCGCGCCGAGTCGCCTTCCGCGATCTTGCCCTCGCGGTAAAGGGCGAGGGTCCGCGCGAGCGCCTCGAGATCGACATCCGGAAAGGCGGATGATCTGGCGGCTTCGCTCGTCTCGTCCAGCGCCGCCTCCGGCGAGCGCGAGGCAGAGCGGGGCTGCGCGGCCTCCGCGGCCACATCCTCCAGCGCCGCCTCCGCGGTCTCGGCCTGCGTCCCGATCTCCTCCTCCTCGACCTCGGCGCCCGCCGGCGCCGGAAGGGAGAGGGCGAAGGCAAGCGCCATGGCCAGGACAAGCGCCGTCAACGTCGGCGTCCTGGCCTGAAGGCAGTCGAGTCGCAGTCGCGGTATCGCGAGGATTGTCATGATCTCCCACATTAGACGCTGGACCGGTCGTCGCGCAATCGCGCGTCGGGATGCTCCCGAATGCCGTTTGACCATGCCGAGAATAAGGCGGAACATGGGATTTGCGCGGGGCCGCGCCAGAGGATATGTGTCTGCCCGGGGCGCACGCCGCGCCGGACTCAGGAAAGAGGGCCAGGAGGCCGCGATGACCGTCACACGCGAGATCAGGGGTTCGATCACCGCACTCGTCACGCCGTTCCGCAACGGAAGCCTTGACGAGGATGCGTTGCGGGGTCTCGTGAACTGGCAGATCGAGAACGGCACCAACGGCCTCGTCCCGGTCGGGACGACCGGCGAGAGCCCGACCCTGAGCCACGAGGAGCACAAGCGGGTCGTCGAGATCGTCATCGCCGAGGCAAAAGGCCGCGTCCCCGTCATCGCCGGCGCCGGATCGAATGCGACGAGCGAGGCGATTGACTTCGCGCGGCACGCGGAAGAGGCGGGGGCGGATGCGGTGCTCGTTGTCACGCCCTATTACAACAAGCCGACCCAGGCCGGGCTCTACGCGCATTTCAAGGCGATCAACGACGCGATCGGCATCCCGATCATCATCTACAATATCCCCGGCCGCTCCGTGATCGACATGTCGGTCGAGACCATGGCGCGGCTTTACGAACTGAAGAACATCGCGGGCGTGAAGGACGCAACCGCGAACATGGCCCGCGTCAGCCAGCAGCGGCAGGCGATGGGGCCGGACTTCATCCAGCTCTCGGGAGAGGATGCAACCGCCCTCGGCTTCAACGCCCATGGCGGCCACGGCTGCATCTCCGTGACCTCGAATGTCGCGCCGCGCCTCTGCGCCGATTTCCAGCGCGCCTGCCTCGCGGGCGACTATTCCTCCGCCCTCGCGCTGCAGGACCGCCTGATGCCGCTGCACACGGCGATCTTCCTCGAGACCAACCCGTCGCCGATCAAGTACGCGCTCTCCGTCCTCGGCAGGATGAGCGACGAAGTGCGGCTCCCGATGCTGACCGTGGGCGAGGCGACGAAGCAGGCGGTGCGCTCCGCGATGGCGCATGCCGGTCTGAACATCGACTGAGCATCATGGCCAAACCGGACAGGAACGGACACCGCGTCGTCGCGGACAACCGCAAGGCGCGCTTCAACTACGAGATCGCCGATACCTACGAGGCCGGGATCGCCCTGTCGGGCACCGAGGTCAAGTCATTGCGCACGGGCAAGGCGACGATCGGCGAATCCTATGCGGGGCCGATGAACCAGGACCTCTACCTTTTCAACGCCTATATCCCGGAATACCTTCAGGCGAACCGCTTCAACCACGAGCCCAAGCGGCCCCGCAAGCTGCTCCTTCACCGGCGCGAGATCGACAAGCTGATCGGAGCCACGCAGCGCGAGGGCTACACGGTCATACCGCTGAAGATCTATTTCAACGAACGGGGCAGGGCGAAGGTCGAACTGGGCCTCGGGCGCGGCAAGAAGCTGCACGACAAGCGCGAGACCGAGAAGAAGCGCTCCTGGGAGCGCGACAAGGCCCGGATCATGCGCGAGAAGGGCTGACTTCGGCAGGAACTTTGGCGAAAATCGCTGATCTCACGAAAAAAGCCGCTGCCCTCACGGGACGGCGGCTTTTTCATCGAGAATCTCGCGCGGCTTAAGGCTCGATCTCGTCGTCCGCCGAGGAAGGCTGGCGGATGCCGTAGCGGCGCTCCAGGCCGCCGTTGCGCGGCGGGCGCTCGCTCATGTCGACGGTGGCGCGCGGCCCGCGTTCGACCGGCTCGCGCCCGATCTTGTTCACGAGATGCGCGATGTCAATGAATTCATCGGCCTGGCGGCGCAACTCGTCGGCCACCATCGAGGGCTGGGTCGAGATCGTGGAGACCACGGTCACGCGAACGCCGCGGCGCTGCAGCGCCTCGACCAGCGAACGGAAGTCGCCGTCGCCGGAGAAGAGGACGATGTTGTCGACATAGGGAGCGAGTTCAAGCGCATCGATGGTCAGCTCGATGTCCATGTTGCCCTTCACCTTGCGGCGACCCGAGGAATCGACGAATTCCTTGGTGGGCTTGGTGACCACGCGGTACCCATTATAATCCAGCCAGTCTATCAGCGGACGGATCGACGAATATTCCTGATCTTCGACAAGTGCGGTGTAGTAGAACGCGCGCAGGAGGTTTCCACGGCTCTGGAATTCCTTCAACAACATCTTGTAGTCGATGTCGAAGCCAAGCGTCCTAGTTGTAGCGTACAAATTCGCCCCGTCAATGAAGAGGGCGATCTTCTCTTTGCCAGTCATCGGATTTCTCTTTCACGTCCAAATGTGGACAACGTCTCGAAAGGGTCTTCGTGCAAAAAGCAATTCAGCGTGAAGCTTGCGCAGTCTTACGGCGCGGGCGAAGGGAAACTTCTCCGCCGAGCGTCACGTCAAAAAGCGGGGTTGACTTCTGTATACAATAGCACCTCGATCTGTCCGCGTGTCAAGGATTATCAGGGGTTGCAAGTCGACGAGGCGGCACTTTCTCCTGCTTGGCCGGCTCCCCGGGATATTGCTTCGTTAGCCGAACTGCAACGCTCGATCCTGAAAAATTATAACAAAAAATGCAGATCAATAAAGACTAATATTATAGTGTATGGTCGCTGCCCAGGTGAGGGTTGGCGGCCGGTCGAATCGCTCCCCGGATTTGGTATTTTCGCACGGAAATCATCGGCTCGCGATGGAGGAGCCGTCCAGGATGCGATCACTCGGGTGCAGCACCACCTGCTCTCCGGCCTCGAGTCCGTCCAGCACCTGCGCCTCGCGCATCGTCCGCTCCCCGATCGCGATCCGCCGCAGCCGGGCCTGTCCGTCCTCCAGAACAAAAACGGCCCATGAATCGCCTTCGCGGAAGAGGGCGCCCAGCGGCACTGTGAGGACATCCTCGCCCCGCCAGACGGCGATGCGCGCGACCACCCGGTAATTGTGACCGAGCCTGGCGAGCGCATCGGATTCGCCGGTGAATTCGAGGATCGTCCGCACGCGCTGTTCCTCGATCCCCAGCGCGGAGACCTTCGTGAAGGCGGTCGGCTCGACGCGTACGACGCGCGCGGCGAAATCCTCCCCGCCGCCCCATCCGGTGATGCGCGCCGTCGCCCCCGGCTCGACCCGCACCGCATCACGGGACAACAGATCGACGACGATTTCCAGTTCCGCCGGATTGCCGATCTCGATCAGCGGCGCTCCCGCCTGGACAACCTGTTCGCTCTCTACGAGCACGCGCAGGACCTGCCCGTCGATCGGGGCCATGACGTTGATGCAGCAGGTCGCGGACCGGGTGCTCGGGCTGCCCGGCTGGATCAGGCTCGCCTCCGCGCTTGCAAGCTCCCTCCGCCTCACCTCGAGCGTCGCCTTCGCGCTCGCCAGGGCTGACTCCGCGGTCGCCACGTCGTATTGCGCCTGGTCGAGGGCGCGCTCCGAGATCGTCTCGCGGCGGGCGAGCTCCATGGCGCGCCGGAGATCGTTCCGGGCGAATTGCAGCTGCGCCTCCGCCTGGCGCACCTGCGTCTCGGCAAGGTCGACGCCCGCGCGCGCAGCCTCGAGGGCGGCCTCGCTGACGCGCTGGGTGCGGATGTCGAGGAAGCCGGGTGCCGTGGGCTCGATCACGGCGAGGATCGTCTCCTCGGCAGCGACAGTGTCGCCGACACGGCGCGGCGTGCGCTGCATCGTTCCCGCGACGGGAGCCGAGACCGTATAGACCTCGC
This sequence comes from Saliniramus sp., assembly GCA_041686895.1. GTDB lineage: Bacteria > Pseudomonadota > Alphaproteobacteria > Rhizobiales > Beijerinckiaceae > Saliniramus. The sequence goes on along the minus strand of JAWLCY010000003.1, from coordinate 45,871 downwards.
GGATGCGCGTCGTTGCCTCGTCCTCCACGCTCACTTCCATGGCGCCCGGAGCGATTGTCGCGAGGTCCACGAGGATCGGCTGCGGCCGAAGCGCCCATGCGGTCGCGGCGACCGCGATCAGGACGATGACGAAGACGACAAAACGTTTCCAGGTCAGGCCGGGCATCGGTTCATTCTCGTGTTTTCAGGACGGCGATCATGTCGAGATTGTCCACACGCCGACGCACCACCAGCGCCGAGACGAGCGTCGCGCCGATGACGACGAGGCTCGCCATCGCGTAGACGTCGCGGTTGAGGACGAAGGGAACGCGGTAGAGCTCGCTGTCGAAGCCCGCCACGAGGGCGAGGGCGAAGCCGTAGCCGATCAGCCAGCCGACCGGCTGCGCGAGGATGGTCAGGACGGCGAGCTCCGAGAGCAGGATCCACGAGGTTTCCGCCCGCGTGAAGCCGAGGACGCGCAGGCTCGCGAGCTCGCGCGCCTGTTCGGAGAGGGAGATGCGCGCGAAGTTGTAGACGACGCCGAAGGCGATGATCGCGGCGAAGGTGACATAGACGCTGACCATGATCAGGATGTTCTCCGCGAGCGTCTCGCGGAATTTTTCGAGCGACACCCGTTGCAGCGCGACGAAGCTCGCCGCGGGAATTGCCTTCAGGGCCGTGAACAATTCCTCGCTCGCCAGGGGGTCGAAGGTGAGATGGACCCCGCTGATCAGGTCGCTCTCGCGCATGAGGGCGTTGACCGTGGCGATGTCGGCGAAGGTCATCAGGCCGAGGTCCCCGTGGATGATCGCGGAGACCGGGATCATCACGGTGCGGCGGTCGCCGGTCAGGATCCGCGCCTCGACGAGGTCCCCCCGGCGCAGCTGCAGGATGTCGGCCAATGCGGCGCCGACGGCGAGGCCGCTCTCGGGGAGGGTGATGGGTTCGTAGTCGAGGTCGAGGACGCGGCTGAGGTCGGTTTGCGGCGGCTTTCCTGTGATCGCCACCCGCCGCTCGAGATGGCCGTTGCGCAACTTCACGGGAATGGCGCGATAGGGCTCCGCCGCCATGACGCCGGGGAGGCGCGCGATCTCGCGGGCCGCCGCCGCGCGCCGCTCTCCCGCGAAGGTGATGGTCGCGTCCTGGCGCTCCGCCCGATGAAAGGTGGTGTCGATCATGAAGTCGACGGAGCCGAAGGTCCACATCGAGCCGACGAGGATGGCGACGGAGAGGGCGATCCCGAGCATGCCGCCGATCGAGCGGACGGGGAAGCGCACCAGATGGCGGATCACCATGACGATCCCCTGCGATGCGCCCATCCGCGCCAGCGACCGGTCGACGAAGCCGCGCCGGTAGCGGGCCGGCGCCGGCGGCGTCATGGCGACGGCGGGCGGAAGGCGAACCACGTCGTAAACCGCCTTCAGCGCCCCGATCACGGCTGCCGCGAGGGTGATGCCGGAGGCGACGAGATAGATCGCGGGGTCCTTCTCGAAGATCAGGAAGGGGAAGTGGAAGAAGTCGCCGTAGAGACGGGTCATGCCGACGCCGAGCCAGGTGCCCGCCCCGATGCCGATTCCGATCCCGATGAGGGCGATCAGGGCGACGAATTCGAAGTAGTGCAGGCCCACCGCGACGCTGCCGTAGCCGAGCGCCTTCAGCAATCCGATCTGCTCCCGTTCGAGCGTGATCAGCCGCGCCAGGGTCATGTTGACGAGGAAGGCGGAGACGATCAGGAAGATCGGCGGCAGGATGCGGCTCATCGCCTCGAGCTGGGTCAGCTCCGCGTCGAGGAATGCGTGGGACATCTGGTCGTCCCGGCCGTGCGCCCCCTGTCCGCCATAGGGGGCGAGGATCGTGTCGAGGCGCTCGATCACCGCGCCCTCGGAGGCGCCGCGCAGGAGTTTCACGGTGACGCTCGAGAAGGCGCCCTCGAGGTCATAGGCGGCGGCGAGCGCGCGTTCCGACATCCAGACGATGCCGAAGCGCCGGTCGTCCGGCATGAGGTCCCCGGGGCCGAGCGCGTAGATGAATTCCGGAGAGAGCGCGATTCCGACGATGCGCAATTCGCGCTTCTGTCCGTTGAGGATGGCGTGGAAGGTCGAGCCGATCGCATAGCCGTGGGCATTGGCGAAGGGCTCGCTGACGACCACCTCCCGGTCATCCGCCGGGATCGGATAGCGGCCCTGGCGCAGGGTGAGCCGGTTGAGGACCTGATCGCGAAAATCCGGAACCGAGACGAACTGGGCGGAGGCAGGCTCCAGCACCTGGGGAAGGTCGAGGAGCGCGATCTTCGAGGTCCGCGTCTCGACCGCCCCGACGCCCGCGATCTGCGCGATCTCGGCGGCGACGGAGCGTGGCGCGCGCGTGACATCGGCGAAAATGTCGGCGAACCGGTTGCGCTCGTAATAGGCGGCGCGGGTTTCCGAAAGCGAGGCATGCGCCCCCACGGCGAGGATCAGGGTCGCGACGCCCGCAGCCATCACCAGCGCGATCGCCAGCGCCTGCGGCCAGAGCCGCACGATGTCGCGCAGGAGCTTGCGGCGCAGCGGGCTCATGGCGGGCTCACCACGAAATTTCGGACGCGCGCTTGCGCGTCGCGTTCTCGTGGACGCCGACGATGCGCCCGTCGCCGAAATTGACGACGCGATGCGCGATTGCCTGGATCGCCACGTTGTGGGTGATCACCAGCGTCGTCGCCCCGAGTTCCTCGTTCACCTGCACGAGGGCTTCGAGGACGAGGATGCCCGTATGCGAATCGAGCGCGCCGGTTGGCTCGTCACAGAGCAGCACTTCGGGCCGCTTGGCGATGGCCCGCGCGATCGCGACGCGCTGTTGCTCTCCCCCCGACAATTGCGCCGGAAAATGGTCGATCCGGTTCGCCAGTCCGACGATGGCGAGGGCCTCTTCCGGCTTCATGGGATTGCGGGCGATCTCGGTGACGAGCGCCACGTTCTCCCGCGCGGTCAGGCTCGGCACCAAATTGTAGAACTGGAAGACGAAGCCCACATGGTCGCGCCGGTAGAGGGTGAGTTCGCGCTCGTTCATGCGCGAGAGGTTGTGCTCCTCGAAGAGCGCGTCTCCCGAGGTGGCGGTGTCGAGGCCGCCGATGATGTTGAGGAAGGTGGACTTGCCGGAGCCCGACGGCCCGAGCATGACGATGAATTCCCCCGCCCGCGCCTCGAAATCGACGCCGCGCAGCGCATGCACCTCCACCTCGCCGGTGCGGTACACCTTCGTGAGATTCCTCGTGCGGAAGACGAACCGGGGGCTTTCGTCGGGAGCGTGCATGGCCGCCACGATACTGCAGTCGCAGGTGTGCTCAATGATCTTCCTCAATCGCCGCATTGGACCGGGGCTGGCGATGTCCTAAAAGGGAGGACAGGAGGACGAGCGATGAAAGCATTGCGCTTCGAGAGGCACGGCATTCCGCAAGAGGTGATCGACTTCGTCGAGGTCGAGGAGCCCGGCGATCCCGGGCCGGGGGAAGTGCTGGTCGGGATGGTCGCCATGGGCATCAATCCGGCCGATCTGCTGCGCATCGAGGGCCGCTACGGGGCCGAGCCAATGCCGCTTCCCGCGATCACGGGCTCTGACGGGGCCGGCCGCGTCCTCGCGGTGGGGGAGGGGGTGACGGATATCGCGGAAGGCGACCTCGTGATGCCTCTCGCGGGGCCGACCTTCGTCGAGCGGATGCGCGTTCCCGCTTCCGCCCTGGTGCGGCTGCCTCCGGGGATCGATCCGCTCCAGGCGGCGATGCTGAAGGTCAACCCGGCCACCGCACGGCTCATGCTAAGCGCTATCGTCCCGCTTGCGCCCGGCGACTGGGTAATCCAGAACGCGGCGAATTCCGCCGTGGGGCTCCTCGTCGCCCGCTTCGCCCGGCGGCGCGGCATACGCAGCGTGAACATCGTGCGGCGGCTCGAGGCGGGGCGGGCGGTCTCGGAGGCTGGGGGTGACGTGGTCCTGCTGCATGACGGTCCCGGCCCCGAGCGGCTGGCCGCCGACGTGGCGCGCGCGACAGGCGGAGCGCCGGTCTCGCTCGCCCTCGACGCCGTCGCGGGAGCAGCGACCAACGCCTTTGCCCATGTGCTGGCGAAGGGCGGCGTCATCGCAAGCTATGGCCTGTTGTCGGGACGGCCCTGCGAAATTGACGCAGCGCAACTCATCTTCCGCAATATCAGCCTGCGCGGCTTCTGGCTGGCGGACTGGTTCGCCACCGCGAGCCGCGCCGAGGTGCGGGCGCTCTTCGCGGAACTGGCCGAGGAAACGGCCAGCGGCGCGATCGAGTCTCCGGTCGAGGCGGTTTATCCGCTATCGGAGGGTCGCGCCGCCGTCGCTCATGCCGCCCGCGGCGGCCGGTCGGGCAAGGTCCTGCTGACGACGCAGGACGATCTGGTGCGGCGCTGATCGCCGCTGCCCGTTCAGATTTCCGCGATCTGGTCCTGCATCACGCTGCGCAGGTGCGGCTCGGTCTCGTTCTTGATGTGGTATTGCGGCGCGCCGTCGCGCTCCCCCGGCACGATCCGCACGACCTCGTAGGTCGCGGCCAGTTGGGCCGGATGCTGGCGGATCATGTTCGTGCGGTCGTGAAGCAAGCGAACCCGCTCGCCGAGTGAAAATTTCCGTTCATCCATGTGGGGTCTCCTGACCCTTGGTTAACGGATGAACGGCGGAATCGTTCACGCGGCGATGGCGCGTCCGGTCACCCGCGCCGGATCAGGGTGCCCGCGCCGTGATCGGTGAAAAGCTCGAGCAGAACCGCATGCGGCACCTTGCCGTCGAGAATGACGACGGCCTCCACCCCGCGCTCCAGGGCGTAGATGCAGGTCTCGATCTTGGGGATCATGCCGTCGGTGATGGTGCCGTCGGCGATCAGGCGCCGGCATTCCTCGATGGTCAGTTCGGGGATGAGCTGCTTGTTCTTGTCGAGCACGCCCGGGACGTCCGTGAGGAGCAGCAGGCGCTTGGCGTTCATCGAGCCCGCGATCGCGCCGGCGAAGGTGTCGGCGTTGACGTTGTAGGTCTGTCCCTCCTCGCCGACCGCGACGGGGGCGAGGACAGGGATCAGCTCTGCCTTCAGGACAGCATCAAGCACGCTGCGGTCAACCTGGTCGGGCTCGCCCACGAAGCCGAGATCAACGACCTTCTCGATGCTGGAATCCGGGTCGACCACGGTGCGCGAGATCTTGCGGGCCCGGACCATGTTGCCGTCCTTGCCGCACAGGCCGATCGCCTTACCGCCCTCGGCTGAAATCCAGCCGACGATCTGCTTGTTGATCGAGCCGGCGAGGACCATCTCGACGATCTCGACCGTGGCCTTGTCGGTCACGCGCAGGCCCGCCTTGAATTCGGACTTGATGCCGAGCTTCTCCAGCATGCGCCCGATCTGCGGACCGCCGCCATGGACGACGATGGGCTTGAGGCCGGATTGCTCGAGGAGCACGATATCCTCCGCGAAATCCTCCGCCGCCGCCTGGTCGCCCATGGCGTGGCCGCCATACTTGATCACCACGACCTCCTCGTCGTAGCGCTGCATGTGCGGCAGGGCCTGGACGAGAATCTCGGCGCGGACATGGGCGCTGGGCATCGGTTCGGTCATGGCGGTCTCGCTTCTGATCGCATTTTCTGGTGCGGCGTCCGGCGCTTCTAGCCCAAGGCGGGCGCGCGAGAAAGATGGAAAGATCAGCCGGGCTTGCGCCGCAGGGCCGAAATCCCGGCGAGCCCCCAGCCGAGCATCAGCGCGACACCGCCCGCCGGCGCGACGAAGGCGGCGATGCGCATTCCAGCCAACGCTCGCAAGGCGAGATCGCCGCAGAACAGCGTGATGCCGATCAGCATGACGAGGGCGGCGATGCGGGCGATCCCGCGATCCACGAGGGCCGCGCCCGACAGGGCTGCGAGGCCGAACAGGGCGGCGGCGTGAAAAAGCAGGAAATCGGCGGCCGTGCCGAGCGACCCGCCGCCCGTGACATGCGCGGCGGCGGCGGAGGCCGCGACGCCGAGCAATCCGCAGAGGGCGGCGGCCGCGACGATGATCCGCTCCGGCGTCATGAGGGGATCGGCTCCCCCCGCTCGGCAAGCAGGCGGGCCACCGCGGCGCGCAACTCCTCGACCCCGTCCTTCGAGCGGCTCGACGTCGTCACGATGCCCGGGAAGGCGGCGGGCCGCTTCTCGATCGCCTTTTCGGTCCTGGCCAGGCAGGCCTGCACCTCGGCGGCCTTGGGCGCATCCGCCTTGGTCAGGACGATCTGGTAGGAGACGGCGGCCTTGTCGAGGGAATCGAGCAGGGTCAGGTCCACGTCCTTGAGCCCGTGGCGGGAATCGACGAGGACGAAGACCCGCGCGAGGTTGGCGCGCCCGCGCAGATAGGCGTGGATCAGGCGGGTCCAGGCCTGCACCTTCTCCTTGCTTACCGCCGCGAAGCCGTAGCCGGGCATGTCGACGAGGGTGAAGGCGCCGCCGATATCGAAGAAGTTGAGCTGCTGCGTCCGTCCCGGCGTGTGCGAGACCCGCGCCAATGTCTTGCGCCCGGTCAGCGCGTTGACGAGGCTCGACTTGCCCACGTTAGAGCGCCCGACAAAGGCGATCTCGAGCCCCTTCATCGGCGGAAGGTTCTCGACCGAGGTCGAGGCCCAGATGAATTCCGCCTCGCGGGCGAAGAGCTTGCGCCCGGCTTCCGCGTAGTCCGGTTCGTCGTCGCTCGGGGGAAGGGTGGGGTCCGTCATGTGGTTCTTATCCGTGAACATGGCGCCTGCCGCAAGGCGCCGCGCGCGGTCCCGGGGGGCCGCAGGCAAAGAAAATGGCCGGGAGTGACCCGGCCATCGAGGATCGTCCGCGTCGCGAAAGCCTCAGCTTTCCGCCGGCGCCTTGCGCTGGAACAGCTTGCGCAGGTTGTCCCAGAGCTCGATCTTGACGCCGTGGCGCCGCATGATGAAGCCCTGCTGGAGCACCGAGAGGAAGTTGTTCCATGCCCAGTAGATCACCAGACCCGCCGGGAAGGAGGCGAGGAGGAAGGTGAAGAGAAGCGGCATCCAGGTGAAGACCGCCTTCTGGACCGGGTCCGTCGGCTCCGGGTTCATCTTCATCTGGACGAACATCGTGATGCCCATCAGGATCGGCCAGACGCCGACGAGGAGCAGCGCCGGCACCTCGTAGGGCAGGAGCCCGAACAGGTTGAAGATCGAGGTCGGATCCGGCGCGGCGAGATCCTGGATCCAGCCGAAGAACGGCGCATGGCGCATCTCGATCGAGACGAAGAGCACCTTGTAGAGTGCGAAGAAGACGGGGATCTGGATCAGGACGGGCCAGCAGCCCGCGACCGGATTGATCTTCTCGCGCTTGTAGAGCTCCATCAGCTCCTGCTGCTGCTTCATGCGATCGTCCTTGTAGCGATCGCGCAGCGCCAGCATCTCCGGCTGAACGGCCTTCATCTTGGCCATCGAGGCGTAGGACTTGTTGGCCAGCGGCAGGAACAGGATCTTCAACAGGACCGTGACGATCAGGATGGCGACGCCGAAATTGCCGACCATCTTGTAGAAGAAGTCGAGGGCGTAGAACATCGGCTTGGTGATGAAGTAGAACCATCCCCAGTCGATGAGGAGGTCGAACTTCAGGATGCCGAGCCGATCGTGGTAGGTGTCGACGACGTCGACTTCCTTTGCGCCGGCAAAGAGATGCTTGGTGGAGCCCGCAGTCTCTCCCGCCGCGACCACGCGCGGCTGGCCGAGAACGTCGCTCTGGTAGATCGGGCGCAAGGGATCTTCCTGGACCGTGTACCGGCCCTGGAACGGCGTCGTCTGGTCGGGGACGATGACCGCGGCCCAGTACTTGTCGGTGATCCCGACCCAGCCGCCGACGACATCCGTCCAGGTCTCGCCGCGCACGCCGGGCGAGAGGGGAACTTCCTCGTCGACATTGCCGTAGGTGTATTCCTGCAGGCCCGCCTCGCCGAGCACGCCGATCATCCCCTCGTGGAGGACGAAATAGCCCAGCGTATCGGGGCGGCCGTGGCGCGAGATCAATCCGTAGGGATAGAGCGTGAGAGCCGCGCCGGTCTGGTTCTCGACCGTGTCCTCGATCGCAAAAAGGGCATCGTCGTCGATCGTGATCGTGCGGCGGAAGGTTACGCCCTGGCCGTTGTCGTAGCTGAGGGTGACGGGCGCGTCGGGAGTGAGCCGGTTGGAACTCGCGGTCCAGACCGTCTCTGCGTTGGGCGTGCCGCCGGGGACGTCGCCGATCCAGCCGAACTCCGCGTAATAGGGGCTGGCGCTGGTCGAGGGCGAGAACAGGACGATGTTCGGGCTCTCCGGCTCGACCGTCTCCTGGTAGTTCTTGAGGACGAGATCGTCGATCCGGCCTCCGCGCAGGTTGATCGAGCCGCGCTTGGAGCGCGTGTCGATCGTGACGCGCGGCGTCGCCGCGATCGCCTGTTCGCGGCTCGCGGTCCCGAGGCCGGGCGCGGCGCCGGGGATGCCGGGCGAGGTCAGCGTCTCCGAGCCGGCCGGGGTCGGGATATTCGCCGCCGGGCCAGTCGGCTGGCCCGTCCCCTGCGCCTGCTGGCTGATCTCGGCTTCCTGGCGCTGGCGCTCCATCTGCGGCGCGCCGTAGAAATACGTCCACGCGACGAAGACGATCACCGAGAGCAGAATGGCCAGAATGAGATTTTGGTTGTCCTCGCGCATCATGGCAGCGTCCGCGACTTCACTTCAAGAGGAATGGGAGGGCGCGATCGATCGGCCCCTGCGAGGATGGGAGGCGCTCGTCCCGGAGCGCGAACCGGACCCCGCCTTCGGCTGACCCGGCTTCACTCCGCCCGGTCTCGTTACGCTATGCAGGGCGCGGGTGAAATCCTCGATCAGGATCTCGAAATCCGCCGTCAGGACCGGCCTGCGTCCGATCACGACGACGTCGGCGTCGAGCACGTCCACCGATGGACCCGCCTCTTCCCGGGCGTGCCCCGAAAGAAGGGCGTCGCGGGCGACCGCCAGGCGCGTGGCTTCCCGGAGGCGGCGCTTGATCCGGTTGCGCTCCGTCGCATGGCCCACCCGCTTCGTCACGGTGAGCCCGATGCGCAACCCGTCCCGATCATCCCGCCGACGGCCCTGGACTGTCATCCGCTCGGTATGAAAACGGCGGCCGGAAGCCGCCGCGACGAATTCACTTCGTTTCGTCAGGCGTCCAACCGGCCCTGCGCGCGGTTCATCGCGCATCTGCCCAAACGCCACGCCGCGATCAGGCCGACAGGCGCTTCCGCCCGCGGGCGCGGCGGGCCGCGATCACCTTGCGGCCGCCGACGGTCGCCATGCGGGCGCGGAAGCCGTGGCGACGCTTGCGCACGATCTTGCTGGGTTGATACGTCCTTTTCACGGCCTGTCTCCGGTCACGTCGCTCATCCCGGCGCTGGCCCGAAGGCCTCGCGCGTCGAAGATGCGCATCAAAATTGGCTGCAATGGAAGCGGCAGCGCCCACCGAAGGGCACTGTCGCTGATCGCGCGGCTTATGGAGGAACGGGACGCGAAAGTCAACGCTTCTCGCGCCTCCGCCGCGCGGTTTGCGAGGCATACGGCCGCCCGCGGGGCGCATGGCCTCGACCTTGTCCGCGCGAGCGCTTACACCCTTGCCGGGAACGCGCGGATCGTGTCCGATCGTCGCACGGGGCTCGGGAGCGGGAAGAGTCGATGGGAGAGATAGCAAGGCCTGATCTGTGCGTGATCGGCGCCGGTTCCGCAGGCTTGTCGGTCGCGGCCATCGCGGCCTCGTTCGGCGTCTCCGTCATTCTCGTCGAGAAGGGCGAGATGGGCGGCGACTGCCTCAATGTCGGCTGCGTTCCCTCCAAGGCCCTGATCGCCGCCGCCGAGCGGGCGCAGGCGATGCGCGAGGCGGCGGCTTTCGGTTTGGGAGTGCGGCGGCCAAAGACGGATTTCGCCGTCCTGCGCGCGCATATACGCGGCGTCATCGCCGCGATCGCGCCCAATGATTCGGTCGCCCGCTACACGGCCATGGGCGTGCGCGTCATCCGGGCCCCCGGACGCTTCGTCGATCGCCTGACCCTCGTGGCCGGAGAGGCGACGATCCAGGCGCGGCGTTTCGTCGTGGCGACCGGTTCGCGTCCCGCCCTGCCGCCCATCCCCGGCCTCGACGGGGTCGCCTGCCTGACGAACGAGACGATCTTCGATCTCGCGGAGCAGCCGGAGCGGCTCGCGGTGATCGGCGGGGGCCCGATCGGCCTCGAGATCGCGCAATCCTACCGCAGGCTTGGCTGCAAGGTCGTCGTCCTCGAGGCGCATCGCATCCTCCCGCGGGAAGATCGCGAGATGACGGAGGCGGTCGAGCGCCAGCTCCTGCGCGAGGGGGTCGAGTTGCGCCAGGGCGTCGCGATAGCCTCCGCCGCGGCGAGCGAGGGCCGGATCGTGCTGACGCTGGAGGGCGGAGACACGGTCGAGGCCTCGCATCTCCTCGTCGCGACGGGCCGCAGGCCCGCGCTCGACGATCTCGGACTCGACATGGCGGGCGTGAAGACGCAGCCGGGCGGAATCGTCGTGGATCGCGGGCTGCGCACGTCAAATCGCCGCATCTACGCCATCGGCGACTGCGCGAGCGGCGAGACGAAGGGCTATCGCTTCACCCATGCGGCAAACCATCACGCGGGGCTCGTGATTCGCTCCGCGCTGTTTCGCCTCCCGGCGCGGCTCGACAACACGCTCATTCCGCGCGTGACCTACACCGATCCCGAGATCGCCGTCGTCGGGCTGAGCGAGGAGGAGGCGCGGGCGCGCCACAGGACGATCCGCGTCCTGCGCTGGCCCGTCGCGGAAAATGACCGGGCGCAGGCCGAGCGCCGGGTCGAGGGGCATGTGAAGGCGATCACGACCAAGGACGGGCGCATCCTCGGCTGCGCCATCGCCGCTCCGGGGGCGGGAGAACTGATCCCGCTCTGGACCCTGGCGATCGCAAAGAAGATGAAGGCGCGCGACCTCGCGGGCATCGTCATTCCCTATCCGACCGTCTCCGAGATCTCGAAGCGGGCGGCCGTCGAGCACCTGCGGCCGGTATCCCGCAACCGCTGGATCCGAGGGCTGGCGGCGCTCCTGCGCAGGCTGGGCTGAGAGCGATGACGGAGAGGCTGCAACAAATTGGAAAAGAAGGAGCGAAACCGCGCCGGATCGTTTTCGGCCTCTCCGCGCGCCTCCTCTGGCTGACGGTCGCCTTCGTGATGCTGGCCGAAGTGCTGATCTACGTGCCGTCCGTGGCGAATTTCCAACGGAGCTGGCTGAACGATCGGCTGACGGCGGCGCAGATCGCCGCCCTCGTTCTCGACGCGGCGCCGGCGGAAGGGCTGCCCCGCGACCTCGAGGATCAGCTTCTGGCGGGGGTAGGGGCGATGACGGTGGCGGTGCGCGGCGGGGGTACGCGTCGGCTTCTCGCCGTGTCGGACATGCCTCCGGCAGTCGATCGCGTCATCGACCTGCGCGACCAGAGCTGGCCGAGGGCGATCGCCGCTGCGTTCTCGACCCTCTTCTCCCCCGCCGAAGCCCCGATCCTCGTCGTCGGAAGCGGCATGCGGGAGACGATCACGGATGTGGAATTCGTCGAGATCGTGATCGACGAGGCTCCCCTGAGGCGGGCCCTGTTCGCCTTCTCGCGCAATATCCTGCTGCTCTCGCTGCTGATTTCCGGCATCACCGCCGGGCTGATCTACCTGGCGCTCCAGATCGCGATCGTGCGGCCGGTGCGCCGGCTCTCGGCCAACCTCGCCTCCTTCTCGCAGAATCCCGAGGACACGTCGCGGATCATCGCGCCTTCCTCGCGCGGCGACGAGATCGGCCTGGCGGAGGAGGCGCTCGCCGGGATGGAGCGCGAGCTGGCCGAGGAATTGCGCCAGAAGCGCCGCCTAGCGGAACTCGGCCTGGGGGTTTCGAAGATCAACCACGAGCTGCGCAACATGCTCACGACGGCGCAGCTTCTCAGCGACCGGCTGGCCTCGGCCCCGGACCCGCTGGTGCAGCGCTTCGCCCCGCGCCTCGTGGCGACGCTCCAGCGCGCCATCGATTTCAGCGAGGCGACACTCGCCTATGGCCGCGCCGTGGAGCCGGAGCCGAACCGCAGGCGGTTTCCCCTCGCCCCGCTGGCGCGCGAGCTGCGCGACCTCCCGGGCATTCGTCCCGAGGGCGCGGCGGAAGCCGGGGAAGAGGGGGATGTCCGCCTCGAGATCGCCATTGCGGAGGATCTGACGATCGACGCCGACCGCGAGCAGATCCTGCGCGTGCTGGTCAACCTTGTTCGCAACGCGGTCCAGGCGCTGCGGGGATTGCCGGAGGAGCGCCGCCGGATCGCGCTCAAGGCGACCCGCGAGCCGGGCGGCGGCGCGGTTGGCGATGCGGCGGGAGTTGTCGTGGTGACGGTGGCCGATCGCGGGCCGGGCTTGCCGGCGCGGGCGCGCGAGCACCTGTTCGAGCCCTTCCAGAGCGCGGCCCGTCCCGGGGGCTCGGGCCTGGGACTCGCCATCTGCGCCGAGATCGTGCGCCTTCACGGCGGCGAGATCAGCCTCGTCGACAGCCCGGAAGGGGCGTGCTTCCGCATCGCGATCCCCGACCGTGACGCCGGATGAGGCGGCGGCGGAGACCCGGAGCCGGAGCTTCGCGGAATTCGGGAAAAAACCGACGCGGTGCCGCAAAAAGGGCTTGCCAACCCCCCCGGTAAGGTTCTATTCCACCGGCCTCACGACGAGGCAACGCCCCGTCGCTTCGGCAGGCGCCCGTAGCTCAGCTGGATAGAGCACCAGACTACGAATCTGGGGGTCAGAGGTTCGAATCCTTTCGGGCGCGCCATTTTCTCGTTAAGACGCAGTCGTATAGTTTTCACTCCTCGCGGGCCTCAAGTGCTTTTTGCGGGTGGGATGACGCTCAGGGTAACGGAAAGACCCCGCGGGGCGAACCTGCGGGGCCTTGGTGATCGCGAAATGCACGGGCGATCTCCGTTGGTCGGCGTCGAGTGCCGCCGTATTCATCATTATTCTGCATATATGACGGGCATGCTATTGGTCGCGGACGCCTGTTGCATACACGGAAAGTCCGCTCAGAGCGGCATCGTACAGGTGTAGCCCCCGCTTGTTCGATTCAGATTGAACCCCGCTGCGCATTCGGGCTGGCCGTTGCCCTCGCACGTGTAAGCCAGATTGGTTCCCCCCTCACGGACGGAGACGCAGGTAAAGCCCGGTGCGCATCGTAACCTGGCGTTCGCATCGCATGTGCGTGCTTCGTTTCTTTCGCGCACAACTTCGCCAATCCTCAGATCACGCTTCTCGAGACCCCGCTGCACTTCGGGCGGTATATGCGTCGGCCGATCGATCAGGCCTTGAGCCAACTCAAGGGATTTTGCTCCAGAGGAATCGATCGCTCCCCATAATGTGAGCAGAGTGGCGGCTAGAATGGACATTGAAGTCATCCGCATGGTCGTCTCCTTTTGAACTGGATCCGTTTGCGGCGCCGATAGTCGAAATGGCCGCGCGCTTTCAAAGAGGCCCGTGGAACACCTGGAAACCGCGTGGCCTGTCCATAGGAGTGGGCCCCCGTTTGGTCGCTGCTAGCGCGAATGCGCTTCGCAGCTACAGGCGCTTCCCCTATGGAGCCAATCCGGCCCTACAGTTGATCCTGTCACAAACGCCAAAGACAGGAATATGCGATGCAGAAGAAGAACGCCGAGGAGCGTTGTATTTGAATTGCTTCGCATAGCAATAATCCCGTCGTGCCTTGAGTAAAAAAGATAACTCCCTGAAATCCATTCAGTCAACCGCGACCGGGAAATTAATGTTGTTTTGCTTTAGAAGATAATTTCTATGAAAGCGGAAGATACGCTTCGCCTCACTGCGAATTAACCACATCAGCAGTAGGAACGGAAAGCAACCATAAGCGAAACCAACGCGGCGACCCTAGTCGGGGATAAGTTCAAAGATGCCTTCGTCGACGTCGGCGATCAACATCTCCCGGACTAGCTATAGAGACTTGGAACAATGTGTCTGTGGGGACGTTGGCCGGAATCAGGCGCTTGCGTTGCAGCCCTTGAAGGAAAGCCAAAGCAAGCGAAGCACCTCCGCAAGATCGTTTGTCCGGGCTACGGCATAGCGACCCGGACAGCGGGGACGGCTCCGGTCCGCTGCCTGATGGCGGACTTATCAGCAACCCATGCACGGAGAATGTCGATGAGAAAACTTCTCTTGAGCACATTCGCAATTGCAGTTGCGTTCACGCCGCTCGGTCCCGTCAGTGCACAGGACGCTCCGCGTTTCATACAGGAAACCTGGCCCGAGCAGGGTGTCGATGCGGCCTGGCAGGAGTTCCAGGCAATCATGAACCCTGATGGCGCGCTGGACGGGAAAACCAAGGAACTGATCGGGCTCGCGGTTTCGGCGCAGATTCCTTGCGACTACTGTGTCTACTTCCACCGCAAAGCCGCCGAAGAGCACGGCGCGACGGAGGAGGAAATCAAGGAGGCGCTGGCTTCGGCGGCTTTGGTCCGCAAGTGGAGCACCGTGCTTCAGGGCGCGCAGTACGATCAGGACGAATGGCGCGCGGAAGTCGATGCGATGTTTACCGCGAACTGATTTAAGCCTCGAACTCCCGCCGCCCAGCGTCGGGCGGCGGGAGAGTGTACCGAAATCCGTCCTGTTGCTCCGCTGCCCGCGCGACCGCCATGCCTCAGCCGGCATCGCGCGAAGACGCTTCCTACCTCGAGCTCCGCGCCTCCCGGCGCCGGTCGCGCTCCTTGCGGCGCAATTCGAGCACGAGGTCGATATGCCGGTCGGGAACGGGTTCCCGCTGAAGCTTCGTGTAGAAGTTGCGGAGATGGGAGCCGATCCGGAGCCGGATGGCCGAGCGGATCCGGGGGCCCGCCGTCAGATGTCCAAGCTGCGCCATGGGGTTACTCCTTTCCAGCGAATACGCCGGTACGGTCGGCCCTTATGGTTAATGCCTGGTTAATAGCGCTCAGAACGGCTGTTTCCGCAGCCCGGGATAGTAGATCTTCTTCCGGAATTCCCTTTCGCGGGGCGGCTGCGGGGACGCGGCGGCATCATGGGCTTAAAACGGCCCGCACGACCTTCAATCAGGGCGGCGCGGCAAACGATAATAGTCGCGATACCAGGCGACGAAGGCCTTCACGCCTTCCTCGACGCCCGTTGCCGGACGATAGCCCGTGAGCCTCTCCAGAAGATCCGCGCTCGCCACCGTCTCGCGCACGTCGCCCTTCTGCATGGGCATCATGTTGCGCTTCGCCGTGAGACCGAGCTCGCGCTCGATCACCGCGATGAAGGGGAGGAGCCCGACGGGCTGTCCGCCGCCGATATTCACGACGCGGAAGGGCGCCGCCGGCGAGAGTGAATCGAGATCGGGATCGACGGGGGCGTCGCGCACCGGCGGCGTGTCCACGAGCCGCACGATGCCCTCGACGAGGTCGTCGATATAGGTGAAGTCGCGCTTCATCTCGCCCTCGCCGTAGATGTCGATCGGCTCATCGGCGAGGATCGCGCGCACGAACCTGAACAGCGCCATGTCGGGACGGCCGCAGGGTCCGTAGACGGTGAAGAAGCGGAAGAGCGTCGTCGGCAGGCCCCAGAGATGCGCATAGGAATGCGCCATCGCCTCGTTCGCCTTCTTCGTGGCGGCGTAGAGGGTGAGCGGGTGGTCGGTCCTGTCGGTCTCCGCGAAGGGCATCGCGGTGTTCGCCCCGTAGACCGAACTGGTGGAGGCCGCGAGAAAATGCGCCGGACTCGTCTCGCGCACCCCCTCCATGACGTTGAACGTCCCCACGAGGTTCGAATCGACATAGGCGCGCGGGTTCTCCAGCGAATAGCGGACGCCCGCCTGCGCCGCGAGGTGGATGACGACGTCCGGCCGCGTCTGCTCAAAGACGCGCGCCAAAGCCGGCGCGTCCTCGAGCATGATCTCGTGGAAGTCGAACGCGTTCGCCCCCTGCAGCAAACCAAGGCGGTCCCGCTTGAGGCGGACGTCGTAATAGTCCGTCATCCCGTCGATCCCGGTCACCAGCCAGCCATCGGCGAGAAGCCGGCGCGCGACGTGAAAGCCGATGAAGCCGGCGCACCCGGTGACAAGGGCCTTGCGGGGTGCGGCGCGTGATTCGGTCACGGTCGATCCTTATCCTCAACAACGTCAGTAGCGACTAAGCACCAGGGCGTTAACGGATGCGGACAGCGAGGCAGATCACCCCGGCTGCTCGCAGTCACGTTCCGCGGTAAGCCACTCTTGCCACAGGCCCGCTTGGAGAATTCCCGGCCTTGATTTCCGGCGCACCAAGCTACCGCCTCGGAGAAATTCGAGGCAGTCCAGTCCGCCTGCGTACTACCTCAGGCGTTTTTCCAGCGCAAGCAAGGGCCGGGGATCGTCGGGTGAGTTGACGCTTTAGCGCTCGACAGCTACTCGGAGGGCATATTAAGCCGGATCTCCGCGCCAACAACCTCCCGTAGGCGACCGACTTTCGACCCACAGTGGATAGGCGGAACAATATGAAGGTTCTGACGGTCTTTGGAACCCGGCCGGAAGCAATCAAGATGGCGCCCGTGATCCGGCGTCTGCGGGATGTGCCTGGCTTCGAGCCGTTGGTCTGCGTGACCGGCCAGCATCGTGAAATGCTGGATCAGGTCCTCAAGCTCTTTGGCATTGTGCCCGATTTTGATCTGTCCATCATGCGGAGTCAGCAGACGCTGACATCGATCACGTCTTCGGTTCTATCGGGCATGGTGGAAGTGTTTGAGCGCAGCAAGCCCGATTTCGTGATGGTGCATGGTGATACCACGACCACGTTCGCATGTTCGCTTGCCGCTTATTACGCGAAAATTCCCGTCGGACACGTCGAAGCAGGGTTGCGCACGGGCAACATCTACGCGCCCTGGCCGGAGGAAATGAACAGGAAGCTCACCAGCGCAATCGCCGCCATGCATTGGGCACCGACGGAGCGTGCGCGCCAGAACCTGTTGGCCGAGGGCATTGCTGACGATCGGATAAGCGTCACGGGTAATACGGTCATTGACGCACTTCTGGATGTTGTCGCCCGTCTGCAATCGGACGAAGCATCGCGGACGTCCCTCGAGGAGCGGTTCGACTTTCTCGATTCCGGGCGACGGCTTGTCCTCGTGACCGGACACCGTCGCGAAAATTTTGGCGACGGGATGCGGGAGATCTGCGACGGCCTCCGCCAGCTTGCGGAGCGGGATGATGTCCAGATCGTGTATCCAGTTCACCTGAACCCGAACGTCCGCGAACCCGTCCTTCGCACTCTAAGCGGCCTCGAAAACGTCTTTCTGATCGAGCCGTTGGACTATTTGCCCTTCGTTTACCTAATGAATCGCAGTTATCTGATTATCACTGACAGCGGCGGTGTTCAGGAGGAAGCGCCGTCACTCGGCAAGCCTGTCTTGGTCATGCGTGACACGACGGAGCGCCCGGAGGCCGTCGAACAGGGAACGGTCGAGCTGGTAGGAGCGTCCCGCCAGCGCATCTTCGCCGCGGCTGTTCGGCTGCTTGACAATCCAGGTCACTACGACGAAATGGCGCGGGCGCACAACCCGTACGGCGACGGTTTGGCGGCGCAACGCATTGTGGAGAGCATGAATCGTGGACCATCAATTTGACCGCGTGTCCGTTATCGGGCTCGGCTATATCGGTCTGCCGACCGCCGCCGTCCTGGCAAATCGCGGAATAAATGTCGTCGGGGTGGACGTCGCCCCTGAGGTCGTCGACCGCCTGAACCGGGGAGAGGTTCACATTCTAGAGCCTGATCTCGATGTCCTCGTCCGGGCCGGCGTCAACAGCGGACACTTGAAGACAACGCTCACGCCGGAGCCCGCGCAGGTCTTCGTTATCGCAGTGCCTACGCCGTTCCGGGAAGACCGCAGCCCGGATCTCTCGTTCGTGGAATCAGCTTGCCGGGCCATCGCGCCGGTTCTGGAACGCGGCAACCTCGTTATCCTCGAATCGACTTCGCCGGTGGGCACGACCGAGCGCGTTGCTCATTGGCTTGCGGAAGCGAGGCCGGACCTGACGTTCCCGAAATGCCCGACGGATCGGGGAGACGTTTATCTCGCTCATTGTCCGGAGCGGGTACTGCCGGGTCGCATACTGCGCGAACTCGTCGAGAACACCCGAATCATCGGCGGCATCACGCCAGGTTGCGCTGCGAAAGCGGAGCAGTTCTATCGTACCTTCGTTTCCGGCCGATGCATTCTCACCCGGGCTCGCGCGGCCGAACTCTGCAAGCTCACGGAGAACGCCTTCCGCGACGTTAACATCGCGTTTGCGAACGAATTGTCGCTGATCTGCGCGCGGCTTGGCATTGATGTTTGGGAGGTGATTGAACTTGCGAACCACCACCCGCGGGTCAATATTCTCCAGCCTGGTCCCGGGGTCGGAGGCCACTGCATCGCTGTCGACCCGTGGTTCATCGTTCATAGTGCTCCGGAGGAAGCGCGCCTGATCCGGACCGCTCGAGAGGTGAACGACGCCAAACCCGAATGGATACTGCGGCGCATGCTTGATGCCAGCGAACGGTTCAAGGAGCCCCGAATCGCCTGCCTCGGTCTCAGCTACAAGGCCAACATCGACGACCTTCGAGAAAGTCCGGCCCTCCATATCGTAGAGGCTTTTGCGCGGCGGAGACTTGGGGAAGTCTTCGTCGTCGAGCCGCACATCCCCGCTCTGCCGCCCGCCCTGAAGGAGCATGCTCATGTGGGCCTGACCGATCTTTCGACCGCTGTCGAGCGGGCCGACATCGTCGTCGGACTGGTTGATCACGAAGCTTTCAAGACGCTCGACCGTAGCGCGTTGATGAGCAAGGTTCTCATCGACGCGCGCGGCATGTGGCGCTGAAATCTATCCATTTTTTGAAAGAAGTCGAAGCCCGCCATGGCAAGCATTCGCAGTTTTCTAGTCGACCCTGTTGATCTGACCGGGAAGACGGTTCTCATCACTGGAGGCACCGGCTCGTTCGGTCAGGCGTTCGTACGCCGGGTGCTCGAGACCTACAGGCCCAAGCGGCTGATCGTCTTCTCCCGGGACGAACTCAAGCAGTATGAAATGGCCAAGCGGTTCAATGAGACCGACTACCCGTGTATGCGTTACTTTATCGGCGATGTGCGCGATCAATCCCGGCTGGAGATGGCCATGCGTGGCGTTGACTACGTCGTCCACGCTGCCGCGATGAAACACGTCACGGCCGCTGAATACAATCCGTTCGAATGCGTGCGGACCAACGTCCACGGTGCGGAGAACGTTGTCACGGCGGCGATCCGCTCCGGCGTGAGCCGCGTCATCGCCCTCTCGACGGACAAGGCCTGCAGCCCGATCAACCTCTACGGAGCCAGCAAGCTCGCCTCCGACAAGATTTTCGTCGCTGCCAATCACATGAGCGCCGGCGCGCCGCCATTCGCCGTGGTCCGCTACGGAAACGTGCTTGGGTCCCGTGGCAGCGTCCTGCCCTTCTTCGAACGTCTCATCGAGGAGAAGGCAGAGCGCCTTCCGATCACCGACATTCGCATGACCCGCTTCTGGATCACGCTTACCCAGGGCGTCGACTTCGTGTTGTCCTGCCTCAACATGATGCAGGGAGGAGAGCTCTTCATCCCGCGCATCCCAAGCATGAAGGTGACCGATCTAGCCACCTATCTCGCGCCGGAGGTCCCGACCTGCGAGGTGGGGATCAGGCCGGGCGAGAAGCTGCACGAGGAGATGATCACGGTCGATGACGCCCGCAATACCCTCAGGCTCGAGGACCGCTACATCATCGAGCCGCTTCTAGGGGGCTGGCAACGCGACCGCTATCTCGCGATGGGCGCCGAACCTGTCTCCGAGGATTTCAGCTATTCGAGTGAAAGCAACGATGAATGGCTGGACCGGGACGGCTTTCAGGCTCTTCTTGAGGAGAGCCGCCGGTGAGCGGTGCGTTTCTTCCCTACGGACGTCAATGGCTCGACGAGGCGGATGTGGAGGCCGTGACGGCCGTCCTGCGCGGCGACTATCTGACGACGGGGCCCGCCGTCGCGGATTTCGAGGCCGCCCTTGCCGAACGCGTCGGCGCGGGATTCTGCGTGTCGTGCAATAGCGCCACGGCGGGCCTGCATCTCGCCGCGCTTGCCCTCGACCTCAAGCCGGGCGACACGGCCGTCGTCCCGACGGTCACGTTTCTCGCCACCGCGAACGCCGTTCGCTTCACCGGGGCCGACGTCGTGTTTGCCGATGTCGACCCCGAGACCGGGCTGATGACGCCGGAAACACTCGAGGATGCGATCAATCGCGCCCCGAAGCCGCCGAAGGCTGTATTCCCGGTACATTTGAACGGACAGCCCTGCGAGATGCCCGCCATCTCAACGATCGCGCGGCGCCACAACATCAGAGTGGTGGAGGATGCCGCGCATGCGCTCGGGGCGGTGCTTGCCGGCGGCGAAGGCGCCGCGCATCCCGTCGGGGCATGCTCTCATTCCGATATGGCGGTGTTTTCCTTCCATCCGGTCAAGACGGTCGCGATGGGCGAAGGAGGCGCGGTGACGACGAGCGATCCGGGGTTGGCGGCTCGCCTCTCGCGCCTGCGCAGTCACGGGATGGTCAGGGAAGTGGAGCAGTTCCGGTCACCGGAACTGGCGCTGGATTCTTCTGGGGCCCCGAATCCCTGGTACTACGAGATGCACGAACTCGGCTGGAACTATCGCGCGAGTGATCTGAATTGTGCACTGGGCTTGAGCCAACTGAAAAAACTTGATCGCTTCCTCGGGCGCCGGTGCGCCATCGCCGACGCCTACGATCGGCTCGTCGCGCCGCTCGCTTCCGTAATGCGGCCTGTGCCGCGAATAAGCTACGCATCCTCCGGATGGCATCTCTATGTCCTGCTTATGGATTTTTCCCGCCTGAACAGGACGCGCCGCAGCGTTATGGTCGAGCTGCGTGATCGGTACGGGATTGGAACGCAGGTCCACTACCTTCCCGTCCACCTGCAGCCGTACTATCGCAACCTCGATCGCGAACTCCGTCTTCCTGGAGCGGAAACCTACTACGAACGCATACTCTCGATCCCCTTCTTCCCCGCGATGACCGACGCGGATGTCGAGCGTGTCGCGGCAGCGTTGTCGGGGCTCGCAGGCGAGAAATTATGAGCGCCGCGCCGAGGGCAGTGCTGCGGGCCGACGCCTCGTCCACAATGGGCATCGGTCATGCGATGCGCTGCCTCGCTCTGGGCGAGGTGCTGTCGATGGCCGGCTGGCAGGTTGCTCTCTCGGGGCGGAAAGAGACCATCGCAGCTCTGCCAACGCCGCCTGCCGTCCCGTTTCTGCCACTCGAGGACTGCGGTGCCGGTACTCTGGAAGCTGCCATCGGCGGAGCCATCGACCTGCTTGTGGTGGATCATTACGGTCTCGGGGCAGAATTCGAGCAGGACTGCCGGAATTTCGCGCGCCGCATTCTGGTCGTCGATGATCTCGCAGACCGCGCACATGACTGCGACATTCTTGTGGACCAGACCTTCGGCCGGGAGGGCTCGGACTACGCGGGCCTCGTGCCGGAATCGGCGCGTCTTCTGATGGGGAGCCATTATGCTCTTGTCCGGGGGCAGTTCCTGAGCAAACGCGCGGCGGCAATCGCGCGACGCGACGGCCGCCCGGCCCGGAACCTTCTGATTTCGCTTGGGGGTGCTGATCCCCGAAACACGACCGTTGCACTCGTCGATGCTCTCGCGGCCGCAGGGCTGCTCGGTGATTGTTGCGTAACGGTGGTGGCCGGACCTGCCGCGGGCGGGCTTGAGGAGTTGCGCGAACGGGCGGAACGGCTTGCGGGAATCCGCCTCCTCGTCGGCGCTGACGACATGGCTACCCTGACGGCGGAAGCGGATGTTGCGATCGGAGCGGCGGGATCATCCACATGGGAACGTTGTGCCCTCGGCCTTCCGACGGTTCAGCTGGTCATCGCCGACAATCAACGCACAATCGCACGTAATCTCTCTGCAGCAGGGGCCGTTACTGCAGTGGAAAACGTGGCCGACGCGGTGACCGCGCTGCGCCGGCTGCTTGCCGGAGCCGGGACCCGACAGGTAATGGCGGCCCGGGCGCAGGCGGTTTGCGACGGGCGGGGTACGCAGCGCGTGCTCGCGGCTCTGGCGGACTGCGAACAATCCGCGCGCGGCGGGGCGCTGAATCTACGGCTCGCCGAGAGTGCGGATGAAGACCTGATTTTGACCTGGCAGCGCGCCCCCGAGACGCGCCGCTTCGCCCGCAATCCGGCCATCCCCACGCCGGAAGAGCATGCCGCGTGGATGGCGCGCCGGCTGCTCGACCCGGATTGCCTGTTCACGATCATTGAGGAAGACTCAGTTTCCGTAGGGGTTCTACGGCTCGACCGGATGCGTGATCAGGGCGAGTCGGTCTGGGAGGTGTCCATCCTGGTCGATCCCGCGCGCCATGGCCGCGGCATCGGAGCGGGGGCGCTGCGTCTGGCGCGAAACCTGCTGCCGGGAGCGTCTCTCATCGCGACCGTCTTGCCGGGGAACCACGCTTCGGCGAAGCTGTTCGAAAGGGCCGGCTACACGGCCACCTCAGACGCTTCAGTACTGATCGCCTGTCCTTGAACGCCTATGTATCGCGGGGTATCCATGTCGACCGTAAGCATCGCCGGCCGCCCGATCGGACCCGATCAGCCGCCATATGTCATTGCCGAAATGTCGGGCAATCATAACGGCGATATCAATAGGGCATTCGAGCTTCTGAAGGCGGCCAGGGATGCGGGAGCCGATGCCGTCAAGCTCCAGACTTATACTGCAGACACGATCACCATCGACCACGACAGCCCCGACTTCCGGATCGACGGAGGGCTTTGGGACGGGCGACGACTTTACGATCTTTATCAGGAGGCGCACACACCCTGGGAATGGCACGAGCCGCTGTTCAGGAAGGCGCGCGAATTGGGACTCGCCATTTTCAGTTCTCCATTCGATGCCACGGCCATCGAATTTCTGGAAAGCCTAGAGGCGCCGGCCTACAAGATCGCGTCCTTTGAAGCAGTCGATCTGCCGCTCATCGAACTGGCCGCTGCGACCGGCAAGCCGCTGATCATCTCCACCGGGATGGCCGACGCAGCCGAAATCGAGGATGCCGTCGCGGCGGCGCGTCGCGGCGGCTGCGTCTCTCCGATCATGCTTCATTGTGTCAGCGGTTATCCTTCGGCGCCGTCGGAAAGCAACCTTCGCACGCTGGTCGATCTGGGGCGGCGTCACGGCGTGCTGCCCGGGCTTTCCGATCACACGATGGGTATCGCCGTTCCCGTTGCCGCCGTGGCGCTCGGCGCAGTGTTGATCGAGAAGCATTTCACTCTGCGTCGTGCCGATGGCGGTGTCGACAGCGCCTTTTCCCTGGAACCCGAGGAGCTGGCGGAACTCGTCAAGGGGTGTCGAACCGCATGGGAAGCGCTCGGGCAGGTGAGTTACGAGCGTGCAGAGAGCGAGCGTGGCAACATGGTCTTCCGACGCTCGCTTTACGTGGTGCAGGACATTGCAGAGGGCGAGGCTCTGACGACCGAAAACGTCCGCTCCATTCGGCCTGGCTACGGACTGGCGCCCAAGCATTTTCCGGAAGTCTTGGGGCGGAGAGCCGCCCGACCGCTCTCGCGTGGCACTGCGCTCCAATGGGAGCATCTCGGATGAGCGAGGTCTTCGCCGTAATCGGGATGGGCTATGTGGGGCTGCCCGTTGCGCTGGCCCTGGCATCCCGGTTCGGCGACACGATTGGTTATGACATCGCTCGCGACCGTATGGAAGAACTGCGCCGCGGCTTCGATCGAACCGGTGAAACGGATCCTGGAATTCTCTCGAAAAGCGCATTGCGGCTCACGGAAGACCCCCAGGATCTCCGGGATGCCACGTTCTTCGTGGTGACGGTTCCGACCCCGATCGACGCGAACCGGCATCCTGACCTCCGGGCGCTCCTTGCAGCCTGCGAGTCGGTAGGACGCGCCCTGCGGACAGGTACCGTAGTCGTGTTCGAGAGCACGGTTTATCCGGGCTTGACCGAGGAAATATGCGGACCGACGCTCGAGAGAGTC
This sequence comes from Saliniramus sp., assembly GCA_041686895.1. Taxonomy (GTDB): domain Bacteria; phylum Pseudomonadota; class Alphaproteobacteria; order Rhizobiales; family Beijerinckiaceae; genus Saliniramus. Next base: position 21,809 of record JAWLCY010000003.1, on the reverse strand, counting down.
TCCGGGCTGCGCTGTGGAAGCGATTTTTTCCTCGGCTACAGCCCAGAGCGGATAAATCCTGGAGACCGGTTGCGCAGCCTCGGGGATGTGGTGAAGGTCGTCGCTGGACAGGACGAGGCTACCCTTGCCCGCATCGCATCGGTCTACGAGGCGATCGTCCCGGCGGGGGTGCATTGCGCCCCCTCGATTCGCGTGGCAGAGGCGGCAAAGGTGATCGAGAACACGCAGCGTGATCTGAACATCGCCCTGATGAACGAACTTGCGCTTATCTTCGAAAGACTGGGGATTTCAACGCGTGACGTTCTCGCAGCCGCGGGCACCAAGTGGAACTTTTTGCCATTCACGCCGGGCCTCGTGGGCGGACACTGCATCGGCGTCGATCCGCACTATCTTACGGCCAAGGCGGAGGCTGTCGGCTACCACCCGGAAGTGATCCTCGCCGGACGGCGCATCAACGACGGAATGGGAGCCTTCGTGGCCCGCAAGGCCGTGAAGCTCCTCGCGCATCGCGCGCTGCCGGTTCCGGGCGCGCGAGTGGGCATTCTCGGCCTGAGCTTCAAGGAAAACGTCCGCGATCTGCGCAACAGTCGCGTGCCGGACATCGTGCGTGAACTGGCCGAGTTCGGTGTTACTGCGCGCGTGCATGATCCCATGGTCGATCCCGCCGATGCGCTGGCCGAGTACGGCATATCGCTCTCGTCGCGCGAGGAACTCCTCGAACTCGATTGCCTCATCATCGCGGTCGCCCACGACGCGTTCCGCAGGCTGGGGGCCGAGCGCATCGCGAGCTGCGTGCGGTCGGGCGGCATCCTCATGGACGTGAAATCGATGCTCGACCCTCGGTCGCTGCCTTCCGATCGGCTTTACTGGGCCCTATGAGGAATTACGCAGCGTCGGCACGTGAGGCCGGAGCGCGCCGCAGGACCGACTGTTGGAACAGGCTCCAGCCCGTCGCTGCTTGAGCCTTGAACTGTGGCCATGTCGCGGTCTTGCGCGCACGTTTCCAGATATAGGCTGGCCGGAAATAAAAGCGCCGGACGGCCTCGTCGCGAAGGGCGATGAGGCGCTCCGGCGCGATGTCCAAATGATGGAGCCCGGCCTGTGTGCTGTCCTGCACCTCGTAGGCTTCCGGATCGATAATGCCCTGCTTTTCCCAATCGCGCCGCAGCTCCGAGCCGAGCAGCGGCGTGATGATATTGAAGGAGGCATAATCCGGATCGAGTTCCAGAACGAAATCGATTGTTTCGCGGATACGTTCTTCCGTATCCCCCGGCAGTCCGAGGATGAAGGTACCCATTGTCTCGACGCCGATTTCGTGACAGGCACGAAAGATATCTCGCAGTGTTTCGTTGTTGTTGCGGCGTTTGTATAGCTTGAGAATATCGGAATCGACAGTCTCCACCCCCATCTGGATGACCGTGCATCCCGCTTTCTTCATCTTCGCGATAAGAGTCCTGTCGAGAACGTCAGCGCGCGAAAAGGTAAACCACTGCAGTCCGAGATCACGTTCGATCATGCTGTCCAGAATGGCGTTCGCGTGACGCTTGTCGGCGGCGAAGGTCCAGTCCTTGAAGCAAACTTCGGTGATCCCCAGGCTACGGATCTGCTCCAGTTCCTCGAGCACGGTTTCGGGAGACCGACGCGTGAACTTGAATCCCGGAGCCTCGCAATAGGTGCAGGTGAATGGGCAGCCGTAGGAGGTCAGGACGGAGGTGAAGCGATCCGTTCGCATCGCGGGATAGGCGTAGAGCCGCGCGTCGATCAGATCGTGGCGGCAGGCGGGCAGCGTGAACCATTTGGCCCGCTGCCGCTCGATCGGCAGCGAAACAGCCGCTCGATCCATCACGGTCTCGAAAGGTCCGGCCTCGCCGTCAAGATAACGCTTCAAGTCGTCGCTCAAGGGTTCGAAAACCATTCCGTCGAGGAAAGCATGGCGCTCGAGAATGAGCGCCTTGCGTTCGTGTTCTACGGCCCCCATGCTGAAGAGCCGCGTCGGTACCCTGTTCTTCAGCCGCTCCAGGAAGCTCATGCAGGCGGCAAAATCCTGGGGCGCCGTCATCGAGAGGATAAAATCGGGCGCGTAAGCGGCGATCTCGTCGAGGGTCCGAGCCAGAGTCCAGCGAGATGCCATGGCGTCGATGATTCGCAGTTCGTAGCGTTCGCTGGGATGGAACCATCCGCTCAACATCAGAAAATCGTAGGGTGGATAGATATAGGCGCCCTTCGAGACATGGGGATCCATCACGTGGCGATTGATCGTGCGCCCGTCGAGCGAAGGAGGATTCAGGAAAAGCAGGCGGGTCTTCGACATGTCAGTCCTGTCCGGGCTTGCGGGCGACGCCGACGACGCCGTGCGAAATCATGAAGGGAGCGAAGCGGAATGCGTTGCGGTAAACGAATTCGCCGAGCGGGTTCAGAGCCAGTCCGCGGTCGCCGTCCCGTGCGGATGTGAGATCGACCGGCTTCGCAGGATCGCGTCGCAGGAAGGGAAAGTATGTGAACAGCGGCAGGCGCGTGCGAATCGGGGCGATTTCGATGACCTCAAGCCCGGCGTTGGTTAGAAGTTCGCGCCACTCCGACGGGGTATAGGCAACCATGCTGAAGTGCTTCTCTTCGCGGGAGAATCGCAGCGGGGCGGTCAGCAGCCGTCGCATCAGATTATCGTTCGTGACGCTTGCGACGACGACACCCCCCGGGCGCAAGACACGCGCGAACTCTGCCAGTGCCTGTTTGCACTCGGGCATGTTCGAGAGTGTGCCGAACGCCATGATCATGTCGTAGCTGCCAGCCGGTTCGGGAAGGTAGTTCACGTCGCCAACGTAGAGCGACAGCGAAGGATCCTCCGCGTTCAGGCGCGCAATGCATTCTGGCTCGTAGTCCATGCCGCGGATCTCAAGTCCGCGGGCCGCGTAGTGCTTCATCACGCGACCCATGCCGACTCCCGCCTCCAGTATCCGCATTCCGGGCCGCACATATCCGTCCGTCGGATAGAGCGGGTACACCTCTGTCGACGAAATCTCGTCGACCTCCCGGCCGACTTGCTTCCAGTAATCGCGCCAATAGGTCAGCCGGTCCGCGGTTCCGTAGATCGTGAGCATCCAGTTCCCCCGCTCCGGCGCCCTCGTTCGTACGCCGTTCCGCTGACCTACCCTATTCCTCCTTGTCCTTCAACGGCGCGTTCTCCCTAACGCTATCTCTGCCGCCGCCGGCAAATGGACCGCCATCATCGCCGCGCCAACGAGAAGAGAGCCGAGGAGCGCCTGTTCCGCCGGGACGCCGGCAATGCTCATTACGAATACGAGGCCTGTTTCGCGTACGCCCCAGCCGGCCACGGAGATAGGGAGCATCACGAGCAGGAGGACCGGAGGAAGCAGGATCACGGCGTCGAACACCAACACCTCCGCGCCGGCCGCGCGGATGGCGCAATAAATTGCGAGGATGATGACGCAATGGCTGAGGATCGCGGTCAGCAGTCCCTCGGCCGCGACCGCCGGCCGGGCCAGACGTGGAAGTACGAGGGCGACATCTGCCGCCCCCTTCACAAGGCGCGATCGTCGAAGACCGTCCGGCATGGCTGTAACGAGCCTCGGGAGGAGCGCGACCGATACAAGAGCTCCGGCAGAGAGGAGGGCCGCGCCCGCCAGAGCGCCGATGAGCACGTCCCCATTCCCGCCGACGGTGGGCATCCACGGCAGGGTAGCCGCCACCAGGAGCAGGAGGCCGACGAGCAGCATCAGACGTTCGGCGAATACCGCGCTCGCGGCGCCGCCCAGACCGCCGGACAGAGCGGAAGCCTTCCACATTCGCCAGGCGTCTCCGCCGAGGGTGCCTGGCAGGAAGAGGTTGAGGTACATGCCCACGTAGTGGATCCGCAGGGCGAACCCGAAGGGAAGGGGAACCCGGAGAAAGGTTGCCAAGCGCTGCCAGCGCCAGGCGTTAAGGACGTCCGCGGCAAGAAGTGAGAGCCCCGTCGCGACAGCCCAGCCCCAGCTTAATGTTTTCGCGGCTCCGGCCAGCGCGGTCCACTCGATCCGGAATGCGAGAAAGGCGAGCAGGCCGGCCGAGATGGCGCCCTGGAGGGCTAGCAGAACGCCCCGGCGGTGCCGCGCCGTCGGCGTGGTCATCACCCGAACTCCCTAAGAAGGGGGGGCGTCACGAGTCGATACAAGCTCATTGGCAACCGCGCGACCGCCCGCCCGACCAGCCGCGCGAGCGGACTCTCCTGGGAAAACCCGGCGACCGAGAAATTCCCCTCGGCATCAAATGTCGTCATGGGCAGGGGCGTGGTGACGCCGCCCCAGCCCTCCTTGAAGCGGATCAGGCCTTCCTGCGTGGGCAGCGAAGTGCCGAGATCGAAGCTCTCCGCACCTGCCTCGACCGCGCGTTTCAGGGCGCTCCAGTAAAGCAGGTTGTTGGGCCGCAGACGGCGAAGCTCCGGGTCGGTGCGAGACGCCCCATAGTGATAGATCGCGCGTCTTCCGTGCAGGCTCGAGACGAAGAACGCGATCGCAGCGCCGTCATCGCGGCAGATCTCGGCGTGGATCTTTTCGCCCAATACGGAGGCGAGGGTCGCAAAAAAACCGGCGGGATACGTGGCCGAGGCGAGGAAGCGGCGGTTGTCGGCCATGATGGCGTCCATCGCTGCGAAGTCCTCCGGCGATTCTGCCCGGTGCAGGGAAAGCCTCCGCATGCGTTCAGCCTGCCGGAGTTGCTGCCGGGTCGCATCGCGCATCGAGCCGTTCAGGCTTGCCACGCTGTCGGGAAGGGGCACGACGGTATTCACAAACGACGCGCGGCTGCCGGCTTCGCCGCTCACGTCCACACCCCGCAGAACAAGCGGAAGTTTCGCGGCGACGGCGCGCCGGCGAATGTCGTTTACCAGCGCTTCGACGATCTCCGGCTCGCCGAGCGGCTCTACCCTGTGGCTGAAAGGCAGGGCCTCGAGGCTACGCCCGCGCAGCCGGCGCCGCTCGGCAAGGGGCAGTACCCCGAGGATCCGGTGATCGTCGTCCACGGCGACGAGCGAACGCGGCGCCAGCGGGAAGATCGAGGCGAGAAAGGAGAGCCAGTCTCGCGTATGGTACACCGTGGCGGCGTCGTCCTGATCGACGAACGCGTCGTAAGCTTCGTGGAGATCGGGCGAGAGACAGACGATGCGCATTTTGTCCGCGTTTCGAGACCGTTCGCAGCCGAGCCTTGTCAGTTGTCGGACGTGTTGATCTCCTGTGTGTCGGTTGCGGGAACGGGGGCGATGTGTCAAGGAGAAACGGCACCGCCCGGCGGAGCTCGACCACCGCGCGGTGATTGCCCGATGTCTGATCCTGTCCCCGCGAAGCGCTTTTCGAATTGTCGTTCGGGGGGGCGCCGATGTGCGGCATAGCCGGAATCGTCAATCGTGACGGCGCGCCCGTGGACGAACGGCTGGTGCGCCGCATGACGGATGCTTTGAGCCACCGCGGCCCTGACGGGGAGGGAGTCTGGGCCGAGGGCTCTGTCGGTCTGGGACATCGCCGGCTCGCAATCCGGGGCCTCGGACCCGTCGGATATCAGCCCATGGCCGACCGTTCGGGGCGTGTCGTCGTCACGTATAATGGTGAGATATACAACGACGGGCCTCTGTCCGCGGAGCTCGAAAGGCTGGGGACGGGGCCGCTGGACGAGAGCTGCGACACGCGTGTTTTGCCCGCGGGCTGGCTGGCATGGGGCGAGGACTTGCCGCGCCGGCTGGAAGGCATGTTCGCCTTCGCCCTTTGGGACCGGGCGGCGCGCCGCCTCGTCCTCGTCCGCGATCCCGTCGGAATCAAGCCGCTATATTATGCCGAGGTTGGCTCCTCGCTGCGCTTCGCAAGCGAGATCAAGGCTCTTCTTGCTCTGCCGGATACGCCGCGGCGGCTTGATCCGGAGGCGCTTCACGCCCACCTCGCACAGGGCTTCCCCGGTCCTGAACGGACGCTCCTCTCGGGTGTTCGGGCGCTGCCGCCTGGGAGCATGCTCATCGTGGACGGGATGGGGCAGCGGCTGATCCGCTGGTGGAAACCCACCCGCCGGCCCGCGATACGCGATCTCGACGCCGCACTCGAAGCGTTCTCGCCCCTCTGGCGCAGCGTAATAGGCGATATGCAGGTGAGCGATGTTCCCGTCGGCCTGCTGCTCAGCGGAGGTATCGACAGCGCCCTCATCGCCATGGAGATCGGTCGCGAGGGGAGGACGGATCGCCCAGCCTTCACCGCCGCTTTCGGCGATGCGGATCACGACGAAAGTCCGGCGGCTGCGGCGATCGCCCGGGCGGCGGGCATGCATCATACCGCTCTGCGGGTGGATACGCCCGGCGAGCTGGAAGCCGTATTCGAGCGTATTGTCCATCACACGGACGGCCAGCTCGCCGACTCGAGCTGTCTCGCATTCTATCTCGTTTGCGCGGCGGCCCGGCGCTCGGTCCCGGTCCTGTTCTCCGGGGATGGCGCCGACGAGTTTTTCGGCGGTTATGAGACTTATCGCGCTTCGCGTATCGCGGCCGCTCTCGGAGCCGTCGTGCCGTCTCCGGTTGCGCGTCTGCTCTCGACGTCCGCCCGGTCAATCGGCGGACGGGATGCCGCAGCGGTCAGCGCTCGCGAGAAGCTCGAGCGTCTCTTCGGAGGAATCGCGGCGGGAAAGGGCAGGTACCATCCGCAATGGCGGCGGCACCTGCCGGCGGATATGATCGAGAGCCTCTATGGCCCGGCAATGCGCGAACTGCGCGAGGCCGATCCGCTGAAGGACTACGCCGGCGCGATGGGCGCGACCGGATCGCTCGTGGACCGCTGTCTTCTGGCGGATCAGGCTCACTACCTTCCTGGCGACATGCTGGTGAAGGCCGACACAATGAGCATGGCGCACGGGCTGGAACTGCGCGTTCCGTTCCTGGATCGCCGCGTTATGGAGTTTGCTGCGTCCCTGCATCCGTCACTGCTGACCCCTTTTCGGGGACCCGACAAGCTCCTTCTGCGCCGTGCCCTCGAAGCCTATCCGGTGCCGCCGGACGTCGCGCGGCGTCCCAAGCGCGGCTTCAACGTCCCGGTCGCCGAACTTCTGCGGGGGCCGCTGCTTTCGCTCGCGGAGGATTATCTCGACCGGCAGGCGGAGTTTCTCTCTCCCTATCTGGCGGCTGATGGTGTAAGGCGCGTGTGGAGAATGCACCGGGACCGTCGCGCCAACTTCAGCCATCTGATCTGGAACCTCCTCGTGCTGGTCAGTTGGACGAGGCGTCTCTGAGCGTGCGCGGCGAGAATTCAGGATCTGCGAGCGACATGACCGACCGTTTCAACGACTATTCGGATGTCAGCATTGTCATTCCCGCCTTCAACGAGGAGCACGGGCTGCCGCGCACGCTCGAGGGACTCGTGGCGGACCTCCCTGGCGCGGAAATCATCGTGGTGGATGACGGCAGCACGGATGCGACGGCCGAATCCGCAACCGGTTTCCCGGCGGTGACCTGCGTGAGCCACACGTTCAACCGCGGGTACGGCGGGGCTCTCAAGACGGGTATTCGCCTCGCCTCACGGGAACTGGTCGCGTGGTTCGATGCGGACAACGAGCATCGCACGGAGGATTTGAAGGCAATGATCGAGACGATGCGCGTTGCTCGTGTCGTCGCTGTGATCGCGCAGCGCAGTCGCTCAGGCCCCTCGCCGTTGCGGAACTGGGGCAAGTTCATCATCCGTATGCTGGCCCGATCCTTCAACGTGAATGCGGGCAAGGACATAAACTGCGGCCTGCGGGTCTTTCGCCGGGACATTATCGAGCGCTATCTGACGATCCTGCCGGACGGCTACAGCGCAAGCATCACCAGTACGATGATCATGGTCGAGAGGGGTTATCCGGTGAACTTTCACCAGGTTCACCTCAACCCACGCATTGGCCGGAGCAAGGTGCGCATCGGCGACGGGTTTATGGCCCTGATGCTCGTCCTGCGCATGATCATGCTCTTCGCTCCTCTGAGGATTTTTCTCCGTTTCGGTCTCCTGTTGCTCGCCGGTGGATTCTGCTACGGACTGGCGCTTGCCCTGACTTTCGGTGCCGGATGGCCGGCCGCGTCGGTGCTCGTCATGCTGAGCGGACTGATGATGAGCCTCTTCGGCCTGATCGCCGATCAGATCTCGCAGATGCGTCTCTCGCGCTATGATACGTCGAGCTATCGGATCGTGCAGTCCGGAAAAGGCGCGCCCGAGAAGCTTGTGCGAAGCATGCCCGATCCGGCTGCTCGATCCTGAGCGGTGGGTTGCATGACCGTTTTCGCCGCACCGCTGGCGATTCTTCTCGGCTTTGCCTTCGCAGGACTGGCGCTGATGCCCCGGGGGCCGGCCGGATCGCCCGAGGCGGGTCCATGGCCCAGCGAACGCCTCCTCCTCGCGCCGGCGCTCGGCGGGCTGGTCCTCGCGGTGATCGCGTGGCTGGACGTCGCTACGTTTAACGGGCAGACCATGCTCGCATGGCTCGCCTCGGCGACCCTCGCCGCGGCAGGCGCCCTACGGCTCCGGCGCATGCTGCGCGAAAGTGGGCCCCATGTGCTCGTTCCTGTGGCCTGCCTTGGGCTTCTTCTGCTGCTCGTGACTGCCTTCCCGTTCCGGAATCATGTGGCTCCGCCTGGCGTGGACGCGCAATACTTCGCGTTCATTACCTGGCTGATCGACCGCGGGCTCGGCTTTCCCGAATCCCGGTTCTGGCCGTCCATCGCGGTAGAGCACCGCTTTCTCGCAACCGGAGGAACCGAGGCCCTTGCAGCGATGGTCCTGCGGCTCGGCGCGCCCGACGCCGGGATGGCTCATCTCTTTCTCTCCGTCGCCTTCGTCGTCGCGGCCCTGCTCTCGGCCTGGCCGGTGATCCGTCGCCTGGCCCCTGATCTGCCCATTACCGTCGCGCTGCCATGTCTCTTCTTCGCCTTCAACAGCGCCTTCATCTGGCAGTATGGGGACGGCTCGGTGTCCCGCGTTCCGGGGATCGCCGGGCTGCTGTTGATCGCGGGGCTCGTGGCAGTTTCCGGCGGCGCGAAGCATCTTCTCGCCACCTGGCGCATACCGGTGCTGATCGGGCTGGTCCATGGGGCGATTCTAGCCGTGCATTTCCGTTACTTCATATGGGCCGCGGTTGCGCTGGGGCTGTGGATCGCGATCGAGACCTGGCGCAACCGCCGTGAGCGCGGGGTCACGCACCTCTGGCTGATTCCTGTCGCGAGCGCAGCTGTTGCCCTCCCGGTGCTCACGCCGGTTCTCCTGAATTTCGGTCTGCTGGCGGCGCGCCCAGAGCCGGAGGGGATCGCGGCTGCGGCAGGGATGGGCACGGGGGAGATCTGGGCGACCTTTCTGCGGTTCCAGGGCCACGCCGCCCACCTGATTGTTCTGGCTGGACTTGCCGTCGCGCTTCGACGCCGGTTCAACGATCCCCTGATCATATTCGGCCTCTCAGCCTGGATCGGGATTGGAATTTTTCTCTTCGGTCCCGTGATCCGGACGGTCGCCCCTTTCACGCAGACGCTGATCTATCCGACGATGGCTGCGCTGTCGGATTTCGCTGTGCCGAAGCTGATCTTCGGGACGATTCTCGCCGCGGCTCTTCGGGAATGGCTACTGACGCGACAAAGGGCGAGCCTGCGCATGACGTGTGCTCTCGGAATCCTCCTCGTCAGCGTGATCGCGTCGTTGGCGGCACTGAACGCACTGCCCATATACAATCTTCAAAACCCCCTGCTCGTCCAATTGTCGTTCGCATACTTCCTTCGAGATCTGCCCGGTCCGTTTGGAACGGAGTTCGTCTACGCCGCCCTGCTGCTTGCACTGGCCGGGATCCTGTTCGGGATGGGAGTGTACGGGCGGACCGAACGAGTGCCGTCCCTTGCCGTGGCTGCACTTCTCGTCCTGTTCGGCGCAAACGAGGTTGTGAACGGCCGGTTCAATCGTGGGGAACTTTCGCCTTCCCAGCGGGAAGCCTATCTCTGGATCCGCAACAATACCGACTTCGAAACCACACTCGTGCTGACGGCCTCTCAACTGGACATTCCTCATGCGGTGGAAGCGGAGGCTTTTGCGCAGACGGGGAAGGACGGGCGCATTTACGACTGGTCGCTTCCTTGGCTTGCAATCGTTGCGGACCGCGCGGCCGTCTTTTCCCGCGTCAACTACGTTGCGCGCTTCTCCGGGGTTTTCCCGAACATCTCGGGGAAGGCGCCGCCCCTTGGTGCTCTCGACCGTGCCTTCTGGCGTCCGGACGACCCCGAAAGCCTTGCGACGATGCGCCGGTCGGGCGTCAGTCACATCTACGTCCCGGACCGGTACCAGCCGATACTAGCCGATGCGCTGGCTGCCGCGCCCGAGTTCGAGCGCGTTTTCTCGACGCTTTCCGACGATTGGCCGGATCGCGAAAACGTCGTTTATCGGCTGCGAAATGACGTTCCGTAGCGCACGCCCAACCCGCGTGCGATTCGGTCCGCGTTGGCCATGATCGTGAAGGTGTGATGCTTGGCCGGTATGCGCGGAAACGTTGCCGCATCGGCCAGGTAGATACCCGGAGCACCGCTCAGCTCACCTTCGGGCGTCACTGGGCCTCCGAGGGGCAGGGTGCCCCCGATATGAACCTCCGCGCCGGGCTCGTAGTTCCGCCGCGAGCCCGGAAGCAACCATGCGGTGGGCCGGACCGCTCGAGCCAAGGCGCGCAGGGCCGCCCGATGGCATGGATCTGCCTCAGGTCGCGTGCCTCCCGACACGACAAGTCGCGTTCTGCCGGCGCCGTCACGACGAAGAACGACGGAGGAGGCGCTGAAATCGCTCGGCAGGTAGTGAAGCCCTATCATGAGAGCCGGCATGAGAAGACGGGTGAGGGCGGCCGCACCGGGCCGCGTCAGGGGCATCGCCTCGACCAGATCGGCGGCAGAGACCCCGTCCGCGGCGAAAAGTGTGCCGTAACCCTCGAAATCGGTTCCCCTGTTGCCCGCGACCCGGAACGCGAGCTGCGCCAGGCCGAACTGCTTTTCGGGAAGTGCGGTGCCGAGCAATCCGGGCAGGAGCAGCGCGAAGGCGCATGCCGGCGTGTTCAGCAGGGGCTGCGGGCTGTCGATACGGCCGATCGCGTCGAGGGCGAGCCGGGTGCTCGGCAGCGCGCCCGCCGCAAGCACTACCGCATCTGCCTGCAGCGTCAGAGATCTCCCCTCAGAGTCGCGGCCCTGAACACGCCAGGCGCCGCCATCGCCCGGGCGCAACGCCTCTACGATAAAGTCTGTCTGAATTCGTGCGCCGGCGCGTGCGAGTGCCGGCAGTTCCTGATGGCTCGCGTAGATCGCCCCGTGCGCGCAACCCCACATGCAGGCATTATCGAGGCAGCAGGCGCTTCGTCCCGCGAGATCGCGGGTCAGAACGGCGTTACGGGCACGCCCGAGAGTCACCTCCGGCCGGGGGTGCCGGGACCGTTGCCACGACTCCAGCAGGTGCCGGGCGATCTGCCCTAGCGGAAGCGGCGGCTGAAGGGGCAGGTCGGCGCCGTGATGGATCGCGAGCGGATCGTCGTGCGATCCACTGATGCCGATTCGTGCCGCCACTGCCCTGTAGGACGGGGCGAGGTCCGCGGCCCGCAGGGGCCATTCGCGCAGATCGGCGTCCGTGTAGGCGATCGCCGCGGCGCCCCATACGGTGGATAATCCCCCCGGGGCGAGCGCGCCGATTGCACGGAAACCTCGCGTTTCGATCCCGTTGGCCGCCGCCCAACCGTCCCCGAAGCCCAGCGGAGCCGCAGTACGCAGCTTGGGCGAGACGCCATCGCGCGAAACCAATGCGCTGCGATCCTGGCGCAGAAGATGGTCCCATTGAGGCGTAGGCGAACGCCTCAATGCTGACATGGGCGGGCGGCTGGGAACCGGTGCGGGCGGAATTGTCGCCCCCGCATCGACGATGGTCACCGAGCAGCCCGCGTCGAGCAGGGGCCACGCGGCGGAAACGCCCGCCGGACCCGTGCCAATGACGATCACTTCAGCGCTCATGCAATCGCCATGCGCAAACGACGCGAAACGGAAGAAAAAACGTCTCGGCGAGCGCGTTGCCGGCAAGGCGCACGAGCACGTGAAGCCGTCCCGCCCCTTCGTAATCGAAAAAGATGGAGGCACCGGCGATTCCGGATGCTTCCGAGATGCGCATCGCAATGTCCATGCGGCGACGCATGCGGTTCTCTCTCCCGAGGGGCTCCACGAACCGGAGAAGGAAGGGTCGCCTCAGGAAACAATCCGCTATGATGGGGAAGACCTCCGGATCCTCGAACTCGAGCGCCCGTACATAAAGGCGCAAAGCCTTTCCGTTCGGAGCCACGCCTGCATGAGCAAAGAGCGCTGCGCCTTCAGCCAGAAGGCCGCGGCGGCGGTGCGCGGGTAGAGTTATTTTCTTGATGGTGCTCATTCTTTCCCAAAGAATCGGCGGATAAAGCGCACATTACGCTCGACCTCGCGCATTCCGTAGGAAGGATAACAGGGCAGCAGGACCACGGACGGCGCGGTCGCGCGTGCATTCGGACAGTCGCGGTGGAATTCGGAGAAGCATTCGGCGTCGGCTGTGTTGATGAGATGCTGCGCCGTAATGTCCCGGCAATTTTTCATGAGATTCCTGACAAGGGCGTCGCGATCCGGAACCTGAATCGGGAAGGTCAGATAGATGTGGGAGCCGTCCTCGCGCAGCGGAGGAATCGTCATCTCGGGAATGTCCCGGAGGCCTTCGTAATACCGACGTGCATAGGTAAGGCGGATGGCCGACTGCTGGTCGATTCGGGCAATCTGGCGGGCGACGAGCCTGGCTTGAAGCGGGGTCATCCGCCGAAGATAGGTGTCGGGCACGACATCCTTGCGCACCGGCGCCAGTTCACCGCGCCACTGATTGTTCAGCCGCTCGACGTTGTTCAGATATCCGTAGCGGAAAAGCCAGTAGGTCGCTGTCCAGAAAACCGGCCGCGACGTGAGGATATCGCCGACCAGACAGAAGGCGATACGTTTCCTGAGCGTAAGTGAGTCCGTGTACGGAAATGCGGAGAGTTCGGAACGCAGACGATCGGCGAGCCCTGAATCGCTGGTAGCGACCATGCCTCCGTAGAAACTGTTGACGTTCTTCGCCATTCCGAAACTGAAGACACTGGCGGAGCCGAAGCTGCCGACACGGCGGCCATTCACCTGCGCGCCCAAGGCCTGCGCGCAGTCCTCCACCAACGCGATGTTCCGTCTCCGGCAGAAATCGGCGATTCGCTCGATGTCGCAGGCGAGGCCGTGGAGATGCGTGACCAGCACGGCTCCCGTATTCTCGTCTGCCAACTCCTCGATCGCGGCGGCGTCGATATTGCAGGTCTCGCACGAAATGTCGGCGAATACGGGGCGCCCCCCGGCGCAAATGACCATGTTGACGACGTCGTGGATTGTATAAGGCGAGAGAATCACCGACTGCCCGGGGCGGATCAGGCTCTTGATCAGGAGGAAAATGCCTACGCGTGCCTGGGGCATGCAGACGGCGTGATCCGTTCCGACGAACCTCGCGACCTCCCGCTCCGCTTCCCCGGAGGGGTCGCTGGTCCCGGCGGACCCTCGCCGAAGCGTATCCCGCGCGACGGAGACGTAGTTGCCGGGGCTGCCGTAGATGCGATAGCGGGGCTCGGGAAACGCGATCATGGCCGTTATTCGGAGAAAGTTGCGCGCTATCTTGCACGGGAGCGAAACTGGCGCAAGCAACGGTTCAGTCACCGTCCCCCCAGCGCTTGATACATCCGCTCCGCAGTCTCCCAATCCTCCGGCGTGTCGATGTCCTGAACCCGCCAGCGCGGAAGGATCACCGGCATGGCGTCGGGGGGATAGAGCGTTCGCTCGGCGAGCAGGCGGTCCGGGTCGAGCCAGTAGAACTGGCCGGCATCATGGTAGGCCTCCGGCAGATCGTTGCTGCGCGTCAGCCGATGCTCCGGCCAGATCATTGCAAGGCGCCCGTCCTCGCGCAGCTGAAGCGCGCGAAATATGGGGAATGGAAAGGTGGTCACCGAGAAGACCGCAGCGACGTCATGGGAAACCAGCTTCTCGTAGCCCGCGCGCAGGTCTTCCGGGCGCACGAACGGTGCAGTTGCGTAGAGACAGCAGATCCGCGTTACCGGGCCTTCCCGGCGCAGCTGCTCGAGCGCATGGATCACGACTTCCGCGGTGCCGGCATGGTCCCCCGAAATCTCGGGTGGACGCAAAAACGGAACCTCCGCGCCGTGCTCCCGGGCAACCGCGGCGATCTCTTCGTCGTCGGTCGAGACGATGATCCGTTCGAACAGCGCCGCCGCCCGCGCGGCCTCGATGGAGTGCGCGATCATCGGCTTGCCGGCGAAAGGACGGATGTTCTTGCGGGGGATGCGTTTGCTGCCCCCGCGCGCGGGAATCACCGCCACGATCATCTCCGTGTCACTCCCGAAAAGCGTTGCCAGTCCTGACGATCCGCTTTTCTACCGCCGCAACGATGGCTTCCGGATCGGTCATCGTACCCGCCCCAATATATTGTTTCCGGAACGCAAGGAAGCTCCGCCCCACGCGGGGAAGGTCGTTCAGGCGATCGCGAAGCCCGTTGCCGTCGTAACATACGAGACCACTGGCGGGCTCGAGGAAGTCGCCGCCGAAGGCGCGGTCGAACTCCGTATAGAGGCAGGAGAGGAACGGCACTCCGATGTACAGCGTTTCTTCGAGAGCCGAGGAGGTCCGCCCGATAACGAGATCGGCTGCGGCAATGGCTGAATGAAGATCCTGCGATGGATCGGAGTATTCGACGGATTCGCTCGCTGCGGCGCGCGCATAGAACGCGTGGTTGTCCCGTGGGTGTAACCTCAGGCAAAGGGACAGGTCCCTCCTTCCCGTGCTCTGAATCCAGTCGAGGAGATCGCCGAGAATGCGCTCCCAGGTCCCATAATCGTAGGGCTGCGTAAGAACGAGCAATCGCCTCGGCGGCTCGCTCAGCACCGATCCGGAGTTCGCTTGTCCGAGCCAGTCGAGGTACTTGATAGGCCCCACATACTCTGCGATGCCGCGATTTCGCTGTCCGAGAGCGTTACAGGCGCTGGCATTCGCGGGCGAGAGCGCCAGCATGTAATCGGCGACCACCGATACTGGCTGGGGAATGCGCTCCTGATTGCCGGTTTCTATCGTCACCACCGGGAGGGCCGCAGCGCGGGCTGCGGTGCATTCGATGAAGGCCTGACCGCCGACCAGTTCGGTGGAGATCATCGCAGCGGGGCTGCCCACTTTCGACGGGAGGCGCGCGAGCACGCGAGCCAGGAGACCAGCGTAGGCGGCATAATGCGTGAACAGGAAGAATTCGCAGACGAGATCCTGGGCCGGGACCGAAACGACCTCGTCTCCGCAGCGGAACGCTACCTTTTCGCCTTTGCCTCCGAAGGCCCGGCGCAGCCCCTTGGCTCCCGAGCGCATGGCCACCATTAAGGCGGCGAGGGGATTTGCGTTGTGAAACAGTGAAACGATCACCGCATCGGGGCACAGGGATGGTGCCGCCGCGAGCGTCGATTGCGGGTGCGCCATCACCTGATGAACGACGAGTACCGGACGCCAGCCCCTTGACGCGAGCCGTCGCGCGAGGGGGGCCACGCAGCGCAGTTGCGAGAGGCTACGCACCGGAAACAGAACGTCCCTGCCCGTAGTTGCCGTCTCCTGCGCTGGTGCGTCGTTGCGCCGCCATTCGTGCCAGTGGCGGCGAAGCATCATGACAGTGGAGCCGGCGAGCGCTGCGATTCGGCGTAGCCCCTTCGCCGCCCACTGCCGCCAGAGCGGGTCGGCTTCAAAAACGATACGGGTCTTGCCTTCGAAGACTTGTGCGAGATACGGATTGAAGAACCAGGACGCTCTCGCCAGGACGGCGCGGTTCTGTTCGAACAGGTCGATCCCGTAGACGGTGAACAGGAAAACGCGCGGATGCCCGCCGATCAGAACGAGATCGGCGACGCCTCCGGCAGCGAGCCGTTGGCGAACCGTTCGAACGAGCCAGCAGAGGGGGCGGAACGCCACGTAATAGGCGCTGTTGACGTGTGGCTCGATGAAGGCGGCAAAGTCGGGGTCGGACGAGAAGGCATCATAGAACGTATCCGTGAAGGCGGCGCAGTCGGCCTCGGCCTCGAGCGGACCCGGATCCTCCGCGAGATGGACGACGCGACCGGTGTCCCGGCAGGCTGCGGCCAGCCAGGAGAAGGTGACGATTTCGAGCGGGTCATCCGCCGAATGGCGCTTCACCCATTCCAGGCCGGAAGAATCGGTGATGACGACGAGCTTCAAAAGGCCTCTCCGGTCAGCCCGGCATCACGCAGCGGAGGAATCGCGCAGGTACCTGCCCCATTGCTCGCGCGCCAGGTGAACGGGTCCGTACGCGCTCGCGCCGCCCCAGATGTTCTCTTTCCACCACTCCCCGTCCTGGATCCACCAGACGCGCGGATCGCGGAAACCGTCGAGGGTACGATCAAATTCCTGCTCGCTCATCCCGACATAAGCGAGCCAGCGCTCGAGATCGCGGCGCGGCTTCACGGCATCATACCTGCGCACCATCGCGATGCCTTCCTCCCGGGACATCCGCCCCGAGCGGATGTCCTTCGCCGCGTGATCCGTCCCTCGGCCGTAGCCGAGCTTCACGAACTTCATGTAGTCATGAATGCCGTTCTCGTGCATGTCGTCGAGATTCGAGAACATCCGGTACGTTCGCTCGAAGGGCTGCCGAGCCGGCTGCCAGCCGTACTCCTTCATGACGAGTTCCGTATGCTCGTTGGCGTCCCAGCGCACGAAATTGGAGAGATAGATTCCGCGAACGCCCACTTCGTCGATGTCATCGTCGCTCGGATACATCGCCCAGAGCAGGTCCTTCGCATGCAGGCCCTCCTTCAGCTCGGGGCGGCCGAGCTTGTCGAGCCCCTCGTCGGTGAAGTCGTGCCAGTCATAGCCGCGCAGGGCGTGCTCGAGTCGGTACTTGGAGGTGAACTCGACCATGTCGTTGTAGGAGTACATGCCTCCCAGGTCCATGAACCCGTGCTCCCCCCACATCATCAGGGGCACCTTGTAGCGGACTGCGACCTGGATCGGGGTCGTGAAGATCCCGCAATGCGCATGCCAGTTGTTGTCGCCCTGGAGCCGGAACCCGAGACGGTTCATCCGGATGAGCACGTCGACCGACGGGCGCACGACGACATGGTCGCAATCGAACACCTCGCGCATGCGGAAGAGGTTCTCCTCGCCCTCCGGCAGGTAGTTGTTGCCGTGATAGGTCACGAGCAGCACCTTCAGGCCGAGCACCTTCGCGGCCACATGGGCCTGGAAATAGCTGTCCTTGCCCCCGCTCACCGGGATCAGGATGTCGTAGTTCGAATCGGAGCGGTACTCGTCCGTCAGCTCCTTCAGCCAGCGGAAGCGCTCGTCCCAGTCGATCGACTTCGGCTGCGCGGCGGTTCTGCAGCCAGAGCAAACGCCTTCCGCGTCAAACGTCACGGGGGTGGCGGCGGCGCTGCAATAGACGCACTTGGTGCAGTAGCGGACGGGCACGAGCGGTCTCCGGGGAAACGAGGGAGCGTGAGCGGCGGAGCCCGCCTATTTTGGGCCAACCCGCCGATCCGGCATTCGCAGGGTGTATAGAACACGCCCCCTTCGATTGTCCATCACAGGTTACGTCCGACTCGTTTCCATTCGCGGTTGCCAAAACGCCCGCGACTTTTTAAAGGGTCTGTCCAGCAGGTATCCGACCCGACGATTTTGCGGCAGCAGGGACAAATTGATGAAACTCGTGTTCTGTGACGCCGAATTTACGGGCGAGCATGCGCATACGACCCTCGTTTCCCTCGGGTTGGTCGATCTTGAAGGGAATGAACTGTACCTGACGCTTGACGACTATGACGAGAGCCAGGTCACCCCCTGGCTGAGGGAAAATGTGCTCTCCATGATTGATCCGTCTGCTCGGATCTCCTCAAGGACTGCATACGAGCGACTGGCACGGTGGTTGGAGGAGTACAGCGGCGGCGAGCGGATCCACCTCGTTTCGGCAGGTAAGGGAGCAGATCTGATCTTGCTGTTCGAGCTTTACGAGCATGCTCATCCCGGCCTTCAGCGCTTCCATGCGCTCCATTGCTTGCCGTCGTATCTCAACCACACGCAACATTTCGATCTCAATACGCTTTTTGCCGTTTGTGGAGTTGACTCCGATCTGCCGCGGGAGAGTCTCCTGGGGCGCGGTGTCTCATCCGCTCGGCATGACGCGCTTTACGATGCGAGGATTGTTCGCGAGTGCTTCCTAAAATTGCTTGACCGTCCCGAGATGCGCAGATTCTCGCGCTCTTTAGAAGGGTAAGGCCGGCATGATACTGTTCTCCATCGAGACGAATGCAAATTTTTACGAGGAACCCGTAGTGGTCGCTCGCATTTCCAATGTACTCGCGAGGTTTGGCTTGACCGCGCAAGAGCGTGTAAAAATCGTGAGGAAGCCGAATGTAGACTCGACGGTCCTTCGCGTTAGCACGTTTGAGGCTGGCGAGGTGATGCTTCGAGGCGCATCAGGGGTACTCGCTAAAGCTATTGAAGCCCAGTGCCAGGTACTTGCACATTTGCACGAAGTGCGGACGATTCGCCCGCTGATGACTTCCGAGGGTGTCCACGTCGTAACAGACGGAGATTTGGCGTGGATTGCTTATCCACGCGTTGCGGGCACCTTGCTCGATCCGGCCCGTCATGATCTCTCGGCGACCTTCGAATGTGCCCTTGGCCTCCTTCGCAGTATGGACTCTGTCGATCCGGAAGCGTTCCACGGCCTGCCCAGTCTCAACACGCTGAAGGATCTTGACGTCACGCTGCTACTGTCGATGCTGCGAAGCGAGTTCTGGACCGTCAGTGGCTTGGAAAAAAATGTATCGGAGGCCGTCCGGGAAATCCTAACGACCCATCGGGCGTGGCTTTCCGATTCGGTTCTGCGAGCGGCAAGTTTGCGGACCGGAGCAAACCGGAGGCTGGTTCACAACGATCTTCAGCATGCGAACGTAATTGTAACGAATGATGGCCCTGTCTTCATTGACATCGAGGACGTCTGCGTTGGCGATCCGGTGCTGGCGGCGGCACATTGCGCATTTAAATTCGCGAGACATGCCGCCTTTTGCGATCCTAAAGCGCTCCCCCGCGCGAAAATGCTATTTGCTCAGTTCATCGGGCTCTTTGAACGCGAGCCGATGGCGACACGAGCTGACTTGCGAGTTGCGGCCAGCCGGCGAATATGGAACGACATATCCATAATCGTCGAAAGTTGCGCAGCGGGCGATTGCCGTTGGTTGTATGACTTGGAAAAAAAGCTCTGCAATGCATTGGAGCTTGGTGTCCTTGAAGGAGAACTGGAATGGACTTGAAACTCGCGGGCAAGACCGTGTTCTTGACTGCTGCAAGCAAGGGAATCGGGGCAGGACTCGCTCGAGCTTTCGCGCTTGAAGGGGCACGCGTGGCCATTTCATCGAGTTCGCTCGAGAACCTCGAAAAGGCCAAGTCGGAGATTCTTCAGGAGACAGGTGTTGAGGTCAGCACCTACGTCATGGACGTTAGTTCGCTTGCGTCTGTTGCTTCGACTATGGATCGCGTAATTCATGATATGGGCCACATTGACGTCCTTGTTCCAAATGGCCCGGGGCCAAAGCCGGTTCCCGCCACCGAAGTCAGCGACGAGCAGCTACAGGACGCGCTCACCACTAATCTCATGAGCATTGTCGCAATGTGCCGCTCGGCAGTCCCGCGCATGAAGGAACGCGGTTTTGGACGGATTATCGTTCTCGCGTCGAGCACGGGACGGGAGCCGGACCCCGGTATGATTCTGAGCAACGTGGCGCGCGCAGGCGTTTTAGGATATGTTAAGACGCTATCACGCGAGGTTGCTTCTTTCGGGATCACGGTTAATGCGATCCTAACGGGAGGGGTCATGACCGAACGAACCATCGGTCTCATTCGAAACGCCGCTGAACATGCAGGCCGTCCCTACGATCAGGTGCTCGCAGAAGCAGGCGCAGCCATCCCGGCAGGCTACATTGCTTCGCCCGACCAATTCTCGCCTATGGCGATCTTCCTAGCTTCTGAGGCTGCCTGCTATGTCAACGGCGTAAACATGCCGGTGGACGGCGGCTATATGAAGGCGCTCTGACCTATGAATGTCTTGGGACCTGCGGCTTGTTTCTTTTCGTACAGAGATATCAGTGTGGAGGTGCAGTGCAAGATCGCGTCGCTCAATATCGATCCGTCGATCCTCGGGAGGAGCCTGCTTGCTGAAATGTCACTGCGAGGTATGCCGTCTCACGATCTCCACCGAATAGAGCGCCTTCTCGAAGCATTAAGCGTCCTGCCCTTTGACCGCGTTTATTCCAACTACCTCGGCCACCCCATTCGCGTTGCTGCAGCTTTCGCGCGGGACCTAAGGGGGGGGCCTCGCTATCGAGATATAGCGCTAGCTCTGTGCCACAACTTTCGTGAGACTGGAATAGATGGCCAATCCGCAATCGAAGCTGAATTCCTCTGGCCTGAGGCGAGCAGTTTTCTCGACACGCTCTGGACGGATCGTTCGAAAGAGCGCGACCCAAGTTACCTCGATTCCTATTATGAGGGGATTAGCTCATCTCCCGGTAACTTGTTGATCCTGAAGGGGCACGACAAACTGGATAATTTTCTGTCTTACGCGATTTATGACATTGACGAATATCACAAGAGTGTCGTGACAAATTGGGTTCTCCCTTTGTTGCAGGAAAAGGCGAGACCTCTTAGCGAGTATTTGGGACGCGTGGTTGATTTCGTTTTTGATGACGAAATCAGACGCTCATTTAGGGCTTCAGAAAGATGACAAGCAAGGGAAAGCGCGGATGTCTCGGTCTCATTACAGCGAGAGGTGGCTCAAAGGGTGTCTCTAACAAAAATATTCGGCCTCTTTGTGGAAAACCAGTCCTTGCGTACACCATTCAAGTCGCGAATGCGTGTGAAGAAATTGATGACGTTATGGTCTCCACCGATAGCCCAGATATTCGAAACTTGGCTATACAATTAGGAGCAGAGGCCCCATTTCTCCGCCCGGCCCATCTTGCAACCGACGTATCCAAGCAAGAAGATGCCGTCGTACATGCAATGCAATGGTGCCAAAATAACAATCGCCAGTATGAGTACTTATGCCTACTAGAGCCGACGGCGCCTTTGAGATCCGTGGAAACTCTGCGTCGTGGCTTTTCCCTTTTGCGCGACCGACCCGAGGCTCCGGCTGTCTTCTCCGTTGCTCCCGTTTCTGTACCCCCGGCAAAGTGCGGGATTATAAATTTGGATGGTACTTTGGAAGAGTTCTTTTCACCTGATCGGAGTCTGCTAAATCGGCAGGAATATCCGCAGTATTTTAAGCTTTCAAATTTGTGTGTGATCATCCGGTGGAATGAGTTTCTCCAGTGTGGGAATTTTCTCGCAAATGGTCGGGCTCTTGCCCTTCCCGTCGATCCCGTGGAGGCAACGGATGTGGATGCACCGCTAGATTTTCTCGTCGCCGAAATGCTCATGAGCCGGGGGTTGGGATCAGAAGCGCTTGTGGGGCAAGAAGTAAACGGTAAGTAGTGCGGAACGTACCCCAAAGGACAAGATTGGAGCAGAGCAGAATTGAGGATCTGGCCTTTCTATGCTTCTGATCCGTGGGGTATTGCCAATGGCTTGTCCTATGGGTGTGCTCTGACCCCCGCCATCTCCTCCAGCCTGAGGTAGAGTCCGGCCCGACGAGAGGACCGGACCATGAAGCGATCGAGGTTCAGCGAGGAACAGATCA